>NZ_FNES01000011.1 GCF_900100195.1 Billgrantia gudaonensis
TTCCCCGCTGACGGCTTCGCCACCCTGGCCGAGGCTCAGGACTGGGTTCAGCAATTTACCGAGTGGTACAACCACGAGCACCGGCACAGCGCCCTTCGCTACGTCACGCCGAGCCAGCGTCATAACGGCGAGGCCAAAGGCATCCTGGCCCAGCGCCGGGAGGTCTTCGAGGCGGCGAAGCAGCGTCACCCGGAGCGCTGGTCGGGTGACATCCGGAAGCTCAGCCTGCCTGAGATCGTGCACCTGAATCCCGAGCGGGACCCAGTGCCGCAGGCAGCAGGGTTTTAAAGAGCCAGAACTATTTCATATGCCAACTATGTTGACAGACTCCGAGTGGGCTTGAAGATAAAAAGCGTTAGAATAAAATCTTTCCGCACAATTACAGTTGAGCAGGAAGTAGTGGTTGGCGATGAGCTAACGTTGGTTGGGCCAAACAATTCTGGGAAAACTAACACGCTACTAGCCATAATGGCTTTTTTTACCGGGTATGACAATGAGTACGATTACAGAGTTGAGAGAGACCTCCCTTATGGTCAAAGAAACGTAAAAACAAGTATAACTTGTACTTTTTCTGGCGATCCTGAGGGGGAGCATTCAGAAATATTCGATAAGCTTGAAAAGCTTAAAGAAATGCTTGGTGTTGCGACTGAAGATAAGAGAGAGTTCTCGATAAATGTTTATTTTAATGGGTCGAAGGCGGTCTATCAGGTATATCCTGGGATGAAAAGGCCCAAAGATAAACAGGCGCAGTTTTCAGTGGCGCAGAAGCAGTTTGTTTCATCTGTGCTAGATCAATTCCAATGGTATTACATTCCTTCCAATAAGTCTATAGAGGAGCTTTACCATGAGTTTGTCACCCCGTTTGTTCGTCGCAAAGTTGTTACCGTCCTGGAGAAATATGATTATGAAATAAGAGATAGTATTTCTAATTTGACGGATAGTATGAATGATATGCTTTCTGCAAATGGGATTCATGATGTTGAGACATCAATGGAGTATCCAGGAAAGGTAATGGAAGATTTTATTTCTGGCCTGGATCTATATGTGAAAGATAAAAATAGTAGCTCGATTTTTGAGAAGGGTATGGGGCTTCAGGCAGCTATATTGTTGTCTTCATTTAAGTGGATTACTGAGCAGCAGAGCAAGAAGATGGTGATATGGCTGCTTGAGGAGCCCGAAACATTTATGCATCCAAGTTTGGCTGAGAAGTGCTCTAGGGTCATCGATCAGCTGGCCGGAATTTCCACGGTTGTTAAAACTACTCATGCTATCAATTTTATCCCCTCCAATATAAATAAAGTGCAGGGCGTATCTCTTGGGAAAGATTTGAATACCATAATAAATCCATATTCTTCACATATTGAGGCAACAGAAAGCATACGTTGCTCTTTAGGTGTTAAATTCTCAGACTACTTTGGCCTGTCAAAAAAGAATATCTTCTTTGAGGGTGAGACAGATAGGCTTTACATAGAGAAAGTATTAGGCGCTACGGAGGGAGTCTCTCCCGATCCTTTTCCAGTCCTAAGAGCTGGTGAGGTTCAGTTAAGAGAGTTTACAGGAGTCACTGACCTTAAGGGGTTTTTGAAGGCAAACTATCATCTTATAAGAAAAGAAACTGCATTGGTCTCGCTTTTCGATGGAGATGACGCAGGTGTTAAAGCTGTTAAGGAGCTGGAAGGGTTTTATGGGAAAAAAGGTGGCTATAATGCACAGAAAGACTATGTTTTAATACCAGGGCGTATGGCAATTGAATCTATTTTCCCTCAAGAGTGGGTTTTTCAGGCTTATGAGACTGAGAAGTCATGGTTTGAAAGCTGGGTTCCGGATGCTGGTGGTGATATTGTATTTTTCTCAATTAGAGATAAATCGAAGAAGGCTTATATGGAATTTATTTTTAAGAAAATAGATGAGGCTGATGTCGAAGAGTGGATCGGTAAAGTCAAGTTGGTTGTTACTGCTTTAGAGGAAGCTTTGTTGATGCAAGAGAGAAGTATGGTGGCTTGATTGCAGCCTGTTAAGTGCCTGCGGTTAAGGTTTTGCGCATCAGCCGATAAAAGATGAATTTCGTAGCTGCAACTATCCCTGCCTGCGACGCTCTCGGCAGGCAGGGTAGCAAAACTTAGTCCTCAGTCTTCACCAGCCAACCCTCAACGGTCTCGGCTCCGTACTCCTCTTTCCACGCCTTCAGCGTCTTCTGATTGCCGCCGCGGGTCTCGACGACCTCACCGGTGTTCGGGTTCTTGTAGATCTTCAGTTTGCGCTTGGCGCGGCCGGTGCTCGTGGTGCCGGAGGCCTTGGCAGCAGCCGGCTGTGGGTTCAGCAGCTTGATGACATCGGCGGCTGACTTGTCGAACTCGCGCATCAGGGCCTCGAGCTTGTCCTTGAACTCTAGCTCGGCCTTGAGGCGATCATCGTTCTTCAGCCTGTCGAGCTCTTCCTGGAGCTGCTTGAGCTGCTGTTCCTTCTGGATGTAGGTGTTGAGAATGGACATGCGTTTACTCGTGTTGGGTGAGTGTTGGCAGCAAGTATGGTGGCTGTCGTGATTTGAATCAATGGATCTCTTCAATTAACCGGAGCTGTGGCAGTTGCCAGCATGATGATGGGTGCGCTGGGATATTGGGCTGCTGTCCCAGAAAACACCCTGCGGTCGAGTTAACATTTCCTGATGCAGCTCAAAGTCGACTCCGTAATGCTGTGCCAGTTCCTTGTTCTACTGGAGTGGCAAGCATGGAGAGACGCCAATCATGCCGCTGGCTGGCTGCTTTTGGGCTATGTGCATGCCTGGCTGGCCCCTCACTAGCTGACCCAGCCATCGAAGTCTTCACCACTGCCGGGGAGCCGGCTGTCAACGTGCCCTCGGGCGTGGCAGTGATCGAACTCGATGCGCCCGGTCGCCTGGATGCCGAGCTGTCGCAAGACCTTCCTGCTGATCCTGAACTTGCGGCGGCCTTGATGCGCGAGCGCATGACCACGCCCGCGTGGCAGGAAACTGCTGACCGCTATGCCGACAGCTATCTCGGGCTGGCCAGGGCCTGGCAGCTGGGTGTCGAGAAAGTGCCCGCCGTGGTGATCGATGGTCGCCATGTGATTTACGGCCAGCCGGACGTCGCGCAGGCATTGAACGAAGCCGATCGCCTGCTGAGTCAGGAGAGCCGCCCATGATGCGCTACAGGACCTTGGGCGCTCTGTTGATTGGCGCTGTGCTGAGCCTGGGCGTAATTGAGAGGCCCGCCCAGGCGCTAACAACACCAGAGATTGTGGCGTCGTCGATTACTACTCAATGCCTGGACTATCAGGTCATCGGCATCTGTGTCTGGCTCAACTGTTCCTGGTCGGGCTGCTCGATACGCACCTCGGTGCAGGTGCGTCATTACATCCCCGAGTTGGTGGTCTCCAGTTACGAGAACACTGGCGACAACCCGTGGTGGGAAGTGGCCACCCTCTCGCCACCCTTGGGTAAGGCCTTGGCAGGCGGGCAGAGCACCTCGGATGCCAACCGGGCGCGACATGAGCACCTGCGCTTCAAGAACGTGGACGCCATCGGCCACCCGGCCGGCAGCGCCTTCAGCAGCTTCGCCAGCGCCTTCGGCATGACCTGTGTTGGGGCAGCGACGCCCTTCCAGCCCTACCACCTCTCGACCCTGGACGCCCTGGCGTGGCGCAGCGGGATTCCCGAGTCGCTCTACCCGGAGGCTCTCACGCCCGGCATGCGTGAGCTGGGCCAGCCCGGCGACCTGTGGGGCAACGTCTATCCGCGCAGCGGCTTCCTGACCCAGGTGCATGATTACAAGACCGCGGCGACCACTGCCCAGCGCTCTGCCGACATCGTCACTCGCACGGGGCAGCCTCACGTCTACACGCCGCTGGTGGCCTCCAGCCTCGACGGCTACTGGCCGCCCGGGCCGGTCAAGGAGGGTGACCCCTCTACTCATCGCTGGCAGCGCCTGACGCCCGGCATGAGCAAATCCTGTCGGGTGTGGCCGGACCGTGGAGTCACCGACACTTACGGTGACCGCCTGGATACCGGCGGTGACTACGCCTGGTCGTTGTGGCTCCCCTATCGTTGCTGCAAGCGTCGCGGCCAGACCCTGCTGTATGCAGTCCCCTGAAGGAGAGAAGCCGATGAAAGGAACTCGTATACGACGCTTCGCCCTTGCGCCGTTGGCCAGTGCCCTGGTGGTGGGGCTGCTGTCTACCCATGCTGCCCAGGCTCAGGCGCAATCCGCCGATGCCCTTTACTACCAGATCGGCGGCGCCTCGCCTTTCAGCGTCTCCGCCGGACGGGGCTACAACCCCAACAGCCGTGGAATCGGCATCAGCTGGAACATGAATGCCACCTGCGGCAACTTCGATATCGGCGCCACGGTCTCCAACCAGCTCAACGGCATCACCAACGGCTTCCAGAACCTGATGGGGACGGTGGTTCAGAACGCCCAGAGTGCGGTGGCCTCGCTGCCTGCCATGGTCATCCAGCGGGCCAACCCGGGGCTCTATGACCTGCTGAGCAACGGCGTGCTGCAGGGGCGGGTGGACTTCGACCGGGCGTCGATGTCCTGCCGCAAGATGTCCGAGCGCATGGCCGATATGGTCACTGGCCAGGGATGGCAGCAGGTGGCCATGGCTGAGAGCTGGCAGAGCGCGGCCCAGTCCAACGCCGATGTCGTCGCGGCGCAGGAGCAGGTCGACCAGTCCGGTGGCAACCAGGGCGTGACCTGGGTGGGAGGCCAGCGCCGCGGTGGCCAGAGTCAGGCGCCAATTCGTGTGGTAGAGGACACTGCACGCGCTGGCTACAACCTGCTGCATGGGCGTACCGATACCACCAGCACGGCACCCATCCCGGGTGGCGGAGGCGGCTGGGGGTCGGTGGCCACCAACGAAGGCAGCTGGATCGGCGGCGGCGGGTTAGTCGGCACTTCCGGTGGGAGCGGTGGCGGCTCGGGGTCAGGCAGCGGGACGGGAGGAAGCTGTCTAGGCGGCATGTGCACGGTCTGGCAGAGCCCAGAGGAGGCCGCCGAGTGGACCCAGGCGGTGATCGGCGAGCAGTCGATTCGCACCTGCGACGGCTGCGAGCGCAGCGAAACCCAGGCCGGAACGGGGCTGGTGCGCGAGCTTGAGCGTGAGCAGCAGGAGGTCTACGGCAAGCTCCTGGGTCTGGTCGACGGCAGCGAGCCGCTGACCCCGGAGAACCTGCGCCAGGTCTCCGCCGGTGACGGCCTTACCGTGTCCCGTGGGGTGATCGAGTCCTTGCGCACCGATCCCGAGGCCTCGCTGCTGATCCATCGCCTGAGTGGCGAGATGGCACTGGCCCGGACGCTGACTAAGGCGCTGTGGGCGCGCCGGCTGCTGCTGGCCGGCAGCAGTGACCCGGGCATCGCCGACAACGAGCAGGGCATGTCGGCGCTGGATCGCAAGCTGGTGGCTCTGGATCGGGATATTGAGTCGCTGCGCTCCGAGATGGAGATCCGCCAGGCGCTGGGCAACAGCGCTGCCGGCATCGCCCTGGAGCGAGCCGCTCGGCGCAGCCAGGGAGCGTCACAGGGCGAGACCTTCCGGCCGGATGCGGCTCTGGATGGTCGTGGCCGTCCTGCCGGCGAGGAGGGTAGCGACTGATGGCTCGGCGCGCTTTCTCCTGGGTGAGCCCCGGTCGCTGGCCATCGCTGCTGGTCGCCATCGCGGTGCTGATCGCCATGTTCCTGCTCAGCGGGATCATTCTGGTGATCAGCGTGCGGCTGCTGGGTGGGCTCGAGGCCCACCATAGCGCCTGGCAGGCCGCCTGGCCGTGGCTACTGGCCTGGAGGCTGAGCCTCTACGCCGCGCTAGCCCTGGTCTGGTGGCGTAAGGTGCGCCCCCGGGCGGTGGCGCGGCTGCGCCGAGATCATGACGACGGTCGGCAGGCACTCGCCAAGCTCAGAAGGCTTGAGCTGATGGCCTTGGGCATCCTGGTGCTGCTGGAGGTCATCAACCTGGTCAACCAACTGGGAGGTGCCTGATGGGAGGCCTGCTTACCGCGCCGCTGGTGGTGTTCGACTACTTCGCCAACGCCATGACGCTGTTGGGCTGGATCATCAACAACGCCATCTGGAACGTCATGGTGGGCACCGGCATCGTCGCGGTGCCGTTCATTACCCTGGTGCTCTCCGAATGGTTCAAGGCCCGGCAGGAGGGCGACGAGGCCGGGACCAAGGGCATCCTCACGGTCAATCGCATCGAGACCCGGCTCTACGCCATGATTCTGGCCTATGCCTTCACCTGTTTGCCGCTGCTGCAGGTCCAGCTGGCCACCGCCGATGTCGACGAGAGCCGTTCGCTGGAGTGCGGGACCCGCCAGTTCGCCTCCGGCGGCTGGTCCGAGGGGGCGTTTGGAGCCACCGAGAATTCTATTGGAGGCCAGCAGGCCAGGATGCCGCTGTGGTGGGCGGGGGTGCATGCGGTATCCCACGGGGTCACAGCGGCGGCCGTTCACGCTATTCCCTGCTCGACGGACTTCGAGTCCATCCGCATGGAGCTGGACCTGCACAGCATTGAAGACCCGGGGCTGCAACAGGAGGTGGGAGAGTTCCAGCGCCAGTGCTTCGGCCCTGCGCGAAACCGGCTGCTGCAGGAGGGCGGCAGCATCGAGGCGAACCGGGCCATGGACGTGGACTGGATTGGCTCGACCTACTTCCAGACCACCCCCGGCTACTACGACAGCTTCTACGCCGGGCGGCCTATCACTGGCTTCCCCTACGATGCCAGCCGGGATGTCTCCCGGCCCAACACCGGCCCGGGGATGCCGGGCTACCCCTCCTGCCAGGAGTGGTGGTCAGCCGAAAGCGTTGGCTTGAGGGCCCGGCTGCATGATGAGGTGAGCACGGGGTTCTGGGACGACTTCCGCAGCGTCTTCACCGGCAGTGACGCCGAGGACTACGTGATACGGCGCCTGGTTAGCCCCCGCTCGGGTGCAGCCAGCGGCAACTTGGATCAGGCCGTGGTGGGCTTTCGAGGATTGGATGGTGGCAGCAGCTTCTGGGATGCCACCGTCACCGCCGGCTCGGCGATTGGCGGCACCCTGTCGATCCTGCCCTTCCAGGCCGGCATGGATATGCTCAAACAGGCGCTGCCCATGGTGCAGGGCATCCTGGTGATGGCCGTCATCATCTGCCTGCCCTTCGTCATGGTTATCTCCAGCTACAGCTTCAAGGTCGCCGGCATGGCCACCTTTGGGCTCTTCGCCATGTGGTTCCTGACCTTCTGGTGGGAGCTCGCCCGCTGGATCAACGCCAACCTGGTGGATCTGCTCTACCGCAGCGACGCCGCCAAGCTGAGCTGGCTCTCCGCCGCCAACAACCTCTACGACCGCATGGTGCTGCAGTTCGTGGAGGGAATGATGTTTCTGGTGCTGCCGACGCTGTGGGTGGCGGTGCTGGGGTGGTCAGGGATGAAAGTTGGTGACTCCTTGGGGCGGAGCGTGACCCAGTCCACATCTCCATCTCAAAGTGCCGGGCAGAAGGGTGGCAGCCAAACCCAAGCGAGCGGCTCTGGTGGGAAACTGGGGTAGGAATGGTCGGGGCTTTACTAAGGTTTTGGTAGCTTGCGGCCTTTGAGCTTGCCGGACATCCCCCAGGGGAGCTCGTAGAGCATGGGGCCTTTCGTCTGGGTGACTTCCTTGGAAATAGTCGGCCACCATCGGATCAACTGGATAGCCGTATCCCACACCTTGCGCCGGCTCCAGTCCTTTCCCAGGTTGATGATGGTCAGTCCGGCGTTCTCAAAAGCCAGCCGCTCTGGGTCGCCTTTCTTGAACCGATCCTTTGAGAGAATCACCCAGTTGCCTTCCTGCTGAAGGCGCTCCAGCCACTCCTGATCAGGAACACCAGGACGGGCATTGAACTCGCGGGCATGAACAACGCTGTGCTTTTCAGTGCGCAGCTGAGCGAGGTGATGAAGGGCGTTGGCGATGCGGTGGCTTAGGTTTTCGTCAATGAAGAAGTGCACCTGCCGCTATCCTTTTTTCAAAGTTAACGGCGCGATTCACCTCATCCAGTGAGATCTCGAAGTTCCTTGCCACGGCCTCGGCATCGCCATCTTCCGCCTGGAAGGCGCTGTAGATGGCATGGGTCGACATGTGGCAAGGGAGGACGATCGGCTTGCCGAAGGCGAGCTTCGGGTCGATCACGATGCTAGGGTCTTGGGGGGCGGGATGCCAGCGGACAGGATTCTCGCTGGCATCGAATTCGATACCTTTCAGCAGAGAGGGGAAAATGACGTCGGGGAAGACGGCCTGGCGTTTGCCGAGGTCGGTCAGGGCTTCTATACCGTTCTCCTCAAGGTGCCGCAGGAATACCGCCTTGCCATCGGTGAGAAGCCGAGGATGGGTCAGCGGATAATCGCGTTCGAGGTAGTCACGTAGGCTAGCGAGCGCTTCGCGAATCGCGGACATGGTGACGTACTCGCGGAACTGCGCCACCGCTCGGACTTCCAGAAGGTCCCGGAAGCTGAGGGTGTCCTCGGCACCCAGGGCTTCGGGCTCAGGGTGCCAGAGCGGGCCGAGGGGTGAGGTATCGCGCAGCAGCCAGCGGCGGATCTTGTCCGCTTCGACTCCGATGAGCCTCTCTGCCTGCTTGGGGCTGTACAGCCCAATACCAACGAGTGCCGTCATGGCTCCCTCCCCGAGTTCCTCTCGCCCTGTGACCGGTGCATCGCCGGTTCGTTCTACTGTCTTATGCTGTCTTTAAGTGTGGTGGACTATAGGCCCACTGCATAGGTAGATCAACCTTGGAGATCAGCTATTTTGGCCGCAGTTTCTTGATTAAACCTTGCGTTTCATGAGGTTGCCGCCTCCTTTCATCCCATCACAACTTCAAACCGCAGCGAGTTAGTATGGCGGTGTCGGCCAGATCTTGGGTGACCTCGGTGATCAGCCAGGAAGTGGCGTCGATTTCGGGCTTCCAGCCGGAGAGGGGGGCGGGGGCCACTTCAGTTGGGCATGGGGCCGCCGGGCTCGACGCGATTGCGCAGGTCGAGCTGATGGCCGCATGCGATGCGCGTCACGCGGCCGACCGCAGTGGCATTGGGGCCGGCCTTCATTTTCAGGGAGCATGCGGTGGGGCGCTTGGCGAACATGGCGCGCTGGCGGATGCTGCGGGCCTGGTCGCTAAGGGCGGTTTGAGGCAGGTAGGGAGGTGTTACCGTCGGGATTTTGCAGGGCCTTGATGCGCTCCAGCTGACTGATACGCAGGTCGTGGGCCTCCAGGCGGGCGAGATGGCGGGGCTCGGTGGGGCTGAGCTTCTCAATCAGCGGCTCGACCCATCGCTCCAGGGCCTCCAGCTGTCACTCATGAGGGCAGGCGCTCGCAATATTGGACGGCTTCTGGACAGGT
Source organism: Billgrantia gudaonensis (assembly GCF_900100195.1). Taxonomy (GTDB): domain Bacteria; phylum Pseudomonadota; class Gammaproteobacteria; order Pseudomonadales; family Halomonadaceae; genus Halomonas; species Halomonas gudaonensis. The sequence goes on from NZ_FNES01000011.1 coordinate 9,360, forward strand.
CACGATAAATGGCTCGCTGACGTCGTAAGGCATCCCCCAGGTAAAGCGAAACTCTCGCTGGTGAGCGAATCGATCTGGTTTGATGAAGTGTCGCGCGGAGCTGATCATCTCGATGGTGCGGTGATCGATGCGGTCGATGCTGAAGCCTGGCTGTACTTTCCCACGCAGCGCTTTGTGAGGGCTATACACGCAGCTGGCATATTCATGGCCATGTGCACCTAGAGCTCGCTGTATCGCAGTGGCGAAGCCCGCTGGGTCTCGGATGATAAAGCCGCTGTCATACTCGAATTTCGCCAGCGTTTCGGGATCCGGATCTCCTCGGTACGTGCACAGTAGGTAGTGGTCGAAGCCTCCGGCGAACCGCCCAGCAGTGGTGAAGTTTTCCCTTTCGGCGAGCAGGACGACGTCCCCTTCCAGCTTGTCGCCGACTTCACCGTGGTCATGGCGGCTGTAGTATTCGAATGAGCCGAGTTGAAGTTTGCCTTCCTCGAAAAAGCTGTTGACGTGATCCTGTCGTGCCATCTTCACGATAGGCAAGCTAGGCACTTCCATACGGGAGATGGCTGACTCATAGACTGGCGTGACTTCCATGCTGTACTGGTAGGCATCGAGGTGTCGGAGGCCGAGAGTAAGAAAGCCGCATAACTTCCTGACCTCGACCTCGGTGAGGTTGCGGGCAATCCACATGTGCCCGAAAAGTTTCACCTTGCTCATCCTGAACGCTCCTAGATCAATTCGTCTTCACGCCAGTATGGCCGCTACGGGATAATCTCGTCCGGGCTTCCCCACTCGATGGCCAGCTGATAGCCGTTATCGCCTGAGCAGTTGATGTGCAACTTATAGAAGAGCCGGGCAGGCTTCGATGGGATAGGCGAGCATGTAGTGCGCGCCGCACTGATGGTATCGGCGCCGCAGTCCATCAAGGTGATCACCTGCTCGGTTAGGAGAGGTGGTATCTAGTCTTCGTACAAAGGGTTGCCGAGACAATCAATGGGAGCGCCAGTATGGTCGTAATACAGCCCTACTATGCGGTCAGTGCGGGGATCATTGGTATTGGCATTCCATGGGTCGCTGACATGAGAGCACTCGCTCCCAGCAGAGGCGCTCATAACTCCCTGAGCCACGCCACCGGCCATCATGGCGGCACCACCGGCTACTTTCCCGGCACCACGAGCAATCCGCCGCCATCCTTCTTGGGTGGTGGCGGTATGGGCGGTAGACTTGGCCGCATCGGCGGTGGAGTCACGCAGCACGCGCAACGACTCCGCTGTGCTCGCCCGGGTGTGCCATCCATCGGACCAGCCGTCCTGCTGGCTCTGTTGATGTGCCTTATTGCCAGCTGCGACAGCTCGGGCCAGAAGTGATTTCAGGGCCATGGGCTTCCCTCCCTGGATACATCAGATCTCTAGCATAGACCCAGTATGGGGGAAGCTCCACTGGGGTCAGCTGAGGGATGCGAGATGCTCGATGGTCTCGGGGTATTTCTGAACCAGACGAATTAGGGTCTTCGCCTGGGCGTTGGGCTTGGCGCGGCCCTGCTCCCAGTTCTCCAGCGTCCTGGGGTTGGTGCGCAGGTACATAGCGAATACCGGGCGAGACATATGCAGCCGCTCTCGTAGCTCGATGAGCTCGCTGGCTGTGACGTCGGGAACCTCCTCCAGCTCTACGGAGTGGGAGCGCAGCGTGCGCTTGCCTTGGCGCTCATCTGCCAGTGCATCGAAGCCCTCGACGAGCTCGTCAAAGATGTTACGGCCCATGGTCATGTCCTCGCGTTGAGCTCCGCATCCAGCAGCTGTTTCAGGGTCTTGCGCTGGGCTGGCGTCAGGTCATCCTGTGAATCCTTGTCGTACAAGGTGAACAACCAGAACTGGGAGCCACCCAGCCACCAGTAGTAGATGATGCGAACACCGCCCCGTTTGCCCTTCTGCCGCTTGGGGTCGCTGAACCGAACCTTGCGCAGCCCTCCTGTTCCCTGGATGACGTCACCGGCCGTGGGGTTCTTGAGCAAGAAGCTCTGGAAGGCACGAAATGCGGCATCGTCGAAGTAGGTAGAGCGATGCCGCTCGAAGGCCGGCAGCTCGACAAAAATTGCTTTCATAGAAGTGTACGTGGTTTGCGTATATTTTTGCCGCTGCACCTAACTCTGTCAAGCGCCTCGATGGTCGGCCTAGCGGTATTACATCAGCAAATAGTGAAAATGCCAAAAGGGCGGAAAGGTGGAAGGGAAGGGGAGATCAAGGGGAAGGGGCTTATCCTGAAAAGTCAGCAAGTTGCGAACCCCAAAGGAGAAAGGGAAAAGGGCTGCTCCAGTGGCATTGCGGCTATGACATACTCTCAAGCAAGCCCTACGTGAACTGTCGAACAAGGAGCCTCCTTGATGCTGACTGGTCTCAGCGCCTTTCCCCTGACGTCCATGAACGAGCAGACCATCGACGAGGTCGCCTTCGTCGGTCTGATCGAGCGGCTGGCCGCCGCAGGGGTCGACTCTATCGGCGTGCTGGGCCTGGCCGGGTTGCTGGCTCCCACCGGCATCGCCGTCCCCGAGGCCATGGCGGGTTTCGATATCCCGGTCATGATTGCCGTGGCCTTGCTCTGTCTGCCGATCTGCTTCACTGGCGGGGTGATCAGCCGCTGGGAGGGTGGCGTTCTGTTAGCCTATTACCTGGCTTACACCCTCTACTTGATCCTGGCTGCCACACACCACGATGCGCTACCGGTCTTCAGCGTCACCATGCTGTTCTTTGCACTCCCGCTGACAGCCCTGACGCTGGTGGTACTGGTGTTACAGGAGCGCCACCGAGGAATACGGCCCTTATGACCACTATTTACCCCTGCCCGCGCCCGAAGTGGCCGGTTGGCCTGTCGGGCCGTGGGTGCTATCGACCAAGTGCCAATGCCTTGACGTCATCGGCAGTCCTGTCCCGCCCTACATATCACGACGCAGTTGTGCTTCAACCAAACAGAAAAAACCGCTTCACTCAAGCGTGAAGCGGCCTTCTTCCTCTGCCTGTAGGTCGGATTACAGGGTCATGAAGGGTGTTGCCTCCCCGTTCCGGAATTGATAAATGTTCCAGTCTTCCTGCTTTGGGCCCGGCATCCCGGGGGTGCCGATAGGCATGCCGGCCAGGCCGATGCCATCGGTGTCAGGACGTTCCTCGAATAGTTTCTCCACGGCCACGAAGGGAACATGGCCCTCAATCACGTATTCACCCATCTCGATGGTGTGGCAGGCGCCGAGCCCGTAGGGCAGGCCGACGCGCTCCTTGACCTTGCCCAGCTCCACGTCATCGACGATGGTCACGCTGACACCGCGCTCCTCAAGCTGGCGGGCGTACTCGTCGCAGCAGCCGCACTGGGGATTCTTGTAGAGGGTGGCCTCGGTCGGCGATGCGGCCTGGGTGGTGCCGGCGCCCAACAGCAGCGCGGTGGAGAAAAAGAGGGTGGGGGCAAAGCGGTTCATGAGCGGTTCTCCTGGGTGTGACGGGAAACGAACAGGTATTTGACGAGGGCGGCAATGCCTAGGCCAAGCAAAAGCGTGACCGTCAGCGGCATCAGCCATCCCATCCAGCTCATTGAGTCCATGAAGGCGAAGCATTCGTTGCTGAACATAACAAGACTCCTGACGAACGTGCAGGTAAATCCGGTGGCAGGCCGATGGCCAGCATCACCGAGGCGTTGGATGCACGGTCAGGGTCTGGGAGGTTCGCGCGGGGGCGGGGCGATGAATTCGACCTTAGCCGGTCCGGCGGTGTCGGCCAGGGTGTCGGGGGTGGCAGGAATGACGAGGGGCGTCGACGCCAGGGCCGCGCAGCCGGCGCATTCGGGGTCGGCGTGATCGAACAACTCGACCTCAGCCGTGCTGCAGTCAGCGGCGCAGCTCTCCATGGCCGCCTGAGCGGTCAGGCCGGACACTGACAGTAGCACCACGAGCAGCAACGCCAGCAAGCGTCCTCCTCGTGTGCGGTGCAGCGGTCTGGCCTGTTCGGTCATGGTGATTCCCTCGTCATCCTTGTGTCATTCTGTGCCAGTCATCCGGTTGACCACCTTGACCCAGCGCAATAGGGAGCGAGATGGCTGAGCGATACCCGTCAGGCGGCGGGCATCGGGTATCACTGCGGGTTGTTGCCGGAAGACGGGTCCTGCTTCAGCTGCTCGCGCTGCTGATCGCTCAGCAGATCCTGCATCCGATTACGCATGCGCACCTTGTCCGCCATCATCTCGCCCTGGAGGGTGGCCATCTGACCATGGAGTGCCTGGACCTCCTCCGGATCAGGACGCTCCGCCTGCATCAGCAGCATCATGTCGTCACGCAGGTTCATCATCTCGCCCATGCGTTCGAACTGGGCGGAACGGTGCTCCCTGCGCATCTCGCGCAGGGAACTCAGCTGCTCTTCGTCGAGCATTCCGGCCATGCCTCCCATGTTCGCCATCATCGGACAGGGCATCATGCCGCCCTGGCCGCCCATCATCATGCCGGGGCCCATGCCGCCCTGGCCGCCCATCATCATGCCGGGGCCCATGCCGCCCTGGCCGTCCATCATCATACCGGGGCCCATGCCGCCTTGGCCGCCCATCATCATGCCGGGGCCCATGCCGCCCTGGCCGCCCATCATCATGCCGGGGCCCATGCCGCCCTGACCGCCCATCATCATGCCGGGGCCCATACCGCCCTGACCGCCCATCATGCCGCCTTGTTGCATGCCCTGACCCTGTTGCATACCTTGCGCAGAGGCGGCACCGCTGGTGACGACACCCATGCTGGCGGCCAGAGCGATGGCGAGAAGCTGCTTGTGCTTGATCATGTGCTGTACTCTCATCTTGCTGCTGGTAGAGAAATCGCCTTACCGAGGCAGGGAAGGCTGTTTGGCTTCAGTTATGAGCTTACAACCTATGGGTGGGCCCAATGTCAAGGTGTGATGTGGATTGACACTATTTTTTGCTTTGTTCAGCTTGTCTTCAGGTTTGTGCGTTACAAGTGAACTCCCCTGACTCAACTAAAAGAGGGTATATCATGCGCAAGACTCTACTGACGCTGGCACTCGGCCTCGCTACGACAGCTGCCTTCGCTGGTGCTGGGCACGGCGGCTCTCAAGCTGCGGTGAGCGATGCCGACATCGATCGCACCATTAGGCTCGAGGCGGGTGACATGTGGTTCAACGCCGAGAATCTCGATATCGCGCCCGGAGACACCATCAAGTTCGAAATCGTCAACACCGGCAACCTCGAGCATGAATTCGTAATCGGAGACGCCAAAGCACAGGAAGAGCATCGCGAAATGATGCAGGCGATGATGGGAAGTGGGGACGGCGGACATGGCGGTCACGGAGGCCATGACATGGCCGAGGGCGAGCATGGCGGCAGCATGCCGTCCGTGACCATCGCGCCGGGTGACACCGCGGAGCTTGTATGGACTGCCCCCCAGAATGTGGACGGGCTGGAGTACGCCTGCAATATTCCGGGCCATTATGAGGCCGGCATGTCCGGAAATATCGATTTACAGGGGTAAGCTTTTCACATGAAACTGTTGCTTCTTGAAGATGACGACCTGCTCGCGGAGAGTCTGGCCGAAAGTCTGAAAGACAACGGTTACCGGGTTGACCTGGCCACTTCGCTGAAAGTGGCCAGGTCACTTATGGCAACCGAGCACTATGAACTGGTAATCCTCGATCTCGGTCTTCCAGACGGCTCTGGACTGGATTTGCTCAAGAAGTGGCGTAAGGATGGATACGACCTTCCTGTTCTGATTCTGACGGCTCGAGATACATGGGAAGATAAAGTCGTAGGCCTTGAAGAAGGTGCTGATGATTATTTGACAAAGCCCTTTCATGAGCCTGAGCTCATCGCCAGGATTAGAGCACTACTGCGCAGGAAATTTGGCAGTACGTCGAATGAGCTTTCTCTCAATGGTATTACGTTGGATGAGGCAAGCCGGTCTGTCAGCGTCAATGGGAGAGCTTGGCAGTCTTTGACCGGGACTGAATTCGCCCTGATGCGTTATTTTATGCATCACCCTGATCGAGTGCTTTCTAAAGAACGCCTCCTCCAGCAACTTTACGCACTAGATCAAGATGCGGCGACGCCTAATATTATTGAAGTGTACATTGCCAGATTGCGTCGTCACGTAGGAAAATCGATGATACAGACTCGGCGTGGACAGGGGTATATCTTTGTTACGCATTGACCGACGGAGCCTGCGAATCCGCTTGCTGTGTTGGCTCTCTGGCATGGCCATCATTGTGACCGGAGCCACATGGCTATTGCATGGTATCTTGCTTAAAGATCTAGCGCGCGATTTTCTAGGAGAGCGCCTGAAACGAGAAGCCGACCATGCGATTGAGCAAGTCAAGCAGGATCATATATCTACCCCCGTCGTGCTGGATTCCGCCAGCCGTGGTTTTCAAGCCTTTCACCACCTGTACGTTCTACGTTTAGGCAGCGATATCTCTTCTTCAGACCCGCGTTGGGTGAAGGCACTGGACTTTTTGTTGGATAATATCAGTGATGGTCTCGTGGAAGTCAGGGATGGAGCGCAACATTTATTGGTATATCGGCGATCTTTTTCTTTGGAGGAAGAACGTGGGGTGCTTCTTGTTGGTGAAGATTTTTCCCAAGTAGAAGCGGGGCTGCATGAACTTCACTGGTGGGTAGCGGCTATTGCGGCAGTTATTTTACTGCTCCTGGTGCTGCTGAATATTCTGGCGGTCAATCGAGGCTTGATACCTCTCTCACGCCTACGGGATCAACTTGGAGAACTTCGAACTGGAGATCGAGAGCGTCTATCCTTGGATGTTCCCTCTGAGCTAGATAGCTTGGTCATTCAGCTCAACCGATTCATGGATGAGATCGATAGTCGTTTGCAGCGCTCCCGCGATTCGGTGGCAAACCTGTCTCACGCACTAAAGACGCCGCTCGCGGCGGTGACTCAGGTGCTGCGAGGTTCGCGCCCTATTGATCAGACTCGTCGCCAGAAGCTGGTGCAGCGTCTCGAGGAGATTCACGCCCAACTTGATGCAGAGCTTAGGCGGTCAAGAATTGCAGGCCCGAACGCGGGGCGTATGGCTGATCTCCATCGTGATTGCACAAGGTTGATCGAGATGTTTCGAGGTCTTTATCCAAATATTAATTTCACCATGAGATTGCCGGAGGAAACCGAGAAACGAGTACCCATTGAGTCTCAGGATTTTTCCGAGATACTAGGGATAGTGCTTGACAATGCCGGAAAGTGGGCTGGCAGTGAAGTGGATTGTCGTATTGTGCTCGATGATCGCCTAAGGATCACCGTTGAGGATGACGGCCCTGGCGTTTCAGCAGATGACCTGCCACGCCTTGGTCAACGTGGCCGGCGGCTAGATGAAAGTCACCCCGGGTATGGTCTTGGACTGTCCATTCTGGGGCAGCTCATGACGCGGTATGCCGGGGAAGTGAGATTTGAACCTAGCGCACTGGGGGGGTTGTGCGTGACGGTCGAGGTGCCCATCAAGGAATCTATCGACTAATTACGCATTTTCAGCCCTGTTTCAGGTTCGTCCGTCAGAATGGCTCGCGTCAAACATGGACGGGAGTCACACATGGCAAACTCGCGCGTCATCACGCACCCGCTGTCACGTCGTCAGATTCTGAAAGGCGGTGCTGCGCTTGGGCTTGGTTCGGCAGCGGCTCTGAGCCTACGTCCCAGCTGGGCCAACCCTTGGGGGCAGACCAATGTATATTCCAAGGGAGTCGAAGAAGGCCCCGAGGTGTCGTTGGCCATCCGCCGGGAGTCGATCCTGATCGACGGCAAGGAGGCGAGACCGTTCAGCATCAACGGCACCAGCCCCGGGCCGATGATCCGACTCAAGGAAGGCCAGGACGCCGTACTCAAGGTCACCAACTTGCTCGACGAGCCCACGTCCATCCACTGGCATGGCCTGATCCTGCCGCCCGGGATGGATGGCGTGCCGGGGGTGAGCTTTCCCGGCATCGCGCCGGGCGAGACCTTTACCTACCGTTTCCCCGTTCGCCAGAACGGTACCTACTGGTATCACAGCCACTCCGGCCTGCAGGAGCAGCTCGGCCATGCTGGCCCGCTGGTCATCGATGCCGCCGAGCGCGAGCCCTTCCGCTACGACCGTGAGCATGTGCTGCTGCTCACCGACTGGACCTTCGAGGACCCCATGTCGGTCTTCCGCAACCTGAAGACCGCCGAGGGCTACTACAACTTCCAGGAGCGCACCATCGCCGACTTCTTCGCCGACGTGCGTGAGAAAGGCTTTGCTGCCACCGCCGAGATGCGCGGCATGTGGGCGAAGATGCGCATGAGCTCTCGCGACATCGCCGACGTCACCGGCAGCACCTACACCTACCTGCTCAATGGTCACTCGCCAGAGGAGAACTGGACGGCGCTCTTCAGGGCCGGTGAGCGGGTTCGCCTGCGGGTGATCAACGGCTCGGCGATGTCTTACTTCGACGTGCGTATTCCCGGGTTGAAGATGACCGTGGTGGCAGCCGACGGCCAGCCGGTGCAACCGGTTCCCGTCGACGAGTTCCGCATTGGGGTGGCCGAGACCTATGACGTCCTGGTCATGCCCGAGGACGATACCGCCTATACCATCTTCGCCGAATCCATGGATCGTAGCGGCTTTGCACGCGCCACCCTGGCGCCGCGTGAGGGGATGGCCGCCGAGATCCCCGAGCGACGCAAGATTGCCGACCGCGGCATGGAGGCCATGGGCGCCCACGGCATGGAGGGCATGGACCACTCCGCGATGGGCGGCTCAGACACGCAGGGCATGGATCATTCCGGCATGAACGGCTCGGACATGCAGGGCCTGGATCACTCCAGCATGCAGGGCATGGACCATTCCAACATGCAGGGCATGTCGAATGAGCGCAGCAGGATCAATGCCAACGGCATGCTGGCGGCGGGGGCGGCCCAGCCGGGATCCCGCTACGACCAGGCCGGCATCGGCATCGACCCGGAGGCGCGACGCATGCTGGTCTACCGGGACCTCAAGGCCTTCACTCCCTGGCCGGACCGCCGTGAACCGGAGCGGGAACTGGAACTGCACCTCACCGGCAACATGGAACGCTACATGTGGTCCTTCGACGGCAAGAAGTTCAGTGAGGTAACGGGCCCCATCCACTTCGAGAAGGACGAGCGCCTGCGCCTGATCCTGATCAACGACACCATGATGGAACACCCCATCCACCTCCACGGCATGTGGATGGAGCTGGAGAACGGCCAGGGTGAGCTGATTCCCCGCAAGCACACCCTCAACGTCAAGCCCGGGGAGCGCGTCTCGGCGCTGATCACCGCCGATGCCGAGGGCAGCTGGGCCTTCCACTGCCACCTGCTCTACCACATGGATGCCGGCATGTTCCGGGTCGTCAAGGTTTCGTAAGGAGAAGGCATGAATAACAGAATCCCACTGACCGCCGCCGGTGTCCTGCTGGCCACGACAGCGTTTTCCGTCGCCCAGGCAGAGGACGGCTACGATGCTCCGGCCGGCTGGCCGTCACCGGTTGTGGAACACAATATGGGCATGGCACTGTTCGACCGGCTCGAGTACGTCGTGCCCGACAAGGGGGAAGAGGCCGTGGTTTGGGACTTCGAGGCCTGGTACGGCGGCGACGTCAACCGTGTCTACCTCAAGTCCGAGGGCGAGAATGTCCAGGGCGATGGCGAGGACGCCGAGTTCGAATCCCTGGAGCTTCTCTATAGCCGGTTGATCGCCGACTTCTGGGAACTCCAGGGCGGCATCGGCTATCAGGGCGGTGTGTTCTCGGACGACCACGCCGAACGCGGCTATGGGGTCATCGGCCTGCAGGGTGTGATGCCCTACGGGATCGAGACTGACGTGGCACTTCAGGTCAGCGACGAGGGAGACGTCTCGGCGAGTTTCGAGGGTGAGTATGACCTCCGCCTGACCCAACGACTCTATCTGCAGCCACGTACCGAAATTGTCGTCGCTGCCAGCGAGGTCGAGGAGTTCGGTGTCGGCGAGGGGCTCAACTCCGTGCGTGTCGGTATGCGCCTGGGCTATCAGGTAACCCGGCGGTTCGCGCCCTACGTGGGTGGCTACTGGGAGAAGCAGTACGGGGATACCGCCGATCTCTCGCGTGCCGGAGGTGATGCCACGGAAGATACCGGTCTCGTAGCCGGGGTAAGGCTGATGTTCTAGCCATCCTTATATGTCGGTGCTTGCGCCACCTTCCGGTGGCGTTTTTTTTACCCTTCACCTACGTATATTCAGCTCTATTTCAAGTTGCACCACTATCATGACAGTGTCACCAAAACGGAGAGACCTCTCATGAAGTTCAAGACAATTACTTTTGGAATGGCAGTGGCAAGCATGTTTTCAATGCCTGTCCTCGCCAATATGGGAGCCAGTGTCCAGGAGATGCCGGTTTTGGAAAGAGGCGTATCTCCTACACAGATCCTCGCTAATGGACACCCGAAACGCTTCCAGATTAACATTGACCAGCCCACGACGCTGAGAGTCTCAAGTGAACACTTTACGGGAGTGTCGAGTCAGGGTAGTCAGATCAAAGCGATATTATATGATGATGCCGGTAACCGTGTGGCGGAAGCATCCAGCCCTCGAGGTCACTTTCAGCTCAACAGACAGCTGCAACCTGGGAATTATCAAATTGAAGTGTCAGGATCATCACTGGGAGGCAAAGCTGAGAGTGATCGAAACCGGTATGAGCTTCACACTGCATACTGAATGAAGTAGTCGGGCAGAGTTTTTTCATCATAGTGGCCAGCCTTGAGCTGGCCTTTTTCATTACAGCCCAATCACGGGTGATTTTTGGGGTAGCCATAAGTCATGTTGGCAATGCAAGTGAATAGTTATGATCTGTGTCATGGTTTTAAAGTATGCCTGTTAAGGCTGGGTTCAGGTAAGAAACGTATCTGAGTCTGTCACCAAACAGGAAGGGAGAGTTGACATGAAAATCAAATTCGCATTTGCCGCCGCCATCATTAGCCTCGTTGCTACGCCCGCATTTGCCAGTTTTGGCCACACCGAATCTCAGGGCAAGCAGCTGTCGGAGGGGGTTACGCCCGGTGGCATTTTGACCAGCGGCTTCCCGCATGAATATGCACTTTCGTTAAACGAAAGTTCGGAGGTGAAAATTGCCAGTGATCACTTTCCAGGATCATCAAGTCTTACACTTGGGATGAAGGCAAAGTTGATGAATGATTCAGGGAAAACTATTGCGGAAGTAGATTCATTCAATGGAGACTTCACGATTGATGAAAAGCTCGAGAAAGGCGAATATCGCCTGATGGTATCAGGTGATAGTGGTGGGCTTGGTGATAGTGATATTCACCAGTACAGTCTGCATGTAGACATTCAGTGATACGCGAGGGTTGGTCAGCTAATGCTGGCCAACTATCGTCCCGGTAAGTTGTTGGTTTTCAAAATGGATATCCAGTCATAGTGTGTTATGGCTGAGTATTAAAGTTAGTTATGATGATGTTTTTCTGTGTAGCATAACATTTCCGTGGGGAGCTGCTGTGATCAAGGCTGTATTATTACTCACCGGTGTCTTGGGTGTCGCCTGGATGCCAGCTATTGCTGTTGCCGGGAGTGAAACGGACAGTTTGCAAAAAGCGATACAGATAGCCATTGATCAAGACCCTTGGTTAACCGGAAGTATGTCCACTGAAGCCGCCCTTGAGAACGAGGCCATTGCGTCGGCCCAGCTCCCGGACCCCCAGATTTCATTGAAAGCGGGAAATCTGCCGGTTGATACTTTTGACTTGAATCAAGAAGGTATGACCCAGTTCAGCGTAGGAATCAGTCAGAAATTTCCCAGAGGAGATAGCCTGGCGCTTGCCAAGCAACAAAAGCAGCAGATTGCGGCCCAACAGCCGATGTTGCGGCAGGATAGGGAAGCCAGAGTCGAGGCTACGGTCAGCCAGCTTTGGCTGGAGGCCACTCGAGCTCAGCTGAGCATCGAGCGGATAGAGCGTGATCGTAGCTTGTTTGAGCAGCTAGCTGATGTCGCCGAGGTGAGTTATTCGTCCGCCTTTGGAATGACCCGCCAAGACGATGTGATTCGTGCTCAGTTGGAGTTGACTCGCCTGGAGGACCGGTTGACCGATCTCAGGCAGCAACAGGAGGCCGTTGAACGACAGCTATCTGAATGGCTGGGGAGCGAAGCGATAATGCCGGTAGTGGCGGATTTCCCCGGGCTGGAATTGGAAGAACCTAAGCTTTTCACTGCCGTTGAGCGTCCCAATCGTCAGGCATGGTATGAGCGGGTGAGGTATCACCCTGCCGTGCTGGCAGTCGATAAGTCGATTGATGCCATGGAAATTGGAGTCGATGCAGCGAGGCAGCAGTACAAGCCAGAATGGGGTGTGTCGGCTCAGTATGGCTACCGCGAAGACGACCCCATGGGTGGGAGCCGAGCGGATTTGTTCTCCGTCGGCGTCACATTCGACGTGCCTATCTTTACGGAAAATCGACAGGACAAGCGAGTGGCGGCGGCTGCCTCTCGCCATGAATCAGTGCAATATCAAAGGGAAAGCTTGATACGTGAACTGATTGCCAGGCTAGAAACAAATTGGGCTAAGTTGTCGCGGCTTGATGAAAGGCTTGCACTGTATGGGAATCGCTTGTTGCCAGAGCTGAGCGAACAGGCCGAAGCTTCCCTGAATGCCTATAACAATGACGATGGTGATTTTGCAGAAGCCGTGCGGGCACGAATTGATGAAACCAATGCGAGTGTGGAGCTCATAGGCCTGAAAGCCCAACGACTCAAGGTGATCTCGGATATCAACTACCTGCTGTCCCAAGGCACGTCTTCACGCTAACTCACGACTTCTCAAGTCTGGAATGAGACATCACGATGAATCAAATGGGTAGGTACTTTTTCGTCATATCGTTAGGCGTCATGTTGGGCGTGTCCGGCAGTATAGTCCTGGGAGGCAAGACATTCATCCTGAATGCAGTAGAAACTGCTATTGGAAACGATAGTAGTGAGACTGGGATGGAAGAGAGGGGGGAGCGCGTTCCCCTTTATTGGGTGGCGCCAATGGATCCCGACTATAAGCGGGACAAGCCTGGAAAATCCCCGATGGGGATGGACCTCGTGCCGGTATATGATGATCAGGACCAAGGAGATACTCCCGGGACAGTGAAAATTTCTCCTGATGTCGTCAATAATCTTGGTGTCAAAACAGGCACAGTCGAAAAGGATACCTTTGACACTACGGTAAGGACAGTTGGGTATGTCCAATACGATGAAGATAAGTTGGTACATATCCATCCCCGCGTCGAGGGGTGGATAGAAAAGTTATTTGCCAAGTCCGAAGGGGATCGAGTTACCCAGGGTCAGCCGCTCTACTCGATCTATTCGCCGACGCTCGTGAATGCACAGCAAGAATTGTTGCTTGCAATGAACCGCGGCAACCAACGTCTGATTTCTGCCGCCTTGGAAAGGCTCCGCGCGTTACAAGTTCCCACTGAAGCCATCCAGAGTCTCAAAGACACACGCCAGGTCAGCCAGACGATCATCTTGCGCGCACCTCAGAGTGGCGTTTTGGACAACTTGCAAGTGCGTGAAGGAATGTTCGTGAGCCCGGGAATGAGCATGATGAGTATTGGCGTTCTTGATCATGTGTGGGCTGTCGGAGAGGTGTTTGAGCGCCAGGCAGCGTTGATCGCTGAGGGAGATGAGGTTCGCATGACTCTTGACTATCTACCCGAACGGGAGTGGACAGGGGTGGTGGACTATATATACCCAAGTATTGATAGTGAGACGCGTACGGCTCGTGTAAGGATGCGTTTCGCCAACGACGACCTGGCACTGAAGCCTGGAATGTTTTCTCAGCTGACCATTATGTCCGATACGACGACTGAGGCATTGCAAATACCCCGTGAGGCCTTGATTCGCACCGGAAGCCAGTCGCGTGTCGTTCTTGCATTGGGTGATGGAAAATTCAAATCGATCGAAGTCGACGTTGGACGCGTGGGTTGGGAAACCGTCGAGATATTATCGGGCCTGGAGGAGGGCGATCGCATTGTTACGTCGGCTCAGTTCCTTCTGGATTCCGAGTCAAGTCGAACATCAGACTTTCGACGAATGGAGCATAGTGACAGTGCTGAAGAGGCCGATGATAATTCCCTTGTTGAGACCGTATGGGTGCCAGCACGCATCGAAGATGTCATGCCGGATCATGGCATGGTGACGCTATCCCATGCCCCCATCGCGGCGTGGAACTGGCCGGCCATGAGCATGGATTTCCAGGTTGCTGATACGGTTAGCCTTGAACAGCTGAAAGACGGTATGGACATCCATGCCGAACTCGAACGGATTGCGGAAGACAAAGTCGCTCTACGCGGTGTGCATGTTGACGATGATAAGACTAAAGCACCCAGCGATGAGGGCATGGATCACGGAGAAACCAGTAATGCGGAACGCGGCCAGCAAGACGTGATGAGCCATCAAGGCCATGCAACTGGGGAGAGCAAGTAATGATTCCTGCGTTGATCCGTTGGTCAATAAGCAACCGTTTTCTCGTGCTTCTTGCTGCCGTGATTCTGGCGGGGGCGGGAATCTATTCAGTCAAGAATACCCCGATTGATGCTCTACCGGACTTGTCAGATGTGCAGGTGATCATCAAGACCAACTACCCGGGCCAGGCTCCGCAGGTCGTCGAAGATCAAGTCACCTACCCGCTCACCACGGCCATGCTGTCGGTTCCCGGGGCGGCAACGGTACGCGGATACTCCTTCTTCGGTGACTCCTACGTATATGTGATTTTTGATGAGGATACCGATCCCTACTGGGCCCGCTCTCGTGTGCTGGAGTATCTTTCTCAGGTGGCGCTTACGCTACCGGATAGTGCGCGCCCACAGCTTGGCCCAGATGCCACTGGCGTGGGGTGGGTCTATCTCTACGCCCTCATCGACAAGACTGGCCAACATGATCTCAGTGAGTTGCGGAGCTTGCAGGACTGGTTTCTGAAGTATGAGCTTCAGACCGTGTCGGGCGTCTCTGAAGTCGCGGCGCTTGGCGGCATGGTCAAGCAATACCAGGTCGTGGTAGATCCGGAGAAACTGCGTGCCTTCGACATTCCCCTGGCTCACATCCAGACCGCTATACAGCGGGCCAACCAGGAAGTTGGCGCCTCGGTCGTCGAGATGGCCGAAGCCGAGTACATGGTGCGCGCCACTGGTTATATCCAGAGTCGTGAGGATCTTGCCAGTATTCCGCTGGGTGTGGATGATAATGGAACGCCTCTGCTGCTCAAGGATGTCGCCGACATCGGGATGGGCCCCCAGATGCGCCGTGGCATTGCCGAACTGAACGGGGAAGGTGAGACCGTCGGTGGCATCGTTGTCATGCGCACAGGAGAGAATGCCCAGAAGACGATCGATGGCGTCAAGGCCAAGCTTGAGCAGCTCCAGTCCAGCCTGCCGGAGGGGGTGGAGGTCGTGACGGTCTATGACCGTTCAGGCTTGATCGAAAAGGCGGTAGACAACCTGCTGCGTGGCTTGCTCGAGGAGTTAGCCATCGTAGCCTTGGTATGCGTGCTCTTCCTGTTCCATCTGCGCTCTGCGTTAGTGGCGATGATCAGCTTGCCGATGGGCATTCTCACTGCCTTCATCATCATGAACTGGCAGGGCATCAACGCCAACATCATGTCGCTTGCGGGTATCGCCATAGCGATCGGTGCCATGATCGATGGCGCCGTCGTATTGATCGAGAATTTGCACAAGCACATGGAGCGTACACCGTTGACGCGTGAGAACCGCTGGAAGGTGGTGGCCGACTCGGCGGTGGAAGTGGGACCGGCTCTTTTCTTCAGCTTGCTGATCATCACTGTCAGCTTTGTTCCTGTCTTTACCCTCGAGGCCCAAGAGGGGCGAATGTTTTCACCATTGGCCTTCACCAAGACCTATGCCATGGCAGCCAGTGCCGGGCTGGCGGTCACCTTGGTTCCGGTGCTGATGGGCTATTTCATCCGCGGCCGCGTACTTCCTGAGCACAAGAATCCGGTCAATCGACTGCTGGTCGGGGTCTACATGCCGGTACTCAAGGCGGTATTGAGATTCCCAAAGACGACCATCGCCCTGGTGCTAGCGATAACCCTGGTAGGTTTCTGGCCGGTCAGCAAGATTGGCAGCGAGTTTATTCCACCCCTGGATGAAGGCGACTTGATGTACATGCCGACCACTTATCCAGGGCTGTCGATCGGCAAGGCGCGGGAGCTCCTTCAGCAGACCGATAAACTGATTGCCAGCGTACCGGAGGTGGACACGGTGTTTGGCAAGATCGGACGGGCCGACACGGCTACCGACCCTGCGCCGCTGACCATGATCGAAACATTCATTCAGCTCAAACCGCGGGAAGAGTGGCGAGAGGGGATGACCACCGACAAGCTCAAGAAGGAACTCGACAGCCTGGTGCGGATACCGGGGGTATCCAATGCCTGGGTGATGCCGATTTCGACGCGCATCGATATGCTGGCGACCGGGATCAAGACGCCGGTGGGCATCAAGGTGGGCGGAGAAGATCTCAAGCAGATTCAGTCCATCGGACAGCAGCTGGAGACGATCCTTAGCGATGTTCCTGGTACCGCTTCGGTCTATTCCGAGCGGGTGGCCGGAGGTCGCTATATCAAGGTTGATATCAACCGCGCTCAGGCGGCGCGCTATGGCCTGAACATTGCCGACGTGCAACAAGTGGTGGCGACCGCTATCGGTGGTCAGAACATTACTCAGACCATCGAGGGATTGGAGCGCTACCCGGTCAACCTGCGCTACCCACAGGATTACCGGGACTCCCCCGAGCGGCTGGCCGAGCTGCCGATCGTCACCGCCAATGGGCAGCGTATCGCGCTAGCAGACGTGGCGGACATCTACGTGGAGGACGGTCCACCGGCGATCAAGAGCGAAAACGCACGCCCTAACGGTTGGACCTTCGTGGATATCGAGGGTGTGGATGTCGGCACCTACGTGCAGCGCGCCATGGATGTCGTGGCGGAGGAGCTCGAGCTACCCACCGGATATTCGGTGACGTGGTCCGGGCAATATGAATACATGCTGCGTGCCAAGGAGAAGCTGAGCTATGTGGTGCCTTTCACGTTGGCCATCATCGTGATCCTGCTCTACATGAGCTTCAAGCGCTTCAGTGAGGTAGCCATCATCATGGGCACGCTACCACTGGCCATGGTAGGGGCCATCTGGCTGATGTATCTGCTGGGCTATAACTTCTCCGTGGCCGTGGGAGTGGGGTTTATCGCTCTGGCCGGGGTGGCAGTCGAGATCGGAGTGATCATGCTCGTATATCTCAACCAGGCCTATCAGCAGATGCTCGAGCGCTGCCAACACAAGGGAGTACAACCCCGTCGGGAGACTCTTCGCCACGCCGTGCTGCACGGTGCTGCTCTCAGGGTGAGACCGGTAATGATGACATCGGTCTCGACCATTGCCGGTCTTCTGCCACTGATGTACAGCTCCGGCACGGGTTCCGAGGTGGTCAGCCGCATTGCGGCCCCGATGGTGGGGGGGATGTTGAGCGCAGTGATACTGACGCTTCTGGTGTTGCCCTGTGTCTACTACCTGTGGAAATGCCGCCATGTGAATCATGCATAACGTCAGGATCGACAAGGCTGGGTGGCACATTCTAGATAATCGAATGCAGTATCTCGCGAGCACCCAGCCTAACACGAATCGTCAGTGGTACTCGATGTGAGGTACACCAGCGATGCCCCCTGGCGTTAGGTTGAATTTGCACTTCGTGAGTCAAGATTCAGCTTGTATTCAGGCCATGAGGCTATGCTGGTAGATAAGAGAGCACGCTTGGCTATTCGCTAACCCGCTGGCGTAGCGTCGAACGGTTCATAGAAGCTTGAAGGTCGCGAGGAAATTGCCATGATTGCGTACCCACAGATCGATCCAGTGGCATTCTCCCTCGGACCGGTACAGCTACATTGGTATGGCCTAATGTACGTGGTGGGGCTGACGGCCGCATGGTGGCTGGGGCGGCGGCGAGCGCACCGCCTCGGCCTGACCCACGATGATATCGGTGACCTGATCTTCTATGGCGCTCTGGGCGTCATCATCGGCGGCCGCCTGGGCTTCGTGTTGTTCTATGGGCTCGATCAGCTCCTGACCAACCCCTTGTGGCTGTTCATGGTCTGGGAAGGGGGCATGAGTTTCCATGGGGGCCTGGCCGGCGTACTGATCGCCGCGTGGCTGTTCGCTCGCCGTCACCGCCTGGCCTACCTTCAGCTGACCGATTTCATCGCCCCGCTGGTGCCGATCGGTCTGGGGGCAGGGCGTCTGGGCAACTTCATCAATCACGAGTTGCCGGGGAGGGCCAGCGAAGTGCCCTGGGCGATGATCTTCCCTCCCATGCTGGGCTTGGGGCCTGAACCCCGACATCCATCAGCACTCTACGAGTTTGTCCTGGAGGGTGTGGTGCTGTTTGTCGTGTTGTGGTGGGTGTCACGGAAACCGCAAACTCAAGGGCTTATCTCGGGTCTATTCCTGCTTCTGTATGGCACCTTCCGTTTCATCGTGGAGTTTGTGCGCTTACCCGATCCTCAATTGGGCTTCATCGCCTTTGATTGGCTCACTATGGGACAGTTGTTGACGGTACCAATGTTGGCAGCAGGTGCGTTCCTGGTCACCACTGCATGTCGTAGTCAGCGAACCATGGTTGCTACATCGGACCGATAAGCAAGACAAGTGATATGAGGTATGTCGATAATATTGGAAGAACGTTAACGATATTACAGTACGAGGAGAATTCTCATGGCACACAGAGAGCATCGGTTGGGAGTTTCTGAAACGACCTTGGTGAACCGACACTTAAAGCTTGATTCCAGCGATCTGGATGCGGTGAAAGCGGCTGTTGCAGATATTGATGAGCTATACGGGCTAGACAGTGTTTCGTTCGATGAGCAGAAACGAAAGCTTCACCTGGCCTATGATGCCTCACGTCTCTGCCTCGACTGCGTCGAAGATATTCTCGACAAATATGCGGTCGAAATCAGTCGTGGTTGGTGGAACCGCTTCAAGGAGGAGCATTATCGATTTGTCGATCAGAATGTGAAGGACAACGCCAAGAAGGAGCCTTGGAGCTGCCATTGAATGGTAGTCATAACCGCGCATGGGCTAGCCTTGAGGTGAACACTGCATGAAGCTACGCTTACTCCGCTCGGCGCCGGAGCTTCATGTAGCGCTCTTTGCCTTTCTGCTGAATCTTCCCTGGGAGTTTCTTCAGGTTCCGTTGTATGCGGGCATGCCTGTGATGCCACATTGGGAAGCTGTGCAGGCTTGTACCCAGGCAGCCCTTGGCGATGTATTGATCACGTTGATGGCGTATTGGTCGGTGGCCGTATGGCATCGACGTCGTGACTGGCTTCGGGGCTATGGGGCCAAGGAGTGCCTGGGCTTCGTGCTGGTGGGCGTCGGTATCACGGTGGCGATGGAGTGGCACGCTACGTTATTCAGTCAACGGTGGGAGTATGCACCGCTAATGCCCCGTGTGCCGTGGTTGGGCACCGGCCTCTCGCCGTTACTCCAATGGTTGATCTTGCCACCGCTGATACTGTGGATGGCGCGTCGTCATCGGCTAGGTTCGGAGGTTGTATCCAAAGAAAATATTTGACTATTGGGTTGCACATAGGTTCTACACTTTGATTCTGTCGTGTTGAATTACGCGCTACTATTCGTCATCGGGCGAGTCTCAGAATGTCAAGAGGGCTTTCCTTTCGGTAGGGTCTGGTTTCATTCACCCATGAGAGAGATGATGCAGTCAATGGATAGAACGCCACAGTACAAGCAGAATAGCCTCTCGCTGGTCGGTGCGATTGCCTTAGGGACCGGGGTCATGATTGGCGCTGGTATTTTTGCTTTGACGGGACAGATGGCCGAGATGACGGGAGAGCTTTTCCCGTTAGCCTTCTTGTCAGCGGCTCTAATCGTCTCTTTCAGTGCTTATTCCTACGTGAAAATGTCCAATGCCTATCCGTCAGCTGGTGGTATTGGCATGTACCTCAACAAGGCTTATGGACCAACTCTGACCACCGCTTTCCATGCGCTTTTAATGTATTTCTCCATGGTGATAGCACAAAGTTTTTTGGCGAGAACGTTTGGGTCCTACACGCTAGAGCTTTTCGATTTTGGGGATAGGTCACTGCTTGTCCCCTTATTGGGTGTTGCGCTGCTGATATCTGCATTTTTACTAAATCTCTCTGCCAACAAGCTGATTCAGGGTGTTGCGTCAGTACTCGGGTTCATAAAAATTGGTGGGATCATCTTGTTCGGGGTCGTCGGTGTCATCATCGCCGACTCGGTCGGCATGGAAACCTCGGCGTCGACGCCCGAGGGATCTCTGTCAGGCTTTCTAGGAGCAACCGCGTTGGGGATCCTGGCCTTCAAGGGGTTCACGACGATCACCAATAGTGGTTCAGAGATAAAAGATCCCCATCGCAACGTCGGCAGGGCGATCATGATCTCGATCGCCCTGTGTGTGGTGATCTATGCGTTGGTGGGCTTCGCTGTCGCCAGTAATCTGTCGTTGAGCGAGATAATCGAAACGAAAGATTATTCGTTGGCGGCTGCTGCCCGTCCTGCGCTGGGGGAGGCCGCCGTCTGGTTCACCGTCATTCTCGCCATGCTGGCCACCGCGGGTGGTATCATTGCCAGTATATTTGCGGTATCACGCATGTTGGCAATGCTGACGGAAATGAAGCTGGTGCCACATCGCCACTTTCATATGCCAGGCAGTATCCAGAAGCATACCTTGGTCTATACGGTCGTGCTTGGCTTGATCTTAACGGCATTCTTTGACCTCAGTCGTATCGCTGCGCTTGGAATCATTTTCTATTTGATTATGGATATAGGTATTCATTGGGGGGTATTGCGTCATCTGCGTAATGAAGTTGGTGCAAGCGCAACGGTGCTAGTGATTGCTATACTCCTGGATGTAGCCGTGTTGGTAGGCTTTCTTTGGGTCAAGGCTACGACAGATTATTTAGTGCTAATCGTCGCAACGATTGTCATGGCGGCTATCTTGATTGCCGAGCGACTCTTTTTGTCTCGTAACGGCGCTTCTAGTTCAAACGATAATACTCATTCTCATTAACTATTAAGGATAAGGATCATGGAGGTTCGGACCTTTGGTGACCTGATTGACTGGACACGGCAGCTGCATGAGCATTTGGCGCGCTGTCTTTCTCACTGTGCCGATCATAATGAAGAAGAGCGTGCCAAGATGCTCCTTAATTATCTGGCAGCTCATGAGCATGAGATGGAGTATGTTGTTGGTGAGTTAAAGAGTAGAGCGGACCCCAAAGCATTGAATACCTATGTATATGATTATCTGGAACACAGGCCGATCCGGACGCATCGGACCTGTGATGCACCCTATGCTGCGCTGGGTTTCAATGAAATCTGTCGGGAGATTTTCGACTTCCATGATCAAGTGACGGATCTCTATCGTAACTTGGTTGGCAAGGCGGAGATTCCTGAAGCAAGGGAGTTGCTTGAATCCCTTCTTGAGCTGGAACAGCATGAAGCGATGCGCCTTGTTCGGCAGACTGGGAGGATGGACGATCTGTAAGAAAATGATGTCTGGATCTGTTATAACTGCCTGATCGCCACCCTCGGCATAACATCTGTCCTGACTGTTCCTAATGTAACGTACCAGAACGGCATCGGCATTGCGTGTCTGGCATCGATGCCGATTGTCCTGTTTTTTATGGGTATACGGATTTAATGGTTGATGGGGCACCTTCACCCCATCAATCTGATACCACCCTCAGATGGTTGATAGATCGACTCCGTAGTTGAATTCCTCTGCGAAGTCCGGCAGTCCGTAACCGATGGTTTTCTTGTAGAAAGGAGAGACCTTCGCAGTCGGTGCCTTCTTCTTGTGCTTCGTGGTGTAGAGCATTCGTGCCCGCATCACCTCGAAGGAGTAACCGCGCCCTTCACGGTTCTTGTCCTTGGCCAGTCGGTTGATGGACTCCGTGTAAGCGTTGGTGACGGGCATGTCCGTCTCGAAGTAGGTCATGGTCTCTTCGCGCCAGTTTCCCACTGCCCTGACCAGATCGCTCCAGACTTCCTTTTGGCCCTTCGGGATGGTGGCTATCCACTCGTCCAGGGCGGCTTCTGCCTGGAGCCGTGTGGTGGCGTCCCAGATGCCGTAGAAGCGCTCCTTGTGCTCGTAGGCGGCCAGCAGTTGCGGGAACGCGCCTGTCCAGGTCTCCATGATGAGGCGCTCCCGGTCTGAGACTTCGTGAGCGCGTTTCAGCAGGATTTTCCGGTCTCCCTTGAGAGTCCGGCTCTGGGACGGTTTCAGCTCCTTTCTGAGGCCCTTGCGCACTCTCTCTAGGGCATCGTTGGCCATGCGCACCACATGGAACTTATCGACCACGATACGGGCCTGGGGCAGCACAGCCTTGACCGCTGCCCGGTAGGGGTTCCACATGTCCATGCTGACGATCTCGACCTTCTGCCGGTCTTTCAGCTTCATCAGGTAGTTGGTCACCACGTTCTGGCGGCGGGTGGCCAGCAGGTCGAGCAGGGTTCGCTCCTCAATGTTGGTCAGAATGCAGCGGTAGCGCTTGTTCAGGTATAGCTCGTCAATGCCCAGGATGCGGGGCGTCTCGAAGCGGTGCCAGCGCCCCAGGAACTCGGCGCGGGCGTTGAAGATGTCGCGCACCGTCTTCTCGTCCAGGCCGGTCTGTGCCGCCACAAAGGTGTAGGGGTGGTTGAAGGATTCCTTCTCCACGTACTCATGCAGCCGCAGTGTCATACGGAATCCGTCCACCATCTCCGGTAGCTGGGGCCTGAATGTTGTCTTGCAGGCCCGGCAGGTGTATCGGCGGCGGACCACCCAGAGAGTGACCCGCTTGCCGTGGATGGGCAGATCACGATAGGGAACGTCACGCTTGCCGAACCGTACGAACTCACCCTGCACGCCGCATTCCTCGCAGGCGATGGGATCGGGCACGTCCACCTGGAAGTGCATTTCGTCGTCGGTTGATTTGCAGCCCAGTACTTGGTATTGCGGCAGGTGAAGGATGTTGTCGGGAAGTTCGGTCATGGTGTTGTATAGGCGTAGGTGTCAGTCAGATCCATCCGGCTCGGCATTGGTGTTTGCTTTTTTACCCAACAAGCTGCTGGAAACGAAAAGTAAGGCACCGAGGACAATTGCAATATCAGCCAGGTTGAAGGCCGGCCAATGCCAGTCTCGCCAATAGAAATCAAAGGAATCCACAACATAGCCGCGAAAGACCCGGTCAATCAGGTTGCCCATGGCGCCACCGAGGATAAGACTGTAAGCGATGGCTTCTCCTTTATGACGATTTTCAAGGATCAGCTTGATCAGAAAAATCGAGACCACTACCGCGATTCCGATAAAAAAGTAGCGCTGCCAGCCTCCACCATTCGCAAAAAGACTGAATGCGGCACCGGTGTTCCATAGGTGCACCCAGTTAAAGAACGGGGTCACCGAAACATACTCGCCATAGGCCATTGATTGCTGCACCAGCCACTTTACAGCCTGATCAGACGCTGCCAGCAGGCCCGATATGGACAATAGGGCATATGGCGAGAGCTTTTTGCCAATAATGAGCATTATTTAACCCTTCAACGCCAAAATGCGTCTGGCACCGTTAAGTACAATGCCCCCCGCGATGGTGCCGATAATCAGATCCGGATAATTGGAACCGGTCCACGCGACCAGGGCGCCGGCGGTGATGACCCCCAGGTTGATCACCACGTCGTTGGCCGAGAATATCCAGCTTGCCTTCATGTGCGCCCCGCCTTCCCGATGTTTGGATATGAGCAGCAGACAACTGGTATTGGCAATCAATGCGACGAATGCGATAGCCATCATCACCAGCGATTCAGGCTCACTACCGAATACAAAGCGTCTCACCACCTCTACGAGCACGCCCACAGCCAAGATCAGTTGCAGTACACCAGCAAGATGCGCGGCACGTACCTGCATTTTCACGCTATGTCCAACCGCATAAAGGGCAAGCCCGTACACCGCCGCATCGGCAAAATTGTCCAGGGATTCTCCAATCAGGCCGGTGGACTGGGCGATCAGACCGGCAGTCATTTCCACCACGAACAGAAGTGCATTGATGCCGAGCAACCAGCGCAGGGTCCCGGATTCTTGCTTAGCAGAAGCTGCCGAAAACTCGGCGGCCTTGATGGTCTCCGGATTTGCAGCGACGGTTTCCTGAAGCGAGGCGCCTAGCCCCAAGGTCTTCAGTTTCGAGGTGACGGGCTCGACCTCGCCGTCATGCACGACCTTCAGCCGGCGGTTCGACAAGTCGAAGGACAGCGCCCGAATCTCCTCAAAGCCGTTCAGGGCTAGGCGAATCATTCGTTCTTCTGATGGACAGTCCATCTTCGGCACGGCATAAACACTGACCCATCTCCCTGGCGCCTCGGAGGAGGCCTGTATATCGGTATCCGCTGCGGACGTTGCATCACCGCCACAGGCGCCACCACAGGATTTGCTCATGATACGACTCCACTTGAACAATGTTGTGGTACCATTTAAAACTATAAAGCTACTATAAGGTCAATAGAGTAAAGAATCCGTTGGGGAGGAGGCTGATGCGCATTGGTCAGTTGGCGCAGTTGGTAGGGGTCGAAACACAGACGATCCGCTTCTATGAACAGCAGGGCTTGTTGCCGCCGCCTGATCGGCAGGACAACGGTTACCGTGTCTATACCGAGAAGCATGGTGAGGGGCTGGCCTTCATCCGTCGCTGCAGAATCCTGGGCCTGTCACTGGCTGAGATTCACGAACTACAGAGCTATCAGGACGACCCTCATCAGCCTTGTACCGCCGTCAACGCCTTGCTCGATGATCACATCTCTCATGTGCGGTCGCAGATAACCGCTCTGCAAGCGCTTGAGAAACAACTCGTTTCACTGAGAGCGAGTTGCAACGATGACCGGGAAGTTGAGGCGTGTGGGGTTCTTGCTGGAATTAGCGAAGGAAACATGCACCAGCAGTAGGTGAAGCATCAACCAGATAATCCGATGAGATGCCGGTCTGTCTCACTCTCATGCAAAGGTAAGATCAACCATTTAATCCGCTTACCCTTTTTTATATCTGCTATTCATCTCGGTCGCGCTGATCATGCCCGACATGACGGTGCATCAGGAAGTGCATGCCGAGACAGAGGGCCAGGGGCAGCAGCAGCCAGGCGCCGCTGCTCAGTGATTGCCCGCCCCACATGAACAGCAGCACGGCGCCTCCCATCAGCACCACGCAGGCGGTCATCATCCATTTATGGAGTGCCGCGGTAGGGGAAGACGGCTCTTTCTGTGATTCGGCCTCTCCCGAGGGGGGCTTGGTGGATTCTGGTCGTTTCATGAGCGGTCGCCTTTGGCTTGGACCGATGGGGTGGCAGTGGAAGGCTCTCCGCGGGGCTGCTCACGGGCGTAACGCCGCTTGAGCAGCAGCGAGTTGCCGATCACCGAGAGGGAGCTGGTGGTCATGGCGATGACGCCGATCATCGGGTGCAACAGGCCGATGGCGGCGATGGGGATGGCGGCCACGTTATAGGCGCTGGCCCAGATCAGGTTCTGGACGATCTTGCCGAAGGTGGCACGCGAGAGGTGCATGGCGTCCACCACGGCGGTGAGCTCGCCGCGTACCAGGGTCACGTCCGCCGCCTCGATGGCCACGTCGGCCCCGGCACCGATGGCGATGCCCACGTTGGCCTGCTTCAGTGCTGCGGCGTCGTTGATGCCGTCGCCGACCATGGCCACGTGGTTGCCGTGTTGTTCCTGCAGCGCGCGGATGGCATCAACCTTGCCTTCCGGCAGCACGCCGGCCTGGACCTCGTCGATGCCCACCTCGTCGGCCACGGCGCGGGCGGCGCGTTCATTGTCGCCGGTGATCATCACCACGTGCAGACCGAGATCATGCATGCCGCGGATGGCCTCCACCGACTCCTGCTTGAGGGTGTCGGCCACTGCCCCCAAGCCGAGCGCCTGGCCGTCGGCGGCGACGATCACCACGGTGCGGCCCTTGCCCTCGAGCTCGCCCATGGCGTCATCCAGGGCCTCGAGGCCGGTCACGCCTTCCTCTTCCAGCAACCGGCGATTGCCGATCAGCACGCTTTCGTTGCCGACCCGGCCCGACACGCCACGGGCGCCGGTGGAGCGGAACTCGCTGACCTCGCCGGGTTTCACATCGCGCTCCCGGGCACCATCGACGATAGCCCGGGCGATGGGGTGCTCCGAGGCGTTCTCCACGCTCGCCGCCAGGGTGAGCAGGCGGTTTTCGTCGGCGCCTTCGGCGACGACGGCCTCGGTGAGTTTTGGTTCGCCGCGGGTGATGGTGCCGGTCTTGTCGAGCACCATCACTTTGACGTCCTTGAAGGTCTGGATCGCTTCGCCGGAGCGGATCAGGATGCCACGCTCGGCACCGATGCCGGAGCCGACCATCAGCGCCGTGGGGGTGGCCAGGCCCAGCGCGCATGGACAGGCGATGACTAGCACTGCGATGGCGGCGAGAATCGCCAGCACCGGCGTGGCGGCCTCGGGGTTCACCCAGGGCAGGAAGGTCGCACCCCAGTCGAGGATCGGTCGCAGGGCATCCGGGAATAGCGCCCAGGCCACCAGGCTGGCCAGAGCGATGGCCAGCACCGCCGGTACGAAGCGACCGGTCATGCGATCGGCGAATTCCTGGATCGGTACCCGCGAGCCCTGAGCCTGGTCGATCAGCCGCACCACTTGGGAGAGGAAGGTATCGCCGCCGACGCGGGTCGCCTTGACCCGCAAGCGTCCCTCCTTGTTGATGGTGGCACCGATCACGCTGTCCCCGGTGCTCTTGTAGACCGGTATCGACTCGCCGGTGGCGATGGACTCGTCGAGATGGCTCTCGCCCTCGACCACCTCGCCGTCGGTGGGGATCTTGTCGCCGGGGCGCACGACCATGATGTCGCCCGGGGCCAGCTCCTTCACCGCCACCTCGACTTCCTCGCCATCGCGCTCGACGCGTGCTGTCTTGGCACCCAGGGTCATTAGGCGGCGGATGGCCTGGGAGGCGCGTCCCTTGGCGAGTGCCTCCAGGTAACGGCCCAGCAGGTGGAAGGTCATGATGGTGGCGGCCATCTCGATGAATGAGGTCATGGGGTAGACGAAGCCGACTAGGCCGATCAAGTAGGGCGGCAGGCTGCCCATGGAGATCAGCACGTCCATGTTGAAGGTGCCGTTCTTCAGCGAGCGCCAGGTCGACTTGTGGGTGGCGATACCGCCATAGAGAAACACCACCGGGAAGGCCAGCACGGCGATGATGGCCAGGTAGCCGGGAATCGGCTGCCAGAACATGTGCGGCATCATCAGCAGCATGATCAGGGTGGTGGGTACCGCAGCGATGATCAGCCGCTTGCGGGCCTGGGAAAGATAGGCCTCCTCGATCTCGGCGTCGCTGTCGGCATCCTCCGCCTCGTCGGCCTGCACGGCGGCCACCTCATAGCCGGCCCCTTCCACGGCGCGCTTGAGCGCATCGCCATCGGGGCCATCGGCGGCAATACTCACAGAGACGCGATGGCTGGCGATATTGGTGTCGATTGATTCGATACCCTCGAGCCGCTCCAGGGTACTGCGGATGATGCCGGCGCAGTGGTCCGAGCCCATGCCGGGAACGGTCAGGCGGACCTGTTGCATGCCGGTACCACCACTGACGGCGGCCACGTCATAGCCGGCGCCTTCGACGGCTTCCTTCAAGGTGTCGCCGTCGGGCCCGCCTGCTTCGATGGTCACGCTGACATGGTGGTTGGCGATATTGGTCTGGATCTCGCCCACGCCATCGAGGCGTTCCAGCGTCTTGCGCACGATGCCGGCACAGTGGTCACTGCCCATGCCGGGGACCGTCAGGGTGATCGTGTTGGGGGGCGAATCGCTCATCGCTTGTCTCCTGCGGGCGTTGCCGAGTGGACGGCCAACCATGGCCGTCCTGTTGCCTGAGTCTGTGACACTCCCGGTCAGTGATGGGCCTCGTGGTCCTCGGGGTCGACGTCACCCTCGGGGGTGGCCTGCTGAAGCTGCTGGCGTTGCTCGTCGGTGAGCAGGTCGTTCATGGTATTTTCCAGACGCACCCTCTCGGCCATCATCTCGCCGTGAAGCTCGGCCATCCGACCGTGCAGGGCCTGGACCTCCTCAGGATCGGGGCGCTCGCCGCGCATCTCCGCCATCAGGTCCTCGCGTAGGTTCATCAGGCGGCCCATGCGCTCGAACTGGGCGGGGCGATGCTCCTGCATCAGCGCGCGCATCTCGTCGTGCTGCTCCGGGTCGAGCACCTCCCGCATCATGCCCATGCCGGCGCCTCCCATCATCGGGCAGGTCATCATCCCGCCACCCATCATGCCTTTCATCATGCCGGGCCCCATGCCGCCCTGGCCGCCACTCATCATTCCCCCCATCATGCCGGGCCCCATGTCGCCCTGGCCGCCGCCCATCATTCCGCCCATCATGTCAGGGCCCATGCCGCCTTGGCCGCCGCTGCCGCCCGTCATGCCGCTACCCTGATTGGGCTGATTGGTCGGCATGCTCTGGGCGAGAGCGATGCCGCTACCACTGGCACCGAGTGCCAGGGCGAGTCCGAGAGCGAGAGTATGCTTGCGAATTTCCATGATCCTTCTCCTAGCGAGCTGTTGGGCCCATTCAGGCCCTTTGCTGACATTATTCGGCTACGTGCTGCACAGAGGTCAATCCCATGTAACAGTGACTAGGTGTGAGGAGAATTACCCAGGGCTCAGGATCTGAAACGTTGTGTCAGCAGATAGACGGGAACCGGAGAAGGGTCGGGCAGAGCTTGCGGGACACCGCTGCTGGCGAGTATCCGAGGTGCCGGGTCCATACCGCCCAAGGAGGGAGGAACGGTAGCGAATTTGATGTCCTGCTGCGTCACGTGCGGCAGGGCACCGACGAGAGAACTCGTATCATGGCCATGGTGGCAGCTGGGGGCCTCCTGGGGAGCCTCGAGGTGTTGCCCGGCTAGGGGGCTGCCCTGGAGGAAGGCAGTCTCGTGGTGGGCGTGGGACTGAATCGCAACCAGGAATAGACCCAGTAGCATCAGTGCGACTATACCGATACGCAGGCACGACAAGGCGTGGGCAAGACTGAGGCGGCGTGTCGGTGGGCTCTTGGCCATGGTGGCAGACAACTTGACGAGAAACGGCTCCCTCACCTTAGACCAGTGATACTACCTGTCCATTGATATGCATCAAGATCGAAGAAAGCAGGAGGCGTGTGTGCAGAATCAGGTTGCCAAATCCTGTTTCCGCCATGAAATACTGTCATTAATTCTGACGCGGTGCGTGTTTAACCAGTGCTATCACTCGAGGATGATAGTGAACAAAGAATGTAAGGATGGCGGTAACGAAAAGCACGATCGCAAGCCCCCAGTATGTGCCGAGCGCGCTGCCAGCGAACAGCAATCCGGCGCCCGCAGACCCCACGGCTTGCCCAAGGCTGGCCAAGGCGGTCTGCTTGCCCAGCGCCGCACCCTGTGCCGGCCCGCTGGCCAGGGAGACCTGATAGGCCAGTAGCGGAACCAGCAGCCCTGATCCCGCGCCAAGTAGCCCGACCACGACGAATGCCCCCCAGAAGTTCGAAGCATACGGGAGGCCAAGAATGCCTACGGCCATCAACAGGAAGGACCCGCCGATCAGATGGCTGGGAGAGAGGCGTTTCGGTGGGTATGCCGACCACAGAAGTTGCGCCGCCAGCATCACCAGGCTGCACTCCGTGAACAGCAACCCGACCCTGAAGGGGTCGAGACCAATAGACTGCCTCGCCTGCAGGCTGAGCCCCACCTCAAAGGCCCCCAGGCCGAGCATCGCCAGCAGCGTCAGCGTCAGGAAGCCACCGATTGCTCGAGTCGAGTCCGGCTCGGAGGCATGCGTGTCGGAAGGCGGGCGGTGAGCCGGCTGTTCGCGGACGTGATGGTAGATCAACAGCCACACTGCACCAGCGAATCCCGCCGTGACCACGAAGGGCCATGCCACTGGCCCGCCGAGGACCATGTCGGATTGAGGCATCACCATGGGAATGCTGGCGAGCCAGCCGCTAAGCATGGGGCCGGACAAGAAGCCCAAGGTGGCGGCGGCACTGAGCCAGGCAAAACGCCGTGCACGGCGCGTTGGGTCGTCACACTCGGCCGCCTGCGCCAACGCCACCGGGATCACCGCTGCCGCAAAGGCGCCGGCAAGGGCCCGTACCCCATAGGCGAGTGGCAGGTTTCGAGTCAGGCTGAAGCCCAGCATGGCCAGTGCAAACCCTGCCAGCCCCCATAGCAGGATGGGCCGACGGCCCAGGCGGTCGGAGAGACTTCCCCATAGTGGGGCAAAGCCGAACAAGGCCAGCGTATACACCCCCGTCAGCAGCCCGGTGTGAAGCGATACGTCCCCGGGGGTAGTCACTGCCAGCACCCGGTCGAGGAACAGCGGCAGAATCGGCAGCACCGTACCGTAGCCGAGGAAGACGACTAAGGTGGCGGCGAGCAGAGCCGTGAAGCCGGCTCCTGATTTGCTGAGGACCCCCGCCATTAGTGAAAGACCATGCTGGCGATATCAAAGCCGGCATCGACTTGGAATATCTCACCGTTAACACCAGTGACATAGTCGCTGGCTAGCACCGCCGTCCGTGCCGCTTTTACGGAGGCAACGCGGAGCAGGTAACCGTTCCGAGCCCGCTGCACCAAGTCATCGAGCGTTGCAATAGGCACTGGCGTTGCCGTCTGGGTCATGTCACTTCTCGGGTGGATGCTATCTAGGTTGATAGGTTCCGCTCGCAATCGGCAGCAAGAGTGCTGTCTTAACGCGGGGCCAGAGATATCTGGTGGCCTATCCCATTAAGTGGTATGTCGTGCTGGATATTGAGAGTGATTGGGTCGATTACCCAGAGCTTGCTTTCCTCGCTACTGGTGACAAGCAACCGACCATCAGTTGGAGCCACTGCCAGATGGTAGGGGGCCGGGGGCAGGTCGATACTTTGCCGAGTCCCGTCGTCGAGTGTGATCCTGACAAGCCGGTCGTCACCTTGGCTCGTCGCGTACAGCGTCTGCCCATCTGGGCTCAAGCCGACGCCATGGGGGGCTTTGCCCACTGTATATTCACCCGCCACGGTGCCGGTAGACAGATCGAGTGCAACGACGCGCCCGGCCGAATCATCATTGACGTAGAGCCGGTCATTGTCGGGTGATAGGACCATGTGCCCCAGGCTGCCGCCGATCCGCATGTTGCGTTCAACGAACCAGTTCTGGGTATCGATCTCACTGACCGTCCCATTCCCCGTGTTGCTGACCAACAGCGATTGGCCGTCTTCAGTTTCGGTGACGTAGTTCGGGGCCGGTCCGGTGGCCACTGTCGCGACAACCTGGCCGGAATTTAGCGAAACGATACTGATGCCACCCCCCATGGGATGAGTGGAGACGGCATAGCGACCATCGGCCGTCACCAACACATGGTGAACCGGGCTGGGGACTTCCAGCTTTCGCACGATGGAATGGGTGGTCGTATCCACTACATACAGTAGGCCGGTGCTTTGCTCATCCGCCGGGGCCTTCCCGCTCCCACCGTGATGTGCCGCATGTTCGTCTTCCGTCATGCCCTCCGGACGACTGACATTTTCCTCGGTATCGCGCGGCGTGAGGCTGCCGGCAACCAGATACTTACCGTCCGGTGTTAATGCCGAGCCGTGCGTATTAATGGTATCCGGTATGGTGGCAGTCATCTGGTAGCTCTCCAGGTCGATCACGCCGACGGCATCTGCCAAGCCCATCGGCACGAAGGCGTGATTACCAGACGCCATCGCAGTGATCGATGCTCCCATCATCACACCCGCCACCATGGAGTTGAGCCATGGCCGTATTGATTTGCGTTTCATGCTTTACTTCCTTATCTTTGCTGAAATACGCCGTAAGAGCGCAGGGCTATGGGTTCGCTGTCGACACGGTCGTTGGTGATTTAGTCCTGGGGCGGCATAGTTTTGATGAGACGAATCTCACTGGGTCACTTTACCCTTGTGCCACGAAACGACACGCCCAAACGCCACGCCTTAGAGTTCCTCGAACCCCATCTCAAAAAGGCTGTCGCGAGTGGCGGCGACGTAGCGAATTCATTACCACCGTGACTTTCATTGTGCCGGCTTTCTCGCCTTTCCTCCGATTACCGTGAGATGGATGTTCATGTCGGTGAAGGTGCTGAGCTATGGAGTCGCCTGCCTCGCCTTGATGTCTTGAATCAACTTGTTGGCTGGGTCATCATGGGTTTAAAGATTATGTTTTTATTCCCCGTAGTAATATAAGTGGGTGAGGCCGAATGGAGTAAATCTGGGCAACACATGATATTTCGATCAGACGTCAAGTCTGTTTGACGACATTGATTATAGCTGTGCAAGCTGAAATGAAGCTGAAGATGCAGATGCAGTTCAGCGGTGCTCGCTTCTCGGGCCATTGAGTAGTTCGCCGAAGTGCTCGATGCCGGAGGCGGCCTTGGCACGCAGCTTGTCGAGGCTCTTATTGGGCATCGCCTTCACCATGGCCATGCAGTAGCCCCCCCCCGGGGGCGATGGCCGCGACGCAGGTATTGTGGCGGGCGAAGTCCTTGGCCCAGGTGGCGCCCATCGCATCCCCCCGGATCGGTTACTCGGCCGTCAATAGCATCTTGATGGCCTGCTCCTTCGATGCCCGGGAAAACACGTCGTAGGCCTTCTCGATGTCGTCGAGCTTGAAGCGGTGGGTCACCAAACCTGCGGGCTCGACGCCACCGGCCTCGACGATGCGCATTAGCACCGGGGTCGTGTTGGTGTTCACTAGGCCAGTACGCACCGTGACATTCTTGATCCAGAGATCCTGCAGGCGGAACTCGACGCTCTTGCCGTGCACGCCGATATTGGCGATATGCCCCCCCGGGCGCACGATGCGCTGGCAGATATCGAAGGTCTCGGGGATTCCCACTGCTTCCATGGCGACGTCCACGCCTTCGCCACCGGTCAGCTCGTCGATAGCGTCGAGTGGATCCCGGGCGATGGTGTCGGTGGCGCCGAGCTGCTTGGCCATGGCCAGACGGTTCTCGTCGGGGTCGATCATGATAATCCGTGCGGGAGAATAGAAGCGCGAGGTCATCAGGGCCGCCAGGCCGATGGGCCCCGCGCCGACAATGGCCACCGTGTCGCCGAGCCCTACCTCGCCGTTCAAGGCGCCGATCTCATGGCCGGTAGGCAGAATGTCACTGAGCATCACCGCCGCGGCGCGGTCCATGTCCTTAGGCAAGCGGTGCAGGCTGTTGTCCGCGTGCGGGATACGCACGTACTCGGCTTGGGTGCCGTCGATCAGATGACCGAGGATCCAGCCGCCGTCGCGGCAGTGGGCATAGAGACCCCGCTTGCAATAGTCGCAGCGGCCACAGGAGGTGATGCAGGAAATCAGCACCTCATCGCCGACCTGAATATGGCTGACGCCGTCGCCGACTTCCTCGACGACGCCGACGCCCTCGTGGCCGAGGGTACGACCATCCTCCACGGCGGGCACGTCGCCCTTGAGGATGTGCAAGTCGGTGCCGCAGATAGTGGTATGGGTGATGCGCACTACCGCGTCCGTGGGCTTGGTCATGCTCGGGCGCGGCTTTTCCTCCCAGCGTCGCTGGCCCGGTCCGTGATAGACGAGTGCTTTCATGATGTTACCTCATTGAGTGGCACAGCTCGGCAGCTCATGGAGAGCTACGCATTCGGGTCAATTCGCGGTTACAGTTGCACCGCTTCCTCTAGCAGGCCCGCAGGACGGGCTCATTACTCCAGTACATAACGCCCTGGCGCTTCGTCCAGCGCTGGATAGCCTCTGGTCACCCCCGGCTCCCGAGCGGGTATGCGCTGGGTACTGTGACCTTCCAGCCAGCCCTGCCAGCAGGGCCACCAGGAGCCGTCATGATGCGCGGCAGTGGCCTGCCAGCCATCCGGATCCATGAAGGGGTCCTCAGCCTGGATGGTCGAGATCTGGTGGAAGCGGCGGGAATCACCGGGCGGGTTGACGATGCCGGCGTTGTGCCCGCCGCTGGAGAGCACGAAGGTGACGTCCGCCGGCGTCAGCCACTGGACCTTGTAGACGGAGCGCCAGGGGGCGACATGATCCTTGAGCGTGCTGACGGCGAACACGGGAATCTCGATGTCGGTCAGCGATACGGGCCGTCCGTCCACCCGGTAGCGCCCACCGGCGAGGTCGTTGTCGAGGAACAGCCACCGGAGGTACTCGCTGTGCATGCGCGCCGGCATGCGGGTGCCGTCGGCGTTCCAGGCCATCAGGTCGAACATGGGCGGACGTTCGCCGGCGAGATAACTGCGCACCATCCTCGACCAGATCAGGTCCTGGGAACGCAGCAGCTGGAAGGCGCCGGCCATCTGCCGGGTGTCCAGATAGCCCCTGACGGCCATGAGGTCCTCGAGGAAACGCACCTGATCCTCGTCGATGAACAGCATCAGCTCACCGGCCTCGCTGAAGTCGGTCTGCGCGGCGAGCAGCGTCAGGCTGGCCAGGCGATTGTCACCGTCCCGGCCCATGGCGGCCGCGGCAATCGACAGCAGCGTCCCGCCCAGGCAATAGCCCACGCCGTGGACACGCTGCTGCGGGCAGATGGCCGTGACCGCGTCGAGGGCCGCCATGACCCCCAGCCGCCGGTAGTCGGCCATGCCCAGGTCCCGCTCCTCGCTGCCCGGGTTCTTCCAGGACACGACGAACACCGTATGGCCCTGCGCCACCAGGTAGCGAACCAGGGAGTTTTCCGGGGAGAGGTCCAGGATGTAGTACTTCATGATCCAGGCCGGCACGATCAGCACCGGCTCGACATGGACCTCCTGGGTGGCGGGCGCGTACTGGATCAGCTCGATGAGCCGGTTGCGGTAGACCACCTTGCCCGGCGTCACCGCCACGTCTCGGCCGACCCGGTATGCTTCGACGCCCACAGGCCCCTCGCCGGCCTGCCGGCGGCGCCAGTCCTCCAGAAGATTACTGGCGCCGCGGGCCAGGTTGGCGCCACCCTCGCGCCGAGTCTGCTCCAGCAATTCGGGGTTGGTGGCGAGGAAGTTCGACGGCGAGAAGACGTCGAGTATCTGTCGTGCACCGAAGTTCACCATCGCCTCATGGTGGCGCGAGACACCCGGTACACCGGTGGTGGCTGCATGCCACCACTGCTGCTGCAGCAGGAAACCCTGATAGAGCACGTTGAAAGGCCAGCGCTGCCAGGCCTCGCCGCGAAAGCGCTTGTCCTGGGGTAACGGCTCGATGCAGGGCTCGCACGGTGCCCGGCAAGCCTGCTCCCAGTAACCGCCGAAGCGTTGCCACTTACGCAGGGCCTTGCCGGCGAGTTCGGCCTGCTTGTCGGGCGACAGGAGCAGATGTTGCGCCCAGTCCCACCAGGCCTGCTGGACGGCGGTCGGCGACAGCCCACCCGTGAAGAGGCTCGCCATGGCGTGCAGGCGCTGATCGGTCGACGTCGCCGGTGGGCTCGCTGCCGGCCCGTCGATGTTGGTTCGGGTCGTGGTGTCCATCAGCGCACCTCCATGGGGCGGCAGGCCGACTCGGGTTGCGGGGAACAGCAGAAGGTGGGTTCCGCTTCGGTAGGAGAGGGCACGGGCAGGCGGATCCCCGCACGGTACATCAGCGCCGCCACGGCCAGTCCGGCCAGGCGTGCCTCGGGAGGGTCGGCCCGGGAACTCAGTACCACCGGTACCGTCAGCCCCATGACCACCCCGGCCGCCGTGGCGCCGGCATGGTACTCGAGGTTCTTGGCCAACACGTTGCCGGACACCAGATCCGGCATGAGCAGGATGTCGGCTTTCCCCGCCACCGGGGAGTCTATGCCCTTTTCGTGGGCCGCGCGTTCCGAGATGGCGTTGTCGAAGGCCAGCGGCCCGTCGACCTCGGCGCCGGCGATCTGGCCGCGGCGGGCCATCAACGTCAGGCAGGCCGCATCCAGGGTGGAGACGATGGCCGGTTTGACCGTTTCCACGGCGGAAATGACCGCGGCGCGTGGCCGCTCGAGCCCGATCATGTGCATCAGCTCGATGGCGTTGTGCAGGATCTGCGCCTTGGCGTCGAGATCCGGCACGATGTTCACGGCCGCATCGGTCACGGCCAGCAGGCGTGGGTAGTCGGGCACGTCCACCAGAAAGACGTGGCTCACGCGCCGGCCGGGCTGTCGCAGGCCATTGCCCAGCAGGGCATGCATGAAGGTATCGGTGTGGAGGTGCCCTTTCATCAGCGCCTCCGCGCGTCCGGCCTGCACGAGCTCCACCCCGATGCGGGCGGCCTCCACATCCGAATCGGCCTCGATCATCGCTTGCGGATCGAGGTCCCACTCGATCGCCGCGGCGGCCTCGACGATCTCGGTGGGACGGCCGATGAGCACCGGCTCGGCGATGCCCAGCCTCGCCGCCTCGCGAAGCGTCTCCAGCACGGCGGCCTGGGCCGCGTTGACCACGGCGACGCGGATCGGGTTACCGCCACCGGCTCGCTGAATCAGATCATCGAGCGTCGCAAGGGCCACTGGCGTTGCCGTCTGGGTCATGTCACCTCCTGGGTGTTGGTTAATGTGCGCTGCACGTGCCGGGCGATCATCCGTTCTTCATTAGTGGCTACGACCTCTGCTTAGACGGCCCTGTAGCGTCGACATCTATAGATCCCGAGCCCGGTTGATCTGCTGGGACAGACGCATCGCCTCGTGTTCCTCCAGCTTCAATAGCTCGCGAACGAGATCCCGAGCCTCGGGGATGTCGGCGCGTCCTTCCAGGTAGCGGTATAGCGCGATGACCTGATCGTGCAGCGAGAAGACTTCCCGGCTGATGTCTTCGAAGCCCATCTCGGCATAGGGCAAATTGCACGCCTGATGGGGTTTGATGGGCGCATGCGACAGATAATCGTAGACCCAGGTGTTTAGGGCCTTGGGGTCGGCCTGCTTCTCGAAGCTGGCCACGGTGTGCTCCAGGACCGCCTCGTGATCGGCGAGATACTCCAGCAGTGATTTGGCCCGTGCCTCCTCCTGCCGGGTGGCACAGTGCCTGAAGCACTCGGCCAACTGGGCATGCAGCTGGCGAGTCCAGTCGATCAGGTCATGAAAGGTCTCGATCTTCATTTATTGCTCTCCATTAGTGGGTTGCTCTATAGGTATTGGCTGTAAACCGGGTCGGCTTCGACTGGGTCACTCGTTCTCGCTCCACCATCCCCCGCCGTAGAGGCTGCGAAACCCCATCTCGTACATGCTGTCGCGGGTCGTGCCGGCAAGCTCCAGCGTCGAGGCGATAGAGTCGCTCAACAGCGTCTCCCATTGCCGATAGGGGGTGTCACTATCGATCGGCGCCGGTGCGGTCTCTACCATCTCGGCCAGCCACTTCACACCGGTCATCCAGGGGGAGAAGCGTTCCGAGTACATCAGCCGGCTGGTCCGCGCCGGATGCAGTTGACGCAGCACCTCGGCTGACCAGGGGGTGGTGTAAAACCGCACCCAGGGCCCGACGAAGGTCTCGTAGAGGGCCACATTGTGCTCGGAGAGCGCTCGCACCCCTTCGAACGCCGGGGCCTGGTCGGGAAAGTTCAGGTCTTCCACGCGGCGCTCCTCGAAGCGCACCTGGAACTGGGGCTTGTGACAGTCGGGGTCGCCGGTGGGGTTGTCGATGCGCATCTCGTAGAGGCCAGGGGCCAGGTCATTCAGATTGCCGACGCTCTCGAGGATCGCTCGGTGCTCGAGGCGCGCCACCTTGGAGGAGACGAAGATGCCCAGATGCCCGACGTGGGGATTGAGCAGGTAGACGATACGCTGGTCGGCGGCCTTGAGTGCCGCGGTATCGGGATAGACCGCGGGGATCCAGTTGAGCGCCTGATGGGGCGGGGTGATGTTGTCGCCGCCGGAGGCGAAGATCACCAGGGGGTTGCGGATGCGCTTGAGGTCGACGCTACAGCCGGGGCAGACCTCGAGCTCGCCACGCTCCAGCTTGTTGCCGACGAAAAGGTTCTCGACGATGGCAACGATCTCCTCTTTGCTCAGGCTATAGAAGCCCGTCCACCAGCGCTCGAACTCGAGGAAGCGTTCGCGCTGGCCGTCGATGTCGGCGAACAGCTGATAGTCCTTCTGCCACAGGGTATTCGCAGGCTTGAGGGCTTCGAAGTTGGTGGCGAGGTTCGCACCGTCGAAGCGCCCGTCTCCCAGGTCGGCCATCAGGTGCGTCAGCCAGGCACCGCCAAGCAGGCCGCCGGCGAGGCGCATGGGATTGACGCCGGATTCGCCGGACCAGTAGGAGAGCGGCGAGCCGTTCAGCACCGCCGGCCCGACCAGACCCTCGCAGTCGGCGGAGAGCAGCGCGATGGCCCAGCCCGCCTGGCAGTTACCGTAGAGCACCGGCGGCTGGCCGGGGTGGCGCTCGGCCAGCGTCTCGACGAAGCGGCGCAGGACGTGCAGCACGTCCTCCAGTGTCTGGCCGGGGACGGGCTCGGGGAAGAAGATCACGAAGTAGACCGGGTGTCCCTCGTGGAGCGCCATGCCCACCTCGGAGTCGCGCTTGAAGCCGCCGATGCCTGGGCCGTGGCCGGCACGCGGGTCGACGATCATCACTGGCGGCCTAGTCTCGTCGAGGCAGTCCTCCAGGCAGTCCTCGCCGACCCGGGTGATGCGCAGCAGGGCATAGTTGGCGGGGCGCGCCAGTCGACGGCCATCCACGAGCATCTCGTAATCGAAGTCGAGCAGTGGCGGCTTGCCCGCCTGCTCATGCTCGAGCATGTTGTCCGCGCGCTCACGCAGCGTGTCCAGGTAGCGTACGCCGCGTCGCCACAGGTCGGTCTGATAGGCGAGTAGCTCCGTGGCCGGGTGGCTCGGGAGGGTGCCTTCTTCGGGCTCGGGTGCGGTCATCGGGGCGTCCATCTCTGGTGGGGCGGTGGGTTGGCGCTTGCGCGGGGTTTTATGAGCCGTGGGTGGCTTGGTGGTGGATGTTTTGGCGGTCATAGTGGATACCTCTCAGTGTCAGGATGTCGTGGGCGCCGATCTCGATCCGGGACTCGGACAGGAAGCGGTACGGCGGAACCTTCAGGTTGATCGGCGCCGGCACCGCCTTGAACACGCGTCCGGCGAAGTCGAACTGGGAGCCGTGGCAGGGGCAGAAGAAGCCCCGGGCGAGTCGTCGCTGACGACCACGATCGTGCCGACGAGAAAAACGTCTGCTTTTCATGACTGCACCTCTGGGATTTTGTCCTTACAGGCGCCAGCCACTCGTACTCGCCATCCGCAGGTGCGGAATGAAGCGTGGCGTGCGGGCCGCGTAGGTCTGCCATTTGTCGCCAAACTGGCGCGCTACCTCGCGCTCTTCGTGGATCGCCAGTCGTGAGTACATCCACACCAATACCGGGAACATGACCAGGGTCAGCAGGGTGGGCCACTGCAGCAGGAAGCCGGTCATCACCAGCACGAAGCCGGCGTACTGGGGATGCCGGACATGGGCATAGAGCCCGGTGGTGGCCAGTTCTCCCCGCCGCTGGGCGGTATAGAGTGACCGCCAGCCGGCGGCGATGAGCCAGAAACCCGCGGCGATGAACACCATGCTCAGCAGATGGAACGGCCCGAAATGCGGGTTGGCCTGCCAGCCGAACAGCATCTCCAGCAGGTGGCCCGCATCGTGGCTGAACCAGTCCACCTCCGGGTAGC
Organism: Billgrantia gudaonensis; assembly: GCF_900100195.1. Classification (GTDB taxonomy): domain Bacteria; phylum Pseudomonadota; class Gammaproteobacteria; order Pseudomonadales; family Halomonadaceae; genus Halomonas; species Halomonas gudaonensis. The sequence goes on from NZ_FNES01000011.1 coordinate 49,036, forward strand.
GCGACTGCAGCCAGCCGGAGAGGAAGTAGAGGGTCAGCGGGAAGCCGTACATCTCCGTGAACAGCGCCACCAGGAAGGCGCTGAAGGCCCCGAACGAGCGCCAGTCGCGGCGCGTCTGCGGCTTGAAGAAGCTGAAGGCGAAGAAGATGAAGATCGCCGAGTTGAGAATGACCAGGCCCCACAGCCCATAGGCGGGTACGTCATCACTCATCGCGTCCTCCCTTGTGATCATCATGCCCGCCATGACCCCCGTGGCCTCCATGTCCGCCGTGCATGAACACATGCATTAGCGGACAGGCGAGCAGGATCAGCCAGGGCAGGGCACCGAGCAGGTGCACCTTGTGCTCCTCCCAGAGCAGGAAGCCCATCACCGCCAGGGCGATCGCCACCATGAGCCAGAAGCTGCCTTTGCTGGGTCCTCGCTCCAGCCACCCCTTTTCGTCATGCATGATCAAATCCTCACCCGGCGCAGGCGCAGCGAATTCATCACCACCGACAGCGAAGACGCGCTCATCGCGAAGGCGGCGAACATCGGCCCGATCAGGATGCCGAGGAACGGATAGAGGATCCCGGCGGCGATCGGTACGCCGGCCCCGTTGTAGACCAGGGCGAAGAACAGGTTCTGCTTGATGTTGCGCATGGTGGCCAGCGACAACTTGCGGGCCCGAACGATGCCGTCGAGGTTGCCCTTGACCAGCGTGAAGCCGGCGCTTTCGATCGCCACGTCGGCGCCGGTGCCCATGGCGATGCCCACATCGGCCTGGGCCAGGGCGGGAGCGTCGTTCACCCCGTCGCCCGCCATGGCCACCTTGCGGCCTTGTTCCTGCAATTCGCGGATGATGCGGGCCTTGTCCTCGGGCAGCACGTCGGCGCGGATCTCATCGATACCCAGTCGCCCGGCCACCGCCTTGGCCGTCCGCTCGTTGTCGCCGGTGGCCATGATGATGCGAAAGCCAAGTTTGTGCAGCGCCTTCAGGGCCTCGGGGGTGGTCTCCTTCACCGGGTCGGCGACGCTGACCAGGCCGGCGATCTGGCCATCGAGCACGACGAACATCACCGTTTCGCCTTCATCGCGGCGGGCGTTCGCGGTCTCGGAGATCCGGCCGCCATCGAGGCCCAGTTCGGCCATCAGCTTGGCGTTGCCGAGGGCCACCGACTGGCCGTCCACGACCCCCTTGACGCCCATGCCGGTCACGGCTTCGAAATCGGTGGCATCGGCGAGGGATACGCCACGTTCTTCGGCGCCGGCGACGATGGCCTCGGCCAGTGGGTGTTCCGAGCCACGTTCGAGGCTGGCCGCCAGGCGCAATACCTCGGCCTCGTCATGCCCTTCCTCGGGCAGCACCGCCACCAGCTTCGGCTTGCCTTCGGTCAGGGTGCCGGTCTTGTCGACCATCAGCGTATCGACCTTGGCGAAGCCTTCCAGCGCCTCGGCATTCTTGATCAGTACGCCGGCCTGCGCGCCGCGTCCGGTGGCCGTCATGATCGACATCGGCGTGGCCAGCCCCAGTGCACAGGGGCAGGCGATGATCAGCACCGCCACCGCCGAGACCAGCGCATAGGACAGCGCCGGCGCCGGCCCCCAGATCGCCCAGGCGATGAAGGAGAGGATGGCGACGCCGATCACCGCGGGCACGAACTTGCCCGCCACCTTGTCGGCGAATTTCTGGATCGGTGCGCGGCTGCGCTGGGCGGCAGCCACCATCTCGACGATCTGGCTGAGCATGGTGTCGGCGCCGATGCGGGTGGCCTCCATGACCAGGCTGCCGGTGCCGTTGATCGTGGCCCCGGTGACCTTGTCGTCTTTGACCTTTTCCACCGGCACCGGCTCGCCCGAGATCATCGACTCGTCGATCGAGGAGCGGCCCTCGACCACCACGCCGTCCACCGGCACCTTGTCGCCGGGGCGCACCCGCAGGTGGTCGCCCACCTGCACGTCTTCCAGCGCGACCTCTTCTTCGCTGCCGTCGGGCCGGATCACCCGCGCGGTCTTGGCGGCCATGTCCATCAGCGCGCGGATCGCCTTGCCGGTGCCTTCACGGGCGCGCAACTCCATCACCTGACCCAGCAGTACCAGGGTGACGATCACCGCCGCGGCCTCGAAATAGACGCCGACGGTGCCGTCTTCCCGGCGAAAGCCGTCGGGGAAGACGCCCGGCAACAGCACCGCCACGATGCTGAACAGATAGGCCGCGCCGACCCCCATGCCGATCAGGCTGAACATGTTGAGGTTCATGGTGCGGAAGGAGTTGTAGCCGCGCACGAAGAACGGCCAGCCCGACCACAGGATCACCGGCGTGCTGAGCACCAGCTCGATCCACATCGCGTTGCGTTCACCGAAGAAGTCGCGAATGGCCCCGAGGCCCAGGTAGGGGCTCATCGTCAGAATCAGGACCGGAAGCGTGAGCACGGCCGCGACCCAGAAGCGTCGGGTAAAATCGACCAGCTCGGGATTCGGCCCTTCATCGCCGACCGCCGCCGATTCCAGCTCCAGACCCATACCGCACAGGGGGCAGGCACCGGGAGTGGTTTGGCGCACCTCGGGGTGCATCGGGCAGGTGTAGACGGCGCCGGCATGCCCGGCCGGCACCTTGTCGTACTTGCCGCCGTGGGCCGGCGCGGAGGCCCCATGACCATGCCCGTCATGCGTCTGCGAGTCGTCGCTTCCCACGGGCACGAGGTGCATGCCGCACTTGGGGCAGTCACCCGGCTGGTCGGAGACGACCTCCGGGTGCATCGGGCAGGTGTATTGGGCGCCACCCTGGCTGCCGGCGGTGTGTTGGTCCGTATCGCCGCTGCCTCGTGTCGGTGCCTCGTGCGAGGCATGCCCGTGACAATGGTCGTGTTGGTGTTGCGTCATGGAATCGTCTCCGTCGCTTCCGCGTCTTGATTCAACCTCGTGGCCCTATCTCGATAGGGTCGAAACTAATAGTGCCGTATCCAATAATCAGGAGGTGCGATCAAAGCAGAAGATCGCGCCTGCGTTGCTCGTACTCCTCGCGGTCGATCTCGCCGCGGGCATAGCGTTCTTGCAGAAGGTCCAGTGCCGTTGGCCGCTGTTGAGACATGGCCTCGCCCCGGCCTCGGGTCATGCCACGCACGAGGAGAACGGCCAAGGCAATGACGGCGCCCCAGAACAACACCATCATGAGCCCGCCGAAGAGCATATGCCCCCAGCCGTAATTCCCCATATACGCCATCATGTCGCCCCACATGGTCGGACCTCCTTTCATGTTGAATTACCCTGCCCTGATGTCAGGCTAAAACCTGTGGGTAACCCAAGGATCAAGAAAAATAGAGGTGAAAGCATGCGGCTCTTGATCCCGGTCAGCTTTCGTCATCCTCGTTGGAATGGAATCACCACCGCAGGCATGCGTTGATGTGTGAATCCATGTTAGTGCCCCCCGCTCATCGTGAGTATTGCGTGAGGTATCGGCTAGCTTCCGCCACTGTCCCCAGCGAGGAATAAACATCGGTACTCGCCGCTGATAGGCGCGAGATGTCGCTGCCAATTCCTTGGCAACATCGAGTATGGCCGGAAAAGCTGAAACAAGCCTGAATGGCTGCTTGGAGCGTTACATGTGTTGTCCATGGGGCCTGCCTCCCGCCGATTCTCACCGTCCAAAGCGTGTGGCAAAGAAGTTGTAGAGCGGGCCGAAGACCAGGGCGACGTACCAGCCGTAGCCGAAGCTTTCAGCCAGGCCCAGGAAGAAGCTTGACCAGCTCAACCAGGTGAAGCCAGGCAGCAGGCGAAGCCAGCTCTCATACATCGCCTGGTCGGGAAACAGCAGGTCGAAGCCGACGCATAGGGTGAAGGTCACGGCCAGAAACAGCCCCAGGCTCATCCCGAGCGTGATCACGGGAATCCGTGGCGTAGCCTGGACCGGCAAGCGGGTTCCGGAGCGAGGCTTGGCTGTCGACGGAACATCGGCATCAGGCATCTTCGTTCTCCGGTTGGGTAGTAAAGTCCTTTGCTGCAGGTGCGAGATATTGTTCGGGCGCGGCCTCGAAGCGCTCCCGGCAGTCACGAGAGCAGAAGTAAAAGACGTGGCCATCGTGGACGCTCGGCTTGGCCCTTTCGGTTCTGACGGTCTTGCCGCAGACGGGATCGACGTCCTCGGCTGGCGGAATCCACTTCAGCCCCTCGGTGGCGTGTGGATCCTCTCGACTATCGTCGCCATGCTTGCTCCTGCCATGGCGGTGCCCCATGACGTGGGCACCACAGCCAAAGCGCATCATCAGAAAGAGGATCGCTGCCCAGATCAGGAAGTAAAACAGTGCGTTCATAAATGCCTCCTCGTGACTTCCGCTAAGCTGTACCCGATACCGAGCCCGCTGGCGTGCTTACGAATGTGCATGCGAAAGAGACTCTCCACGCACAGAGGCCACTCCGGCAGTTGCCTGGATCAATGTGGGGCGGGCACGGGTTTCTCCCGCACAGCCATGTCTGGAAGCGCGGGATCAGGGAGCGAGTCGACTTAGACTCTGTAGCGTTGGGTCAAAAGGTAGACTGGAACCGAAGAGGGGGAGAGGAGAGCGCTTGGCCTGCCGCTGGCGGTGACAACCCGGGGCGCTATGGCTGGGGCCGTCATGCTCAAAGGAAGAGGCTCGAAGTCCAAGTCCTGGCGCTCCAGGCGCAACAGGGCGCTGCCGACATTACGAGTGCCATGGCCATGGTGGCATCGCGGTTGAGGATAGTCTGCGTTGATGAACTCGATGTTCGAGTGCGCATCTGCGTGAGGCTCAACGCCAACCTGGCCAGACACAGTAGAGGAGGGAGCATCTGCCGAGGAAGGGACATCTGCCATTGTGGCGGCGCTAGAGAGCAGTAGCACCATGCCCAGCAGGATGACCAGACCAAAGCGATGCCACGCGGTGGCAGACCGCGAGGATTGCTTGGGAAATGACGCGTGCCTGGCCATGCGGCAGGGCTCCTGCAGAGTGATGTACATCTTACCCTAGCGCAGAATCGAATCCTGTCCATTGACATGGATCAAGATGGAGCTTGCCGTAAGCTGCAGTGGCCTCATTGAAGTGGTGACCTGGGCGAATGGCTGGGATGACTTTTACCATAGGTTATACCGTTTCGGCATGGATGTATGTTCAAAACTTTGGTCTTGGTTGGTTATTCGGCATGACACCAGCGCAGTATTAACTTCTTGAATCCTTTGTACCGCTCTCATGCGTATCTGTTTTTTTACCCTTGATTCAAGGCCACATTTTGGAGGTGCAGCACTACGATGGAGACCGCCATGGGTCGACCCAGCTCGATCTTGACCTTTGGGCAGCCTCAAGGTTGTAAGCTGACGTAGAATGGATATGTAGGGAAAGGGCAATGCGAGTCACAGAATTGGCTCGTGCTGGTGGCGTCTCTGCTGAAACGGTACGCCACTACACACGTGAGGGTCTGTTACGACCGCAACGGGATCCGTGCAATGGCTATCAACTTTACGATGAAGAGGCGCTAGGGCGACTTCGTTTCATTGATTGCCTTCGTTCGTTGGGAGTTGGTCTCCCGGCAATCAAGCAGATACTACATTGGGCGGATCAAGACAATCCTACGGTTGTCGATAGGTATACGCCGTTGGCTAATAAAGGTTGTCACATTCGCTTGCGGATTCGAGAGCTCCAGGCGATAGCGCAATGGCTGGAGAGCATTGAACATGATGATGCACCCGATGATTCCAGCCTGAGGCAACTGATAGTAGCTTTGGGGTCGTCGGGGTCAGCGGACATCAAGGGTGATTCAGAAAGACGCCGTCAGTGATGCGGAAGAGATGTTATGTCGGCAGGATCTTCTCTACTGATTATTCACTGCTGATGTCAGAGTTACTATATGCCAAACATGATTTTTAGTAGTTCGTAGATTCCCGTTGCCGAACGCTTAGCCGTTTTTAAACGTTGGTGGGGATATGTAAACAATCTCCATAATTTTATTTCTATTCGAATGTGAACAAGCCGCCATGCGTGTGGCTCTGCCGCTTGACTGTGGTCGGCGGTGACGTAAGCTTGCTCTTGTAAGTGCCGCCCATGGCGGTCCGGTGGTCTCGACCGGCACCAACCGAGGCACCCCGGCACCCAGGCGTTTTGAGGGTGCGCCGCTTGGCGGTACGCCACCTCCCAAGGCCTCGCGCATCCCGAAACGAGGCCGCCCTCCCGGGGTGGATGCAGCACCTCTTCCTCGGCACTCATGTGCCATCACCCACCAGGGGATCCACTTTCCCCGGTGGGGAAGGTGTGTCCCCTGTGTGCAATACCGCAGGAGATACACCATGAAATCCTACGATATGTCGTCGCTGGCTTGTGACCATGGCTTTGTGGGCAAGGTTCGCATCAGCGAGCGGGCCATGGACGACTGCATGTATGCCGCAGAGCACGTGGTCTCGGAGCATGGGGTCACTCCCCTCGAACGATTCCAAATGCTGCTGCAGAACGTGGCCAGCCAGCTTTCCGGGTACCCGGCAGGGACCCAGGCGGTGCGGCTGACTCACCATCGCATCCCGCCATGCGGGAACCCCCACCAGCCTCTGGCTCTCGAGCTCGAGGCCCTCGTGGTGCAGAACGACCGTCAGCACGGTGACTACCTGCTGGTGGCTCGCCACGACGAGCTGAACCACTCGCTGCTAGCCGCCGCGTAACCCTTCCTCACTACCCACCCCGACCGGGACATCGCTCCCGGAGGGGGCGGTCTCGGTCATGTCCGGAGGTTCTGGTCATGACACACACTTCAGCAGCTGTCCTCCCGGCAGATTCTCGCTACTCCCCATCCAACGCGCCTCAGCTGTTCGTGCGCGACAGCGACGGCAACTACCTGGCGGCCCCCGATGACCGCGTCATCGATGCGGCGCGACAGGTGGTGGAGCGCTCCGTTTCCAAGGGCATGAAGCTCAACACACCCAATCGGGTACGTGAGTTTCTGTGGCTCAAGCTGGCCGGCTACGACCACGAGGTGTTCGGTGCCATCTTTATGGACACCCAGCACCGCGTGATCGAGTTCAGCGAGCTGTTCCACGGCACCCTCGACTCCGCCTCGGTCTATCCGCGGGAGGTGGTGAAGGCGGCGCTGCACCACAACGCTGGTGCAGTGATCTTCACCCACAATCACCCCAGCGGGGAGCCCGACCCGAGCGATGCGGACCGACGCATCACCCAGCGCCTCAAGGAGGCACTGGGTCTGATCGAAGTTCGCGTGCTCGACCACATCGTGGTCGGCGGTTCGGACTCGGTCTCCTTCGCGGAGCGAGGTTATCTCTGACACCTCGGGCCCTTGCCCGAGGCCGCTTGGACGGGTGCCGACGCTGTCGGCCCCGTCAACTCTTTTCGCATCCTGTCGAACAGGAGTCTGGTGATGATCAAGATCCCCGGGCGGCTCACCGTCCGCACCATTCATGGGCGCAACGGCCCCTTCAACGTGGGCCTGCTGGCGGCCTCGATCGGCGAATTCGTCATCAAGGACCCTCAGCTGGATCAGTTCAGCGAAGGGGTGTTTGAGGGCGAATTTCTGCTGATCGAGATTCGCCCGGCGAGCTACTTCGCCGGCGGACGGCTGGTCGTGGAGGTCCGCGCCAAGGTCGGCGAGATGCTGCTGACCGAGGATGGCATGCTGGTGACCCAGCATGGCCCGCGCTTCGACTCCGCTGAGGTGGACCCGCTGGAGGAGGAAGCCTCTCCTGCGCCTCCCGTGCCACCAGCCCCATCCACGCCTGTGCCGGGCGAGCCGACGGCTCCGCCTGTGCCATCGTCTCAGGGTGAAGCCGGCGTGGCGCCAGGCCCTCAAGCCCCAGAAGCCCACGCCGCTGGTCAGGAGACCCATCCCGATGCCGAGCTCTTCGGGCTTCTATGGCCCCTGGGGCAGAGCGTCAAGCTCGATCCCACCGTGGACCGAGCGCTGTTCCGCCGTCAGGTGAGTCGGCTGAAGGAATTGGGCTACCGATTCCAGGCGCCGACGCAGACCTGGCAAGCCGCTGCCTGAGGCAGCCACTCCCCACCGGGGCATCTCGATGCCCCGGGCTCGGGATGCCCCATCGATCTTCGTTAACCGATGGAGGCCATCATGCCCGAGCTCTACACCCTCGATGAGTGCCTGGACCTGTACGCCGATGCGTTCTGCATTGGCCGGCAGCGCGAGTGCCTGTTCCTCTCCCTGTGGGGGCGGGATACAGCGCTGCAGGAGCTGCTGGCCAGGCTGACGCTGCCAACGGCAGATAATGGCCTGGACACCCTGCATCTCTGCCAGGGCGACACTCGCCACGCCATGGTCTTTGGCGACATGGACCGCTACTCCCGGCGCTCCGCCCGGCTGCGCCAGACGCGCTTCGGCACCCTGGTACACGTGTGGCTCTTCGACCAGCGCTGCATCACGCCGGATCGCGCCAACCTACACAGCATCGCCCTGCTCGACGACGAGGAGGGCACCTGCCCGGTGGATGACCAGCTGTGGCCTCGCGTGCGGGAGCTCTGCCCGCTGCCTCTGCTGGATCATTGGCAGGCGCCGATTATGACGCTGCTGCATGCCCAGCATGCGGTGCTTCCGGCCCCGTTCTCACAGGGGCCGATCCAGGCCTGGGAGATCTCCCTCGACGAGAACGCCCTGGCCCCACGCCTCAGCGGCATGATCCGCGCCGGCGTGCTCACCCCCGAGCTTTGAGCTCTTGCTCCACCGCGGTGCGACCGTCCTGGCCGCGCCTACCATACCCAACCGACAGGAGGTGTCGCATGGCACTGATGTTTCAGCGCATTGCGCGCAACTTCGCCAGGAATGGCTACTTCCCCACGGACGAGGCGTCGATCGAGCGTGTGCTTCAGGCGCTCAGCCCGGCGAGCGCCGGCCGGATGCGGGTGCTCGACCCTTGTGCGGGGGAGGGTGCCGCCATCGCTGAGCTTGCGCACCACCTGGGGCGCGAACGCGTTCAGGCCTATGGCGTGGAGTATCACGCCGAGCGGGCCGCCTCGATACAAGGCCTGGTGGATAAGGGCCTGCAGGGGGACCTGATGGACACGGTGATCTCACCGCGCAGCGTCGGCTGCCTGTGGCTCAACCCGCCCTACGGCGACCTGCTGGCCGACCACGCCGGCTATGAGCGCTATCAGGGCAAGGGGCGCAGGCGCCTGGAGAAGCTGTTCTACCAGCGCACCGTTGGCACCCTGCAGGTCGGGGGCGTGATGGTGTTGATCGTTCCCGACTACGCCTTGGACAAGGAGCTGACCGGCTGGCTGGTCAACCACTTCACCGAGCTGCGGGTCTTTCGCGCTGCCGTGGATGACTTCCAGCAGGTGGTGATCCTGGGCCGCCGGGTGCGACGCCGCGAGGCGCAGCGCAGTCAGGAGGTCAAGGCGATGCGCGCCCAGCTGCTACGCGTGGGAAGCAAGGAGGTCATACCCGAGGTGATCCCGGAGGTGTGGCCCTTCGAGCCCTACGTGGTACCGGCGGCTCAGGGCGAGCTGCGCCACTTTTATCGCGTGTCGCTCGATGCCGAGCAGCTGGCCGATGAGGTCGGGAAGCTGCAGGGGCTCTGGCCCGGGGTGGGCAGCGTGTTCGGGAAGACCGGCCTGTCGCCGCGTCCCCCAGTGCGCCGACTCTCCTCCTGGCATCTGGCCCTGTCGCTGGCGGCCGGGGCGATCTCCGGCGTGGTCACTGCGCCCAGCGGGCGCTGCCTGGTGGTCAAGGGCAACACCCACAAGGATAAGGTCGCCAAGACCGAGTTTACCGAGGGGGAGGATGGCTCCATCACCGAGACCCGCGTGCTCACCGACCGCTTTGTGCCGGTGATCCGCGCCTGGGAGATGACGCCAGACTCACCTCGTTGTGGGCAGCTTCTGACCATTACCTCGACGCCGGCGGCCAGTGATGGCGAACCGGACGCGGGTAGCACGGCGGAAGATGCCGGGCCAGATGATGCCCCTGCACCGCTCAACCAGGTCGCCGAGCGTGCCGCGAGGCCGGATCCACGTCGCTTCGATGTAGGACGCGTGGTGATGACTCGGGCCGTCAACGAGTTGGTGGAGCGGGGCGAGGTCTCGCCCATGGCGCTACTTCGACGACACGTCACCGGCGACTGGGGTGACGTGCCCGAAGAGGACCGCCAGAGCAATGAGCAGGCCCTGATTCACGGTGACAGGGTGCTCTCGTCCTACCGGATCGGTGAGTCGCTCACCGTCTGGATCATTACCGAGGCGGACCGCAGCGTTACCACGCTGCTGCTGCCAGACGACTACTGACCGGCGCCCCGGGCGCCATTCCCCACGGCGGGCCTTTCCAACCCGCCAGGGGAGGGGAGTGTCCGCCGTTTTCTTGTGCACAAGGAGACGGACATGAACGACATTACTCAGCTGCCGGCGACGGCCGGCATGGCGCAGTCTGGCGAGGCCTTCGGGCCTCAGGTGGACCTCAACGCCTTCGTGGAGGAGTTTGGTGATGGCCTGCTGGCCTCGCTCAACCGTTCCCATCCCCCGGTCTATGACGGCGAGGCCAACCCTCGTCGCCAGGCCGTCATGGCGGCCCTCAAGCGGGCGCCTTTCCCTGAGCAGGCTGAGGTGGTCCAGGCCATCTCGGCGCTGCTGCTCGATCGGCACGAGCCGGCGGGCATCATCAACGCCGAGATGGGCACCGGCAAGACCATGATGGCCATCGCTACCGCGGCGGTCTGTCATGGCGAAGGCTACCGGCGCTTCCTGGTGATCGCGCCGCCCCACCTGGTCTACAAGTGGCGGCGGGAGATCCTGGAGACCGTCGATCAGGCCAGGGTCTGGGTGCTGAACGGCCCGGATACCCTGGTCAAGCTGCTCAAGCTCCGTGAGGCCCTGGGCCAGCCGTCCGATGGGCGGCCGGAGTTCTTCATCCTGGGGCGTGTGCGGATGCGCATGGGCTTCCACTGGCGTCCCGCCGCGGCGCGCAAGCGCGTGCCGGGCGGCGAGCTGGCGGCCTGCCCCCAGTGCGGTGGCACGGTGGTCGACAGCGACAACGAGATGGTATCGCTGTCGCAGTTTCTCCGTGAGGAGCGGCGCCACAAGTGCCGGTACTGTCACAGCCCTCTGTGGACGCTGATGCGGCCGCAGCGGGCGACGGGCAGCCTGCAACGCGACCTGGTGCTCAAGGCGCTGCGCAAGCTGCCTACCATCGGCAAGGTCTCGTCGGAGCGCCTGGTGCAGCAATTTGGCGAGGAGTTCCTGGCCATGCTGCTGGGTGACAACATCCACGAGTTCATCAACCTCATGGATGAGAACGGCGAGCTGGTGTTCTCCGACCGGCAGGCGGCCCGCATGGAGCGCGCCATGGCCACGATGGAGTTTGGTTTCGGCGAAGGCGGCTACCAGCCGACCGAGTTCATCAAGCGGCAGCTGCCGGATCACACCTTCGATCTGTTGATCGTGGACGAAGGGCATGAGTACAAGAACGCCGGGTCGGCCCAGGGCCAGGCCATGGGCGTGCTGGCGGCCAAGGCGCGCAAGTCGCTGCTGCTGACCGGCACCCTGATGGGCGGCTATGCCGACGATCTGTTCCACCTGCTGTTCCGCATCCTCACGCCGAAGATGCTCGAGGACGGGTATCGCCCCAACGGGCGCGGATCGATGGGCCCTGCGGCCATGTCGTTCCTGCGTGACCACGGGGTGCTGAAGGACATCTACACCGAGCGCGATGGCGAGTCGCACAAGACAGCGCGAGGCAAGAAGCTGTCGGTGCGCACCGTCAAGGCCCCGGGCTTCGGCCCCAAGGGAATCATGCGCTACGTGCTGCCCTTCACCGTCTTCCTCAAGCTCAAGGACATCGGTGGCAACGTGTTGCCGCCCTACGATGAAGAGTTCATCGAGGTGCCGATGGACGACGAGCAGGCCTTTGCCTACCGGCGGCTCGAGGGTCAACTGACCGCCGAGCTCAGACAGGCGCTGGCACGCAAGGACACCTCCCTGCTGGGCGTGGTGCTCAATGCGCTGCTGGCCTGGCCGGACTGCTGCTTCCGACCGGAGACGGTCAAGCATCCGCGCTCGGGCAGCCTGCTGGCGTTCGTGAAGAGCCTCTACGGCGAGCAACAGCCGATGCCCAAGGAGCGCGAGCTGGTGGATATCTGCCGGCAAGAGAAGGCGGAGGGGCGCAAGGTGCTGGTCTACACGACCTACACCGGCAAGCGCGATACCAGCAGCCGACTCAAGGCGATGCTCACCCAGGCCGGCTTCAAGGTCGCGGTGCTGCGCTCCAGCGTGGAGACCCAGCGGCGCGAGGACTGGATTGCCGATCAGGTCGACCGCGGTGTCGACGTGCTGATCACCAATCCGGACCTGGTGAAGACCGGGCTCGACCTGCTGGACTTCCCCACCATCGTCTTCATGCAGACGGGCTGGAACGTCTACACCCTGCAGCAGGCTGCCCGCCGCTCCTGGCGGATCGGCCAGCGGCAGCCGGTGAAGGTGCTCTACCTCGGCTATGCCGGATCGTCACAGATCGCCTGCCTGTCGCTGATGGCCAAGAAGATCGCCGTGGCCCAGAGCACGTCGGGAGACGTGCCCGAGTCGGGCCTGGATGCTCTCAATACGGACGGAGACTCCGTGGAGATGGCCCTGGCCCGGCAGCTGGTCAGTTGATGCTCACCTTACTCAGCCCCTCTGCGGAGGGGCTTTTTGTTACCTGTGAAAGGGGTGCGTAGACTTTAGTTGTAATCCAGAGTCTATGTCTGGTGAGGATAAAGATTACGTCATTTTAAATATCCCTGAAATACTATATGGGTATAATAAATGCAACTGGTTATCATTATATGTATATCAGTTGCATGATTTGGGCACGGATCGCCCGGTCGAAACCTCTCTCATCGCAGTTAACGTTTCTACTGGCTCCCGAGGGGAGTCAAGTATGTGATGCATGGAAAGCATCACCTGGAGCGAGAATTGTTGAACCTACGTTTTCTGCGCGGCCGGCGTCGTAGTCTGCCAGATATCCCCAATGACTCGTGTGCTCCTGGCTGGGAAGTACCTCGTACTGGTGCTGAACTGTTGGCGGCGCCTTATCGGCAGCAGTTGCTCAAGGCCATTCAGGAAGGTACCTCGCTGACAGATTTGGTGTTCGAGGCCTACGTCAAAGAGCCTCTGAAACGATATGCAGAGCATGTCCAGCTGCTGCCAGCCTCGGAATCTCACCACCATAGCTACCCCGGTGGCATGCTGGACCACGGCCTCGAGACCTGTGTGTTTGGCCTCAGGCTCAGACGACAGCACCTGCTCCCTCCGAAGGAGACACCCGAAAAGCAGTCCTCTGCCGGAGAGCTATGGAGCGTGGCGGTCATCTATGCCTGCCTGCTGCACGATATCGCCAAGGTCATCGTCGACGTCGATATATACCTGAGATCTGGCCGCAGGTGGTGCCTGTGGGAGGGCATCATTCCCGACCAGTATCGGGTTCGCTATATCAAGGGGCGAGACTACTTCCTTCACGCTGCGGCCAACCCCCTCTTGTGCAAGGAGGTGATTGGCAATGCCGGGCTCGAGTGGTTGAGAAGCCAGCCGGAGCTATTTGGTCTGGTGATGTACGCGATCAGTGGCCACACGGAGCGCTCCGGGGTTGTCGGTGAGATTGTCAGTCAGGCTGACAGGGCCAGCGTGGCCAAGTCGCTGGGTGGCAAGGTCTCCAATATCGACAAGGCACCCCGGGAATCCCTACAGAGCAAGCTCAAAGGTGCTATTCGCCACATCGTGACAGAAAAGATCCGCCTGAATGAAAAAGGCGCTCAGGGGTTTGTCACTCCCGAGGCGCTCTGGCTGGTGACGCCGCTGGTACCACGAGAGATCAAGAGCTATCTGCTATCCCATGGCATCGAGGGCGTGCCATCCAATGAGTCTCGCCTCTATGACGAAATGCAGTCCCATGGCCTGATTATAGAGAATCCAGAGGGGCGTTCGGTCTGGAAGTGTAGGGTCGAGATGGGGGAATGGCGGGCCGATCTTTCCATGCTCAAGGTTCATAAGTCGCTCGTTTGGAGCGGTGATGAGGAGCCTGAGGTTTTCTCGGGGAGTGTCGAGGCCATTGACGTTGGTGAGATTGGTGAAGGTAGTCAGCCAGCTAGGCAACATCGTAAAGATCAGGAGAAAGGTGAAAAGCCTGCAACTGCAGAAACTTCGGAAAGCCAGGATGACCTGGAATCCTCCATCCTTGATATCGCCACAGGCGGCGATGAGAAAGCAGCGCCAGATATGGAGCGGCAGCCAAGTCGTAATCCTGATGAGGGTGCTGAGAAACTTGCGGGCCAGGCATCGCCCGGACAGTCATCATCCGGGGAAGAGTTTCTCGCCTGGTTGCGAGGCGGGTTGAAAACTCACAAGGTATTGATGAACGACTCCAAGGCTCTGGTGCATGCCGTGGATGGAATGCTGATGGTGGTCAGCCCCAGGGTGTTCAAGCGCTATTGTCAGGAGGTGAGCGGAGAAGAGAAAGGCTGGAAAGAAGTTCAAGATTCATTCCAGAAGCTGAAGCTGCACAAGAAAAACAAGGATGGCGGAAGTTTTCACAAGGTAAAGGTGGTCGGCCCAAATAAGAAGTCGAGCACGCTTTCTGGGTATCTTGTGGGTAAAGATGACCTGATGGAGGAGGATAAGGTGGTGTTTGATAACCCCTTTATTGACCTGATTGATGGGAAGCCTGAAGAATGAAATCATTTACCTTTGACGACTTGCTGCAATCCTATTTTTCCGAGCGCTGGCTGACCGAAAGAAGCCGTATTTCCTATAGCGTTCCGGTGAAACTATTCCGCAGGTTCGTGGGCCAGGATAAGCTGCCAGTGGAAGTGACTCGTGATGATGTCAGGGAGTGGAGGGAGTTCTGCTTCTCGGAGGAGGGTAGAAACCTCGCTCACTCAAGCTGGAATAACTACTGCCGGCACAACCGGATACTCTTCAAGCATGCGATTGATCATGCCTTGATCGATACCTCCTTCAACCCTTTTGCCAAGATGGAGGTCACCTCTCCCAGGAAGCGAAAGAAGACACTGAGCAAGCGGCAGGTCGAAATGGCGCGTGAAGCCATCAGCCTATATAAAAAGATGGAGCTCTACCGAAAAAAACCTTCGATACTCCACCCTGTTTGGTTCTGGGAGGTCGTGTTCGAGACGTTTTACCATACGGGCATCCGTCTGACTCAGCTGTTGCTGATGAAGCCAGAGGATATCAACCTTAAAAGTCGCGTGCTCACCGCTACCTGGCAGGGGGCCAAGAACAACCGCGAACACTTTGTCCCCATCTCCAATGCTCTCTACCCGCACCTGGAAAACTTGATGAATTCGGCCAAGATGGTGGGTATCCAGCGTGGCGAGCAGCTCTTCAATGTGAACCGATTCAGCGTTCGGCACCGAATGGAGACGATGGACTCCTGGCAGGTGGAGAGCTTCTATCAGAAGCTTTCGCAGATTTGCGGCTACCAGATGAGTCCGCACCGATTCCGCCATACCTTGGGCACTGAGCTGATGAAAGAGCCGGACCGCAACCTGCACATCGTCAAGGCGCTGCTCGGCCACAGCAACATCAGCACGACGCTGGAGTACGTCGAGGTCGATATCGGCAGCCTGCGCAGTGCCATTGAGGGGCGCCTCTAAACTCGGGCGCCATTAGGCAATCCCAGTCACGCCTCAGGCGGTGCCGGACTGATGAGTCAGCCCGGCACCGCTTTTTGCTTCCCTCGAGAGCCCTTCCGCGCCTACCTGCCTTTGACGATCGTCTGAATTAGCCCGCCCTGATTCAGGTTGACACTTGCAGCCTCATCCTCTTCAATAGCTACTCGATGATGCCGTGTGATGCTGGTGGTAATTCCTGATTCTCAGGCTGTCTCTATACGCATTTCACGAAGCCTTACGCCAGGCGTAATGCACTGATTTTTAACGGTTTTTGGTGGTGTGACTTGTAATCAGTAGGTCCCGGGTTCGACTCCTGGTGCCGGCACCACTCGAACCGCCGCGAAATCAATATGTTGCCCATCATGAGAAACCGCCCGACGAGGCGGTTTTTTCGTGGGTGTCTACACGGTGTCGGCGATCGACTGCGCATGCCTCCCTTGAAATTCTGGCCTCGCATACCCACCCAGCATATCACGGGAGGAGCATCCCGTTTCCAGGCGGCCGATCGCCGGCCGTCGGTACGATAGCGAATCTGAAGCCGATCACGGATAGACAGGAGGTGATTGGATGTCAGTGCAGACATCGTCCACTCGAAACGTGAACGAAACCCGCAACGTCAGTAGAAGCCTCGGCAGCGAACGGTCGGCAGGAACCCCCTTCACGGGCCGGGATCCGTACCCCACGCGCCTTGCGCGGCCGCTGGACATGCCTTGGATCAACCGCCGAGAACCGGTCGTCAAAGGCAGTGTCGATGATGGCCCCTTGAGCCAGGCTCAGCTCGACGAGTTCGACCGCAAGGGCTTTCTTTTCGAGCCGAATTTCATCAGTGGTGAAGAACTCGCCGAACTGCGCCGGGAACTCAAGGCGCTGCTCGATCGCGACGATTTCCGTGGGCGCGATTTCAGCATCGAGGAGCCGCAAGGCAAGGAAATTCGCTCGCTGTTCGCCGTGCACTTCCTCTCCGAGCGCTTCAATCAGCTCGCTCGTGACGACCGGCTGATGGGGCGAGCCCGCCAGATCCTCGGTGGTGAGGCGTACGTGCATCAGTCGCGGATCAACTACAAGCCCGGATTCGAAGGCAAGGGCTTCAACTGGCACTCCGATTTCGAAACCTGGCACGCCGAAGACGGCATGCCGGCGATGCATGCCGTGAGTGCCTCCATCGTGCTGACCGACAACCATGCGTTCAACGGTCCGCTGATGTTGATCCCCGGCTCGCACCGAGTCTTCGTCCCCTGCCTGGGGGAAACCCCGGACGACAACCACAAGCAGTCGCTCAAGAAGCAGGAGATCGGCGTGCCGAGTCGCGAAGCGCTATCCGAACTCGTCGAACGCCACGGTATCGAGGCGCCAACCGGCGCAGCCGGCGGCTTGCTGTTGTTCGACTGCAACACCCTTCACGGCTCCAATGCCAACATGTCGCCGGATCCGCGCAGCAACGTCTTCTTCGTCTACAACCGGCGTGACAATGCCTGCGTGGAGCCCTTTGCCGCCCGTCGTCGGCGCCCGGGCTTCCTGGCGCATGCCGCCGACGAGACTTGGACGCCGGAGGAGTCCTGAAGTACCCAGCCCCGCCAGGTGGCGGGGTGGAACAGGGCGCATGGTGCGCTAGACTGTTAGGCTTGTCGCCGTATCGAGAGCGGCACGCGTAACGAGAAGGAGAAGACCCGCCATGCGCTTCGTTCCCCGCTTCACCGACGGTCAGGCGTTTCCCCATGCGCTCGGCAAGATCGTCTGCGTAGGCCGCAACTATGCCGATCATGCCAAGGAGCTGGACAACCCCGTTCCCAGCGAGCCGTTGCTGTTCATCAAGCCGGCGACCAGTGCCGTACCTCTGGAAGGGGCTCTCGATGTGCCTTTCTCGCGGGGGGAGGTGCACTACGAAGCGGAACTGGCACTGTTGATAGGAGAGACGCTGACCCATGCCACCACCGACGAGGCAGAGCGAGCCATCGTCGGCATCGGGCTGGCGCTCGACCTGACACTGCGCGACCTCCAGACCCGGCTCAAGGAGAAGGGACATCCCTGGGAGGTGGCCAAGGCCTTCGATGGCGCCTGCCCGCTGAGTGACTTTCTGGCGCTGAGTCGAGTTCCCAACTGGAATGCGCTGACCTTCGAGCTGGAGGTCGACGGCGAACTGCGCCAGCACGGCGAAGGTTCGGACATGCTCTTCCCGGTGCCGACCCTAGTGGCGGAAATGAGCCGCCATTTCACTCTCGAACCCGGTGACGTGGTGCTCACCGGCACGCCGAAGGGCGTGGGTGAGCTGACGCGCGGCGCAACGCTGCATCTGACATTGACCGGAGGGCTGGACGTATCGGCGCACGTGGCAGAATGAGCGCCGAAGCGTCCGTGGAGATGAAGCCCCCTGAGCGTTGGGAGCTCACTCCAGGTAGGTGTAGCCCTGCAGCCCTGCGGAGAGGTCGTCGAGGAAGTCGGCCTGTTCGTCGGCCGGGAGGCCGCTATCGGACAGCTGGACGGCCAGGCGCTCGCGCAGTACCTCGGCGTTGAAGTTGACATAGGCGAGCACGTCGGCCACCCGGTCGCCCTGCTGCGCGTTGGTGAGCACCCAGCGACCGTCCTCGCCAAGGGCGGCGTCCACCGAATCGGTGTCGCCGAAGAGATTGTGCAGGTCGCCGAGGATCTCCTGGTAGGCGCCGACCAGAAAGAAGCCCAGCAGGCGCTCTTCGTCCGCGTCCCACTCCGGCAGTGGCAGGGTGGTTTCGACCCCCTGGCCGTCGACGTAGCCGTCGATGCGACCGTCGCTGTCGCAGGTGATGTCCTGAATCACGCCGCGCCGCGTCGGTTCGTGGTGTAGGCCGGTCAGCGGCAGCACCGGGAAGATCTGGTCGATGCCCCAGATGTCGGGCACCGACTGGAACAGCGAAAAGTTGACGAACAGCTTGTCGGCGAGTTTCTCGGCAAGCTCGTCGAGAATCTCCCGGTGTGCCCGGTTGCGGTTGTCGAGCAGCGTGCGCAACCGCGCGCAGGCCGCGAAGTAGACGCTCTCTCCCTCGGCACGTGCGGTGATGTCGGCAATGCCCATCACGAAGCGGCCGTGCAGCTCGCTCATGCCCTCGAGCAGATCGTGCCAAGCTTCCACCAGGCCGCGGGGATCCACGACCTGGGTATGCAGGGTATCGAAGACCCGCCATAGCTCTTCCACCTGGGGGTCGTCGGCGGTGCGTACTGCCGGAGCATGGGCTTCGACGCGCTCCTCGCCGATCACATTGGTGATCAGCACGGCATGGTGGGCGGTGAGCGCCCGGCCGGATTCGCTGATCAGATGCGGGTGGGGCAGGTCCGCCTCGTCGCATGCCTGGGCGAAGGCAGCGACGACGTTGCGTGCGTATTCGGTCATCGAGTAGTTGATCGAACAGAAACTGCGCGATCGGGTGCCTTCGTAATCGATGCCGAGCCCACCGCCGACGTCCACGGTATCGATGGGGGCGCCCAGTACGAGCAGGTTCTGATAGTAGCGTGCGCACTCGCGAAGGCCGCGCCAGATGTCGCGGATGTTGGCGATCTGCGAGCCGAGATGAAAATGCACCAACTGCAGACTGGCCAGAGCCCCGGCTTCGCGCAAACGCTCCACCACTTCGAGTATCTGGGTCGCGGTGAGGCCGAACTTGGATTTTTCCCCGCCGGAGGTCTGCCACTTGCCGCGGCCCACCGAGGCGAGCCGCGCGCGCAGGCCGATGCGCGGGGTCACGCCGAGGCGTTCGGCCTCCTCGAGGATGATCGGCAGCTCGGAGAACTTCTCCACCACCAGGTAAACGCGATGGCCGAGCTTTTCGCCCATCAGCGCCAGGCGCACGTACTCGCGATCCTTGTAGCCGTTGCACACGATCAGCGAAGGCCCATCGGTGGAAAGCGCCAGCACCGCGAGCAGCTCCGGTTTGCTGCCGGCCTCCAGGCCGACACGGCCGTGGCCGCGCTCGCGGGTGGCCAGTATCTCCTCCACTACGCGGCGTTGCTGGTTGACCTTGATGGGGTAGACCGCGGTGTAACCGCCCCGGTATGCCTCCTCGCGCATGGCCAGGTCGAAGGCATCGCACAGCTGTTCCACGCGGTCGTGCAGGATGTCGCTGAAGCGCACCAGCACCGGCAGGCGCAGGCCAGCCTGGCGCAGCTCGTCGGCCAGCCGCGACAGTGGCAGGGCAGGACCCGTGGCTTCGCTACCGAGCGGCCTTACCAGTGCGTACCCCTGGTCGTCGACGTCGAAGTAGCCGCTGCCCCACTGGTCGATGTTCCAGGTGCGGCGGGCCCGCAGAGCGGGGCCAGCGGTGGATCCCATGGATAGCGTCATGCGTGGCTCGCTTCGGGCAGTGGCAGCGCGCCGTGTTCCAGGCGCGCCTTGAGAATGGTGCGAAACTGCTCGGGATCGTGGGGAGTCAGGTCATGGGCCGGCGGGTCCACGTAGATCACCAGCAGCCTCGAGAGCCAGTAGCGCAGCGCGGTCATGCGCAGCATGATCGGCCAGACCTTGCGTTCGGCCTCGCTGAGCGGTCGGCGTCTCTGGTAGGCGTTGAGGATGATGTCGTATCGTTCGGAATCCAGGCGCCCCCCGGGCTCGGTCGCCCAGTCGTTGATGACGATGGCCAGGTCGAACAGCAAGTCGCCGGTGCAGCCGTTGTAGAAATCGATGATGCCGCCCAGGCGATCGCCCTCGAACAGGGTGTTGTCGCGGAACAGGTCGCCATGCAGGGCGCCCTGGGGGAGTTCGGGGGCGTCGCCGAACACGCCCTGATAGATTTCCACCTCGTCTTTCATCAGCGTCTGGTCGTCAGCCGACAGATAGACCAGTGCCTTGTGGTGCATGGCCGTCAGCCAGTTGAGGTCGCGCGGATTGGGGCGATGACCAGGGAAGTGCTGGGAAACCACGTGCATGCGGCCTAGCGTATCGCCGAGCACCCGGCACTGCTCGGCACTGGGAGACAAGGGGTGGCGGCCTGGCAGGCGCGGGAAAAGCAGTGCCGGCTTGTCGGCCAGACTGTGCAAAGCGATGCCGTCGCGGTCGTGAACGGTACCCGGCACGGGCAGGCGATGCTCGTCGAGGTAGTCGAGCAGTTCGACGAAGAACGGCAACTCCTCGTGTTCGCCCTGCTCGAAAAGCGTGAGCACCAACTCGCGGCGGTCGGTGGTGACGAAGAAAGTGGTATTCTCGGTGCCGCCGGCAACGCCCTCCAGCGCGACCAGCGAGCCGACGTCGAAACGGCTGAGGAATTCCGCGACCTGTGCGTCGCTCAGCGGGGTGAATACGGCCATGTGTCTCTCGCCCAGGTTGCCAAGCCGCCTATTGTAGCCATAGCGGCCAAGTGTTGCGATGCGCCTTCGCGCCAAGTGGCTTGCCTGATGCGACAGGGGCGGTCGTCGGCATCAACGGCGCTGCACCCACTCGGGGATTGCAGTGGGTCCGTCTTCCTGGCGGGTGAAGTTGCCGTCGCCGTCCTGGTCCACCAGGTAGTAGCTCGAGCCATCGGAGGGTCGAATTTCGATGGCATAGAGGGCGTCGTTGACGCGGTACTCGCGGACGGTGCGGTCCGCCTCCTGGCGGGTCGTGATCTGCGGCTCCGTATCGCCCTCCGACTGGGCAAGGACGGGGGCCGACATGGCCAGGCCGAGTGTCAGGAGCAGAGCAAGCGGCCAGAAACGAATGAGGTTCATGGCGATCTCCCCCGCCGATGGGCGGTAGTCGATGGTCTCGGAGGCTTTCGACTTCAACGCGGATCGACTCTGAGAAACCGAGTCTCGTGCCACGGTCGGTCAAACCCTACAGCCTCCCTGCAGGTCCCTAGTGTACGCTGCCGTCCTGGCACCGCCCAATGCTCGCGGCAAAAGCCGTGTGCTATGCGTATCATGGGAGATCGGGATCATCCTTTCGTCATCTTCGTTCACCACCGTTCAGGGGAAGCCGACACATGGCCGACACGCCCATCGTTCTCGTCGACGGTTCGTCCTATCTTTACCGCGCCTTTCATGCTCTGCCGCCGCTGACCACGTCCGAAGGGCAGCCCACCGGGGCCATCAAGGGCGTGCTGAACATGCTCAAGCGGCTCATCAAAGACTATCCGAACAGTCCCATGGCGGTGGTCTTCGACGCACCCGGCAAGACTTTCCGTGACGAACTCTTCGAGGCGTACAAGGCGCATCGCCCGCCCATGCCGGACGACCTGCGCGCCCAGATAGAGCCACTGCACGATTGCGTCAAGGCGCTGGGGTTGCCGTTGCTGTGCGTCGAAGGCGTGGAGGCCGACGACGTCATCGGTACCCTGGCCCGGCTGGCCACCGAAGACGGGCGCGATGCGGTGATTTCCACCGGCGACAAGGACATGGCGCAGCTGGTCAACGACCATATCACCCTCGTCAACACCATGAAGGATGAGGTTCTGGACGTCGACGGCGTCAAGGCGAAGTTCGGCCTGCCGCCGGAACGAATCATCGACTTCCTGGCGTTGATGGGGGACAAGGTGGACAACATTCCCGGCGTGCCGGGGGTCGGCGAAAAGACGGCGCTGGCTCTGCTGCAGGGCATGAAAGGCGGTCTGGACACCATTTACGCCGACCTCGAGCGTGTCGCCACTCTCGACTTCCGCGGCGCCAAGAGCCTGCCCAAGAAGCTCGACGAGTACCACGAACAGGCTTTTCTCTCCTACCGTCTCGCCACCATCAAGACCGATTGCGACCTGCCGGTGGGCCTCGACGACCTGGATCTCGCCCATCCCGACCGCGAGGCGTTGCTCGCGCTCTATCGGCGTCTGGAGTTCAAGGCATGGCTGGCCGAGCTGCTCGAAGGCAGAGACGAGGGCGTAGACGATGTCACCGGCGGTACGCCGGCCTCGCAGGACGGCGGCGCCGAGCAGAGCACCGGCGGCACTCGCCAGGATCATGTCGTCCTGGCCCAACACGATCTCGACGCCTGGCTGGATCGGATCTCCAAGGCCGACAGCTTCTGCTTCGACCTGGAAACTACCAGCCTCGATTACATGGCCGCGGAGGTCGTCGGCGTGGGCCTGGCGCTCGCACCGGGTGAAGCGGCCTATATCCCGTTGGCTCACACCTACCTGGGCGCTCCGGATCAGCTCGACCGTGGCAGCGTCCTCGAGGCGCTCAAGCCACTGCTGGGCGCCGGCGACAAGACCAAGATCGGCCAGAACCTCAAGTACGACGTCTCGGTGCTGGCCAATTACGGCATCGAGGTGGCCGGGCCGCTGGAGGACACCATGCTGGAGTCCTATGTGCTCGACTCCACGGCCACTCGACACGACATGGACTCGCTGGCACTGAAGTACCTGGGCGAGTCGACCATTTCCTTCGAAGCGGTTGCCGGCAAGGGGGCGGGGCAGCTCACCTTCGATCAGGTCGCTCTGGAACAGGCGGTCCCTTACGCCTGCGAGGACGTCGACATCACCCTGCGATTGCACCATGAGCTGCGCCCGCGCCTCGACGCCGAGGGGCGGCTCGCCGAGGTGCTCGAGCGCATCGAACTGCCGCTGATTCCGGTGCTGTCGCGCATGGAGCGGGCGGGCGTGGCGCTCGATCCCGAGCGGCTGCATGCTCAAAGTCAGGCGCTGGAGACGCGGATTCGTGAGCTCGAGACCAAGGCCTTCGAGCTTGCCGGGCGCGAGTTCAACCTGGGCTCGCCCAAGCAACTGGGCCAGATCCTCTTCGAGGAGCAGAAGATTCCGGTGATCAAGAAGACTCCGAAGGGAGCACCGTCCACCGCGGAGGCCGTTCTCGAGGAACTGGCACTGGACTACCCGTTGCCCAAGGTGATCATGGAGCACCGTGGCCTGGCCAAGCTCAAGTCCACCTATACCGACAAGCTGCCGCGGTTGGTCAATCCCGGAACGGGGCGGCTGCATACCAGCTATCATCAGGCGGTGACCGCCACTGGGCGGCTTTCCTCGTCGGATCCCAATCTGCAGAACATCCCGATTCGCACCGAAGAGGGGCGCAAGATTCGTCAGGCCTTCGTGGCGCGGCCCGGCTATCGGATCGTCGCTGCCGACTACTCGCAGATCGAGCTGCGCATCATGGCGCATCTCTCTGCGGACAAGGGCTTGCTGGAGGCCTTCGCCGAAGGGCGCGACATCCATGCCGCCACCGCCGCCGAGGTCTTCGGCGTGGCGCTGGACAAGGTCTCACCCGACCAGCGACGCAGTGCCAAGGCGATCAACTTCGGGCTGATCTACGGCATGAGCGCCTGGGGCCTCGCGCGGCAGTTGCATGTGGAACGCAATCAGGCTCAGACCTACATCGACCGCTACTTCGATCGCTATCCAGGCGTGGCGCGCTACATGGAGGGCATCCGCACCCAGGCGGCCGATGACGGCTACGTGGAAACGGTCTACGGGCGGCGTCTCTACCTGCCGGAGATCCGCTCTCAGAACCGTGCGCGCCGCCAGGCAGCCGAGCGCACGGCGATCAACGCGCCCATGCAGGGCACGGCGGCGGACATCATCAAGCGTGCCATGATCGACGTCGATGCCTGGCTCGCCAAGAAGGAGCGCGATGCGCTGATGGTGATGCAGGTACACGACGAGCTGGTCTTCGAGGTGGCCGTGGCGCAGGTCGACGATTTCATCGAGGAGGTGAAGGCGCGTATGCAGGCGGCAGCCGACCTCGACGTCGAGCTGATCGTCGAGGCCGAGAGTGGGGCCAATTGGGACGAGGCCCACTGACTCCTCGCTCGTGGCGCAACTCTTTTCTCCTCCGTTGATGACGGTGGAATGAAAAACGCCACCGCGAATGCGGTGGCGTCTCCGTCTCGAGCTCGCTGGCTGAAGGCTTATCGCCAGCCGACGCGGTCGAAGATCTTGATTGCCTCCGGATTGTTCTCACCCAGAACGCTGACGTTGATCTCATCCTTCTTGAAGTCGCCCCAGGACTCCAATACCTCGTCCATGGCGACGCCCTCGACCACCGGGAACTCGAAGTTGTCCGAGGCGAAGAGCTTCTGGGCCTCGTCGGAGGCGAGGAATTCCAGGAAGCGGATGGCGTTCTCCTTGTTGGGAGCGCCCTCGACCACGCCGGCACCGCCCACATTGACGTGGGTGCCGCGGCCGTCCTGGTTGGGGAAGAGGATCTCGACGCTCTCTCCGGCTTCACGGTCGGCGGCGTCGTCCGACTTCAGCAGGCGCACGTAGTAGTAGTGGTTGGCTACCGCCACACCGCACTCGCCGCTGGCGACGCCCTTGATCTGGTCGGTATCGCCGCCCTCGGGATCACGTGCCATGTTGTCGACCACGCCCTGAGCCCACTCCTCGGCTTCGTCGGCGCCATGGTGCTCGATCAGCGAGGCGAGCAGCGACTGGTTGTAGATGTTGTTGGAGGAGCGAATGCACACCTGCCCCTCGAAGGCGGGATCGGCCAGATCTTCATAGCTGGTGAGCTGGCTGGCGTCGATGGTATCGGGATCGTAGAAGATGGCCCGTGCGCGCTGACTGAAGCCGAACCATTTGCCTTCCGGGTGGCGCATCGAATCGGGCAGGCGCTCGGCCAGCACGTCGGACTCGATGCTCTGGAAGATGCCTTCCTGTTCGGCGCGCCACAGACGGCCGGCGTCGACGGTGATCATGACATCCGCCGGGCTCGCTTCGCCTTCGCGCTGGATGCGCTCGATCAACTGGTCGGAATCGCCCTCCAACAGGTTGATCTCGATGCCCGTCTCCTCGGTGAACGCCTGATAGAGGGCTTCGTCGGAGTCGTAGTGGCGGGCCGAGTAGAGGTTGAGCTCATCGGCGGCAACGCCGGTAGCTAGCGCCGAGCCAGCCATGGCGACGGCAAGGGGAAGAGCGAGACGTGCGTGCTTGATCATCGTGAACCTCGTTATCGATCCCAAGTGAATGATAATGCGTTGTATTATTGACGCTGTTATTGAAGCCCCAAAGGGATCGTTCGTCAAGTCATTCGAGAGAGATGGGCGACTTGCATCAAGAGAGCGGCAATTGCAAGCCCCAGCGAGCAAGTCAGTGGCGGAATGCGAGTCGGATGCAAACGCATTAGCTGGACTTTTCGGGTATGATAGGGGTGTCATTTCCTCACATCGATCCACCGGCGTGACCCTATGACCCGCAAACTCGATCAGCAAACCGCATCACCGACAGGCGCCCCCGCGGTCCTGTCAATGCGCAGCGTGCATCATGCCTTCGGCAAGCGTGACGTGGTTCAGGGCATCGATCTGGACGTGGCACCTGGCGAGGTGGTGTGCCTACTGGGCCCGTCCGGTTGTGGCAAAACGACGCTGCTGCGCATCGCCGCCGGACTCGAAGTGCTCCAGCAGGGTCGCGTAGCGCTCAACGGTGGCGATATCGCCGCGCCGCACGCTCGCCATGTGCCTCCGGAAAAGCGCAACGTGGGGCTGGCGTTTCAGGAATCGGCGCTCTTCCCCCACCTCACGGTGCTCGAGAACGTCACCTTCGGCCTCAAGCATGAGCCGCCGAAAGAGCGTCGCCTGCGTGCCTTGGCACTGCTGGAGCAACTGGGCATGGACGGTTATGCCGATGTCTATCCGCACATGCTCTCCGGTGGCCAGCAACAACGCGTTGCGCTGGCGCGCGCGCTGGCGCCGGCTCCACAGCTGATGCTGCTCGACGAACCCTTCTCGAGCCTCGACGCGCGACTGCGCGACCGGATTCGCGACGATACCCTGCATGTGCTCAAGAAGGTGGGAGCCGCCACGCTGCTGGTGACCCACGATCCCGAAGAGGCCATGTTCATGGCCGACCGCATCGCCCTGATGTGCGATGGGCGTATCGTACAGACGGGAACCCCGCGCGAACTCTACTGCGCCCCCTGCGACCCCTTCGTGGTGACCTTCTTCGGCGAAGTGAACGAACTCAGCGGGGAGGTGCGCAACGGCTGCGTGGACACGCCGGTGGGCGCAGTGGATGCCGGATGGCTGGCCGAGGGCACCCGAGTCCGGGTGATGATTCGCCCCGAAGCGCTGCACGTCGTCGAGCGGAAAGTGGCGGATACCGGTCATCGTTACAGCCACATCATCATGGCCAAGCTGCTGGGACGCAGCAGTCTCCTGCACATCTGCGCGCATGGTGAGGATGGCCGAGAAGCCCACCTGCACGCCCGCATGCCGGGTGTCTTCCTGCCCGCCGACGGGCAGCCGGTGGATATTCACCTGGACTCGTCTCAGGTCTTCGTCTTTCCCTCAGTCGCCGGAACCGGGACGGGAGCGGCGCATGGCGAGGCTGAGCAGGATCACCGGGATTATGCCCACTGCCACGATGGCCAATGACGCCGTCGAGGCCTCGGCGAGGCGCTCGTCCGAGGCCAGGTTGTGAGCGCGCACCGCCAGGGTGTCGAAGTTGAAGGGGCGTAGGATGATGGTGGCCGGCAGCTCCTTCATCACGTCCACGAAGACCAGGATCCCCGCTGCCAGCAGGCTGCCGCGCATGAGCGGGGTATGCACGCGCTTCAACGTGCCGGCAGGGCTCTGCCCCAGGGTGCGTGCCGCGGCATCCATGCTTGGCGTCACCTTGCCGAGGCTCGCCTCCACCGCATTGAACGACACCGCCAGGAAGCGCACCACGTAGGCATAGATCAGGATGAATGCCGAGCCGCTGAAGATCAGGCCGATGACGATGCCGTAGTGAGTTTTCGTCCAGGCGTTGAGCGTGCTGTCCAGCCAGGCGAAGGGGATCAGGATGCCCACGGCCACCACCGAGCCGGGAATCGCATAGCCCATGGCGGCGATGCGCGTCGCCATGCGCGTCAGCGGCGTGTCGTTGAGGCGCACGCCGTAGCTGAGCACCACCGCCAGCGCCACGGCAACCAACGCCGCCACGCTGGCCAGCAGCAGGCTGTTGCCGGCGAAGTCCATGAAGCGCGAACCCAGCAGGGCATCGCCCTCCTGCACGGCCAACTGGGCGAGGATACCGCTGGGGACGATGAAGCCGATCAGCACCGGCAGAGTGCATGCCAGCCAGGCGCCAACGGCGCGCCAGCCGCGCAGCCGATACTCGGGGAGCTGCTGGTAGCGGTTAGTGGTGTGGTGGTAGCGGCGCTTGCCGCGCGAGGCGCGCTCCAGCAATACCAGCACGATGACGAACAGTAGCAGGCAGGCCGCCAGTTGCGCGGCGGCGACGGGTTCGCCCATGCCGAACCAGGTGCGGTAGATGCCGGTGGTGAAGGTGTCGACACCGAAAAACTGCACGGCGCCGAATTCGTTGAGCGTTTCCATCAGCACCAAGGAAACCCCGCCGACGATGGCCGGGCGGGCGAGCGGCACGGCGACGCTGGCGAACAGCCGCCAGGGCCCGCGCCCCAGCGTGCGCCCCACGTCCAGCACGCACACTGACTGCTCGAGGAAAGCCGCCCGCGCCAGTAGGTAGACGTACGGATAGAGTACCAGCGTGATCAGGGTGGCGGCCCCCCCCAGCGAGCGAATGTTGGGAAACCAGTAGTCGCCGTGGCTCCAGCCGAACAGGTCGCGCAGCCAGCTCTGCATGGGGCCGGCGAACTGCAGGAAGTCGGTGTAGGCGTAGGCGATCACGTAGGTGGGTACGGCCAGCGGCAGCAGCAATGCCCATTCGAAGAGCCGGCGCCCGGGGAAGCGGCACATCACTACCAGCCAGGCCGTGCCGGTGCCGATGATCAGTGTGCCCAGGCCCACCGCAAGCGTGAGGACCAGCGTATTGCGGAGGTAGCGTGGCAGCACGGTGCTGGCCAGGTGCTGCCAGATGCCGTCGGTGGGCATCACGATGTGGGCGAGCACCACCAGTACGGGAAGTGCCACCACGGCTGCCACGGCGAGCAACAGTGCGCTCGAAGGGGAGAAGCGGTGCGTGAGCCGGCGTGACATGGCGGCAAGCCCGGGGCTGGCAGGTCGGGACAAGCGAGGACTCCTTGCGATGGCCGGACATGTGAATGCGAGGCCGTAACGGCCGTGAATGGTATCAGTTGCGGCCAATCGCTGCAGCCGGACGGCGTGATCCGCGTCAATCTTGGACCGAAAACGCCCGCCGTCGAACGACGGCGGGCGTCAGGAGGCCAGGTCCAGGTGTCTCAGTGACCGAGCAGGATGGAGGGCAGGCCGAGGATCAGCGACGGGAAGAAAGCCATCAGCACGCAGGCCAGCACGATCAACGCCACGAAGGGGATCACCGCGCGGTACAGGTCCAGCATCTCCACGCCGGGTGGCGCCACGCCCTTGAGATAGAACAACGCGTAGCCGAAGGGCGGGGTCAAGAAGGAGGTCTGCAGCACCACGGCCACCATGACCACGAACCACAGCACGTCCACGCCCATGCTCTCGACGATCGGCAGCATGATCGGGAAGCTGAGCAGCACGATGCCGGTCCAGTCCAGGAACATGCCCAGGATGAACACCAGGAACAGCATCAGGATCAGCGCTCCGGTGGTACCGCCGGGCATGGCCATCACGACCTCGTGGATCACCTCCATGCCGCCGCCACGGGAGAACACGCCGGTGAAAGCGGTGGCTCCCACCAGCACGAGCATCACCATGGTGGTGGTCTTGCTGGCCTCGATCAGGGTGCGGTAGCAGGTCGAGAGCTTGCGGTCGCCGAAGATCATGAATAGCACGAAGGCGATTCCCACGCCGATGGCCGAGGCTTCGGTGGCGGTGGCGATGCCGGCGAACAGCGAACCCAGCACGCCGAGGATCAGCGTCATCGGCGGCAGCACGTACTTGGCCAGCATGACCAGCAGCTCACGGGTCGAAACTTCAGCGCGCTCCTCGGCGGGCACCGGCGGGCCGTAGGAGGGTTTGACGTAGCAGATGACCAGCACGTAGAGGGCGTACAGCACGCCCAGCATCAGGCCCGGCACCAGTGCTCCGGCGAACAGTTCGCCCACCGAGACCGGCGAGTAGCTGGCCATCAGGATCAACATGATGCTCGGCGGAATCAGGATGCCCAGGCAGCCGCTGGCCATGATCACTCCGGCACTGAGCTCCTTGTTGTAGGAGTACTTGAGCATCGGCACCAGAGCGATCATGCCCATCACGGCGATGGAAGCCCCGACGATGCCGGTAGTGGCGGCCAGCAGCACCGAGACGATGACCACGGTGAGCGCCAGACCGCCGCGCAAGTTGGCGAGCAGCAGGCGCATGGATTCGAACATCTTCTCGGTGACGCCGGAGTCGTTGAGAAAGCGCGCCATCAGGATGAACAGGGGAATGGCCACCAGGACGTAGTTGTCCAGGGCGTTGCCGTAGATGTTGTTGATCAGGGTGCCCAGCACCTTGGCGCCGGGGCCGAAGACGGCACCCAGCACGGCCACGCCACCCAGCACGAAGGCCAGCGGATGGCCCATGAACAGCCCGACCAGCAGGCCGCCGAACATGAAGAGTGTGAGTAATTCGGCGCTCATGCGGTGGCCTCCTTGCGCAGCTGCTGAAAGGCGCGGATCACGATGGCGATGGCTTGGAGCAGGAGCAGTACGGCTGAAACGACGATGACGGCCTTCACCGGGTAGACGGGGATGGCCACCATGCCGTAGGTGGTTTCGCCGCGGCTGAAGGAACGGGCGAAGAAACTGCCGCCGTAGACGAGCAGCAGGATGATGAAGGGCACGAAGAAGACGGCATAGCCGATCAGATCGAGGGCGGCCTGCCGCCTGCGCGACAGCAGGCGCTTGAGCACGTCGACCTCGACGTGAGCGTGGTGGCGCAGCCCGTAGGCGGCCATCAGCATGAAGTGAGCGCCGAACAGCATCTTGGTGACATCGAAGGCCCAGTCGCTGGGGCGGCCGATGAAGAAGCGCATGGCGATGTCATAGATCACGATCAGGGTGATCGCGGCGAGCAGCGGGGCGACCAGACGGCCGAACCCCTCGTTGAGGGCGTCGATGGCCCTGGCAATGGCATTCATGGCGAGGCTCTCGGGATCGGTCAGGTCAGCAAGATCCAGCGTGAGTGACAGGGTCGCGGTCGGCGAGACGGGCCCCGCGGGGCCCGTCCCGAACCGCGGAATCACTCTTCCATGCAGGCCTCGATCTCGTCGAGGGACGGCAGGTCGTCGGTGACCCGGCTCATGTTGTAGGGCACCGAGATGTCACGCCAGTTGGCATAGTGCTCCATGTAGCTGATCATGGAGTGGTAGATCTTGGCGTGCATCGGATCCTCGCAGGCACCCTGCACGATCACGTCGTTGGTGATCTTCTGGATCTCGGCGAGATCCTCGTCAGAGAGCTGGTTGATCTCGGTGCCGTCCTCCTTGAACTTCACCGTGCCTTCGGTGGACTCGCGCTCGGACCAGGCCAGTGACCAGGCCATGGTGGCCTCGGCGGCGATCTTCAGTTTCTCCTGGGTTTCCTCGGAGAGGGCGTCCCAGGCGTCCTTGTTGATCATCACGCCGAATACGCTGGCAGACTGATGCCAGCCCGGCACGGACCAGTAGTCGGCGACTTCGCTGAAGCCGGCCTTGTAGTCCACGCCCGGGGTGGAGAACTCGGCGCCATCGACCACGCCGCGCTCGATGGCCTGGTAGATTTCGCCACCGGCCAGAGTGACCTGTGAGCCGCCCAGTTCCTCGAGCACGCGGCCCTGGTCGCGACCGGAAAGGCGCAGGCGCTTGCCGTCCAGGTCGGCGATGCTCTCGATGGGTGTGCCGCCACGGAAGCCGGACTCGTTGTTGGTGATCCCGTAGGGCAGGTAGACCATGTTGTACTGGCCGTAGACCTCCTGGTAGAGCTCCCAGCCGCCCCACTCCATGATCCAGTTCAGGTAGTCGACGCCGTTGAACAGGCTGGTGGTGGTGGCCAGCGGCGAGAAGGCCGGGCTGCGGCCGGCCCAGTAGCCGGGCCAGTCGCCGGCGGCTTCGATGCTGCCCGTCTCGGTAGCGTCGAAGACCTCGGTGCCGGGCATCAGGGTGCCGCCGGCGCGGAAGTCGATCTGCACCTCGTCGCCAGCCAGCTTGTTGACCAGTTCGGCCCAGTGGCGATCGATCTGGATCAGGTCCAGATTGTCCGGCCAGGTGGTGGTCATGGTCCACTCTTCCTGAGCCTGGACGGTGGTCGAGAGAGTGGCCAGGGCGATACCCGTGGCCAGTCCGGTGAGGGCAAACTTGGCAGATTTATTCATGCGATGCTCCCTTCATGAGTCTTCTTGTGCCTTGTGTCATTGCGTCACGAGCAATCCGTGGGATGCTCGCCGGCCAGTGGCCGGCGTGAGTTATGGCGCAGTGCAACAGCAGATACAAGCTAGCATGCTCCGGTTGTCACAATCGACCTTTGGCGAGTGCTGGCGTCGCGGCCGCCGACGGTTGCCGGGCTCGCTTCGGAATTGGCGATAAACCTTTGTATATCAGCTAATTATGATTTTTTCGTGATGGCGGGAATGGTCGCATGAGGGATGGGGAACGTTGAAACGAGCGTGTGATATATACCAAAGTTGTAAGCTGATGCCCGTATGCCTTGTAATGCCGAGTGGCGCCCGTCGCAGCGATGCCGAGGCTCCACGACGCGGGGCGTCGTGCCATGAGGAAGAGCCACATGAGCGGGGATGAAGTGCTGAACGACTGGTCATGCTGGCTCCGTACGCAGCGCTGGCGCGGCCTGGTGTGGGTGACCGGAACGGCGACGACACGCCGCGATCGAGGACTCTCCGTCTGGCGCGGCGGTGACTGGCGGTCGCCCTGCTGGGTGGCTGCCACGCGTCCCCATGGCGTGGAGGAAGCCCACTGGCTGCCTGCCGACAAGGCGTTCACTCGGCTGGGCAGCGAGCACGACCTGCTGGTGTTCGACACCGGTAGAGACGGTGATGCTTTCGACCCGGATGCTTTCGGCGCGCTGACCGGTACGCTTCGTGCCGGGGCGCTGGCATTGTTGCTCACCCCCGAGGGCTGGGGACAGGCGGCGGGCTCGCGCTATGTGGCGCGACTCGAACGGCGGTTGATGGCAGCGTATGAGGCGGCCCGCTGGCTGGAGGCCTTCACCGTGCCTCGGCTGCCGACTCTGGCACCCCTCTTGAGCGTCGATGTCCCGGTCGATGATGCGGCGTGCCTAACGGACGACCAGGCGATCGCCGTGGCGCATCTGGTGAGGCTCAAGCGGCGCCGGCCACTGGTGCTGACTGCCGATCGCGGTCGCGGCAAGACGGCCGCACTGGGCATCGCCTGTGCCCGTTTGCTGGAAAGGGGGCTGGCGCGAGTGCACGTCACTGCCCCGCGCCCCGCGGCGGTGGCGGCGCTTTTCGAGCGGCTGGCCGCGCTGCGACCTGCGGGTCGGCGGGCCGGCAACGCCTTCGTCGATGCCGGCGGTGGTCGGGTCGAGTTCCACGCCCCCGATGAGCTGTCCGACCAGGTCGCTCGCGGTACCATCGGCGGGGCCGGCAGCCTGCTGCTGGTCGACGAGGCGGCAGCGATTCCCGCCGGCCTGCTGGGGCAGTGGCTGAGCGCATTTCCGCGCATCGCCTTTGCGACCACCGTCCATGGCTACGAAGGTTCGGGGCGCGGTTTCGCATTGCGCTTTCGCGAGCGGTTGGCTCGACGAACGCCTCAGTGGCGAGAGTTTCATCTGTCTTCGCCGGTACGCTGGGGCGAGAACGACCCTCTGGAACGCCTGGTCAGCGACCTGCTCCTGCTCGATGCCGAGCCGGCCTCGGCAACCCCCTCGACCCTGGCAGTCGACCCGCATCGCGAGTCGCGGTCTGCCCTGATCGGTGACGAGCCACGTCTGCGCGCTGTGTTCGGCTTGCTGGTTCAGGCTCACTACCGTACGGCACCGGGCGACCTACGACGGCTACTGGATGCGCCGGCGTTGCACCTGACCACCTTGGACGCCGGCAAGGCGCCCCAGGCCGTCGCCGTGTACGCCGATGAGGGCGGATTCGACGTCGCGCTGACCGAGCGTGTGGCACGCGGCGAGCGGCGACCGCCCGGCCACCTGCTGGCCCAGTCGCTGGCCGCCCATGCCGGCTCGCGAGCTGCGCTGATGGCGCGCGTGCGCCGCGTACAGCGCATCGCCGTGCACCCCGATCGTCGGCGTGAGGGGTTGGGGCGGCGGCTGCTCGAGGCGGAGCTGGCCGAGGCGCGCCGAGATGGCATCGATCTGCTGGGCGCGAGTTTCGGCGCCGAGCCGGGGCTAATGGCGTTCTGGCAAGCGCTGGGGTTTCGTAGCGTGCGGCTGGGTCTGTCTCGCGAGACCGCCACCGGCGAGCATGCGCTGATGGTGGTGGCGCCCGCCAGCCCGCATGGTGAGCGTCTCGCCACCGAGCTGGCGGCACGCTTCCAGCGTCTGTTGCCGAGCCTGTTGGCCTTCGAACTGCGGGAACTCGAGCCGCCGCTCGTCGTGCGCCTGCTCGCCGAGGGAGATGGGCCCGGCCTGAACGATACCGATCGGCAAGATTGCCTGGACGTTGCCTTCGGTCATCGCGAGCCGGCCACGGCTCGTCCGGCACTGCAGGCGCTGCTGCAGGGCTACCTGGCGCAGCGGGGAGCGTCCGACGATGTCGAGATCCTGGCGTTGGGCGGCTGGGCCTTTCAGGGGCGCGACTGGGGTTGGCTGGCTGCCCTGCTCGGCGTGGAGGGTCGGCGCAGCGCGATGGCGGCGTTGCGTCGTGCCACCGGGCACTGCCTGGCCGCGGTCGATCCGCCTTCCCCCGGCGCAGCGGGCCCGGTAAGGTAGCGCGGTTTCAACGACAGGAATTCGCACCATGAATGCGCATCTCGAAGACCTTTCTCCACAGCCGCTATGGCATCATTTCCGCATCCTGTGCGAGACGCCGCGTCCCTCCGGCCACGAGGCGGCGTTGGTGGCGAAACTGGAAGCCTGGGCCGAGTCTCGCGGGCTCGCGCACGATCGAGATGCGTTCGGCAATCTGCGCCTGCGGAAGCCGGCCACGCCGGGCTGCGAAGGCGCTCCGGGAGTGATCCTGCAGGCCCATCTGGACATGGTGGCCCAGGCCAATGCCGATTACCCTCATGACTTCACCCGCGATCCCATCGACACCCATGTCGTCGACGGCTGGTTGCACGCCCGCCATACCACCCTGGGCGCCGATAACGGCCTGGGCGTGGCGGCGGCACTGGCCTTGCTCGAGGACGACGACCTGGAGCACGGCCCGCTGGAGGCGCTCTTCACTCTGGAGGAGGAGTCGGGGATGGGTGGCGCGCTCAACCTCGCCGAAGGCTGGCTGGAGGGCTCGGTGCTGCTCAATCTGGACTCCGAGGAGCGCGGCGAGGTGTTCATCGGCTGCGCCGGCGGTGCCGATGTGGTGGTCGAGGCGCAACTGCCCACCGCTCCGTTGGGTGAGGGCGAAACGGCGCGGCAGTTGACACTCACCGGGCTGGCCGGCGGTCACTCGGGTATCGACATCCATCGCGGCCTGGGTAACGCCAACCGCCTGCTGGTGCGCGTGCTGCGCGCCCTGGAGGGGCTGGATGCCCGGCTGGTGAGCTATCGGGGCGGCACTCTGCGTAACGCCATTCCCCGCGAGGCCTTTGCTACCCTGGCGCTTCCCGATGAGGCGCTATTCGCCGCCGAGCGCCGCATCGCCGAACTCCAGGCCGAGCTGCGCAGCGAGCTCGCCGGTGTCGATGAGAAACTTCGACTGACGCTCGGCGAGGTCGACGTCATGCCCGAAGCGGCGCTGGTCGCCCAGGCCAGCCGTCTGCTGGTGGCGGCGCTGCATGCGGCACCCTGCGGCGTGGAGCGCATGAGCGTGACGGTGCCGGGGGTGGTGGAGACCTCCAACAACCTGGGAGTGGTGAGCCTCGACGGCGGCGCCTTTCATCTCTGCGCTCTGGTGCGCTCGCTCCACGACAGCGCCACGGCGAACCTCGTCGACCGCTTCCGTGGGCTCTTCGAGCTGATCGGAGCGCGTACCCGCGTCGAGAATGCCTATCCCGGCTGGACGCCGCAGCCCGATAGCGAACTGCTGGCACGCTTCCGTCGTCTGCATCGCCAGCAGCTGGGCAGCGAGCCGGTCGTGCAGGTGATCCATGCGGGCCTGGAGTGCGGCATTCTGGCGGGCAAGTACCCGCACCTGGAGATGATCTCCTTCGGCCCCTTGATCCGCGGCGCCCACTCTCCCGACGAGCGCGTCGAACTCGATTCGGTCAGTGAGTTCTGGATGCTGCTACGCGGTCTGGTCGCTTCGCTGGCCGAGGGTTAGTGCTTAACGCGCCAGCGCCGCCCTTGGGGCGGCGCTGGCGTGGCGATGCGCTGGGCGGTCGACCGGTCTCAGCCGAGGTAGGCGCCGAGCATCCACACGGTCTTTTCCTGCTCGCGGATGTAGTCGCCGACCTGAGCGGCGGTACCCTCGTCGTCGGCGTCCGAGGCCAGGGCGAGAATTTCGCGCTGAAGCTCGATCAGCGTCTGGTAGCCCTCGAGCACGCCGCGTACGCAGGCTTCGCCGTCGTGCACGTCCTTGTCCTCGGCGATGCGCGACAGCGTCACGTAGTCGCTGTAGGCGTGTACCGGCTTGTGGCCCAGCGTGAGGATGCGCTCGGCGACCTCGTCGACCTTGGCCAGCAGGTCGGTGTAGAACTCCTCGAACTTGGTATGCAGCTCGAAGAACTGCGGGCCCTTCACGTTCCAGTGGTAGCCGCGAACGTTCATGTAAAAGATCTGGTAGTTGGCCAGCAGATGGTTGAGCTTCTCGGCGAGCTGACTGGCGCTGGCCTCATGCAGGCCGATGGTGTTGGTGTCGGTCATGAAAATCTCCTTGTTTCGGTGACGTTCCGTCGAATGAGCGGGAATATGGTCAGAGGTTACCGGTCCTGTCGCAGGGTGATAAGCGTGAATGTTGCATCGTGTCCATAGCCGTACTCGATCAAATGCTGTCGGACCGGCTCGCTTTCAAGGGGCGACACGCATCGCCAGGGGTTTTGCCGGGACGATGGGGAACCGAGACGCGTGGCAAGGATCACAAGTGCCAGTTGCGCTCTGCATCGTGCCGTCCGGCCGTGTAGACTGCCGGCAATTCGGTTACCGGAGAGTCTCGCCTCATGATCCAGCGCTGGCTGCTGCCTGCCTTGCTCGTCCTGCCCCTGGTCGGTTGTCAGTCGCCGCCCAGCCGGTTGCCCGTTGCCGAGCCGCCGCCGGCCGCCGAGTGCCACTGGCAGGTGCCCGGAGCCGCGCCGAGCGCCCTGGTGCGTGCTGCGGTGGCTGCCCTGGAGGCCGAGGACTTCGTCATTCGCGATACCGACCTGACGTTGGGTCTGGTCAGTGCGGACCGCACCGAACGCATCCCCTCCTATCGCAACCCTCACGATGACTGGGCTGAGCCTACCTGGTACGGTCGCTACGGCGTGGGTAGCCGTGGCTGGTTCACGGGGATGTCGGTCGGCTTCGGCGGTGGCGGTCCCTTCGACCGCGATGCTACGCGCCTGGAGCGTGTCTCGCTGGTCGCCGACGGCGACTGGGTGCGTGTCAGCCGCGATCTCCAGGTCATCGACTGGCGCGGTACGGTGCGCGAGTCGCGCAGCGCCAGCGACGCCGCCTTCTGTCGCGACCTGCGCCGTGACCTGGCGGTCGCCTTGTCCGGAGAGACGCCGTGAGAGTCGCTCTGATCCTGCTGCTGAGTGCCTGGCTAATGGGCTGTGCTGCGACCTCTTCCGCCCCCGTCCCTCGCGGGGTGCCGCTTGCCGTTTCCTCCCAGGTCGCCCAGGCAGCGGTGCTCGACCTGCTGGCCGAACGCGGCTACGTGATTCGCCATGCGGATGCCGAGCTGGGCCGGGTGGATGCCGTGCTGGCTCGCTGGCCAGGCTATCGGGTACGAGCGACCGTCACGCCGGACGGCAGTGGCAGTCGTGCCACCTTGAGTGCCACCTGGGGCGGACGGCCGCTGCCGCCCGACCGTCTCGACCCGCTGCTCTCCGAGCTGGAAGCGCGTCTGGCGGCCGAACCTTGATCGATCCCATGGATACCACGACCCGGAACACATCATGTCGTTGCGCGCTTTACCACCGTTGCCTTTGAAACGCTGCGGTCTCGCCGTGGCCATTCTGCTTTGCGGACTCTCGTCCGGTGCGGTTTTCGCCCACCCCCATGGCTGGATCGATCTGAGCGTGCGCTTGGTGCTCGATGACCAGGGGCGCGCCACGGCGTTGCATCAGAGCTGGCGCATGGATCCCTTCTACAGCCTGGTGGTCGTGGAGGAGCTCGAAGCGTCTGCCGGTGAGTCAGGGATCGAGGCGGGATTGGACCAACTGGGTGGCGAGATTCGCGACAATCTCCGGCCCCACGGCTATTTCACGGAGGTCGAGCTGGGTGGCGAGCCGCTGGCCACGGGAGACGTCACGGAATACACCGTGATGCATCGCGATGCTCGGGTCGAGTTCGTCTTCCTGCTGCCCCTCGCCGAACCCCAGCCCATGAACGGCGAGACGCTACGCTACCGGGTCTTCGACCCCACCTACTATCTGGAGGTGGTGCACGAAGCCGGGGACGCAGGTCCCCGAGACGCGGCGCTGACGGTCAGCGGCGGCGATTGCCAGCGACGCATCCTGCCGGCCGACCCGGACCCCGAGCGCGTGATGGAGGCAGCCATGCTCGACCGCACCGATGAAGCCGCTCCCGGCCTGGGACGCCACTTTGCCGAGACCGGAGAAGTGACGTGTTGATGAGGTCCCGTCGCTGGTTACTGGTGGCGGCCGGCCTGGCGGGGTTGGTCGTGCTGACGTGGCTGGCTCGAGAGGGACTGGCCGAACTGAGCCTGCAGCTGGTGGCCTGGCAGCGCGAGCTGCATCGCGCCCTGACGCTGGCCATCACGGCGCTATCGGTCACCCCTTCGCGCGATGCCTGGTTCGCTCTGCTGGGGATCAGTTTCGCCTACGGGGTCTTCCATGCCGCTGGGCCGGGGCACGGCAAGGCGGTTCTCGCCACCTACCTGCTCTCCCAGGGCGGTGCCGTGCGACGGGCCCTGGCGCTATCCGTGGCGGCTGCACTGCTGCAGGGCATGGTGGCGATCGCCCTGGTGGTGGTTCTGGTGCACGGTCTGGGCTGGGTGACCCGCCAGGCCATGGGCAGCGTGGTGTGGGTCGAGCAGGCCAGCTTCGTCATGGTGGCGCTGCTGGGCGCCTGGCTGTGCTGGCGGGCCGTGCGGACATTGCGCCGCCCCCTGCCGGCGACCACCGACGCAAGCCTCGCCGAAACGCGAGCCGCGTGGCATGGCCATGATGAGCACTGCTGTCATGGCCAGCATCATGTCGCACCCGAGCAAGCTGCCGACTGGCGTACGGCGCTGGCCACCGTGGCCGCCATCGGCGCTCGTCCCTGCAGCGGTGCCGTCTTGCTGCTGGGGGCCGCCAGCCTGCTGGGCCAGTTCGCGGTGGGAGTCACGGCCGTGCTGACGATGTCGCTGGGTACGGCGCTCACCGTCTCGGTGCTGGCTGTCGTCAGCGTCGTGGCGCGGGACTGGGCCGAGCGACGCCTACGCCGTCAG
This sequence comes from Billgrantia gudaonensis, assembly GCF_900100195.1. Taxonomy (GTDB): domain Bacteria; phylum Pseudomonadota; class Gammaproteobacteria; order Pseudomonadales; family Halomonadaceae; genus Halomonas; species Halomonas gudaonensis. Next base: position 87,991 of record NZ_FNES01000011.1, read on the forward strand.
GGTCGCCAGCCGCGTCGTGGGCGTTGGCTGGGCTGGGTGTCGCTGGGAGGCGGACTGGCGATACTGGCGCTGGGCGTGTCGCTGGCCGTCACGGGGGTGAGTCAGCCGGCGGCACCGCTGTTCGGCGAGCCGCCGGATGGTCGAGTCGAGATCGCGCCGGAGCGCCGCTTGCCGTTCGGCGGTTGAGTTCAGTCGAGGTCGAGACTATCGACCTGTGCCAGCAGGTGATCGCGCATGGCGGCAAGACCGTCGAGATCGTACGGTTCGGCGCTACCCACCCCCCATACCGGCTTGGGCCAGGCGGCATCGCCGTGACGACGCACCACCACATGCACGTGAAGCTGAGCGACTACGTTGCCCAGACTCGCCACATTGAGTTTGTCGCCTTCGCAAAGCCCCAGGAAGGCCTGGCCGACCGTGATGACTTCATGCCACAGCTGTCGCTGGTCCGTGGCGTCCAGCTCGAAGAGCTCGCATATGCCGGGGCGGCGGGGAATCAGCACCAGCCAGGGGAAGCGGGCGTCGTCCATCAGCCGCAGCTGGCAAAGCGGAAGTTCGGTGACCGGATAGCTGTCTGCCACCAACTGCGGATCCGTCTCGAAGCGTCCCATGGCGGTTCTCCCTAGGCGTCGTCATTGCCATACCATCATGACACAGCTGCGGCACAGACGAGAGCGTTCGACGCGACAGCAGCCAGTAAGTGCTAAAGTGGGAATGCAACTCGCACCCTGACGAAGATCCATTGGAGGTACGTATGAAAAGGACGCTTTCCCTCTTCCTGGTTTCGCTGTTCGCCCTTTCTCTGCTCAGCGGCTGCAATACCATGCGTGGCGCCGGGCAGGATATCGAAGAAGGGGGCGAGGCGATTCAGCGTTCGGCCGACTGACGCAGCAGCGCCTTGCCGCTGCAGGGCTTCGCGTGGCCCTGCAGCTCCCGAAATGCAACGACGCAGCGAGAGAGTGCATGTTCGCAAGATGCTTGGTGACGCTGGGCGCCACCCTGATGGTGAGTGCCTGTGCCATGACGGAATCGCCACCGCCCCGGGATTCGGGTCCATACTCGCCCCCTTCCCGTGGCGATGATGCCGAGGATCGTTGCGGTGCCGGACGGGTTCAGGACCGCGTGGGCCTAACTTACAGCGAGTCGCTGGGGCAAGCCCTGCTGCAGGAGAGTGGTGCCGGCACGCTGCGGGTGATGCGTCCGGGGCATGCCTACACCCTCGAGTACCGCGCCGACCGCCTCAACGTCCGCGTCGACGAGGCGGAGACGATCACTGACATTGGCTGCGGCTAGTCTCGCTCCGTCGCAAGCCGAGACGACCGTCCTGCGCCATCAGTCGTAGCGTTGCTTCCACTGCTGCTGCGCAACTTGCCCCTTGATCACTTCCAGCATGTCGACCAGCACCTGCTCGGTGACGCGGTCGGTGTGGGCGTCGACGCGCAGCCAGGCGTCGAAGCCGCTGTCCGCCAGGCGCTCCACCAGCTGATTGAACTCGGGGGAGCGCAGCCCTTCGATGGTTTCGTGAACCAGGCGGCAGGCGATGTCGCTCAGCGAGTCGTCGAGCGCGCGGGAGACCTGGTTGCCCAGCGGTAGACGTCTCAGGCGCTTGATTTCGGGGTTCTCCGCCAGGGTGCGTCCCACCAGGGCACTGATGTAGCGCATCAGGTCATCCCGGTTGGCGCGGTAGGCGCTGTCGACCATCGCCTCCAGGCGTCGACTGATCTCGTGGATTAGTTGCTGCTTGCGTGGCATTACCACGTCCTCGGAAAGCCGCTTCGACAGCGAGCCGCTGTCGCGCACCTGATCCTGGACGCTGTCCAGCAGGCGCAGGGCGGCGCGGTCGGAGATCTCCTCCATCAGGATGTCGTAGTACTTGGCAAAGATGGCGTAGAGCCGCCAGCGACGAACATCGATCAGTCCCAGGCGCTGCAGGCGATGCAACAGCGAGACGATCCGTAGCACGCGCAGCAGCCGAAAGCCGCCCAGGGGGATGCAGCCCAGCACGTCGTACCAGTGCACGAAGGGGTAGAAGAACCAGCGGTGATAGCGGCGTTCGACGATCGCCACGACCCAGCCTGCCAGGACGTCGAGCAGCAGGACGGCCACGAAGGCCAGGTCGATGGCGATGAAATTGGCGCGAACCTGGCGTTCGTAGGCGCCATGCAGTCCGGGTGCCACGGCTTCGAAGGCCGCGTTGAGCGGCGGCATCAGGAACAGGCTGTCGAACAGCAGCAGCGTCAGGTTGGCGACGACCACGGCGATGATCAGCAGATCCCATACCAGATGGATGCTGTCTTGCCGGGCCGAGCGGGCGCCTCGTTGCGGGTTGCGGTGAGACATGGCCTCTCCTGGTGCCGCCGGTGGACGTGGGCGCGTCTCGCACGTTACCCGGTCAACCGCCGGCGGGTTCTTCGCGCGTGTTGCCCAGGTTGGCGAGATGGTCGTTCTGGGTACGGCGCTCCTCCTCTTCTGCCTGCTTGCGCAGCTTCTTGCGCAGTGCGGCCTTTTCGAAGCGCAGTTTCTGCAGTGGCGTTTCGAGCCTGAGCGGGGGTACCGGCGCGGGTTTGCCGTCCTCGCTTACTGCCACCATGGTCAGGTAGCAGCTGTTGGTGTGGCGGATCACCTTGTCGCGGATGTCCTCGGCGACCACCTTGATGCCGATCTCCATGGAGGAGCGCCCCACGTGGTTGACGCTCGCCAGGAAGGTGACCAGTTCACCCACGTGGATGGGTTGCTTGAACAGCACCTGGTCGACCGAGAGCGTCACCACATAGTGGCCGGCGTAACGGCTGGCGCAGGCGTAGGCGACCTCGTCGAGCTTCTTGAGGATGGCGCCCCCATGCACCTTGCCGCTGAAGTTGGCCATGTCGGGCGTCATCAGCACGGTCATCGAGAGTTCGTGCTGGCCGGGAAGGTCGGAAGGAGTCATGGCTGGGTATCCGTTCGGGGTCTCGATACAGCATAGCGCCTCGTGGCCGGAGTGGGCCGCGAGGTGCTACGGGGCGTCGCGATGCGCTCAGAACCAGGTCAGTCCCGCGGCGATGATGGCACCGGTGACGAACAGCTGGATCAGGCAGAAGCCCATGATGTCCTTGGCCTTGAGCCCGGCGATGCCGAGTACCGGCAGGGCCCAGAAAGGCTGCAGCAGGTTGGTCCAGGCATCGCCCCAGGCCACGGCCATGGCGATGCGCGGGACATCGACGCCGAGCGCCTCTGCGGCGGGCAGCATGACCGGTGCTTGCACCGCCCATTGGCCGCCGCCGGAAGGCACGAAGATATTGACGATGCCGGCGCTGATGAACGACCAGAACGGCAGCGTGGTTTCGGAGGCGAAGGAGATCAGCGCCCCGGACAGGGTCTCGGCGAGCCCCGATTGCACCATGATCGCCATGATCCCGGCGTAGAAGGGAAACTGGATGACGATACCGGCGCCACCCTTGATCGCCTCCTGCAGACTCTCCAGCAGGCTGCGTGGCGTACGGTGCAGCACGATGGCCAGAAACAGGAACAGGAAGTTGACCACGTTGAGGTTGAGGCCGCCGTTGCGCAGCAGGAAATGGTCGGCCAGGAAGAGCAGGCCGGGGATGCCCACCAGCCAGGCCAGCGTCACGCTGTTCTCGAGACGGTCGGCGGGACGCTGAATGCGCACGCGGTCCTTTTTCGACTCCTCGAGCAGCGCCGGGTCGACATAGACGCTCTCCTGCTCGTCGGGCAGCATCAGCCGGTTGACCAGCGGCACGGCGATGAACAGGCAGATCACGATGCCCAGGTTGAACAGCGAGAAGATGGTTTCGCCGGTGCCGATCACCCCGATCTGCTCGACGCTGAAATGGCCGTCGGTGGCAATGGTCAGCGGCACCGAGCCGGCCAGCCCGCCGTGCCACACGATGAAACCGGAGTAGGCGCTGGCGACCAGCAGGCGATAGTCGACGCGGACCTGACGTGCGAGCTCCTTGGCGAACAGTGCCCCCACCACCAGGCCGAAGCCCCAGTTGATCCAGCTTGCCGCGAGCGATACCAGAGTGACCAGCACGATGGCCGCACCGGCGTTCTTGGCGAGTCCGGCCAGACGCTGCAGCAGCCGCTTGACGGGCGGTGAGCTGGCCAGCATGTAGCCGGTCACCAGGATCAGCAGCATCTGCATCGAGAAGGTCAGCAGGTTCCAGAAGCCATCCCCCCAGAAACGCATCACCGCCAGTGGCGTTTGACGTTCCACGGCGATGGCGGCGGCGGCGGCGATGACGGTCAGCAACAGCACGAAGATGTAGGGGTCGGGCAGATAGCGCTCGACCAGCTTCACGGCAGGTCTGGACAAGGTCTTGAGCATGGCGGATTCGCTTCTTCTGATTGGTCTTTGTATCGACACAAAAGTAGCGCAGTCTCAGAGGGTTGCGCCAATGGCCGATTAACGGTGACGCGCTTGACCGGGTTTGTCAAAACTCGCGGAGGGTGACGCCTGGCACCAGCGATGTCGCCGGTGGTGGCGGTAATAGGCGAACAGGGTGGCCGAACGCACGGCGGTGAAGAGCAGAAAAGCGAACCACAGGCCGTGATTGGTCATGGGCTCGGGCAGCAGTGCCTGACCGAGCCACCAGGCGGGCAGGTAGGCGGCAAGGCCGGCGAAGATGCTGTTGCGCATCTCGCGAATGGCCGTGGCGCCGATGAAGACGCCGTCCAGCAGGTAGCTCCACACGGCGATGAGCGGCATGGCCACCATCCATGGCAGATAGACGGCGGCCGTGGCGCGAACCTCCGGCAGGTCGGTGAGCAAGGCGACCAGCCATTCGCCCCCCGTCGCGAAGGCCAGCGCGGCACCCCCGGCGGTGAGCAGCGAGAACAGCGCAGCGCTGCCCACGGCTCGACCGAACTCGTCCCAGCGCTGCCGGCCTACCGAGCGCCCGATGAGCGCCTCGGCGGCATGGGCGAAACCGTCCAGCGCATAGCTGGTGAGCATGATGAACTGCAGCAGCACGGCGTTGGCGGCCAGCACGGTGTCGCCCTGTGCCGCTCCGCGCGACGTGAAGAATGCCATCGCGAAGAGCAGCCCCAGCGTGCGTACGAAGAGGTTGGCGTTGATCGAGAACAGCTCGCCGTAGGCGGCAAGCCGCACGAGCCGGCTGCGCAGGAAACGTCCTTCCAGCCGCCCGAGCTGACGCATCACCAGCCAGCCGCCGAACGCCAGTGCGGTGTAATCGGCGATCACCGTGGCCCAGGCCACGCCGTCGCTGGTCATGCCCAGCCCCACCACGAACAGCAGGTCCAGGACGATGTTCACGCCGTTGGTCAGCACCAGGATGGCCAGCGTCACGCGCGAGTTCTGCTGACCCAGGAACCACCCCAGGATGGCATAGTTGGCGAGCACCGCCGGAGCCGAAAGAATGCGTATCTGGGCGTATTCGGCGGCCAGAAGCGTGGCGGTCTCGCTGCCGCCGAGCAGCCACAGGCCCAGTGCGATCAGAGGTTTCGACAGGATGATCAGAAGGCTGCCGATGCCCGCGGCCAGCAGCAGCGCCTGGCCCAGCAGGTTGCGTACGTCGCCATCGCTTTCACGGCCGACTGCCTGGGCGGTGAGCCCGGTGGTGCCCATGCGCAGGAAGCCGAAGCCCCAATAGAGAAAGCTGAACAGGGTGGCGCCCAGCGTCACCGCGGCGAGGTAGCGCGAGTCGGGAAGGTGGCCGACCACTGCGGTGTCGACGAGCCCCAGCAGCGGCACGGTAACGTTGGAGAGGATGATCGGCCAGGCCAGCGCCCAGGTGCGACGCGAGGCGGACCACGGTGTCTCACGGGGCTGAGCGGTCACGGCGGATTCCGGTCATGGACGAGACCGGATACCTTGGCGGGATTTTGTCATTGATGCAACGGCCAATCCGTGGAAGCGAATGAAGTGTGGCGCTACCAAGTTTGGCTATGCAATCTGAAACTTGCCCCATTTCCAATAAGTGGTAAGAAAAAGCTTGGTATAAGGAGTGGCTTGAAAATAACCTTCCATATTACAAGGCCCCACTGAAATATTGTGTGTGGTGCGGCAATTGGTCCTTGCTTTGTTGCCGGAAACTTCGAGCTATTAAGTGGTATTTTAAGTACTCTTAATAACTTGGTCCAGAAGTTGACTAACGTCAATATTTCTTTGTTTTGCATTGCATATATTCAGGTGAATAGTGCGTTTCTCCTTAGGAGAAGCCGTGCTGGCCCCATCTTTTGCCTTGGAGTTGCCAATGGATATCGTTGAACTATCCAGGTTGCAGTTCGCTTTCACGGCGATGGTGCATTTCCTGTTCGTACCCCTCACGTTGGGTCTCTCGATCCTGCTGGCGATGATGGAGACGGTCTACGTGATGACCGGCAAAACCATCTATCGCGAAATGACCAAGTTCTGGGGAAAGTTGTTCGGCATCAACTTCGCCCTGGGAGTCACCACCGGGATCGCCATGGAGTTCCAGTTCGGCACCAACTGGTCCTACTACTCCCACTATGTCGGGGATATTTTCGGGGCGCCGCTGGCCATCGAAGCGCTGATGGCCTTCTTCCTCGAGTCGACCTTGGTGGGCCTGTTCTTCTTCGGCTGGGATCGTATGTCGAAGCAGAAGCACCTGGCCGTCACCTGGCTGATGGCGCTGGCCACCAACCTCTCCGCACTGTGGATCCTGGTCGCCAATGGCTGGATGCAGTACCCCATCGGCTCCGAGTTCAACCTCGAGACCATGCGCATGGAGCTGACCAGCTTCGCCGAGGTGGTGCTCAGCCCGGTGGCCCAGGTCAAGTTCGTGCATACCGTCTCCGCCGGCTATGTCACCGGCTCCATCTTCGTGCTGGCCATCTCCAGCTGGTACCTGCTCAAGGGGCGCGAGGTCGCCTTCGCCCGCCGCAGTTTCGCCATCGCCTCGGCCTTCGGCCTAGCCAGTGTGCTGTCGGTGATCGTGCTGGGCGACGAGTCCGGCTATGAGCTGGGAGACGTGCAGAAGGTCAAGCTCGCCGCCATCGAGGCGGAGTGGGAGACTCACCCGGCGCCGGCCGCCTTCACCCTGGTGGGGCTCCCCAACCAGGCGGAGGAGCGCACCGATTACGCCATCCGCATCCCGGCGGTGATGGGGCTGATCGCCACCCGCTCGCTGAACGAGGAGGTCACCGGTCTGCGTGAGCTCAAGGAGCAGCATCGCGAGCGCATGGTCAACGGCCGTGAAGCCTTTGTGCTGATGCAGCGCCTGCGCAGCGGCGAAGGTACCGAGGAGGATGCCGCCCGCTTCGAGGAGGTGCGTGACGATGTCGGCTATGGCCTGCTGCTCAGCGCCTACACCGAGGACATGAACGCCCCCTCCGCCGCCGAGATCGACCGCGCCGTGGAGGCCTCGATTCCCGAGGTGTGGCCGCTGTTCTGGACCTTCCGCATCATGGTGGCGGCCGGCTTCATCATGCTCGTGCTCTTCGCGCTGGCCTTCTGGCACAGCGTGCGTCGCCAGCCGGAGAAGTCGCCCTGGCTGCTGCGCTTTGCCCTGTTCAGTCTGCCGTTGCCCTGGATCGCCTCCGAGGCGGGCTGGTTCGTGGCCGAGTATGGCCGTCAGCCCTGGGCCATCGGCGAGATCCTGCCCATCCATGTCGCGGTCTCCAGCCTCACTTTCAACCAGGTGCTCTTCACCCTGATCACCATCGGCGTGCTCTACACCCTCTTCGTGATCATCGAGATCTGGCTGATGCAGCACTTCGCTCGCAAGGGGCCTTCCGGCAGCGGCTACCACGCCGGTCTCGACGCCATCGACGCATCCGTCGACACCCAGACCAGCAAGCCTCAGGAGGCATGACATGGATTACGAAACGCTCAGATTCATCTGGTGGGTCTTGATCGGCGTGCTGCTGGTCGGCTTCTCGGTCACCGACGGCTTCGACATGGGCGTGGGTGGCCTGCTCAAGGTGGTGGGGCGCAACGACGAGGAGCGTCGGGTGATGATCAACTCCGTGGCGCCCCACTGGGACGGCAACCAGGTGTGGCTGATCACCGCTGGCGGCGCGCTCTTCGCCGCCTGGCCGCCGGTCTACGCCGCCGCCTTCAACGGCTTCTACCTGGCCATGATGCTGACCTTGTTCGCACTCTTCCTGCGCCCGCTGGCTTTCGACTATCGCTCCAAGCTCGACAGCCTAACCTGGCGCAGTCGCTGGGACTGGATGCTGACCATCGGCTCGGCGCTGCCGGCGCTGATCTTCGGCGTGGCCTTCGGCAACCTGTTGCAGGGCGTACCCTTCCAGTTCGACGACATCCTGCGCCTGGACTACCAGGGTGGGTTGTTGGGACTGCTCAACCCTTTCGGTCTGTTGGCCGGAGTGCTCAGTTTGCTGATGTTCCTCACCCATGGGGCCGCCTGGCTGCAGCTGAAGACCGAAGGCGAGCTGCGCCAGCGCAGCGCCGTCCTGGGCAGCCGAACCGCCCTGGCTTGCGCCGTGCTTTTCCTGCTGGGCGGTATCTGGCTGCTGCTGGGCGTGGATGGCTATCAGGTCACCAGCGTGATCGATACCCAAGGCCATAACGCCACCACCGCCAAGCTGGTGGAGGCGAGCAGCGGCGGCTGGCTCTACAACTACGCCCGCTTTCCGGCACTGTGGCTGCTGCCGCTGCTGGGCCTGACCAGCTTCGTGCTCTGCTCCCTGACCATGAAAGCGGGCCGCCACGTCGTGGCCTTCATCACCTCCTCGTTGGCCACGACCCTGGTGATCGTGACCACCGGGGTCACCATGTTCCCCTTCGTCATGCCGTCGTCGATCAACCCCAACCACAGCTTGACCATGTGGGACGCCACCGCCAGCGAGCTGACGCTGATGATCATGTTCGTGGTGGTGCTGATCTTCGTGCCGCTGGTGTTGGCCTACACCGCCTGGAGCTACTGGGTGATGCGCGGTCGACTCGACGAGCAGTACATCCGCGACAACGACAAGGCTCTTTACTAAGGAGGTCAGCTCATGTGGTATTTCGCCTGGATTCTCGGTGTCGCTCTGGCGGCTTCCCTCGGCATCCTCAACGCCATGTGGCTGGAACTCAACGGCTACACGGGCGAACCGGCGGGGGACGCCGAGCATGACCGCGGCGACTGACTCGCCCACCCCCCGGCAGCGGCTGGCCCGCTGCCTCGCCCCCCAACGCTGGTGGCTGCGCGGTGCGTTGCTGCTGGCGCTGGGGGGTGCCGTGCTACTGGTCGCTCAGAGCTGGCTTCTGGCGGCTCTGTTCTCCCGCTGGCTGCTGGCCTGGCAGGGGGAGGCGGCGCCGACGCTGCCCGCTCCCTGGTGGCTGGCGGCTCTGGCTACCTGCCTGGTGCTGCGTCCGTTGTTGCATGCCGGGCGCGAGGCGCTCTCCCGCCGAGCCAGTCGAAATGCACGGGCCGCACTGCGCCTCGAGCTGCTGGAGCGATTGGGCCAGCTGGGGCCTTTGCGGCGCCGCTTCGGTAGCGACGGCGCCCTGGGCGCCCAAGTGCTGGAGCAGGTCGACGCACTGGACGGCTATGTCAGCCGCTACCAAGTGCAGAGCCGCCTGGCGGTGTTGGTGCCACTGCTGCTCGGCGTGGCGATCGCCCTGCACAGCCGGCTGGCCGCCGCCCTGATGCTGATGACCGCGCCCCTTGTGCCTCTGTTCATGGTGCTGGTGGGACGCGCCGCCGCCGGTGCTAGTCGCCGCCAGCTGGATACTCAGGCCCGCCTCGGCGGCCACTTTCTCGATCTGGTGCGCGGCATGGGCACCCTGCAGCGACTGGGCGCTGCCGCCCAGGCTTCCCGTCGCATTGCCGCCGCCAGCGAGGCCTACCGGGAGCGCACCATGGGGGTATTGCGCCTGGCCTTTCTTTCCAGCGCCGTGCTGGAGTTCTTCTCCGCGCTGGCCATCGCCCTGGTGGCACTCTACCTGGGGCTTGGCCTGCTGGGGGTCTTGCCCTGGGCCAAGGGCGAGGTGCCGGTGAGCTACCCGTCGGCGTTGTTCATCCTGCTGCTGGCCCCGGAGTTCTACGCCCCGCTGCGCCAGCTGGGCGCCGACTACCATGCCAGGGCCGAGGCCGAGGGTGCCATGCGGGAGCTCGCCCCACTGCTCGAGAGCCGTCCCTGGCGGCCCGCCGACCGGGTTGCCCTGGCCGACACCGCGGCTCCACCGAGACTGGCGTGTCGCAACTTGGCCGTGGCCGGTGACGCTGGCCGCCGGCGCCTGGCACCGCTGGATCTGGACCTGGCCCCCGGAGAGCGCCTGCTGGTGCAGGGCGAGAGCGGCAGCGGCAAGTCCAGCCTGCTCGAAGCATTGCTGGGGTTTGCGCCCTATGAGGGCTCGTTGGCCGTCGACGGCCATGAGCTGGCCGAACTCGAGCGCGAGGCCTGGCAACGCCGGCTGGGCTATCTGGGCCAGCAGCCGCCGGTACTGCGCGGCAGCGTGGCCGACAACCTGCGCCTGTCCGCCCCCGAGGCTGGCGATAGCGAACTGGTCGCCGTGCTGGATCAGGTCGAGTTGTGGCCGCTGCTGGCGGCCCGTCAGGGGCTTGCCACGCTGCTGGGTGAGCGCGGACGCGGGCTCTCCGGCGGCCAGTTGCAGCGCCTCGCCCTGGCCCAGTTGCTGCTGCGCGAGGCGCCGCTGTGGCTGTTCGACGAGGCCACCGCCCACCTCGACCTGGACGCCGCCCGACGTCTGAACGGCTTGATCGAGCGGCTCAGCCGCGGGCGCAGCGTGATCCTGGTCAGCCATGAGGCCGATGGCCTCGAGTGGGTGGATCGCCGCCTGGTCTTGGGGACGGCCGCCTTGCGACAGGAGCGCCGGAAAGAGGAGTGGCGAGAAGAGATGCGCGAGGAAATGCCGTCATGTCAGAGCTGAAATCCGCCCCCGCCATTCGCTTGCGAGACCTGTTGCGGCTGCGCCGTGGCGGCTGGTCGCTGGCCTTCGTCATCGGTGCCGCCACCCTGCTGGCCGTGGTGGCCCTGCTGGCCATCTCCGGGTGGTTCATCACTGCCGCTGCAGCGGCTGGGGTGGCCTCCATGGCCCTGCTGGGCTTCGACTACTTCCGCCCGGCGGCGCTGATCCGCCTGTGCGCCATCGTGCGTACCGTCGGGCGTTACGGCGAGCGTCTGGCCTCGCACCACGCTGCCCTGGGGCTGCTCAAGGATCTGCGCTGTCGGTTGTTCGACGCCCTGGGGCGCCGAACTCCCGGCGCTGCCCAGATCTCGACCGCGACGGGCAGTGCGGCCACCATGCATCGCCTGGTCACCGACATCGACCAGCTCGACCGCTTCGTGCTCAGCGCCTTGCTGCCCTGGGGCTGGGCAGGGCTGCTGTCGCTTGCGGTAATGGGGGCGCTGGCCTGGCTCGATCCGACCCTGCTGCTGGCAGCGATGCCCGGGCTGTTGATGGCCTGGCTGGGATTGCCGCTATTGACCCTTTGGCAGGGAAGCCGGCTGGCACGGTACGACGCCGAGCTCGGGGAAGCGCGTCGCGAGGCGCTGGTGGAGCCCTTGGCGGCGATCACTCCACTGCTGCTGTGGGGACGCTGGGGAGACGTCCACCGCCGCGTGGCGGAGCACGATCGGCGCTGTCTCGATCACCAGGAGCGTCAGCGGCGGCTAGCCAGCCTGGTGGGGGCCTTGCAGCAGGTGGCGCTGGGGATGTCCATCGTGAGCGTGCTGTGGTGGGGCGTGTCGCGGCTGTCTGAGTCGGGGCTTTCGGTGGCGCTGCTGCTCGCGGTGGTAATGGTGCTGCTCGGCCTGGGCGAGATCCTCGCCCCCTTGGCGGTCAGTTTCGTCTCTCTCGGCGCCAGCCTTGCCGCCAGGGATCGGCTCAACGCCTTGGTGGCAGACCCGCGAGGTGTGTCGGCATCCACGCCAGCCGTGGCCGGCACTCCCTCGTCGCCCCTGTCTCTTGAGCTTGACGGCATCAGCGCCCGGATACCAGGGGCGTTGAACGGCCCCGAGGGCGTCAGTCTGAAGCTCCGTGCCGGCGAGGTGCTCTGCGTGCGCGGCCCTTCCGGGTGCGGGAAGTCAACCCTGCTGCAGGTTCTGGCCGGCGAGTTGGCCCCCTCGGCCGGGGAGTGTCGGCTCAATGATCGAAAGCTGAACGAGTGGCGCTTGAACGAGGTGATTGGTTACCTGCCTCAGCAGTGGGACCTGTTCGATATGAGCCTGGCCGCGAACCTGCGCCTGGGCAACGGCGAGGCCAGCGACGACATGTTATGGCAGATGCTCGACGAGTTGGCGCTTGGGGAGTGGGTGCGCCGTTTGCCTCAGGGGCTGGACACGCCGCTGGGAGAGTACGGAGCGGCGGTCTCAGGCGGCCAGGCGCGCCGCATCGCCCTGGCCCGGCTGTTGCTGGCGCGCCGGCCGCTCCTGCTGCTTGATGAGCCCCTAGTCGGGTTGGATGCGGTGTGCCACGAGCGGGTGCTGGCAGCCGTACGGCGCCGCCAGGGCGATGGGCCCCTGGTGGTGGTCTCGCACGTCCCGCTGGACCTGCCTGGCCTGCGGCTTCGCGAGCTGTGGCTGTCGGCCGAAGGTCGACCGGTGAAGGCGGGGGGTACGAGAGCAAGCCAGCGGTAGCTTCCTCACTGGCAACGTGTGGCTGGCGGTTGACCTTGGGCGAGGGGCGTCAAGCGGCGGTGATCAGGCGGTATTTGGTCATCAGCTCCTCGCGGCTCTCCTCGCGCTCCGGATCGAGGGGAATGCAGTCGACCGGGCACACCTGCTGGCACTGCGGTTCGTCGTAATGGCCGACGCACTCGGTACACAGGTTGGGGTCGATGACGTAGATCTCCTCGCCAGGCGAAATGGCGCCGTTGGGGCATTCGGGCTCGCAGACGTCGCAATTGATGCACTCGTCGGTGATCATCAGTGCCATGAGGCTACCTCGCAATCGGGCGGGCCGGTTCGGCCGGCAGCGCCCTGAAAGATGCCGTTGGGCGAACGAATCGCCGAGTATTTCAGTCAGGTATTGTAATGGCTCTTCAGCGCTTCGGCGACCTTGGGATGCACCAGGCGCGAGACGTCGCCACCGAGCTTGGCGATCTCGCGCACGATGGTCGAGGAGATGTAGGAGTTCTCGACCGCCGGAGTGAGGAACACGCTTTCCAGCTGTGGCGCCTGGGCACGGTACATGTTGGCCAGCTGCAGCTCGTACTCGAAGTCCGATACGGCCCGCAGGCCGCGCAGGATCACTCGTGCCCCTTGCTCGGCCATCATCTCGGTGAGCAGCCCCGAAAAACCGATGACTTCGACGCTGGGGAGCTCGGCGGTGACGTCACGAGCCAGGGTCAGGCGGGTGTCGAGGTCGAGCGTCGGCTTCTTGCCGGGGCTGGCGGAAATCGCCACCACCACCCGGTCGAAGAGGCGAGTCGCGCGCTCGATCAGGTCGTAGTGACCATGCGTGATGGGATCGAAGGTGCCGGGATAGACTGCAAGGGTGGTCACGTCTCGTCTCCTTCGTCGAGGCAGCCGAAGGGGTTGTTCACCGCCAAGGATACCGGGCGGGCATAGCCGGGAATGTGAATCCGTTCGCGCCCCACCTCGAGCTCGGGGCCTTCCAGTACGCCCTCGCCGAAACGGTAGCGGGCTTGGTAATGGCCGTGGTCGGCCTCGGCGAGATAGGCGCGTGCGGCTTCGCGGGTGATCTCGCGACGCTCGCGCCAGGTGGCCAGCGCCAGCTCGCCGTGACGCTTGGCCATCAGCCGTTCGGTCACTGCCGGTGACAGCACCACGCCGGTGGCGTTGTTGCCGCCGAAACCCTTGGCGTTGATGAAGGCGGCGTCGGCAATGTAGGGCAACGGTTCGCGGAATAGCCGAAGGCGTTCTCCATAGACGTCGTCGGCCACCGCGTCCAGGGTGGGGATGCCCGGCAGCAGTTCGTGGGCGAAGCTGCCCAGGGCGCTGGCCAGCTGGTCGCCCGCGGCGCTGCCCTGGGAGTGGCCGACGAAGGCCTTCACCGCGACCACGGGCCAGGTCTCGATGCCCTGGGCGCAAGCCACCCTGTCGAACACATGGGATTCGGTGACGCGATTCTTGGGCGTGCTGGTGCCGTGGGCGTGCAGAAAGGTGCGCTCGCGCAGCGCTTTGGGGCCGAGCATGTCGCGCACCAGGGCGGCAGCCTTGCCCAGGGTGATGTAGTTGCCGATGCCGGGGGCCGAAATGGAGCGCTTCCAGCCGTCGGCATTGACGAAGACGCCCGGCACGCTGCCGTGAATCTCAGCGCCGGTCTCCAGCGCCAGGGTGTCGTCCATCAGCAGCAGGAACTGGCTCGATTCGGCGATGGTGAATCCGCAGTTGCGGGCGAAGGGGCGGCAGGCGCGCTGGTAGTCGGTGTCGGTGAGCAGCTCCAGCGCGTCCAGCGCCCTGAGGCTGTCGTCGTCGGCCAGCGCCCCCATGGCGCGAAACCCTTCGATGATCTCCGGTGTGACGGGGGCATCGGAAGTGCCCACCATCACCACGCGGCGTTGGCCGCTGCGAATGTCTTCGATGCCCAGGCGCAGGTTGTAGAGGAAGCTGGCGCAAGCGCCGAGCACCGCGCCGGTGCCGCCCACGCTGCCCAGCACGTAGGCGTTGAGAAAGTCGGCGGGCATCTGGCCGTAGCCCAGCGGCATCTGCTTGGAGGTGGCACGATTGCCCGAAACGAAACTCTTGAGCAGCCCGCCCCAGCCTTCGTCGTCGAGCTGGCCGATGGAATTGCCGGCGTAGACGGCGATGTCGTCGGGGTCCAGCCGGTCGCGCAGCGTTTCCCAGGATAGGCCACTGTCGCCGAGGCAGTCGCTGGCGGCGAAGATGGCCATGGATAGCCCGCGCGGATGGTGCACGCTACGGTAGTAGCGGCGCGGGTCGAAGCCGCTGGGCAGCTGTCCGGCGGCGCGCACCTGTGCGGGGCGGGTTTCCGGCAGCATCACCTCGAGATCGCCCGGCGGAACCGACACTTCCAGCGTTCGGCGGTCGATCTCGCGGACTTGCCAGGTGGGTGGCAGGCTGTCCGGAAGCTGGCGACGGCTCACTCGAAAGGTCAAGGGTGCCGCGAGGCTGAGGTTGGCGCGGCGATTGGCCGGCAGGCCGGCATCGTTGAAGCGCGGATCCTCGATACGGCGAATCAGCGTGTGGTCGAGCACCCGAGCGCGGCACCGTTCGGCCAGCTGCGATGCCGAGATCGCCTGGCCTTCGGCATCGTGCCAGCCGTCTCCATGATGACTGCCCAGGCCCATCAGGGTGGCCAGCCCCAGCAGGAGCTCTTGCTGGTTGTCGTCGGTCAGGGCATCGAAGACGGTGCGACGGAATGCCTGATGGCCAGACGTCCGACCGGCAGGGTTGATGCCGCCCATGCCGACGATCACGGGTAAGTGTGACAAGCCGCTTTCCTCGTGTGCTGTTCGTGCGAGTCGCTGTTATGAGTATGGGATGGGCGATCATAGCACCCGGCTTGCCATGGCGTCATGGCCCTGGCTGGCTCGGCGATTGATGCTCAATCATGAAACGAACGTTTGAAAATGGTTCCGCGTCGCGGTATCCTCCAGTTGCTGTTTGAGTCATATGTGTGGGTATCTGGGCGCCTCGTCATGAGGCGCTTTTTTTTCGCGATTCCGGTCACCCATGCCGCCTTGGTTCGATGGTGCCGGCGGGCCGGCTCGCGCACGGCATCGGGGGTGGTAGAATGGTCGGCCGTTCGTATCGGCGAGAGGGGCTCATGCACGCCACGTCCCGCACCATCACTTCCAACCAGACCGGGCCGCACGAGGACCTGGCGCGCCGCGTGGCCAGGGCGTTGGCCCATCCTCTGCGCAAGCCGGTGGCCGATCATACCCGCGAGGCGTTCGCCCAGGCTCATGCCTGGCTGGCCGAGCGGCCCATGCCGCTGATTCTCGATGCCGGTTGCGGAGTGGGGCTCTCCACGCGGCGTCTCGCCGGACGCTTTGGCGACCATGCGGTGATCGGCGTGGACCGCAGTGCCCATCGGCTGGGACGCAACCATGGTGCGTTACCCGACAATGCGCTCCTGGTGCGTGCCGATCTGGTGGATTTCTGGCGCCTGGCGCTGGCGGCGGGCTGGCAGCCGGTACGCCACTACCTGCTCTATCCGAACCCTTATCCCAAGGCAGCGCAGCTCAAGATGCGCTGGCACGGCCATCCGGTGTTCCCGACGATCCTGGCGCTGGGGGGGCGGCTGGAGCTGCGTTCCAACTGGCGCCTCTACGTGGAGGAGTTCGCCCTGGCCCTTGCGCAGGCCAGCGGGGTGGCGGCCGCCGTGGAGCCGTGGCATCCGGCGGCGGGGAATGAACCGCTCACGCCCTTCGAGGCCAAGTACCATGCCAGCGGCCAGGCGCTGTGGCGACTGGTCGTCGACCTGCCCTACCCCCTGGCTCGCGAAGCCCGCTGACAATGGAGAAATGATGGTGATCACCTACTTCTACCTGGCCCTTGCGATCGCTGCCGAAGTGGTCGGCACCAGCGCGCTCAAGGCGTCCGAGGGCTTTACCCGGCCGTGGCCGAGCCTGGTCGTGGTCATCGGCTATGGCCTGGCCTTCTTCCTGCTCAGCCTGGTGCTGCGCAGCCTGCCGGTGGGTATCGCCTACGCCATCTGGGCGGGGCTGGGCATCGTGCTGGTGACCGTGGCCGGCGTGTTGATCTATGGCGAGATGCCGGACCTTCCGGCGGTGGCAGGAATCGCCATGATCGTCGGCGGAGTGGTGGTGATTCAGCTCTTTTCCAAGGTGGCCGCGCATTGAGGCGCTGCGTGCCGGTCGACATTCGTTCGAGGGTTTCCAATATGGCGTGCCGTCTGCTGCTCGCTGTGGTGCTGCTCTGGTTGCCGTTGGCGGCTCCGGCAGCGGGTTTCACGGAACTCGGCCGGCTTGCCGAGCGTGGTTTTCTGATCGGTGCCGAGGCGCGCCTGCTAGACAGCGGTGAGGTGCTGGGCAGTCTCGCACCGCAGCGCCAGCTGTCGCCGGCATCGGTATCCAAGCTCTACCTGGCCGCGGCGGCACTGGATCGTTGGGGGCCGCAGCACCGCTTCACCACGCGCCTGGTCAGCGATGCCGAACTGGATGCCGAGGGCAGGCTGCATGGCGATCTGGTGTTCGAAGGCAGCGGCGATCCAGGGTTGGCCACCGAGGACTTGTGGCGCCTGGCCCAGCGGCTCCACCAACGTGGTGTGCGCGAAGTGAACGGGCGGCTGGTGATCAGCCAGTGGCGTTTCGGCCCGGTGGCCTGCCTCACCACGGATCGCTGCGAGGGGCGCGAGCGCGTGGCCAACACCTACAGTGCGCTGCTCTCGGCGGCAGGCATCAACCACGGCAACTGGTGCGTCAACGTGGCGCCGGGACGCGAAGCGCAGGCGCCGGCACGGGTGACCCACTGCGACGGCCAGGCTTCCCTCGTCACGGTCGACAACCAGGTCATCACGCTGGCCGCCGGCGGGGCGACGGCGCTCGACGCCGAGCGGGTCACCCGCGACGGCGAGGATGTGATGGTGCTGCGCGGCACCATCGCTGGGGATGCCGCTCCCCGCGACGTTTACCGTACCAGCGGCGACCCCGCGGAACAGACGGCGCGGACCTTGGCGGCGATGCTCGATCAGGTCGGCATCGCCGTGCAGGGCATTCATGCCACCACCATCGAGCCGCCTTCGGCCAGCGCCGATACCTTGGCAGCCGTGGAGGGGCGGCCACTGCAGGCGTTGCTGCTCGATACCCTGCACTACTCGAACAACTTCATGGCCGATATGCTGACGCTGGGGCTGGCCGATACGCCGCGCCCCACGCTGCTCGACGGAGCCGAGGCCATCGAGCATTTCGTGGCGGGGATCCCCGACCATGGGCCGCTGGACCTGCGTAGCGGTAGCGGCCTGACCCCCGAGAGCCGCACCTCGGCTCGTGGCGTCAATGCGCTGCTCGCCAGTCTCTTCCACCGGCCTTCCCTGTTTCCGGCCTTCGTGGGGAGCCTGCAGACACCGAGCAACGGCGTGATGCGTTTCTTGCGACGCGGCTCGCCGGTCTTCCAGAACCGTGTGATGCTCAAGACCGGCACGCTCAACCAGCCGGTGGCGGTGCGCGCCGTAGGAGGGTATTTCCGAACCCGAACGGGCCGTTGGGGCGTGTTCAGCGCGCTAGTCAATGGCACCGCGACCACGCCATGGCTCAACTGGACCCAGGTGCTGGATCCGCTGACCGAGGATATCGAACGCATGATCGAGACCAACTGAGAAGGACGCTCCGATGAAGCCCGCACACACCGGCTGGCGCCATCTGGTTCACTCCACGCACTATTCGCTCAAGGGGCTGCGCGCCGCCTTCTGCCACGAGTCCGCCTTTCGCCAGGAACTGCTGATCTGCGTGCTGCTGCTGCCGTTGGCGCTGTGGCTCGGTCAGGGCCCGCTGGAGTGGGTGCTGTTGATCGGCAGCTGTCTGCTGGTGCTCATCGTGGAGCTCGTCAACAGTGCCATCGAGAGCGTGGTCGATCGGATCGGGGTCGAGCCCCACGAGCTCTCGGGACGGGCCAAGGATCTCGGCTCGGCGGCGGTCATGCTGACGCTGCTGTTGGCGGCGCTGACTTGGGGGTTGCTCGTCTGGCAGAAGTTTTTCAGTTGAGTTCTGCCTGGATCTGCCTTGCTCGCTGGCGCGTACGGCATCGCCAAGACCGGGAGTTGGAATGTCGGCGCGTTCGCGAGATCGATGACTGGCTGATGCCGAACTGGACGAATGTCGCCTGGGCTGAAATATCTCCAGTGTTAGTTATCTTGGTTAGGCAGGTTGGGTGTCGCAGGTCACCATGGCCTTGATGACACCGGTAGCCGGATTGCACCACTGGGGCATCAAGGTGGGTAACTTCTCAAGCGGGCCGCGGTGGGTGATCATCGCCGTGGGTTGGAGTTCACCGCTTTCGATGAGGCGCGTAACGGTTTCGAAGTCTTCGCGGGTGGCGTTGCGACTGCCGAGCAATGTAAGTTCTTTTTTATGGAAATCAGGGTCGTTGAAGGTGATATCGGCCTTGACTACGCTGACCAAGACATAACGCGCTCCATGCCCGGCCAGAGTGAAGCCGCGGTTCATGGCGGCGGGATTGCCGGTCGCATCGAACACCACGTCAGCCAGCGCGCCGTCGTTATGGTGGGCGATACGGGCTTCCAGATCATCCTCCAGCGCATGCAGGATGCCATCGGCGCCCAGCATGTCTCGGCAGAAGGCCAGTCGGTCGCGGTTGGTATCGACGACGAGTGTGCGTGCGCCACGGGCTCTGGCAATCTGCAGGATACCCATGCCGATCGGCCCTGCGCCCACAATGACGGCGAGTTCATCCGTGCTGGTAGCGCTTCGGCGTACGGCATGGGCGCCGATCGCCAGGCATTCCACCAATGCGAGCTGTTCCGAGTCGAGCTTCCGGGAAGTCACTAGGTGCTCGGCCGGCACGCTGAGATAATCCGCCATACCACCGTCACGGTGCACGCCGATGACCTGCATGTTCTGGCAGCAGTTGGTCTTGCCGTGACGGCAGGCCCGGCACTCGCCGCAATGCAGGTAGGGGATCACGTAGGCGCGCTGGCCAATCAGTTCGGGATCGATGCCGTCGCCAACGGCAACGATATCGCCGGACAATTCGTGCCCCAGTACGCGTGGATAGTCGAAATAGGGCTGGTTTCCGCCATAGGCATGGATGTCGGTTCCGCAAATGCCCACCCGGCGAATGCGGATCATCGCTTCTCCGACAGCACACGATGGTGTGGGTACATCACGCAGCTCCATGTGATGCGGGTGCGTACAGACTAGGGTCTTCATAGGGCCAGGACTCTCCGAAAGGGGCAGGCGTCGGGCGGGCTGGTCTCGAGCCCACCAGGCGACGCCTGGCCTTATGACAAGGCGGGCGTACTACTCTTGGCTATCGGTGGGCATGCCGAGATAGGGCGACAACTCACGCTGGCTGGGATTCAGCAGCCCGGTGAACTCTGGCTGGTCGACCGATTCGGTATCGGCCACATGCACGCCGGTGTCCACGTTGCGAGGCAGTGCGACTCCTTGTTGCGCGGCATAGGCGTTCCAGACGCCGGCGTATCCCATCATGTAGGGGTCCTGCACGATCAACGAGTCGATAATGCCCTGGCGCAAGAAATCCACTTCCAGCTCGCTGGAGTCGAACGCTACCAGGCAAACGCTATCGCCCACTCCTTGTTCGGCGAAGGCCGTGCCGGCGCCGTCGCCCATCAACTGGTTATCGGCGAAGATACCGCGCAGGTCAGGGTGGCGATTGAGCAGGTCCAACGTATCGTTCATCGCCTTGGCGGTGTCGTTGTTGGCTACCCGGTTATCGACGACCTCGATGTCAGGGTAATTCGAGATGGCATCGAGGAAGCCCTCATCGCGTGAAACGAGGGATTCGCCGTTGGGGTTGGCCCGCAGATAGGCCACTTGGCCGGCTGCCTCGCCCTGGGCCTCCTCGATACATCCGGCGAGCGCATGTCCGGCACGCTGGCCTGCGGCAAAGTTGTCGGTGGCGATCAGCGATGCGTACCGATCCGTAGCGACGCCGGAGTCGATGATGACGACGGGAATGCCCGCCTCGGTGGCGGATTCCACGGGCCCAGCCAGGGCATCCGTCGAAACCGGGGCCAGCACGATGGCTGGCGGCTGGCGGCTGGTCAGGTTTTCCATGATCGAGATCTGCTCTGCCACCTGGGTTTCGTTGGCAGGGCCCAACTCCTCGATCTGGATGCCGAGTTTCTCGGCGGCCTGCTGGGCGCCGTCGAAGACCGCCTGCCAGTAGGACGCCGTGGTTGCCTTGATCACGACCGGAATCGTCGTGTTGTCCTGGGCCATGGCCGGCGTCAGACAGCTGGCAACTGCCGCTGCAATGGCGAGGGTGTGCTTGGCGAATGTCATGGTTGTGCTCCTTGCATTGGTCTTGTTGTAGATGAGCGCTCAGGCAATCTTGCGGTCGGTGTAACCTGTCATGTACTTGATGAGTTCCTCCTGGCTGGTGTCTTCGGAGCGTGTGACGTGCACGATGCGACCGCGGTACATCACCGCGATGCGATCGGCGACTTCGAGTATCTCGACCAAGTTGTGGCCGATATAGATCACTCCGACTCCTTTGCTGGCCAGCATGCGAGCGAGCTTGATCACGTTTTCCCGCTCCATCACCGCTAGGGCCGCTGTGGGTTCGTCGAGAATCACTACCTTGGCCTCCCAGTAGAGGGCACGGGCAATCGCCACAGCCTGGCGCTGGCCGCCGGAGAGGCCAGCCACCGTGCTGGTTCCATCGGGAATGTGGCTTTCGATGCTGTCAATCAGGCGCTGGGTTTCCTGCTGGATGACGCGCTTGTCGACGACGGGTAAGAGGCCGAGCCAGCGGCGGGTGGGTTCGCGGCCGAGAAAGATGTTCGCCCCAACGGAAAGCTCATCGGCCAGTGCCAGGTCTTGGTAGACCGTTTCGATGCCGGCCCTTCGCGCCTGCTTGGGGGTCTCGAATTCCACCGGCTGGCCATCAAGAACTATTTCGCCATCGTCGCGTGGGTAGACACCGGAAATATGCTTGATCAGCGTCGACTTGCCCGCGCCGTTATCGCCGATGACGGCCAGTACCTCACCGGTCTCGAGCGTCAGATCGACGCCACACAACACTTCCACGGCACCGAAGCGCTTTTTCAGCGAACGGACTTCCAACAGAGAATTCATGGGCCTTCTCCCGTCTTACTTCAGGCCGCTTTGGCGGCGTTTATGCAGGTTGTCGACGTAGACCACCACGGCGATCAGCACACCCGTGGCAATCATTTGCCAGAAGGAGTCGATGCCCAGCAGGTTGGCACTATTGGCAATGGTGGCGAACAGCAGGGCACCGATGAACGTACCCAGCACACTTCCTCGTCCTCCGAACAGGCTGGCACCCCCTACCACAGCGGCTGCAATGGCGTTGAGTTCGTAGGCGACTGCTGCCGTGGGAGAGCCGATGCTCATGCGCGACATGAGCAGAATGCCGGCGATACAGGCGGCCAGTGAGCTGACGATGTAGGCGAAGAAGACGATGCGTTTGATGTTGATACCCGCACGCCGAGCCGACTCGTAATTGCTGCCCATGGCAACCATGTAGCGCCCGGTGCGGGTCTGGCTGAGGATGAAATGCAGGATCAGGCCGATCACCAGCATCGTCCAGAACAGTGAGGGGATGCCCAGCCATTCGGCGCGGGCAAAGCTCGCCATTTCCTTGGGCAGGCCGAAGACGCTGGTACCGTCGCTGACCAGGAAGGCGCCCCCTCGGTAGGCCTGCAAGCCAGCCAAGGTGATGATGAAGGCTGGAATCCCCAAGCGGTGGACCGAAAAGGCGTTGAGCGAGCCAATGGCCACACCGAGCAGTAGAGTGAGGCCAATGGCGACAGGAATTGGCAGGCCCATGGTCAGCAAAGTGGCACAGACCACACCGGATAGAGCGGTGACCGAACCCACCGACAGATCGATGCCGCGTATCAGGATGGGAAACAGCACGCCGAAGGCGATGATGCTGTCGACCGACACCTGGCGCAGGATGTTGACGAGATTGTTGGCCGTAAAGAAGGTGCTCGTGGACAGCGACATGACCACCCACAGCAGCAGCGTGAGCCCGAGCACCAGGGTCTCCACCGGCAGGCGCCATCGCTTCACTGTCACTCGAGAACCGGCAGGGTTTTTCACTGTTCGGCCAACTGGAAAATTGGCTTCATGAGTTGCCATTTGTTGTTCTCCTCTGTCCATGGGGTCGGACACTGGTAGCGTCCCATTTCGTCTTCCCACTGCTGGATGATTGGCGATTGCCGCTCGGCTTCGGCCATGGCCGCAAAGCTGAAGCTCTGCGCGTCGACTTCCATGACCATCGTCAGACGTGTGCCGAGACGGTATATCTGCATATCGATGACCCCGCACCGAAGGAGGTGATCGCGAACCTCGGGCCAGATGCGACGGTGGCGGCGTTCGTACTCCGCTATCAGCGCCTCATCGTCGATCAGGTCCAGAGCCAGGCAATAGCGCATGGGCGTCGCCTCATGAAGCGGTCAGTGCTCTGTCGAGATGAACGTAGCCGCCATCCACGAATAGCCATTGCCCCGTGGTGTGGGAGGCTCGGGTCGAGAGCAGGAAGACGACGCTATCGGCGAGCTCACGCGCCTCGGTCATACGCTGCCCGAAGGGAATCGAAGACGTGATCTTGGCCAGCTTGGTGTCGGCGTCTTCGAAGGTATCGATCCAGCGTCGGTAAAGCGGCGTCATGACTTCGGCGGGAATCACTGCATTGACGCGCACGCCATCCTTGGCCAGGCTCGCCGCCCATTCACGGGTCAGCGCCAGTTGGGCACCCTTGGATGCGCTGTAGCCACTGGTATCGCCTTGCCCGGTGAGAGCGGTCTTCGAACTGACATTGACGATGGCGCCGCACCGCTCGCGTAGGTGGGGCAGGCACAGATGGGCCATGGTGTAGTAGTGGATGAGGTTGCGTGTCAGCGAGGCGGTGAAGGCGTCGACACCCGCCTCCAGCCCAACTTTGTCATTGACGCCGGCATTGTTGACCAGCCCGTCGATCCGTCCAAAGCGGTCGATGATTTCATCCACTGCCCGGCGGCATGCCGCCTCGTCGCTGAGCTCCGTCGCAATGAAGCAGGCTTGTGACGACAGGCCTTCCAATTCGGACATGAAGCCCGGTTGAGGCTGGCTGCGAGCAAGAATGACCGGAATGGCGCGCTCCTGCGCCAGAGTGAGCGAAATAGCCGCGCCGATCCCGGATGCACCGCCGGTGACGATGACGACCTTGTCGTCCAGTTCAAGATCCATGATTCACCTCGTCAGTGGGGCACTGTTGCCCGATACGATAGAGTCGTTGCGCGTTGCCACCGAATAGCGCCGCCTTGTCGAGTCCGCGCCGAGTCGCCCAGTCGTCGATAAGGGCATGCACCGCCGTGTAGCTGCCTGCGACCAGGCATACCGGCCAATCGGAGCCGAACATCAGCCGCTGTTCGCCAAAGACGTCGAGCGCCGTATCGAGATAGGGCCATATCTGTTTCGGCTGCCAGTGCCGCCAATCGGCTTCGGTGATCAGCCCCGATAGCTTGCACGCCACGTGCTCCAGCTCGCCGAAGCGACGAAAATCGCGTCGCCAGTTCTCGAAGCCGCTGTCGCGAATATTGGGCTTGCCCAAATGATCGAGAATCAGGACATGATCGTCACAGACCTTGCATAGCTCGTAGGCGGAGCCGAGGTCGGCTGTCGTGACCAGCACGTCGTAACTCAACGCGTACCGCTGCAAGGTCCGGATGCCTTGGCGTACAGCCGGGTCCGCCATATAGGCGGCCGGCCTCTCTTCGTCCTGGATGAGGTGGCGGAAGCCGCATAGGCGAGGGTGGGACAACTGGCCCAGGCGTTTTTCCAGGTCCGCGGCGGTAAGGTCTACCCAGCCGACGACACCCACGATGGAGGGGAATTGGCCGCTCAGCTCCAGTAGCCATCGAGTCTCCGCCTCGCTGGGCCTGGCCTGTACGGCGATACTGGCCTGTATGTCACAAGCGTTTCGCTCCTTGGCCAACTGCTCAGGGAGGTAATCGCGCTTGAGTGCCGTCATGGATTCGTCGATCCAAGGATATTCGGCCGCCGCGTAGCGCCAGAAGTGCTGATGAGCATCGATACGCATGGTGCCCCTCAGCTACGGATACAGGGCTGGTGCGGTTCATCCAAACGGGGATCTACGGAATGCATGGCATGGCTCCTTATTGTTGTGATGGCGCATGGTGCTGATGGCCTGAGATAGCGAAGTGATGCCGAACATGGGAGAATGCTGGACTAGATATCTAAAGGCCTGACCAATGGTCCGGTTAACTATGGATGGCTTTTGCGCCAAACAACAAGGTTTGTACGTAGAACTTTGGTCGAAATGCGACGAGGAGTGACCCGATGCCGATCAAGACGATTCAGTCCCAGCGCCTCTACCGGCAGATTGCCGACCAGTTGCAACAATTGATTCACGACGGCGAATTTCCCGCCGGAACGTTGCTGCCGCCGGAGCGCGAGTTGGCACAGTCGCTGGGAGTCAGTCGGGCGTCGGTGCGCGAGGCGTTGATCGCTCTGGAAGTGGTAGGGCAGGTCGAGGTTCGGGTCGGCCATGGCGTGCTGGTCAAAGCCATCTCGCCACTGCCCAATGAGCCCGTCATGCAGGCGGCCGTGCGTAAGGAGCCATGGGCCATGGACCCTGAGTTCGCCAGCGAGATCGAGCTCAACCTCGACGAAGAAATTCCACCTTTCGCGCTGCTACAGGCGCGGCGCTACCTGGAGCCGGAAAATGCCTCTCTCGCCGCTGTCAATGCCAGCGAAGAGGACCTCACCGCCATCCGCGCCGCCCTGGCCCGCAACATGGACGACACCTTTAGCTACAGCGGCAAGTTGGTTGGGGACCGGCTGTTGCATATTCGCATAGCAGAAGCCTCGGGGAATGCCGCCTATGCGCTACTGATCAAGCATTTGTTGGGCCATAAATATGGAGCCATGTTTCGCCGCCTGCAAGATCACTACATGGAAACGGGCATGGCGCTGCACTCACAGGGTGACCATGAACGCATCGTACGGGCGATCGAGGAGCGCGATCCCGAAGCGGCCCGGCGTGCGATGGAAGTGCATCTCGATCATGTGATCAATGTGTTTTTCACCGAGTAAGCTCTACCGGCCCCTTCTTCCATCATGGCCCGTTCGCTATGCTGAGGACATTCGATTTCAGCGCATGAGATGCCCATGGCCCTACCTGATGACTTCCTGCCTGCTGATGATCTTCCTTCCGCGCTCGTACCTGCGCTGGAGAAGGCATGGCAGCGCCTTGCCGAGAGTCTTGCCGAGGCCGACAACGTCGCCGAGATGACCGGCCAGGAAGCACCTTCCGAAAGCTGGGAGGCACTGGCCGAGAGCCGTCGCCGCCAGTTGGCGCGAGTGCTGGCCATCTCGCCGTTCGTCGCCGAGACGCTGGTGCGCCATCCCGATTGGCTGCAACACCTGGATGCCAGCGGTGAGCTCGATGAGGCCTTGGCGCCGGAGGCGCTGGGCGAGATGCTCGCGGAGCGGCTGGAGAGCGCCGCGGACGAAGCCGAGCTGCATGCCGCCCTGCGTCGCTTCCGTCAGGCACGCATGCTGGGCATCGTGTGGCGCGACCTGACCCGCCCGCCGGGCATCGACATGTGGGCCACGGCGGGAGCCGTGTCGGCACTCGCCGAAACCTGCCTGGAGGCCGCGCTGAGCTGGCTGGAAGCGCACTTCGCGCCACGCTGGGGACATCCGGCTCCCCGCAGCGACGGCAGCGAACAGCGCCTGGTGGTGCTCGGCATGGGCAAGCTGGGCGCCGGCGAACTCAACCTCTCCTCGGACATCGACCTGATCTTCGCCTTTCCCGAGAAGGGCGAGACGCAGGGCGGACGCAAGTCGCTCGACCATCAGGAGTACTTCACCAAGCTGGGCCAACGGCTGATCGGCGCCCTGGATGCGGTGACCGCCGACGGTTTCGCGTTCCGCGTCGACATGCGCCTGCGCCCGCTGGGAGACGGCGGGCCCCTGGTGGGCAGTTTCGCCTCGCTTGCCAGCTACTATCAGGATCAGGGGCGGGAGTGGGAGCGCTACGCCCTGCTCAAGGCGCGTCCCGTGGCCGGCGACCGCGAGGCGGGCCGCGAGCTGCTCGCCAATCTGCGCCCGTTCGTCTATCGCAAGTACCTCGACTTCGGCGCCATCGAATCGCTGCGCGAGATGAAGGCGTTGATCAACCGCGAGGTGAAGCGTCGCGGCATGCAGGCCAACATCAAGCTCGGTCGAGGCGGGATTCGCGAAGTGGAATTCGTGGTACAGGCGTTCCAACTGATTCGTGGGGGGCGCGACACCGAGCTGCAGGTCACGTCGCTGAGGACGGCACTGTCGCGCCTGCCCGAACTCGGCCTGCTGCCTGCCGAAGTGGTCGACGAGCTCGAGCCCGACTACGTCTTTCTGCGCGACCTGGAGCACGCCCTCCAGGCACTGGAAGACCGCCAGACCCAGAGTCTGCCCGACGACGACCGGGATCGCGAGCGGGTTGCCCTGGCACTGGACATGGAGGACTGGCCGGCGGTCATGGCGTGTCTCGACGAGGTGCGTACCCGCGTACGCCGGCACTTCGACGCGGTGATCGCCGACCCGGAAGCGGAGCTCGAAGAGGGTGGCGAAGCGCAGCCCGAGGCAGCGGCCTCTCTCGACGACTGGCGAGCGCTGTGGCACGGCGAGTTCGATGACGACGAGGCCCGGGAGCGGCTCGTCGAAGCGGGGTTCAGCGATCCGGCGACCACCTACCGGCGACTGGTCACCCTGCGCCAGTCGCGTCACGTTCAGACCATGCAGCGTATCGGCTTCGAGCGCCTCGAGGCGCTGCTGCCGCTGCTGCTCGATGCCGCGGCGGCGAGTGAAGCGCCGGACACTGCGCTGGAACGCGTGCTGCCGCTGGTCGAGTCGGTGCTGCGTCGCACCGCCTACCTGGCCCTGCTGCGCGAGAATCCGGATGCCCTGAGTCACCTGATGCACCTGTGCGGGGCGAGTCCGTGGATCGCCGAGCAACTGGCGCGCCACCCGCAACTGCTCGACGAACTGCTCACCCCGGAGACCCTCTACACGCCGGCCGACAAGGCGCGGCTCGCCGACGAGCTGCGCCAGACTCTGGGGCGCATTCCCGAAGACGACGAAGAAGCACAGCTCGAAGCGCTGCGCGTGTTCAAGCACGCCCACGTGTTGCGCGTGGCCGCCTCCGACATCGCCGGCACGCGCCATCTGATGAAGGTCAGCGACTACCTCACCTACATCGCCGAGGTGCTGCTCGATGCCGTGTTGGCCATGGCATGGAAGCACCTGACTCGCAAGCATGGGCATCCGCTGCGGCGTGACGGCAGCCGGGCCGGCTCCGAGCCGGAATTCCTGATCATCGGCTACGGCAAGCTGGGGGGCATCGAGCTCGGCTATGGCTCCGACCTCGACCTGGTATTCATCCACGATGCCGATTCCAGCGGCGCCACCGACGGACCGCGGGCGCTGGACACGCCGGTGTTCTTCACGCGCCTCGGTCAGCGCATCATCCATCTGCTCACCGCGGTGACGCCGGCCGGCACCCTCTACGAGGTGGACATGCGCCTGCGTCCCTCCGGCAACTCGGGGCTGCTGGTCACCTCGTTGCAAGCCTTCGCCGAGTACCAGCGTCATCAGGCCTGGACCTGGGAGCACCAGGCGCTGGTACGCGCACGGGTGGTGGCCGGGAATGCCGATCTGGCACGTGCTTTCGAGGCGGTGCGCAGCGAGATCCTGGGTCGCGAGCGCGACATCCAGGCGCTGCGCGAAGAGGTAGCGAAGATGCGCCACAAGATGCGCGAGCATCTGGGCAGCAAGGGCGGCGACGACGGTTTCGACCTCAAGCAGGACCCGGGCGGCATGGTCGATATCGAGTTCCTGTGCCAGTTCGCGGTGCTTTCGATGAGCGCCGAGACCCCCGAGCTGCTGACCTACAGCGACAACATGCGCATTCTGGAAACGCTGGAAGCGACCGGTCGTCTGCCGGGGCGCGACTGCCAGCGTCTGCGCGATGCCTATCTGGCCTATCGCAGCGCCGTACACCGGGCGTCGCTGACCCGCGAGGCGGCGCGTGGCCGTGACGCCGACTTCCACGCCCACCGACAGGCCGTCAGCGAACTTTGGCAGCGGCTGATGGAACCGTAACGCCATCGCCGGCATCGGCCTCCCTCCCGAGCTTTCCGGCCCGCCGTTCTGGCGGGCTCTTCGATGAAGCCTTGCCGTCGCCAGTGGCGAACGACCTGACAGATGCCATTTCTTGGCTACCCTGAGAGCCAGTGCGACAGAATGCCGCACTGGCCAAGGGGAAGGGGGAGTTGCCATGGCTACATCGCAGCACGACACCGAAGCCCCGGAGGTCCGCAAAAAGCGCGAACTCCGCCTGTTCCTGTTCATCGCCATTCTGCTCTTTCCTCTGCTGGCCATCGCCGTGGTCGGCGGCTACGGCTTCGTGGTGTGGATGCTGCAGCTTTTCTTCGGCCCTCCGGCCTGATCGGGAGCGGGCATGACAGGCACCCACCTCGACCACCGGCGCTCGCGCCGTCAGCTGTTTCGCTCGCTGGCCGGCCAGGGCCCGGTACGCCGCCCGCCCTGGAGCGGTGACGACTTCCTGGATCGCTGCACGCGCTGCGAGGCCTGCCTGACGGCCTGCCCGGAAAACGTGCTGTTCACCGGCGACGGTGGCTACCCGGAGATCCGCTTCGTCGACGATGGCTGCACCCTGTGCGGGGAGTGCGTTGCCGTCTGCGATGCCGGGGTGTTCGACACCGCTCGCCCCGCTTTCCCGTGGCATGCCGCCATCGAGTCCCCGTGTCTGGCCCTGGCCGACATCCACTGCCAGACCTGTCAGGACGCCTGCGAGTGGCAGGCAATCCGTTTCGTCCCGACCCTCGGGCGCCCGCCGCAGCCGGAGATCGACACCGACGCCTGCACCGGCTGTGGTGCCTGCCTGGCACTGTGCCCCAACGACGCCATCCGTCTGACCGGCAGCGAGGAGGCCCGCGAACGCACGACTCAATGACAATAACGATGCAAGACAGCGACAAGGAGATCGCCCCGTGACGACACAAAGCCTGCATATCGCCAGTTTCCTGGTGCACGTTCGTGCTGCACACTGCGCCGCCGTGGCGGCCTGGCTGGCCGACCAGCCCGATTGCGAAGTGCGCGCCCAGGACCCCGCCGGCAAGCTCGTGGTGGTAATGGAGAGCGAAGGGGAGCGGCCGATCCTCGAGCGCATCGACGCCGTCCGCTGCCGGACCGGCGTGCTCGATGCGGCGCTGGTCTACCACCAACTGCTCGATCCGGCCATCGCCGATGAACCGCAGGAGGCCGCCTC
This sequence comes from Billgrantia gudaonensis, assembly GCF_900100195.1. Lineage (GTDB taxonomy): Bacteria > Pseudomonadota > Gammaproteobacteria > Pseudomonadales > Halomonadaceae > Halomonas > Halomonas gudaonensis. The sequence continues at coordinate 117,844 of NZ_FNES01000011.1, forward strand.
ATGAAACTGACCCGTCGTGAATTCGCCAAGGCCAATGCCGCCGCGGTGGCTGCGGCCACCGCCGGTTTGCCCATTCCGTCAGGCGCCAGCAGCCTGATCACCAATGCCGAGCTGACCGAGCTCGAGTGGAACAAGGCGCCCTGCCGTTTCTGTGGGGTGGGTTGCAGCGTGATGGTGGCGACCCAGGACGACCGCATCGTGGCCACCCACGGCGACATCCATTCGGAGGTCAACCGCGGCCTCAACTGCGTCAAGGGCTACTTTCTCTCCAAGATCCTCTACGGCGAGGACCGCCTGCGTCAGCCGCTGCTGCGCAAGCGCAACGGCGTCTACGACAAGAACGGCGACTTCGAGCCGGTCTCCTGGGACGAAGCCTTGGATCTCATGGCCGACAAGTTCAAGACGGCGATCCGTGAGCACGGCCCCGACAGCGTGGCGATGTTCGGTTCCGGCCAGTGGACGATCTGGGAGGGCTATGCGGCGAGCAAGCTCATGAAGGCGGGCTTTCGTACCAACAACATCGACCCCAACGCTCGCCACTGCATGGCCTCGGCGGTGTTCGGCTTCATGCGCAGCTTCGGTTCCGACGAGCCGATGGGCGTCTACGACGACATCGAAGAGGCCGACGCCTTCGTGCTGTGGGGCTCCAACATGGCGGAGATGCATCCCATTCTGTGGACGCGCGTCACCAACCGCCGCCTCTCCTATCCCCACACCCGGGTGGCAGTGCTCTCCACCTTCGAGCATCGCAGTTTCGACCTGGCCGACATCCCCATGGTGATGTCGCCCAATGCCGACGTGGTGATCCTCAACTACATCGCCAACCACATCATCCAGACCGATCGCGTCAATCGCGACTTCGTCGACAGCCACACCAACTTCGTGCGAGCCGTGGACGACATCGGCTACGGCCTGCGCGACGACGACCCACGCCAGCAGGCCGCCGCCAACGCCGACAACGCCAACGAGTGGTCGGCGATGAGCTTCGACGAGTTCGCCGAGCACGTGGCGCCCTTCACCCTGAAGCGGGCGGCACGCGAGTCGGGCGTTTCGGAGAGCCGCCTCGAGGCGCTCGCCGAACTCTACGCCGACCCCGACACCAAGGTGATGACCTTCTGGACCATGGGGGTGAACCAGCACACCCGCGGCGTGTGGGTCAACAACCTGATCTACAACCTGCACCTGCTGACCGGCAAGATCGCCGAGCCCGGCAATAGCCCTTTCTCGCTCACCGGCCAGCCCTCGGCCTGCGGCACGGCCCGCGAGGTGGGCACGTTCTCCCACCGCCTGCCGGCGGATCGGGTCGTGATGAACCCCGATCATCGCCGCGACGCCGAGAAGATCTGGAAGTTGCCCGAGGGTGCGGTGCCCGAGAAGGTGGGCTTCCATGCCGTGGAGCAGAGCCGGCGTCTCAAGGATGGCGACATCAAGGTCTACTGGACCCAGGTGTGCAACAACATCCAGGCCGGCCCCAACTCGATGCAGGAGACCTACCCCGGGTGGCGCAACCCCGAGGCCTTCGTCATCGTCTCCGACATCTACCCCACGGTGTCGGCACAGGCCGCCGACCTCATCCTGCCGGCCGCCGGCTGGGTGGAGAAGGAAGGCGCCTTCGGCAACTCCGAGCGGCGCACCCAGTTCTTCCACCAGTTGGTGAGCGCCCCCGGCGAGGCCCGTTCCGACCTGTGGCAGACCCTGGAGCTGGCCAAGCGCATCCGCGTCGACGAGGTGTGGCCCGAGGAGCTGCTCGAGCGCGCCCCGGAGCACCGCGACCAGACGCTCTTCGAGCTGCTCTACGCCAACGGGCAAGTGGATCGCTTCCCGCTCTCCGACATGGAGGAGGGCTACGCCAACCAGGAGGCGGAGCACTTCGGCTTCTACGTGCAGAAGGGACTCTTCGAGGAGTACGCGCGATTCGGGCGCGGCAAGGGCAAGGATCTCGACGACTTCGACGTCTATCACCGGGTGCGCGGCAAGCGCTGGCCGGTGGTCGACGGCGAGGAGACGCGCTGGCGCTATCGCGAGGGCTACGATCCCTACGTGGAGGAGGGCGCCGGCGTGCAGTTCTACGCCAAGCCCGACGACCGCGCGCTGATCTTCGCCGTACCCGACGAACCACCTCCCGAGGTGCCGGACGAGGAGTATCCCTTCTGGCTGTGCACCGGCCGCGTGCTCGAGCACTGGCACACCGGCTCCATGACCCGGCGCGTGCCGGAGCTGCACCGCGCGGTGCCCGAGGCACTGCTCTACATGCACCCGGCGGATGCTCGCGAGCAAGGCATGCGCCGCGGCAGCGAGGTGAAGGTGGTCAGTCGTCGTGGCGAGCTCCACCTGCGCGTCGAGACGCGCGGGCGGGTCAGCGTGCCACGCGGCCTGGTCTACGTGCCTTTCTTCGATGCCGGCCGACTGATCAACAAGGTCACGCTGGACGCCACCGACCCCATCTCCAAGCAGACGGACTTCAAGAAGTGTGCGGTGCGTCTGGAACTGGTCAACCTGGCCTGAGCCGCGGAGGAGCGAGAACATGAAACGCCTAGCCATCTCCAGCCTGGTGGCCCCGCTGGCGCTGTTCGCCCTGGCGGTGGCCGACGAGCCGCGAGACCCCTCGGCGCCGGACGGCCTGCGCCCGGGGGGGACCATCGGCGAGACCCTTTCGGCGCCGCCCATGGCCCGGCAGTCGCGCGAGCCGGGACGCCGGGTGCTCAACTACCCCGAGCAGCCGCCGGTGATTCCCCACACCATTCGCGACTACCAGGTGGATCGGCGCAGCAACCGCTGCCTGACCTGTCACAGCCGCGAGAACGCCGTGGATGCCGGTGCGCCCATGGTCAGCATCAGCCACTTCCGCGATCGCCACCAGCAGGTGCTGGCGGCGATTTCGCCGGACCGCTATTTCTGCACTCAGTGCCACGTACCGCAGACCGATGCGGATCCCCTGGTCGACAATGAATTCCGCACCGTGGATCAGGTGCTCACCGAGATGCTCGAGCGGGAAGGCGAAGGGGGTGGCCAATGAGACGCTGGCTGTCGCGCTACTGGCAGATCCTCACTCGCCCCAGCATGCACTTCAGCCTGGGTTTTCTGACCCTGGGAGGTTTCCTCTGCGGCGTGCTCTTCTGGGGCGGCTTCAACACCGCGCTGGAGGCCACCAACACCGAAGAGTTCTGCATCTCGTGTCACGAGATGGAGCGCAACCCCTTCCAGGAGCTGCAGGGCACGGTGCACTACACCAATCGCTCGGGGGTGCGCGCCGAGTGTGCGGATTGCCACGTCCCCCACGACTGGACCCACAAGATGGCGCGCAAGATGGAGGCCTCCAAGGAAGTGTGGGGCTGGCTGTTCGGCTCCATCGACACCGAAGAGAAATTCGAGGCCAAGCGGCGCGAGCTCGCCGAGCGCGAATGGGCCCGCCTGGAAGCCAACGACTCACGCGAGTGTCGCAACTGCCACGAGTTCGAGTCCATGGACTTCACCGCGCAGAACTCGCGCGCCTCGCGCGCCCACTCCACCTCGCTGGCCTCGGGCGAGGCGACCTGCATCGACTGCCACAAGGGCATCGCCCACGAGCTGCCCGACATGGGACCGGACTTCGAGGCCAGCCAGGCCCATAGCGGCCTGGCGAGCCTGGAGGCCTACGTGGCGCATCTGCCGAACGAAGAGTGAGCGCTGCGGTGTGGCGGCCGTGCCGCGGCTTCACGAATCACAGGCGCTTAAGGGCCGCTTCCAGTCCGGTCAGGTCGGTGACGGTAACGACATCGCCGGGGAACGGTGAAGCCCCCGGGTCGGCGGTGACGCCGACGAAGATGGTGCCGTTGGAGCGCGCGGCGCGATAGTCGTTGTAGGAGTCGCCGATCATCACCGTGGCGGCTGCGTCATGGGCGCGGCGCACCAGCAGGTTGCGCAGCCCCGTGACCTTGTCCGGCGGAGCGCCGATCACCTCCAAGAAATAACGGTCGAGCCCACGCCGAGCAGTAATGGTTTGCAGTTCAGACTCGGGAGTCGCAGAGAGCAGGTAGAGGGGTACGGTGCCGGCCCAGCGCTCGAGAAAGGGCAGCGCCCCAGGGATGGCCGGGGCCTCAAGCAGGCGCTGCTCGACGCGTTCCTTGAAGTGTCGACACAGCGCTTGGATACGCGGCTCGCTGGCATCACGACCGAGGATGTGCCCTTCGATATGGCGGAACTTTACCTCACGGGGCTGGCCTCCGCGGCGCTCTAGGTAGGCCACCACGTCGCGGCGCTGCTCATCGGGCTCGTCGGCGTAGAGGTCGGCGAAGGCTTGGCGTTTGAGCCGCGCCGAGTCGAGGATCACGCCGTCGAAGTCGAAGACCAGGGCGGTGTCGGGACGGGACAGGCGATCACTCACGGCTGGCTCCATATCGACGCGACCACGCGTAACCACGCGGGGCGCGCCGACTCGCAGGGGCACTTTACTGTCGGCTCAGGCGACGTCGTACCCAGGGTTTGAGCGGGGTCTGGCTGAGCAGCACCAGCACTATGACCAGGGTCAGTACCAGCGACAAGGGGTTGGCCAGTAGGGCCAGCAGGAACTGACCGGCGTCGTCGCCCACCGAGGACATCGCCTGGCGGTAGGTCTCGTCGAGCAGTGGCCCGAGGATCACACCGAGGATGATGGGCCCCATCTGGAAGCCGAACACCTTGAGCCAGTAGCCGAAGATGCCGAAGCCGAGCATCCAGTAGACCTCCATCATGTTGCTGTTGATGGAGTAGGTGCCCACCACACAGAGCACCAGGATCAGCGGAATCATCAGTGCTTTGGGTACCTCCACCACCTTGGAGAAGACCCTGATGCCGGTCAGCCCGAAGAGCAGCAGGAATAGGTTGGCCAGCGCCAGGTTGCCTACCGTGAACCAGAAGATGTGCGGAGTTTCGATCATCAGCATGGGGCCGGGATTGAGGCCATGGATGACCAGGGCGCCGATGATCACCGCAGTCACTGCGTCGCCCGGCATGCCGAGCGTCAGCATGGGCACATAGGCTCCGCCCACTGCGGCATTGTTGGCCGTTTCCGGGGCGACCAGCCCTTCGTAGGCGCCCTCGCCGAATGGGCTGGAGGGGTTCTTGACGGTGCGCTTGGCATGGTCGTAGGCGAACAGCGAGGCAATATCGCCGCCGGTGCCGGGTAGGGCGCCGACTACCACTCCGATGATCGAGGTGCGCATCGAAAGCGGCAGGTACTTGAGCACCATCTTGAACGGCGGGATTATCTTGTCCACCTTCTGCTTGATCGGCACCTGGTTGAGGTTATGCAACTGGTAGAAGGCTTCGGCGGCACCGAACAGACCGATCATCACCACCACGTAGTGAATGCCGCCGAGCAACTCCATGCTGCCCAAGGTCAGGCGCGGCTGGGCGGTAACCGTATCCATGCCCACCAGGCCAATGATACCGCCAAGGGCCACGGAGAAGATGCCACGGGCCAGCGACTTGCCGGAGAGAGTGCTGACCAGCAGTAGGCCGAGTACGGCAATCAGAAAGTAGTCGCGCGGAGCGAACTCCAGCGCCATGTCGGCCAGGTAGGGAGCGGTACCGGCCAGCACTAGCGTGCCGAGCAGACCACCGATCACCGACATTACGGTGCTTAGGCCGATGGCACGTCCGGCCTCGCCGCGCTGGGCGAGTGGGTAGCCGTCGAAGGCGGTGGTCACCGCCGAGGGCGCGCCGGGTATGTTGAGCAGTATGGCGGTGCGCGAGCCGCCATATACGCCGCCCACATAGATACCTACCATCAGCGCCAGGGCGTTGTTGATGTCCCAGGAAAAGGTGAAAGAGATCAGGATCGACACGGCCATCGTCACCGAAAGACCGGGGATCGCGCCGACGTAGATGCCGGCCAGCGTGCCCACGGCGGTCAGTAGCAGCAACTGGGGGTCCAGCCAGGCCATAAGGAAATAGGAGAAGGTATCGCTCATCGGAGACCTCAGCGGTCAGGGAAGGTAGACGCGGAAGACCAGCGTGAACAGGCCGTAGATTGTGGCGATGGCCAAGGCAGCGATGATCAGCGAGCTGACAACCCTGCCCTGACGGAAGTAGATGAACATCACTGCCAGAAAGAAGAAGGTGCTGACATAGAAACTCACCCAGACGATGGCTGCGAGGTAAGCCACGGCAAACAGGGTGAACACCACGATATGCAGTTGAAAGTGCTGGTGGAAGAACACCAGGAGTTCGTGTCGGGCGTTGCGAATCTTCGGGTCGCGCTGCTTGTAACGGTGGCTAGCGAGTATCACCAGCGATGAAGCCAGCATGATCAGCGCGAGGCCCATGGGGAAGGAGCCTGGCGAGTTGAGGCCGGGAATGCCGTCGATACGATAGGCCTCGATCAGCACGCCGACGCTGAGCAGCAACAGCAGCCAGTCGAAGACCTTTTCGCCGGCCTGCACGCGCTCGAATTTCTGGCTCATGGGGCGACTCCGAGGCGGCCGGGCGTGATTCGCTCGGCCGCTTGTTAATTGGGACGAGGGTTCAGGGGCGCGGGATGCCGAGTTCCTCGGGCGTTGATTCCAGAATATCGGCATCGGCCTCGTACATGGACCAGGCGGTGACCGACTGCCAGTTGTCCAGGTACTGCTCGGCCTCTTCGCCGGTGAGGTTGAGCGCTTCGGCGCCGAAGTTCTGCAGGAATTCCTGGAAATCCTCGTTGGCCACCGCTTCTTCGTAGGCTGCAGTCAGGGTTTTCTTGGCCTCATCCGGGGTATCCTGGTGCACGAAGACCCCCCAGAATGGCCCCCAGGGCAGGAAACTCTCGATGTCCGGCAGAGCCTCGGTGATCGGCGGTACGCCTTGTAGCGAATCCAGCTCTTCGGCAGAAACCACGGCCAACCCTTTCATCTCGCCGCCGCGTATCTGCTCGCCTGCTGCTGCCAGACTCAGCGGCATGAAGTCGATGTGTCCTCCCAGCATGGCTGTGATGCCCGGGCCGTCGCCACCAAAGGTCACGTTGCGTACATCGAGCTCGTCCACGGCGTTGATCATTGCCAGCACCGTGCTCGGTAGGCCACCAGCTCCGGTGCCGCCCATGCGCAACTCACCGGGATTCTCCTGTGCGTGCTCGAGTAACTCGGCAAAACTGTCGAAGGGGCTTTCGGCAGGGGCGGCGATCACCACCAGTCCTTGACCGATGATGTTGACGGCGTGCATGTCGTCATAAGTGAAGTCGGCCAGGCCCATGAGTGGGTAGAGCTGCGGGTTCTCAGCACCGTAGAGCAAATTGTAGCCATCAGGACGTTGGCGCATCACGTGGTTCATTCCGATCACGCCGGTGCCGCCGGGGCGATTGGTCAGCACTAAGGTGGTGTCAAGAATATCCTCGACATGGGGTGTCAGGCTGCGCGCCACATTGTCGGTGGCGCCACCGGCGCCCCACTGGATGGTAGCCTGAATGTTACGTTCCGGGTAATCGGCATGGGCATTGCCCGCCAATGCCAGGGTACCAACGACAAGGGCAATGGGAGCCAGAATCGGTTTGAACATGAGTCCTCCAAGGATGCTTGTTGTGATGACTGCTCGGTACGAGCAGCGCCCCTCGTTCATCGGGGACTGTTAATGGTGGATTGTTTGATGTTCGGCTTGCGAACTTAAGTGCTTATCGCGAACACTAGAACTCCCTCCCGAAAGTGTCAATGCGAGAGATGGTGGTCTAAGACTATGGTCGAAGGTGACGCGAAAGGGGGCGGTTAATCAGCCTGATCGGCTGTGCTAAGGCCATGTCCTCTATAGTGGTAGGTATCAGTAGCTTGGGGCGGCACCTACCTAGAGCCTGGAACGTCGTTCCGAAGCCTTGCCAAGAGCCCCCTTTCTTCGTGCATAATGCGAACTAAAGAACGCTATGCGAACAAGTGGCGTCGTCTGCCTCTGTACCCTGCGCAGGCGGCGTTCGGGAGGACACCATGCGCGCCATTGCCACCGTCTGCCTGAGCGGCGACCTGCAGACCAAGTTGGAAGCCATCGCCCGCGCCGGCTTTGACGGGGTCGAGATCTTCGAGAACGACCTGCTTTCCTTCGATGGCTCCCCCGCCGAGGTGCGTGCACTGTGCGAGCGCCTGGGGCTGACCATCGTCGCCTTCCAGCCGTTCCGCGACTTCGAGGCCATGCCAGAACCCCAGCGCAGCCGCAACCTGCAGCGCGCCGAGCGTAAGTTCGACCTAATGGAAGAGCTGGGGACCGATTTTTTGCTGGTATGTAGCAGCGTTTCACCCCAGGCCGTTGACGATCTGGATCGGGCCGCTGCCGACCTTCGCGAGTTGGCAGAGCGTGCCGCGGAGCGGGGCCTTCGGGTGGGCTTCGAGGCGCTGGCCTGGGGCCGACACATCGCCGACTACCGCGATGCCTGGGAGGTGGTGCGACGTGCCGACCATCCGGCGTTGGGAGTGGTGCTAGACAGCTTCCACATCCTCGCGCGCGGGCTCGATCTCTCTGCCATCAGCAAGATCCCCAAGGCAAAGATTGCCTTCGTGCAAGTGGCTGACGCCCCGCTTCTCGAGATGGACCTGCTGCAGTGGAGCCGCCATTTCCGCTGTTTTCCCGGCCAGGGACGCTTGCCCCTTGCGGCCTTCATGCAGGCGCTGGCAAAAACCGGCTACGACGGTCCGCTGTCGCTGGAGATATTCAGCGACGCCTTTCGCGCTGCCCCCACCGATGCCACGGCCCTCGACGGCCTGCGCTCGCTGATCTGGCTCGAGAACCTGCTGCCACAGGGCCCTTGGGCGAGTCCGGTGCCACCGGCGCCGCATTACAACGGCGTCCATTTTATCGAGTTCACCCTTGACGAGGAGAGTGCCGCTCCGCTGGGCGAATTCATCGGCGCACTGGGTTTTCGTCACGTCGGACGTCACCGTTCCAAGAACGTCGAGCTTTGGAAACAGGGGGACATCCATCTGGTGCTCAACTTCGAGACCGACAGCTTCGCCCATACCTTCCGCTTGTTGCATGGCACTTCGGTGTGTGCCGTGGGCTTCCGTGTGGACGACGTCGAGGGGTTGCTGGAGCGCGCCCGCACTTTCAAGGCGCAGACCTACCGCGGTCAGGTCGGCGCGGGTGAGATGGAGATTCCCGCCCTGCGCGGTGTGGAGGGCAGTCTGATCTACCTGGTCGACGACGCGGCAGCAGCGGATCGCCAGTGGCGCACTGACTTCGAGCTATTCGACCAGGAAAGCCGCGACGAAGCGGGGCTAAGTCGAGTCGATCACCTCTCCTACGTGCTACCCGCCACCCAACTTCTCGGCTGGCAGCTTTTCCATCGCACCGTGCTCGGCTTCGAGGCCGAAGCCGAGCACGAGATCGTCGACCCTCACGGAATGATGATCAGCCAGGCGGTCAACAGCCCCGATGGGAGTATCCGCCTACCGCTTACGGTTTCCCAGGCTCAGGACACCGTGCCGGGACGCTTCCTCAGCGCCCACCGTGGTGGTGTGCAGCAGATCGCCTTCGCCAGTCGCGACATCTTCGCCACCGTCGACGAGCTACGGTCCCGCGGTTTGCCACTGCTGAAGATTCCGCAGAACTACTACGATGACCTCGAGGCGCGCTTCGACCTCGAGGACAACCTGCTCCAAGGCATGCGCAGCCGTAACATCCTTTACGACCGCTCCGACGAAGGGGAATTCTTCCACGCCTACACAGAGACTTTCGCCGGGCGCTTCTTCTTCGAGATCGTCGAACGGCGTGGCGGCTATCGCCGCTTCGGCGAGGCGAATGCCGGCATACGGCTCGCCGCCCAGGCTAGTCATTCGCGCTGACCCTTCACGAGGAACGCTTCACGATGAATACAGGTACCACCATGCGTCTCGGTTTGATCGGCAAGGCGATCATGAACTCCAGCTCACCCGACCTGCATCGTCGTCTAGGTGAACTGACCGGCATCCCCGTCATTTACGACCTCTTCGATGCCAACGAGCAGTCCATCGAGTCTTTGGAGCGGCAGGTTCGGCAGGTGATCGCCGATGGCTACCGTGGCGTCAATGTCACCTTCCCCTGGAAGGAAGCGGCGGTAGCGCTTGCCGATCAGCCTACCGAGGGGGCGCGTATGGTCGGCGCGGCCAATACGCTGGTGTTCGAGAGCGGCGGTATCGTTGCCGAGAACACCGATTTCACCGGCTTCATCAGCGGCTATCGCGCCACTCTCGGCGAGCGCGCTCCGGGACGGGTACTGTTGATCGGCACCGGCGGGGTTGGCAAGGCAGTGGCCTTCGGCTTGGGCAAGCTGGGTGCCGAGGAGGTCGTCCTGTTGGACCTCGACGAAGCCAAGTCGCGCCAGCTCGTTGGCGAGTTGGAGGCCCAAGGCTTTTGTGCCTCCTTCATCACGCCCGAGGCGCTTGATACTACTGTCGAGGGCTGCGACGGCCTGGTCAATTGCACCCCCATCGGACACGAGAAGAGCCCGGGCTGCCCGCTACCTAAGGGGTGTATTCGCCCCTATCACTGGATCTTCGATGCGGTCTACGTGCCGGCGGTGACCGAGTTCGTCGCTGCGGCGAAGACGGCCGGTGCCAGCGTGATGAGCGGGGTTAGCCTGTTCGTCTTCCAGGGGATCGATGCCTTCAAATTGTTCTGCGAGGATCAGGCTCGGCGTACCGCCGCCGACCGACAGGCGATGACCCTGTTTGCTCATTATCGGCGAGAACTGCTCAACGAGAATGATGCATGAAGCCGGGAGAGGCGCCTGTGTTGAATATCCATCCACTTCTCGCTCCTGAGCTCGGTCATTATCAATCTGACAACTTATGGCAGTGTCTCAAGTCGATTTATCGGTTTCGTATTCCATGACGGTTGTGCGGGAAAGGCCGTTGTGGAGCCGAGTTGTCACTCGGGAAAGCTGTTGCCGAGTCATGGCGTTAGTCTTTCGTCTAATAATTCGGGCAAGTCATTGACGCCATGAGAAGAGAATTCTAGCGTTCGTATGAAGTACATAAATTCGTTTTGCGAACAGCGCGTATCGAGAGGGCATGCGCTGCCGATGACACAGCCAGCATAACAACCAACCAAAACGGAGGACGTTTCATGTTCAAGCCGCTTCTCATTCAAACTGCACTTAAGGCCGGTGTCGTGGCCTTTGCCATGAACTCCCTGGCCCAGGCCGATACCATTCGCTTCGCCCATGTGGACCCCGACGACTGGCAGAGCTCCAAGAAAGGCGCTGCCGCCCAGATGTTCAAGAACATCGTCGAAAGCGAGACCGACCATACGGTGGATATCTACCCGGCCGGTTCACTAGGTGACGAGGGCGAGCTGGTCCAGCAGGCCATGGACGGCATGACTCAGGTAGTGATGGTTTCGGGGGCCATGTCCTCAGTCTGCCCGGCAGCCGGGGTGCTGGACATCCCTTACATGTTCGAATCGCCGTTGGTGGCCTGGGAGGTACTGGATGGAGACTTCGGCGATGCTCTTGCTGAACACTGCTTGGAGCAGACTGGCCTACGTACCTTGGGCTACGGTGAGACTGGCGTGCGCCACTTCACCAACAGCGAGCGCGAGATTCGTACTCCGGCTGATATGGAAGGCCTGAAATTCCGCGTTCAGGACATTCCTCTCTACGTAGAGATGGTCGAGGGATTAGGAGGGGAGCCAACTCCTATTGCTTGGTCAGAGCTGCCCACCGCACTTTCCACCGGGGTCGTGGATGGCCAGGAGAACCCGGTGGGGACCATCTATAACAATAACCTGCACGAACTGCAGGAGTATATGACGCTTGACGGCCATGTCTACGCCGCTGATTTCCTAGTGATCAACAATGATTACTACAACGGTCTATCCGAAGCGGATCAAGCGGTGATCGAGCGGGCTGGCGTCATCGCTGGGAATATGGGCCGCTCCATTCAGCAGTTCACCACTGCACAAGGACTGAAAGCTGTGCAGGAAGAGGGTATGCAGGTCTATCGACCAACGCCGGAGGAGCTTGAGCAGTTCCGCGAACAGGCTCAGCCGCCAGTCATCGAGTGGTTGACGGATGACCTCGGTAGTGACGCAGAGTGGATCGAGCGTCTTCAAGAAGCCGTGGCCACTGCCACCGAGTAAGTGTCCGCCGTACCGGCGTTTGACTCGGTACGGCGCCTTTGACTCGCCAGAGAGCGATGCGTATGACGCTTTTGTTGCGAAGGGGGATACGTCTGGCCGCAAGCATCTTTGCCTTCGGTGCTGGACTCACTATGGCCCTGATCTTCTTGATCATCTTTTTCAATGCCCTTAGCCGTTACACTCTGGGAACTTCGCTGGCCTGGGGCGATCAGGTTCCAGTCTTTCTGGGCATTTACGGCGTGATGTTCGGCATGGCACTGGCCTACCTCCAGGACCGTCATGTGCGTCTGGGGATAGTCGTTGACCTGTTGCCGGTACGGTTGCGGGAGTGGCTTTTTTTCGTAGTGGATTTAGCCATGATCGCAGTGGGAATACTACTGACCTGGTCGGCATATTTATTTATGACCAACCGGGGAGGGATGCGAATTTCTGGGCTCAATAGTACGGTGAAAAGCCTGCGCGAGGTCACTGGGTGGGAGGCTGTCAATGTGCTGGGCACGATGGCTCCCTATCAGTTCGCGCTCGTACTGGGGGGGGGCATGCTTGCCGTGGCAGCACTGCTCAAGAGCATCGAGCGGTATAGCGAACTGCGCACGGCGACAGCTGGGGAGGAGTAGATGGTCTATGTGATTCTGCTTGGCGGGCTGATAATCGGGGTGCCGGTCGCCTTTGCCATCGTCGCCGCATTGCTTTACTTCATGGCGATGGGCGGGTTGCCCTATCAGCTCGCTACAGTAGCGACGCAGATGTTCTCAGGGATCAACTCCTTCGCTCTGTTAGCGATTCCGCTGTTCATCCTTGCCGGTGAGCTGATGAATGAGAGCGGCATCACTGAGCGCATCATCGCTTTTTCCAAGATCTTGGTGGGACGCCTCAAGGGCGGCCTGGCACATGTCAATATCTGGGCCTCGGTGATCTTCGCGGGGCTTTCTGGCTCGGCAGTCGCGGATACTTCGGCATTGGGGCGGGTGTTTATTCCTGAGATGGAGAAAGAGGGCTACCCACGGGACTTCGCCGCGGCTCTCACCGCGGCTTCCTCAGTGATTGGACCGATCATTCCACCGAGTATCCCTGTGATCATCTATGCACTGATCGTCAGTGGCGTCTCGGTGCCGGCGCTATTCCTGGCTGGTATTGTGCCGGGGCTGCTCCTCGCCATCTTTCTTTCCGGCTATGTGATGATCTTTGCTAGCCAGTACGAGAAAGGTGGAAAGGTGAAGCTCAAAGAGGAAAAGCGCACGGTACTCATCGATGGCATTATCCCATTGCTGATGCCGGTGTTCGTGGTCGGCTCCATCTTGCTGGGCATCGTCACGCCAACCGAGGCGGCTGCCTTTGCTGTGGCTTATGCTCTCTTCGTGGGCATGGTGCTATTTCGTAAGATTCATTGGCGCGACTTGCCGGGCATCTTCTCACGAACCATGGTTGACAGTGCGGTGATTATGATCATCATCGCAGCGGTCTCGGCGGCCAATTGGTTGCTCACCTTCAACCGCGTGCCCAACGTGCTCACCGATATGGCACTGACCTATATCACTGCCGAGTGGACTTTCTTACTCGCGGTGATCGTGCTCTTTCTGGTCGCTGGGCTCTTCCTCGAGGGCATTGCCGCCATGTTGGTGCTGGTGCCGATCCTGCATCCCATCGCAGTGGGCATGGGGGTGGATCCGGTACATTTCGGCATCATTGTCATCTTCAACCTGATGATTGGTTTGATCACTCCGCCAATGGGGCTATGTCTGTTCGTGGCCGACTCCGTGGCCAATGTGGGGCTGGCTAGGCTGTCGCGGCGTATTCTGCCGCTGTTCCTGGTCGAGTTGCTGGTGCTGTTTATCATAACCTTCGTGCCGGCCACTGTGACTGGCTTGCCACGCCTGCTGGGGTATTGAAGATTAGTCCGCCGCCGCCACCTGGCGCGCCTTTTCCAGCGCCAGGGTGGCGCGCTGGAAAGCGCTGAATCCCCGCTGGCGCAGGGCATCGGTGGGGATCTCCAGGCTCAGCGGAGCACCGGGGGGAATGATGCCCAGAAAACCGCGCAGGTCGGCCTGACCGTCGCCCGGGAAACATCGCTCACTGCGCGCCTCGCGCAGGATCTCGTCCATGCACTCGGGGATCGGTCCTGGCACGTCGCACAGCTGCACGTAACGTAGCCAGTCGACAGGCAGCTCGGCCAATGTCTCGAGACGGCTACGGGAACGGTCGAAGTGGAAGGCGTCGATGAGCAGGCAGGCATTGTCGTGGCCGGCATCGCGCACCGCAGCGACAATGCGGTGCGCCTCGTCGAGGTTCTTCACCCCGGTCCAGGGCATGAACTCCAGGTGAGGGTGAAGACCATAAGGACGGGCCAGCTCGCACAGGGCGGCGAAATTGTCGATGGTGCGGGTCAGGTCGTCGTCGTTGCCCGCCACCAGTACTTCGCTGGCGCCGAGTTCGGCACCCACTTCCATGACGGCGGTGAAGTCCGCCCGCACCCGGGGCTCGGGCTTAAGCCGCAGGATCTCGATGTCGAGCACCGTGAGGCCGGTGTCGCGAAGGCGCCGGCCGGTCTCGCGCACCAGGCCCGTGTCGGTCATCAGCGGGAAGCTGGGTTCGCCGTCGGTGGCTGGAATCGGGCGCAGGCCGACAGCGTCGTAGCCGGCGCGCGCCGCGGTTTCCACCATTTCGGGCGGCGAGAGCTCGAGCACGGTCAGAGCGGCGAGGGAGAAACGGCGTTCACTCATGGTCGGCTGGCTCGCTTGGCGCATCGAACGGGTGACAGGATAGCTGCCGGCCGGCGGCATGCAGTCCGGCGAGGTAGCCGAAGGTCATGGCGGGACCGAGGTTGATGCCGCCGGCCGGGTAGTAGCCGCCCATGATGCTGGCCATGTCGGTACCCGCGGCGTAGAGGCCGGCGATCGGCTTCCCGTCTGCGTCGAGCACCTGGGCGTGTTCGTTGGTCTTCAGGCCAGCGAAGGTGCCGAAACAGCCGGGTACGACCTTCACGGCATAGAAGGGGCCCGGGTCGAGTGGCGCCACGCAGGGGTTAGGGGCGTGCGCCGGGTCGCCCTGCTTGCGATTGTAGAGGGTGGAGCCGCGGCCGAATTCGGGGTCCTCTCCCTGTACGGCGTGGCGGTTGTACTCAGTCACGGTAGCATCGAGCCCAGCCGGGTCGATGCCGCAGGCCTCGGCCAGTTCCCGAAGCGTGCGCCCGGTCTTCAGGTAGCCCTTCTTGATCCAGTGCTTGAAGGGCACCGGTGCCGGGCGCGTGATGCCGAGGCCGTAACGGCGCTGGAAGCGGTGGGTGCAGATCAGCCAGGAGCACACCTCCTCGCCTTCCGGCACCGCCTTGATCATGGCGTCCACGTAGTCGTAGTAGCCGTGGGCCTCGTTGACGAAGCGCTTGCCGTTTCTCAGCACGCCGATCAGGCCGGGCTTACCGCGGTCGATGATGTGCGGGAAGTGGCCGACATGGCCGTCCTTGTAAGGGACCACTGACACCGGTGCCCAGGCCACCGGCGAGTAGAGGTTGGTATCCACCACGCCACCGGCGGCTTCGCCGAGGCGCAGGCCGTCGCCGCATGCTGCGGGAGGCGGCAGCGGCCAGTGCTCCTCGCCAGTGGGCGTGCGCGGGAATAGCGCGCGGCGCCGCGCCACGTGCCAAGGAAAGCCGCCGGCGGCGAGTACTACGCCGTGCCTCGCGCTCAGGGTCACCTCGCCCTCGGGGGTGTCCACCACCACGCCGCTGACGCGCTTGCCATCCAAGATCAAACGTCTGGCGGGCGACGATACCCAGGTGTCGACGCCCAGGTCATCGGTCGATTGCGCCAGTCGGCCGGTCAGCGAAACCCCGTTGACCAGTTGCATGGTGCGGCCGTAGATCGCCAGGTCAAACAGGTGTCGGCTGAAGCGTTTCGCCACATGGACGAAGGACTTGAACGAACGGGTGACGGTCAGGAAGGCCATGAGGTCCGGGCCGGCCTGGATGGGCATGCCCAGAAAGGCGGTTTCCGGCATGGTCTTGCGCAGCTTCTTCAGCGTCTTCCTGTCGAGCTTGCGACCGTCGAAGGGCGCGGCGATCACCGAGCGTCCGCCGCTGCCGGCACCTGGTATGTCGCCGTGGATATCGGCGATGGCGTTGCCGTCGGCGAACTGCAGAGCGGTCTCGTTATGGAAGAACGCGACCATCGACGGTGCACCGGCGAGGAAAGCATCGATCTTGCGCGGCTCGTATCGCTCGCCCAGCTCGTGGCGAAGGTAGGTGCGCACCGTATCTGCGTCCTCGCGGATGCCGGCGTTGTGGGCCAGGGGGTTGAGCGGTGCCCACATCCAGCCGCCGGACCAGGCGGTGGCGCCGCCCAGTACCGGTTCTTTCTCCACCACCACCACCGACAGGCCATGGTGGGCGGCGGTGACGGCGGCGGAGAGGCCGGCAGCGCCGGAGCCCACCACCACCAGATCGTAGTCGTGCCGCGTCTCGGCCATGGCTCTCTCTCAGGGAACGATGTTCTTGCATGATATAGAACTGAGTTCCATTTTCCAATTCTCGGCCGGTGCGCGGCACGACGATACCCTGGCTCAAGCCGGCAGCAAGCCGACGAGATGCAGCAACCCGATGGCCACGCTCAGAGTCACGAAGGAGAGTAGTGTGGCGACCATCAGCGCGGCGGCGCCCACGCCGCCCATGGCGTAGCGCTGCCCGAACAGCGGATAGACGCTGATCATCGGTGCGCAGGCGAAGAGCATGGCACCGGTGATCAACGCGGGGTCCGGTTCCGGCATGAGCAGAAAGGCGCCGAGAATCGCCAGGGGGTGGAGAATCAACTTGCCGGTGACGATCTGTGCGACATCGCCGAGCAGTCCGCGAACCTGCAGGCGGAACAGCGAAGCGCCGATCACGAAAAGCGAGGCCGGGCCGGCGGCATCGGCGAGCATGTCGATGGTCCGGGCCAGCGGCCCCGGCAGGCTGATCCCCGACACCGCGACCAGCACGCCGAACAACAGGCCGATGAGGACGGGGTTGCGACCCAGGCGGCGGGCGGTCTGGCGCAGCGTCGCGGTGAGGCTCGCACCGCGCTGGTGGCCCATCTCGGCGAGGATCAGCGCAAGGGGGATGATCAGCAGGTTCTCGATCACCATGTTGAGGGCCAGGAACACCGCAGCCGGAGAGCCCAGCACCATGGCGGCCACTGGATAGCCGATGAAGCCGCTGTTGGAGGCGGCCATGCCCAGTGCCTGGATGGCGCCGTTGCTCAGCGGGAGGCGCTGCCAGACCAGGGTTACCGCCAGGCCGAGGACGAATATCGCCAGCGACCCCAGGCCGTAGGCGAGCAGGTACTGGGTGTCGAAGACCTCTTCCAGCGGGTTCTGGGTCAGGGCGCGGATCACCAGTGCCGGCAGGGCGCAGTACATGACGAAGGTGCCGACGCCCCGCACCTGCTCGCGACTGATGATGCGCCCGGCGATGGCCAGGTAGCCCACGCCGATGAGCAGGAAGATGGGAGCCGTGATGGCGAGTATCTCGAGCACGGCAGCCTCCTTGCCGGAAATATGGGGACGTGTCGGTCCCTCATCGGGGTTCGGGGTGCGGTAGCGTCATCTGGCTTCAGGAGAAGAGACGAGACGCCGTGCTGGACTGGGCGAGCTCTTCCGCCGCCGTCAGCAGCGGCGATGCCAGGGCGGGAACGCGTTCGGCGTCGAGCCTTACGCTGGGGCCGGCGATGCTCAGCACGCCGATGGGGTGGCCATCGACCGGGTGGCGGATCAGGGCCGACATGGCGGCGGTGCCGGGCCCCATGCTGTCGCTAACCCAGGCGTAGCCGCGCGTTCGGGTATGCCGCAAGTGATCGAGCAGTTCGTCCTCGTTGCGTGGCGCCTGAGGGCCGAGCGGGTGGTCGGTCTCCAGACCTTGGGTCTGCACCAGGGCGAGTGCTGCGACATCGTCGAGGCCGGCGAGCCAGGCATGGCCGCTGGCAGTGCAGAACAGCGGAGCTTCCTTGCCCATGTCCGGATCGTAGCGTAAGCCGCTACGAGCCCCCTGTGCCTTGGCAATCCAGGTCAGGCGGTTTCCTTCGATTACCGAGAGACGTACCAGCTCGCCGCTGGTCTCGGCCAGACGGTCGAGGATTGGCTGGATGACATCGCTCGCTCCTGTGCTCGCCAGGTAGCGAAAACCCAGTGCCACCAAACGCGTGGTCAGCTGGTAATGCTGGGTGCGTGGATTCTGGCGTACGTGGCCGAGACGGATCAGCTCGCTACAGATGCGGTGGGCCGCACTCTTGGGAATCCCCAGACGGTCGGCGATGACCAAAAGCGGCAGGCCCTCGGCGTCTTCCGAGAGCGCTTCGAGCACGCCCAGAGTGCGTTCGATCAGGCTTCCGGCCATGACGGCTGTCCCTTAGCTGTGAAAATTGCAATTCTAGAATCGTGTTTCGGAAAATGCACGCTGTCAGCTCACATGCCGCCGAATCTCTTGCGCCTTGGCCTGAAGCAGCGGCAGGTAGTCGCGCATCAGGGTGTCGTAGTCGACCCGGGCGGCGTTGGTGCTGATGTTGATGGCGCCGAGCAGCTTGCCGTGGGCGTCGAAGGCCGGCACGGCGATGGAGCGCAGCCCCGAATCGAGCTCCTGGTCGGCGATGGCGTAGCCCTGCTGGCGCACCTGGCGGATGCACTCTCTGAGTTCCGCCTTGTCGGTGAGGGTCTTGTCCGTATAGCGCTCGAGAGTGACCCGCTCGAGGAAAGCGTCGAGCTCGCTGTCGTCGAGCTGGGCGAGCAGCACCCGGCCCATGGAGGTGTGCGCTGCGGGCAGGCGGGTACCCACCGATAGGGTGATGGCCATCAGACGGTGGCGCGAGGCGGAACGGGCGACGTAGATCACCGAATCGCCGTCGAGCACGCCCAGCGAGGAGGATTCCCCACACTCGGCGGTGATCTCCTCGAGCACCTGCTGAATCACGCTGCGGTAGTTGTTGGCCGAGAGGAATGCGTAGCCGAGCTGCAGCACCTTGGGGGCCAGTTCGAAAGTGCGGCCCTGCTTGCGCACGTAGCCCAGCGCGTGCAGGGTGAGGAGGAAGCGGCGTGCGCGTGCCCGGTTCATGCCGGTGCGCCCGGCCACTTCGCTGAGGGTCATGCGCGGGTGTGCCTCGTCGAAGGCCAGGACCACCTCGAGGCCGCTGGCCAGCGCCGTGACGAAGTCCCGGTCGTCCGGCGTCAGCATCTCATCCTGCTCTACTGTTTCCATCCTCTGCGGTCCTTTATCGAGTTGCCCGTGATGAGGGCGACGGTCTAGCCTATTGTTCGAAATGCGAACATTTGTGCAACTATAAGTTGGGATCCTTCGCCTCGTCCACCCATGGGAGTCTTCGTCATGCCTGCCGCGCTGCTTCAGCACCCCTTCATGAGCCTCCGAGCCTTGACCGAATGCCAGGCCCAAGCCTTGGTGGAGGCCATGCTGACCTTCGAGCTGGCTCTGGCCGAGGTCCAGGAAGCCCGTGGTGCCGTACCCGAAGGGGCCGGCCAGAGAATGCGCGACGTTCTGGCCTCTCACCCCTTCGATGTCGAGGCCATCGCCGCCGGTGTCGCCAGTGGCGGCAATGCGGCGATTCCCTTCGTCAAGCAGGGTCGTGCTGCTTTGCCGGAGGATCTCAAGCGTTACTGGCACCAGGGGGCCACGAGCCAGGACGTGCTCGACACGGCGTTGATGCTGCTGCTCCAGCCGCGGCTCGCGGCGATCGATGCCCTGCTCGTGCGCTGCCGGACGGCGGCGATTCCGCTGATGCGACAGCACGCCGCCACGCCCATGGTAGGGCGCACCCTGATGCAGCAGGCGCTGCCCCTCGCCTTCGGCGTCAAGGTCGCCCACTGGGCGCTGGGGCTCGAACAGGCGCGCCGTCGACTGGCCGCTGTCGAGCTGCCGGTGCAGTTCGGCGGGGCCGTGGGCGTGCACTCCGGTTTAGACGGGCCGGGCTGGGACGACCTGGGCCTCGCTTGCATGGATGCCCTGGCCGAGCGGCTGGGGCTCGCCGTGCCGGTGCTGCCCTGGCATACCGACCGCCAGCCGATCCATGCGCTGGCCACTGCCCTGGATGCCGTGTCCGGGGCCGCCGAGAAGCTGGCGCTGGATGTCGCCCTGCTCACCCAGACCGAGATCGGCGAGGTGGCGGAGCCGGCCGGCGAAGGGATGGGCGAATCCTCCTCCATGCCGCACAAGCGCAACCCGGTGCGCTGTGCGCTGATCCGGGGCGCCGCCCGCCAGGTGCACGGTCACGCCACGGTGATCCTCAATGCCGCGGCCCAGCCGCTGGAGCGCGGCCTGGGCGAGTGGCACGCCGAGTGGGCGCCGCTCATCGACGCCGCCCTGCTGGTGGAGGGGGCGCTTGAGCAAACCGCGGTGCTGCTCGAAGGGCTCGAGGTGCACCCGCAAGCCATGGCGCGCAACCTGGCGGCCACCGGCGGCGGCATCATGGCCGAACCGGCCTCGAAGCTGCTGGCACCGGTGCTGGGCCAGGACGCCGCCAAGCGCATCAGTGCCGAGGCCGCCGAGGCGGCGCGCGAGTCGGGTCGCCCCTACGCGGAGGTGCTGGGCGCCCATCCCGAAGTGGCGGGCCGGCTCGCGCCCGAGACCTTGGCTCAGACCACGGACCCCGCTTTATACCTTGGTAGCAGCCAGCGGCAGGTCCAGCGTGCCATCGCCTGGCTGGAAGAAACGTAATGCACTGATGGAAAAGGGAGTCGGCGAAATTCAAGGGGGAAGGCCAGGCCTTCCCCCTTTTTCGTTTCGGGGCCGTGGCGTTTGACGCTTCCCGCTTTGGGGATTAATTTGTTCGTATCACAAACCTATGTTCGTTAAACGAACAAATTGCGAGCCGGTCGGCCTGCCGCCGCTGGCTCCTGGCGAATCAGCGAGAGGCAACCACTATGGCCGAGATTCTCAGCCTGCATGACGCGGTGGCACGCTACGTGGAGGACGGCGCCACCGTGGCCATGGAAGGCTTCACCCATCTCATCCCCTTCGCGGCGGGTCACGAGGTCATCCGCCAGGGCAAGCGCGACCTGACCCTGATCCGCATGACGCCCGATCTGATCTACGACCAACTGATCGGTGCCGGTTGCGCCAGGAAGGTGATCTTCTCGTGGGGCGGCAACCCCGGCGTGGGTTCGCTGCATCGCCTGCGCGACGCCGTGGAGAAGGGCTGGCCACGCCGGATCGAGATCCTCGAGCACAGCCACGCCGCCATGGCCTGCGCCTTCGAGGCGGGCGCGGCGGGCCTGCCGATGGCCGTGCTGCGCGGCTACGTGGGCAGCGACCTGCCCAAGGTCAACAACCAGATCAAGTTCATCGAGTGCCCCTTCACCGGCGAGCGCCTGGCGGCGGTGCCTTCCATCCGTCCGGACGTATCCATCGTCCATGCCCAGAAGGCCGATCGTGCCGGTAACGTTCTGGTGGAAGGCATCATCGGCGTGCAGAAAGAGGCGGTGCTGGCCGCCAAGCACAGCATCGTCACCGTCGAAGAGGTCGTCGACGAGCTGGCCGTCGAGCCCAACGCCTGCGTGATCCCCGGCTGGGCGATCAGCGCCATCGCCGTGGCCGAGCGGGGCTCGCTGCCCTCCTACGCCCACGGCTACTACGACCGCAACAACCGCTTCTACAAGGAGTGGGACGCCATCGCCCGCGACCGCGACGCCTTCACCCAGTGGCTCGACGACCACGTCTACAATGCCGGAGGAGCGACCCAATGAGCCTCGACTACACCTCCTCGGAGATGATGACCGTCACCGCCGCCCGGGCTCTGGAGAACGGCATGACCTGCTTCGTGGGCATCGGCTTGCCCAGCGAAGCGGCCAACCTGGCGCGCCTGACCCACGCCCCCGATGTGGTGCTGATCTACGAGTCCGGCACCCTGCAGACCAAGCCCGAGGTGCTGCCGCTCTCCATCGGCGATGGCGAGCTGTGCGAATCGGCGCTGACCACCGTCTCGGTGCCGGAGATGTTCCGCTACTGGCTGCAGGGCGGTCACGTCAGCGTGGGCTTTCTGGGCACCGCGCAGATCGACCGCTTCGCCAATCTCAACACCACCCTGATCGGCGACTACCATGACCCCAAGGTGCGCCTGCCGGGCGGGGGCGGTGCGCCGGAGATCGCCACCAACGCCCACGAGGTCTTCATCACCCTCAAGCACTCCAAGCGTACTTTCGTGAAGGACGTGGACTTCGTCACCACCCTGGGCTTCGGCCGCGACGGCAAGGGGCGCGACGGCGTGCCCAACATCGGCCGCGGACCGACCCGGGTGATCACTGACCTGTGCGTGCTCAAGCCCGACCCCGAGACCAAGGAGCTCACCGTGGTGTCGCTGCACCCCGGCGTGACCCGCGAAGACGTGATCGAGGCGACCGGCTGGGAGATCCGTTTCGCCGACGAACTCGAAAGCACCCCGGAGCCTTCGACGCACGAGCTGGAGATCCTGCGCGAACTCAAGGAGCGGACCGATCGCAAGCATTCGGGTCAATAACGAGGAGCCCTCATGAGCGACGTATTTCTGTGTCATCCGCGGCGTACTGCGGTGGGCCGCTTCGGCGGCACCCTGGCGGCGGTGCGTCCCGACGACTTCGCCGCGACGATCTTCCAGGCCGTGCTCGCCGAGGCGCCGGGGCTCGACCCCGCCGCCATCGACGAGGTGATCATGGGCTGCGCCAACCAGGCCGGCGAGGACAACCGCAACGTGGCGCGCATGTCGGCACTGCTGGCCGGCCTGCCCACCTCCGTGCCGGGCACCACCATGAACCGTCTGTGCGGCTCGGGGATGGACGCCGTGGGCACCGCCTTTCGCGCCATCAAGGCCGGCGAGTTCGAGCTGGCCCTGGCCGGCGGCGTGGAGTCGATGTCGCGCGCGCCCTACGTGCTGGGCAAGGCGGAGAGCGCCTTCTCCCGCGGCCAGGCCATCGAAGACACCACCATCGGCTGGCGTTTCGTCAACCCCTTGATGAAACGCCAGTACGGCGTCGATTCCATGCCGGAGACCGCCGAGAACGTCGCCGAGCAGTATCGGATTTCCCGCGAGGATCAGGACGCCTTCGCCCTGCGCTCCCAGCACAAGGCCGAACGCGCCCAGCAGGCCGGCCGCTTCGCCCAGGAGATCACCGCCATCGAGATCCCGCGGCGCAAGCAGGAACCGCTGGTCTTCGATCAGGACGAGCACCTGCGGCCCGGCACCACCCTGGAGAAGCTGGCCAAGCTGCCCACCCCGTTTCGCGAGGGCGGCAGCGTTACCGCCGGCAACGCCTCGGGCGTCAACGACGGCGCCGCGGCGATGCTGGTGGCCAGCCAGGCAGCGGTGGAAGCGCACGGCCTTGCCCCCATGGCCCGGATCCTCGGCATGGCCACGGCCGGGGTCGAGCCGCGCACCATGGGCATGGGCCCGGTGCCGGCGGTGAACAAGCTGCTCGGCCGGCTGGGCGTGTCGCTGGACGAGATCGACGTCATCGAGCTCAACGAGGCGTTCGCCTCACAGGCGCTGGCCTGCCTGCGCGAACTGGGCATTGCCGACGACGACCCCCGGGTCAATCCCAACGGCGGCGGCATCGCGCTCGGCCACCCGCTGGGCATGTCCGGTGCGCGGCTGTTGACGACGGCGGCCTTCGAGCTCCACAACAGCGGCAAGCGCTACGCTCTGTGCACCATGTGCGTGGGCGTGGGGCAGGGGATTGCTACGCTGATCGAAAACGTGTGACGGAGGCTTCATGGCTTTTCTGACGATCGACGGCCGCAGCGTCGCCTACCGCCTGCTGGGCGCCGAGGCCAACCCGCTGGTGCTGCTGGCCCACCCGCTGGGCATGACCCAGGCGGTATGGGACGACATGCTGCCGGCGCTGCTGCCGCACTACCGCGTGCTGACCTGGGATCTGCCCGGCCATGGCGCCAGCGAGGCCTGGCCGACGGAAGGCGGTGAAATCGCCCCGGCGGCGCTCGCCGCCGAGGCGCTGGCGCTGGCCGAGCATGCCGGCGCCAGGCGCTTCCACTTCGTCGGCACCTCCATCGGGGGTGTGGTCGGCCAGCAGCTGCTCGCCGAGCATGCGCAGCGGCTGCTCTCGGCGGTGCTGACCAACACCGGTGCGGTGATCGGCACTCCCGAGCTGTGGACGACCCGGGCGAGCCGCGTGCGTGACGAGGGCCTGGCGGCGATCTCCGGCGAGATCGTGCCGCGCTGGTTCTCCGCCCAGCGCCTCAAGACCGAGCCGGCGCTGGAGAGCGGATGGCGCACCCAGATGGCACGCACCGATGCCGAATCCTACGCGCGGCTGTGCGAAATGCTCGGCAAGAGCGACTTTCGCGGCAAGCTCGGCGGCAACGGGGTGCCGGTGCACCTGCTCGGCGGCAGCGACGACGTGGCCACGCCTCCGGAGACCCTGGAAGCGCTCGCTGCCGAGTGCGACGGCGCCCCGCTGGAGATCCTCCAGGGCTTCGCCCATGTGCCCTCGGTGGAGAGCCCCGAGGCCATGGCCAAGCGCCTGCGGTTGTGGCTCACCGCGGATCGCAGCGAGGTAGGCGAGCGGGGCGTGAGCTATGCGGAAGGGCTCGAGACCCGCAAGCAGGTACTCGGCGAGGCACACGTCGCGCGCGCCAGCGAGAACGCCACCAGCCTCGACGCTCCCTTCCAGCAGATGATCACCCGCCTGGCGTGGGGCGAGCTGTGGGGCAACGACGACCTGACCCGCCGCGAGCGTAGCCTGATCACCACCGGCATTCTTGCCGCACTGGGTCGCGAGGAGCTCGAGCTGCACTTGAAGACCGCCCAACGCATCGGGCTGACCGAAGCGGAGCTGCGCCAGGTGCTGCTGCACGTAGCCATCTACGCCGGCGTGCCGGCGGCCAACCACGCCTTTGCCCTGGCCAAGAAACTCGGCTGGGGTACGCCCCTCGAGTGACCGGTGAGGCGGCGGGGCCTGTGCCCCTCCGCTCCAGGGAGCCGTGCATGCTCAACGCCCGCATCAAGCTGCGCCATTTGCAGGCTTTTCTCGAGGTGGCCCGCCAGCGCAGCTTCGCCCGCGCCGCCGACCGGCTGGCGATCACTCAGCCGGGCATGTCCAAGACGATCCGCGAGCTCGAGGAGATCCTCGAAGCGTCACTCTTCGAGCGCACCGCGCGGGGCGTGGCTCTCACCCAGGCAGGGCTCACCTTGCTGCGTCATGCCGGCCCGGCGCTGCGTGCCCTGGAGGAGGGCATCGGCGCGGTGGGCGGCAGCGGCCAGGGGGCTCGCTGGTTGAACGTGGGGGCACTCTCCACGGTGGAGAGCCGTCTGCTGCCCGAAGCCGTGCGCCGCTTTCAGGCCGATGGCCCGCCGGGCGTCGGCATCAACGTGGTTTCCGGCCCCAGCGCCTTTCTGCTCTCGCGGTTGCGCCGCGGCGAGCTGGACCTGGTGGTGGGGCGCATGACCGAGGCGCGCGAGATCCGCGACCTTGCCTTCGAACACCTCTACTACGAGCGGCTGCTGCTGGTGGTGCGCGCCGGCCATCCGCTGGCCGGGGTGGATCCTCTGCCCGCCGAAGCGCTGGTCGCTCATCCCTGGATTCTTCCACCTCCGCAGACCACCTTGCGCCAGCAGGTCGACAGCTTCTGCGTGCGCCATGCCCTGGCGCTACCCGAGACGCTGCTCGAAACCCTGTCGCTGCCGCTCGGCCAGGGCGTCACCCTGGGCAGCGACGCCATCTGGGTGGTGCCGGAAGAAGCGGTGCGCGCGGCGCTGGACGAAGAGCGGCTCGTCGAGCTTGGCGTGAGCCTGGAACGGCTGGGCGGCTCGGTGGGGCTGTGTACCAACGCCAGCCTCGAACCCTCGCTGGCCCTGGACGCCTTCTGCGAGATTCTGCGCGAGGTGGCCGCCGACACCTCGGGCGCGGTGATATAACCCACCGGTTATGCATCGACGCTGAGACGTCAATTGGCGACCGTGCGACACCGCGCCACACTGCCAAGGCACCCAACCGACAACCCCAGAGACGACACGCCATGCAAGACGACAACAAGCGCTTCGTCGAGCGCGACCGAAACTGGCATCCGCCGGCTTACGCACCGGGCTACAAGACCACCGTAGCGCGCTCGCCGCGTCAGGCGCTGGTCAGCCTGCAGAACCCGACGATCTCCGAGCGCTCCGGCCCGGACTTTCGCCGCCTGCGCATGGGCCCCCACGACAACGACCTGCTGCTCAACTTTCGCCAAGACCCGACCCAGGGCCAGGGGCTGCCGGTGGGCGAACGCATCATCATGTTCGGCCGCGTGGTCGACCAGTTCGGCAAGCCGGTGCCGCATACCCTGGTGGAAATGTGGCAGGCCAACGCGGGCGGCCGCTATCGCCACAAGAACGACAACTACCTGGCGCCGCTCGACCCCAACTTCGGCGGCGTGGGGCGCTGCCTCACCGACGAAGAGGGCTGGTATCGCTTTCGCACCATCAAACCGGGCCCCTATCCCTGGCCCAACGACCCCAACAGCTGGCGCCCTTCGCACATTCACGTCTCGGTGATGGGGCCGTCGATCTCCACGCGCCTGATCACCCAGATGTATTTCGAGGGCGACCCGCTGATTCCGCTGTGCCCCATCGTCCACACCATCAACGACCCGGACGCCGTCGAGACCATGATCGGGCGGCTAGACATGGCGCGCAGCAAGCCCATGGACTGCCTGGCCTACCGCTTCGACCTGGTGGTACGCGGCGAGCTCCAAACCTATTTCGAGAATCAGTGAGGAGGGAACCGAGATGAAACAACCGAACAGCGTTCCCGCCAGCGAACTGATGCTGCGCGAAACCGCCTCCCAGACCGCCGGGCCCTACGTGCACATCGGCCTGGCCCTGGCCGCCGCGGGCAACCCGACCCGCGACGAAGAGATCTGGAACGAGATGGCCAAGCCCGAGGCCGAGGGCGAGTCCATCGAGATCGTCGGCACCGTCATCGACGGCAACGGCGACATGGTGCGCGATGCCTTTCTCGAAGCGTGGCAGGCCGATGCCAACGGCGTCTACCAGCCCGAGTACGACCTGAACAAGCCATTCAACAGCTTCGGGCGCACCGCCACGACCTTCGACCACGGCAGCGAATGGTCGCTGAAGACCGTCAAGCCGGGCCCGGTGACCTGCGCCGACGGCCGGGTGATGGCCCCGCACGTCAATCTCTCGATCTTCGCCCGAGGCATCAACATCCACCTGCAGACCCGCCTCTACTTCGCGGACGAAGCCGAGGCCAACGCTGCCTGCCCGGTGCTCTCGCGCATCGAATCGCCGACCCGCCGCCAGACCCTCATCGCCAAACGCGAAGAGGCCGACGGCAAGGTGCGCTACCGCCTCGACATCAAGCTCCAGGGCGAAGGCGAGACGGTGTTCTTCGACTTCTGAACCGTCGTCGCGACAGCGAAGGCGACCTTGCCAGGCGAGGCCGCTACGACGAGAGCCAGCGCCATGCGCTGGCTCTCGTCTTTTCGGCTGACGTTTGACTTGGGTCGCTGGTGCCAGCGTGGTAGAGCGTCTAGGCTGGCCGTATGTGTGCGATTGTAAGCGGATGTCGAGAGCGAACGGTAAGCCCCAAGGATCGACTGCGTGACGGTCAGCGACAGCAGAGGGGCAGGGGACGGCAGCCAACGGTGAAAACCGGTACAGGGTGGCAAAGGCAGCACGCACGCGAATTCTGCATAGATTGCCTAGCTATTCTTAATGTCTATGAATATCAATGGGTTATATAGGGAAGGGCAGGCTAGATAACATTGTTGAACGCGCCTGCGCGTTCAAGTGGATAAACGAGCGGGCTGTCTAATACGCTGTTGAACTAAACCGCTTCGCGGTAGCTGTCGTCGCATCCTGTCTTTTGCGTCATCGAACCACACTGTTTTTTGACCCACGTGGGTCAGAGAACAGGAGTGATGGCGATGACTGCCTTACGACAGACGATGATCGAGGCCATGCGGCAGCATGGCTTCGCACCACGCACCCACACTACGTACCTGACGGTGATCACCGACCTGGCGCGCTATTTCCACCGCCCGCCGGACACCTTGAGCAGCGACGATCTGCAACGCTTCTTCAATCATCTGGTCCAGGAGCGCGGCTTGTCCGCCGCCAGCTGCCGCGTCTACTTGCACGGCGTGCGGTTCCTCTATTTGCAG
>NZ_FNES01000024.1 GCF_900100195.1 Billgrantia gudaonensis
GCTCTTGGCAAAGTACACCGCGGCTTTTTTTGCGATTTCAAGCTCTTCCGACTTCTCGGCCAGTTGACGCTTGAGCCGGGCATTCTCGTCGGCCAGGGCTTGCTCGCGCTCTGAGGCGCTTTGCTGCTGCTGGGCCTTGGCTCGCCACTGGTAGAGCTGGCTGGGCTGCAGGCCAAGCTCTCGGGCGGCGGCACTGATGCCGACACGGTCGGCGAGGGCCAGTGCCTCGGCCTTGTAGTCCTGGGAGTAGCGGGTACGGGTCTTCTTCATCGAAGCTGCTTGCCTTGCCATGGGTCACCTCGTCTCAGTGTACTGTCTTAACGAGGTGTCCACTGCTGCTGGGCAAGATCAACTTTCGGCCACACCCACAAAGCCCAGCCCGCTACTTGTTCGCCGCCGTGGTGCCGCACCTGCATTTCGACACTGCGGAAACACTGGTTGATTTCTGCACCGACCACGGCCTGGTGGACCGCATAGCAGGGCTCAACGCCGGGCAACAACTCGAAGCAGAACCGCCGCGTCTGTCCTTCGCGAATATCCGCCACCCGGATCGGGCTCTTTGATCTCGGCATTCCCTTAACTCCCTACGCATCCCATGAAGGAGCTCCCATGACCACCCCTGCTGCTACCGGCAACGTCCAGGCGCTGCCCCAACCCAGCGCCTTAGGGGTCCCATCCCCGCAGCGTCCTCGCGAAGACGCCTTTATCACGGTGGAATCCGTGGCCAGTAGTGGGCTCCCCGCCTTGTTCCCCAAGGTAGGTGCTCGCCAGGCCAGCAGCTATCTCCACAAAGCTGCCTCGAAGATCCGCAAGGTCAGCGACCTGCTGCCTTTGGCGGAGGAAGTCTTCTCCTGCGGCTGGCCCGACGTAACCATCAGGTTTCAGCGCTCGGGTGCATCAGCCAGTGATACCCATTCCTGGTACCTTCAAGCTCCCCGACTTGATCGCGCAGCCCCAGGTCGTCATGGAGTCTGCCATGCAAGCTGACGCCCTCGTTCAAGCTGACGCCGATTACCCGGTAGACCTCTCCGGCGCGGTTCTCGATACCGACTCGGTAATCGTGAAGGCCGCCCGCCATCCAGTTTTCTTCGTCGTCAGCGTTCGGGAACTCGTCGGCAAGTACTTGGGTGATCTGGTCGTCGTAATCCGGCACCTGCACACCATCCAGGTAGAGGTTTTCCATGAGCTTCTCCGTCCTTTTCGTCCATTCATCGAGGGAGTCACTGCCATGACCACCCCTGCTGCTACCGGCAACGTCCAGGCGCTGCCCCAGCGCACCCTGTTCCGCGGGCTCGACGTGGAGCTCGCCCGCTGCACGCCGGCCAACCGCCAGGCGGTGCTGGCCAGCGAGACCGACGCCGCGGCCAACCCGCTGGCCGATCTCGAGGCGCTCGAGGAGCGCGTCGCCGCCGAGGCGGCGGCCCGGCTGGCCGGCGCCCTGCTGCGCGACCGGCGGCCCAACCACGAAATCGAGGATTCGCTCTGCGAGCTGCGCGCTCACCTCGACGAGCACTTCGTGCAGCGCAAGCTGATCCGGCTCTACGGGCGCTGATTCGGGCGGCTGCCACCGCCCGGCACTGTCTTTCACTCCATTAAGGAAGCCTAACCGATGAGCACCGCCGACACCATCGCTCCGCCTACGACCAAACGCGCACCCCACGGCTGCCGTTGCCCGGTGATGACCCACGTCACCGAACACGAGCGCCGCCGGCTGGATGCGCTGGCCCAGGCCGACCAGCGCTCGCTTTCCGCCACCACGCGCCTGCTGGTGTTGCGTGGGCTCGAGCAACTGGATGCCGAGGCCGGCAAGGCCAGCCTGGCTTGATCGCTGCCTCGTCCTGACCTGCTGCATAAGGAAACCCGCCATGTACCAGGACCCGAAACGTGTTCGCACTCGCTATGGCTCCATCAACCTCGATGAATACGAAGCCCGGCTGATCGATGCCCTGTCCGATTACACCGGCATCGAGCGCGCTTCTCTGCTGCGCCAACTGGTGCTGAAGGAAGCGCTGGAAACGCTCGGGCTCAGCGATCTCGACACCCCCAGTGTTGCCCGGAGTGCGGGCTGAACCCAGGCCTTTTTGAGGTCCCCAAGGAGTCCCCATGCCCGAGGAAACCTTGAACGTCGACGACCGGATGGAGGCGCTGCTCGATCGGGTACGACACCAGGAAGGACTCGAAACCAATGCCCAGGCGGCGGAGTTTCTGCTGCGCCGCCGGCTGCGCAAGGGCGTGCAGGGCCTCACCGGCCGCGGCCGCGCTCTTTACCCCATCAATCCCGGAGGAGGTCGCCGGTGAGGATCGCCTGCCCCCACTGCCACGAACGCGCCATGACCCGTACCAGCAAACGCCCCGTGCCGGTGTTTTACGAGGTCTACGCCCAGTGCACCAACCCGCGCTGCGGGTGGGGCGGCAAGATCCAGGTGGAGTTCGTGACCACCACCTCGCCCAGCCGGTTGCCCAACCCCGACGTCAACATTCCGGTCGAGCCGGCCTCGCGCCGCCTGCTGCTCGAGCAGCTGGCCGAACGCTAAGGAGCCCAAGATGACACCCGACGCCCACACCCAACCCAAGCCCCAGGCCCCGCACCTGGCGAGCGAGAACGTGGCCACCGCCCAGCTGTGGCGCACCCGGAACCAGCGCCGCGCCACGGCCATCGATGGCTGCATCGAGCACCTTATGGTCGACCACGACATGACCGAGCGCGCCGCGGAAGACGCCACCCTGCAGGCCTACGCCGATCTGGAAAGCCTCAACAAGGTGCATGCCATCGAGCTCGCCGCCAGCACCTCGCGCCTGCTGGTGATCAAGACCCCGGGCGGCGCACGCATCGCGCTCACCGTCAGCGATCTGCTGAGCCTGCTGAAGCCTTACCACCTCGAGGCGGCCAACCGGGAGAGCCGCCGCTTGCTGGTACTGGAAAACGCCCCGCACTGAGCCCAACGCCCCCGTTCCGCCACCGCCGCCACGCCAGTGGGAGGAAGCGTCATGTCTGCACAGGTTCACCCGTTGCCCACGCCACACCGTCAGCCGCCCGCCGTGGAGCCCGACCGCGGCGAATGGGGTGCCCTGCGTGCCGAGCTGCACGGCCGCTGCGCCGACCGCGATCTCGCTGCGCTGTGGGCCGAGCTGGCCCCCGGCGAGCGCCGCACGCTGCTGGCCAGCGCCAAGCTCGATACGCGCGATGCCCGCCTGCCCATTGAGCGGATGCCTCAGTTCAGCCGCAATGCCATCCGCGCGGCCATCCACCGCATGAGCCAGTACGCAAACCGCCTGCGCGCCGAGCTGGAAGGCCACAAGCCCCACCCCAGCCGCGAGCTGGCCGGCCACGCCCGCCAGGCGCTGGCGGAGGGCAATACGGAGGCCGCCCTGCACTGGCTGGCCATCATCGAGCGGGGGGTGGCGTGATGGGTACCGACCTGAAGAACACCATAGACACCCTGTGGCACGCCCGCGCCCGCTTCGAGCGCGTCGCCAGCGCCCTGCGCCACCAGGGAGATAGCCAGGCCGCCGAGCAGCTCAGCCTCGTCGCCAACCGTTACGGCAATTCCCTGCTGGACATCGAGTCGGTCGCCCAGCAGTACGAGAAAGCCATCGCCGCGCTGCCGGAGTCTGTCGAATGACGGCACTCGAGCGCTCCCTGCAGTTCGGCAACCGCGAGTGCCACGCCTGGCGCCAGGCCCACTACTGGAGCCAACTGCCCAGCATCGCCGAGGATCTGGCCGCGGGCTTCGTCTACGTGGCGCGCCGCCACGGCAACGCCGCCGGCAACCGCTGGCTGCGCCGCAACGCCGCCGGGCTGATCGAGCCGGCCCGGGTCTATCGCAAGTTCCGGCCCATCGCCGCCGATCTCGAACGCGGCTTCCGAGCCCTGGTGCACCGTGCCCCGACCACCATCGAGGGCCTTCGCGCCGGCTGCGAGTGGCTGGCCAGCGTCGAAGCGCGCCTGAGCATCGGCGCCTTCAACTGCACCCACGACGACGACGCCCTGGTCAATCACGCCGAGGCCCAGGCCCGCGCCATCGAGCACGAGCGTAACGCGCTGATCGGCAGCATCGCCGAGCACAACCGCCGCCAACGCCTGGGCCTGCTGCCGCCGCCAGTCGAGCTGCCCCCGCTCCAGGGGGAAACGCTCTCGGCCCGGGTGCGCGAGAAGGCGCGTCTCATCGCCGAGTCGCGCAATGCACTCACCCCGCCGCCGGTCGGCATTCCGCTGATGGCCGTGTTCACCTGGCAGCGCACGCCGACGATGAGCCTGGCCGTGGCCGACGAGCTCGCCCTGCGCAAGGCACGCACGCGTGCGCGGCTGCACGGCATCACGCCGCCGCCGGTGAAGGGCCCGGCCGCAGTGCAGCTAGCCCGGCTCACCTGCTCGCAGTGGTGGCGCCGCAAGCTGCGCCGCCTGGCCGGCCGCCGCCTCGAGCAGGTGCAGCGCGAGGCGCACCGCGTGCACGCACAGGCCGGCATCTACTGCAGCGACCTGACCGTCGAGCGCCGCAAGAGCCAGAAGGCGCGCAACCGCGCCCTGCTCGAAACCCTCGAGGCGATCAACCAGGAGGGGCAGACCTACACCCTGGCCGAACTCGCCGAACTGGGCCTGGCCAACCCCGATCACCGGCGGGCGGAGCTGATGCTGCGCATTCGCGACACCGAGGCCGAGGCCCGCCGTCTCGGCCACCGGGGCATGTTCTACACCGTGACCGCGCCCAGCCGCTTCCATCCGGCGGCCATGGCCGGGAAGAAGAAGGTCCGCCGCAATCCGCACTACGACGGCAGCTCGCCGCGAGAGGCGCAGCAGCACCTGCAGGCGCTGTGGGCCAAGGTGCGCGCCAAGCTCGCACGTGACGACGTGGGCGTGTACGGCATTCGCGTGGTCGAGCCGAACCACGACGGCACGCCCCACTGGCACCTGCTCGTGTGGATGCAGCCGGAGCACGAACCCGCGGTGACCCGAACCTTACAGGAGTACGCCGAGGCCGAAGCGCCGGAAGAGCTCTTCGATCGCTTCGGCCGCAAGACGGAGGCCCGCTTCAAGGCCAAGCGCATCGATCATTCCAACGGCCGCTCGGCGGCCGGCTACGTGGCGAAATACATCTCGAAGAATATCAACGGCCAGCAATTCGCCCGAGACGGCGTGGCAGGCGATGAGAAAGACCCCTACGGCCGCAACCTATCCACGATCGCCCCGCGCATCGAGGCCTGGGCGGCAGTGTGGGGAATCCGTCAGTTCCAGTTCTTCGGGCTCCCCTCGGTGACGGTATGGCGCGAGGTGCGCCGCCTCACCGAGCGGCAAGAGCGGCACCTTGCCGAGTGGGAGGCCGCCACGCGCCCGGTGCCCACCGCCGCCGAGCGCTTCCACGCCATCCGCAAGGCCGCCAATGCCGGCCAGTGGGATCTCTTCCTGCGCCTGATGGGCGGGCCGAACCGGCCGCGCAAGGAGCGCCCCATCAAGCCCTGGACCGTTCACCCCCAGGACACCGGCCGCGCCGAGTTCAGCCATGCCACCGGGCAGATGGCCGAAAGCCTGGATGCCCTCGGCCGTTACGGCGAGCCGCTCGCGGCCACCTGGGGCCTGGTCGTCACCGACGGCCGCGGCCGTGAAGCGGAATACCTCACCCGCGTGTACCGCTGGGAGGTTCGCTCCCGCCACCCGAGCCGGGCGGAGGGCAGCTCGGGACCCGGCGCAGCCGGGGCCCCTTGGACTTGTGTCACTAACTGTACGGGGGTCGACATCCGACCCCGAACGCCTCCCCCCGAGGTCCTCGAGCGGCAGCTCGAGCGCTTCAGGGCCTGGCGGGCCAGCGAGGAAGTCCGCGCCGTCGAGGAAGACGCCGAGTTCGAGGCCCGCATGATCCGCGCCGCGGCGCGGCGCCTGTTCCAACCCACGCCACCGCCCCAGCCGGAAGAGTACTTCCCACCGGAGCTGTGCTGATCACTGCCATCGAGGAGGAAACCATGTCGCAACCGCTACCCCAGCCCCCGCGCGGCATCCTGCAGGATGCCGGCGAGCTTCACGTACTCAGCGAGCACAGCGGCCAAGTGCACCACCGCCACGCCCTGGTGGTGGCCTTCAACAGCGAGGAGGAGCTGCGCCAGGCCCTCGCCGGCCACCGCTGCGCCTACCGCCACGGACGGGAAATCGAGGAGCGCATCGCCAATGGCTGACAACGCCGACCGCGCCGCCGAACTCGTCGAACGCCACCTCGAGGGCGCCCTTGCCAGCCGGCCCCGCTTCGTCGGTGTCGACATGGCCGCGGCCGACTGCGAGGAATGCGGCGACGAGATCCCCGCGGCCCGCCGCCAGGCCGCCCCCTGGGCGACCACCTGCATCGAGTGTCAGGGCATTCGTGAACGGAGGGCCAGGCATGCACGCTGAAAACCTCAAAGGCGGGCCCATGGCCCGCCAGGCGGCCATGCTCTGCCAGGATCCCGCCTTCCGGCTATACCTCGACCGGCGCCGTCGCTACAAGCACGGCCTGGCGGAGCGCGAGCTGCCCGACGGCACCCACAACGAGCAAGACGCCCGCGACTGGCTCTGCGCCGCCTGCGGCATCCAGAGCCGCGCCGAACTGGACCATAACCCAGAGGCGGAGCGCACCTTCCGCCAGATCCGCAACCGCTTCAACCGCTGGAGAGCCAAGGAGCGAGCATGAGCAATTCGGCCGTCCTATCATGCGAGGATCTCAAGGCCATCACCGGCTACCGGCGTGCGGGCGACGTGGCACGCTGCCTGCGCGAGCAGGGCGTACGCGTGTTCCACGGCCGTACCGGGCCCTGGACGACGGTGGACTTGATAAACCAGGCCGGCGGTCTGGAGCCGAGAACCGATACCGAAGAACTCAACCCGCGAAACGTACTATGACACCCAAGCTCGACAGGCCCGGCCCGAAGCGCCGGCATAACCCGGCAATCCCCGCGCACATCGATCAGGCCCGCCTACCGGCGGGTGTCTATTTCGACGCGCGGGGGCGCGGCCGCTGGTACGTCCAATACCGAGACGAAGCCGGCAGACTCCGCCGCAACAACATCGCCGACGCCCAGGCCACCCTGTCGGAACTCCACCGGATCGTCGAGCAGCGCAACGGCATCGATCGGGAGTCTCTGCGCTTCCTGGCCAGCCAGTTTCACCAGTCGGCCCAGTTCAAGGAGCTGG
The DNA here is from genome assembly GCF_900100195.1 of Billgrantia gudaonensis. Lineage (GTDB taxonomy): Bacteria > Pseudomonadota > Gammaproteobacteria > Pseudomonadales > Halomonadaceae > Halomonas > Halomonas gudaonensis. The sequence continues at coordinate 7,154 of NZ_FNES01000024.1, forward strand.
CCGCCAGGTCCCAGCAGGACTATGAGTACTGCCGCCAGGTGCTGATCGATATGCCCACCAAGCTGGGCAAGCCGCTGGGCGACCTGGCCACCCGCCAGTTCAAGCCCGCCCTGGTCCAGCGCATCGTCGACAAGATCGCCGCCGAAGGCACGCCGGCCAAGGCCAACCATCTGCTCCGGTACCTGCGCCGCCTGTTCCGTTGGGGCATCAATCGCGGCTACTGCGACAGCAATCCCGCCCAAGGCGTGGAATCGGCCAAGGAACGCCGGCAGCGCCGGCTCCCCGAATCCGAGACCATCAAAGCATTGACCGACTTCGCCCGCGAGCGTGGCCGACGCACCCGCGGGGAGAAAGGCGCCTGCGCGCCTTACCTGTGTATCGTCATGGAGCTGGCCTACATCTGCCGTCTACGTGGCATCGAGGTCGTCACCCTCACCGATGCCAACTGCACCGTCGAAGGCGTGCTGACCAACCGCCGCAAGGGCAGCCGAGACAGCGTCATCCGCTGGTACCCGCGCCTGCGCGCCGCCTGGAACGCCGCCGTCGAGCGGCGTGAATTGATCTGGAAGAACCGGGGGAAACCAGTACCAATGCACCCGGAGGAACGGCCGCTTATCGTTGCCGCCGATGGCGATGAGCTGCGGAAATCCAGTCTCGATACCGCCTGGCAACGACTGATCAAGATGGCCATCGAGGAGGGAATCATCGCGAAGGAAGATCGCTTCGGCCTGCATGACCTCAAACGCCGCGGCATCACCGACACCAAGGGCACTCGCCACGAGAAACAGGAAGCAAGTGGCCACCGCTCGCCGGCGATGATGGATGTCTACGACCTGAGCATCCCACTGGTTCAATGGCCGGGCGAAGAATAGCCCAGCAATCTACGCACACAATCTACGCACACGAAAAAACCGCCTCGTCGGGCGGTTTCTCATAATGGGCAACATATTGATTTCGCGGCGGTTCGAGTGGTGCCGGCACCAGGAGTCGAACCCGGGACCTACTGATTACAAGTCAGTTGCTCTACCAACTGAGCTATGCCGGCTCGGGACCGACCGAAGCGATATGCGCCATCGGAAGGGGGTTGGCGTGGCTGGGGTACCAGGATTCGAACCTGGGAATGCCGATACCAAAAACCGGTGCCTTACCACTTGGCTATACCCCAGCATGTGGTGGCCAGAGACGGAATCGAACCGCCGACACGGGGATTTTCAATCCCCTGCTCTACCGACTGAGCTATCTGGCCGCTGCCAACGGGGCGTATTAAACCCTACGGGGGCTGTTGCGTCAACCCCTGCCATTTCAAAAAGATGGCTGGGGAACATGCCCGCCACCCGGTCATTGCGCGGGCGGTACATAGCCTTCGGCCCGGTCCGTTTCACGGTTGTCGAGGAAGCGCTCCATCTGGTCATTCAGGTAGGCTCGCGCCTCGGGGTCGAGCAGGCTCAGGTGCTTCTCGTTGATCAAGCGCGTTTGCAGCGCCTGCCATTCCTCCCATGCCTGCTTGGATACGCTGGCCTGGATTTCCTGGCCTTTCTTCCCCGGCAACGGCGGAAAAGGCAAGGCTTCGAGCTCCTGCTGATACTTGCGGCAGAAAACGGTCTGGGTCATGGAGAGACTCCTTGGCAAGGGACTTCGTCGCGGATGGGTTCACGGCGCCGGCGAGCCCTCCAGCGTGAAGGTAGTCAGGCGACTCAGCAAGGCCTTGACCGGTGCCGCCAGGCCAATCCGATCGGGAGCATCGGGATCGTACCAGCGACGTGCCTCGCCCACCGCATCGAGAGTGCCGATGGTGGCCGGCTGCGGGGTGACCTCCAGACGAAAGTGACTGAATGTGTGAGTGAACGGTGTCCAGCTTGCATCGAGCCTCGCCTCGGGGGCGTGGACATCGAGCCAGGCACGCAGGGCAGCCGTGTCGTCGAACTGCGGGAGACTCCACAGGCCGCCCCACAGTCCACTGGGCGGGCGCCGCTCGAGCAGTACGCGACCTTCGGCATCGCGTAGCAACAGCATGCAAGTGGTGCGAGTGGGCAATGCTTTCCTCGGTTTCGATTCGGGGAAGCGGCGCTCCTCGCCGCGGGCATGGGCGCGGCACACGTCGGCGAACGGGCAGCGCTGGCACTGAGGTATGCCGCGGCGACACAGGGTGGCGCCGAAGTCCATCATCGCCTGGGTGTAGTCGGCCAGGCGTTCCGCGGGGGTGTAGTGCTCGGCCAGAGCCCACAGCTCGCGCGCCACTGCGGTTCGACCCGGCCAGCCTTCGACGGCATGCAGGCGGGCCAAGCTGCGCTTGACGTTACCGTCGAGGATCACCGCACGGCGCCCCGTGCTCTGGGCAATGATGGCACCGGCAGTGGAGCGGCCGATTCCCGGCAGCGCCGCCAGGGCCTCGAGACTGTGGACCGGTAGCTCGCCACCGTGCTCCGCCACGATATGGCGTGCGGCCTTGTGCAGGTTTCGCCCGCGGGCATAGTAGCCGAGCCCCGTCCACTGGTGCAGAACGGCATCCTGATCGGCCGCTGCCAACGCGCCCACATCGGGGAAGCGCGCCATGAATCGCTCGAAGTAGGGAATGACGGTGGCGACCTGGGTCTGCTGCAGCATGATTTCCGAAACCCACACGCGATAGGGCGTACGCTCCCGCTGCCAGGGCAGGTCGTGGCGTCCATGGACGTCGAACCAGGCCAGCAGCCGCCGTTGGAACGACTCGGGGGCGAGGATCGGCATCTGAGTCATGTCACTCCCGGTAGCGTCATCGGCCAGTGAGCGCCGATGCGTCGACGCTCATGGCCAGGGCGGGGTCAGTCGAAGAGGCCGCGCAGGGCATCGCGCAGTTCCTTGCCGGCCTCTTCGCCGATACGTTCATCGAGCTCGCCGCCCAATCGCTCTTCGATGGCCTCGCCGGCACGCCGCCCCGCCTCTTCACGCAGCAGCGTCGTCAGGGTTTCCTGGAACGCCTCGCGGTCGAAGCGGCACCACTCGCTGCTGTCACCGGTGTAGTCGCCGGAACAGCGCACCGGCAAGGGAACGCGTTCGAGTCTCGGGTTGACGCGACACGCTGCATCGGCGGTGTCGACGAAACGCGTGTCGGCACGTAGATCGAATCGCTCGGTGACCAGATCCAGCTCGCCTTCCCCGTTGACGGCTATGCCCGGCAGGGTGAGTTCGATGTCGTCGCTGCGCGCCACCCCATCGCTGATCGTCACGCTCAACGCAGCCCGATCGAAGCGGGTGTCCTCTCCCCAGTCTCTCGTCATCTCTTCGCCTTCGAGCATGGCCGCCACCGTGCACAGTTCGCGGGAGACGTTGACGTCCGAAATGGCTCCCTCGTCGAGCCGCGCACTCAGCTCACCGTTGAGGTGGCGACGCAGCACCGGCATCGTGTTGCCGCTCGCGGTGAGTCGCCCTTCGGTGGTGAGGCGTCCTCGCAGCGGCGCGGGGCCATCGTCTCGTTGCCAGGCCCGATACAGCGGCTCCAGGCTGACGTCAGACAGGGTCGGGGAGAGCTGCCAGTGAATCGGCTCGCGGGTCAGGTCGAGTTCGCCGGTTGCCGAAAGACGCCCATCGTAGAAACGCGAGGCAAACCGTTCGAGGCGCTGCCGGCCCTCCCCTCCGGCCAGTGCCAGTTCTACCCGAGTGAAGTCGAGGCCCAGGAAACGCAGGTGTTCCAGGGTCAGTTCGCCATCCAGGTCGACGGCTGCCAGCCACTCGGCAGGCACCAGCGAGGCCTCGTCCTCCTGAGCATGGGCGCGCTCGATGCCAACGATGCCACGACTGGCGGAATCCTCGGACTCCGCCGTCCTCGGCGGGAGGTAAGCATCCAGATCGAGGGAATCGCCCTGCAGCGAGATACCGATTCGCCGCCCATCCAGGCCCGCGTCCAGGCTTCCGCTGAAGGTGCTGCCGTCGAGCGCCAGGTCGAGTTCGGTCAGCGCCAGGCGTGACGAGTCGCCTTCGACGGGGCTGGACAAGGCTACGTCGGAGAGCGCCTCCGCATCGGCCGTCATGGGAGCGTGACCGAATCGCTCGAGCCAGGGGCGAAGCGACATCGGTTCGACATCGAGCTCACCGCGGTAGCTCGGCGCCCGATCGAGGCTGGACAGTTCGAGGTTACCCGTCGCACGCAACCCGTCGGGACCGGAAAGCACCATGTCGCGAAGCCGAGCACTCTGGTCGGCAAGATCGGCATCCAGCGCGAAGTCGAGCTCCAGTGGCACCGCCTCTTCCCCCAGTGCCGGATGCTGCAAGGGGCTGTCCAGCTGCCCCGCAACCAGTTCCAACTTCCGCTCGACCAGGTCGAGTACCAGCCGCTCGCCGCTTAGGGTCGCCGTTTGATCCCGGTCCGCTCCTTCCCGGCGGGTGGCGGTATCGAGCGTGAAGCCTTCCAGCGCATAGCGGCGTTCAGCCAGAGCGAGGCGCGCTCGGGTATCCAGCGAAATTTCGCTGGTCAGCGCCGGAGCGCGCTCCAGTTCACGCCAGTCCAGAGCGCCATAGTGGGCCAGTTGGAACGACGCCTGCAGCGGGAAGTCACTGCGCGGGTTGACGTTGGTCCCGGTGAAACTGAACGACTCGAGCAGCCATTCGCTCTGGCTGCCCAAGTCACGGAATACCACCTCGCCATTGCGCACCTTGACGCTTGCGACGTTGAGCGCCACCGACAGGTTGCTGTCGCCGATGAGGTTGACGCCCGCGCTGGCGGGTGCCGGAGAGGCCTGGGCCGCATCGCCCTCACTTTCGAGGCGCTCCAACAAGGGTTCCCAGTTGCCCTGCCCCGCCTCGTTACGCTCGAGGTACAACTGCACGCCGTCCAGCGTCACACCCTCGATGGCGACCTCTCCTCTCAACAGGGTGGCGAAGGAGAGACTGACTTCGGCACGGTCGAAGGCCAGTAGTGGAGACTCTCCATCCTGCTCGGGCAAGTGCCCTTTCACGTCAGCGATGCTCACGCCGACTCGCGGATAGAACGACCAGTTGAGCGGACCGGCCAGCTCGAGCTCCAAACCGCTATGCTCACGCACCATCTCGACCAGATGCGGCTTGAGATCTTCCGGATCGAGAAAGGTGGTGACATAGACCACGGCGGCAACGACCACCACACCCAGAATGCCGATGGCCGCCAGTAGCAGTTGAAAGAGTCGCTTCATGTCTCGCTGTCTCCTTGCGAGGGAGGGACCAGTTCGAAGTAGTCACCGGTACCGTGTAGACGGTAGCCCAGTCGCGCCAGCAACAGTTGATCGGGTAGCGGCAGCTGGGAAGCCGGCGCACGAAGCTGGCAGCCTTGACGGTAGGCCGCCCCACTGACCAGTGCCAACAGCCGCGAGCCCACGCCACGCCGGCGGGTGGTCTTGCGCACGCAGAGCTGAGAGAGCCACCAGGCATCGGGGTCGGAGCGAATCGCCACGGCACCCAGCAAGCGGTCATTGAAACGTGCACAGCCGAAGAAGTGACCGGCGGCGAGGTGTCCGTCGATGAAATCGTCGACCGAACCGGGCAGGCGGTCGGCCGGCGCATCGGCATAGATTCGCTGAAGATCGTGCTGAGCCTGGCTATCCGCTGCCCAGGCAGCCCGATCGACGAAATGAAGCGTTACCGGCATGGCGAATCTCCCGGGAACTTGGGGCGCAGCCGCCGCGTGATTCGCGCATTGTAGCGGATGGGGGCACCGATTCTCTATAATGGCCGGCCTGAGGTGGCAAGTCCGACGACTTGCCCGCCCGGTGGCCGGCCATGCCGGTGAACGCCGGAGCCAACCCGAGACGCGCGACAGCGCGGGAGAGTCCGACATGTCCGAGCGTACCGCCACCGTCACCCGTGACACCCGGGAAACCCAGATCACGGCGACCATCAATCTCGACGGTGAAGGCCGTCTGGCCTGCGAGACCGGCGTGCCATTCCTCGATCACATGCTAGACCAAGTGGCCCGTCACGGCCTGTTCGATCTGGACGTCAAGGCGACAGGGGATCTGCACATCGACGATCACCACACCGTCGAGGATCTCGGTATCACGCTCGGCCAGGCCGTTGCCGAGGCGGTCGGCGACAAGAGGGGCATCTACCGCTACGGTCACGCCTATGTCCCGCTCGACGAGGCGCTCTCACGGGTGGTCGTCGACTTTTCCGGCCGTCCCGGCCTGTTCATGAACGTCGAGTTCACCCGCGCCACCATCGGCCGGCTCGATACCCAGCTGTTCTGGGAGTTCTTCCAGGGCTTCGTCAACCACTCCCGCGTCACCCTGCACATCGACAACCTGAAAGGCTTCAACGCCCATCACCAGGCGGAAACCATCTTCAAGGCCTTCGGCCGTGCACTGCGCATGGCCGTGGCGCCGGACCCGCGCATGGCCGGCCAGATGCCCTCCACCAAGGGCTGTCTGTGAGGCCGCCGCACGACCATACGAGGAGCGCCCCATGACCATTGCCGTCATCGACTACGGGATGGGCAACCTGCATTCCGTCGCCAAGGCACTGGAGCACGTCACCCACGAAAACGTGGTGATCACTCGCGATGCCCGCCGTATCCGTGGCGCCACCCGCCTGGTACTGCCCGGCCAGGGAGCGATTCGCGACTGCATGGGTGAGCTCGAGCGCACCGAACTCCGCGGCCTTGTCGAGGAACTGCTGGCCAGCCAGGAAAAACCGCTGCTGGGGATCTGCGTCGGTCAGCAGATGCTGCTCGGCCACAGCGAGGAAAATGGCGGCATCGATTGCCTGGGCTTTTTGGCCGGCGAAGTTCGGCGCTTTCCCGGCGACATGCGCGACGACCGCGGCCATCGCCTCAAGGTGCCGCACATGGGCTGGAACCTGGTTCATCAGCACCATGCTCACCCGCTGTGGGCGGGTATCGATCAGGACGAGCATTTCTACTTCGTGCATAGTTACTACGTGGCTGCCTCCGACGACGCCACGGTGTTCGGCACCACCGGCTACGGTCGCATCCAGGCCCACGTCGCTACCGGCCGCGATGCCACCTTTGCCGTGCAGTTCCATCCCGAGAAGAGCTCCCGCGTCGGCCTCAAGCTGCTCGAGAACTTCGTCAACTGGGCGCCCTGAGCCGCGCCGAAAGGATCCCGACATGCTGGTAATTCCCGCCATCGATCTCAAGGACGGCCAATGCGTGCGCCTCAAGCAGGGCCGCATGGACGATGCCACCACCTACGGCGATGACCCGGTGGCCATGGCCGAACGCTGGGTCAAGGCCGGTGCCCGCCGCCTCCACCTGGTCGACCTCAACGGTGCCTTCGAGGGCAAGCCGGTCAACGCCGATGCGGTGACCGCCATCGCCCGCCGCTACCCCGAGCTGCCGATCCAGATCGGCGGCGGCATTCGCTCCGCCGAGACCATCGAGCACTATCTGGATGCCGGAGTCTCCTGGGTGATCATCGGCACCAAGGCGGTCAAGGAGCCGGCCTTCGTCGGTGAGATGTGCCGGACCTTCCCAGGCCACGTGATCGTCGGCCTCGATGCCCGCGACGGCTACGTCGCTACCGACGGCTGGGCCGAGGTATCGCAGATCAAGGCTACCGAGCTCGCCAAGCGCTTTGCCGCAGACGGCGTCTCGAGCATCGTCTACACCGACATCGCCCGCGATGGCATGATGAACGGCGTCAACGTCGAGGCCACCGCAGCGCTCGCCCGCGAAGGCGGCCTGCCGGTGATCGCCTCGGGCGGCGTGACCGATCTCGACGACCTGCGCGCACTGATCGCCGCCGAAACGCCGGGCATTCTGGGCGCCATCACCGGTCGCGCCATCTACGAGGGCTCGCTAGACCTGGCCGAGGGCCAGCGCCTGTGCGATGCACTCAGCCGGAAAGGGAGCTGAACCATGCCACTCGCCAAGCGCATCATCCCCTGCCTCGACGTCGATGCCGGCCGCGTGGTCAAGGGCGTCAATTTCATCGGCATCCGCGATGCCGGCGACCCGGTGGAAATCGCCCAGCGCTATAACCAGCAGGGCGCCGACGAGATCACCTTCCTCGACATCACGGCAAGCCACGAGGACCGCGACACCACCGTGGAGATGGTCGAGCGCATCGCTGGCGAGGTGTTCATTCCGCTCACCGTGGGTGGCGGCATCCGCACCTGCGACGACATCCGCACCATGCTCAACGCCGGTGCCGACAAGGTTTCGATCAACACCGCCGCGGTGAACAACCCCGAGTTCGTGCACGAGGCCGCCGAACGCTTCGGCAGCCAGTGCATCGTGGTGGCCATCGACGCCAAGCAGGTTTCGAAGGAGGGCGAACCGCCGCGCTGGGAGATCTTCACCCACGGTGGGCGTCGCCCCACCGGCCTCGACGCGGTGGAATGGGCCAGGAAGATGGTGGAGATGGGCGCCGGTGAGCTGCTGCTCACCAGCATGGATCGCGACGGTACCAAGGCCGGCTTCGATCTGGGCGTGACCCGCGCCATCAGCGAGGCGGTGAGCGTACCGGTGATCGCGTCCGGAGGGGTCGGCAACCTGCAGCACCTGGTGGAGGGGATCCGCGAGGGCGGCGCCGACGCAGTGCTTGCCGCCAGCATCTTCCACTTCGGTGAGTACACCATCCCGGAAGCCAAACGCTACATGGCCGAGCGCGGCATCGACATGCGCTTGTAGCGGCTCACGCTTCGGCGGAAAGCCCCAGGTTGCTGACTCCTTCGTTGCGTCCCAGCCGACGCAGCGCCTTCAGCGCGTCCCGATCCAGAACGCCCTCCTCGGCGGCCTCGAGCACGGCGTCCTGGAAGGCGTTCTCCTCCTTCATCAGAGGGTGCTCGCGTACCAGGGCAGCCAGACGCTGGCCATTCTCCTCGCCCTCGGTGAGCTCGATGAAGGCGCGCACGCCACCCTTGGAGGTCCGGCTCACCTCGAGGACGGCATCCGGCGCCTCGCCCTGAAGCGTGTCGAGCAGCGCCGATAGCGCCACCACCGCTTCCAGCGCCCGGCGTGCCCCGAAGCTGTCGTCATCGCCCGGCGGCTCCAGTCCGGCGAGCTTCTCGGCCTGGCGCTCGAAGTCGATCTTCGCGCCTTGAACCGCCAACCGCTCCCAGACCAGGTCGAGAATCGCGCGCAGGCCATGGACGTCGCCATGGCCGGCGGTCTGCGCATAGAGCGCATAGTTGGGCAGCAGCCGCTCGACGAGCGCCGCCATGAACGCCTGCTGGCGGCGCGACGAGAGGGTCAGTAGTCGCTCATGAAATCCGCTCACGAAATCTCCTCGAAATTGACTGTCACAACGCTACGGGCTCAAGGCCACAGACGATCCGACGGAACGCGACCGCGGGCATCGAACACCACGCCTTCGGCCGTCAGCCTCTCGCGCTGCTCCCACGCCCCGGCATGGTCGGCCAGCCGGCGCGAAGCGGTGATCACCCGAAACCACGGCAGATCGTGGTCGGCTGGCAGCTCGCGCAATGCTCGCGCCACCAGACGCGGCGTGGTGGCCTCGGTCATCGCGGCAATGCGCCCGTAGGTGGTGACCCGACCGGGCGGTATCGCGGCGATGACGGTGTAGATCTGTTCGCGAAGCTCCGCTTTCATGTACCCTTTCGCCTCCCGGAGACTGACTGGCAATGCCGTCGCTCCTGCCCGTTGCACCCTGAGGCTCGCATGCATTTCCATCTGCTCCAGCACGCCACCGGGCGCGGCCCGGCCCGCATCGCCGACTGGCTGACCAGCATGGGGCACAGCCACACGGTCTTCCATCTGCACGAGGGAGAACTGCCGCCCCGCCTGTCCGACGGCGATGCGCTGATCGTTCTCGACGGCCCCATGGGCACCCACGACGACCTCGACCACCCCTGGCTCAAGCGCGAGCGCAAGCTGATCGCCCGTGCCGTGAACGGCAACAAGCCACTGCTCGGCATCGGCCTCGGCGCACGGCTGATCGCTGAGGAACTGGGTGCCAGCGTGGGCCCCGGCACCTTTGCCGAGGTGGGATGGCATCGGATCGACCTCGCTCCGAACAGCCCCTTCGACCTACCGGAGCAGTTTACCGCCTTCATGTGGCACCGCGACGTCTTCGCCCTGCCCGATGGCGCCTTGCCACTGGGTGGCAGCACCGCCAGCCCCGTACAGGGCTTCGCCTGGGACGGAGGACGGGTGATCGGCCTGCTGTGCCACCTGGAGGCGACCCGCTCCAGCCTGGAGACCCTGCTCGAAGGCTCGTGGCTTCTCGATCAGGCCGGCGAGCCCCACGTCCAGTCTCTGGACATGCTGCTCGACGACCCGCGGCGCTTCGACCGCCTGGCGCCGCTGCTCGACCGCCTGCTCAGCCAATGGCTGACGCGCGGCAGCGCCTGACGCCCTTCAGGCGGGCAGCGCCGACTCGCTTACCTTCTGCGCCGCCTCGGCGCTCCACTCCCGGGCCGCGGCCAGGCAGCTCTCCCAGTCGCCCACGTGCAGGAACTTCGCCGCGTCGCGCTTTTCCAGCTGGTAGCGGTACATGGGATCGTAGTATTCGGTGAGCAACGGAGCCAGCCACGCCTCGTGGGCCTGGGGATTGCCCCGCTCGTGCTCGCGAAAGGCGAGCCGTTGCAGGCGCTGAAGCCGTGACAGCCGCGCGCCACCCAGGCGCTTCTTGAGCCGTGACAGCGACGTGGCGAGCTGTTTGCGCATCAGTGCCCAGCCCAGCCAGTCACCGAACTGCTGGCGATAGATGGCCCAGAGATCGTCGATGTAGTCCTTCTGAATCTGCCGTAGCCGCCAATCCAAGGGCATCTCCACGCGCAATCGAGGTGCCTGCTGCATGGCATGCCAGAAGGCCAGCGGCACGTTCGCCGCTCCGATATGGCGCGACTCGTCCTCGACCACCAGCGGACCGGGCAGCGACAGCAGCCGCTGCCCCATGGCGTGCTCGAAGTCGATCTGCGAGGGAGCCGGCAAGGGATGCCGGCCGAACGCGGAGCCCTTGTGTCGAGCGCAGCCCTCGAGGTCGAGGCCGTTGTCGAGCGCTTCGATCAATGCCGTCTTGGCACAGCCGGTGAGCCCACCGATCACCAGCAGCGGCTGCTCCGCCGCGGCATCGATGCGTGCGCAGAGTGCCTGACGCAACGCCTTCCAGCCGCCGCGGACGCGCGGACGCAGGCAGCCGACCTCGGCCAGCCATTGCTGGGCGATCTGCGATCTCAGCCCACCGCGGAAACAGTAGATGACGGCATCGGGATGAGTCTCGATCAGACGCTGCCAGGCGGCGACTCTGGCGTCCTTGATGCCTCCACTGACCAGCCGTTCGCCAAGCGCGATGGCCGCCTGCTGACCCCGCTGCTTGTACTCGATGCCGACGGCTCGACGCTCCTCGTCGTCCATCAGCGGCAGGTTCACGGCACCGGGCATCGCCCCCTGGACGAACTCCACCGGGGCACGCACGTCGATCAGCACGCGTCGTTCATGCAGCAGGGCGAGGGCCGGCTCGACCAGCGGCAGATCGCTCATCCGCGCACCTCGATCAGCGCCTCGCCCCGGCGGGCCACGACTTCACCGAAGGGGGCCAGTTCGATTCCGTGCTCACGGCCGATACGTTCCACATCGTCTTCCCAGGAGGGGTGCACGGAAAGCAGCAGACCACCGGAGGTCTGCGGATCGCAGAGCCACTGCCAGTGAGCCTCGTCCATGTCAGGCAGGCTCGCTCCCAAGGCCTCGCGGTTGCGACGGGTTCCGCCGGGCACCGCCCCCTGGCGCCGGTAGGCCTCGGCCTCGGCCAGTCGCGGCAGGCGCCGAAAGTCGAGGCGTGCCGCCACACCGCTGGCCGCACACACTTCGGCAAGGTGTCCGGCCAACCCGAAGCCGGTGACATCGGTCATGGCATTCACGCCCTTGACCTTGGCCAGCGCCATGCCGATGCGATTGGAGCGCAGCATCGTCTCGCGGGCCAGGCCCTGATGCCCGGACTCGAGCAGCCCCTTCTTCTCGGCAGTGGTGAGCAGGCCAACGCCCAGCGGCTTGGTGAGAAACAGCAGATCGCCGACCTGGGCCCCCTTGTTGAGCTTCAAGTGCTCGAGGTCCACCAGTCCGTTGACCGCCAGTCCGAAGATCGGTTCGGGGGCATCGATGGAGTGGCCGCCGGCCAGAGCTAACCCTAGCTCGCGACACACGCCCTGGGCGCCGGCCACTACGTCGCCGGCGATCTCGGGACCGAGCTTGTCCAGGGGCCAACCGAGGATGCCCAGCGCCATCACCGGGGTACCGCCCATGGCGTAGACATCGCTGATGGCGTTGGTCGCCGCGATACGACCGAAGTCGAAGGGGTCATCGACGATCGGCATGAAGAAATCGGTGGTCGCGATCATGCCACGCCCGTCGCCCAGGTCGTAGACGGCGGCATCCTCGCGGCCCTGGTTGCCCACGATCAACCGCGAATGCGCCGCTCCGGGGCCGGCCTTGGCCAGGATGCCGTCGAGTACGTCCGGGGCGATCTTGCAACCGCAGCCGGCGCCGTGGCTGTACTGGGTCAGGCGAATGGCGCTCATCGTGATCTCCTCTGCTGGTGTTACGGGCATTCTACATCATCGAGGCGGGCCCCCTGGCTCACAGCACCTCCAGGGCATCGGCCAGTTTCTCCACGCCGACGACCTCCATGCCCTCCGGCGCACGCTTGGGCGCATTGGCGCGCGGCACGATGGCACGCGTGAAACCGTGCTTGGCCGCCTCGACGATGCGTTCCTGACCGCTCGGTACCGGGCGGATCTCGCCGGACAGCCCCACTTCGCCGAAAACCACCAGTTCACGCGGAAGCGAACGGCCCTGCAGGCTGGAAACCACTGCCAGCAGGACGGCGAGGTCGGCGCTCGTCTCCAGCACCTTGACGCCCCCCACCACGTTGATGAAGACATCCTGATCGCCGGTGAAGAGCCCACCGTGGCGGTGCAGCACGGCAAGCAGCATCGCCAGGCGGTTGGCGTCGAGCCCCACGGCAACCCGCCGTGGATTCCCCAGCGCCGACTCGTCGAGCAGCGCTTGAACCTCCACCAGCAGCGGGCGAGTTCCCTCCCAGACCACCATCACCAGGCTACCCGGTGCTTGCTCCTCACTGCGCGACAGGAAGATGGCGCTGGGGTTCTTCACCTCCTTGAGGCCGTGCTCGAGCATGGCGAAGACGCCGAGTTCGTTGACCGCGCCGAAGCGATTCTTCTGGCCACGCAGGGTGCGGAAACGCGAGTCGGCACCCCCTTCGAGCAACAGCGAGGCATCGATCATGTGCTCGAGCACCTTGGGACCGGCCAGGGTACCGTCCTTGGTGACATGGCCCACCAGCAGCAGCACGGTGTTCGACTGCTTGGCGAAACGCGTCAGGGCAGCTGCCGACTCGCGCACCTGAGCCACGCCGCCCGGCGCCGAGGCAATATCCTCAAGATGCATGGTCTGGATGGAATCGATGACGAGTATCTCGGGCCTTTCGCGCTCGGCCACGGCGAGAACGACCTCAACGCTGGTCTCGGCAAGCATCTTGAGCCCGGCCACCGGCAACTGCAGCCGATGGGCCCTCATCGCCACCTGGGAGAGGGACTCCTCTCCCGTGACGTAGAGCACCCGGTGCGCCTGGGCCAGCTTCCCAGCGGTCTGCAGCAGCAGAGTCGACTTGCCGGCTCCCGGATGGCCGCCGAGCAATACGGCCGACCCCGGCACCAGACCGCCGCCCAGCACGCGGTCGAATTCAGCGAAAGTGGAGGAGAGTCGCGGCACCTCGGAGAGATCAACGTTGGCGAGGTCCACCACCTCGCGTGACAGGCTGCCGGCGTAGCCGGCACGTCCCGGCGCGGCGGCCGCGGCACCGGGACGTGCCGGGGCCAGGCGCACCTCGCTCAGGGTGTTCCACTCCTGGCAGCTCGAGCACTGCCCCTGCCATTTACGGTATTCGGCACCGCATTCGGTACACACGAAGGCACTTTTCGCTTTCGCCATGGGCGCGACCTTCCTCCTCGAGGGCAGGCAGCCAAGACTGCTGCAACGGCAAAGGGCAGCCCATAGGCCGCCCTTTCACATTCACGCACGATGAGTCGGCGTTCAGATCCGTTCGAGCTGAAGCGCCTCATTGTTCTGGAAGCGTCGCCGCTGAGGGTCGATGAGTTCCAGAGTGTCATCATCGATGCGCAGGAAGTAGTAGACTTGGCCTTCACCACTTGGCGTCAGCTCGTAGACGGTGGCTTCGGGATCGTCTTCCGTCCCTTCGAGCACCTCCCAGTTGCCTTCGTAATTCTCGTCCGGCGGCTCCTGAGGGTGTTCGCGGTAGCTCGCACGCAGCGTGAAGGTCCGCTCATCCAAAGAACTTTGCTCATCGCCGAGCATACGCACGTTCAGATCGATACCCGCGCAGTTACGACAGGGCAGCGTGCCCTGATAGGCCACCTCGGCATCCTCCATCTCCGGGTCAGCTGCCCGGTCATCGGTCGGCCCGGCTGCACAACCTGCCAGCAGGGCCAGCATGGCCGAGCCGGCCAACAGAGTCTTCATTTTCATCGACACACTCCTAACCAAAAGCATCATGAGGCCGTGAGTCACGACTGCAACTTTCACAGCATAACGCGTCATGCCCATTGCGGACAGCATGCCGCATCCAGGGTTCCGGACTCATTGCCCAGCTGCGGCCTGCACGAACTGAAACACCAGGGCCAGCACTACCGGCATCACCGCCAGGCTGCCCAGATTGCCGATCAGCACCAACGACGCCACGGTGTGGGGCTCCTGGCGATACTGCTCGGCGACCAGGTAGTTAAGCACGGCCGGAGGCAATGCTGCGAATACCCACAGAGACGCTGCCTGCAATCCCGTCAGGTCGAGCCAAAGGATCATCGGCAAGGCCAGCAACAGTCCGGAAAGCGGGCAGAGCACTGCACCCAGCAAGCCCGTTTTCCAGTCGGAGAAATCGACATCGAGCATGCGCACGCCCAGTGCGAAGAGCAGCAGCGGAATGCATACGCCGCCCAGCATGTGCAGAGCTTCCAAGAGCCAACCGGGCAGCGGCAAGCCCAGCAGGTTGACCGTCAGTCCGGCAATGGTGGCAAGCACGATGGGCATGCGCAAGAGACGACGCAGCGACGTCCGCGGATCCAGCATGTAGAGCCCCACCGTGAAGTGCAGCATCATCTCGACGATGAACAACACCACTGCCGCCGGCAGCGCTGCCTCGCCAAAGGCCAGCAGCAACAGCGGGATGCCCATGTTACCGGAGTTGTTGAACATCATCGGAGGCAGGAATGTCCTCGCCTCGAGTCCCAGCCGACGGACCAGTGGCCACAGCAAGACGCCGGAACCCAGCACTACCACGGCACCCGCCCAAGCCAGCTTTACGTACTCTTCCAGCGGAGCTTGGCCATCGGCCAGCACGGCGAACACCAGCATGGGCACGAAAAGCTCCATGTTCAGCGTATTGAGATTGCTGATGTTCGGCGTCCGGAAACGCCCGTATAGCGTGCCACAGCCTGCAATCAGGAATACCGGCAGCAAGGTGGCGAGGATCTGTGCTGTCATGTCCGCTCTCGGCGCTTCGCATGGCTCATGAAGTGGATCAGCCTAGCATGGCGGACGCTTGCGCGGTCAGGCCTCAAAGGTCACCATGACACGATCACCTTCTGCCAGTAGCCGAGCGAGAACCCATGAGCGAGTTCTGGAGCCCGTCCGTACGCGAACTGACCCCCTACGTTCCCGGGGAACAACCCCGTGAGCGTCTGATCAAGCTGAACACCAACGAGAACCCTTACCCGCCGGCACCGGGCGTCGAAGCGATCCTGCGTGAATTTCCCGCCGATCATTTGCGACTTTATCCCGACCCCGAGTCACGGGCACTCAGGCAAGCGCTGGCCGATGAGTATGGCGTCGACGTCGGCCAGGTCTTCGTTGGCAATGGCTCCGACGAAGTGCTGGCACTTGCCTTCCAGGCGTTCTTCCGCCATGGCCTGCCGCTGGAGATGCCGGCAATCACGTACAGCTTCTACCCGGTCTACTGCCGCTTGTATGACATCGAGCGCCGCTCGCATCCTCTCGACGATCACTGGCAGGTCAATCTGGACGCCTTTTCTCGAGACTGCAGCGGCGTCATTTTCGCCAATCCCAATGCGCCCACTGCTCATGGCCACTCTCGCGAGGCGATATCGCGATTGCTTCAGCGCGTCACTAATCGCGTAGTGCTCATCGACGAAGCCTACGCGGATTTCGGTGGAGAAAGCGCAGTACCACTGGTGGCTGAGCACGGCAACCTCCTCGTGACGGGCACCTTTTCCAAGTCCCGCAGCCTCGCCGGTATTCGGCTGGGCTACGCCATCGGCTCGCGCGAGCTGATCGAGGGACTCGAACGCGTCAAGGATTCCTTCAACTCCTACCCCATCGACAGTCTGGCCAGTGCGATCGGCATCGCTGCCCTGGAGGATCGCGAGCATTTCGCCGCCTGCCGGGAAAAGGTCATCACCACCCGCGAGCGCACGCGGCAAAGGCTAGAAGCGCTGGGCTTCGAGGTCTTGCCCTCCCAGGCCAACTTCATCCTCGTACGCCATCCGGCCCAGGAGGCGGCACAGCTGTTCGTCGGACTGCGTGAACGCGGCATTCTCGTACGCCACTTCAACACCGAAGTGCTCAGCGACTTCTTGCGCATCTCCATCGGCACCGAGGACGAGATGGACAGCCTGGTCGAAACGCTCGAAGTGCTTTGTCGCTGACACCTCCTGCCGGCCTTCCGCGACTCGCCCGAGGAGGCCCTTAAACGACGAAACCCCAGCCATTGGCTGGGGTTTCTGAAGCAGTGCCTGACGATGAGCTACCTCGCCGGGGGGGTGAGAGCGCCCGGCCCTCCCACACGGTAAAGAGCGGGTCTTCCCATGCCCATGAAAAAATCCCGAGCACTGTCGTACTCGGGATTTTTAGGAATAAGTGCCTGACGATGACCTACTCTCGCATGGGGAGACCCCACACTACCATCGGCGCTGAGCGGTTTCACTGCTGAGTTCGGCATGGGATC
>NZ_FNES01000012.1 GCF_900100195.1 Billgrantia gudaonensis
CCGGCCGGGCTTCCCCGCTGACGGCTTCGCCACCCTGGCCGAGGCTCAGGACTGGGTTCAGCAATTTACCGAGTGGTACAACCACGAGCACCGGCACAGCGCCCTTCGCTACGTCACGCCGAGCCAGCGTCATAACGGCGAGGCCAAAGGCATCCTGGCCCAGCGCCGGGAGGTCTTCGAGGCGGCGAAGCAGCGTCACCCGGAGCGCTGGTCGGGTGACATCCGGAAGCTCAGCCTGCCTGAGATCGTGCACCTGAATCCCGAGCGGGACCCAGTGCCGCAGGCAGCAGGGTTTTAAAGAGCCAGAACTATTTCATATGCCAACTATGTTGACAGACTCCGAAGGCGATTGATCGCTCTCGCTACGATGTGGAAGTGGTCAATCTCGGCAACGACAAAGGGAGAATCGCCGAAGCCGAGGCGGCCGGGGTCAAGTCGGTCCCGGCTCTTGTATTGGAAGGTGCTCCGTTTCACATCAACTTTGGAGCGAGCATCTCCGATTTGAAGTAATCGTTTCCTGCACTTGCGGCGCCTCTGGTTGTTGAGGCGCCGCACCTTGAACCATTCTCCTAGCGTCGCCTCTAGCATTCCGGGCACGCTACCGCCCCTACCCTGCACGCTGCGATGGCACCCGCCATCCATGCGGTAGTGCCTTCTTGCTTGGCGGTCATCCCTGCCACCTCAGAGAAAACAAGTTATGTGAGTGAAAGTTGATCTGCAAAGCGGAAGGGGGCGTTTGCGGATCATCGGCTCGCTCTCTGCAGGCTCAGCGTCATGCAAGGCCTCCCGGGGCAAGGCTCCGAGACGTGCCGAGACCCCATCAACAGGGGGTAGCGTAGCAGCGATGAGCGGGATGGATGCGAGACCTGACAAGCCAACGGGCAGCCCTGGGGCTGCCCGCTGAAGGTCGATGGGTGCAATAAGCGGAAGCCTAGAAGAACAATCGCCGCAGCGCTTCGCCGGGCTCGGCCTCGCGCATGAACGCCTCGCCGACCAGGAAACCGTGCACGTCGTGCTCGCGCATGCGCAGCACGTCGTCGCGGGTGTGGATGCCGGATTCGGTGATCACCGTGACGTCCACGGGGATGCGCGGCAGCAGTTCCAGGGTGGTTTCCAGGCGCGTGTCGAAGGTGTGCAGGTTGCGGTTGTTGATGCCCACCAGGTCGATGCCCAGGGCCAGCGCGCGCTCGAGTTCCTGGGCATCGTGCACCTCCACCAGCACGTCCATGCCCAACGCCACGGCCTGCTGGTGCAGGTCGGCCATGCGGGCATCGTCGAGCGCGGCGACGATCAGCAAAATGCAGTCGGCGCCGATGGCGCGCGCCTCGCTGACCTGGTAACCGTGCACGATGAAGTCCTTGCGGATCACCGGTAACTCGCAGGCTTCGCGCGCTTCGATCAGAAAATCCTCGTGGCCCTGGAAGAAGTCGGCATCGGTGAGCACCGAAAGGCAGGCGGCACCGCCGGCGGCGTAGCTGGCGGCGATCTCGCCGGGCTGGAAGTCCTCGCGAATCACGCCCTTGGAGGGCGAGGCCTTCTTGATCTCGGCGATCACCGCCGGGTCGCCGTCGCCGAGATGGCGGTTCAGCGCGGCGACGAAGCCCCGCGGGGCGCTCTGCTGCCGGGCCAGGGTCAGCAGCTCGGCTTCGGAAATGGCGCGCTGGCGCTCGGCGACCTCTTCGTCCTTGCGGGCAAGGATGCGGGTGAGAACGGTCGGAGTGGCGTCCGGGGAGTGGCTCATGGTGTCACGCTCCTCGATGGGGGCTTCAGGGCGTCAGCACCCGGGTGAAGTCGGCGAGTTCCTTCATCTTTTCCTGCGGCAGCTTGGAGGCCTGGGCATCCTGGGCCATGAGCACGCCTTCCTTGAAGCTGTCGGCGATGCCCGAGCAGTAGAGCGCCGCGCCGGCATTGAGGGCGACGATGTCGGCGGCCGCCCCCTCGCCGACCAGCGCCTCGCGCACCAGGCGCAGGCTGTCCTCGGCGCTGACCACCTTGAGCGGGGCGAGCTCCTGGCGCTCGATGCCGACATCCTCGGGGGCGATGGTGTATTCGCGAATCGTACCGTCCTTGAGTTCGGCCACGCGGGTGGGTGCGGCCAGCGAGATCTCGTCGAGGCCGTCCTCGGCGTGCACCACCATCACGTGGCGGCTGCCCAGGGTCTGCAACACTTCGGCCATCAGCGGCACCAACTCGGGGGCGTATACGCCGAGAAGCTGGTTGGGCGCACCGGCCGGATTGGTGAGCGGGCCGAGGATGTTGAACAGGGTGCGCACGCCCATCTCGCGGCGCGCCCCGATGGCATGACGCATGGCCGGATGGTGGTTGGGGGCGAACATGAAGCCCACGCCCACCTGCTCGATGCAGCGCCCCACCTGTTCCGGCGAGAGATCGAGATGAATGCCGGCGACGTCGAACAGGTCGGCGCTGCCCGAGGACGAAGAGACGCTGCGATTGCCGTGCTTGGCCACGTGGGCTCCAGCGGCCGCGGCCACGAAGCTCGCCGCCGTGGAGACGTTGAAGAGGTTGGCGCCGTCGCCGCCGGTGCCGACGATGTCGACCACGTTGTCGGCATGCACCCGAACCGGCTTCATCAGCTCGCGCATCACCTGGGCGGCGGCGCTGATCTCCTCGGCGGTCTCGCCCTTCATGGCCAGGCCGATCAGCAAGCCGCCGATCTGGGCGTCGGTGGCCTCGCCGGTCATGATCTGGCGCATCACCGAGTGAGTGGCCTCGAAGCTCAGGTTCTCGCGGCGCATCACCGCGGCGATGGCGTCTCGCATCTGCATGGGCAGTTCTCCTAATGATCAGGCGCGGTTCGGCGGGCGCGATTCATTGACGCTCGAGAAAATTGGCCAGCAGCTCGTGCCCCTGGCGGGTCAGGATCGACTCAGGGTGAAACTGCACCCCCTCGATGTCCAGTTCGCGGTGACGCAGCCCCATGATCAGCCCCGGGGTCACGTCATCGTCGTCGGTCCAGGCAGTCACCTCGAGGCAGGCCGGCAGGCTTTCGGCGGCCACCACCAGGGAATGATAGCGCGTCACTTCCAGCGGGTCTTCCAGGCCGGCGAAAACGCCCTGGCCGCGATGGCGGATGCGCGAGGTCTTGCCGTGCATCACCTGTGGGGCGCGCACCACCTCGCCGCCGTAGACCTGGCCGATCGCCTGGTGGCCCAGGCACACGCCGAGAATGGGAAGGCGCCCGGCGAAGCGCTCGACGGCCGCCATGGAGATGCCCGCCTCGTTGGGCGTGCAGGGGCCCGGCGAGATCACCAGGTGGCTGGGCGCCATGGCCTCGATCTCGTCCAGCGTGATGGCGTCGTTGCGGTAGGTCACCACCTCGGCGCCCAACTCGCCGAGGTACTGCACCACGTTGAAGGTGAAGCTGTCGTAGTTGTCGATCATGCAGACTTTCATGACTCGTTCTCTCTCAGGCCCCTGGGGCACTCGCCCGACCGTGGTCGGACGCGGGGAAATCGGGGGGTGGCGGCTCGTCTACTCGAGGTTGTCGAGGCCGCGTTCGGCCATGGCCACGGCGCGGAAGATGGCACGGCCCTTGTTGAGGGTCTCCTGCCACTCCAGCTCGGGCACGGAGTCGGCCACCACGCCGGCGCCGGCCTGGACGTGGAGCTCGCCGTCCTTGATCACCGCAGTGCGGATGGCAATGGCGGTGTCCATGTTGCCGTGCCAGGAGAGATAGCCCACCGCCCCGGAGTAGACGCCGCGCTTGACCGGCTCCAGCTCGTCGATGATCTCCAGGGCGCGGATCTTGGGGGCACCGGAGAGCGTGCCCGCCGGAAAGGTGGCGCGCAGCACGTCCATGGCCGAAAGCCCCGGCTTCAGTCGCCCGGTGACGTTGGAGACGATGTGCATGACGTGGGAGTAGCGCTCCACCGCCATGTTGTCGGTGACCGTCACCGAGCCGGTCTCGCTGATGCGCCCCACGTCGTTGCGGCCCAGGTCGATCAGCATCAGGTGCTCGGCGCGTTCCTTGGGGTCGGCGAGCAGCTCGGCCTCCAGCGCCCGGTCCTCGGCCTCGCTCTTGCCGCGCACCCGGGTGCCGGCGATGGGCCGCACCGTCACTTCGCCATCTTCCAGGCGGGTGAGGATCTCCGGCGAGGAGCCCACCACGTGGTGGTCGCCGAGGTTGAAGAAGAACATGTACGGCGAGGGGTTGAGGCTGCGAAGCGCGCGGTAGAGATCCAGCGGCGAAGCGCGGTAGGGAATCGACATGCGCTGCGAAGGCACGCACTGCATCACGTCGCCGGCCAGCACGTACTCCTTGATGCGCTCCACCGCCGCCTTGAAGCCTTCCTCGGTGAAGCCGGAAGTGAAATGCCCCTCTTCCACCGCCGCCGCACCGCTGCCGGGACTGGTGGTGTTGAGGGTGGCGCTGCGCAAGCGGATCTCCAGGCGCTCGAGACGCTCACGGGCGTTGGCGTAGGCATCCTTTTCGGCCGGGTCGGCGTGGGTCCACAGGGTCAGGCGACCGGAGAGATTGTCGAAGACCACCAGCTCGTTGCACACCATCAGCAGGATGTCGGGCACGCCCAGCGGGTCGGGCTTGGCGGCCACCTGTGGGCCCCGCAGGCGCGGCTCGATGTAGCGGATGGTGTCGTAGCCGAAGTAGCCCACCAGCCCGCCGTCGAAACGCGGCTGGTCGTCGAGGCGCGGCACCTTGAAGCGTGCCTGGAAGCGTTCGATCCAGGCCAGCGGGTCGTCGACTTCTTCCGCCTCCACCACGCGCTCGTCGATCAGGTGACGCACGCGAAAGCCGCGCACCTCGACCCGCTCGGGGCTGGGCAGGCCGATGATCGAGTAGCGGCCCCATTTCTCGCCGCCCTGCACGGACTCCAGCAGAAAGGTCCAGGGAGAGTCGGCGAGCTTGAGGTAGGTGGAGAGCGGCGTGTCGAGATCGGCCAGCACCTCGCGGGTGACCGGAATGCGGTTGTAGCCGGCGTCGGCCAGCTCACGGAAACGTTCGGGGGTCATCATGCCCGAAATCCTCGATGTAGCGGATTGGCGATGAGGGCGCACGGGCGCCACGGCTCAGCGAAGCGGGGTGAGCGTCACCATCGCCAGCCGCCCCGAACGGGCGGTTGGGCAGGGGAACGAGCGACGCGCGGTGCGTCGTCGTGAAGCGTGGTGTCCGGCTGAGTGCGGGTGGTCATCGGATGGCGTCCGCTGCTTGTCGCAATAACGGGTTGAAAAGGCTCTACCCTTCACCTTGGCCGAAATCACGTTAAACGAGTTGGGCCAGCGATTCAACCAGACCGTCGGGGCCACTGTCGCGCACCGGCTCGCCGTGATTGTAGCCGTAGGGCACGGCCAGGGTGCGAAAACCGGCCGCCCGCCCGGCGGCGATGTCGTGACGCGAATCGCCCACCATCAGACAGGCCGCCGGCGGCACGCCGAAGTGCGCGGCCACGTGGAGCAGCGGCGCGGGGTCGGGCTTCTTCCGGGGCAGCGAGTCGCCGCCCAGGCACAGCGCGAAGTGCCCCTCCAGGCCGAAGCCGGCGAGAATCGGTGCGATGAAGGCCTCGGGCTTGTTGGTCACCAGCGCCAGCGTAAAGCCTGCCCCACGCAGGCCGTCCAGCGCCTCGCGCACGCCGAGGTAGAGCCGCGTGCGCGAACTCGGGTCGCGGGCGTAGTGCTCGAGGAAGGCGGCATGGGCGCGCTCCAGCAGGGCATGGTCGACCGACAGCCGATCACTGCCGGTGGCACCAGGCGAGGCGACGGGGACCGATCGCAGAGGGGGTCCTATGCCAGGGATGGCATCGGTAGCGCCCAGGGAGGGGTTCACAGCGCCCCCTCGGAGATCGGTCGCCGAATCGGCCTCGCCGTTACCGCTACGGGCCACGTGCTTCAGCGCCCGCTCCATCAGCACCCGCGAGCCGTTGCCCACCCAGTCGCGCACCTTGGTCTCGCCCGCCGCGGGCAGACCGAGATCGCCGAGGGCGGCGTCCACCGCCACGGCCAGGTCGGGCACGGAATCCACCAGGGTCCCGTCCAGATCGAAGGTCACCAGGCGAATGCCGGCCAGGATGGGATGCATGCGCTGACTCCAGGATTGAAAAAGTCGTATTGTGCCGCACGGGCCATGGGCAGGGAATGCCAGCAGGCCTATGCTGTTGTTTTCACGTGCCAAGGAGTGCCCTCATGAGCAAACCGAGAATCGTGGTGGTCGGCGGCGGCGCCGGCGGCCTGGAACTGGTGACCCGCCTGGGCCGGCGCCTGGGACGACGCGGCCGGGCCGAGATCGTGCTGGTCGACCGCAGTCCGACCCACATCTGGAAGCCACTGCTGCATGAGGTCGCCACCGGTGCGCTGGACTCCGGCCTCGACGAGATCGCCTATGCCAGTCATGCCCGCGGCAATGGCTACCGCTTTCAGCGTGGCACCCTGTGCGGGCTCGATCGACAGCAGCGCCGGCTGCAGCTCGCCGCAGTGCTCGACGACGACGGCCAGGAGATCCTGCCGCCCCGCGAGCTGGCCTACGACCGGCTGGTGCTGTCGTTGGGCAGCGTCAGCAACGACTTCGGCACCCCGGGGGTGGCCGAATACTGCCACTTCATCGACAGCCCCGAGCAGGCCGAAGCCTTCCGCCGCGACATGCTCGCCACCTTCCTGCGCTACAGCGCCACCGTGCAGCACCAGGCGCCGCAGCTGAGGGTGGGCATCGTGGGCGGCGGCGCCACGGGAGTGGAGCTCGCCGCCCAGCTCTACGACGCCCTGCTGATGCTGCACAGCTACGGGGTCACCGAACTGGACCGCCACCAGCTCGACGTACACCTCATCGAGGCCGCCGAGGACGTGCTGCCGGCCTTGCCCGAACGAGTCCGCCAGGCCGTTCGCGAGGAACTCGAGGGCCTCGGCGTCCAGGTGCACACCGCCACGAAGGTGACCGAGATCGACGCCGATGCCATTCACACCGCCGACGGCCGGCACATCGCCACCGATCTCAACGTCTGGGCGGCAGGCATCAAGGCGCCCGACATCCTCGCCGAGCTCGACCTGACCCTGGCCAAGGGCCAGCGCATCGCCGTGCACGAGACCCTGCAGAGCGTCGACGACCCGAACGTCTTCGCCTTCGGCGACTGCGCCAGCTGCCCGCAGGCCGACGGCGGCACGGTGCCGCCTCGCGCCCAGGCCGCCCATCAGCAGGCGCAGCGGCTCTACCGTAACCTGCTCGCGCAACTCGACGGCCGGCCGCTGAAGCCGTTCGTGTACCGCGACCGCGGCTCGCTGATCTCACTCGCCCACTTCGATGCAATAGGCACCTTGATGCGCGGCGCTTCGGCACGCCGCCTGTTCGTCGAGGGGCATCTGGCCAAGTTCTTCTACGCCTCGCTCTATCGCCTGCACCAGCGCGCCATTCACGGCAACCTGAAGACGGCGGTGATCGTGCTCGTGGATGGACTGAACCGGTTCATTCGGCCGCGTCTCAAGCTTCATTGAGTCGTCGCCGAGCCAGCCAGGCCCGCTTGGCGGCGGGCGAGAGCCGCTTCACGGCGGCTTCGAGGCGCTGTGCCTCGCCGCGGCCGCCCACCGCTTCCTGGTGGAGCAGCGTCAAGGGGCCGCGGCCGCGCAGCGCCTTGGCGCCGCGCCCCTCGGCGTGTTCGACCAGGCGCCGTGCCACGTCGGTGGTAACGCCGGTGTAGAGCGCCCCGCCGGCGGTCTCGATCACGTAGAGGTACCAGCAGGCGGCGGCTTGACTCATCGCGCCGTGGCGAGCTGCTCGCGCATGGCCCGCAGCACGCTGTCGTAGCGATGCGGATCGCTCGCCTCGGCGGCCTTGAAGATGGCCGAGCCGGCCACGAAGGTATCGGCCCCTGCGCGGGCGATCTCGGCGATGTTGTCGACCTTGACGCCACCGTCGATCTCCAGGCGAATGTCGCGTCCCGAGGCATCGATGCGGCGGCGCGCTTCGCGGAGCTTGTCGAGCGTACCGGGAATGAACGCCTGTCCGCCGAAGCCGGGGTTGACGCTCATCAGCAGGATCATGTCGACCTTGTCCATCACGTAGTCGAGATAGGCGAGCGGCGTGGCCGGATTGAACACCAGCCCCGACTGGCAGCCACCGTCGCGGATCAGCGAGAGCGAACGATCGATGTGGTCCGAGGCCTCGGGATGAAAGGTGATGTAGCTCGCCCCGGCGTCGATGAAATCGCCGATCAGCCGGTCCACCGGCTTGACCATCAAGTGGGCGTCGATGGGCGCGGTGACACCGTGCTTGCGCAGCGCCTCGCACACCATGGGCCCGATGGTCAGGTTGGGCACGTAGTGGTTGTCCATGACGTCGAAATGGACGATGTCGGCACCGGCGGCCAGCACATTGTCCACTTCCTCGCCGAGGCGAGCGAAGTCGGCGGAGAGAATCGAGGGGGCGATGAGAAAGTCGCGGGAAGCATCGGTCATGGCGAGTCCATCAAGCAGGTTGGCTCAGTCGAGGAGACGCACAGTTTATCAGGGGGCAGAGAGAGCCACACATATATTATCAAATAGAATAAAAGATCCCATTGTAATTCCAACAAGCTAGAATTAGCCTTGCCGACCAAGGTTCAAGAATTCAAGGAGTCTCTGGCATGGCATTGCTATCGACACTGCGCCGCTCTGCGCTGATCGCGGCACTGGGGGCCAGCCTGGCCACCCCGGCGCTGGCCGCGGAACGCGAGCTGCTCAACTCTTCCTACGACATCGCCCGCGAACTCTTCGCCGCCGTGAATCCCGAGTTTCAGGCCTGGTGGCAAGCCGAGCACGGCGAGGAAGTGACCATCAAGCAATCCCACGGCGGCTCCTCGGCCCAGGCCCGGGCCATCCTCCAGGGGCTGCGCGCCGACGTGGTCACCTACAATCAGGTCACCGACGTTCAGGTGCTGGCCGACGCCGGCCTGGTGGCCGAGGACTGGCAGCAGCAGTTGCCCAACAACGCCTCGCCCTATTATTCCACCACCGCTTTCCTGGTGCGCAAGGACAATCCCAAGGGCATCGAGAACTGGGACGACCTGGCACGCGAGGACGTGGAGATCGTCTTCCCGAACCCCAAGACGTCGGGCAACGGCCGCTACACCTACCTGGCCGCCTGGGGCTTCGCCGATCAGGCCTTCGACGGCGACGAGGAACGGATCCACGACTTCATGCGCACCTTCCTCGGCAACGTGGAAGTGTTCGACACCGGCGGTCGCGGCGCCACCACCAGCTTCATCGAGCGCGGCATCGGCGACGTGCTGATCAGCTTCGAATCCGAGGTCAACAACATCCGCGGCGAGTACGGCAGCGACGACTACGACGTGGTCGTGCCGCCGGTGAGCATCCTCGCCGAGTTTCCGGTGGCCGTGGTCGAGGAGAACGCCGAACGCAACGGTACCGAGGAGCTGGCCCGGGGCTACCTGGAATACCTCTATACCGAGGAGATGCAGCGCCTGCTTGCGGGCTTCAACTATCGGGTGCACCACGAGGCGGTGGTGGACGAGTTCGCCGACCAGTTTCCCGAGACCGAACTGCTGACGGTGGAAGAGATCGTCGGCGGCTGGGATGAGGCCATGGCGACCCACTTCGAAAGTGGCGCCCTGCTGGATCAGCTGCAACGCCGATGAGCACGCTGGCATCACTGGCCGGCAGCGCCCCGAAACGGGTGCTGCCCGGCTTCGGCCTTTCGCTGGGCATCAGCCTGACCTTCGTCTCGCTGGTGCTGCTGCTGCCGCTGACCGGACTCTTCGGTCAGCTGGCCGGGGTCAGCCTCGCCGAGTATTGGGCCATCGTCACCGATGGGCGGGTGGTCGCCAGCTACCTGGTGACCATCGGCGCCGCCGCCGTGGCGGCGCTGGCCAACGCCGTCTTCGGCTTGCTGCTGGCCTGGGTTCTGGTGCGCTACGACTTTCCCGGCAAGCGCCTGCTGGATGCGCTGATGGACCTGCCCTTCGCCCTGCCCACGGCCGTGGCCGGCATCACGCTGGCCACGCTCTACTCGAGCAACGGCTGGATGGGCGGACTGCTAGCCCCACTGGGGCTCGAGGTCGCCTACACCTGGGTGGGCATCGCGCTGGCCATGGCCTTCACCAGCATTCCCTTCGTGGTGCGCACGGTGCAGCCGGTGCTCGAGGACATGCCCCACGAAGTGGACGAGGCCGCCATGACGCTGGGTGCCCGCGATGGAGTCGCCTTCCGGCGAGTGATCCTGCCCCATCTGTGGCCGGCACTGGTCACCGGCACGGGGCTCGCCTTCGTTCGCTCGCTGGGCGAGTTCGGGGCGATCATCTTCATCGCCGGCAACACCCCCTACGAGACCGAGATCACTGCGCTGATGATCTTCGTCCGGCTGCAGGAGTACGACTACGCCGGCGCCTCGGCCATCGCCTCGGTGGTGCTCGCCGTCTCCTTGCTGCTGTTGCTGGCCATCAACGTCTGGCAGGGCCGCTTCGTCAGACGCCTGCACGGAGGAAACGGCTGATGCAACGTATCGGTGATGCCCCGGCGGTGCGTCGCGGCCTGATCCTCGCTGCCGTGGCGCTGGCCGGACTCTTCCTGCTGCTGCCGCTGGTGGCGATCTTCGCCCAGGCCTTCGCCGAAGGAGTGGGCGCTTTCTGGAGCAACGTCAGCGACGAGTACACCGTCGCGGCCATCGCCCTCACGCTGTTCGTGACGCTGATGACCATCCCGGTCAACCTGGTGTTCGGCGTGGCCCTGGCGTGGCTGGTGACCCGGTTCACCTTCCCGGGGCGGCGCCTGCTGCAGACCCTGATCGACATCCCCTTCGCGGTGTCGCCGGTGGTGGCGGGTCTGGTCTACCTGCTGCTCTACGGGCGCAACGGCTGGATCGGTGGCTGGCTCGACGCCCACGACATCCAGCTGATGTTCGCCTGGCCGGGCATTCTGATGGTGACCATCTTCGTCACCTGCCCCTTCGTGGCCCGCGAGCTGATCCCGCTGATGCAGGCCCAGGGCTCCCGCGAGGAAGAAGCCGCGGTGACGCTCGGCGCCCGGGGCTGGACGCTGTTTCGCCGGGTGACGCTGCCCAACATCCGCTGGGCGCTACTGTACGGGGTGATTCTCACCAACGCCCGGGCGGTGGGCGAATTCGGCGCCGTCTCGGTGGTTTCCGGAGCCATCCGCGGCGAGACCAACACCCTGCCGCTGCACGTCGAGCTGCTCTACCAGGACTACAACACCGTGGGCGCCTTCGCCAGCGCCGCCCTGCTGGCGCTGATCGCCCTGTTCACCCTGGCCGCCAAGGCCGGCCTGGAATGGCGCGCCGCGCGCCGGGAGGCTATTGCATGAGCATCCGTCTTCACAACGTCGCCAAGACCTTCGGGAAGCCGGGACGCCAGACCCGCGCGCTGGAGCCGGTGAACCTCGACATCCACGACGGCGAGCTGGTCGGGCTGCTCGGCCCCTCGGGATCGGGCAAGACCACTCTGTTGCGCATCATCGCCGGACTGGAGAGCGCCGACCGCGAACCCGCCGGACGCATCCTGTTCGGCGACCGCGACGTCACCCAGGTCCACGTGCGCGACCGTCGCATCGGCTTCGTCTTCCAGCACTACGCACTGTTCCGCCACATGACGGTGTTCGACAACGTGGCCTTCGGTCTCACCGTGCTGCCGCGCAAGAGCCGCCCGAGCAGCGGCGAGATCCGCGCCCGGGTGCTTCGCCTGCTGGAAATGGTGCAGCTCGAAGCCTTCGCCAGCCGCTATCCGGCGCAGCTCTCCGGCGGTCAGCAGCAGCGCGTGTCGCTGGCCCGCGCTCTGGCGCTGCGCCCCGACGTGCTGCTGCTCGACGAGCCCTTCGGCGCCCTCGACGCCAAGGTGCGCCAGGAACTGCGCCGCTGGCTTCGCCACCTGCACGACGAACTGAACTTCACCAGCGTCTTCGTCACCCACGACCAGGAGGAGGCGCTGGAGCTCTCCGACCGGGTGGTGGTGATGAGCAACGGCCGCATCGAGCAGATCGATGCCCCGGATACGCTCTACCGCGCGCCCGCCAATCGCTTCGTGTTCGAGTTCCTGGGCGACGTCAATCACCTGGAGGGCGAAGTGCGCAACGGCGTGCTGACCTGCGGCGATGCGCGACTGGCGGTGGAGCTGCCAGACGGCCCGGAGGAACTGCTGCTGCGCCCCCACGAGGTGCGATTGACCGAGGCGCCCAACGCCGAGGCCCACCTCCCCGTCACGGTGACTGCGATTTCGCCGGTCGGCGCCGAGGTACGCGTCGAACTCGAAGCGGATTGGCTCGCCAAGCCGTGGCTGGCCACGGTACGCCACGCCGACTTCGAGCGTCTCGAGTTGGCGCGCGGCCAGCGTCTGTTCGCCGTGCCGCGCCGCTGGCACCGCTTCCCCGAGAACCGCGACGCCGCAACCCACAGGACGTCAGAAGCCATTTCCTGATCGCCCCCGGCAGGCGCTATACTCGCCACGCGACAGGCCACCGACCTGTCGCGACTTGGCAAGGTGTTATCACGACCGGGAGATTCTCATGCTTGGACACCACCTGGGGCGCCTCGCGACCGCCCTGCTGGCCACCCTGGTACTGGCCGGCTGTGCCAGCCCGCATTATCTGCAACTGGACCCCAAGCGCAGCGCCGAGGTGCCTCAGGCCGGCAGCGGCCAGGCAGTGACCGTCAAGGCCGCCGATGCACGCGAAGACGAGGTGATCGGGACGCGCTCGGGCGATGCCATGTCCACGTCGGTCATCACCGTCACGCCCCGTGAGTTGACTCCCCGTCTGCAGCGCGAGGCCGAGCGCGCGGTTCGCGACATGGGCTTTTCGCCCACCACGGAGGCCGCCCCCGACCGCCCCTCCCTGACGCTCACCCTCCAGCACCTGGGCTACGCACGCGGGGACGGCCAGCCGCTGCTCGGCGAGGCCCGGCTGGAAGCCGTGCTCGAAGCCAAGGCCGTCAACGGCGGCACCACCTACACCGGCACCTACACCTCGCGGCGAACCCAGAGCTTCGCTCTGCGCCCCAACCGCGAGGAGAATGCGGAAATGCTCAACGAACTGATCGGCAACGCGCTGGACCGCGCCTTCCGCGATCCCGAGCTCGGGCAACTGCTCGCACGCTAGTCGGTCAGATGCGACCGACTCCCAGCGCGGCAGTCACACCCTTGGCCCGCGGCGCACCAATGCCCATGCGCTTTCTCGGAAACCGCTGCCGGGCTCCGGTTCGCCGTCTTCCAGATGCGTGATCCGGAAGTTGGGCTCGAAGAGTTCCCGCACCTCCGCGGCATCCGTGCTGTAGGGAGGCCCCCCGGTGTCGCCCGGCGCTCGTGTCAGGCTGATCAACAGACCGGGGGAACCGGGGGGAATCAGCTGAGCCAGATGGAAGGCATAGCGCTGGCGGGTGGCATCGGGCAGCGCGATCAACGCCGCCCGGTCGTAGAACGCACCGATCTCGGCGGCCTGCTCGATGTGGAAGTGGAAGAAGTCGCCGCACCACAACTCGACACTGCCTTGTCGGCAGATGGTGAAAGGCTCCTGACGGTAGCGCGACACCGCTCCGTCCCCTTCGGCCACGAACTGTTCGATGGCTTCCTCGGCGAGTTCGATGCCCAGCACCGGATGGTCATGGCGAGCCAGCCAGCGCATGTCGAGGCTCTTGCCGCATAGCGGTACCAGCACCTTGGTGCCGGGGCGTACGCCGAGCCGTGGCCAGTAGCGCATCAAGGCGGGATGCGTCGCATCGCGATGAAAGCCGATGCGCCCTTCGCGCCAGCGGTCGCGCCACTCCTGTCCCATATCGTCTCCTCGAGGATGCCTGGAGCCCGTCGGATGCATCCGATCGTCGCGCCTCGCCGTCGATCGGCGTCGAGTCCGGCAGGTCGCTAGAACCAGCGGTCGTTCTTGCGCCGTTTCCGCGGCAGGTGGGGAACGATCAGCCCCACCAGCAGGCCGGCGCCGGCTACGCCGCCGCCGTACATGAAGTAGCGGATCAGCAGGTCTTCTTCCTGGGTATCGAGGCGTGCCTGAAGCTCGCGAATGGTCGCGCTCGACTCCTCTTCCTGTCCCTCCAGCTGCCGGTTGCGCTCCTCGAGCTCGGCGATGCGCTGCTCACGCGTCTCGAGGGTTTCCGTCATGCTGGCCACCCGGTTCTCCCAGGTGTCGTTGATGCTGGCGAGCTCCGCTTCCAGGGTCTCCACCCGCGATTGCAGCTCCGGCAACCGCTGCTGGGCGCTGGGCTCCTGCTGCAGTTCTTCGCTGAGCACCCAGACGGTTTCCCCATCGCCGTTCTCGACGCGGCTGTAGTCGCCACTGGTCTCGAGCACCGTGACCGGTTCGCCGGCGGTGAGGGTGCCGACGATGCGATAGCCGTCGGTGGGGCCGCTGCGTACCCAGGTGGTCAGTTCCTCGGAAACCCAGTGGGTCGCGCCGTCATCCTGCTGGGCGGCGATGGGCAGGGCGCAAAGCCCCAGAATCGCTCCCGCCAACAGCGTCTTGCTTCGTTGCATGATCATGCCGTAGTCCTGACTGTCGAAGGCTCCTGCGGCAACCGTTCTACCGCGATCCATGCCATCGCCCAACCTCCCGTTGCGACGATGACCGATGAGACCTGTGCCACTCGGGCAGTTGTTCACAGATTCTGTGGACAACCATCGGGAAAAACGCTGGAGAGATGCTGCCAGGTACCGTCCCCCGGGCCCTACGGCACCTTGATCATCACATGACCGACCCGATATCGCGACGCGACCCTGGCCATGGAGCACCGGCCGCGGCCGGCTGACAGGTTACCACAGCCGAAGTGGAACCAGGGCCAGCCCGCGCTGGCCCCGCCTCCGGTGCTGGCGTATAATGACCGGCCTGCGCAACGGCCCTGCGCCACATCCTCGCGACGTTCCATTCACCGGTGACACGCGTCGGGCAACCGACGAAGACCCTATTCTTATGGCGAAGAAACTCTTCATCAAGACGCACGGCTGCCAGATGAACGAGTACGACTCCGCACGCATGGCGGATCTGCTCGGCGAGTCCCACCAGCTGGAGCTGACCGACGACGAAGGCGAGGCCGACGTCATCCTGCTCAATACCTGCTCGATTCGCGAAAAGGCGCAGGAGAAGGTGTTCCACCAGCTCGGCCGCTGGAAGAAACTCAAGGAGGCCAACCCCGATCTGGTGATCGGCGTGGGCGGCTGCGTGGCCAGCCAGGAAGGCGAGAATCTGCGCAAGCGCGCACCCCACGTGGACATGGTGTTCGGGCCGCAGACGCTGCACCGCGTACCCAACATGCTCGAGCAGCGCGGCAAGAGCGCCCAACCGATCTCGGTGGTCGACGTCACCTTCCCCGAGATCGAGAAGTTCGATCACCTGCCCAAGCCGAGCTCCGACGGCGCCACGGCCTTCGTGTCGATCATGGAGGGCTGTTCGAAGTACTGCACCTTCTGCGTGGTGCCCTACACGCGCGGCGAGGAGGTCTCGCGGCCCTTCGAGGCGGTGATGGACGAGGTGATTCACCTGGCCGATCAGGGCGTGCGCGAGATCAACCTGCTGGGCCAGAACGTCAACGCCTATCGCGGCCTCAACCGGCTGGGCGACGAGATCGACCTGGCCGAACTGATCGCCTGCGTGGCGGCGGTGGAAGGCATCGACCGCATCCGCTTCACCACCTCGCACCCGGTAGAGTTCTCCGACAGCCTGATCGAGGCCTATGGCGAGATACCCGAGCTGGTCAGCCACCTGCACCTACCGGTTCAGGCGGGCTCCAACCGCATTCTCGCGGCCATGAAGCGCGGCCACAGCGTCGAGGAGTACATCGACAAGCTGGAGCGCATCCGCGCCCTGCGGCCCGACATCAGTTTCTCCTCGGACTTCATCATCGGCTTCCCCGGCGAAACCGCGGAGGACTTCGAAGCCACCATGGACCTGATCCACCGCATCGGCTTCGACCACTCCTTCAGCTTCGTCTACTCGGCGCGTCCCGGTACCCCGGCGGCGGACCTCGCCGACGACACCCCGGAGAGCGTCAAGAAACAGCGCCTGGCGATCCTGCAGGAGCGCATCAACCAGCATGCCATGCAGATCAGCCGCCGCATGGTGGGCACCACCCAGCGCATTCTGGTCACCGGCTTCGCCCCCAAGGATCCCGGCCAGCTCTCCGGACGCACCGAGAACAACCGCGTGGTCAACTTCCGCGCCGCCAACCCCACCGAGCTGATCGGTTATTTCGTCGACGTGGAGATCAGCGAGGCGCTGCCCAACTCACTGCGCGGCGAGCTCGCCTCTCCCGAACTATACTGACGCCAGCGAGCCATCTTCACGCATTGCCCCGGCCATGGCCGGGGCAGTAAGCTGGCGCCATCACACGCAACGCAGGGATTCTTCCGCCTTGAGCCAGCATGCCACTCAGGCCAATCGCGTCATCACTCTGAGCCTCGAACCCAACGATCCCCAACGTCTGGCCAAGCTGTGCGGCCAACGCGACGAGCACCTCAAGCTCGTCGAATCGCGCCTCGGCATCACCCTGCGCAACCGTGGCAACGTCTTTCAGCTGGCCGGTCCCGGTCAGCGTGTCAAGGCCGCGGCCAACGTTCTCGAGCACCTCTACCGCGAGGCCGAGGCGAGCGACCTCTCTCCCCACACCGTGCATCTTTTCCTGCAGGAATCCGGCCGCGAGGCACTGGAGGAGGAAGAGGGGCACAACGACGACGAGGTGCTGCTGCGAACCCCCAAGCAGCTGATCAAGCCGCGCGGTGCCAACCAGCAGGGCTACGTCTCGAGCATTCGCGCCCACGACATCAACTTCGGCATCGGTCCCGCCGGTACCGGCAAGACCTATCTGGCGGTGGCAGCGGCGGTGGAAGCCCTCAACCAGCAGGAGGTGCGCCGCATCCTGCTGGTGCGCCCGGCGGTGGAGGCCGGCGAGAAGCTCGGCTTCCTGCCCGGCGACCTGGCGCAGAAGATCGACCCCTACCTGCGCCCGCTCTACGATGCGCTCTACGAGATGCTCGGCTTCGAGCAGGTGGGCAAGCTGATCGAGCGACAGGTGATCGAGATCGCCCCGTTGGCCTACATGCGCGGGCGTACGCTGAACAACGCCTTCATCATTCTCGACGAGAGCCAGAACACCACCCGCGAACAGATGAAGATGTTCCTGACCCGCATCGGCTTCGGCTCCACGGCGGTGATCACCGGCGACATCACCCAGGTCGACCTCCCGCGGGGCCAGAATTCCGGCCTGATCCAGGTGCTGGAAGTCCTCAAGGGAACGCCCGGCATCGGCGTCACCCACTTCTCCGCCAAAGACGTGGTGCGCCATCCGCTGGTGCAGCGCATCATCGAGGCCTACGAGAGCTTCGAGGCCGATCAGGAGGCGCAGGAGCGCGCCCAGCGCGAAGCGCGCGAGACCCTCCGGCAGGAGCGGCTGGAGCAGGCCCGGCAGAACAAGCGGCCCCCCGACCAGGGCAACGACGAGCGCAACGAATCATGACGGCGCCGCTCATCGACCGACAGGTCGCCGTCGAGACCGGCGGACTTCCGACCCAGGCCGAACTCGAGGCCTGGGTCGATGCCGTGCTCGCTCGCTACCCGCAGGAGTCGCGCCACGAGTTGACCGTGCGTTTCGTCGACGCCGCGGAGAGTCAGGCGCTGAATCGCGACTATCGCGGCCGCGACCGGCCAACCAACGTGCTCTCCTTTCCGTTCGAGGCACCGCCGGGCCTCGCACTGCCGCTGCTCGGCGACCTGGTGGTCTGCCATCCGGTGGTCGAGCGCGAGGCTGTCGAACAACGCAAGCCGCTTCGCGATCATTACGCCCACCTGGTCATTCATGGCACGCTGCACCTGCTGGGCCATGATCACATCGACGACGCCGAAGCCGAGGCCATGGAACGGCTGGAGCGCGAGCTACTGGCCGGCCTGGCCATTCCCGATCCCTACGTGCCCCGATCCGCCGCAGGTACGCCACCTGCCGACAGCGAGAACGAGAGACCCGACCCATGAGCGAAGACCGATCGAACGGCCCAGGCAACCGATCCTGGCTCGACAAACTGCTCGGCGCCCTCTCCGGTGACAACGACGAACCCAGTTCGCGGCTCGAACTCCTGGAGTTCCTCCGCCAGGCGGCCAGCCGCCTCAAGCTCGATCAGGACGCCATGCGCATCATCGAGGGCGCGATGCAGATCAGCGACCAGCAGGTTCGCGAGGTGCTGATTCCGCGCTCCCAGGTCGCCGCCATCGCCGTCGACCAGCCCATCGACGAGTACCTTTCGCTCATCAGCGATACCGGCCACTCGCGCTATCCGGTGATTGGCGAGAACCTGGACGAGGTCAAGGGGCTGCTGCTGGCCAAGGACCTGCTGCCGTTGATCAGCCGCTCGGCCGAAGAGCGCGAGGGCTTTCGCCTCGAGGAAGTGCTGCGCCCGGCGATGTTCATTCCCGAATCCAAGCGCCTCAACAGCCTGCTCAAGGAGTTCCGCGACACCCACAACCACATGGCGGTGGTGGTCGACGAATATGGAGGCACCGCCGGCATCGTCACCATCGAGGACATCCTCGAGCAGATCGTCGGCGACATCGAGGACGAGCACGACACCGAGGAGGAGGACGACATCCGCGACCTGGGCGATGGCCGCTACGCCATTCGCGCACTGACGCCCATCGAGGAATTCAACGAGCGCTTCGGCACCCGTTTCTCCGACGAGGAATTCGACACCCTGGGCGGCCTGGTGATGCAGCGCTTCGGGCACCTGCCCGGACGCGGCGAGCATGCCGAACTCGGCGGCTGGCGCTTCACCGTGCTCAATGCCGACAACCGCCGCATCCGCCTGCTCGAGGCCGCTCCCAGCACCGACCCCGAATAGCGAGCCAAACGGTATCATCCACAGGGACGAACGATGACCGAGACGCGCCTCTCCCCCGCCCTGCACTACCTGGCGGCCCTGGCCGCCGGGGTACTCACCACCCTCACCGCTGCCCCGTTCTCGCTCTGGTGGCTCGGCCCCG
Organism: Billgrantia gudaonensis; assembly: GCF_900100195.1. Taxonomy (GTDB): domain Bacteria; phylum Pseudomonadota; class Gammaproteobacteria; order Pseudomonadales; family Halomonadaceae; genus Halomonas; species Halomonas gudaonensis. Next base: position 18,928 of record NZ_FNES01000012.1, read on the forward strand.
TGGCCGCCGGCCTGATGTACGTCGGCCTGCATGGTCTGACGCCCGGCCAGGTCGCGTTGAAGGGCTGGAGCTACGGGGTGGGCCTGTTCGGTTCCGGCGCCTCCTGGGTCTATGTCTCCATCCACGATTACGGCTATACCGGCGTCCCGCTGGCGCTGGCCCTGACCTCTCTCTTCGTGGCCGGCCTGGCCCTGTTCTTCGCCGTGACGCTGTGGCTCTACCGCCGGCTCACCGGGCCACGCCTGGCGTGGCTCTCCTTCGCCGGCGCCTGGGTGCTCGGCGAATGGCTGCGCACCTGGCTGTTCACCGGCTTTCCCTGGCTGTTGCTCGGCACGGCCCAGGTCGATTCGCCGCTGGCGGGCTGGGCACCGGTCGGCGGCGTCTACGCCCTGTCGCTGATCGTCGCGCTGACCGGCAGCCTCGGCGTGGAGTGCCTGCGCCGCCGCTGGTGGGCGGCCGCCCCCATCGCCGCACTGTGGCTCGCGCCGCTGGCCCTGCCCGGCCAATGGACCTCCCCCGCCGGCGATCCGCTCGGCGTGGCACTGCTGCAGGGCAACCTGCCGCAACTGATCAAGTGGACGCCGGAAGGACAGCGCACGGCTGCCAACACCTATCTCGAGCTGACCCGCGAGCTGGATGAGCGCCACGACCTCGTCGTCTGGCCCGAGGCGGCCCTGCCGATGCTCGAGGAGGAAGCGCGTCCCATCCTGGAACGCGCCCAGGCGAGCCTGCCGCCGGAAACCGCCCTGCTGACCGGCATCCTGCAGCGCGACGACGAGGGACTCTTCTTCAACAGCGTCATCGGCCTGGGCAATGCCGAGGGGCAGTACCGCAAGACGCACCTGGTGCCCTTCGGCGAATACCTGCCGCTGGAGACGCTGTTGCGCGGCGCCATCGCCTTCTTCGACCTGCCGATGCCGGCCATGACGCCGGGCCCTGCACAGCAGAGGCCCATCGAGGCGGCCGGTACGCGGCTCGGCAACGCCATCTGCTACGAGATCATCTATCCCGACCTGGTGGCGAGCCGTGCCCGCGATGCCGAGATGCTGCTGACGGTGTCCAACGACACCTGGTTCGGCGCCTCCATCGGCCCCCTGCAGCACCTGCAGATGGCCCGCCTGCGTGCCCTGGAGAACGGCCGTCCGGTGGTACGCGCCACCAGCAACGGCGTCACTGCGGTGATCGACGCCCAGGGGCGAGTCATCGCCCGGGCGCCGCAGTTCGAGACGACCACCCTAACGGCCGAGGTCGTCCCCACGAGCGGCCACACGCCCTTCACCCGCACCGGTAGCTGGCCGGTTTGGCTGCTGGCCGCGCTGCTGGTGCTGCCCGGTCTGAGCCGACGCCGAAAAGACGCGTAGCGCTCGAGCCGGCCGCTATTCGTAGACGTGGAAGCCGCGGCCGCTCTTCCTGCCAAGATAGCCGGCGGCCACCATGCGCTTGAGCAGGGGGCAAGGACGGTACTTGGGATCGCCGAAGCCCTCCTGCAACACCTCCATGATCGCCAGGCAGACGTCCAGGCCGATCAGGTCGGCAAGCTGCAGCGGGCCCATGGGATGAGCGGCACCGAGCTTCATGGCCTCGTCGATGGCATGCGGCGTGGCGGCCCCCTCCTGCACCAGGAAAGCCGCTTCGTTGATCATCGGCACCAGCAGGCGATTGACGGCGAACCCCGGCGAGTCGGCGATGGCTACCGGCGTCTTGCCGAGATCCTTGGCCAGCTGCTCGATGGTGGCCACGGTGGCGTCCGAAGTCTGCTCGGCGCGGATCACCTCGACGAGCCTGAGCACCGGCACCGGATTGAAGAAGTGCATCCCCACCACGCGCTCGGGACGCTCGCACACCGCAGCGAGGCGGGTCAGCGACAGCGACGAGGTGTTGGAGGCGAGTATCGCCTCATGGGTGAGGCGGCTGAGATCGCCGAACAGCTTCTCCTTGAGCGCCGGCTGCTCGGGAGCGGCCTCGATGATCACCGCACAGTCGCACAGCGCATCCAGAGCCGTAGTGGTGGCCAGCCGGTCCAGCGCGGCATCCTTCTCCACCTCGCTGAGCTTGTCCTTGGCCACCAACTTGCCCAAGCCCTTGTCGATGGCCGTCCTCGCGCGCTCGAGCTGCGCATCGGCCACGTCGTAGAGCTGGACGGGAAAGCCGCTGGCGGCCACTACCTGGGCGATGCCCTGACCCATGGTGCCGGCGCCGACGACACCGATCGCTCGTTGACTCATGCTGTCTCTCCCGTTCACTGCTGGCGCGCCTGTTCGCGCAGCACGAATTTCTGAATCTTGCCGGTGGACGTCTTGGGCAGTTCGGTGAAGATCACCGTCTTGGGCACCTTGTATCCGGCCAGATGCTCGCGGCAGTGGGCGATGATGTCGGCCTCGCTGACCTCCCCATAGCCCGTCTTGAGCTTGACGAAGGCGCACGGCGTCTCGCCCCACTTCTCGTCGGGCTTGGCCACCACGGCCGCTTCCTCCACGGCCGGATGGCCGTAGATCGCATCCTCGACCTCGATGGTGGAGATGTTCTCGCCGCCGGAGATGATGATGTCCTTGGAGCGGTCCTTGATCTCCACGTAGCCATCGGGATGCCACACGGCCAGATCGCCGGTATGGTACCAGCCGCCCTCCAGCGCCTGCTCGGTGGCCGCCTCGTTCTTGAGGTAGCCCTTCATGACGTTGTTGCCGCGCATCAGTATCTCGCCGATGGTCTGGCCATCCTTGGGCACCGGTTCGAGGGTGTTGGGGTCGGCCACGCACAGCGCCTCGAGCATGTGATAGCGCACGCCCTGACGCGCCTTTATCTTGGCGCGCTGCTCGAGCGGCAGCTCGTCCCACGCCTCGCGCCAGGCGCACACCGTCACCGGGCCGTAGACCTCGGTGAGGCCGTAGACGTGGGTCACCTCGATGCCGAGCGTCTCGACGCCGGCGATCACCGAAGCGGGCGGCGCGGCGCCGGCGGTGGTCACCTTCACGGGATGATCGAAGTCGCGCTTGTCGGCCTCGGGCAGATTGACCAGGCCGTTGAGCACGATGGGCGCGCCGCTGAAGTGGGTCACGCCCTCGTCGGCGATCAGGCTCATGATCCGCTTCGGATCGACCTTGCGCAGACAGACGCTGACGCCGGCGTTGGCGGCGATGGTCCAGGGGAAGCACCAGCCGTTGCAGTGAAACATCGGCAGCGTCCACAGGTAGACCGGGTGGTGCGGCATGGCCCATTCGAGGATGTTGCTCACCGCGTTCAGGTAAGCGCCGCGATGGTGGTAGACGACCCCCTTGGGCTTGCCGGTGGTGCCGGAGGTGTAGTTGAGCGAGATCGCCTGCCATTCGTCCTCGGGCAGGCGGTACGGGTACTCGGGATCGCCTTCGGCGAGCAGGGCTTCGTACTCGACCGCACCGATGCGGCGCGCTTCGCCCTCGAACAGGGCGTCGTCGACGTCGATCACCAGCGGCTTGATGGCCAGATCCGCAATGGCCTCCTCGATCACCGGCGCGAATTCCGGGTCGACGAGCACGGCCCGTGCCTCGCCATGCTCGAGCATGTAGGCGATGGCCGCTGCGTCCAGACGGATGTTGAGCGTGTTCAGCACGCAGCCGGCCAGCGGCACCCCGAAATGGGCCTCGAACATCGCCGGCACGTTGGGCAGCATCGCCGCCACCGTTTCGCCGGGCCTGATGCCGCGTTTCTCGAGCGCCGAGGCCAGCCGGCGACAGCGCGTCCAGGTCTCGGCCCAGTTGCGCCGGACCTCGCCGTGGATCACCGCCGGGTAGTCGGGATAGATGGAAGCGCTGCGCTCGATGAAGGTAAGCGGCGAGAGCGCGACGTGGTTGGCCGGCGTCTTGGGCAGGCCCTGTTCGAAGAGGCTGTCGTTCATGCTGTGTGGGCTCCGTGATGGCATTGTCGTTATGCTGACGCGATGATGGGGACCGGCGCTGCGGGAACGGAGCGCCGGGCCTCACCGGTCACTGAGAGCGGGCGTCGAAGGCGGCCAGGCTTTCCATGCCGGCCTCGATCACCGCGCGCTGGGCGCGCCCCACCGGCAGCCAGTGGCGAATGGCATAATCGGCGCTGGCCAGCTTGGCGGCGTAGAAGGGCTCCTGGCTGCCGGCCTTGATGGCGGCCTGGGCCTTGAAGGCCGCACGCCCCATCTGCCAGGCGCACAGCACGTGGCCGACGAGACTCAGGAAGGGCGTGGCATAGGCCTGGATGGCATCCGCTCCCTGGGCGGGATCGGCGCCCTGCTCCAGCACCGCCGCGAAGGCGGCACGCAGATCGGCCACCCCAGCCGCCAGGCCGGGGCTCAAGTGGGCCAGTTCGGGGCTGGCAGCCAGCGCCTGAGCGGTCGCCTCGACGTCGTCGATCAGCCTCGCCAGGGCCGCCCCGCCGTCGCGCTGCAGCTTGCGCCCGGCCAAGTCGAGCGCCTGGATGCCGTTGGTGCCCTCGTAGATCGGCGCGATGCGCGCATCGCGCAGCAGTTGGGCGGCGCCGGTCTCCTCGATGTAGCCCATGCCACCGTGAACCTGCACGCCCAGCGAGGCGATCTCCACGGCCTGATCGGTGGAGAAGGCCTTGACCACCGGGATCAGCACGTCGACCCGCGCCTGGGCGGCACGCCGCTCGGCCTCATCGGCAGCGTGGCGCGCCACGTCGAGTTCGGCAGCGCAGGTCAGGGCCAGGGCGCGTAGAGCATCGGTGCGTGCCCGCATGGAGAGCAGCATGCGGCGCACGTCGAGATGCTCGCTGATGGAGCTCTCGCGGCCGTGGGCTTTGCCCTGAACGCGCTCCAGCGCATAGGCGAAGGCGTGCTGGCAGGCGCGCTCGGCCACGCCGATGCCCTGCACACCCACCTTGTGGCGCGCCTCGTTCATCATGGTGAACATATGGTTGAGACCGCGTCCCTCGTCGCCCACCAGATAGCCGATGGCCCCATCGTTCTCGCCGAAACTCAGCGTGCAGGTGGGCGAGCCGTGGATGCCCAGCTTGTGCTCGATGGCCGCGCAGATGACGTCGTTGCGCCGGCCCAGGGAACCCTCCTCGTCGACCAGGAACTTGGGCACCAGGAACAGCGAAATGCCCTTGTTGCCCTCGGGGGCGTTCGGCGTGCGCGCCAGCACCAGGTGAACGATGTTCTCGCTGGCCTCGTGCTCGCCCCAGGTGATGAATATCTTCTGGCCGAAGAGGCGATACTCGCCGGGCACGTCGTCGCTGGGCACGGCGCGGGTGCGCACCTTGGAGAGATCGGAGCCCGCCTGGGGCTCGGTGAGATTCATGGTGCCGGTCCAGAAACCTTCCACCAGCCTGGGCAGGTAGATGGCCTTCTGCGCCTCGCTGCCGTGGTGAGCGAGCGCCTCGATGGCCCCGGCAGTGAGCATGGGGCACAGGCCCAGGGCCATGTTGGCGCCGTGGAGCATCTCCTGCACGCTGCTCGCCACCACTTCGGGCAGACCCTGCCCGCCCTGCGCCTCGGCCACGCCGATGCCGTTCCAGCCGCCCTCCGCATAGGCCCGGTAGGCCTCGGCAAAGCCATCGGGCAGGGTCACTCCACCGTCGTCGCGGCGCGTGCAGCCCTGGCGGTCGCCGCTGACGTTGAGCGGTGCCCAGACCTCACCGGCGAGCTTCCCGGCCTCCTCCAGCACCGCCTCGACCAGCTCCGGGCTCGCCTCCTCGAAAACGGGCAACGAGAGAGAGCGATGCTCGAGCAGTTCCTCGAGCACGAAACGCAGGTCACGGACGGGGGGAGAAAAGGAAACCATGGCAACACCTCAGGGAAAATGATAACGGCGATAGTAGATTCCCTACTTTACGTTAACCATTAGCCCAATGTCGCATGATCGGCAGCCCCACTGTGCCCGGCGGGGACATCGGCAGCACGCCATGCGTGGCGATCAGCCATGGTATCCGGACTGCGGCGACTCGGTCAGGGTTTCGCCTTCCCGGTCGGCACCGTCATCGCTCGATGGTGCAGCGGCCTCGTCATAGTAGACGATATGCGGCTCGTCGGCCGGTGGTGGGCCCACCAGCGGCTCGACGACCGCCACCTCGGGCACGGCAGCGGAGAGATCCTCGACGTGTTCGTGCTCGATGGCACCCTGCACCAGCTCCTCGGTGACCACCAGTTCGGCACCCACCGACGACATGGGCGTGGTCGGCGCGAAGGGCGCCACCGGCACCGGCGCCGGGCGTACGCTGCGCCGCCAGGCGAAGAAACCCACCAGGAATAGCCCCAACCCCCCGAAGGCCCAGAACAGCCCGGCATCGCCCATGACCACCATCAGCGGCGAGACCAGCGAGGGGCTCAGTGCAGAGCCGATGGCATTGATCAACAGCAGCCCCTGGCTCATGCGCACCAACGCCCCGGCCGGGGCGCGGTCGGCGGCATGGCCCACCGCCACCGGATAGAGCGAGAAGACACCGCCCCCGAGCAGGAACAGCAGCCCCGCCAGCAGCCAGGAGGTCATCGGCAACAGCAGCACGGCCACAGAGATCGCCGTGCAGAAGCCGCCGATCAGAATCAGCACCATCTGCCGGTCATGGCGATCGGACCAGCGTCCCACCGGGTATTGCAGCAACAAGGCACCGAGCACCACCACGGCCATCATCTGGCCGACGCGGTCCACCGTGAAACCGACACGCTGCAGGTAGAGCGGCAGCAAGGTGTAGACCGCCGCCACCGCCAGTCCCGAGCCGAAACTGCCCATCACCCCGGTGGGCGTCAGCGTGATCAGGCGCAGCGGCGAGAGCGGCTCGGCCTTGTCGATCAGCGGCGAGACCCGTGGAATCATCGCCATGGGCAGCACGGAGAGGGACGCCAGCATGCCGATGACGATGAACGAGGCCGAACCGCCCATGGCCTCGGTCAGCCCCAGCAGCAGCTGGCCGAGAACGCCCGCGGCGTAGAGCGAGATCATGTACAGCGCCAGCAAGCGGCCGCGCACCTTAGCCTCGCCCGCGGTGAGCAGCCAGCTCTCGATGACCAGATACACGCCCACCGTCGCCCAGCCGCCGATCAGGCGCAGGCCGAACCAGGCCCAGGGCTCGGCGACCAGCCCCTGCAGCAGCACCGTGACCGCCACCAGCGAAGCGAAGCTGCCGTAGGCGCGGATATGGCCGATGCGCAGCAGCAGCCGGTCGTTGAGCATGGCCCCCAGTGCCAGGCCGATGAAATAGGCCGACGACACCCAGCCGATCACCATCGGCGACTCCCCGGCGGCATCCAGGCGCAGGGTGATCACCGTGGCCAGGAAACCATTGCCGATGCCGAGTATGAACAGCCCCAGCAGGGGCGCCAGGGCCATGGCCAGCAGTTGCCGCGACATGTTCTCGCCTCGCTTGGGAGTCAGCACACAGGATGGTCGATACGCCGGAAAAACGCCCGCCACCGTCGTGCCGACCGGCACGCGTCAATGGGCCGAGCGAACGAACGGCGCGGCGGAGATCATACGCCCAAGGCCCTGCGAGTCAACGTCAGTGACGAGATTTTCCGCCGTATAACAGGGTGTTATCGAAATCGCTCAATAACCCGGCGGTCGCGTTCGTTTTCTGCAGCAGTACCACGTCCGCCGCGGGAAATTCGACGTGCAAGCCAAGCCTACGTGCCACCCAGCAAAAGGTCGCCTCGCTGAAGAAGCACACGTGGGTAGGATCCTGGATGTAGTGCCAGCGGGCGAACGCCTCGCGGGACCGCACGCGCTTGGTCATGATCCCCAGCCAGCCGTCGAGGGCGAGTCTCTCGACCAGCCGCACCAGCTCACGGCCGGGGGCTTGCAGATGCTCCACCACCTCGGTGGCGGTGATGAAGTCGTAGGTGTCGCTCAGTACGCTGGCGTCCGGCGCGTAGTAGGGGTCGTAGATGGCCATGGGATGGCCGGCCTCGGCAAACATCACCGACAGGGTCGGCCCCGGGCCGGCACCGAAGTCGAGCCCGCATGCATCGGGCGCGAGCCGCTCGCGCAGCGGCATGAAGAGCCGCGACAGGAAGCGTCGATAGCCGGGATCGTCGGGATGGTTCTCGTGCTTGTCGTACTCGGCCTTCTCCGCCGCCGGCGACAGGTGGAACGCCGGGGGTACGAACACCAGCTCGCAGCGCTGGCAGCGGTGATACGCACGCCGCGCATCGCGGTGATAGGGTAGGCAGTCGCGGGATGCGCATAGCGGGCAAGTCTGCATCATCGTATCCTCTGTGCCAGAACCTTCCTCCAAGGAGAAACGAATGCTGTCAGGTCTGGACCACCTGGTCATCACCGTGACCGACATTTCCCGCGCCGTGGACTTCTACACCCGAGTGCTCGGTCTCGAGGTTCGCTACCGCGACCGCGAGCGGGTCGACCTGATGCTGGGCGACATCGCCCTGCGCCTGCACTGGACGGCCACCGACATCGAGCCGCGCGCCGCCACGCCCACCCCCGGCAGCCTCGATCTGTGCCTACGCAGCCTGCTGCCGCTGGACGAAGTGGCACGCCACCTGGAGGCGCTGGACGTCGCCGTGGAACTGGGCCCGGTGGAGCGCCAGGGCGCCACCGGGCCCATCGAATCGCTCTACCTGCGCGACCCCGACGGCAACTTGCTGGAGATCAGCCGACCGACGCGGCCCAGCGTGAGCTAAAGCTAGAACCAGCCCCCGGCTGGCATTGTCGCTCACGCCCGGTATCATTGGCGCCAATCAACGTCGTCGCAGCGGGAGTCCCATGAACGACCCAGCACACTCCGACCGGCATGCCGCCGAGCCCGGCAAACGCACCGACACCACCCTGCCCATCGTCGTCTACGCCCTCTTCCTGGCGGGCATCGTCAGCGGTGGTCTCACCGCCTTGGTGGGCGTGGTGATGGCCTACGTCTACCGCGGCGAAGGCCCCGCCTGGCTCGACGACCACTACCGCTTCCTGATCCGCACCTTCTGGATCGGCGTGCTCTATTTCGGCGTCTCGGGGGTACTCACCCTGGTGCTGATCGGCTTTCTCACCTGGCTGCTGGCGGTGCTCTGGCTGGTCATCCGCTGCGTGAAAGGCATCAAGCGCCTCCAGGAGCACCGCGCCCCGGATGACGTGACGACCTGGCTTTTCTAAGCGCCCATGGCCCGTCGTGACCCTCGCCTCGCCGTCCTTCAGGCTCGCGTCATCACCGCTCTGTGGGGTGTCCTGGCCAATCGCCGCTTGCCCACGCTATGGCGGCTCGCCCGGTTGACCGGTCCGCTGGTCCACGCATTCAGCCGTCGCGAGCGCCAGGTCACCGAGATCAATCTCGCCCAGGTCTACCCCGAGCTCGCCGACAAGGACCGCCGGCGCCTGGCGCGCGCGAGCCTCACCCACTCCGCCGCCACCATGCTCGAGCTGGGCCTGGCCTGGATGGCGCCGCCGAAACGGGTGGAAGCCAGCATTCTCGAGGTGCACGGACGCGAGCTGCTCGACGCCGCGCGCACCGAGGGGCGCGGCGTCATCGTGCTCGCTCCCCATTTCGGCAACTGGGAAGTGCTCAACTTCTGGCTGTCCGGCCACTTCCCCTTCACCGCCATGTACGAGCCGCCCAAGATCGCTCCTCTCGACCCGGTGATCCGCCAGGGTCGCGAGCGCATGGGTGCCCGGCTGGTGCCCACCAACCCGCGTGGCGTAGCGGCGCTGCTCAAGGCGCTCAAGCGCAGCGAAGCCGTGGGCATCCTGCCCGACCAGGAACCCTCCTGGGGCAGCGGCGTCTTCGCCCCCTTCTTCGGACGGCTCGCCTACACCGCCACCCTGCTGCCCAAGCTGGTGGCGCGCACCGAAGCGCGAGTGGTCACCGGCGTGGCACGCCGCCTGCCCGGCCGCGGCTTCGCCATCCACTTCCTGGCCGCCGACGAGCGCGTCTACTCGACGGACGAAGGCGAGTCGGCCAGCGGCGTCAACGCCTGCGTGGAAGCCGCCATCGCCCTCGACCCCGCCCAGTACCAGTGGGAGTACAAACGCTACCGCAAGGTGATCCAGCAGCAGGAAGGCCGCCCCGACTATCGGCGCTACCGGATCTATTGAGCCTCACTCTCGCCCGTAGCGGTCGTCCAGGCGCACGATGTCGTCCTCGCCCAGGTAGTCGCCGGACTGCACCTCGATCAGTTCCAGGTCGCCCGGACCGGGGTTGGCCAGGCAGTGCACGCGCCCCACGGGAATGTCGATGGATTGCGTCGCCGCGAGAGACAAGGCCTCGTCATCCAGGGTGACCCGTGCCGTGCCGCCGACCACCACCCAGTGTTCGGCGCGATGGCGATGATACTGGCGCGACAGCCGTGCGCCGGGCTTCACGGTGAGGTGCTTGACCTGATAGCCCGGCCCGGCCTCGAGAATCCGATAGCGCCCCCAGGGGCGATGCACGGTGGCGTGCTGGGCCACCTCGGCTCGGCCCTCGACCGTCAGGCGGTCGACCAGCTGGCGCAGCTCCTGGCCGCGACGTCGGTCGGCCACCAGTACGGCGTCCGCGGTGGTGACGATCGCCAGGTTCTCCACGCCCAGCGTGGCCACCAGCTGCCCCTCGGCGTGCACTAGCAGATTGCGGCTCGCCGCACAGCGCACCTCGCCGCGCAGGGCGTTGCCGTCGGCGTCGTGAGGCAACGCTTCCCACAGCGCCTGCCATGAGCCGATGTCGCTCCATCCCGCCGCCAGCGGCACCGTGGCGGCGCGTGCGGTGCACTCCATCACCGCCACGTCGATGGACCGATCGGGACTCGAAAGGAACGCCTCGGCGCCGGGGCGCAGGAAATCACGGTCTAGGCTGGCCGCGGTCATGGCACGGCGGCAGGCATCGAGAATCGCCGGTTCCAGACGTGCCAGCTCGTCGAGGTAGACGTCCGGACGCAGCACGAAGAGTCCGCTGTTCCAGCAGCACTCTCCCTCGGCCAGCAGCGCCTCGGCAGTGGCCGCATCGGGCTTCTCCACGAAGGCCGCCACCCGTCGCCCACCCTCGGAGAGCGGCGCGCCGGGACGAACGTAGCCGTAGCCGGTTTCGGCGCGGTCGGGCACCACGCCAAGGGTGGTCAGCCAACCCTGTTCGGCGAGCGCCAGGGCCCGGGCGAGACTCGCCTGAAAGGCGGCGCGGTCGAGGATGCAGTGGTCGGCCGGCAGCACCACCAGCGGATGGCGCTCGTCGCGGCGCTGGACCAGCAGTGCCGCCAGGGCGATGGCCGGCGCGGTGCCACGCCCTTCCGGCTCGAGCAGCAGGGTCGCGTCGGCCACGCCGGCCCGGCGCAACTGCTCGGCAGCGAGGAAACGGTGATCCTCGTGGCAGATGACGATGGGCGGCGCATGATCCAGCCCCTCGAGTCGCGCCAGGGTGGCAGCCAGCAGCGGCGCGTCGTCGAGCAGCGAGAGGAACTGCTTGGGCCGCTGGTGACGCGACAGCGGCCACAGCCGCGTACCGGCGCCGCCGGCCAGTATCACCGGGGTCATCATGAGCCGAACTCCTCGTGCAGCCAGTCGCGCAGCCGGTCCATCCCGGGGTGGCTGTCGCGCTGGGGTGGCAGCAGGCCGGGCACGAAGCCACGGGCCCGGAAGGGGGCGAGCAGTGCCGGATCAGCAGCGATGACGTGTACCGGAACGCCATCGCTGGCCGCATCGCCGGTGATCAAGGGGGCCGACTGATGGTCGCCGAGCAAGATCACCAGGCCGTCGTTGCCGACATGCTCGGCGATCCATTCGAGGCTCGTCTCCAGCGAGTAGGCCACCGCGCGGGCGTAGTGTTCGCGAACTCGCCGGGTATCCTGCCACAGCGTCTCGGGGGCTTCGCCGGCATCGGCCCAGCGCGCGAACACGCGGCCATCACCCACCGACTGCCAATCCTCCAGCACCGGCAGGATCGGCGTCCAGGGCGCATGGCTGCTGATCAGGGCGATCTGGGCGAACACGGGCGAATCGACCGGGCGCAGCGCCTGCTGGAAGCGGTGCAGGGTGTACTGGTCGGGCATGGTCACCCAGTTCAGGGCGGGGCCTTCGTAGCCGAGCGCCTTCGCAGGGTACAGTGCGTCGAAACCGTAGGCTTCTCCCTCCGGCCAGGCCCGCGTGATGGCGGGCATCACCGCCAGGGTGTGGTGCCCGGTGGCGCGAAAGTCGTCGACCAGCGTCGGCCGCTCGCTGTCGAGCAGCAGTCGGTACCACAGATCGTTGTCGATCCGCAGGCCGGACAGCACCGTGGCATGCGACAGCCACGACTGCCCCCCGCGCACCGGAGCCGCCAGAGTGCCGGAGACCGCTGCCAGGCCGGCACCCGCCAGGCGCGGCTCCATCTGCCTGAGCCGCTGACCCACCACCTCGGCGTAACGCGGCTGCTCGAGCGCGCTGACCCCGTAGGATTCGACGAAGACCAGCAGCACGTCGCGCCCGGCGAGCCCCGGCAGAGGCCGCGCCTCTCCCGGACGCTCGGCCAGCGTCTCGGCGAAGGCGCGCCGGGCGCGATGGGTATCGATCAGCTGCCGCACCTGGAAGCCGAAAGTGTCGACCAGCGGCGTGCGCGTCACCACCAGCGGCCGGGCGTGCTGCCACTGGGCGACGATCAGAGCGGCACTGGCCACCGCAACCCCCCCGGCCAGCCAGCGCGTCGAACCGAACCGCGCCGTGCCGGGCAGAGCTGACAGAGCGCGCCCGAGCCATCCGACAAGCAGTACCAACGCCGCCATGCCGGCCGGGATCGCCAGCAGTGCCAGTAGAGCGCCCAAGCTACCGGCCAGCAGATCGAAGACGGAGCGCAGCAGCGGCCAGTCGAAGTAGAGATTGAGCGAGCGCCCCAGTGCCTGGTAAGTCGCCGCATCGCCGAGACCGACCAGCACGCCCAGCAGCACCAGCGCGGTCAACGACCAAGCGAGCCGGCGGCTGGCCGCACGCGCCGGCAGCAGGGCCAGCACGGCCACCACCAGCAGCGCCTCCAGGGCGACCCAGCGCGTACCCGGCTCGCCGTAGCGCAACCACAGCGGTACCAGCAGCAAGGCATCGAGCAACAGGACGGCGGTCAATACAGGGCGCATTCTTTTTTGTCTTCCGTTCCTTCGTCTTTTCGAAGCAGGGTAACGCAGCGCGACGCTATGTACACTACAATGCCCTTGTACAATTATCGTATCGTTTACACTTGGACACCGAGATGCCGTGCAGGATGCCCACAAACCGACGACACTTCACGTTGAGGGATCATCGCACCCGGGAGGAAGGAACCATGTCACCCATTCTCCCGACCATGGGCGTTGCGCTGCTGATGCTTTGCGGCAGCGCCCAGGCTACCACCGAGGACGAGGTGGCCGCCCTGTTCGACCGGGTCACCGAGCGGGCCCAGACGCTGGCCGACGACGAGTATCGCGAGGATAGCGGCGAACTGCCCGCCGCCCTGCGCGATCTCGACTACGACACCTACCGGCAGATCCGCTTCCGCCCCGAGGCGGCCCTGTGGCGAGACGAGGCCCTGTTCAGCGTGCAGCTCTTCCATACCGGCTTCCTGTTCGATGCACCGGTCCAGCTGCACGTGGTGGAAGACGGCGAGAGCCAACCGCTCGCCTTCGATCCCGCGCGCTTCCGCTACGACGACGCGGCCGCACCGCTTGCCGACGCGGACCTCGACGGCGCCGGTCACGCCGGCTTTCGCCTGCACTATCCGCTCAACGGCGCCGAGTACCACGATGAGTTCGCCGTCTTTCTCGGCGCCAGCTACTTCCGCCTGGTGGGGCGCGACCAGGGCTACGGTCTCTCGGCGCGGGGCTTGGCCATCGACGTCGCCACTTCCGGCGGCGAGGAATTTCCCGCCTTCCGCGAGTTCTGGCTGGTCGAGCCCGACCCCGACGCCACCCGGATGACGGTGCTGGCGCTGCTCGACAGCCCTTCGCTGGCAGGTGCCTACCGTTTCGACATCGTGCCCCGCAAGAACGTCGAGGTCACCGTCGAGAAACGCCTCTTCGCCCGCCGCGACGTGGAGAAACTCGGTGTCGCCCCGCTCACCAGCATGTTCGCCCACGGCGACACCACGCCCCGCCCGGTAGACGACTACCGCCCCCACGTGCACGACTCCGAGGGGCTGCTGATGCACACCGCGGGCAGCGAATGGATCTGGCGACCGCTCAACAACCCCCGCGAGCTGCGCGTCACCTCGCTGCGCGACGACGGGCCACGCGGCTTCGGTCTGGTTCAGCGCAACCGCGACTTCGATCACTACCTCGACCTGGAGGCGCGCTACGAACGTCGCCCCAGCCTGTGGGTGGAGCCTCTCGACGACTGGGGCCCCGGCGGCGTGGAACTGGTGGAGCTTCCCGCCCCCGATGAGACCCACGATAACATCGTCACCTACTGGGTCGCCGAGGCGCCGCTACGCGAGGGCGAGTCGCGCACCCTGCGCTACCGCATCCGCACCTTCGACGCCAATCTTCCCGAGCAGCACCTGGCCCGGGTGGTGCGTACCCGGCAGGGATGGGGCGGCGTTCCCGGACGCGCCGATCCGGCCCCGGCCAGTCGCCGCCACTTCATGGTCGACTTCCGCGGCGGCGAGCTGGAGGGGCTGGCGGCGGACCAGCCCGTCACCGTCAACGTCGAGGCGAACCGGGGCGAAGTGCGCCACCGCCAGGCACAACCGCTGCCCGACGGAAGCGGCTGGCGCGCCTCCTTTCGCCTCGACCCGGACGGCGAAAGACCCGCCGACCTGCGCCTGCACCTCAGCCTGCGCGACCGAGTGATCAGCGAGACCTGGAACCATGTCTGGTACCCCTCCGAGTCGCGCTGAGTCGTCCCGTCCAGCCGTTGCACCGCTACCCGGACTGGGCGTGCGGCGCGGTCTGCTGGCCTTTGCCGTGGGCGCCACCACCCTGGCCGGTGCCGGCCTGATGGCACGCATCCTCGCCGCCGACGGCCTGGCCGTTCTCGAGCTGGCGCTGCTGTCGCTGTTCACTCTCACCTTCGCGTGGATCGCCCTCGCCTTCTGGTCGGCGCTGGCCGGCTTCGTGCTCTGCCTGACACGCCGAGACCCGCTCACCCTGGCGCCTCTGCCAGCCCGGATGGATGAGGAGGGCATGCCGCTGCGCCGACGCACCGTGCTCGCCATGCCCATCCACAACGAAGTCCCGCAGCAGGTCGTCGCCGCCCTGGAGGCCACCGCCGAGTCGTTGATCGCCACCGGCGAAGCGCACCACTTCGAAGCTTTCGTGCTCAGCGATACCACCGACCCGACCATCGCCGATGCCGAGGCCGACGCCGTGGCGGCATTGCAGCGCCGGCTGGCGGGGCGGCTGCCCCTGCACTACCGACGCCGAGCCGACAACGCGGGCCGCAAGGCCGGCAATCTCGCCGACTTCTGCCGCCGCTGGGGTGGTCGCTACGACTTCCTGATCGGCCTCGATGCCGACAGCCGCCTCACCGGCAGTTGTCTGGTCGGCCTGGTGCGCGCCCTTCAGGCTCGCCCGGAAGTGGCGCTGATCCAGACAGTGCCGCTGCCTGCCCGCCAGTCCACCCTGTTCGGCCGGCTCTCCCAGTTCGCCGCCGCCCTCTACGCGCCGATGCTCGCCGCCGGCCAGAGCGTCTGGCAGGGCGACACCGCCAACTACTGGGGCCACAACGCCATCCTGCGCCTCGACGCCTTCACTGCCTGCGCCGGCCTGCCACCTCTGCCGGGCCGCCCCCCGCTGGGCGGCGAGATACTCAGCCACGACTTCGTCGAAGCGGCACTGCTGCGCCGCGGCGGTTGGCAGGTGCAGCTCGACACCCGCCTGGGCGGCAGCTACGAGGAGATGCCCGGCAACCTGCTCGACTATGCGCGCCGCGATCGCCGCTGGACCCAGGGCAACCTGCAGCATCTACGCTTGATCGCCGTTCCCGGCCTGCATCCGCTGAGCCGCCTGCACTTCGTGATGGGCGCCATGGCCTTCGTGGCCTCCCTGCTGTGGCTGGCCATCCTGGCGCTGGGCAGCCTCGACGCCGCCCTGCGCGCCCACCAGGCGCCTAGCTACTTCCGCGAGGCGCCGCAACTCTTCCCGATGTGGCCCGAGGCGCACCCGGAGCTGATCGCCAGTCTCTTTGCGCTGACCCTGGCACTGCTCTTCGCCCCCAAGCTGATGGGGCTGACGCTGGCCCTGGCCCGGCGCGCTGCGGCATTCGGCGGTGCCTGGCGCCTGATCGTCTCGGCGCTGGCCGAGGCGCTGGTCGCCGTGCTGCTCGCCCCCCTGATGATGGCCTTTCACAGCCGCTTCGTGATCGAGGTGCTGGTCGGCGGCCGCACCGCCTGGACGGCCCAGCCCCGCGAGGGGCGGCCGGTGCCCTGGCACGCCGCGCTGGTTCACACGGCACCGTTCACCGTCCTGGGCGTCGCCTGGGCCGCGGCAATCCACGTCTACGCCCCGCTGCTGTTCTGGTGGCTGGCCCCGATCTGGGCGGGCCTCTCCCTCGCCCCGCTGCTGGTACGTCTGAGCGGCGTTCGCGTCGATGCACTCATCCGCCGGGAACTGCTGGCCACGCATCGCCCGGCAGCGGATACCGCGCTGCTGAAGTACGCCTCGGCATCGTCCGACCTGCCGAACGCCACGCCGCTACCGCCACCGCCGGAGATGCCGCGCACCATGCTCGAACAGCCGCTGCTGGGCCGCCGGGGAGCGCGAAGTCGATGAGCCAGCGCCCCCTCGCCGCCCGGCTGCGTCAGGGTCTGGGCATCGCCCGCTCGCTGGCCGTCTATTGGCGACCCGGCCGCCAGCCCGGCCTGCGCCGGCTCTACGCCGACTTCCTGGGCCCCGGCGACCTGGCCTTCGACGTGGGCGCCCACCTCGGCGACCGCACCGCCGCCTTCGTCGGGCTGGGTGCCCGCGTAGTGGCCCTGGAACCACAGCCGGCGCTCTACGCCTGGCTGAACCGCCTGGTGGGGCGGCGGCCCGGCGTCACCTTGCTGGCCTGCGCTGCCGGGGCTGCGCCGGGCCAGGCCGAGCTCGCCGTGAGCCGCGCCACGCCCACCGTCTCCACGTTGGCCGAACGCTGGCGCGACACTCTCGCCGCACGCAACCCCGGCTTCCGTCAGGTACGCTGGGAGGAGCGCGTCACGGTACCGGTCACCACGCTGGACGCCCTGATCGCCGAGTACGGCGAGCCGCGCTTCTGCAAGATCGACGTGGAAGGCTTCGAGGCGCAGGTGCTCGAGGGCTTGAGTCGGCCGCTCGCGGCGCTGTCGGTGGAGTTCGTCGACGGCGCCCTGGAGGTGGCCGAAGCGTGCGTGGCGCGCCTGGAAGCCCTGGGCGACTACCGCTTCAACGCCATTGCCGGCGAAAGCCGACGCTGGCGGTGGGCCGAATGGCAGTCTCCGGCGGCAGCCCGCCAGTGGCTCTCCGACGGTGCCGAGGGCCTTGCCTCCGGCGATCTCTATGCGCGCCGAGTGGATACGACGGCCCAATCTTCAGCCATCCAGGAGCGTCGAGCATGAGCGAAACCCGCTTTCCCCGCTGGCAGGACCTCACCAGCCGGGAGCTGGCCTGCCTCGACCCCGACAGCGTGGCCGTAGCGGTCGTCGGGGCCATCGAGCAGCATGGCGCCCACCTGCCGCTGGCCACCGATCTCGACATCGGCGAGGGGCTGCTCGACGCCGCCCTGGAACGCCTGCCCGACGACCTTCCTCTGGTGGTGCTGCCCAGCCTGGCCGTGGGCACCAGCGACGAGCATCTGAGCTTTTCCGGAACCCTGAGCCTGCCGCCCCAGGTCGCCATCGCCACCCTGGAAGCACTGGGCGACGGCGTGGCAAGAGCCGGACTGTCGAGACTGGTGTTGCTCAACGGCCACGGCGGCAACAACGCGGTGATCGACATCGCCGCCCTGGCACTGCGCCGTCGCCATGCCCTGCGCGTGGTCAAGGTGCACTACCCACGACTGTCACCCCCACCCGAGCTGCGTGCCGCGCTGCCCGACGCGGAGTGGCGCCATGGCCTCCACGGCGGAGCGCTGGAGACGGCCCTGATTCACCACCTCGCACCGCACAAGGTGCGCCTCGACGCCCTCGACCGCCCGCCCTCGAGCGGCGAGGCAATGGCCGACGCCGGCTGGCTGCTGGCGCCCGAGGGCGCCGCCCCGTTCGCCTGGCTGGCCGAGGACCTGCACCCCGGCGGCGTGGTGGGCGACGCCACTCTGGGCACGGCGACCCTCGGCGCTCGACTGGCCGCGCACTATGGCGAGGCGCTGGCGCGGGTCATTGGGGAAACCCATCGAGCGCCGCCGCTCAACGCCGCGTCGCCTTGCCGTTGAGCACCCCCTCCAGCAGGTGGCCGGCACGCTCCGCCTTGGCACTCAGGTAGCGCCGATTGTGGTCGTTGAGGGTGCCGTAGAGTGCCTGACGCGACACCACCTCGATGCCGCCGGCGGTCAGGGCGGCGACCTTGCGCGGGTTGTTGGTGAGCAGTTGCACGCGGTGGATGCCCAGCGAGGCCAGCATGTCCACCGCCACCGCGTAGCGCCGCTCGTCCTCGGCGAAGCCCAGGCTGTGGTCGGCATCCAGCGTGTCCAGGCCGGCGTCCTGGCGGGTATAGGCACGCAGCTTGTTGGCCAGACCGATGCCACGCCCCTCCTGCGCCAGGTAGAGCAGCACCCCGCCACCCAGCGCTTCGATCTCGGCCACGGCGTTGCGCAGTTGCTCGCCGCAGTCGCAGCGCAGGCTGCCGAACAGGTCGCCGGTGAGACAGGCGGAGTGCAAACGCAGCGGCACCGGCCCGGCAGCGGCTTGCGGTTCGCCGATCACCACCGCCACGTGCTCGCGCAGGCCATCGGGCTCGCGGAACAGGATGAAGCGGCTGTCGAAGGCGTCCTCCAGGGGAATGCGCGCCTCGCTGATGCGCTTGAGCAGCCCGTGCGTCTCCTGGCAGCGCGCCGCCGCCTCGGCGGGCACCTCGAGAAGGGTGCCGTCGGCCACCTCGGCGGCCACGGCATCTCGCCGGGCGGGAGCTACCCGCGCCACCAGCGCGGCGGGAATCAGCAGGGCCCGGCGCATCAGCGCCAGGGCGGCACGCTCTGCCGGGTCGGCATCGACCAAGGCATCGGCCCAGACACCCAGCTCCGGCTCGGCGCCGAACGCCACCGCCGCCAGACGCTCGCCCTCGAGTCCGGGCGGCAGGGCGAGCAGCGCCGGGGTCGCGCGGGGGTGGCCCAGCCAGGCCAGACGATGGCGGCTGAGCACCAGCGCCGGCGGCGAACCGGCCCGGTCAGCGAGAGTCGCCACCGCGGTGTCGGCGGCGCCTTCCACCGGCTGCACCAGCAGCGGCGCCGACGCCTCGCCGATCAGCACCGGCAAGCCGCGTCGCAGATCGAAGATGGCGCGTTCTACCTGATGCATGTCGCACTCCTTGGGCGCCCTCTGCCGCTTGTGAAGACGCGGCGTTCGACGCATCCTGCTCGATGACATTCCACGACGGAGCCAGCATGCGCGACCCCGCCTCTGAACTCGATCTCGCCACGGCCTGGGATCAGTTGCAGCGAGAAGCCCGCGGCACGGCCACGGATGACCGCGTCGTGCGTTTCACGGCGGCAGGCGGCTGGCAAGCCACGTCGCCGGTGAACGCGGCGGCGCGCGCCTTGCTCGATAGCCTGGCTCCGGTGGCGGCCCGGCACGGACGTCTGGCCATCGCTCAGCTCGGCCAGAGCCTGGACGGGCGCATTGCCACCGAGAGCGGTCACTCCCACTACGTCAACGGTCGCGAAAGCCGGGTCCATCTGCACCGTCTGCGCGCCCTGGTCGACGCCGTGGTGGTGGGCGCGGGCACCGCGGCCGCCGACGACCCCCAGCTCACCGTGCGCCACGTGACCGGCCGCCACCCGGTGCGGGTGCTCCTCGACCCGCACGGCCGGGTGCCCGCCGAACTGCACCTGCTGAACGACGCCACCGCACCCACGCTGCATTTGATCGGCGAAGGGGTCGTCCGGCCGGACGCTCAGGCCGCGCACGTGACCCGCCTCGCCCTGCCACTCGACGATGGCGGCTTCCCTCCGGCCGACGTGCTCGATCTGCTGGCCTCGCGCGGGCTGACGCGGGTGCTGGTGGAGGGCGGTGGCGTCACGGTGTCGCGCTTTCTCCAGGCCGACGTGCTCGACCGCTTGCACCTGCTGGTGGCACCGCTGCTGATCGGCTCCGGCCGGCCCGGCCTGACGCTGCCGCCCATCGTCACGCTGGCCGAGGCGCTCCGCCCCACCGCGCGAACCCTGCCCTGCGGAAATGACACCCTCTTCGACCTCGCCCTGCGCCAGCCCACCGCTTCCGCGCTCTGAGGCGCGGCGACGCCGCACCAGATCGACCAGCAGGCAGAATGCGCCGGGAAGGCTGGCCACCAGCACCAGGATGCCGTAGGTCGCCGAGACGGCGACGCCCTGAGCCGGGGGCAACCCCGCTACCGCCCAGATCAGGGCCGCGGCGCCCTCGCGCACGCCCCAGCCGGCCACCGCCACCGGCACCAGCATGGCGATGAGAACCGGCGGCGCCAGAGCCAGCAGCGTACCGAGAGGCAGCGTCACGCCGATCGCGCGTGCCGCGCAGACGAACACCAAGGCGTAGCTGGCTACCACCAGCAGCGAGCCGGCGAGCTGACGAGGCCACACCGAGGCGGCCAGCAGGCTACGCCGCAGGTCGTCGCCCAGCCCCGCCAGCAGACGGGGCGGCCGCCGAAGGAGCTGCCGAGCGCCTGCGGCAGCGATGACGCCGCCGAGCGCCAGCCCCAGCATCCCCAGCCCCAGAGCCAGCGACGAGATCGCCGTGAACGCACCTGCCATGGCCTGCAGAGCACGCCCCAGCAGGCCGTGCCACAACGGCGAGGCGAGCAGCACGGCCAGGGTGATCAGCAGCATGGCCAGTTGACCCGAGGCGCGTTCGATGACCACCGCCCGCCAGGCACCGCCGCGCTGCCCGCTGGTGCCGGCATGGCGCCAGGCGCGAGCGGCGTCGCCCATCACTCCACCGGGCAGCACCTGGTTGAGAAACAGCGCCAGGTAATAGTCGTGCAGCGAACGCCGCCAGCTGAGCGGCAAGCCCAGCAGTCGTGCCGTGAGCCGCCAGCGCCAGGCGCAGAGCGCCACCTGAGGCAGCGTCAGCACCAGTCCCAGCAGTACCCAGCCGGGAGCGAGACGCTCCACCGAGGCGAAGAGTTCACTGGGACCGAGCCACAGGGCGAGAACCGCCAGCAGCCCCAGGCTGCCCAGCACGCGGAAGAGCGGTGCGGTCGTCACGCCGTCGCCCCCGCGCCCGGCGTGGCGAAGAGGTCACGATGTCCCACCGTCAGGCCCAGCTCGCCCGCGGCGAGCTGGGCCCGTCGCGCGTCATGCCAGCGTGCCAGCCGCTCGGCCTGCTCGGGAGCCTGTTCCAGGGCAGCCGAGTGCCAGCCATCGAGCAGCGCCTCTGCCACGAGCCGCGTGGCCGCCTCGCCGCGTGGCACGAACCAGGGGGAATAGACGCTCACCACCCGGTAGCCCGCCGCCTCGAGCCGCTCGGCAAGCACCGCCGGCGCTTGGCCGCCCAGGGCGACACCCAGCCCCTTGTCGCGCCGCTGGTGGGCCTGGACCAGGGTGCGCACGGCAATGTCCTCGTCGCTATCGACGCGCTCGCCGCCGGCGTCGAGAAAAGCCCAGTCGCCATCCACCGTGAGCGTGATGAGCAGTGCCTGGCCCCGCGCTGCGCAGCCATCGACCAGGGCCTCCGCCCAGCTTCGAGAAACCAGGTCGCACAGCGCCGAGGCCACCACCAGGTCGGCATCGCGCAGCAGGGCATCGTCCACCGGCGTTAGATCGCGACGCTCGAGGCCGACCGCCACGCGACCACCTTCGGCATCATGCAGACGGGTTCGACCGGCACGTGCCAGCAGCTCATCGTCATGATCGACCAGCCGCCAGCGCTGCGGCCCGGGCAGTCGCGGCGCCAGAAAGCGCAGGTTGCTGCCGCTGCCGCTGCCCAGATCGACCAGCCGATGCACGCCGGGGCGAGCGGCCAGCCAGGCGGCGGCAAGGCCGGTGAGACAGCGGCTGCGCGAGCGGGCATCGAGGGCCTCGCGGCTGGCCAGCCAGTCGGCCGAGAAGTGGGCCGCATCGCCGCAAGCGTTCATCACGAACTCTCCGTACCGGTGGACATCACGGGGGTTGCGTCCAGTGCCTCGGCAAAACGCGCCCCGGCAATGGGCCAGTCGGTTAGCCGCTGGCGTGCCGCCCGGGCCCCGTCACGCAGGCGGCGACGCAGGGCCGGTTCGTCGAGCCAGCGAGCCAGGGCCGTCCGCAGTGCCGTCGCGTCGTCGGGCGGTACGGCGAGACCCGCCTCGGGCGGCAGGGTGTCGACCAATGCCCCGCCGGTGGTGGCGATCACCGGAAGGCCACGCGCCAAGGCCTCGCTGACCACCATGCCGAACCCCTCGTAGCGCGAGGCCAGCACGCCGAGATCGGCCGCCTGCCAGAGTTCGTCGAGCCGCTCGCCATCGAGCTCGCCATGCCAGGTGACTCGCTCGGTGAGCCGGCACTGCCGAGCGGCAGTGAACAGCCGCTGCGCCCAGACCGGATCACGTGCCGGGCTGCCCACCAGGTCGAGATGCCAGTCGCGGTCGGTGAGCCCGGCCAGCGCCTCGATCAGGCGGTCGTGGCCCTTGCGCGGCGTCAAGGTGGCCACGCACAGCAGCCGTTTTCCCCCCGTATCGGGTACGTCCGCCCGGGCCGAGGTAGCCAGGGGCGCGGGCTCGACTCCAGGCTCGACCACCCGCACCCGCTCGGCGCTCACCCCGTAGCGCGACAGGCCGCGTGCGGTATGGGCACTGGTCACGATCACCCGGCTCACCAGCGCAAGCGCGCGACGTTCGCTGGCGAAGAGGCGCTCGCGGTCGGCGGTTTGCAGACCGCTTTCATCGGCCAGGGGGTGGTGTATCAAGGCGGTCAGGTCGAGCCGGGCCGCGTGGCACGCCACGACGTCGGGCAGCCCACCCAGGGCCAGGCCGTCGATCACGACGCGAGCGCCATCGGGCAGGCCGGCCAGCGCCGCATCCAGACTGCGACGGGCATCGTCGTCGGGATCGGGAAAGCGTCCGGCAAGGCCTGTCACTGTCACCTTCCAGCCGCGCACACGCAGCTCGGCGACGATGCGCGCGTCAAAGAGATAGCCGCCGGTGAGCTGACCGGGGTCCCCGGCGACGATCAACTGCAGTTCGGGACGGCTCACAGCGCCCCCTCGTAGCTGGCCCAGGCAATGTGCGATTCATGGAGAGTGACGCGCAGCGCTTCGAGACCCTCGGCGCCCGGGCCCAGCTCGCCGTCGGCGATGGTCTTGGCCAAGTCGTCGAAGACGCGACGGGCCAGGAACTCGGTGGTGGTATTGCGTCCGTGGAAGGCATCGAGTTCGTCGAGATTGCGCAGATCGAAGGCCCCCAGCACGCGCTTCAGGGCGGCACCGGCCAGGCCGATGTCGACCACCAGATCGTCGGCGTCGAGCTCACGGCGCTGGAAGGTGGCGTCAACCACGTAGGTGGCACCGTGGGTGCGCTGGGCCGGCCCGAAGACCTCGCCGCGAAAACTGTGGGCGATCATGAAGTGGTCGCGAACGGTGAGGCTGTACATGCGGCTCTCCTGTCCATGTGGGTTGCGCTCAATCCTGTGGGTAGCGCAGGCGATGGCAGAGCACTTCGCCAGCGCTGGCGGCGAGCTCGGGCATCAGCTCCGGCAGGTCGCGGAAATCGCTTTCGCCGCTGATCAGGGCGTCGAGGCGGACATCGGTCAGCAGTTCCAGAGCCAGCGCCAGGCGGCGTCGATGATCCCAGCGTGCCGCGCGCTCGGCGGGCAGCCGCCCCACCTGGCTGGATATCAGTTGAAGACGCCGGGAGTGGAAGGCCTGGCCCAATGGTAAGCTGGCCTCGCGCTCGCCGTACCAGCTCAGCTCCACCACTCGCGCCTCGAGACCGGCGAGCTCCAGAGCCAGCCGCAGCCCCGCAGGGTTGCCACTGGCATGGAAGACGCGATCGCAGTCCGGCGCGGCACGCTCGGGGGAGGCGAAACCGACCCCCAGCCGCCGCGCCAGCTCGACTCGTTGCGTCGCCACGTCGATCAGTTCCACCCGCGTCCCGGGGATGGCGGCACATAGCCAGGCCACCAGCGCCCCCACCACGCCGGCGCCGATCACCGCGATGCGGTCTCCCGGTCCCGGGGCGCCGTCCCAAACGGCGTTGAGGGCAGTCTCCAGGTTGGCAGCGAGCACGGCTCGCGCTGCCGGCACGCCCTCGGGCAGCGGTATCACGGCCTCGACGGGTACCACGTAGCGTTCCTGGTGAGGATGTAAGCAGAACACCTCACGGCCCACCAATTCCGACTCGCCGGCCTCCACCACGCCCACGCTCACGTAGCCGTACTTGACCGGGCCGGGAAAGTCGCCAGCCTGAAAGGGAGCGCGCATGCGGGTGAATTCGCTCTCCGGCACTTGGCCGCGGAACACCAGCGCTTCGGTTCCGCGGCTGACGGCGCCGAAGCGCGCACGCACGCGCACCTCACCCGGCCCCGGCTCGGGCAGCCACTCCTCGCGCAGGGCACCATGGCCGGGAGAGAGGATCCAGAAGGCGGTGGATCGAGTCATGGAAGCATCCTGTCAGGGGCAACTATCTTCTACAATAATGGTACAAAAACTGATACATGAACAATATAGACTCGCCTGGAGCCCGTGATGTTCCTGCTGTTTCGTCAGCATAGCGACAAAGCGCCACCGGCCCAGCACCGGCCATCCACGCTCGCCGAGCTGCTGCTGGGGCTGGCGGGCGTGCTGGCCCTGGGTGGCGGCCTGGGCTTCGGGCTCGGCGCCTCTCCCGCCACTCTAGGTCTGGCCGTCGCCGGCTACGCCCTACTGGCCACCCTGGTGGCTCGGTTCCACCGCCATTCCTGGGGACTGGGCTGGGCCAATCGCATCACCCTGGCACGCGGCGTGCTGGTGGCAGTGCTGGCCGGCTGCCTCGCCGACCCTGCCTCGATCGCACGCCACGCCTGGCTTTTCGCCGCCACGAGCGGTATCGCCCTGCTGCTCGACGGCGTCGACGGCTGGGTAGCGCGCCGCACCGGCACGGCCAGCGCCTTCGGCGCGCGCTTCGACATGGAACTCGACGCCGCCTTCATCCTGGTGCTGTGCCTGGCTCTGCTGACGACCGGCAAGCTGGGCGCCTGGGTGCTGGCCATCGGTGTCATGCGCTATGCCTTCGTGCTGCTCGGTCGGCGCTGGCCATGGATGGCCGCCGAACTGCCGGAAAGCCGCCGGCGCAAGGCGGTTTGCGTGTGGCAGGTGGCGGTACTGCTGCTCGCCCTGCTGCCACCGATACCCTCCACACTGGCCGGCTTCCTGGCAGCCGGTGCCCTGCTCGGCCTGACCGCCTCCTTCGCGATGGACATCGTCTGGCTGCACCGCAACGCCAGATGAACGCAAGGTTCAACGGGCTGGCATTGCTTCGGTGACTTGCTACACTGCCAACGACGCTTGACGGGGTGCCGGTGAATCCGGCTGAGATGGCGCAGGTTCGAGAGAACGCAGCGCCGGTCCCGTGGAACCTGATCCGGTTGGCACCGGCGTAGGGAATCAGGCGATGGGCTGGCGCAAGCCTCTTCTCGGCGCAGCCCCTCCCCCATGTTCCCCGCCCCACCTCCGGATCCCGCCCCTACCGGAGGAACGATGGGTTACCGCTTCAGCGATCTGACCGCCGCCTGCCAGAGCGACTGGCGAGCCTACCTCGAACACGACTTCGTGCGGGGCCTGGGCGCCGGCACCCTCGAAGAGGGCGCCTTTCGCCACTACCTCGAGCAGGACTACCTCTTCCTGCTCCACTTCGCTCGGGCCTATGCCCTGGCCGCCTACAAGAGCCGTACGCTCGCCGACCTGCGGCAGGCCCATGAGGGCCTCAAGGCGATCCTCGACGTGGAACTCGACCTGCACGTGAGCTACTGCCGCGACTGGGGCATCGCCGAGGAACAGCTCGCCGCCTTGCCCGAGGCCCGCGCCACGCTCGCCTATACCCGCTACGTGCTGGATGCCGGTAGCCGCGGCGACCTGCTCGACCTGCACGTGGCACTCGCTCCCTGCGTGGTGGGTTACGGCGAGATCGCCAATTGGCTGAACGAGCAGCCCTCCACGGTACGCGGCGAAGCCAATCCCTATGACGCCTGGATCGCCATGTACGAGAGCGACGAATTCCAGAGCGCCATGCGCGCCGAGCTGGAGTGGCTCGACGCCCGACTGGCCGAGGTGAGCCCGGCCCGCTTCGAGGAGCTGTGTAGGGTATTCCGCGACGCCACGCGCCTCGAGATCGACTTCTGGCAGATGGGGCTCGATCGCGCAGACTAGCCCACTGCATGCAAGAGCGTTGCCGCTGCGAAGACATGAGGGGCGCCGAGGGCAGACCGAATGAGGAAGTTGGGCCTGCCCCGGATCAGCCCCGGGTTCGAGGCGGAAACGACCCAGCCCGCCAACGATGGCGGGCACCACCGCGCTTGACGGGGTGCCGTTGAAGACGGCTGAGATCATGCAGCACTCGAGCATGGATCCCGTTGAACCTGAACTGGCTAGGACCAGCGTAGGGATCAAGCGACACGCAGCGGGATGCCATCCCCCTGCCCCTGTCCTCCCCAAGCTGTCCTCCCTGACGACGCCATCAATCCCAAGGGAGAACACCATGAGCAAGACCGCCCACTTCCTCGCCGAGACCGCCAAGGTCGACGCCGCCGCCGTCCGGCCGCTGCCCGGCTCGCGCAAGGTCTACGTCGCAGGCTCGCGACCCGACATCCGCGTGCCCTTCCGCGAGATAACGCTGTCGCCGACCAAGACCTCCGGCGCCGACGAGCAGAATCCGCCACTGCTGGTCTACGACACCTCCGGCCCCTACACCGATCCCGAGACGACCAACGACCTGCGCCGCGGCCTTCCCGAGCTGCGCCGCGCCTGGATCGACGAGCGCGGCGACACCGAGTTCCTCGACGGCCCGACCAGCGAGTACGGCAAGCGCCGCGCCAACGACCCGACGCTCGCCCCGCTGCGTTTCGACCTGACCCGCACGCCGCGCCGCGCCAAGGCCGGGAAGAACGTCACCCAGCTGCACTACGCCCGTCAGGGCATCGTGACCCCGGAGATGGAGTTCATCGCCATCCGCGAGAACCAGCGCCGTCAGGCCCTGGGCACCGCAGAGGTCGAGCGCATCCTCGGTCACCAGCACCCCGGCCAGGGCTTCGGCGCCCGCCTGCCCGAGGAGATCACCCCCGAGTTCGTGCGTGACGAGGTCGCCGCGGGCCGCGCCATCATCCCCTGCAACATCAACCACCCCGAGTCCGAGCCGATGATCATCGGCCGCAACTTCCTGGTGAAGATCAACGGCAACCTGGGCAACTCGGCGGTCACTTCCTCCATCGAGGAGGAAGTCGACAAGATGACCTGGGGCATCCGCTGGGGCGCCGACACCATCATGGACCTCTCCACCGGCCAGAACATCCACGAGACCCGCGAGTGGATCGTTCGCAACGCCCCGGTTCCCATCGGTACGGTGCCGATCTACCAGGCCCTGGAAAAGGTCAACGGCGTCGCCGAGAACCTCACCTGGGACATCTTCCGCGACACCCTGATCGAGCAGGCCGAACAGGGGGTGGACTACTTCACCATCCACGCCGGCGTGCTGCTGCGCTACGTGCCGCTCACCGCCAAGCGGGTCACCGGCATCGTCTCCCGCGGCGGCTCGATCATGGCCAAGTGGTGCCTCTACCACCACCAGGAGAGCTTCCTCTACACCCACTTCGAGGAGATCTGCGAGATCTGCAAGCGCTACGACGTGGCCTTCTCGCTGGGCGACGGCCTGCGCCCCGGCTCGGTGGCCGACGCCAACGACGCGGCCCAGTTCGCCGAGCTCGAGACGCTGGGCGAGCTGACCCGCATCGCCTGGCAGCACGACGTCCAGGTGATGATCGAGGGCCCCGGCCACGTGCCCATGCACCTGATCAAGGAGAACATGGACAAGCAGCTCGCCGAGTGCGACGAGGCGCCCTTCTATACGCTGGGGCCGCTGACCACCGATATCGCCCCCGGCTACGATCACATCACCTCGGGCATCGGCGCGGCGATGATCGGCTGGTACGGCTGCGCCATGCTCTGCTACGTCACGCCCAAGGAGCACCTCGGCCTGCCCAACAAGGACGACGTCAAGACCGGCATCATCACCTACAAGATCGCCGCCCATGCGGCGGACCTCGCCAAGGGCCACCCGGCCGCCCAGCGTCGCGACAATGCGCTCTCCAAGGCGCGCTTCGAATTCCGCTGGGAAGACCAGTTCAACCTCGGCCTGGACCCGGACACGGCCCGCGAATACCACGACGAGACCCTGCCCAAGGACTCGGCCAAGGTCGCGCACTTCTGCTCCATGTGCGGTCCCAAGTTCTGCTCCATGAAGATCAGCCAGGAAGTCCGCGACTACGCGAAGGACAAGGGTCTCGACGGCGACCGGGAAGCGGTGATGAAGGGCATGCAAGAGCAGGCGGAGAAGTTCCGCGAACAGGGGGCGGAACTCTACAAGGAGGTGTGACGCACCCACGACGCCGGTCCCGCGACCGGCGTTTTTTCGTTGGCCGATCGCCACTCGGGGGCGACAGGGGTGCATCGACGGTTGTAGCCTGAAGGGCACCGGTGTGCGCATCCCGAGCGGACGAGAGGAGCAAGGCCATGCCCCACCTGCATGTCGCCCTGGTGAGCGAGCGTCCCGAGATCACCCTGATCCCCCTGCTGCAGCTGCGCCCCGAGCGCGTGATCCTGGTCGCCACCCGCCAGCGACGGCCGGTGGCGGAACGTCTCGAGATCCTGCTCGGCCGTGAGCTGCCCGTCACCACCGAGCTGCGCCGGATCGACGACCTGCCTTGCCACGACCCGCAGCTCGTTCACGCCTTCGCCAACGAGCTGGCCGACGAGCTCGTCCGACTGCAGGCCACCACAGCGGAGCTGACCGTCAGCTACCACCTGGGCGATGCCCCGCGCCTCACGGCGTTGCTATTTCAGCATGCCCTGCAGCGCTGCCAGGCCGACGGTATCGATGTCGACCTGACCGCCGGCGCCCTCTACCGTCTCGGAACGGGGCAAGATCCGCAGGCATTCGAAACCCTCGCCATCGAGCCTCTGCTCGACTGCGACCTCTACCTGCTGGCCAACGGCTACAAGCGTACCCAGGCCCGTTCCGACCATGCGACCTGGCGCGAAGCCGCCGAATCGCGGCGCCCCCTGACCCGTTACCTGGCCCACCATGCCGACCGCCTGGGCGAGCTGCTGGCCGAACTGGCCGCGCTCGTGCGTGGCGACAGTGGTCAGCCGGTCATCGTCGATGACGCTGCCGAGGGTCCGGTACTCGACCCCGACGCCCGATACCAGCGGCTGAGCCTGCCACCGGCCTTTCCGGAAACGGATGCCCTGAGCCGGCTGGCCGAGGCCGGCCTGATCGAGTGGTCGAACCGGTCACCGCGGCGCCTGGGCTTTGTTTCGCTGCTGGCAGCCCAGTACCTGAGCGGCCAGTGGCTGGCCGAATACGTCTGGCTTTGCGCCCGCGACGCCGGGATGGAAGCGCATTGCGGCGCTCACCTGCTCGACCTCAGCGGCCGTCACAACGACGCTCCCGCCGTGCTCGACGTCCTGGCCTTGCATCACAATCAACTGCTGATGATCGCCTGCCCTCCCTTCCCCGCCCGGCCGTCGGGTGGGCCTTGCAATGCCCTGCACGACCTCCACGCGCTGACCGATCACACCGCCGGCTTGGCAGGCACGCGGCTTCTGGTCAGCGCCGGCCCTCTGGACACCGCTCGTCAGCGCGCCAACCGGCTCGGCGCTGCGGTGATGGAAGGCAACGTGCTCAAGCGGCTGCCGGTTCGCCTGGTGCAGTGGCTGGAAACCGGCTGCTGGCCCTAGGCCTCGTCCGAAAACTGGCTGCGCTCGCCGAGCTTTCAGACAACGCCTCGACATCCGGTCGCCACTACCGGCAAGCCGCACGCCGGTCGCGATCTCGCGATTTCGACCGCCCGCGATATACTGCATTCGTCATAGGCTCCCGAGAGAGACGCATGCATTTCTGGTTGATCGCCAATGCCAAGGCCGGCGATGGCTCCCGAGGCCAGGCTTTCTGGCTGGACCATCTCCGCCAGGCCGGCCTGACGAACGTGACGCTGTGCGACCTCGGCGACGACGACTGGGAATCGCAGGTACGGCCGGGAGACCGGGTGCTCGTGGCAGGAGGCGACGGTTCGGTCAGCCGCTTGGCCAGGGTATGCCTGGAACGCGAGGCCACTCTGGGCGTGTTGCCCTCGGGCACCGCCAACGACTTCGCCCGCAACCTCTCCCTGCCGGAAGATCCCGAAGCACTGTGCCGCCTGATGATTTCCGGCGCGCCGCGCCGGGTCGACGTGGCCTGGATCGGTGAGCACCTGTTCCTCAACGTGGTGCATATCGGCCTGGGCACGCTACCGACCACCCAGGCCTCGCCGCGCCTCAAGCAATGGTTCGGGCGCTTCAGCTATCTGGCCGTGCTGCTGCGCAAGCTGAAATTGCAGCGCGGTTTCAAGGCCACGATCGAACACGCCGAGGGTCGCAGCAGGGAACGCTGGCTCACCATCGCCATTGCCTCGGGCGCCTACTTCGGCGGCGGCCAGCGCATTCCCAACGCCTCCTTGACCGACGGCAGGCTGACCCTGGCCGCCATTCGTCATGGCTCCCTGCCACGCTTGCTGCGCCTGCTGCTGATCACGCGTTTCACCAGCCAGCCGTTGGAGAACGAAGAGGCCGTGCTGACCCTGGCCCCGACCGACTGCCGGATTCGGCTCGCACAGCACAAGCTGGTCACCGCCGATGGCGAACGGTTGGGAAGATTCAAGGAACTGCGATTCACCACCACGCCCCGGGCACTGAGCGTGATCGGCGAACCGCAATAGGCGTATCGTCGAGATGCGTTGCAGGGCAGGCCCTGCAACGCTAGGCGAAGCGGTCAGAAACGGTAGCGCAGGCCGACGCTGGCCGCATCGAAGGTATAGTTGGACTTGTCGAGATAGCGCATGTAGTCGGCACCGACCGCCAGATTGGGAGCGACATCGAACTCGGCACCGGCGCCGTAGG
The DNA here is from genome assembly GCF_900100195.1 of Billgrantia gudaonensis. GTDB lineage: Bacteria > Pseudomonadota > Gammaproteobacteria > Pseudomonadales > Halomonadaceae > Halomonas > Halomonas gudaonensis. The sequence continues at coordinate 49,966 of NZ_FNES01000012.1, forward strand.
AGAAGTCGCTCTCGCTGTCGGCGTCGAAATCGACCTCGGTGAAGCCGGCCAGGCCGAAGAGACGGAACTCGGGCCCCACCGGTACGATGCCCTTGGCATAGGCGCCTACCAGATAGTCGAGCTCGGCGGGGCCATCGGATCCCCCGGTGCCGAGGTGCCCTTCCACGGCGAAGTAGTCGTTGAATTGCATGCCGCTGTTGACGCGCAGGCCGACGTCGTCTCGGTCGGAACCGCCGTCGGCATCGAGTTCCCAGAACATGGCGTCACCGCCAATGTAGCCACGTGGCTGACCAAACTGCTGGGCCTGCGCGGCGGAAACCATCAGACCAGTGAGAAGCACGCTGGAAACGGCTGAAACGAAAAAGGTTTTCATACCTCACCTCCAGTTAGGAAACAGTGTTTCCCCATGCCTTAGACAGTTTGGCTCAGTGTCCGCGGCTTGGCAAGCCGGCTCGGCGAACATTTGGACCGATGCCGTTCTCCGTGCCAGGCTTGATCGAGCGCAACCCATCGGCAGCGCCCCGGCCGAGCGGCCATGGTAGACTAAGGTCTAACGTTTCGTTTCAGGGAACCTCGATGCACGCCCCGACACTGGTCATCAACTGCGGTTCGTCCTCGATCAAGTACGCCCTCATCCCCGCTTCCGCCGAGTCCCCGCGCCAGTTCGGCCTCGCCGAGCGCCTGGGCAGCGCTGAAGCCATCCTGAATGGCACGGACGGCCGCGGCGAGAGTTTCGCTCGTGCGCTGCCCGGCGCCGACCACGCCACCGCCCTCGAGACGATCCTCGGCTGTCTGGAGGGTCAGCATCCCGGCGCCGTGGGCCATCGCATCGTTCACGGCGGCGAGCGTTTCACCCGCGCCGTGCTGATCGACGATGACGTGGTGGCGGAAATCGAAGCCACCGCCGCACTGGCGCCGCTGCACAACCCGGCCAACCTCGAAGGCGTCATGGCCACCCGGACCCTTTTCCCGCAGTTGCCCCAGGTGGCCGTCTTCGATACCGCCTTCCACCAGAGCCTGCCGCCGCGCGCTTACCGCTACGCCCTGCCGGAAGCGCTCTACCGCGACCACGGCATTCGTCGCTATGGCTTCCACGGCACCAGCCACGCGCATGTCAGCAGCCGTGCCGATGCCCTGGCCGGCATTCGGGGCGGCTGGCTGACCGCCCACCTGGGCAACGGTTGCTCGACCTGTGCGGTGTGGCAGGGCGAGAGCCTGGACACCAGCATGGGCCTGACGCCGCTGGAAGGGCTGGTGATGGGCACGCGCAGCGGTGACGTCGACCCTGGACTGCACGCCCACCTGGCGCGCCAGCTCGGCTGGTCGCTGGATGACATCGACCGAGTGCTCAACCGCGACAGCGGCCTGGTTGGGCTATCGGGACTCTCCAACGACATGCGCGAGCTGGAGCAGGCGGCCTCGGAGGGACACGCCGGGGCGAGGCTGGCCATCGAGGTCTTCTGCTATCGGGTGGCCAAGTCGCTGGCCGCCCTCTCCTGCGCACTGCCACGCCTCGACGGCATCGTCTTCACCGGCGGCATCGGCGAGAACGCGTCGGCCGTGCGCCAGCGCATCGTCGCGGCCCTGCCGCACTTCGGCATCGCCCTGGATGACGATGCCAACGACGCCACGGTGCGCGGCCGCGAGGGACGCATCGACGCGGGCGGCCCTCAGCTGTGGGTGATCCCCACCGACGAAGAGGGCCGCATCGCTCTGGAAACCCGCCAGCTGATCGAGGAAGCCTGCGCATGACACCCCGCGAAGCGACGCCGCACCCCCAGGTTCTGCTGATGGTGCCCACCAGCGTGGGCGTGGGCCTCACCTCGGCGAGCCTGGGCCTGATCCAGGCGCTCGATACCATCGGCCTCAAGGCCGGGTTTCTCAAGCCGTTTCGCCAGGATGAGCTCAACGGCTCTGGCGCGGACCGCTCCACCGCTCTGGTGACCAGCACCCTGGGGCTGCGACCGCCGGATCCCATGCCGCAGGCCGACATGGAGCGCCTGCTCCGGCATGACCGCCAGGACGTGCTGATGGAGCAGGTGATCGATCTCTACGACCAGACCATCGAGCGCCACGCCAGTGGCGCACCGGACGTCATCGTCGTCGAGGGGCTGGCACCCACTACCCACGGCACCTACGCCACGGCTCTCAACGCCCAGCTCGCCCATGCGCTCAACGCCCGCATCATCCTGGTGGGCAGCGGCGACTGCGACGACCCCCAGGCGCTGGCCGAGCAACTCGACATGCACGCCCAGAGCTTCGGTGGGCTGAGGTCGAGCCGCACCCTGGGGTGCATCCTGATGCGCATGCGCAACCTGCCCGGCGCCGAGACCACCGCGGCCCTGGCCCCCGGCTCGCCCGGCCCGTTGCACGACGAGGCACTGCTCGCCGCCTTGCGGCGCTACTCGCCGACGCTGGCCACCGACCGCTTCCACCTGATCGGCGTGGTGCCTTACAACGCCACGCTCACCGCTCCGCGCGTGCTCGACGTGGCCCGCGCGCTGAATGCGCGCTTTCTCAGCGAAGGCGAGGCGGCCAGTCGCCGGGTGCTATCGACCAGCCTGTGCGCGCGCAGCGCTGCCAACGCCCTGCACGTCTTCCGACCCGGCAGCCTGATCGTCGCCTCCGGCGACCGCGACGACATCGTCCTCGCCACGGCCCTGGCCACCATGAACGGCGTGCCCATGGCCGGCGTGCTGCTCACCAACGGCTACATGCCCAACGACAACATGGTGGAGATGTGCCGTCCGGCACTGAAGACCGGCATGCCGGTGCTCGCCGTGGACACCGACAGCTTCACCACCGCCAAGGATCTCGCTGCCATGAGCAACGACATCCCCATGGACGACCTGGAACGTGCCGAGCAGGTGACGCGCTTCGTGGCCGGACACATCGACCTCGAGTGGCTCAAGGAAAACCTGAGTCGTGGTTATCCCGACCGCCTGTCGCCTTCCGCCTTCCGGCATCAGCTGGTCAAGCTGGCTCAGGCCGCCAACAAGCGCATCATCCTCCCCGAAGGCAGCGAACCGCGCACCGTGGAGGCCGCGTCCATCTGCCAGCGTCGCGGCATCGCTCGCTGCGTGCTGCTCGCCAAGCGCGACGAGGTCGAGGAGGTGGCCCGCAACCGTGGCATCGACCTGCCCGAGGGGCTCGAGATCATCGATCCCGATGGCATCCGCGATCGCTACATCGCCCCCATGGTGGAACGGCGGCGCGGCAAGGTGAACGAACTCACCGCCGAGGCACAACTGCAGGACAACGTGGTGCTCGGCACGATGATGCTGGCGCTGGGCGAGGTCGACGGCCTGGTCTCGGGCGCCGTTCACACCACCGCCAACACCGTGCGCCCGGCCTTCCAACTGATCAAGACCGCCCCGGGCTACCGGCAGGTGTCGTCGATCTTCTTCATGCTGTTGCCCGAGCAGGTGGTGGTCTACGGCGATTGCGCAGTGAACCCCGACCCGGATGCCGAGACGCTGGCCGAGATCGCCGTGCAGAGCGCGCGCTCCGCTCAGGCCTTCGGCATCGAGCCAAGGGTCGCGATGATCAGCTATTCCACCGGCAAGTCGGGCAGCGGTGCCGACGTGGAGAAAGTCCGCCGGGCCACCCAACTGGCCCGTGAGCAGGCACCGCACCTGCTCATCGACGGCCCGCTGCAGTACGACGCCGCAGCCATCGAGAGCGTGGGTCGCCAGAAGGCGCCGGACTCGCCGGTGGCCGGACGCGCCACGGTCTTCGTCTTTCCCGACCTGAATACTGGCAACACCACCTACAAGGCGGTGCAGAGAAGCGCCCGGGTGGTGAGCGTGGGCCCCATGCTGCAGGGCCTCAACAAGCCGGTGAACGACCTTTCACGCGGCGCGTTGGTCGACGACATCGTCTACACCATCGCCCTGACCGCCATCCAGGCGGCGCAGACGCCTACCCCTTGAGGCGTTCGCTGCGCCGGCGCAGCAGCTCCATGGTCACCAGCAGCAGCGTGGAAAGCAGGATGAGGATGGTGGCCATGGCAGCGATGGCCGGGCTGATGTTCTCGCGAATGCCGGAGAACATCTGGATCGGCAGGGTACGCTCGGTGGGGCTGGCGATGAACAGCGCCACCACCACCTCGTCGAAGGAGGTAGCGAAGGCGAACAGCCCACCCGAAACCACCCCGGGGACGATCTGCGGCAGCACCACGGTGAAGAAGACACGCATGGGGCTCGCCCCCAGACTGGCCCCGGCGCGCATCTGGTTGAAGTCGAAGCCCTGCAGGGTAGCGTTGACGGTGATCACCACGAAGGGCACGCCCAGCACCGTGTGGGCCAGCACCAGTCCGGTGTAGGAGTTGAGCAACCCCACCTGGGCGAAGAAGAAGTACATGCCCACGGCGACGATCACCAGCGGCACCACCATGGGCGAGATCAGCAACGCCAGGATCACTCCCTTGCCGGGAAAATCGGCGCGGTTGAGCCCCACTGCAGCCAGCGTGCCGAAGGCCATGGCCAGCAGCGTGGCCAGCGGCGCCACGATCAGGCTGTTCTTCAGCGAATCGAGCCAGGGGCCGGCACTGAAGATCTCCTGGTACCAGCGCAGCGACAGCCCCGGCAGCGGATAGGTGAGAAAGGACCCGCTGCTGAACGACAACGGGATGATCACCAGCACCGGCGTGATCAAAAACAGCAGTACCAGGCCGCAGAAGCTGCGGAAAACCCAGAACCAGATCCGCTCGACCGGCGACGCATAGGGTGGCAAAGCCATGGTTCAGCTCCCGATCATCTGCTTGCGGTTCACCAGGCGGTGGTAAACCAGGTAGAGCAGCAGGGTCACCGCCAGCAGGATGCTGCCCAGTGCCGCCGCCATGCCCCAGTTGTTGGTGGTGTTGGTGTAGTAGGCCACGTAGTAGCTGACCATCTGGTCCGCCGGACCGCCCACCAGAGCCGGGGTGATGTAGTAGCCCAGCGCCATGATGAACACCAGTATGGTGCCAGCCGCTATCCCGGACACCGTCTGCGGCACGTAGACCTGCCAGAAGGCGGCGAACGGATGCGCACCGAGCGATACCGCGGCCCGCTGATAACTCGGCGATATGCCCTTCATCACGCTGTAGAGCGGCAGCACCATGAAAGGCAGCAGAATGTGCACCATGGCGAAGAACACCCCGGTGCGATTGAAGACCAGCTGCAGCGGGGACTCGACGAGCCCCAAGGTCATGAGCGTCTGATTGGCCAGGCCGTTGGACTGCAGCAGGATGATCCAGGCTGCGGTACGTACCAGCAGCGACGTCCAGAACGGCAGCAGTACCAGAATCATCAGCAGATTGCTGGTCTTCGCCGGCAGCGTGGCCAGCAGGTAGGCGAGCGGAAAGCCCAGCGCCAGACAGATCAGGGTGACGCCGCCGGCGATGACCAGGGTGCGTTGGAAGACGGCCTGGTAGAGGCGATCCTCTTCGTCGACACGCTGGACCTCGCCATCCGCACCGCGCTCCAGATCGAGCGAGGCGAGAAGGTAACGATCCGTGCGCGGCGGTGCGGCCGCCTTGATGCCTCGCCAGGTTGCCGTATCGCCCCAGGCCGAGTCGATGTCGATGAGGGTTTCCCGCCAATCGTCGCTTTGCGGCGGCAGCGCCATCAGGGTGCGCATCAGCAGGCCACGATAGCCGGAATCCTCGTAGTTGAGGCGGCGTCCCACGCTGCCCAGCCCTCCGCCGCTGCGCGAGTCGCGAAGCTCATCGGCAAAGGCGGCGAAGGTCGCTTCGTCGGGCAGGCCCTCGCCGTCCCACTGCGCGAGCGATGCAGCCGTCTGCGGCATGACCTGGCGCAGGCTGCCGTTGTCGACGCTGTTGAACAGCATGTTGCCGATGGGCACCACGAAGACCACGAGCAGAAAGAGTGCCAACGGAGCCACCAGGCCGACCGCCTTGAGCTTGCGCAGCCGCTCGGCACGCCTCAGCCGTGACTTGAGATTGCTCTTGGACGGAGCGGCAGCGCCGCCATCGAGTGTGGTGGTGGTCATGAGTTCCCCAGGCGGTGAGAATCGGGTCGGGCAGACACGCAGTGGCCGCGTGGCGCCATGCTGGCGCCACGCAGCTTGCGATTACTGAGCCGCCCAGGCGTTGAAGCGCTGCTCCAGCTCTTCGCCATAGCTGACCCAGAAGGCCGTATTCATGGCCAGGGCACCGTCGAGGTTGTCAGCGTGAGTAGGCATGCGCCGTGCCTGCTCATCGTCGAGCTCGTCGAGGGCATCGGGGTGCACCGGGCCATAGGGGATTTCGCTGGAGTACACCGCCTGATTCTCGGGCTGGCTGGCGAACTCGATGAACTGGTAGGCCTCATCGACGTAATCGCTGCCCGCCACGATCGCCCAGTAGTCGAGATCGTAGATACTGCCGTCCCACACGATTTCCAGGGGAGTGCCCTCTTCCTGGGCGGCGGCGATGCGGCCGTTGTAGGAAGAGGTCATCACCACGTCACCGGCCACCAACCACTGGGGCGGTTGAGCGCCGGCTTCCCACCACTGGATGTGCTCCTTGATCTCGTCGAGCTTGGCAAAGGCGCGATCGACACCCTCGTCGGTGGACAATACGTCGTAGACTTCGCTCGCCGGCACGCCGTCGGCCTGCAGGGCGAATTCCAGCGTGTACTTGGCGCCACGGCGCAGCCCGCGCTTGCCGGGGAAGTCTTCGACGTTCCAGAAGTCCTCCCAGGAAGTCGGGGCGGAGTCGAGCTCGTCGGCATTGTAGGCGAGCACCGTCGACCAGACGAAGGTGCCGACCCCGCAATCGTTGAAGGCAGAATCGATGAGCACGTCGCCCAGGCCCAAGCGCTCCCAGTCGATGGGCTCGAACAATCCCTCGAAGCAACCCCGCACGAGCTCCGGCGACTCCATCTCTACCAGGTCCCAGCTGACGTTGTCGGTCTCGACCATGGCACGGATGCGCGACAGCTCGCCGTTGTAATCCCCCGGCGTGAGCTCGATGCCGGAGCTTTCCTGGAAGGGACCGTAGTACGCCTTCTCCATGGCATCGCCGGAGGCCCCGCCGAAGGAGATCACGGTCAGCGCCTGGGCCCCGGCCGACATGGCCAGGCCGGCGGTGAACAGGCCGCCCAGGGCCACGCCACGGGCCAGACGCGTGATGGGCTGCGATGGATGGTTCAAGTCTCGCTTCATCTTACTCTCCCGGTCGCAAGCGACCTTTCCATTGTTGTTGAGGGTCCAGCGATTGCCCTGCCCGAATGGGCAGGCAGGCCCCAGCCGGCAAGCCGACTCAAGGCGCATCCAGGGCGCGCACGTCTTCGTCGCGCCAGCCGAGCTCGACGGTATCGCCCGGTTGCAAATGGCTGTCGAAGGCATCCACCGGCACCCGTGCCACGAAGTCGTCGTTGCCGGGCAGTGCACAGCGCACGCGCAAGTGATCGCCCAGGTAGATGAACTCGTGGACCCGTGCCGAGAGGCGGTTGGGCAGGTCCCGCGCCGCGCCGTTGAGCTTGATCCGCTCGGGGCGGATCGACAGATGGGTGGCATCGCCCACCGCCAGGGCCGGGCCGAGCACGGCGCCGGTAGCGGCACCTTCACCGAAGGAGGCGCGACAGCGTTCGCCCTCCACCGACTCGATGCGCCCGGCCAGGGTGTTGTTCTCGCCGATGAACTGGGCAACGAAGGCGTTGGCGGGGTACTCGTAGAGGTTGCTGGGAGTGTCGATCTGCTGGATCACGCCGTCGTTGAACACGGCCACGCGATCCGACATGGTCAGCGCCTCGCTCTGGTCGTGGGTGACGAACACCACGGTCAGGCCCAGCTGTTCGTGGAGGTGCTTGATCTCCAGTTGCATCTGCTCGCGCAGTTGCTTGTCGAGCGCCCCGAGGGGTTCGTCCATCAGCACCAGTTGAGGTTCGAAGACCAGTGAGCGAGCCAGCGCCACGCGTTGCTGCTGGCCACCGGAGAGTTGCGCCGGGCGTCGCTTGGCGAAGTCGCGCAACTGGATCATGTCCAGAATCTCCGACACCTTGCGATCGGCTTCGGCAGCGGGCAGGCGGCGCGTCTTCAGCGGGTAGCGAATGTTCTCCTCCACCGTCATGTGGGGAAACAGCGCATAGTTCTGGAACACCATGCCAAAGTTGCGCTTGTGGGGCGGTACGCTGTTGAGGCGCTGATCGCGCAAGAAGATATCGCCGCTGGTCGGCACCTCGAAACCGGCCAGCATCATCAGGCAGGTGGTCTTGCCGGAGCCGGAGGGGCCGAGCAGGGTGACGAATTCACCCGGCTCGATCGCCAGATTGAGATCCTTTACCACCAGGGTCTCGCCGTCATAGGTCTTCTGCACGGCGGCAAAGCGGATCAGCGGCGTCGAGGCATCGGAGCTGTGGTCATTGGGATTGTTCGGCATGAGTTCATCCGCGGCGTGGCAAGGAGGCGCGGTGACGTCAACAATTTAAGACGATCACGCAAAATTTCTACGTTCCACGCTAAGCAGCGACGGCAACGCCGTCAAGTATATTCCACATACACCTTTCGCCGCATTTCAACGCACACAGGACGCACCGCACGCATGCCGACATCGTGAGTCCACGTTCGCCACCGATCAGCGTCATGGCCGACAGACTGCTAGAGTGGAGAAACACATTGGTCATCAGGAGACACGCCCATGACGGTGCCCGACCGCCCCGCCGCCCCAGCTCGATCGCCCGAGCGCGCCCAGCTCTCGCTGTTCGCGCGCAACTTCTTCAAGCATCCGCGGATGCTGGGCTCGATCATCCCCAGTTCGTCGTTCCTCGTGCGGCGGCTACTCTCACGGGTGGACTGGGAGGGCGCTCGGGTCATCGTCGAATACGGTCCCGGCGTGGGCACCATCACCCGCGAGATCCTCAGGCGCATGCACCCCGAAGCCACCCTGGTGGTGCTGGAAACCAACGACGACTTCGTGGACTTTCTCGAGCGGGCACTGCCCGACCCGCGACTGCAGGTGGTCAAGGGCTCTGCCGAGGCGGTGCAGGCCGAGTTGCAGCGCCTCGGCCTGCCCGCGGCCGACCACGTGCTGGCCGGAATCCCCTTCAGCACCATGCCGGCGGCGCTGCGCGAACGCATCCTGACCGATACTCAGGCCGCCCTCTCTGCCCAGGGCAGCCTGCTGATCTACCAGTTCTCTTCACGGGTACGCAGCGACCTGCAGCGAGTCTTCGGCCAGGTGGAGAGCGATTTCGAACCCTTCAACATCCTGCCGGCTCGCCTCTTCTACTGTCGGCGGTGAGGGCAGTTGAGGCATCACCGCCTCGCTCGCTGGCGCAACACTGGTCCAGCGCCCTCTTTGGGCCTATCCTCTGCGGCTCGACATTGCCAAGGTTCTGACACCCAAACGGAGATTGACATGGCCGCCTTGCTTCCCAACGTGGACCCTGACGGACTGCTCGAATACTCGGTGGTCTATACCGATCGCTCGCTCAACCATATGTCCCAGCGCTTCCAGGGCGTGATGCGCGACATCGCCGCCACTCTCAAGCAGGTCTACGGGGCTCACAGCGCCATCATCGTGCCCGGCAGCGGCACCTTCGGCATGGAAGCCGTGGCCCGCCAGTTCGCCCCCGAAAAGCGCTGCCTGGTGATCCGCAACGGCCAGTTCAGCTACCGCTGGAGCCAGATTCTCGACATGGGCGATATCCCCGCGGCGACCACGGTGCTCAAGGCACGGCGCCTGAACGCCGACGACCCGCAGTCGCCCTTCGCGCCCGCTCCCATCGAGGAAGTCGAAGCAGCCATTCGCGACGAGCGCCCCGAGATGGTGTTCGCGCCCCACGTCGAGACCTCCGCCGGCATCCTGTTGCCCGACGACTACCTGAAGCGCGTTGCGGCGGCGGTCCACGAAGTGGGCGGGTTGTTCGTGCTCGACTGCATCGCTTCCGGCACGCTGTGGGTCGACATGGCCGAGTTGGGCATCGACGTGCTGTTGAGCGCCCCGCAGAAAGGCTGGAGCGGCCCGCCGTGCTGCGGCATGGTGATGCTATCGGCCCGCGCCCGTGAAGCCATCGAGGGGACCGTCAGCTCGAGCTTCGCCTGCGACCTCAAGAAGTGGCTCACCATCATGGAGACCTACGAAGCCGGCGGCCATGCCTACCATGCCACCATGCCCACCGACGCCCTGGCACGACTGCGCGATATCATGGCGGAAACGGCCGACTACGGCTTCGACAAGGTGCGCGACGAGCAGTTGGCACTCGGCGAGAGCATCCGCGCCCTGCTGGCCGACTCCGGTTACCGGAGCGTCGCGGCGCCCGGTTTCGAGGCCCCCGGCGTGGTGGTGTGCTACACCCGCGATGCCGGTATCGTCGGCAAGTTCGCCGCCGCCGGCGTACAGGTCGCCGGCGGCGTGCCGCTGATGTGTGGGGAGGGCGACGACTACCAGGCCTTCCGCGTCGGGCTGTTCGGTCTCGACAAGCTGCACCAGCGCGAGCGCAGCGTGAGCCACTTCGCCGCTGCTCTCGAACGCATCGGTTGACGGTCAGGCTCCTGACGACGCAGCGGGGCGACCGACAGGCCGCCCCGCTGCGCTAGAAGGGATCTCCCGGCAAGCTCAGTAGCCACCCACCCCTTTCGGCACCAGTCCCAGGTTGTTCTCGATCTTCTTGACCCCCGGGGTGTTCTCCGCCGCCACCTGGACGGCCATCTTCTCCTCCTGGCTTTCCACCAGGCCCCACAGCTGCACGACACCGTCCGCGACGATGACGTTGATGCGGTCGACCCACACGCTGGTGTTCTTGTCGACCTCCTCGAGGATCGCATCGCGAATCTCACGATCGTCGGCGGTGACCGGCGTTTCGGCATCCGGCGCGGTGGCCGAGAAGCCGCGCAGCAGATTGGCGCGGCTGACGATGCCCACCAGGCGCCCATCGCGCAGCACGGGAACGCGCTTGATGTGGTGCTTCTCGAGCAGGCGCGCGACACGGTTGAGCGGCGTGTCCTCGGTAATGGTGATGAGTTCGCGAGTCATGATCTCGCTGGCCTTGCGGCCATGGGACTTGACGTACTCGCCGGCGTCGCCGGCTCCGTGGAACAGCGACTTCAGCCACCAGGACTTGCGCCGATCGGTGCCGTTCTCGACTCGGCGCATCAAATCCCCCTCGCTGACGATGCCCAGCACGGTCTGTTTCTCGTCGACCACGGGGACGGCGCTGATGTGGTTCTCCAGAAGCAGACGGGCGATCTCGCGAACGTCGGTATCGGGCCCGACGGTGATGACATTGGGGGTCATGACATCGACAGCTTGCATGAGAGGTTCTCCAACGGTGAACGGGAATCAGGGGTTCGAGACACAAACCGTTACGCCCTTTCAGCGTAGCAAGCCGCTGACCATCGCGTCTTGATGCAAGACAACTCAAGTGGCGAAGCGTCGTCTGAGGTAGTCGCGGATCGCCGCCACGCCCAAAAGCCAGTCGTCCTCGCCACCGTCATGGGCGATCCGCAGGCAGGGCACCTCGATCCGGCCCGTCGCCGCCTGCAGCGCACGGCGATGTTCGGGGTCGATCTGGACGTCACGCACCGCGATGTCGAGCCCCAGCCGCGTGATCTCGCGGCGAACCTGGATGCTCTCCGGCGAATTGCGCGACTGATAGAGCGCCAGAGCACGACACTCGCTGTCGACACGCGCCTGGGCGTCGGGGTCGCGAGCCACCTCCTGGGTCGTGCCCAACTTGCGGGCCACCCATTCGACCGGCGCCAACAGAATCTTGAGCGGAGACGTCATGGCTACCTCCCTTTCCGGCCTTTGCTTCGACAGTCGCGACCGGCAATCGGCTCGCAAGGCCTACCCCGGATCGGGTGAAGCACCGCGGGCACTGACGTCACCCTGCGGATCGGCAACGCCCGCTTCGCCGCGCTCTCGGCCCGCGGCATCTCGGGCACCCTGGGCATCGCCCCATTCGGCGGAGCCATCCAACCGGCCGCCGCCATGACCCTCCATGGCGACGCTCAGACGCGGTACGCCCAGGTCGACGCCCTGCTCTTCCATGCGCTGCTTGAGCAGCAGGTTGAAGGCCCGTGCCACGTCCCACTGCATTTCCGGCGCGGTGCGAAAGCGCATGCGCAGGATCGGACAGCCATCCTCGAAGGCATGGATGCCCTGCATCTCCAGCGGCGACCAGATGTAGTGGCGCATCATCGGATCCTGACGCAGCGCCTGGGCGGTTTCCTGCATCAGGGTGATGGCGTCGTCGATCTTCATCTCGTAGGGAATGCGGATCTTCATCAGCGCGATGCCGAACTGGCGCGACATGTTGTGGATCGACTCGATGCGGCTGAAGGTGATGATGTGCACGATGCCGTCGAGGTCACGCAGGCGCACGGTACGCAGGGTCAGCCCCTCCACCGTGCCCATGTGGCCGTTGATCTGCACGAAGTCGTCCACGGCCAGCGAGTCCTCGATGAGGATGAAGATACCGGTGATCAGATCCTGCACCAGGGTCTGGGCGCCGAAGCCCAGCGCCAGGCCGATGACACCGGCACCGGCGAGCAGCGGGGTGACGTTCACGCCCAGGTTCGCCAGGCCGACGATGGCGGCGATGATCACGATGGTGGCGAAGATGACGTTGCGGATCATCGGCGTGATCGTCTGGGCGCGTGCCTGATTGACCCGCCGCCCGCGGGAACGCGCCGACGAGACCAGCGCCCGCTGAATCGCCGTATCGGCGAAGATCCATGCCAGCCATGCCAGCAGCACCGTCAAACCGATGGCCAGCAGCGCCTGGCCGATGCGCGCACTGGCCACCGCCTGCTGCCCCACACCGAACAGCGAACCGCCCCACACCTGCAGCGATAGCTCGACGAAGGCCACCCAGGTCACTGCATGCGAGAGCGCATAGCCGAAGCGCTCGAGGCGCTTGCGATAATCGCTGAACCGTCGACGTCGTGTGCGCCGCTCGCCATGACGGCGAATCAGCCCGGAGACCACCAGGGTGAGCACCAGCAGTGCCGCGGAGATCACCGAGCGCGCCAGCGCCGTGCCCACGTCGCCCACGGTGACGAAGATCGCCAGCAGCGAGCCGCCCACCATCAGCAGGGCCGGCACGTGCCACAGGCCGCCCAGCACGCGGATCACTTCGGCCTTGCTGCCACTGTCGCGGCGCTGACGGTAGGGCCGGTTGCGGATCAAGTGCTCGATGGGGCGCTTGAACATCAGGATGAAGCGCATGGAAAGCAGTGCCGCCAGCATGTTGGCCAGCACCGAGCCGAGCCCCGCCAGCTCGGCACCGATCACCGCGGCCAGACGCGCCGAGTTGAGCGCATCGCCCAGGGCGATCAGCGCGCCGATCACGAACAGACGGCGCAGCCCACGCTGCTGAATGATGCGCACGGCGTTGAAGCGATGACCGCGGGTGAACACCGAGACCACGCACTCCACCACGACCGACAGAGTTCGTCCACACAGCGAGACATAGGCGATCACCAGCGCCAGCGAGCGACCGGCACTCTCCGGCAACAGCTGGGCCAGCCCCAGCACCAGCAGGAACGCCAGCGCCCAGGGCAGCATGCGGCGCAGGAAATGCACTGCGAGCAGCCAGCCGCGAGGTTCGCGGGGCAAGTCGAGCGGCCAGCGACGACGGCGAGCCAGCATGCGCCCCAACGCGATGAGGATCACCAGCAACCCCACCCAGATGCCCAGCAGCACCAGGCTCTCGATGGCCAGGCGCATCAGTTCGCTGGGCCCGATACCCAGCACCAGATCGCGCAAGTCCTCCCACCCCCGTTGCAGCTGACGGCGCCAGTCGTCGACCGGTGACTCTCCCGACTCCGCCTGCTCCCCGAGGTCGTTGAGCGTTTCGGCCAGGGCTCCCAGCAGTCCCTGCGGCGACGCGATGGGCGAGCCTTCGGCCTGCTGGGCATGGACCTCACGCAGCTCGCGCAGGTTGGTCAGCAGCCGCTCGCGCTGCTCGCCATTTTCGAGGGTGGCAATCACTTCATCCAGCGAGCGCTGGAAAGCCTCGGGATCATAGTCCTCTTGCGACGAGCCATTCTGGCCCAGCGCCTGTAGCGGTAGCGACTGAGCCACCGACGGGCTGGTCAGGCCCAGTGTCAGCCCTCCCAGCAGCAGCAACAGGAACAGTCGGCTGGCGCCCAGGCGCCCCCAGGCGAGCATGGCATGCAAGCGTTCACCAGACATGGGCTCTTCGTCCTTTCCTAACGCATGACGACACAAGCGTTTCGCTGGATTCGTCACCCCTTGACCGATAGGCTGGCGGTGACCGTCAGTTGTGGAACAGGATGCCCGCATGTCACCGCAATCACCACCCGAAGCCCGTAACTTCGAGGGAAAGAACCGCAGCGTGGGGGTGGAGATCGAGTTTGCCGGGCTTCCGCCTTGGGAAACCGCCGAACTGGTTCGTGGCTGTTTCGGCGGCACGATCCACGAAATCAGTCCCCACCGGCTGCGCGTGGTGGAAACCCGCTGGGGCGACTTTCTCGTCGAGCTCGACACTCAGTACGCGCATCCCGACGAGAAAGTGCTCCATGAGGCTCCCAAGCGGGACACCGAGTGGGAGCGTCAGCGCCATCAGATGCGGGTGGATTTCCACAGCAAGACCCGCGAGCTGATCGGCGACGTGGTCACCGGCCTGGTGCCGACGGAGATCGTCTGCCCGCCGGTTCCCTGGGATGAGCTGGACAGCCTGGATGCCCTGTTCGCCGCGCTGTTCGCCCGCGGCGCCAAGGGCACCGATGCCAGCCTGCTGTATGGCTTCGGCCTGCACCTCAACCCCGAAGTGGCAAGTCTCGAGGTGGCGCACATCGTCGATCAACTGCGTGCCTACCTGCTGCTGGCCGAGTGGCTGCGCAAGGAGATCGACATCGACATCACCCGCGAGGTGCTGCCCCACGCCAACCCCTTTCCCAAGGATTACGCGCTGAAGGTACTGGATCCGGGCTATGCCCCGAGCCTGGACGATTTCATTGCCGACTACATCGAGTTCAATCCCACGCGCAACCGCGAGCTGGATCTCTACCCGCTGCTCGCCTACCTGCGTCCGGACTACCCCCACGAATTGTTCTCCGACAAGCTGGTCAAGCCCCGCCCCACTTTCCATTACCGACTACCCAACGCCCAACTCTCCCTGCGCGGCTGGGGGGCCGTCACGGAGTGGAATCGCTGGGTGGCCGTGGAGCGCCTCGCCGCCGACCAGGCAACGTTGCGCGAGCGCGCCGCCCGCTACGTCAGCTATCACACCCAGTCGCCACTGGTGCGTGCCTTCCAATGGCTGAGCGACTGGCTGCGTCGCCGGATCACCTCATGACGCGACCGCACATCGGCATCACCACCTCAGATCACAAGAGCCGCATCGCCTGGTGGTTCGACTGGTTCGCCGTTTGGCGCCACGGCGGTCGACCGTTGCGTCTGTCGCCGTCGCGCCCCGTTCCCGCACGGCTGGACGGATTGATCGTCGGCGGCGGCGACGACATTCAGGCCCACCTGTACGGTGGGGAGGTGCAGCTCGACGTACGCGTCGACCCCGAGCGCGATGAGCTGGAGCTCGACCTCCTGGACACCTTCATTCCCCTCGGCACGCCCGTTCTCGGCATCTGCCGGGGCGCCCAACTGCTCAACGTCCACCTCGGCGGCACCCTCGATCCGGACATCTACACCACCCACGAGGGCCTCAAGCGTCGACGCACCGTGCTGCCGCGCAAGACCGTCGACATCGTGGCCGACAGCCACCTCCACCGCATCCTCGAAGTCACCTGGTGTCGCATCAACAGCCTGCATCACCAGGCAGTACAGCGCACCGGTCGCGGCATCGACATCGTCGCCCGCGACCGCCACGGGCTGGTGCAAGGCATCGAGTCACGCGATCACGACTTCCTGATCGGCGTGCAATGGCATCCGGAATGGCTGATCTTCAACCGTCCCCAGCAGCGCCTGATTCGCGCCCTGGTGGACGCCGCCCGGCGTGCCGGTTCGACGTGAAACGGCCCCTGAGCGGGGCCGTCGTGGAAACGAATGCGCGACTTTCGCACGTCACGCCTCGAGCTTGGCATCCAGGGTGATCTCGGCATTGAACAGCTTGGAAACCGGGCAGCCCTCCTTCGCCTTGTTGGCAGCATCCTGGAACGCCGCCTCATCGGCGCCGGGAATGCTGGCCCGGGTTTCCAGATGCACTTTAGTGATGCTGAAGCCCCCGGCGTCCTGCTCCAGCGAGACCGTCGCCTGGGTACCGATGCGCTCCGGCGTCAGCCCCGCCTCGCCCAGCACCATCGACAGCGCCATGGAGTAACAGCTGGCATGGGCCGCACCGATCAGCTCCTCGGGGTTGGAACCGGCCGTCCCCTCGAAGCGCTGAGCGAAATTGTAGGGGATGTCCTTGAGCACGCCGCTCTGAGTGGATACCTGGCCCTTGCCATCCTTGAGGCCGCCTTGCCAGATCGCACTGCCTGTCTTGTTGATGCTCATGTCGACTCCTTGTGTTGTCGGGGATGAGGCGTTGCCACTACACCATAGACCATGGGGATGACAGGCTCCGGTGACAAGGGTGCATTGCCGACACGCTCCTGCCCCACCACAATGGATGGACCCCATCGCCACTGCCGAAGGTCCGCCACTCATGTCGCCTGCCACCGCTCGTGTCACGCTTGCCGCCACTGCCTACGAACCCGCCGTCGAGCTTCCCGCCATCGGCCAGGGCACCTGGCACATGGGCGAAGGGCTCACGCCTCGCCGTGACGAAGTACGTGCCCTGCAGCAAGGGCTCGACCTCGGGCTCACGCTGATCGATACCGCTGAGATGTACGCCGACGGCCGTGCCGAAGCGGTGGTGGGAGACGCCCTGGCCGGCCGACGCGACGAGGCCTTCCTGGTTTCCAAGGTCTATCCCTGGAATGCCGGGCGCGACTCGGCCATCGCCGCCTGCGAGCGCAGCCTCGCGCGCCTGCAGACCGACCGTCTCGACCTCTACCTGCTGCACTGGCCGGGCAGCGTGCCACTGGAGGAAACCCTCGAGGCCTTCGAGCGCCTGCGCGAAGCCGGCAAGATTCGTCGCTTCGGCGTTTCCAACTTCGACGTCGACGAACTGGCGGCGCTGCATGCCCTGCCCGGCGGCGAGGCCTGCGCGGTCAACCAGGTGCTCTACCACCTCGGCTCGCGGGGCATCGAGCACTCGCTGCTACCCTGGCAGCGCCAGCGCGGCATTCCCGCCATGGCCTACTGCCCCCTGGCTCAGGCCGGCGGCCTGCGCGACGACTTGCTCGGTCACTCCACCGTGATGGGGATCGCCGCACGCCTCGGAGTGACGCCTGCCCAGGTACTGCTCGCCTGGACGATCCGCCCCGTCGACGGCGATCGCGACGTCATTGCCATCCCCAAGGCGGCTCGCCCCGAGCACGTGGAGCAGAACGCCGCCGCCCTGCACGTGAAACTCGACGATGACGCCTACGCGCGCCTCGACGCCGCCTTTCCGGCACCGAGACACAAGGTGCCGCTGGATATTATATAAAGGTCATTGCCCCCGACGGGATGCCAGCCGGTCGGCCAGCCGTGTCGGCTCCGGCAGCTTGGTGCGGCCCAGGCAGTGGATCACCCAGTCGAGTGCCGTGGGCAACGAGATCCGGTGACCGGGAGAGACGAAGACCGGCTTAACCCCGCTGCGCGAGCGCAGCACCGCACCGATCACCTCATGGCCGTCGGTGAGCGGCGTCCAGTCGCCGCGCTCCGGGCCGGGTTCGGCATGCCGGCCGCACAGCCGCGACTTGGCCACGCCGATGGTCGGCAAGTCGAGCCACAGCCCCAGGTGGCTGGCTACGCCGAGGCGCCGCGGATGGGCGATGCCCTGGCCATCGACCATGACGAGCTGCGGCTGCGTTTCCAACTCGTCGAAGGCGCCCAGTGCCGCCGGTAACTCGCGA
Organism: Billgrantia gudaonensis; assembly: GCF_900100195.1. Classification (GTDB taxonomy): domain Bacteria; phylum Pseudomonadota; class Gammaproteobacteria; order Pseudomonadales; family Halomonadaceae; genus Halomonas; species Halomonas gudaonensis. The sequence continues at coordinate 67,819 of NZ_FNES01000012.1, forward strand.
AACGACAGCAGCCCCGGAACATAGGGCATGCGCGTCGGTTCGCGATGCACTACCCGCTCGACGACCGTCCACTCCCGCTCACTGCCGCGGGGCCAGGCCAGCACCACCACCGCCGCGCGGGTGATCGCGCCCGACTCCTCGAAGCCGATGTCCACTCCGGCGATATGGCGCACCTCGGCGAGGCGATCGGCCCGTTCCACGCGACCGGCCAGTCGTCGCTGCAGGGCGATGGCCTCGGCCGGGGCCAGGTTCCAGTCGTGCAAGGGGCTGGTCGTCATGAAGGCTCCCTGAATCGTCGGCGTCCCTCGGGTTAGACTACGGCTTTTGCCGAGTGATGGAACACCGGAGGGGCCATGCTCACACTGATCCACACCGCCGACTGGCACCTCGGTCAGAGCTTCCACGGCCAGGAGCGCCATGCCGAGCATCGCGCCTTCCTCGCCTGGCTGCTCGATACCCTGGAAGCGCGCCGCGCCGATGCCCTGCTGGTGGCCGGCGACCTCTTCGACGTGGTCAACCCCTCGCTGGCCGCCCAGGAGCTGCTGTACGACTTCATCGTCACTGCCCACGAACGCCTGCCCTCACTCGACATCGTGCTGATCGCCGGCAACCACGACAGCGGCAACCGCATCGAACTGCCCGCCCCGCTGATGCGCCGCCTGCGTACCCACGCCCTGGGCCGGGTGAGCTGGCTCGACGACGGCAGCCTGGACGCCCAACGCCTGCTGGTACCGCTCACCGATGTCACCGGCGAGACCCGCGCCTGGTGCCTGGCGTTGCCCTTCCTGCGCCCCGCCGAAGTCACCGGCCGCGGCGGCCAGGCCGAAGGCGACGCCGGCGAAGCGCCGAACGACTACCTGGCCGGCATCACCCGCGTGCACGAGCAACTGATCGCCGCCGCACGCCAGCGCCGCCAGCCGAACCAGGCGCTGGTGGCCATGAGCCATGCCCACCTGCGCGGCGCCGCCGTCTCCGAGGCCAGTGAGCGGCCCATCGTCATCGGCGGCGAGGAATCGATCTCCGCCGCGCTCTTTCCCGCCGACATCGCCTACGTGGCGATGGGGCACCTGCATCGCGCCCAGCAGGTCGGCGAGTCGCGCATCCGCTACAGCGGCAGCCCCCTGCCGCTGGACTTCAGCGAGACGCACTACCCCCACCAAGTGGTCGAGGTCCGGCTGGAAGGCGCACGACTGGCCGACATCGAAACGCTGCCCGTGCCCCGCCCGGTGGCCATGCACCGCATCGGCCCCGCACCGCTCGAAACGGTGCTCGCCGAGCTCGAAGCCCTGGAGCACGACCCAGCGCTGGATAGGCAGCACTGGCCCTGGTTGGAGGTGCGCGTCGCGCTCGAAGCCCCGGTTCCCGACCTTCGGGCCAGGGTCGAAGCCGCGCTGAAAGGCAAGGCCGTGCGCCTGCTCCGGCTGGAACGTCGCCTGCCGCGAAGCGAGGACGGAGCTGCGCCGGCTCGGGTCGATCTCGAGGCTCTCGGCCCTCGCAAGCTCTTCGAGCGTACCTGGCAGGCTCGCTGGGGCGAACCGCCGGATGAACGGGTACTGGCCGACTTCGACCGCCTGCAACAGGAGGTGCTGGACGATCAAGGGGATGAACGCCGATGAAGATCCTCGCCCTGCGCCTGGCCAACCTCGCCTCCCTGCCCGGCCCATTGGAGCTGGACTTCACCGCGCCGCCGCTGGCCGAGGCGGGGCTGTTCGCCATTACCGGCCCCACCGGCGCCGGCAAGAGCACCCTGCTCGATGCCCTCTGCCTGGCGCTCTTCGGCAGCACGCCGCGGCTGCGTCAGGCGCCGGGTCGCGAGGCGCCGCTGCCCGACGTAGCGGGCGAGACGGTGAACACCGCCGACCCGCGCACCCTGCTCCGCCGAGGCACCGCAGGCGGCCATGCCGAGGTGGACTTCCTGTGCCGCGACGGACGCCGCTACCGAGCCCGCTGGGCGGTGCGGCGCGCCCGCCACAAGGCCGACGGCCGGCTCCAGGCCGCTGAGCAATCGCTCACCGACCTGGAAGACGAGCGCCTGCTCACCACCCAGAAGCGCGAATTCGACCGCCTGCTGCCGGAGCGCCTGGGGCTGACCTTCGATCAGTTCACCCGCGCCGTGCTGCTCGCCCAGAGCGAATTCGCCGCCTTCCTTCAGGCCGACGACAACGAGCGCAGCGACCTGCTCGAACGCCTGACCGGCACCGCAGAGTATTCAGCGATCTCCATGGCCGCCTATCGCCGCGCCCGCGAGGCCAAACGAACGGTGCACGCCCTCGAGGCCAAACTCGCCGACGACCTGCCCGCCGAGCCTGAAACGCGCAGCGAACTGGAGCGCAACGCCGAGGAAGCCGAGGTCCGGCTCACCGACGTACGGCAGGAGGCCAAACGTCTGGAGGCGCAGCAGCAATGGCACGCCACGGACGACCAACTGCGCCTGGCGTACGACGAGGGGTACCAACGAAAGCTGGCGGCCGAAAGCGAATGGCAGGCGCTGGCAGGCGCTCGCACCGACCGGCAATGGCGCCGCCTGCTCGCCCCTCAGCGCCATCGCCTCATGCGCCAGGCCGAACTGCCCGGCGAGATCGCCACGCTGGAGGAGAGCCACGCCGCCACTTGCCAAGCGCTGGAGGAAGCCAAGTCCCAGCAGCAGACCGCCACCGAACGGCAAGACCGGGCCGAACGGGCGCTGAATGAAGCCATCCAGGCGCGTCAACGAGCCGAACCCGCCTTGCGCCAGGCCCGCGAGCATGCCCAGGCACTCGCCACCCTCGAGCATCAGTTGGCCGAATCCGAAAAGACCCGCCAGGAACACGAACGCCAGGCCGCGCAACTCGCCGAACGGCGCCGGCGTACCGAAGACGAACAGCAGCAGCTCATTCGACGGCGCGACCGATGGCAAACCGCCCAGCGCCAGTTGATGGGCAATCACGAGACACTGGAGCGCGCCCGCCAGGCGATCCAACACGACCGGGAACGGGCCGCCGCATGTGGCCTGGCCCTCGGCCAGCTGGCCAGCCGTTGGCAGGAGACGCGCCGCGCCGAGGAGACACACCGCCAGCTTAACCGGCGGATCGAGGAAGACGAGCGGCGCCAGGCACGGCTTCGGGAACGGGGCCAGGCGGCTCGCCAACGTCTCGACTCGGCCCAGGCCCACTTAGACAGCGTCTCCGCCCTGATCGAACGTAGCCGCGCCGTGCGCAGCGAAAGCGTGGCGACGTTGCGCGAAGGCCTCCGCGAGGGCGACCCCTGCCCGGTGTGCGGCGGCCTCGATCACCCCTGGCGCCACCAGCCCCCGGCCACCCCCGAAGCGGCCCAACTCGCCGCTCAGCAGAAGGCGGAAGACGAGCAACTGACCCAAGCGCAGCAGCAGCGCGACCAGGCCCAGCAGGAGCGCGACGAACTGTTGGGCGAGTACCGTGCCCTGGAGACCGCACTGGCGCAGCGGCGCAACGACCTGAAGGAAGTGGAACGGCGCCTGGCCGATGCCCGGCAGACACTGGCCGACCATCCGCAGCATGACGAACTGGCCGCCATCGACGCCGCCGAGCGCGACGTCTGGCTCGCCAATCGGCAGCAAGCCTGCGAGGCGGCACAACGGCGCAACGCAGAGACGCTGCAGCAGTTGAGCCAGGCCGAAGCCGAATTGGCCCCGCTGGAGGACGAACTGCGCCAGATCGAGCTCGCGCTCACCCGGCTCCAGGCACAGCAAACGGCTCTCGACGACGAACGGGCGAAACTGGCCGACCGGCTCCCTCCCCTGCGCCAGCACCACGACGCGACCCGTACCGAACTCGAGGCCCTGCTCGGCGATCACCCCTCGCCGGACGCCTGGCAGCAACGGTTGGACCGGCATCAGGAGCAGGCACGCCAGGCGCGCGACGAGGCCCAGATGCATTGCACTGCCGCCCAGCAAGCGCACCAACGCCTCGCCCAGCAGGCGCAACACGAGGCTGAACGACTCGCTCGGCTTCGCGATGAGCAGCGAGCGTTGGAGCGCGAACTGACCGAATGGCGCCAGGCCCACGCCGAGCTAGACGACGCCACCCTGGCGCGGCTGCTCGCCCAGCCGGAGGACGAGGCCGGGCGCCAGGAGCAGCAACTGGACGCGGCCGAGGCGGCGCGCCAACGCACCCACGCCAGCCTAGCCGAGCGTCGAACGGCGTTGATTGCACACCGTCGCGACCAGCGGCTGGCCGACGCCGACACGGGCGACGAAACCCTGCTGCAAGAAGAAGTGGAGGCCGAGATCCAGCGCCGCCGGACAGCACTGGACGAAGCCCGGAAGGCCCTGGCACCACGGCTCGAGGAAGCCCAGCAGGTCCGCGACGAAGCCATTCACGCCCTGCGCGACGACGACCGACGCCGGCAACGTCAGCAAGCAGCCCAGGCCGAGTTGAAAGCCGCTCGGCACGAGCATCGCCGCTGGGGCCGGATCGACGAGTTGATCGGCTCCGCCGACGGCAAGACCTTCCGGCGCATCGCCCAGGCCTACAATCTCGAGCAGTTGCTGGAGCACGCCAACCTCCACCTGGCCGGGCTGAGCCGCCGCTACCGGTTGATTCGCGGCGGCAGCGAACTCGGCCTGCTGGTCGAGGATCGAGACATGGCCGACGAACGCCGCTCGGTGCACTCCCTTTCCGGCGGCGAGACCTTTCTGGTCTCGCTGGCCCTGGCGTTGGGGTTGGCCTCCATGGCCTCCGGCGAGCTGACGATCGAGTCGCTGTTCATCGACGAGGGTTTCGGCAGCCTCGACCCGCAGTCGCTGGCGCTGGCCATGGAAGCCTTGGACGGCCTGCAGGCATTGGGCCGCCGCGTGGGGGTCATCTCCCACGTGCAGGAGATGCACGAACGCATTCCGGTCCAGATCCAGGTGCAGCCAGAGGGCAACGGCACCAGCCGAGCCAGGCTGGTCAGCACATGACCGTTCCGGAGGCACGTCGGACCCTATCGCGAGTCCAACATGGGCGACCGGGACCGAACCCGACGACGACGCATTCAGGAGGCCCTTGACGATGCACACCCCAGCCCTCGCCGTTACCCGTACCCCACTGGTGGCCGTCTACGGCACCCTCAAGCGCGGGCTGCGCAACCATCACTGGCTGGAAGGCGCCGACTATATCGGCAGCGATACCCTGACCGGCGCCACCCTCTACGACCTAGGGCCCTGCCCCGGCGCCAAGCTCGAACCCTCGAACGGGATCGAGGTGGAGGTGTACCGGGTCGATGCCCGCCTGCTCGCCGGCCTCGACCGCCTCGAAGACTACCGAGTGCGCCGGCCTTCGACCGGGCTCTACGACCGCACCATCCACCGCACGTCCTACGGCGCCGCCTGGCTCTACCTCTACAACCCCGACGTCACCGGGTGTCCGGCGATTCGGGAGGGCGGATGGTGGCCGGGCCACGCTGACCCGCGAAGCCTGGGCTGAAGCAGACTCGGCGACATCAAGCGCCGTGGTAGCCATCTTCTTCCGGGTTCGCATGGTCCCCCTTGGGCAACTCGCCGACCCATTGCTTGGCGGCGGCATACTCGCGGTGGGGGAAGGTACGCACCTCCAACGCCCTGAAGAGCCGATCCTCCAGGTGGGCGACATGCTTGATCCACTCCTTGTCGGTGATCACGGCGGCGCGATGGTAGCGATCGAGGTCGCCGAGCTGAGTCAGGCCGTAGCCGAGATCCTTCAGCAGAGCGGTGAGGGTCATCCAGCGCAGGTCGTCGAGCTCGACCAGCAGGCTGACGCGAGGGTGGCTGCGCTTGGCAGCTTCGATGGCGTCGATGGCCTGCTGCAGCTCCCGGGCCGTGACGACCCCGCCGACCTTCATGGCCACCACGTGTTCCGCCGGGTGGGTAATGAACTCCAACATAGTGGTCTCCCTGGAGTCATGAACAATGGGCGCTCGTCCGTCAGGCGTCGACGCAATGCCTGCCCTGTCGCCACGGACACGCTTATTGGGTGTGGCGCACCAGGAAGAGTTCCAGCATCTCACGCCTGGGCGTCGCGATACCGCTGTTCGTAGCGTAGTTCAGCCCGACCAGGTGGCCTCCCGAATGCCGCGCCCCGCGGCTGCACCGCCGAGCTCAGGGACACACGAACGACATGGCGATGGCAGGAACGAGACGGCCAGCTGATATCGATCAAGTCCGAGTTCTCACCGTACGGCTAGGCTGACTATCAGGCCCTCCCTCAGCTTGCCTCGAGAACCCGCCGCCATGAGCCAACGAATCCTGATCCTGCAAGGACACCCCGACAACGGTACCACCCACCTGTGCCATGCACTGGCCAACCGTTACCGCAACGGCGCCGAAGAAAGCGGCCATGACGTGCGCCAGATCGACCTGGCAACACTCGAGTTTCCGCTGCTGCGCAGCCCGCAGGAGTGGAAAGAATCTCCACTACCCACATCGCTGGCGGCTGCACAGCAGGACATCGGCTGGTGCCGACACCTGGTGCTGTTCTTTCCGCTGTGGCTTGGCGACATGCCAGCCATGGTCAAGGCCTTCCTGGAACAGGCGTTGCGCCCCGGCTTCGCCTTCGAGTACGTAGAGGGCAATCCGCTGGGCAGGAAAGGCCTGACCGGGCGTTCGGCGCGGGTGGTGGTGACCATGGGCATGCCGGCACCGATCTACCGCCACCTCTACCGGGCCCATAGCGTCAAATCGCTGGAGCGCAACATCCTCGGTTTCGTCGGTATGTCACCGGTTCGCGAAACGCTGATCGGCAGCGTCGAAACGATGAGCGATGCCACGCGCGACAAATGGTTTCGCAAGCTGCATGTCCTCGGCGCCGAGGCCCGATGAAGCCGCGAGCCTGGCTGCACGGACGAGGCAGACAGCGGGACGTAGCGGCACGGCGTATCAGGTTCCGGTTACAGCCCTCACGGTGAGCGGACATGGGCGAGCTCAAAGCCGAATCCGCTCCATGAACCCGCCCCAGAACAGCCTCTCGACGTCGAAGGGCAGCTTGGCGTGGTCCACCATGTCGGCAAGGCGCGGGTCGTTCATGACCTGCTCCAGAATGCGGTTGCGATCCTCGCGGGAAGCGTAGCGTACCCAGGCGAAGATCACCGTTTCGCCAGGCTCGAGCTCGACGTTTTGCGAAAACGAAGCGCGCTCTCCGGGGCGCAGGTCGTCGCCAACGCACTCGACGTACTCCAAGGCGCCGTACTCCTTCCAGATCTCACCGGCTCGACGGGCCAGGCGCAGGTAATCGTCCAGGCGGCCGAGGGGTACCGGTATGACGAAGCCGTCGACGTAACTCATGGCATCCTCCTCGGAGGGTTGCGGGCGGTGGGTGAACATCGCGAACGTCCAACTCCATTGGAGTGGCTTCGGTCGATTCACGTTCCCTTCCCCACCGCGGATCCACACCCGTCTCCCCTCGCCCCGGCATCGTGGTAGGCTCGGCATCATCGACCCTGACATCGTCGCGCATGCTGCACGAGGAGCGCCAATGACTGCCACCGAGATCCTGGAACGCCTGGTGGGCTTTGCCACCGTGTCGCGTGATTCCAACCTTGCCCTAATCGAGTGGGTGGAAGCCTTTCTCGACGAACACGACGTCGAGCACTGGCGCATCGAAAGCGACGATGTGAGCAAGGCCAACCTGCTGGCCCGCATCGGCCCAGCAACAGCAGGCGGCGTGGTGCTTTCCGGCCATACCGACGTGGTGCCGGTGGACGGCCAGCCCTGGTCCAGCGACCCCTTCACCCTGGTCGACAAGGGCGATGGCCGCCTCTACGGCCGCGGCACCTGCGACATGAAGGGTTTCCTCGCCTGCGCACTGGCTCAGGTGCCTAGCTGGACGGGTCGCCGACTGGAGAAGCCCATCTGGCTGGCGTTCTCCTACGACGAGGAGGTGGGTTGCATCGGTGCCCCACGCATGATCGAACGGCTGCTGGCCGACCACCCACGCCCCGCCGCGGTGATCGTCGGCGAGCCGACGCTGATGCAGCCGGTGGTCGCCCACAAGGGCGCCACCAACCTACGCACCACGGTGACCGGGCGGGCCAGCCATTCCAGCCAGGTCGATCAGGGCGTCTCGGCGATTCACGTCGCCGCACGGCTGGTGACCAAGATCGAGGACGTGATGGCCGAGCTCAAGGCCGAGGGGCGAGTCGACGAGGCTTTCAACGTGGTCCACTCAAGCCTGCACGTGGGCAAGATCGCTGGTGGCACGGCGATCAACATCATGGCTAGGGAGTGCACCTTCGAATGGGAGATTCGCCACCTGCCCCAGGATCGTTTCGAGGATCTGCTCGGTCGGGTCGATGCCTATGCCGCCGAACTGCAAGCCGAAATGCGCCGCCGGGCACCGGAAGCCGGCATCGCCACCGAGGCGCTCAACGTCACGGTGCCGGCGCTGGCCGACGACAACAACGCCGAGGTGCTCAGCCTGTGCCACGAGCTGCTGGGCGAGCGCCCGGCCGGCGCCGTGGCTTACGCCACCGAGGCCGGGCAGTTCCAGCGCGAGGGGCTGCCCACGGTGATCTGCGGCCCAGGTAGCATCGGTCAGGCCCACCAGCCGGACGAGTACATCGAGCGCGAACAGCTCGAGGCCGGCGAACGCTTCATGGTGGCGCTGGGCGAGCGACTCGGCCACGCCTGACATCGCCACCAGGCGGCACTCCATTCTGGGCGGTACCCCCCAAAGCGACAGCGCCCCCGCACCGTAGGCGGTGCGGGGGCGCTGTGCGAAAGCGGCCGGGAGAGCCCCCGGCAGCGATCAGGCGCGGTCGCGGCGGCGGATCGGCGCCTCGCCATCGATGCGTCGACGCGGAGCGCGCTCGGGCGAACCGTTGTCCTCGCGGATCTCCAGCGGGCGGCCGGCCACCCGGGCGCGAGCCATCTTGGCCAGAATGCTGGCCGGCAGCGAGCTGGGCAGCTCGACCACGGAGAAGGCATTGCGGATGTCGATGCGGCCGATGCGATTGCCCTCGATACCGCCCTCGTTGGCCAGCGCCCCGACCAGTTGGCCCGGCTTGACGCCGTCCTTGTGGCCCACGGCAACGCGGTAACGCGTCATGCCTTCGCTGGGGCCGCGGTCGCGACGCGGCGGCTTGCCGTCGCGCGGGGCACGCTCGCTGCGCTCCTTGCGCGGCGCCTGCAGACGACCGATGGGTGCCTCGTCGGCACGCGCCAGACGGGCGAAGGCACAGGCCAGTTCGATGGGATCGTGGCCTTCTTCCACCAGGCGCTCGACCAAGGCGCGCTGCTCTTCGGCACCGGCGGTCAGGGCGGCGATCACCTTCTGATGGAACGCCTCGTCGCGATGGGCGCGGACGGCAGCTTCATCGGGCACTTCCATCTCGGTCATCTTCTGACCGGTGGCCTGCTCGATCCAGCCCACCTTGCGACCTTCACGGAAGCCCACGAAGGTGATCGAGATACCGGTACGCCCGGCGCGACCGGTGCGACCGATGCGGTGGGTATAGGCCTCGGAGTCCTGGGGCAGGTCGTAGTTGATGATGTGGGTCAGGCGCGGCACGTCGAGGCCGCGAGCGGCCACGTCGGTGGCGATCAGCACATCGACCTTGCCACGCTTGAGGCGCTGGATGGTGCGCTCGCGCAGGCTCTGATCCAAGTCGCCGGAGAGGCTGGCCACGTTGATGCCGCGGGCGGAGAGCTGCTCCATCAGGGTGGTGCAGGCCGCGCGGGTACGCACGAAGACGATGGCACCGTCCACCGGTTCCACCTCGAGAATGCGTGCCAGGGCCTCCAGCTTGGCACCGCCATCGACACGCACCAGGCGCTGCTCGATGTTCTCGCCCGTGGTGGTGCGCGACTCGATGGCCACCTTCACCGGATCCACCAGGTAGCGATTGACGATGCGCTCGATCTCGGCCGGCAAAGTGGCGGAGAAGAATACCCGCTGGGCGTCCTTGGGAGTGTCGGCGACCACGCGCTTGACGTCGTCGATGAAGCCCATGCGCAGCATCTCGTCGGCTTCGTCCAGCACCAGGGAGCTCAGACCCTCGAGCTTGAGGCTGCCGCGATCCAGGTGATCGATGACTCGCCCGGGGGTACCTACCACCACCTGGGCGCCGCGCTTGAGGGCCTGCAGCTGGTCGCGATACTCCATGCCGCCGCACAGGGTAGCCACTTCCAGACCCTTGAGGTTCTGGCCGTACTTGCTGAAGGAGACGGCCACCTGCTGGGCCAGCTCACGGGTCGGCGCCAGCACCAGCACCTGCGGCTCGCGACGGGTCAGCTCGAGACGCGAGAGCAGCGGCAGAGCGAAGGCTGCCGTCTTGCCGGTACCGGTCTGGGCCTGGCCCAGCATGTCGCGCCCTTCCAGCAGTGCCGGAATGGTTTCGGCCTGGATGGGGGAAGGGGTCTGGTAGCCCTGGGTCTCAACGGCGGCGAGAACGGCAGGCAGCAGAGCGAGGTCGCCGAAGCTCGGCGAGGCGACGGAAGTCGAGGTCATCAATCACACCTTGGTAGGCCGGGGTTACCGGCGAAAGTTCGGTGGCGTCCCTGACGCGTGCAATACGTTCAGGCGCGCTGCAACCGCTACGGGCAGCGCGGGACATCGGAGTCGGGGACGCCGGTCGCACCTGGCATCGGGTCCACGCCATCGGCAAGGACCGCTGTGGCGACCGTCTGCGCCGATCTCGCCCGGTTGGCGGATCTCGGTGGCGCGCCATCTTCACAATTCGAACGCTGCGGCTCAGTTCATGCGTCACTGTTGCCTGGCGTTTCGGCGCCGATCCTGCTGGTGACAGCAGTGGCGTCGTCATGATGGTAGGGTCAGCACATGCGAGGAGCGCGCATGCTACCATTGCCCACCCCTCGTGACCAGCCCTTCGCTGCCCATCCTTTTCTTCAGGAGCGCTCATGCCGACACTCTGGGTCGATGCCGACGCCTGCCCAAGGGCGGCTCGCGACATCATCGTGCGCGCCGCGGAACGTACCGCGACCCCGGCCTGCTTCGTGGCCAATCACCAGATCCCCTTGCCGCCATCGCGCTGGGTCAAGTCGCTGGCGGTGGCCAGCGGCTTCGACGCCGCCGACGACGAGATCGTCGAGCGCATTCAGAGCGGCGACTTGCTGATCACCTCGGACCTGCCGCTGGCCATGGCGGCCATCGAGCGTGAAGCGAAGGTGATGACCACCCGCGGCGAAATGCTCGACCAGAGCAACATCAAGGCCAGAGTGCAAATGCGGGACTTCATGGAGACTCTACGCGCCAGCGGCGAGCACACCGGCGGGCCCAAGGGCTATTCGGACGGCGACCGGCGCGAGTTCGCCAATGCGCTGGATCGCTGGCTGGCGAAACGCGCCTGAAGCGGGCTCGGGCTGCGGGCTGCGGGCTGCGGGCTGCGGGCTGCGGGCTGCGGGCTGCGGGCTGCGGGCTGCGGGCTGCGGGCTGCGGGCTGCGGGCAATCGTCCAACTCGCCCCTCGAAACCCGCAACTCGAAACCCGTGGCTCGAAACCCGTGGATCGTGGCTCGTGGCTTCACGCTTTCTCGCGAATCCCCTTCCCCGGCAGCCGCTCGCGGTCATGCGGACGCTCGAGCTCGAGGCGCGGTCCCACTGGGACGATGCGCGTGGGGTTGATGGTGTCGTGGCTGTAATAGTAGTGACGCTTGATGTGGTCGAAGTTCACCGTCTCTTTCACGCCCGGCCATTGGTAGAGCTCGCGCAGGTAGTTGGAGAGGTTGGGGTAGTCCTCGAGGCGGCGGATGTTGCACTTGAAGTGGCCATGATAGACGGCATCGAAGCGCACCAGAGTGGTGAACAGACGGATGTCCGCTTCGGTGAGCCACTCGCCGGCCAGGTAGCGGCTTTCCGCCAGGCGCGCTTCCAGGCGGTCGAGCGCCTCGAACAGTGCCGTCACGTGCTTCTCGTAGACCGCTTGCCGCGTGGCGAAGCCTGACTTGTAGACTCCGTTGTTGACGTTGTCGTAGACGTCGGCATTGACCGCATCGATGGTCTCGCGCAAGTCCGACGGATATAAGTCGAGACGATTGCCGGTCAGCTCGTCGAAGGCGCCGTTGAAGATGCGCACGATATCCGCCGACTCGTTGTTGACGATGCGCCCCTCGTGCTTGTCCCACAGCACCGGCACGGTGACCCGACCGGTGTAGTGTGGGTCGGTGAGAGTGTAGAGCTCGCGGTGGTAGGCCACGCCGTTCACCGGGTCGCCGCTGGAGCCTTCCGCTTCGTGGTAGGTCCAGCCCTGATCGAGCATCAGCGGGCTGACATGGGAAACCCCGATCAGCGCGTCGAGCCCCTTGAGCCGGCGCATGATCAGCGTGCGGTGAGCCCAGGGGCAAGCCAGTGAGACATAAAGGTGGTAGCGGCCGGTCTCGGCGGTCAGCCCGGGCTGGCCGTCGGGGCCGTCGTTTCCGTCAGGAGTGATCCAGTCGCGCAGTTGCGCGGATTCGCGCACGAACTCACCGCCGTGCTTGTCGGTGTCGTACCACTGGTCGTGCCAGACGCCGTCGATCAGCAGGCCCATGGTCACCTCGTCGTTCATTGGGAATGTGCCTACAGGGTAAGGCGAAGGGCCCGCCGCTCAAGCGCGAGTTTTGCGTTCGTTCATTCGACGGACTCGAACGGTTGCCTCTCGTTGCAGGTTTCCACGACGGCGAGTTTCAACGCATCGGCCATCGCGTGGGTCGCCGGCCCGGCACGATCCCGGTCGCGATGGATCAACTGCACCGGGTACTCGCGCACGCCGCCGGCCATCAACGGCAAAGGCTTGAGCCGCCCTGCCGCCAGCGCTTCGCGCAACCGCGTCTCGGGTATCCAGGCGAAACCGAGGCCCCGCTCGAGCATGTCCAACGAAGTCTCGAGGTGGCTCACCGTCCAGCGCTGCTCGGCCTTGAGCCAGCCGGAATCCATCGACTGACGCTGCCCCGAGTCGCGCACCACCAGCTGGCGATGCCGCGCAAGATCGCGCAGGTCGAGTGGGCGACTCAGACCGTGCAGGGGGTGGTCGGGATGAGCTACGGCATGAAAGCGCACGGTGACCAGCGGTTCGCCGAGGAACCCCTGGGCGGCAATCCCCGAGACCACCAGATCGGCGCGTCCGTCGTAGAGCATCTCGACACCGCCGTTGAGTACGGTCTCATGCAACTGAACGCGCACGTAGGGATAGTCCGCCGAAAAGCGGCTCAGCGCCTGAGCCAGGGCATCGGCGGGAAAGATCTGGTCCACCGCCAGCACCACCTCGGCTTCCAGCCCCTCGGAGAGCCGACCGGCGACGTCTTCCAGCGCCTCGGCGCTCTCGATCAGCTGACGGGCCCGGCGCAGCAGCATCTCGCCGGCCTCGGTGAGCCGCACTTGACGCCCCACCGGTTCCAGCACTCGAACGCCCAACTGCTCCTCGAGCTTGTGAACGGCATGGTTGAGCGTCGAGGGGCTCTTGTGTACGGCTTCCGCGGCGCGCGCGAAACCGCCATGCTCCACCACCGCTGCCAACATCTGCCACTGGGCCAGGGTCACTCGCGACATGTTCGAATCCCTCGAATCGTATCTGCGAAACTATGCGCTTAATTTTCGAAAATGCCGTCCTAGAATGCCAGGTAAACCCAACGACGGGGAATGAACGCATGAATGACACCCTGACCGCCGGACGCACCCGGCAGATCGATCGGCGCCTACGCAGCCACCCCAGCCAGGACGGCGACGGCGTGAAGATCCAGCGCATCCACGACTTCGGCGGCGGACTGGATCCCTTCCTGATGCTCGACGAGCTGGGATCCGACCGCGCCGACGATTATCTGGGCGGCTTCCCGCCGCATCCTCACCGTGGCATCCAAACCCTGACCTACGTGATTCACGGCGGGTTGACTCACGAAGATCATCTCGGCCACACCAGCACCATTCGCGCCGGCGATGCCCAGTGGATGCATACCGGACGCGGCATCGTGCACTCCGAAATGCCGCTGACCGACAGCCACGGGCTGCACGGCTTTCAGCTGTGGCTCAACCTGGCGGCCCGCGACAAGATGTCGCCGGCCACCTATCGCGACGTACGTGCCGCCGACATGCCCCACCTCACTGCCGAGGGGAGCGAACTGATCGCCCTGGGCGGGCGCTGGAGCCGCGACGACGGCGAAGCCGTCGAGGGGCCTCTGGACGCGCTTGCAGGCAGCGCTGCCATCGCCCATGTGCGCCTCGCGGAGGGGGCGCGGCTGTCGCTTTCGCTGCGTAGCGACACCCTGGCGGTCTACGTCTTCCAGGGCGAGCTGCAGATCGGCGACGAAAGCGTGGCAGCCGGCGAACTGGCGCGCCTGGGGCCCGGCGATACCCTGACGCTGGCCAGCCGACACGGCGGCGAGGCGTTGCTGCTCGCCGGCACGCCCCATCGTGAGCCCATCGCCCACTATGGGCCCTTCGTGATGAACGACATGCACGAAATCGAACGAGCGCTGGCAGACTACCGTAACGGCACCTTCACGCAAGGCGGATAGGGTTGCCTTTCGAACGCCGTTCGCGTTCAATGGAGTTGGTTAAGGAACAGCGTTCACGCATAGACCGCCTTGCTTGTGCCGCCCTATCGGGGCACGAGCAAGGGGTTTATGTATGTATATACAGACTAGGCAGGTCATACTTCATGGGTTAAGGTTCCGGAGGCTTTTTTCGCTTTTTCCACTTATTAGTCATGGCCGATACCCATGTTGCGAATCCTCCATTCGCTGCCCCGCACCCATAAGTTGCTATTGTTACCCGTTGCCACCATGGTCACGGTGCTGGGCGCTCAGAAGATCATCACCCTGGTAGGGGATACCCAAGGTCCGGACCCGGTTGCCGACACTCACTTCCTGCCATTGTCGCCCGAGAGTCGCCCCGGTCTCCCCTCCCTCAATACCGAACACCTCCCCGTCGCCGATGCCATTGCCGTCGCCAGCCAGGCACTCGACGCTACCCGCGAAACGATTCCTCTCTCTCAGCTCGTTCCCAGCGAAATCGTCGAACTGGAAAGTCCCGCCGGCAACGACGAACCGAATATAGAGACGGCCGGCGAGCCACTCACGGCCGGCCTGTCGCCAGCTACGCAGGAAGGCGATACCGCTCCCTCGCAGATCGACGACGCCGCACTGCACATTGCGCTGGTTCTCGGCACTCTGACCAGTGGCATGCTCGACGACTCGATACCGGCAGGCGACGACACGCCTGCCACGTCTTACGACGACGTCTCCGACGAAGAGCTGGCGCTGTTCGACGAAGGCCCGATCATCCTCGAAGAGGAGATCGCCGCCAGCGAACCCTACGTGCCCGAGTGGGAGACCTACACCGTGGAGTCCGGCGACACCTTCGTCGTGCTGGCCCAGAATCGCCTCGGCCTGGGCTATGGCGAGGCGATGGAGCTGCTGGAAAGCCTGCCCGAACCGCGCCTGCTGACTCACTGGCGCCCCGGCAACCAGTTCGAGTACCAACTCGACGAAGAGGGCCAACTGGCCCTGCTGCGCATGATGAAGAACGGCCGTGAAGGGGTGATCGTCGAACGTACCGATGAGGCGTTCGACGTGGCGACCATCGAGCGCACCGGCGAGGCAGCCCAGCGCCTGTTCGCCGGTACCGTCAGCGGCAGCTTCGTGCGTTCGGCGCAGGCCACCGGCCTCTCCATCAGCGAGGTTACGCAAGTCTCTCGTCTCCTGGAGAAAAAACTCGACTTTCGCCGCGACACCCGTCGCGGCGACGAGTTTCAGGTCCTGGTGGAATCCGACGTCATCGATGGCGAGAGCTTCGATTCCCGCGTGCTGGCCGTCCGGTACCTGGGTGAGCGCATGAACCTCACGGTGGTGCGCAACAGCGCCGACAATAACTTCTACACCCCGGATGGCGCGAGTCTCGATCCGGCCTTCCGCCGTCGCCCCTTTGACGGTAGCTATCGCCTGAGTTCGTCATTCAATCCCAACCGCAAGCATCCGGTGACCGGGCGCATCAGCCCCCACCGCGGCACCGACTTCGCCATGCCCATTGGCACGCCGATCGTCGCTCCGGCCAATGGTCGCGTCGAGAAGGTCGGCAACCACCCTCTGGCCGGTCGCTACGTGGTGATCCGTCACGACAACGGCTACCGCACGCGTTATCTGCACCTGTCACGGCAGCTCGTCAGCCGTGGCGAGCGGGTGACCATGGGCGAGCGCATCGCCCTTTCCGGCAACACCGGCCGCAGCACCGGCCCCCACCTGCACTACGAGGTCCATGTCAACGACTCGGCGGTGGATGCCATGAAAGTCTCGCTGCCCGAGAACACGAGCCTCTCCGGCGAGGCGCTGGCGGCCTTCCAGAACGAGGCCGAGCCTCTGCTGGCCACTCTGGAGAGCGGCGAAACCGGCCCGGTGGTGGCCAGTACCGCCAGCGAACGTGAGGCGGCCGACGACGATAGCTGATCGCCCCATGAGCGCCCTGTCGATGCCCCGCCGTCCAGCGGGGCATCGACGTATCGCTTCCGCGACTGCCGCCTGACCGGAGCTCCAAGTGTCCCCTCCTCGTCGGCAACGCGCCTTGCCAACCCCACCGCCCGACAACCGACTCGCTGCCTTCTTCGGCGTTTTCCGCTACAGCCGCCGCGCCCTGACGCTGGTCTGGCAAACGTCACGCTGGCTCACGCTGGGGCTTGCCCTCTGCACCCTGGTTGCCGGGGTGCTGCCGGCCGTGGCTGCCTGGCTCGGCCAACTGATCGTCGATGCCGTGGTGGCGGCCATGGAGCGCCACGAAGCCACAGGCGAGGTCGACTGGTGGGGCGTGCTGCGCTACGTGCTCGCCGAGGCCGGCGTCATCGCCGCCATCGCCCTGGCGCAGCGCGGACTCTCGGCGCAGCAATCGCTGCTGCGCGCCCTGCTCGGCCAGAAGGTCAACGTGATGATTCTCGAGAAGGCGGGCACGCTCTCGCTAGCCCAATTCGAGGATTCGGAGTTCTACGACAAGCTCACCCGCGCCCGCCGCGAGGCCTCCACCCGACCGCTGGGCCTGGTCAACAAGACTTTCGCCCTGCTCCAGAACGCCATCTCCCTGGGCAGTTTCGGCGTATTGCTGGTGGGGTTCTCCCCCTGGGCACTGCTCGTTCTGGTGACCGGCGCCCTGCCGGTGTTCATTTCCGAGGCCAAGTTCTCCGGCGACGCTTTCCGCCTGTTCCGCTGGCGCTCGCCACAGACCCGCATGCAGATGTACCTGGAAACGGTGCTGGCCCGCGAGGACAGCATCAAGGAGGTCAAGCTATTCGGCCTCGAGCCGCTGCTACTGGGCCGCTATCGCGATATCTTCGACACCC
The DNA here is from genome assembly GCF_900100195.1 of Billgrantia gudaonensis. GTDB lineage: Bacteria > Pseudomonadota > Gammaproteobacteria > Pseudomonadales > Halomonadaceae > Halomonas > Halomonas gudaonensis. The sequence goes on from NZ_FNES01000012.1 coordinate 85,041, forward strand.
TCTACGCCGAGGACCGGCGCCTGACGATCCGCCGCGAAACCTGGGGCTTTCTGCTCGGTCTGCTGGGCACCCTGGCCTTCTACGCCGCCTACGCCTGGGTCGTGGCCGAAACCGTCACCGGCGCGCTGACACTGGGCGAGATGACCATGTACCTGATGGTCTTCAAGCAGGGACAGGCGGCGCTGTCGGCGAGCCTCACCGCCATCAGCGGCATGTACGAAGACAACCTCTACCTTTCCAACCTCTACGAATACCTCGAGCAGCCAACGCCCCGCGACGCCGGCACCCTCACCCGGGGCGAGCGCCCCGGCGACGGTATCCGCTTCGAACGGGTGAGCTTCACCTATCCCGGGGCGAAAACGCCGGCCCTCAGAGACATCACGTTGCACCTGGCGCCGGGGCAGAGCCTGGCACTGGTGGGCGCCAACGGCTCGGGCAAGACCACCCTCATCAAGCTGCTCACCCGCCTCTACGAGCCCAGCCACGGACGCATCCTGCTCGACGGCAGCGATCTGCGCGACTGGGACATCGCCACGCTGCGTCGGCGCATCGGGGTGATCTTTCAGGATTTCGTACGCTATCAGCTCAAGGTCGGCGAGAATCTGGGCGCCGGCGACGTGGCCGCCTTCGAGGACGAGGCGCGCTGGCGCGAGGCAGCCCGTCGCGGCCTGGCCGAGGACTTCATCGCCGACATGCCCGGCGGCTATCACACCCAGCTGGGACGTTGGTTCAAGGGTGGCCAGGAGCTCTCCGGCGGCCAGTGGCAGAAGATCGCCCTGTCGCGGGCCTACATGCGGTCAGGTGCCGACATCCTGGTGCTCGACGAGCCCACCGCCGCCATGGACGCCGCCGCCGAAGCCGAAGTCTATGCCCAGTTCCGCGAGCATGCTCACGACAAGATGACCTTGCTCATCTCGCATCGCTTCTCCACGGTGCGCGCCGCCGACCAGATCCTGGTGGTCGACGGCGGCGAGATCATCGAGCGCGGCGACCATGCCAGCCTGATGGCGCAGAACGGCCGGTATGCCAGGCTGTTCCGATTGCAGGCCAGGGGGTATCGATGAGTCAAGGAGTCAGTGGCCGATCCAGTGCCTCGAGCAACGCATCGTCGCGATCATAGATATCCGGCCGGAAGGCCAGGGCACCATCCTCGGACGGATGCACCGTCCAGTAGTGGAGAACCACCGGTACGTGCCGGGCCAGCGACACGTTACGGGTATCTCCGCTGGCGATGAGCGCTGCCAGGTTTCGCTCGGTACCCGTGTCGTCGAGCAGCCTCTGAGCGAAGGTCTCGGCCTGCTCGACGCGAATGCAGCCGGAACTGAAAGCACGCTGCTGCCGAGCGAACAATCCTTGCGCCGGGGTGTCGTGCAGGTAGACCAGGTGGTCGTTGGGAAAGCGGATCACGACGCGTCCCAGTGCATTGTTGGGCCCCGGCGCCTGGCGCAGGATCACGTTGCCGGGGCTCGCCCAGTCGATCGACCAGGGATCGAGAGGCTCGCCGGAAGGGCTGAGCACCTGAATGCGCTCCCGCCACAGGTAGCCCAGGTCCTCGCGCACCTTGGGAAGTACGTCCTGGCGCAGGATGGTCGGCGGAATCGTCCAGCTAGGATTGACGGTCAGATGGGTGATCTCGGAGCGCAGCGACGGCGTGCGCCGGTAAGGGCGTCCCACCACGATTCGCGATCGCCAGATATCACCGCTGGGACGGAAGTAGCTCAGCCGGTAGCCGGCGATGTCCACCAGCACGAATACCTCCGGCAGTCCGTGGAGAAGCCAGCGTGCCCGCTCCAGGTTGAGGCGGATCTGATCGATGCGTCTCGCGACCGGAACGTTGAGCGCGGCACGAGTCTCGCGACCGACGATGCCGTCCACCTCGAGCAGGTGACGCCGCTGAAAACGCTTCACCGCTGCGGCCAGGGCATCATCGAAGCGCTGCGGATCGGGCCTATCCTGAGCGGCATCGACCGCCATCACCTCCAGCTCACCGATGATGGCCAACCGTTCACGCAGTCGCTCCACGTCGGCATGAACGTCGCCAGGTCGCAGCGCGACATCGCGCTCGGGCAGGGTCGGCCAACCGCCCAGTCGCTGGATGTTACGGTAGCGCGCCAGCCCCGCGCGCAGGCGCTCATAGGGGGCATAGTCGGGCCGCGCCTGCTCGAACGCCTGCTCGAAGCGCTGGCCGTCGACGGCTTGCGATACGCTTGCCATATCCAGCGCCGGCGCCCTGATCGGCACCTCCCAGGCGGGATCGATCGCGTAGGGATCCACCTTGCCGCGCTGCAGGTGTTCGAGAGCCGTGAGCAATGAGCGGCTTGCCGCCAGCTCGAAGCGGGCCCGCGCCTCGTCGTCCGCCGCTAGCTGGCGATATTGCGCCAGCAGGCGATCGGGCCGGTAGTCCTGGGGATCGAGGCCGTCACGGTCAAGAGTGTGCAGAGCCGCCGCGAAGGCTGCCACCTGCTCGCCATTTTGCCAGGCGGGTCGGGCGTCTCGCGCAGCATAGAAAGCCTGAAGCTCGTCGCTCTCCCCCTCCAACTGGCGCTCCAGCTCCCTGCTCAGCGGCAGGACCTCGTCACCCTCCGTCAACGCCGCCGATACTGGGCTCGACAGCATCAATAGCACGCCTATTGCGACAATGACCCGCATGGTCGTCCCCTGTTTCGTTGATTCGTGCGCTAGCCATCCCTGCCTTGCTGGTCATAATAGCCACAGTCGCGGGGCTACAGAGAAGTCAGCCCCATTTCGATCGCCTGATGCACGCAGACTCGACGAGCCGGAGAGCCCATGCCCCGCTTCACCCTGCTGCCCGTTATCGGCCTTGCCGCCCTGCTACTGTCGCTGCCCGCCGCCAGCGGCGATTTTTTCGTGCGCGCACGCCTCGCCCCCGACGGCGCTCCCTCGCCGCTGGCATCCACTCTGACGCGACTCGCCCCCCAGGCCGATCCCCTGGTGCTCGAGCTGGCTGCCTCCGCGCTCGCCTGTGCCGATCCGCACGCCGAACGCCTGGCGGTCATCGACTTTTCGCTGCCCTCCACCAAACCGCGCCTGTGGGTCTTCGACCTCGACGAGCGACGCCTGCTTTTCAAGGAACTGGTCTCCCATGGCCAGGGCTCCGGCAATGCCATGGCCACCGCCTTCTCCAACGTGCCCGAAAGCCACCAATCGAGCCTGGGGCTGTTCCGCACGCGAAACAGCTACGTCGGTCGCAACGGCTACTCTCTGCGCCTGGAAGGGCTCGAAGCCGGTATCAACGACCTCGCCTTCGAGCGCGCCATCGTCATTCACGGTGCCGACTACGTCAGCGAAGCGTTCATCGAGAGGACCGGGCGCCTGGGGCGCAGCTATGGCTGCCCGGCCGTTCGTCAAGACATCGCCGCTCCGCTGATCGACAGCCTCAAGGAGGAGCACTACCTGTTCGCCTACTATCCGGACCCGGCCTGGCTGAGGGACTCCGCCTTTCTCGACTGCTCGAACGACGACCGCCAGTTCGCCATGCAGTGAGCACCTGCCGGGCACCATCCCGGGGCACGTGGTCGCTGCAATGCACCATGACGCCCCTTCTCGTGTCCGATCAGCCGCCCGCCCAGCCCCGACAGTTTTCGCAACACACTGCCAATAAAGCAGAAAATGGATATTGGCAAGATTATCGCTTGAGACAAGTCAAGACTGGGTAGGCGTGGACCAGGCTCTCCGACCCGGGAGTACGAGTGCGTCGAACCTGACCTTCAACGCCGAAGGACACGTTCATGCATTCGCTGCCCCAAGAGGTCGACGCCCATGGAAATCTTCGGCAAGGCCAACAGGATCCGCCTGTTGAGCTTCAACACCCCCCAGATGCGAGCCTTTCACTTCTCGTGGTTCGCCTTTCACATCTGCTTCTTCGGCTGGTTCGGCATCGCCCCGCTGATGGCGGTGGTACGTGACGATCTCGGCCTGACCAAGACTCAGATCGGCAATACCATCATCGCTTCGGTGGCCATCACCGTGATCGTGCGCCTGGCGATCGGCGTACTGTGCGACCGCATCGGCCCACGCAAGGCCTATACGTGGCTGCTGTGTCTCGGCTCGTTGCCGGTAATGGCCATCGGTCTGGCCGACAGTTTCGAGACCTTCCTGCTGGCGCGCCTGGCCATCGGCGCCATCGGCGCTTCCTTCGTCATCACTCAGTACCATACCTCGGTGATGTTCGCCCCCAACGTGGTGGGCACCGCCAACGCCACCTCGGCCGGCTGGGGCAATCTGGGCGGGGGAACCACCCAGATCGTGATGCCGCTGATCTTCGCCGGCGTGCTGATGCTCGGCGTGAGCGAAACCCTCGGCTGGCGGCTGGCCATGGTGGTGCCGGGCATCGTGCTGTTTCTCACCGGCATCGCCTACTACCGTTTCACTCAGGATGCCCCCAACGGCAACTTCGACGAGCTGAGAGCGCGCGGCGAACTCCCCGCCGCCAGCGGCGAACATGGCATGGGCCAGAGCTTCAAGGCGGCGGCCAAGGACATCCGCGTCTGGGCGCTGTTCGTGGTCTATGCCGCCTGCTTCGGCGTGGAGCTGACCATCAACAACATCGCCGCCATCTACTTCTTCGACAACTTCGATCTGACGCTGGCCACCGCCGGCCTGATCGCCGGGCTGTTCGGTCTGATGAACCTCTTCGCGCGCACCCTGGGCGGCATCTTCTCGGATCTCTTCGCCAAGAACGGCGGTCTCAAGGGACGCGTGCGCTGGCTGTTCATCGCCATGCTGTGCGAGGGCATCGCCCTGATGTTCTTCTCGCAGATGCACGTGCTGGCACTGGCCATCGGCATCATGCTGGTGTTCAGCCTCTTCGTGCAGATGGCCGAGGGCGCCACCTTCGGGGTGGTACCGTTCATCAACAAGAAGGCGCTGGGCGCGGTGGCCGGCATCGTCGGCGCCGGCGGCAACGCGGGTGCCGTGGCCGCGGGCTTCCTGTTCCGCTCGGAATCGCTCAGCTACCAGCAGGGGCTCTTCTACCTGGGCATCGCGGTGGTGCTCGCCTCGCTATGCTGTCTCGCGGTGCGCTTCACCGAAGCCACCGAAGCCGAGGAAGCCAAGGCCTACACCGACGCGGTGGGCGACGACACCGGCGCCGGCGCCCTGTCGCTGCGCTGAAGCCCCCTGTCGTCGGGCCACCTCTTTCACCGTCATGCAACGCCGCCCGCGTGGGCGGCGTTGCGGTCGTAGTGCCACCACGGATTGCCAGAACGGCTATGCTGGAATCAGGCGCCTCCGTCTCATGTCTTTCAGGAGCATTCCGTGGCCGACCCGAACAGCGTGATCGCCTTTTACGATGAACGCGTCCTGGCCCATCAGCCCGATTCCGAAGCCCCCTTCCTACCCGGTCGCATGGACCGGCGGGTTCGCCAGTTGCTCTCGTCCCTGAACGTGCCGTGGAAGTACCCGGAACACGCCGGGCGGCTCACCACCATTCGCCACCTACTGGAGCTCGAACCGGTGCCCGGCTTGCAGTTCGAGTGCGGCAAGCCGGCCACACGAGAACAGCTGGGACGCGTGCATACCAGTTCCTACCTCGAGCGCATCTTCGAGCTGCGCGGCAAGAACGCCTGGCTGGACATGGACACGACGGCCGTCTCCCCCGGCAGCGTCGATGCGGCCGAGGTGGCCGCCGGCACTGCCATCGCCGCCGTCGAGGCCGTGTTCCAGGGTCGCTGCGAGTCGGCCTTCGCCCTGGTGCGCCCGCCCGGCCATCACGCCGAACCGGTGCGCGCCCGCGGCTTCTGCCTGTTCAACAATGTGGCGGTCGCCGCCGCCCATGCCCAGGCCGCTTTCGACTGTCAGCGAGTGATGATCGTGGACTGGGACGCCCACCACGGCAACGGCACCCAGGACATCTTCTGGGCCGACCCCGACGTGATGTTCTTCGACATCCATCGCGCCTCGCCTTTCTACCCCGGCTCGGGGCAGTTGGAGGACATCGGCGAGGGCATGGGGGAAGGCACGACCGTCAATGTGCCCATGCCGGCGGGAGCCGGCGACCGCGCCTACCTCAAGGCCTTTCACGAGATCCTCGAGCCCGCTGCCGATTGGTTCAAGCCGGACCTGATCCTGGTGTCGGCCGGCTTCGATCCGCACAGCTTCGACCTGGCGCTGAACGTCACCTACGAAGGCTTCGCGGCCATGACCGGAATCCTGCAGGATCTGGCTCGCCGGCACTGCCAGGGGCGCCTGGTCTTCGTGCTGGAGGGCGGCTACCACCTCCTGTCCTTGTCGCGCGGCGTCAAGACGGTGCTGGAAGTGCTAGCCGGCGGCACCTTTCCGGAGCCAGGCACCGCCGGTCTCGCCGAGGTCGAAGCCGCAGCCGAGTTTCACCGCCTGGCGTTCGTCGCTGCCAACGAGGGGTCCGACCTCGAGTCCTGAGGCTGTTCGCTCAGCTCTCTGGCGGGGCCGGCAGGACGACCTCCATGCCGAGCAGCAGAAAGGAGAGCGTCTTGCCGTGACCGTCGAGATTGAGCGCACCGTTGACGCCACCCTGCAGCACGTCGTCGATCACCAGGTTCATGCCCGCCAGGCCCGGCATCAGATAGCGGCGCACGCGGCTGGCGCCGCGGTGGGCGAACAGGGCCAGCACGCGCGACTCGGTGACCTGTTCGACCAGCAGCGGGTAGTCTCGCTCGGCATAGGCGAACAGCGCGAGGTTGAGCCGGTCGCCCTTGTCGCCGGCCCGCGCGTGGGCCAGACGATGCAGCGGCACGCTCGCCGACGTAGCGACCTCAGTGACTGGCGGCATGGGCTTCGCTCCTCTCGTCGAACAGGGTCGCATGGGCAACCACGTCGCTGCGCTTGACCAGGTAGGAGGCCGTGCACACGCGGCGCTGGAAGTGGCGACGCACGCCGCCACCGCCCGCGGGCCCCGCGCAGTAGAGCGCCAGCAATTCCTGGGTGGCGCGCTCGACCCAGCGGCGCTCGGGGTGCTCGACGGCCAGGCGCAGGCGATAGTCGCCCGACTCGCTCGGTTGCCGTTGCGCCTGCAGCTCGCCGTCGTCGCTGTCGAACACGCTGGCATGGCCGATCAGATCCAGCCGCGAGCGCAGCTCGGGCGGCACGCGAAAGCCCAGCCGCTCGCGGAGCACTTCGGCCGCCAGTTGGGCGCGGGCCAAGGCATTGGGCCCGGCGTAGGAGATCTCCGCCTCGCCCTGCCAGCCGCCTTCGTAGCAGACGGTGGTCTTGAGCCGTTCCGGTGCCGGTTTGCCACGGATTCCGCTGACCGCCACTCGATCGGGTCCCACCTCGCGCACCACGACCCGGGAGAGATCCACCACCACATCCGGCGTCAGGTAGTTGGCAGGGTCGTGCACCTCGTAGAGCAGCTGTTCCTTGACCGTACGCTCGGTCACCAGGCCGCCGGTGCCCGGGGGTTTGGTGACCGTCAGGCTGCCGTCCTCCTCCACCTCGATGATGGGATAGCCCACCGTGGCCAGTCCGGGCACGTCCTTGAACCCCGGGTCGGCGAAGTAGCCGCCGCTCACCTGGGCGCCGCACTCCCCGAGGTGTCCGGCCATCATGCCGGCGGCCAAGCGGTCCCAATCGTCCCAGGCCCAGCCGAAATGGTGCACCAGCGGGGCCAGGAACAGCGCCGGGTCGGCGACGCGCCCGGTCACCACCACCTCGGCCCCTTGCGCCAGAGCCTGCACCAGGGGAGCCGCCCCGAGATAGACGTTGGCCGAAATCAACGCCTGGGCACCCGGCAGCTCACGGTTTTCCGCCTCCCAGCGCTGCAAGTCGAGGCCCGCCAGGCGATCGCGAATGTCGTCCCCCTCTACCAGGCCGATGCGCGCCGTCTCCCTGCCCACCGCCGCGGCCAGCGAGCGCACGCGCCGGCATGCCCCCAGCGGATTGGCGGCGCCGAAGTTGCCCAGCACGCGAATGCCATGGGTCAGGCAGTCGCCGAGCACGGGAGAGAGCAGCTCATCCAGCAGCGGTTCATAGCCCTTGTCGGGATCGTCGCGCATGGTGCGATGGGCCGCCGCCAGGGTGCGTTCGCCCAGGGTCTCGAAGAGCAGCGCACAGGGCTGGCCACGCCGAATCAACTCGGCCACCACCGGAATCGCCGCATCGGTGCGGTCGCCGGAGAAACCCGCGCCGCTTCCCAGCAGAAAGGTCATGAGTGAGTCTCCTTGGCCGGTAGCTCCCCGGCAGCGCAGCGGCGCGTGCCTCGCCGCCGCATGCCGTACAGCGCCACCAATGCCAGCAGCGCCGCAGTGGTGGTGAGCCAGCCCGGCGTCAGCGCCAGACCGATCACCAGCACCAGGCCGGCGACGTCGAGCCAGCGATGGCCGGTGATCGCCACCCGCGACATCAGCGAGGCGAAGGCCAGCACGAAGACCACGCCCTGACAGATCGCCAGCAGGATGTCGACCGCGCCACCGAAGCCGGCCAGGGCCGGATAGATCAGCAGCAGGAAGGGAATCACGTAGATGGCCGCCGCCAGGCGCACGGCCTCGCCGGCCGCCGGCAACCAGTTGGTGTCGGCGATGCCCGCCGCCACGAACACCGCCACGCACACCGGCGGCGTGATGACCGACAGGGTAGCGAAATAGAACACGAAGAGATGGGCGATCAGCGGCTCGACGCCGATGGTGGTGAGAGCCGGCGCCAGCACCGAGGCCACCAAGACGTAAGCGGCGGTGGTGGGAATGCCCATGCCCAGGATCAGGCACACGCCGCCGACGATGCCCGCCACCAGGAACAGCGACTCGCCGCCCACGTTGACGATCAGGCTGGCAAGCGTCACCCCGATGCCGGTCATGCCGATCATCGCCACCAGGATCTGCGCCCCGGCGAGCAGCACGCCGATGATCACCATGCCCCGGCCGGCATCCATCAGCCCCGACAGCAGATTGGCGAAGATCTCGCGCCACGCCATCCGCGCCAGCAAGGCAAAGGGCACGAAGGTGAGCACCGTCATCAGGATGCCGTAGAACGCCGACATCTGGATCGAGTGCCCCGAGAGCACGCCGTAGAACAGCCCGCCCAGCGCCGCGAGAATCGGCACGATGCGTGCCGGACGCAGCACCTCGGCCCAGTTGGGCAGCTCATCGTCGGGCACCACGCGCAGCTGGCGTCGTCTGGCCACCAGGTGGATGGTCAGGAACACGCCCAGATAGAAGAGAATCGCCGGCAGCAGCGCCGCCAGGGCGATGCGCACGTAACTCTCGCCGAGGATCTCGGCCATGATGAAGGCCGCCGCCCCGAGGATCGGCGGGGCGATCTGCCCACCGGTGGAAGCCACGGCCTCCACGCCGGAAGCGAAGGGCCGGGGGTAGTCGAGCCGTTTCATCATCGGAATGGTGAAATTGCCGGTGGTGGCCACGTTGGCCACCGCACTGCCGCTGACCATGCCGAACAGCCCCGATGCCACGGTGGCCACCTTGGCCGCGCCCCCCGGCGAGCGCCCGCTGATGCGCAGGGCCAGATCCATGAAGGTCTGCCCGCCACCGGTGTGCAGCAACAGGCAGCCGAACAGCACGAAGGCCGCGATGGTGGTGGCGGCGACTCCCACCAGCATGCCCCATACGCCCAGGTCGCCGAGATAGATGGTTTCGGTCATGTAGGCCAGATCGAAACCGCGATGTCCCAGCGGGCCGGGGATGAGCGCCCCGAACCGGGCATAGGCCAGGCCGGCCACCACCAGCAGCGGAAAGATCGCCCCGATGGCCCGCCGCGACAGCTCGAGGATTGCGACCAGCAGCACGCCGGTGAAGAGCATGTCACGCGGCCCCGCCCAGGGCAGTTCCACCAGGATGTGCTCCTGGTTCATCACCACGTAGCCGCAGGCCAGCACCACGCCTACCGCCAGCGACGCGTCAACGGCCAGGCCCAGGGGCCGCCAGCGGGTGCCGGCCCCCAGGGGATACACGGTCAGCCCCAGCAGGATCACCAGCGCGAGAAAGATCCCCCGCTGGATCAGGCTTTCGAAGGGGCCGGTGGCCGAGGTATAGAGGATCAGCCCGCCCAGCGTCAGGGCCAGGACTCGGGTCAGGTTCTCGCGCATGGGAAGTTCCTCGGCCGAGCCTTATTCCGCGGGCTGCAGAGCGTCGGGAATCTCCATCCCTTGCTCTTCGAAGTAGCGGGCAGCACCGGCATGCAGCGGCACGGTTCCTACATCGAGGGTCATCTCCGCCAGGTCGGCACCCTTGACCGCGGAGAAGGCGTTGGCCTGGGGCTCGGGGTTCTCCATCACCGCCTTGACGATCTGGTAGGCGGTCTCCTCGTCCATGTCCGGATGGGCATGCACGGCCACGCCGAAGGCCCAGGTGGTATAAGCGGGAACGCCCTCACCCGCGCCTTCGGGAATGTCCACCACGGCAATGTCGGGCATCTCGCTGCGCAAGGTCTCGGCCTGCTCGTCGCTGAGCGAGAGCACCTCGATGGGCGTGAAGGTGGCGATGTCCATGGTCGAGCCGTCCAGGCGGTTGCCGACCCCGGACTTCACGTAGCCGGCGATGCGATCGTCCTTGATGGAGTCGACCACGTCGGTGGTGGAACCGCGCACGTACTCGGGGGCGATGCCGAGGGTTTCCAGCACGGCCTCGGTGGTGCTCTCGGTGGCCGAACCGGTGATCCCCGGATTGAGGCGTACCCCGTCCAGATCGTCGAGGCTCTCGACCCCGGCGTCTGCGCGCAGCACCACGTTCTGCGGCGCCACGGTGTAGACCCACAGCAGCCGGCTATCCACGGCACGGTCTGCGAAGTCGCCTTGCCCCGCATAGGCATGATAGCCGGTGTTGGTGGTCACCAGCCCCATGTCGATCTGATCTCGGCTGAGCCGGCGCAGGTTGTCGACGGTGGCACCGGTCTCGGCGACGGAGGAACTCACGCCGTCGAGCTCGCCGTTGATGATCTGGTTGACCGCCACGAAGTAGCCGTAGTGGCTCGACGAGCTGGAGGTCGAGCCGATCAGCAGGCGTTCCTGGGCGGGAACGGTGGCAGCGGTGAGGATGGCGGCACTAGCGGCCGCAGCGGTGAGCAGCGTTTTCATGGTTGGCTCCTGCCCGCAATCGGGCTTGTTGTTGTCACGGATTGCGCCATGGGCTGCGCAGCCGGGGATCGGCGTCCCCGCATGGCGGCGGCCCGGTCATAGCACACTGGCAGCATGGACACCGTCTTATTTTTTGTATATTGAATTGTTTTTAAAATCTGTTTTACTTTCTAAATGAAACCCAGCATCCGTCAGCTCAGCGCCTTCGTGGCCGTGGCGCAGTCGCGCAGCCTCGCCGAGGCCAGCGAGCGCATTCACCTTTCCCAGCCCGCCATCTCCATTGCCCTGCGCAAGCTGGAAGAGAGCGTGGGTGGCGCGCTGTTCTCGCGCACCACCCGCCAGCTATCGCTGACCCCGGAAGGCGAAGCCTTTCTCCCCGTGGCCATACGTCTACTCAACGACTGGACGGAAGCCTTCGAGGATCTCGACGACCTCTTCTCCAAGAATCGCGGCAAGGTCACCGTGGCGGCCTTGCCCACGCTGGCCGCCGGCCTGCTGCCGGGCATCATCGCCGCCTTTCACGACCGTTACCCGCGCATCAACTTCGCCTTGCACGACGTGCTCGCCGAGCAAGTCAACGCCATGGTGAGAGAAGGCCGCGCCGATCTGGGGCTCTCGGTGCCACCCCTCGACGCCGAGGAGTTCCACTTCGAGCCGGTGCTGGAGGACCGCTATGTCGCCGTCTGCCCCGCTGGCCATGCGCTGCTCGCCCAGCCACAGGTCGAGTGGGCGCAGCTCGCCGGCCACCCCTTCATCGGCATCCACCGCCTGTCCAGCTCCCGCCAGGACATCGACCGCATCATGGCTGACGTGGGCAAGACGCTCGACATTCTCTGCGATGCCAGCCAGATCGCCACGGTCGGCAGGATGGTGGCCGCCGGCGTCGGCATCAGCGTTCTGCCGGAGCTGAGCTTCCGGCAGATCGCCACCCACGGCATCGAGTATCGGTCGCTGGTGCAGCCCCACATCGGACGCCCGCTCGGCATCATACAGCGCCGTCGTCACCCGCTTTCCGCCGCTGCGGCGACGCTTCGCGAGATGATCGTCGCTCAGGCCGAGGCATGAGCACTATTTGCAGCACGTCGACGCTGTGGCCATGCTGAAAGGGATGTCCACTGACTGGCACAGGAGACGAGCATGCAAGACCGTGTATTGCTGATCACCGGCGCTTCCAGCGGCATCGGCGCGGCCACCGCCCGGGCCGCCTCGAGGAACAACTACAAACTGGTTCTGGCGGCCCGCACGGAATCCAAGCTGGAGGCCCTGGCCCGCGAACTCGGCCCGGAGAACGTGCTGACCGTACGCGTGGACGTCACCGACATGGCCGACCAGCAGGCGATGGTGGAGCAGGCGCTGGAGCGTTTCGGTCGCATCGATGCCGTGTTCGCCAACGCCGGACGCGGCGGCTCGCCCGGCGGCTTCAGCGGTGCCGACCACCAAGCCTGGCGCGACATGATCCTGACCAACGTCTACGGCGTCGGGCTCACCCTCCAGGCTACCCTGCCGGCGCTGCGCAGAAGCCGCGGCCACGTGCTGCTCACCGGCTCGGCGGCGGGGCGTGCCACCATCCCCGGTTCGATGTACAGTGCCACCAAGTGGGCGGTGACCGGCATCGGCTACAACCTTCGCGAGGAGCTGCGCGGCAGCGGCATCCGCGTGACGCTGATCGAACCCGGCATGGTCGACACGCCCTTCTTCGACGAAGCGCCGGAACATGCGCTCGAGGATCGCGATATCGCGAATGCCGTGCTCTATGCCCTGAGCCAACCGGCCCACGTCGACGTCAACGAGATACTCGTGCGTCCCACTCCGCCGGAAACCGACTGAACCCGGCCCCCTTTCCCCCGACATCAGGAGTCGTCAATGTCCCTCTCCGTAGGCGATACCCTTCCCGACATCACCTTGAAGACCCCCGGCCCCGACGGCCCCGAGGACATCCGCACCGGCGAACTGTTCGCTGGCAAGCGCGTGGTGCTGTTCGCCGTGCCCGGCGCCTTCACCCCGGGTTGCTCCAATACCCACATGCCGGGCTTCGTGGTCAATGCCGACAAGATCCTGGCCAAGGGCGCCGACGTCCTGGCCTGCCTGTCGGTGAACGACGCCTTCGTGATGGGCGCCTGGCAGAAGGACCAGAACGCCGAGCATATCCTCATGCTGGCCGACGGCAATGCCGACTTCACCCGTGCCATCGGCATGGACCGCGACGCCAGCGCCGGCGGCATGGGCGTGCGCAGCTACCGCTACGCGCTGATCGCCAACGACGGCGTGGTGGAATATCTGGGCGTCGACACCCAGCGCGGCGTCGTGGAAGACAGCAGCGCCGACGCCATCCTGGCTCATCTATAAAAGTGGTATCCCACACTCAAGAAATGGCCAATCATGCCGAATAAATAGCAGGAGGTATCCGACTCCCGGCCAGGCATGCCTGGCCGGCCGAAACGCTCAGGGGGTGACATGTCTCATGCCGAGCATCAGCGCGCGGCCCAGCTGTTGCGTGACCTGGAACAGGCCAACAGCCAGCTGCTGCAATCCGAGAAGCTCGCTTCCATCGGCCAGCTCGCCGCCGGGGTCGCCCACGAGATCAACAACCCCATCGGCTACGTCTTCTCGAACCTCAAGACGTTGGCCGACTATGTGCGCGATCTACTGGAAATCATCGACGCCTCTGACCGAGTCACTTCCCTGGAAGAACTGCAAGCCCTCAAGCAACGGCTCGATTACGGCTACATTCGTGACGACGTTCGGGCACTGATCAGCGAATCCGAAGAAGGCATCGAACGGGTCAAGTCCATCATCACCGCCTTGAAGGACTTCTCGCACATCGACGAGGAGGACTTCGTGGCCGCCGACCTCCACCGCGGCCTGGAAACCACGCTCAGCCTCGTCAACAACGAGCTCAAGTACAAGGCCGAGGTGATCAAAGAGTACGGCGAGCTTCCCCCCGTGGAGTGCCTGCCGTCTCAGATCAACCAGGTGGCGCTGAACCTGCTGACCAACGCCGTCCAGGCCATCGACGGGCGCGGGCGCATCGTCATCCGTACCGGCTGCGACACCGAACGCGCCTGGTTCGAGATCGAGGATACTGGCCACGGCATCCCCGCCGAACACCGCGAACGCCTCTTCGAACCCTTCTTCACCACCAAACCGGTAGGCGAAGGCACCGGCCTGGGGCTGGCGCTCTCCTCGAGCATCGTGCAGAAGCACGGTGGCCGGATCGAAATGGCGAGCGAACCCGGCCGGGGCAGTCGTTTTCGGGTATGGTTGCCGATCCATCAGCCCCATGACTCAGCGCCGGAGCCCGATCCGCGATGACCGACACGCCCACCGCCACTCTGCTGCTTGTCGACGACGAGCCCCACGTGCTCGCCGCCTTGCAACGAGAGCTGCGTCACGAGGGCTACCGCCTGTTGACCGCCAACGATGGCGAGGCAGCGCTCGCCCATCTGGCCACCGAGCCCGTCGACGCCGTCATCTCGGATGCGCTGATGCCCGGCATGGACGGCATCGAAATGCTGGCGCGAATCCAGCACGAACATCCCGACTGCCTGCGCCTGCTGCTCACCGGCAAGGCCGACCTGAACGCCGCCGTGCGTGCCATCAACGAAGGGCATGTCTATCGCTACATCGCCAAGCCCTGGGATGCCACCGAGCTGCGCCAGACCCTTCAACTGGCGCTGGCCCACCAGCAAGCCCAGCGCGAGCAGCAGCGCCTGGAGGCGCTGACCCAGGACCAGAACCGCGAACTCAGCGAACTCAACGCCACCCTGGAGCGGCGGGTCGCCGAGCGCACCGCCGAGCTCCAGCAAACCGCCGACATGCTCGACGCCGCCTACGGCGAGCTGGAGCAGAGCTATGTCACCGCCACGCGCGTGTTCTCCTCGTTGATCACCCAGCGTCTACCGAAAGACTTGCAGACCAATGCCACGGTGAGCGAACTGCTCAAAGCCTTCGCCGACCAGCACGAGCTCGACGAAGAGACCCAGCGCGACCTGCAGATGGCGGCGGCCCTTTACAACCTCGGCAAGCTGACCTGGAACGACCACCTGCTGACCGCGCCCTCCGAGCGCCTCTATGCTGCCGACCGCGATGCCTACCGCCGCTACCCGGAAAGCGGCGAGAGCCTGCTGATGGCCCTGGAACATCTGGAAGGGACGGCGAAGATCATCCGTCATCATCGCGAACGCTGGAACGGCAGCGGCTATCCCGACCACCTCCGCGAGCACGCCATTCCCTATGGCGCCCGACTGCTGGCGCTGGCCGTGGATTTCGTCGAACTGCAACGCGGCATGATCCTGCCGCGCAAGGTGCCCCGGCACAGTGTCCTCGCCCTGCTGGAAAAGTTCGCCGGCCGCGTCTACGACCCGGCACTGGTTGCGCCGTTCGTGGAACTCTGCGTCGAGCATGCCCCCGACTTGGGACTGGGCGGCAAGAAGGTGCTGTCGCTGGAAACCGCGCGTCTGGAGCCCGGCATGCAGCTCGCCCAGGACCTGCTCTCGCCCAGCGGTACGCTATTGTTGAATCGAGGCAAGGCGCTGTCGCGTAGCCTGATCGACAAGCTCATGCGCCTGGAAGAGCTGGAAGACGTGCGGCTCGAACTGCTGGTGCATCCGCCCGAAGCAACCGAAGACGAGCCTTGACCTCGTTTCGAGAGGCGACGTTGAACGACAACGAGACGACAACCACTCCCCTGTATCGCACCGCCACCGTCACCATGGTGGCGCTAAGCTGCCTCGGCATCGGCCTGTTCGCTCTGGTGGATGCCGCCGTTTCTGCCTTTCCCGTCTCCATTCGTCCGCTGATCAACCCCGATGGGGGTCTGGCCACGGCCTTGCTCGGTTTAGCGCTGCTCTTCGGTTGCCTAGCACGCACTCACAGCGCACGTCTTGCAGCATTGGCCCTGTTCGGCGTGGCGGCCACCAGCCCGTGGCGAGCTTTCCCCGGCAGCATGCCGGATGCCATGGCACTCATGTTCGCCTTTCTCGCCCTCAGCTTGCTGGCGAGTGGCTGCCGCAACCACCGGCTTCGAAACGTCGCACGTTTCCTGGCCTGGCTGACCGTGCTGTCTGGCAGCGCTTTCCTGCTCACCGGCTGGCTAACGCCCTTGCCGGAGGCACTGTTCACCCACACCACTACGGCAGTGATCGCCGGGCTGGTCGTCACTGCCGGTGGCGCGGGCATCCTGGTGCAGCACCGGCTGCATCGCCAATCCCCGATGCGCTTTTCAAGACTGCCGCTGGCGACCGGCATCCTCGGCTCCTTGCTGGCGGTGAGCGGCTGGTACTTCCTGAGCAGCCAGAGCCTGCAACGATTGGAAGGAGACGTCGCATACACGCTCTCACACGCGAAAACCACGATCCGGCACGATATCGAGGATCATGTCCAACTGCTGCAGCGGCTGGTTGGACGCTGGGAAACGCTCGGGCGAATTCCTGCCGCACCACTGCGCCAGCACGAACTCGACAGTTACCTGGACGACTTCCCTTCGCTGGACTTCATTGCCGTGCTGGATGACGAGTTCCAATTTCTGGAAGGACAGTCGCACCACCCGGAGCTCGATGACGACGAGATCGTCAACACCCTATCGTCGGCCAGCGTGGCCACCTGGCTTCCCGACTCTCCGGCAGCCCGCCGAGCCCTCCATAGCACGGCCATCCGTGGTTCCCAAGGGGAAAACTGGTTGCTGCTGGCCCTCCCCCTATCGCTGTCGTCGCCACACTGGCTGGTGTCGAGCCTCGATGTGGCCACATTGCTCGAGCGCCACGAGTCACATACCGGTCCTTTCCATCTCCAGGTGGCACATGCAGGGGAGATGCTTTTCGACTCCCTCGAGACGACGGCCGACCAGGCGCTGCAGGCCATCGACCAACAGCACATCGAGCTGCCAGGTGGCGGCGAGTGGACCCTGACCGCCGCCCTGCCGCGCTCGCGCCTTCAGCTCAGTGCCGTCGTGCCGACCCTGACGCTGCTCAGCGGCCTGCTGTTCACCTATCTGCTGATGATCAGCCTGGGCCTGAACCAGCTCTCCCGAGAGCGCCGCCACCGGCTGAACGCCAGCCATCGCGCCCTCGAGCAGACGATGAAACAGCGCGACCAGTTCTTCACGCTGTCGCTGGAACTCTTCTGCCGCGTCGACCTGGAGGGGCGATTCCTGCAGGTGAATCCGGCATTCCAACAGTCCCTGGGGTTCAGCCACGATCAACTCATCGGAAGCACCTACGGCCGGCTGATCCATCCCGACGACCAGCCGCTGATCGCCCAGGCCATACAGGCACTGGCCGGAGGAGACAGGATTCAACAGCTGGAAGCCCGCGTCATCGATGCCCGCGACGAGACGCACTGGGTCGAGATCAACGCCGCCCTTGGCGACGAGTCGGTCATCTACGCCGTGGCACGGGACGTCACCCTGCGCAAGCAGGCCGAGGCACAGCAGGTTCGCGACCGGAGACTGTTCCGTATCGTCGGTCGCACCGCTCAGATCGGTGGCTGGTACTTCGATCTCAGCGAGGGACGACCGATCTGGTCCGACGAGGTGTGCGCCATTCACGACGAGCCTGCCGGCTTCCAGCCTACCCTCGAGCAGGCCATCGCCTACTACAAACCGGCCTACCGCGAGCGCCTGCAGCAGGCTTTCGAAACCTGCGTGCGCGAGGGCAAACCGATCGACGACGTCTTCGAGATCGTCACGGCCAAGGGTCGCCATCGCTACGTGCGCGTCATCGGCGAGGCGATGCGCAACGAGCAGGGTGAAATCATACGTGCCCAGGGCTCGACCCAGGACATCACCGAGCGCAAGCGCCTGCAGGACGAGGTGCACCAGCTCGCCGAACGACTCACCACTACGCTGGAGAGCATCACCGACGGCTTTTTCACCCTGGATGCCGAGTGGCGCTTCAGCTACTTGAACCACGAGGCGGAACGGCTCCTGCAGCGCTCGCGACAGGAGCTGCTGGGTCAGGATATCTGGCAAGCCTTTCCCGAGGCAGAGGGCACGCTTTTCGAAACGGAATACCGGCGTGCGGTCGCCGACGGTATTTCCGTCACCTTCGAGGAGTACAATCCGCGGCTCGATCTATGGGTGGAAGTGCATGCCTACCCCTCCGACGAAGGGCTGGCCGTCTACTTCCAGAACATCAACGCTCGCAAGGCCGCCGAACGCCAGCTGCGCATTCTGGAGCGCGGCATCGAGTCCAGCGTCAACGGCGTCGTGATCGCCGACGCCCAACAGCCGGGCTACCCGATCGTCTATGCCAATGCCGCCTTCGAAAAGATCACCGGCTACACCCGCGAAGAAGTGATCGGCCACAACTGCCGCATGCTGCAGGGCGAGAACACCGATCCCGACGCCAAACGCGCCCTGCGCCTGGGCATCGAGGCACGGCGCACGCTTCACGTCACGCTGCTCAACTACCGCAAGGACGGCTCGCCCTTCTGGAACGACCTGTACATTTCGCCGGTATTCGACGACCCGGGCGAGGTCACCCACTTCATCGGCATCCAGAACGACATCTCCACGCAACGCGAGTACGAGTCTCGGCTCGCCTATCATGCCAGCCACGACGCGCTCACCGGCCTACCCAACCGCGCCCTTCTCGAGGACCGCCTGGCCCAGAGCAGCCAGTTCGCCCATCGCTATGCGCGCAGCCTGGCCGTGCTGTTCGTCGATCTCGACGATTTCAAGCCGATCAACGATACCCTGGGCCACGAGGTCGGTGACCACATTCTCATCGAGGTCGCCCGTCGCCTGGAAGCCGGGGTACGCCCCGGCGACACCGTGGCCCGCTTCGGCGGCGACGAATTCGTCATCCTGCTGCCCGACCTGGCCCACCAGGACGACGTCCTGCCCATCGTCGAACGACTGCTCGACAGCGTCGCCCGCCCCTACCGCGACGGCGACAGCGAGCTGCGCCTGACGGCGAGCATCGGCATCGCCCTGCGCCAGGACGACGACCTACGGCCCACGCGTCTCATCCAACAGGCCGACCTGGCCATGTACAAGGCCAAGCGCCACGGGCGCAACACCTACCAGTGGTTCACCCAGGATCTCAATCACAAGGTCAGCCAGCGCGTGACGCTGCGCAACGCCCTGCAGCGCGCCATCGAAGAGGAGCAGTTCGAACTCCACTATCAGCCGCAAATCCACGGCGCCAGCGGCTCGGTGATCGGTTTCGAGGCGCTGATCCGCTGGCGCCATCCCGAGCGCGGCTACGTTTCACCCATGGAGTTCATCGGGCTGGCAGAGGATACCGGCCAGATCATCCCCATCAGCGACTGGGTGCTGGCTACCGCCT
The DNA here is from genome assembly GCF_900100195.1 of Billgrantia gudaonensis. Taxonomy (GTDB): domain Bacteria; phylum Pseudomonadota; class Gammaproteobacteria; order Pseudomonadales; family Halomonadaceae; genus Halomonas; species Halomonas gudaonensis. The sequence goes on from NZ_FNES01000012.1 coordinate 104,349, forward strand.
GTCGCGACAACCGCCATCTCAACGAGCTGGGGCTGGGCCCATTGGTGATGTCGGCGAACGTCTCACCCATGCAATTCCAGCGCAGCCGCTTCGTGAGTCATGTCCAAGACACTCTGGCCACTACCGGACTGGCACCCGAGCTTCTCGAGCTGGAACTCACCGAGGGCGTGCTGATGGACGGCTCCGAAGGCGTGATCGACACCCTGCACGTCCTGCGCGAGCAGGGCATCAAGATTGCCATCGATGACTTCGGCACCGGCTTTTCCAGCCTAAGCTATCTGAAGCAGCTGCCCATCGACAAGATCAAGATCGACCGTTCCTTCATTCGCGAGGTGATCAGCGACCATCGAGATGCCGCCATCGTCAAGGGCATCATCTCCATGGCCAGCTCGCTGCCGGTCAAGGTGGTGGCCGAGGGCGTGGAGACCCAGGCACAGCACGCCTTCCTGCAGAAGCTGCCGTGCGACATCTATCAGGGCTACTACTTCGCCCGCCCCATGCCGCTGGACGAGCTCGAGGGCTTCCTGCACCAAAATCGTGCCGCCCAGCGCCTACGCCTGGCACGCGAGAACGGCGAAGCCGGTAAACCCACGGTGCTGTTGCTCGACGACGAGGCCAACATCCTGAACGCCTTGACTCGCACGCTGCGCCGCGATGGCTACCGCATCCTCGCAACGGAAAGACCCCAGCAGGCTTTCGAGCTGCTGGCTACCGAAGACGTTCAGGTCATCATCAGCGACCAACGCATGCCGGAGATGAGCGGCACGGAATTCCTGCGTCGCGTCAAGGAACTCCATCCGGATACGATCCAGATCGTATTGTCGGGCTACACCGACCTGAAGACCGTGACCACGGCAATCAACGAAGGCGCCATCTTCAAGTTCCTGACCAAACCCTGGGACGACGAAGAGTTGCGCCTGGTGGTGCAGCAGGCGTTTCGCAAGGCGGCATTGATGCAGGTTCAGGCGCCGTCTTGATCGACCGACGACGCAGCCATTCAGTCAGGCCGGGCATTGACACCGCTGAGCGGACTCGCCGGGCTGGTCTCGCAAAGCCGTACCACGCTGCCCACCACGATCAGGCAGGGCGAGGGCAGCGGCGAAGCGGCGAGCTTATCGGGCATGTCGGCCAGGGTACCGACCAGTGCCCGCTGCTCGGGCAGGCTGGCGTTGGCCACCAGCAGGATCGGCCAGTCGTCGGGCAGGCCGCCATCGCGCAGCTTGCGGCAGATGGTTTCCAGCTTGCCCAGCCCCATGTAGAACACCAGCGTTTCATCGCGGCGGGCCAGTGCCTGCCAGTCGGGCTCGCCGCCCTGCCGGCACAGTTGAGCGGTGACGAAACGCAGCTGCTGGGCGTGGGCGCGATCGGTGAGTGGAATGCCCAGCGCCGCGCTGGCCGCCGAGGCGGCGGTGATGCCCGGTACGATCTCGGCGGGCACTTCCGCCTCGGCCAGCGCCGCGAGTTCCTCGCCCAGGCGGCCGAAGATGCCGGGATCGCCGCCCTTTAGGCGCACCACCGACTTGCCCTCCTGCGCCAGCGCCACCAACCGGGCGCCGATTTCGCCCTGGGGCACGCTGTGCTGACCGCGCGCCTTGCCCACGTAGTAGCGCTCCGTGCCCGCCGGGATCAGCGCCAGCACCTCGTCGCCCACCAGGCGGTCGTAGACCACGGCATCGGCCTCGCCGAGAAGCCGCGCCGCCTTCAGCGTCAGCAGCTCCACGTCGCCGCTGCCGGCCCCCACCAGGTAGACGGTGCCGGACCGGCACCGTCGCGCAGACACCCCCGTGCGGTTCCCCGCCGGCACACCCGAGCGGGAGGCAGCGGCCCGGCGCGGTTGGACGAGCCGTGCCAGGACGGCATTCAGACAGGTCTTCCACCGCCCCTTGCTCATGACGCGCATATCGCCGTCTCCTCCTCGATCATCGCCTTCAGCTCGGGAACGCAGCTGCCGCACTGGGTCCCGCAGGCCAGCCGGGCGCCCAGCGCCTCGACGCTGCGGTCGCCGCCGCGTATGGCTTCAAGGATACAGCGCTGGCCCACCTGATGACAGCTGCATACCAGCGGGCCCGCGTCGGCAGCGCCGTCGTCGCAACCGGCCAGCAACCGACGGCGCCGGACGGTATCGAGCGCGTCGCCGCAGGCGGCCTCGGCGAAGCGCTCGTCCAGCCAGCCGAGCCCCGGCAGCTCCGCCGGTGGGCCCACCATCAGCCACCAGCGCAGCCGCCCGGCCTCGTCGAGCCCGGCGGCCCGCAGCCGGCCGCCGGTCGGGTCGTCGCACCACAGGCTGGGCGCCACGGGCAGCACCCGCTGCACCCAGGCCAGCCAGTCACGCGTCTGCCCCGGCTCGCCGCCGGCGAGCTGCCAGCGTTCGGCATGGCCCAGGGGAATTCGCGACCAGTAGATGGCCCCCTCACACCACCAAGGCTCGTCCGCCAGGTCGTCGGCCACCAGCAGAGTCGCCTCCCAGCCAAGCGTCAGGGGAGCGATAGCCACGGCACCGTGCTTGCTCTCGGGCTGGCCGGAATGGGGATCGAGGTGGGCGGCGAGCAAGCCGTTGCAGCGCGCCTGCTTGCTGAAGCGGTCGCTCCAGTGCATGGGCACGAACACCTCGCCGCGCCGCTGGCCGCGTGCCAGACGTATCCGGCCCAGGTAGTCGCCACCGGCGCCGCTGAGCCGCGCCAGCTGCCGGTCGGTGACGCCATGGGCCAGGGCGTCGTCCGGGTGCAGCTCGATGAAGGGTTCCGAGCGGTGGTTCATCAGCCTTGGCGCCCGGGCGGTGCGCGTCATGGTGTGCCACTGATCGCGGATGCGCCCGGTGTTGAGGCGCAGCGGCCGAGCTGCGCTGAGCGCCTGGGCCGGCAGCTGCGACCGCACCGGTACCAGACATGCCCGGCCGTCCGGCGTGGCGAAGCACCCGTCGGCGAACAGCCGCGGCGTACCCTGAGGGGTGGCGGCGGTCACCGGCCACTGGATCGGCGCCAGGGCATCGTAGCGCCCACGGTCGAGTCCGGCGAGGCCCGAGATATCGAACAACCGTGCCCCATCCTGGCTGAGGTCGGCGTCGTTCTCGAAGCCCGAGAGCCGCGCATGCTCGGCGAAGATCTCGCTCGGGTGCGCATAATCGAAGGCCGCGCCGAAGCCGAGCCGACGCGCCACCTCGGTCATGATCCACCAGTCGTGGCGCGCCTCCCCAGGCGGCGGCACCAGGCCGCGCTGACGCGAGATGCAGCGTTCGGAGTTGGTCACCGTACCGTCCTTCTCCGACCAGCTCGACGCCGGCAGAACGATGTCGGCGTAGCGCAGCAGGTCGGTGTCGGTCACGCACTCGGAGACGATCACCAGCGGGCACTTGGCCAGCGCCGCGCGCACCCGCTCGGCCTTCGGCAGGCTCACCGCCGGGTTGGTGGCCATCACCCACAGCGCGCGTACCTCGCCGCGCTCGATGGCCTCGAACAGCGCCACGGCCTTGTGCCCGGGACCCTCGGGAAGCTCGGGCAGCGCGCCTTCGGTGGCCCAGAAGCGCGTGACGCGATCCCGTGCGCCGGGGCTGTCGTAATCCATGTGCGCCGCCAGTTGGTTGGCCAGCCCCCCGACCTCCCGGCCGCCCATGGCGTTGGGCTGGCCGGTGATCGAGAAAGGGCCGGCACCGGGCAGGCCGATCTTGCCGCCGGCCAGGTGGCAGTTGATGATCGCCCCCGCCTTGTCGGTACCGCTCGACGACTGGTTGATGCCCTGGGAGAACAGCGTCACCACGTGCAGATGGCTGGCGAACCAGTAAAAGAAGGTTTCCAGCCGCTCGCCGTCCAGGTCGCAGTCGGCGGCGATGGCCTCGAGGCGGCAATCTTCCTCGCGAGCCGCGGCGAGCGCCCCTTCCAGCCCCTGGGTGTGGCGTTCCAGGTAGATATCGTCGAGCTTGCCCTCGTCGGCCATCCATGCCAGCAGGCCGGTGAACAGCCGGGCGTCGCTGCCGGGCGCGAGCCCCAGGTAGAGATCGGCGATCTCGCAGCTGTCGGTGACCCGCGGGTCGATCACTACCACGCGCAGCAACGGGTTGTCGCGCTTGGCGACCTTCAGGCGCTGGTAGAGCACCGGGTGGTTCCACGCCAGATTGGAGCCCACCAGCACCACCAGCTCGGCCTCTTCCAGGTCTGCGTAGCAGCACGGCACCCCATCGGCACCGAAGGCACGCTTGTGGGCCGCCACCGCCGAGGCCATGCACAGCCGCGAGTTGGTATCCAGGTGCGGCGTGCCGAGAAAGCCCTTGAAGAGCTTGTTGGCGACGTAATAGTCCTCGGTGAGCAACTGCCCGGAGAGGTAGCCCGCCACCGCCGCCTTGCCGTATTCGCGCCGGGTCGCGGCGAGGCGCTCGGCCACTGCGGCCAGCGCCGTCTCCCAGTCCGTCTCGCGGCCGTCGACTCGCGGACGAACGAGCCGCCCATGATCGCCCAGCGTCTCGTGCAGCGCCGTGCCCTTGACGCACAGCCGGCCGAAATTGGCCGGATGCCCTTCATCGCCGGTCACGCCGACGACCTGGCCGTCGTCGATCTCCGCCCGCACGCCACAGCCGACGCCGCAGTAAGGGCAAGTGGTTCGCGTTGCTTGCATGAAGCTCTCCCAGGCGATGTTCAGTCGAGACCTCTCGGCAACGACGACGCCCGCTCGTGCCTCCCCTGGCAGGGAAAAGCACGGCGGGCGTCGTTGCCGGGGAGACGACTGCGCCTCCCTTGAGTGTTGTCCTGAACCAAGCAAGCGGCATGCCAACGCTCCCCAATGCCATCATCACCGGTCGGTTGGGTCATTCGACCGTGCGCTGCGGTGCCGGAAATGCACCAGCGCTGGCGAATGCTGCGTGCTTTCGCACCGCGGCAGTGCAGCATTGGCGCTACCGTCGATCCCTCCATGGCCCTCATCCTCGCCATTACCGACCAAAGGGGAACCTGGAATGCATCTTGCTTGAGAGAGGGAGAAGCCACCCAAAGAGCCGAGCCGCCATGCCCGAACCCCTGAAGATCCTGCTGGTCGACGACGAACTCGTGCGCACCACCATGGTCGAGGAGGCCCTCACCCAGGAAGGCCACGAGGTGATCTGCCACCTGACGAGCGCGGCCAGCCTCAACGCCATGGTCGAACGCCACGGCCCCGACGTGGTGATCATCGACATGGAATCTCCCGACCGCGACACCCTCGACAGCATGGCCCTGCTCAACCGCGAGAACCCGCGCCCGGTGGTGTTCTTCGCCGATCAGCACGACCCCGACACCCTGCAGGCGGCGCTCAAGTCCGGCGTCAGCGCCTACGTGGTCGACGGTTTGGTGCCGAGCCGGGTCAAGTCGATCATCGAGGTCGCCGTGGCACGCTTCGATGCCTACCAGTCGCTGCGCCAGGAGCTCGACCGCACGCGTACCCAACTGGCCGAACGCAAGCGCATCGAACGCGCCAAGGGCCTGCTGATGAAGCACCAGGACTGCGACGAAGAGCAGGCTTACCGCATGCTGCGCAAGCTCGCCATGGACCGTGGCCAGCGCATCGGCGACGTGGCCGACAGCGTCATCGACATTCTCGAATGCCTCGACAAGGGAGCCTTGTAATGGGAACCAACGACGCCGCCACCCCGCCCCCGGAACGCGAGCGCGTGACGCTGGGCTTCATCCCGCTGCTCGATGCCGTGCTGCTGGTGGTGGCCCGCGAGAAGGGCCTGTTTGCCGACCAGGGGCTGGACGTGAACCTCTCCCGCGAGAACGCCTGGTCGACGCTGCGCGACAAGCTCGCCGCCGGGCTGCTCGACGGCGCCCACCTGCTCGCCCCGCTGCCCCTGGCGATGAGCCTCGGCCTGGGGCGGGCGCCCTGCGACACCCTGGCGCCGGCCACTCTCTCCCGCAACGGCAATGCCCTGGTGCTCTCCACTGCCCTGTGCGAGCGCAGCGGCGCCGCCTTCGACGACGACCCGGCCGCCAGCGCCCGCGCACTGGCGGCCTGGCTGGCGGCATCGCCTCGTCAGCGGCGCCCGCGCCTCGCCATGGTCTACCCCTACTCCTGCCAGCACTTCTTGCTGCGCGACTGGCTGGCCTGTGGCGGCCTGGCCCCCGAACGCGATCTGGACCTCGTGGCCCTGCCGCCGCCGCGCATGGTCGCCGCGCTGCGCGAAGGGCAGATCGACGGCTTTTGCGTCGGCGAACCCTGGGGCAGCCTGGCCCAGCACGACGGTGTCGGCCGCATCGTGGCGAGCGGCGCCCAGCTATGGCCGGAACACCCCGAAAAGGTACTCGGCGTGACGCGTCCCTGGGCGCACCGCTACCCAGGCACCCTCGCCGCCCTGCTGCGCGCCCTGCAGGCGGCCAGCGACTGGCTGGCCGAATCGCCCGCCCATCGTCGCCAGGCGCGAGACTGGCTTGCCCTGCCGCCCTATCTCGACCGCTCGGTGAGCCACCTCGAGACCCTGCCGCTGGCCGAAGCCCCCATTCACCAGCGCCTGTTCGGCGGCGATCTGCTGTGCCCCGACCTTGCCGCCCTGGGCCGAATCGCCGATGCCGTGGCCAGTCAGGCCGGGCAGCCGCTGAACCGCAAGACCCTCGAGGCGTGCTACACCCCCGTGCATTACCAGGCCGCCCTGCACCGGTGAAGTGCAGCCCGCTTCCGGCGAAGCGCCTGAGGGCTCGCTCCAGTGGCTCTCCAATTCACTGACGAGGCAGGCAAAAACGGCAAGGACCGGGCACTTGGCCAGGTTCTTGATACACACGAAGCACAACCGGCAATCAACGACGATTGCCCCTTTTTCAGACGAAGACGTCTCTGCGCCCCCTCTGACGGGGTAGCGCCGAGGCGTCTTTTTCGTTTGCGTGATCGCGGAGGTGCCAGACCATGCGCCCAACCCAACCCCCCACCGGCGAACGGCTGGTGATCGTCGGCAACGGCATGGCCGGCCATCGGCTGGTGGAAACGCTGCTGGCCCGCCCCGAGCGGCCCGCCAAGATCACCGTGATCGGTGCCGAAACGGCGCCCGCCTACAACCGCATCCTGCTCTCGCCGCTGCTCGCCGGCGAGATGGAGCGCGACGCGCTGACCCTGCGCAACGCCGAATGGTACGCCGAGCAGGGCATCGAACTCGTCCTGGGCGAGCGCGTGGAGACGATCGATCGCGCCGCACGTCGGCTCACCACCGATGCCGGTCGCCGGCTCGGCTACGACCGCCTGGTGCTGGCCACCGGTTCGAACCCGGCCCGCCCGCCGGTGCCGGGACTCGAACTGCCCGGCGTTCACGTGTTCCGCGACCTGAACGACGCCGACGCCCTCACACGCGCCGCTGAAACCGGCCGCAACGCCGTGGTGATCGGCGGCGGTCTGCTCGGCCTGGAAGCAGCGGAAGGGTTGCGGAAAAGAGGGCAAGGCCAGCGCGGCATGCAGGTGAGCCTGCTGCAGCGCGACGACCGGCTGATGAACCGCCAGCTCGACCTCACCGCCGCCCGCCTGCTCGAAAGCGAGCTGCGCAGCCGCGGGCTCGACGTTCGCACCGGTGCCCAGCTGGAATGCTTGGAGGACGGTTCCGACGGCCGGGTGTGCGCCGTGCACCTGGCCGACGGTACCCGCCTGCCCGCCGACTGCGTGGTCGTGGCCATCGGCATCGTGCCCAACGCCGAGCTCGGCCGCATCGCCGGCCTCGAGGTGAACCGCGGCGTGGTCGTCGACGAGTGGCTCACCACCTCCGATCCGGCGATCCACGCTCTGGGCGAGTGCTGCGAGCACCGGGGCCGGACCTACGGCCTGGTCGAGCCCATCTGGCGCCAGGTCGAGGTGCTGGCCGACCGACTGTGCCGCCCCGCCACCGAGCGCATCGCCGGTTATGTCGAAGCACCCAGTGCCACCAAGCTCAAGGTCAGCGGGGTCTCGCTCTACGCCTTCGGCCCTACCGAACCCGAGGCCGACCACGAGGTACTCAGCTACCGCGATCCCCAGCAGGGCGACTACCGCCGCCTGCTGCTGCGTAACGGCCGCATCGAGGGTGCCGTGTTCTACGGCGACACCGCCGCCGGCCCCTGGTACTTCGAGCAGGCACTGGCCGGTACCGATCTTTCCGCCTGCCGCCAGGCACTGCTGCTGGGCGCTGCCGATGCCCAGGCACTGCTCGACGACGCCGCTACCGATTCCCCGACAAGCCCCGTCAAGGAGGCCGCATGAACACTGCCCATTCCGACAAAACCGCGCAACTGATCGTCATCGGCAACGGCATGATAGGCCACCACCTGGTCGAACAGCTGGTCGAACGGGGCGCTACCGAGCGCTATGCCATCACCGTATTCGGTGAAGAGCGCCACCTGGCCTACGACCGAGTCCACCTCTCCGAGTATTTCAGCGGCCGCGACGCCACCTCGCTCGCGCTCTCCACCGCCGACTACTACGCCGAGCACGGCATCGAACTGCGCCTTCACGAGGCCGTGACCGCCATCGACCGCGACGCCAGCGAGGTGGTCACGCCCCAGGGGCGCTACCGCTACGACCGGCTGGTGCTGGCCACCGGCTCCTACCCCTTCGTGCCGCCGATTCCCGGCAACGACCGCGACGGCTGCCTGGTCTACCGCACCCTGGAGGATCTCGACGCCATTCGCGCCGCGGCCCAGAACGCCACCACCGGCGTCGTGGTGGGCGGCGGCCTGCTCGGTCTGGAAGCCGCCAACGCCCTGCGCGGGCTCGACCTCGACACCGCCGTGGTGGAGTTCGCCCCGCGGCTGATGCCGATGCAGGTCGACAGCGAAGGCGGCGAGCTATTGCGCGAGAAGATCGAGGCGCTCGGCGTGCAGGTGCTCACCGGCCGCGCCACCCAGGAGATCGTCGACGGCGAGGCCAGCCGCCACCGCATGGTGTTCCAGGACGACAAGGTGCTGGAAACCGACCTCATCGTGTTCTCCGCCGGCATTCGCCCGCGCGACGAGCTGGCCCGCGACAGCGGCCTGGAGAGGGGCGAGCGCGGCGGCGTGGTGATCGACGACCGCTGCCTGACCAGCGATCCGTCGATACTGGCCATCGGCGAAGTGGCGCTGTGGCAGGGCAGCATCTTCGGCCTGGTGGCTCCCGGCTATCAGATGGCCAAGGCCGCCGCCGCCACCCTGGTGGAGGGCGATGAAACGTTCAGGGGCGCCGACATGAGCACCAAGCTCAAGCTGCTCGGCGTCGACGTAGGCTCCATCGGCGACGCCCACGGCGACCGCACCCCCGGCGCGCGCATGTTCCGCTACCTCGACCCGCTCAAGCAGCAGTACCGCAAGCTGGTGGTCTCCAGCGACGGCAAGCGCGTGGTGGGTGCCATGCTGGTGGGCGACAACGGCGTCTACGACACCCTGCTGCAGTACTACGCCAACCGCATAGAACTGCCCGCGGACCCAGCCGCGCTGATCCTTCCGGCCGGCGGCGAAGGCGCTCCAACCCTGGGACCGGACGCCCTGCCGGACACCGCCACCATCTGCTCGTGCCACAACGTCACCAAGGGCGATATCTGCGCCACCCTCGACGCCGGCGCCACCGACCTCGCCACCGTCAAGGGCGATACCAAGGCGAGCACCGGCTGCGGCGGCTGCGCGGCGCTGCTCAAGAGCGTGGTCGACCATGAACTGGCCGCCCGCGGCGTGGAGGTCGACCAATCCATCTGCGAGCACTTCGCCCATACCCGCCAGGAGCTCTACGACATCGTGCGCGTGGAGGGCATCAAGACCTTCGGCGAGCTGATCGAGAAGCACGGCAACTCCGAGCCCCACAAGCTGGACTCTTCATCAGCCCCGCGGCTCGGCTGTGACATCTGCAAACCGGCAGTGGCCTCGATTCTCGCCTCCTTCTTCAACGAGCCGATCACCGACGCCGCGCACATCCCGCTGCAGGACACCAACGACACCTTCATGGCCAACATGCAGAAGAACGGCACCTACTCGGTGGTGCCGCGGGTGCCCGGCGGCGAGATCACCCCCGACAAGCTGGTGGTGCTGGGTCAGGTGGCGGAGAAATACGGCCTCTACACCAAGGTCACCGGCGGCCAGCGCATCGACCTGTTCGGCGCCCGTCTGGAGGACCTGCCGGACATCTGGGGCGAATTGCTCGACGCCGGCTTCGAGACCGGCCACGCCTACGCCAAATCGCTGCGCACGGTGAAATCCTGCGTGGGCAGCACCTGGTGCCGCTACGGCGTGCAGGACAGCGTGGGCATGGCGATCCGGCTCGAGAACCGCTACAAGGGCCTGCGCTCGCCGCACAAGCTCAAGTTCGCCGTTTCCGGCTGCACCCGGGAATGCGCCGAGGCGCAGAGCAAGGACGTGGGCGTGATCGCCACCGAGAACGGCTGGAACCTGTACGTGTGCGGCAACGGCGGCATGCGCCCCCGCCACGCCGAGCTGTTCGCCACCGACCTGGACGACGACGAGCTGATCCGCACCATCGACCGCTTCCTGATGTTCTACGTGCGCACCGCCGACCGACTGCAACGCACCTCGGTGTGGCGCGAGAACCTGGAAGGCGGCCTGGACTACCTCAAGGAGGTGATTCTCGACGACAGCCTGGGGATCGGCAGCGAACTCGAAGCTCAGATGCAGCGAGTCATCGACGCCTACCAGTGCGAATGGGCGAACGCCATCTCCGACCCGGAGAAGCTCAAGCGCTTCCGCAGCTTCGTCAACGACAGCCGCCCCGACCCGGACATCATCGTGACCGAGGAGCGCGGGCAACTGCGCCCGGCTTAAAGGAGATTTTCCATGACCACCGCAGCAGCCAAGACCATGACCCGAACCTGGCAACCCCTCTGTACCCGCGCCGACCTGGTGCCCTACTCCGGCGTCGCCGCCTGGGTGGAAACGGCCGAGGGCCCGGCCCAGGTGGCGATCTTCTACTTGCCCGGCCACGAGCAGGAACTCTACGCCCTCGACCACCACGACCCCTTCTCCGGTGCCAACGTCATCGCCCGCGGCATCGTCGGCGACCTCAAGGGGCGGCTGGTGGTCGCCTCGCCGATCTACAAGCAGCATTTCCGCCTGGAAGACGGCCAATGCCTGGAAGACGACAGCGTGGCGCTGCGCACCTGGAAGGCGAGCTTCAAGGGCGACGAGGTGTGGATCGAGGCGTGAGGGGCAGAAGCCGCCGGTGCGGAATGGGTTCACACCAAAACGCCTGGGCTTTCTTCAATAGCTGGCGGTTTCCTGTTGGCCGCGATACCGGGGCCGAATACTCGAAGACAGCGGTCGCGACGACGAGGCCATTGGCACCTTGCCATCGAGCGCCTAACATCCCCTACTGGAGGATAGGTACAACGACAGGGAGCTGAGCATGCCGCCACACACCCACCAAAGCCACCCAGACATCATCAAGCGGCTCAACCGCGCCCGGGGCCACCTGCAGAGCGTGACCCAGATGATCGAGGATGGACGCCCCTGCCTGGACATCGCCCAGCAGTTGCATGCCGTGGAGAAGGCCATCCAGCAGGCCAAGCGAACCCTGGTACAGGATCACATCGACCACTGCCTGGACGAAGCCATCGCTCCCCGAACGGAGGGCCAGCAGTCCCACATCGAGGAATTCAAGGCCATCGTCCGCTATCTGTAGTCGCGTAGCCGATCACGCTCACTTCACCTCGTTCTTACACCGTTGACGGCAGCTCACGACTCGTTCTTCCAGGCGCGTGCTTGTGTCTTTTCCGCCGGCCACAGACGCGCAGCCAGCAGGGTAGCAGCCAGGGCCAAGGTGGCCAGGGCTGCGAAGGCGTTCATCATCCCCAGGGCGCTGCCCAGCCAACCGGCCAGCGGATAGGCCACCAGCCAGCAGGCATGAGAGAGCGAAAACTGGGCAGCGAACAGGGTCGGGCGCTCTTCGGCCTGGCAGGACTGCTTGAGCAGCCGGCCGGTGGGCGTCATCACCATCGAGGCCCCGGCCCCCAGCACGAACCACAACAGCAGCAGAAGCGCGAAGCCCGGCGCCATCAGCCCCGCCAGCAAGCTGGCACTCATCAGCAAGCCACCCGCCAGCATCACCGGCCGCTGGTCCAGGCGTTCCAGTATCTTGGGCAAGGTAAGAGCGACGACCATCGACCCACCGCCCGCCGCCGCAAAGGCGATCGCCACGTGGGTCTCACCCATACCCAGGGCATGACGTACGTAAACCACGGTATTGACGATCTGCATGGCGCCGGCTGCGGCCACCGCCATGTTGAGGGCCAGCAGCCCACGCAGCCGTGGGGTGTGCAGATAGCGGCTCATTCCCTGGATCAGCCTGGCCCAGACCCCGCCGCCGGCCGGCTGAGGGTACGGCGAAGGCAGCGACACGCTGACCACCAGCAACGCCGAGAGCAGGAAGGCCGCCGCATTCAGCACGAACAGCAGGCTGAAGGACATCACCACCAGCAGCAGCGCGGCGAGCAGCGGGCTCAGCAGGTTCTCCAGGTCATAGGCCAGGCGCGACAGGGAGAGCGCCTGGGTGTAGCGGCGCTCGTCCTCGAAGATATCGGGAATCGTGGCCTGAAAGACCGGCGTGAAGCCCGCCGAACAGGCGTTGAGCAGAAAGATCAGCAAATAGATCTGCCACACTGCGGTGACGAACGGCAGGCTCACCACCACCGCAGCGCGCAGTAGGTCGAGAGTGACCAGCAGGGCGCGCCGTGGCAGCCGGGTGGCGTAAGCGCCGACCACTGGGGCGATGCCCACGTAGGCGATCATCTTGATGGCCAGCGCCGTGCCCAGCACCTCACCGGCGCGCTCGCCGGCCAGCTCACTGGCCAGCAGCGCCAGGCCGACCGTGGTCAGGCCAGTACCGACCAGAGCGATGACCTGAGCGGAGAACAGATGGCGATAGCGACGATCCCGAAACAGCTCCATACGAGCCCTCTTGGCGCGGGGTGGCCCGATGCCACACCCGCTGGCGTGTCGACTTCACATCCCCCCAGGGGGGATGTGAAAAGCCTAGCCGCTATCCATCAAGAGGACAATTGATACAGGGCAAGTCGTACGAGATTGCGCATCATGTCGAAGGTTCGAGATGTCGCTGGCCAAGGACACCGGCCATCATCGAGCAACTCCAGCCAGGTGGGGGCCGGTGAGGCTGCCCCTTCTGGCGCGGCGCACAGCGCACGCCACGATACCCCATCGAGGCATCAGGGCTTGGCCATCAGGTCCGCTCGCCAGCCCCGCCAGAAGGCCACGCCCTGCAGAACGGCCAGTACCGCCTCGTAGAGCGCCGGGAGCCACAGCAGCCCCGAGGCGAACAGGAAGAACAGCGCGAAGCATCCCCGGAGCAGGATCGACAGCAGCGCCACCAGGCGGTTGTGCAGCGGCGCCAGAGCGGCCGGCAGGTAGAGCAACCCCATCGCCAGCATGGCCAGGCCGGCGTAGCGAGGCCAGGTCGGGGGTGCCGCCATGTCGGCGCGGATCAGCGCCAGAAAGTCCTCGGGCCACCACCACAACCACAAGCCGAGCAGCACGTTGAGGGCGATGCCGGCGAACATCACCCGCCGAAAGGTCCGGAACGCGTCGTGTGAGGTCTGCATAGCGAGGCTCCCCGGCCGGTCGGCCGCTAGAAGGTGAGCAGATAGTCGAGCAGGGCCGCCCGCTCCCCGGCCTCGAGCCCGGTGCCATAATCATGGCCCTGGTTGCCGTTGCCGGGCAGGCGGGTGTCGAAGCAGAAGCCCTCGTCCAGGGGTTCCCCCGGGGTGCAGTCGGGGGCCATGAAGCCGCCCTTGTCGCCGTCCAGCACGTCCAGGCCGCGGACGAAGGCCGTGGGGCGCTCGTCCGGCGGCAGCAGCAGGTCGTGCAGGGTCGGCACCGAGCCGTTGTGCAGGTAGGGCGCGCGCAACCAGAGCCCGTCCAGGGGCTGATTGGCGTAGCCGTCGGTCTTGCGGAAGTGGCGGAAGCGGTAGCGCTGGTCATCGGCGAACAGGGTGAGCTGATCTCGGCGCAGCGCCTCGGTGTAGCTGTCCAGGCGCGCCGGGTCGACCCCGAGCCTGGCGTTGGGCACCACCTCACCGAGCCGCTCGCCCTCGAAGACGTAGCGCTCGCCCTCCTGGTAGACGTGGCAGTCGGCGCAGTGGCGCATGTAGAGCGCCTTGCCGGCCGCCACGCTGTCGGCCTCGGGCTCGTGGGGGCTCGGCGGCGGCTCGAGATCGAGCAGCCAATCGGCGACCCGCTCGATGGACGCGTGGTCGACGCTCTCCTCGGTGACTCCGGCGCCCAGGGCGGCGCTCAGGTTGCGCTCCTGCAGCGAGGCGTTGTTGCCGTCCCAGTGCAGGTCCATGCCCTGGCGGGGACGCTGCAGGAAGATCGACGGGAAGTCCGCGGTGCCGATCCGCTCGCCCTCGGACAGGTCGGCGAGGGTCCTATCGAACTGGATCAGCTTGTAGGGATTGAAGGTATCGACCCGCCCCGGCCCCCAGGCCGGCTGCTCCGCCAGTAGCGGGGCGAGCTGCGCCTGGGTCGCCAGTAGCCCCTCGCGCACCCGCGGCAGCACCGCGTGCCGCCACACCAGGCGCTCGACCCAGCCCAGCTCCTGGCCCTGCTCGTCCATGGCGGCGAGCACGCGGTCCGGCGCCAGCCGCGGGTCGTCGGCGATCTCCAGCAGGAAGCTGATGAAGCCATGAAGGTCGAGGTTGTTGGACGGCATGCCCGATACCAGCCGCGGCTCGGCGTCGGGGGACTCGCGCACCGTGCCGGTATGGCATACCGCACAGTTGAACCAGCCCAGCTCCACGCCGCTCACCTCGCGGGTGCCCACGCCGACCGGCAGGTCGCCCGCGTCCAGGCTGTCGCCCGGGGCGTAGAGGAAGCCGAAGGCCGCGTAGCCCTCCTCGCCCAGCGTCTCGGGGAAGAGCTCGGGCAACACCCGCCACAGCCGCACCGGCAGGCCGCTTTCCGGCTCGCTGCCGATGGAGCCGTGGCGGAAGTGCGCTTCCGGGTCGGCGTAGAGGCGCACCGACTCGCCGCTGTAGCGCCACAGGGTGGGGACGCCGATCGCCAGGACCAGCACGCCGGCCACCACCACGGCCAGCGCCAGCAGGGTCAGCGGCAGGCGTCGCCGGCGTCGATGGCGGATCTCGTGCTGTACGGCGGTGACGGGGGGCTCCTGGCGTCTCATGGCGGCCTCACGGGGTGTCCGCTTGCGTGTCACGAGCGGGCGGCACCGGCGGCAACTGCAGCTCGGGCCGGGTCTCGTAGATGGCCATCAGCGACTCGAGCATGCGCTCGTGGTCGCCGCCGAAGCGCTCGAGCTCGTAGCAGCCCAGTGGATTCTTGGGCGCGTTGAGCAGGCACTTGTTGCAGAAGGTGCAGGGGTTCTCCGGCGCGTCGTGGCCGGCCTGCCACTGGCGCGGCAGGTCGGGGTTGGCGATCAGCGCCCGGGCGCTGGAGACGGCGTCGCAGGCACCGGTCTCGATCGCTTCGCGCACCAGGGAGGCGCGCTGGTAGCCGCCGGTGCTGATCACCGGGATGCTCACCGCCTCGCGGATGGCGCGCGCCTCGTCCAGGCCGATGCCCTCCACCTCGCGGCCGCGCCGGTGGCGGAACCACAGCCAGCGAAAGATCCAACGCAGCGCCGGGTAGCGGAACAGCAGGTAGTTGCGGAAGGTGTCGACTCCGGCGGAGAGCATGGCGTCGTAGGTGCTGGCGATGGTCTCGAAGGGGAAATCCCCGGGCGGGTTCAGGGGGTGGGGAAAGAGGCTGCCCAGCGAGACGTGCAGGGCGTCGGCACCGGCGGTCTCGGCCCAGCGGCACACCTGGACGGTCTCCGCCAGGTCGTTGCCCTTGCCCTCCCAGGGCAGCACGTCGTTGTGATCCACGGCGCTGATCTTCACCTGCAGATGGAAGTCCGGCCCCACCCGGTCGCGGATCGCCTCGATCACCTCCAGCAGAAAGCGCGCCCGGTTCATCAGCGAGCCACCGTAGCGGTCGCGCCGGTCGTTGATCGCCGAGCTCAGGAACTGGGTGAACAGATAGCCGTTGGCGGCGTGCAGCTCCACGCCGTCGAGCCCCGCCTCCCGGGCGCGCCAGGCGCCGCGGGCGAAGGCCTCGACGGTGCGCTCGACCTCGTGGCCGGTCATCGCCCGGCACAGGAAGCCGTGCAGCGACTCCTTCCGGTCGGTGGAACTCAGTCCCCGCCGATGCTGGTTGTGCACCCCGGGCAGGTCCATCTGGCGGCCGGAGTGGCTGAGTTGCAGGATGTACTTGCAGTCGAAGCGATGCACCGCCTCGCCGAGGCGCTGCCAGAGGGGGATGAAGTCGTCGCGGTGGATGGTGGCGTAGCCGGCGACGATGCGCCCCTCCATCTGCACCGGCACGAAAGAGGAGAGGATGGCCCCCACCCCGCCGCGGGCGAAGCGGCACTCCCAGTTGATGCGGGTCTGGGTCAGGCTGCCATCCTCGTTGTCGAAGCGCCCGGAGACGTTGGAACGCAGCAGGCGGTTCTTGATCTCGATGTTGCGCCACTTCAGCGGCGTGAAGATGACGTCCTCGCTCATGCGTCTCGCCCTCCTTGCCGCACCGCCATGGCCTGCTCCCAGACCGCCGCCAGCAGCGCCAGGACGAAGCCCTGGGCCGGACAGCGCGCCCAGCTCTCGCCCATGAAGGCCAGCTCGCGATCGCCGCTCCCCCGGGCGGCATCCGCCAGGCGCAGCACCACCAGGTCGCCGGGTTCCAGCCTACGCGGCGCACAGGGCGTCGACAGCGGCGTCCGCACCCGGCGCAGCAGCGTCTCCGGCACCGCCAGGGTGCGGCCCAGCACCGCCGCCAGGGAAAGCCCGCGGGCCTGGGGCGTGGCGGCCAGTTCGCGCATCGCCGCCAATGAGGCCACCAGGTTGTGCACGGCGATGCCGGTGGCATGCAGGGCCAAGGGTTCGTCACCGGCGCGCTCGGCCAGCAGCCGTCGCGCCTGGCGCAGGCGCCCGGTCAGGCGTTGGCCCAGAGCGCGCAGGCCATTGACGCGGGGATAGGCATCGAGCAGCCGGGCCGCCGCATAGCTCGCCTCGTCGGCGCGGTAGTCGTCGTGGAACAGCCGCCCCAGCAGCCCTTGGGCGGCAGGGCCCAGTGCCTCGGCCTCGGCTTGGCCGGCCACCGCCTCCACCAACGTCTTGAAGGCTGGGTCCCGTTCCCAGACCGACGCCTCGGCGCGCTCATCGAGGCAACGCCCCAGTTCCGCGTGGCGCGCCTCGCGCCCCACCGCCTCGCGAGCCAGCAAGGCAGGCAGCGGCTTGCCGTCGAATGCGAAGGCCTGACGCAGGCGGGCCAGGCGCAGGCGATTGATCAGCCCACCGGCGGGCGCCAGGTGGCGATCGAGGCGCGGCTCGGCATCCAGCCGGCGGATCTCGCGGGCATCGCTCACCTCCAGCAGGTTGACGATCCCGGGAATGCTCAGACGCCTGGCCATGGTGCCTCCCTATCGATCCGTGCCAGCCGCGCGACCCTAGCCACGAGACCTATTTTCGAGACCAAGGAAAGAAGACGTTGCGCACCCCTTCCATCCGCGGCAGCAACTCGGGAAAGTGGCGACCGATCACCGTGCGCAGGCTGTTGTCGTCGATCCACTGCATGCCCGCCCGGGTGTAGACCTCCGGGGTGTAGTCGTCGGTGAAGAAGCGGTCGCTCTTGAGTCGCCGAGAGGCCATCAGGATGAAGATGCGAAAGGCGGTGTCGCTGAAGGCGAAGCCCGGCGGCGGCGTCTCGGCAAGGCAGCCGGTGAGAAGATCGACCTGCTCCACGTCGCCGTAGACCGCCTCCAGTTCGCGCTGCCATTCGGGATTGTCGGTGAGCTCGGCGAAGCTAGTCGGCGCCGGCATGTCGATCAGCCGACGGAAGCGGCAGTAGCGCGGCACCCCGCGCTCGCGGTCGCGCAGCACGTCGATGGTGGCCAGGTCGATGGTGCGCTCGTGGGGCGCCTGCTTGGCGTGCTGCTGCAAGTGGCGCGGAAAGTTGTGCAGCACCAGCGCCCCGGGATGGCTGGTACCCAGCGAATAGAGCGCGTCGGCCAACGGCACCTCGGCGTAGAGCGACTGGGTTCGCGAGCCGGCCACCTCGGTCAGGCCGCAGGCCTTGAGCGGGCTGTCGTCTACCAGGCGACGGAAGTCGAAGTCGTCGGGCACCAGCGGGTGCATGCGGTAGACGGCAGTGAACTCCTCGGTAATGGCGTAGGGCGCGGCATGGTGATCCGCCGGCGAGCCGACGATGCCGCTGAGCAGTTCGCTGTCGCTTACCCGGCCGCGGCTACGGTAGAAGTGCTCGTCGAGGATGCCCCACCAGTTGGCGCGCATGCCCAGTCGCAGCTCCGGGGTGTCGAGCAGCGCCGGCGTCCACTCCACGGTATGGATCTTGGCGATCAGGGCGGCGTTGATCAGGCGCGCCTTCTGGAACAGCCATTCGCCGTCGCGGTCCGGATGGTCGATGCGCAACCGGTCGACGATGGCGTTGTGCTCCCGGGCGAAGAGGGTGTGCATCAGCGACAGCCCCACCCACCAGTTGCCGTTGACCCCTGCCAGCTCGATGCCGTGCTCGTCCCGGGGCAGATGGCCGTCGGGACGCAGGTAGAGCTTGCCGTCGGGCAACAGCTCGCCGCTCTCCGGGTCGCTGCGCACCAGGCGCTGGCGCTCGAGGTTGCTGCCGTAGATCTGCGAGCCATCCCACCACTGGGTCTCGGTGTTGAGGAAGGTCTCCGGATAGCCCTCGTCGGCGGCGCCGCGGGTCGAATCGCGACGCGAACGAAGCACCGTCATGCGCTCCCAGGGCCAGTCGTCGTCCTCGTCGAGGGGGATCTCGTGGGGTGTGGCCTCGGCGTCGTTGCTGCCGTGGCTGAACCAGTCGTGGACCATGAACTGCAGCCAGGCAGGCACCAGGACGTTCAGGGTGGTGGCCGGAGAGAAGCTCTCGCGGGTCATCAGCCGGCGGCTCACCACCCGCGGGCTCGGTGTCATCAGCGCCTTGCCGCTCTCGGGGAAAGTCTCGGCAATGGGCACGTTGCGCCCGAAGCGGGTATGGGCCTTGCCCATGCAGGGGGCCGCCAGGTCATTGTAGCTGCCGTCGGCGGTACGGCAGCCGCGCACGTCGAAGCCGCCCTTGTCGGGATCCGGCGGCCGCTCGCGTTCGGTGTCGTGGAGGTTGTGCCAGCGCAGGTTGCCGCGCAGGGCGACGAGGTTGAGCACGGCGATGGGAAAGGGGAACTGATGCCACTGGCGGCGCCGGTTGATGCGCCGGAAGAGGCGACCGAGCAGCCCGCTGCCACGTTGTCCGAACATGGGAATCCTCCCTGGTAGACGCCGTCGCTGAGATCAGGACGGGGGCCTCGCCCCTTGCCGGCCTTCGCCTCGCCGAGGCATGAGATACCTCACCCCCACAGGTTGAACGTGACCCTACCGCAAGTGACAACTAACCTTTAGCACAGGGTTTTACCCCCCTCAATGTCGCGCCCCGTCCCATGGGGCTCAAGGAGGATGCTTGGCCAAGGGTAGCTACGCGACGGGATTCCGCTTCATGGTACTGCTCGGGGTGGCGGCCAACCTGGCCCTGGCGGTACCCGCGGTCTTCATCCCCAATACGGTGATCGCGCTGGTGGGTGGAGCACCGGTGGCCGAGACGGTGTGGCCCGCCTTCGCCGGCTGGCTGCTGATCTTGCTCAGCCTGTTCTACCTGCCGGCGGCCTTCGACCCCATCCGCTACCGGGTCATCGCCGTGCTGACGGTGCTGGCGCGCTTCGCCGGCGTCGTGTTCTTCACCCTGCTCTATCCACAATTCCTGCTGCTCGCCCTGTTCGACCTGTTCTTTGGCGCCACCCAGGGCGCGCTGCTGCTGGCGCTCGGCCGACGCTGAGCGGCGTCTTCGGTTCACTCGGGAGGAAGCGGTCATGGCTCGCAAGGATCACGCCCACCCCAAGTCCCGCCGCTGGCTGGCCCTGCTGCTGGTGCTGGGCGCCGCGGTGGCGGCCATCGGCTGGTACGAGCTGTTCCGCGAGGAGCCCCAGAACCTCGACGGCGTCGAGGCCTACTACCGCTACGGTTCCATCGGCACCGAGCAGGAGGAGGGCCTGCCCTACTGGGTCTGGCGCGTGCTGCCGGAGGTATTCCCGCAGCACCTGCCGGGCGACGGGGAGGACGCGGGCTACGCCGCCCTGGGCGTGGTCTGGGAGGAAGGCGAACCCACGCCGGTGGGGTTCTCGCGAAAGACCATCGGCTTCCCGCGCATCGGCATCAACTGCGCGGCCTGCCACACCGCCACCTACCGCACGGCGCCGGAGGCCGAGCGCCGTATCGTGCCCGCCGGCCCCCACCAGACCTTCGACCCCCAGGCCTACCTGCGCTTTCTAGGCGATGCCGCCGCCGACCCGGACTTCACTGCCGACACCCTGCTGGCGGCCATCGAAGAGGAGACCGAGCTCTCCTGGCTCGACCGCCTGCTCTACCGCTTCCTGATCATCCCGCGCACTCGCGACGGGCTGCTGGAACAAGCCGAGCGCTTCACCTGGACCGACGACCGACCGCGCTGGGGACCGGGGCGCATCGATCCCTTCAACCCGGTGAAGTTCCACCCCGACCTGCTGGCCTTGGACCCCGCGGAGGACGACACCATCGGCAACTCCGACATCATGCCGCTGTGGGCCATGGACGAGCAGGAAGGCTACGCCCTGCACTGGGACGGGCTCAACGACTCCCTCACCGAGGTGGTGCTCAGTGGCGCCATCGGCGACGGCGCCCGGCCCGACTCCCTGCCGGTGGAATCACTGGGCGAGCTGGAGACCTACCTGCGCGACCTGGCACCGCCGCCCTACCCCTTCGACTCCCCGGACCGGCAGATGGCCGCGCGTGGCGAGGCGCTGTTCGAGGAGCACTGCGCGAGTTGTCACGGCCCCGAGGGAGGGTGCACCGGCACGGTGATCCCCCAGAGCGAGGTGGGAACCGACCGCCACCGCCTGGAGATGTGGACCGCCGAGTCCGCCGAGCGCTACAACGCCTATGCCGAGGACTACCCTTGGGACTTCGACGCCTTCGTCAAAACCGACGGTTACGTGGCCAAGCCGCTGACCGGCATCTGGCTGCGCGCTCCCTACCTGCACAACGGCTCGGTGCCCACCGTGGAGGACCTACTGCGCCCCGCCGAGGAGCGCCCCGCGGTGTTTTACCGCGGCTACGACGTCTACCACCCCGAACGCCTGGGCTTCATCCACGCGGGCGAGGAGGCCGAGCGGCACGGCTTCCGCTACGACACCGCCGAGCCCGGCAACGGCAACCAGGGACATGAGTACGGCACCGAGCTGCCGACGGAGGACCGAGATGCGCTGGTCGAGTACCTCAAGACGCTCTAGCTCACCCACCCGCCGGGCACCCTGCCCCGGCGTCTCGGCGTGTCGCTACCGATAACAGCTCGCCCATTCAGCCCTGTTCGACGTTCAAGCGGAAGACGTTGTCGGCCTGGGAGCGGTGCAAACAGACGTCCACCAGCAGGGTGCGATGCGGCTGGAAGATCTCCGCCAATTGGGCATCGTTCAGGCAGAGGTCCTCGATATCCTCGTCGGATAGGGTACGAAACCCCACCGGCGTGAAACGGGCATGGCTCTCGTCCTCGTCGAGCATCGGCTCGGCGGTGATGGACATGCCCAGCCGAGTGTCGGCACGCTCGACGGCCTCACAGAGCCGAGCGGTGTCAATGTAGAGGCTGCGCAGCGAGGTGTCGGCCCGGTAGTTATGCACCTTGCGGATCGCCGCCTCGTGGATGGTCCGTGCCAGCCCGCCGCCATCCGGACGGTTGGGATCGTAGAACTCGATCAGGTAATCCTCGACAGGTATATCGAACTGATCGCGCACCCGCACCACGGTGTTCTGGAAGCCCGCTTTGCCGCGGCGCTCCCCGGGCTGGCGGGTCAGCATCTGGTTGGTCGCCTCGCACTCGTCGCAGAAACCGAGGAACGCATCGTCTTCGACGGTCAGGGCCCGCTCGACCAGCGTCAGCGCGTCCTGCTGGGCACGGCTCAGTCGACTTTCAGCAGCGTCGAGCTTGATCGCCGAGTGATCCAGCCCATCGAGGATCCGAAAGGCACAGCGCCCGGTGGACTCCCGGTAGTCGGCCATTTCCGGCACGGTGACCCGGTTGCCGTCGCGGACCTCCTCGCGAAAGGCGATATGCACCTGGGCGCAGTTGAGATTGGCGGTGGAAAGTCGGACGGTGCCGTCGCCACCATCCTCGTTGGCCAGCGAGCGAATACCGCCGTAACCGGTGTTGCCACACAACACGGTGCAGAGGACGCGCCCTGGGGCGTACATGCCCTCCCCCTCGACGAATCGGTCTCGCATGGCCAACTCCCAGCTGAAGGGGCTGGCCAACTCCAGGCCACGCAGGATGCCGGCCCCGGTCTCCATCACCGCCTGCCCCGCCTGGCGGCTGAAGAACCCGTTTGCGATGCGCCCCAGCATCGAACGGCCCATGTGGGCGAGCGGCGAGCCGAAGTTGGCCGGTGCGAGCATCACCAGGTGCTTGACCGGAGCTGCGTCGGGGGTGAAGTGACGCACCAGCCAGTCGCGAATCACCAGACCGCCGGTGGAGTGGACGATGACATCCACGCTGGCGACATCGCGCGGAAGCTCCCGCGCTCTCCAGGCGCGATCCAGGGCCGCCTGAAGATCATCGAAGCGCAGGGCATCATCCTTGGAAAGGTAATCACCGATAGCGATGCGCTGAATGTGCCCTGACCCCAGCCGCTTACGCAGATGCCCGACCAGCTTTTCGAAAGAACTGCCCTCGTCGTTCCAGCCATGCAGCAGTACTAGGGGACGATTGCTCATGTCACGACCTCCGCTCGTTGTTTCACCCCGGCTTGGGACGTGACGACCCATCCACCGGCGCCTCGACACTTGCGTTACTGCAGAGTAGCCGCATATTCGCGTTCGGGCCGAGCTAACCCGGTCCCCAAGCAAGGGCAAGCGTCGTCGATTTCAACAACGAGGCGCTCGAGAAATCAATCACCCGGGATCCGACACCGAGGGAAAAACTTGTGACCAGCGCGGTCCGTCGAGAGACATCTCCTCACCATAATCACTGAACCGACTGCCCCTGTCGGATTAAATCGGGGATGTCTTCAGCGGGGCGTGCGGCACTCAACAAGAACCCCTGACCGAAATCACAGCCGATATCGCCAAGCTGCTTTTTTTGTGCCTCAGTTTCGATTCCTTCCGCCACGGTTTTCAACGACAAATGCCGACCCAGCTCCGTGATCGCGCTAACGATGCGTTCGCCCGCTCCATCCTCTTCCAAGCGGTCAATAAACAACTTGTCGATCTTGAGGGTATCCAACGGCATCGACTGCAACCGAGCCAACGAAGAATAGCCTTGGCCAAAGTCATCCAGCGACAGACGGTATCCCGCCTCGCTGAGCCAGTGCATCGCTTTGGCCACGTCATTGGGTGCTTGCATCAGGGTGTCCTCGGTGAGCTCCAGCGACCACCAGTCAGGTTCCGTGCCCTCTCCAGTCACTACGTCGTGAATGTGCATCGCGGCCTGCTCGCCCTGCAGCTGGCTAACCGACAAATTGACAGCCATCCAGACATCGATGCCAGCTCGACGCCAGGCAGTCAGCTGCCGCGCCGCTGTTCCCAAGACCCAGTCTCCGATGGTACCTATGAGCCCGACTTCTTCAGCCAAGGGGATGAAGGTTCCTGGAGAGATCATCTGCCCGCCGGTTTTTCTCCACCTGATGAGCGCCTCCACCCCCACTATTCTGCCGCTGTCGATCTCCCAGATCGGTTGGTAGTGAAGGAGAAACTGGTTGGCCTTAACCGCCTGATAGAGCTCTGCCTCAAGGGTCAATCGCTGTTGTCGATCATTGCCAAGGTCATGAGAGTAGAACACCAGCGGCGACCCGGTCGCCTTGGCTTGGTACATGGCCATGTCTGCTTGCTCGATCACGGTCTCGACATTGGAACCGAAGTAGGGAAACAGGCTGACCCCGATGCTAGCACCTAGGTGATGCTGATATCCCTGAACTTCAAACGGCTGTTGCATAGACTCGTGAATCCTGATTGCCAGGGCTTCGGCACCACGCAAAAGCTGCGTCATGCCATCATCTTCGCTCCGCGAGCCCTGACGTGGCTTATCAACCATGACGACAATGAATTCGTCCCCCCCTTGCCGACCCACCAGGTCAGCCTGACGCATGGTGTGCTGGAGACGCTGAGCCACCCGCTTGAGCACCTCATCGCCTACCGAATGGCCTAGCGCATCATTGATCAGTTTGAAGTCATTAAGGTCGATAAACAAAACCGCGGCAATATGACCGTTGTCGCCAGCTGCGACCTGCTGGAGGTGGTGCAAGAGAGCACGACGATTGGGTAAGGAGGTCAGAATATCGCGATAGGCAAGGCGTCGTATTTCCTGACCCTGGCGTTCACTCTCACGGCGCATCCGAAGCTTGTCCAAGCCGAATGAGAGATTGTCAGCCAGGCGCTCCAGCAGATCGCATTCTTCATCGTTGAAGTCGTTCCGATGCTGGGAATACACGGCCAGAATGCCATGGGGAGCAGTATGGGTTCGCAGAGGTAACGCGATGGCGCTTTTCAACCCCCAGGCTTCGATTTGCGGCCACCAGGGTGCCATGCGAGGATCGGCCATCAAGTCGGAAACGACTCGAGGAACGCCGGTCGAGAGTGCCATGTCCAGAACGGGGCTGCCCCATGGGCCATCATCCCAACGCACCTCTAAGTTGTCGGCATAGCCCTTCGCCGGACCGGCCGCCTCGGATATGGCGATGGCAGAAGCGGCATCCTGCCCGTCTTCGACGAAGCCCACCCATGCCAGTTCATATCCCTCGGACTGGGTGATCATCCGGCACACGGCACCTATCAGGCCTTCCTCGTCCGATTCTCTCAGCATCACCTCATTGCAGGCATTCAGCGTCTTCAACGCACGAGTCATGCCGGCAAGGACCTGCCGCGTCAAATCATGCGCGTGTGACTGTTGATGCGACAAGTCTCGCAGGCGAAGGAGGTTGCGGATCCGGGCAAGTATCTCCGGTCCTGTCGTCGGCAAGCGCAGCACGTCCTCGACAGCATCCCCGAGTTCGCGCTTGATGGCATCGGACGAAATGTGCCGAGCCGGTGCCAGCAAGAGAGCCGGCAAGACCACAGGGTAGGCATCGGAACGCAGTTGGACGACATGCTCACGCTGATGTCGCAGTATCCCATAGTCGAGGATGAGTAGATCCGCCGCGCCGCTGAATTTGCTTTCCGGCCCGATTCCAATGGGCTCAAGGCCTACCTCCCCGTCGAGGGTTCGGACGAGGAGATCACGATCCGCAGCGACCTGAAGGGAGATCTCTATGCGCCACGGCCGGCGACTGTTATCCGCCATCACAGGTCGTACCTCGGGGAAATCCGTTGGAGCCGAGCTCGGGGACACCGCGAAGGATCCCGCGAAGTCCAGTCAAGGGCTCGCCGACCTTCAGCCCCTCTGCAGTGATATCGAACTCACGGAGCGTCTTCTCGAAATCGCCCGTACGCTTCTTCAACATGCCGATGGTCTTGCGCATCTCGCCATCGACTTCGATATAGCGCAATAGCAGTACGGCATCGGCCAGGTAGCTAATGCCGAGCTCGGTTACCCGTATATCATCGCCACTGATCGAGCCGACCTCGTTAATGAGCAGCACGGTTACCCCCATGTTGGACAGGTAACGACACAGGGCGTGGGCATGGGTAACCACCTCGTCGCTTCGCATCGACTGTCGATAACCCGAGAGGCTATCGATCATGACCATAGTGGCCCCTCGCTGCTCGACTTCATGCTGAACGCGCCAGGCGAATTCATCTGGCGTGTAGCGCAGCGGTTCTACTTCCTCCACCGCAAGCGAATCATCATGGATCATTTCACTCAGCGGTATGCCGACCCGCTCGCAGCGATGACGGATGGTCGCCAGGTTTTCTTCGAAACTGAAGATGACCGAACGCTCCCCACGGCTCGCCGCCTCACGCATGAACTGCACACCGAGCGAGGTCTTTCCCACCCCAGTGGGGCCGGAAATGATGGTGACCGAGCCTCGGCCAACGCCGCCTCCGCAGAGGGCATCCAACTCGGCTACCCCAGAAGGGATCGACTCAGCCACATAGGGTTGGCTGTATTCACCCGGCATCAGTCGCTCGAAGACGCTCATGCCTTGATCGCTTAAGCGAACGGTATGTCGTCCTTCGGCGAAGCCGGAGCCGCGAAACTTAACAATGGATAGTGATCGCCCGGCCTCCGTATTGTCGAGCTTCAAGATGCCATCGCCCAGATATTGCAGGTCCTCATCGGCTTGCGAACCTTGCTCTGAGGTGAACAGCAGTGTTGAGCCGGCATTCGTCAAGTATTCCAGCAGCGCCATCACCTGCTTTCGAAATTGAAAGGCGTCGGGCACCAAGTGGCGGAATTGGCTCAGTGCATCGATAAAAACCCGCGCCGGCGGGCCTTCGGGAAACGCGGTTTCGATACGGGCGCGGATATTGGGAGGTTCCGCTTCCCAAGGTTCTAGCAGTGTATAGGTTCCGTCCCCACTGGTATGGGTGGTGGGCGAAAGGTCAATGATGACAACTCCCTCTAGCCGCATCCCGATGCTCTCCGCATCAGCGCGAATATTACGGTCTGCCTCACCGAGGCTGACCAGTAAGGCCTGCTCTCCTTCCGGCTTGGCAGAAAGGAAATGCAACCCCATCGTCGTCTTACCAGTACCCGGACCACCAGTCACCAGGTACGATCGCCCTGGCAAGAAGCCTCCGTGAAGGATCTTCTCCAGTCCTGGAATATCTGTCGTGATGCGTGACGGCAGATGGCTTTTCATGGCTCTTCCTTGTATGTCTTTGTCTCAACGTCGTCTTTTAACCCCGGGAATGACTGTGGTCCGGTCCCCTGTATCCCTCATGCTGCTATGGGCGACTTCGACGATGACCCTTAGCCAGATAGCCGAACTTGTTTGCGGCACCTAACCTCACAATATTTGAGAACCTGACCCTATCTCAGTCATGACCATGACAAGGCGATCATCGTCGAGCGTGTTGCTAAAACTCCTCCCACTCTTCCACGGTAACCGCCTTGCGGTGCGCGCTCTGGTGTGGAGGAGTCTTTTTTCCGTCGCCATGCGGCTGTGTCGAGGGAAGCGCAGTGCGGGGCGTCTCAGCAGCAGGCAGAGAACTGGCTCCCCCGGACAGACGAAACACTGCCACGACCTGCTCGAGGCGGCCTGCCTGCTCCTCCAGGGAAGCTGCGGCGGCAGACGCCTCCTGCACCAAGGAGGCGTTTTGCTGGGTCACTTGGTCCATCTGCCCGACCGCCTGGCTGACCTGTTCGATGCCCTCGCTCTGCTCCTGTGAAGCCGCGGATATCTCGTCCATGATGTCGGTGACACGTCGCACGGCCGCAACCACCTCGTCCATGGTATCTCCCGCCTGATCAGCCAAGGTCGAACCCTCCTTGACCTAGGCTACCGAGCTCTCGATGAGGGTCTTGATTTCCTTCGCCGCTTCAGCACTTCGAGTAGCAAGGTTGCGAACTTCGCTGGCTACCACGGCGAAGCCACGACCCTGCTCCCCGGCACGAGCGGCCTCGACCGAGGCATTGAGCGCTAGGATATTGGTCTGGAAAGCGATGGAGTCGATGACCTCAGTGATGTTGGCGATCTTGTTCGAACTGTCGGAGATGCCGTACATCGTCTTGATCACTCGATCGACCACCTCACCACCGCGCTCGGCGGTGGTTGACGCATCCCCTGCCAAGCCATTGGCCTGGGAGGCATTGTCAGCATTCTGCTTTACCGTAGCGGTGAGCTGATCCATGCTCGAGGCGGTTTCTTCCAGCGCAGCCGCCTGCTCCTCCGTTCTCGAAGAAAGGTCGGCATTGCCAACGGCGATCTCGCGGCTACCCACATGAATTGAGTTGCTACTGTTTCGCACCTGACCGACGATTTTGGTAAGGCTGAGACGCATCTCGCCCATCGCGGTGAATAGCTGCCCGATCTCGTTGCGACCGCGCTCTGGCACCTCGTTCGACAGGTCGGCCTTAGCAATGGATTGGATCCACTCCACCGCCTCACCTAGCGGACGAATCATCATTGCGCGCAAGCCCTTGTAGATGAATGCGATCAACAGACCGACCACCACGAGTAATGCCAGCCCCAACAGCTGGAAGCGATGCGCTTCTTTCCGGTAACCATCGACCAGGGCATCGGAGCTATCAAAGGTATGCCCAATGAGAGCTTCCATACTCTCATCCAGTGATGAGGCAGGAGCGCGAAGCTCACCGACCAGTTGGTCAAATGTGTCACTATCGCGTTGCAGCAGGGCCGAATGTTGCTGGCGTACTAGCTGTAGTACGGTCTGAAAGTCGGCTTCGAGAGCGCTGGCTAACACCTCTGCTTCCTCGGTCTTAGACGAGTTAGCAAAGTTCTTGAATCGCGCATCGGCGCGCTCAAGACCATCATCTACCGATTCCAGATAGCCGTCTGCCCGGCCCATTTCTTCACGAAGGATATAATGTTCTGCCAAGGCAACGTCATTTCGGGACCGGTTGAGCAGGGCATCTGCACGAGCCACCTCACTGGTTTGCTCAGCGCTTACCCGGTTCAGTTCCACCAAGGCCTCGTTGGCGTGGCGTTCGGAGATAACGCCCATGGTTGCAACTGACGTGATGGCCACCACGAAACAGGCCAAGACGATGATCATCGCCGCGTGGATACTAATATTGCGTAGCATTCGGGTCATGTTGATGCCCACTTTTGGTTCAATGTGGCCGCAACTCTCTCTGGAGAGCATGCCAGGCCATGTCGTATGGAAGCGGCCTGCAGCCGGCTAAAGATGCTTAGGGTCTTCAGCCGTCGGTATCCCCGCTAACGTCACCAAGTCGCAGTTGCCGCCTAGAGCAATTGTCTCCAATGGCATTCCAAACATCATGCAACCACCGCTCTTGAGCGGCGTTTGGGGGCCCAGATTTTCAATCGGGAATGGGCTTCACCTCCTCATACTTTGCTCACTGCTAATAGGATTCGGCGGCCCAGGTCACAACTTGAACGACAAAATCAAAAATATCGCGATTCCGAATTATAAATAAGATAAGTTAAATTAAGCAATGAATTATAATTGGTCCGACCAAGGCAGCCAGCCCCCTTCCGATCCGAAAGGCCTAGAACTCATCTCCATAACGGACACTTCAATAGTGTTGCGCCTAGAATTTAAGTCCACCCGCGAAACTTAACCAATTATCCGCAACACTCCATAGCCTGAAAAATCAAAAAATATCTAGATACTTTATAAAAAAGCGGCTGCCAAATTCGAAATAAATGATCATGTAACGCACGAAAACTATCGACCTAAATAGGACATATAGTCCGCAATCATAAAATAACGTCGAAACGCGAATACTCAAACGCCCGCATAGAGTAAAAGCGGAACGCGAGCCCCCTGACACCCTCCATTTTAAGACATCCTGCGCCAATAACTACACATCACCTCCAATGCATTTAATGCATCTTGAATCCAGCTAACAAAAAAGCAATAAGCACCGAAAAAATCCATTATGACGGAGACGTTAAATTTCCTTACCCTAAGTCTGTAATGACCCCCTAGTTTCTGCACACCCTACGCCGCTAATGCCGGGTGTGCTCGGGGTGCCACATAGCCCAGAGACTGATGTGGCCGTTCTTCGTTGTAGTACCGGATCCAGTGGTTGATCACTGCCCTGGCTTGTCCCAGCGACTCGAACCGATGCAGCCAGATACACTCCTCCTTCAGGGAGCGGAAGAAGCGCTCTACGAGCCCGTTCTGTTCCGGCGTGTACGGTGTCGTGAACTCCTGCGTCAGTCCGTAGGCCTTCACCGTGCCCGTGTAGTGGCGACTGCTGAAGACCAGGCCGTTATCGGACCGCAGTGCCAAGGGCTGATGAATTCGGCCCAAGGCGCCGAATCGATGCACCAGGGCCTCTTCCAACGCGGCCTCGGCGGTCTTGCTACTGCCGTTGTCCGATAATCGCCAGCCGAGGATCTCCCGAGTGCAACAGTCGATTATCACCGCCAAGCTGGCTCGTCGATCCTTTCCACACCATACGTGAGTCAGATCAGTTGCCCATCGCTCATCAGGTCTTGAAGCGACTGACGGCAAGCTCCTGGCACGTGGCCGGAAGCCTTGGGGGCGTTTGCGCACCTGCCAGCCCTTCAACTGCAGGATGCGTTGGATAGGCTTGCGGTTCTCTCCCAACACGCACGCCAGACGACGATAACCATAGGTAGGGAACCGTTCCAGAGTCAGCTTCACCCTGCTAGCCAGCTCGGTATTGATCACACGGCGCCGCGGCTTGGGCCGGTAATACAGGCTTCGCCGGGGGAGTCCCAACCAGCGGCAGAGCTTGACGAGCGATACCACATGACCTTCCTCGGCCAGTTGCGCCTGCAGCGACCTTACGAGTTCTCGTCCTCGTCGAGCAGGCGCTTGAATTTTTTTAGTGCATAGATCTGCAGATGGGCTTCGCCCAGTGCCTCCTTGGTCTCCCGGAGCTCGGACTCGTACTGCTCACGGATGTCCTTGGGGCGGGCTTTGAACCCGTTCTCCATGTTGCGTTGGGCCTCATCGATCCAGCCTTCGACCTCGGAGACGGTGAGGTCATACTGGCGAGCCACTTCAGCGACGGTGGTCTTGCCCTTGAAGATGTCCATGACCACGGCGGCCTTGCGCTTCGCGGTCCATCGCTTGATCGGATTGTCGTCGTTCATCCTGTCCTCCTGGTCGCTGCACTATAGCCTGTGCAGCTCTGGAGGGGGTCACTTCA
>NZ_FNES01000003.1 GCF_900100195.1 Billgrantia gudaonensis
AGTACACCGCGGCTTTTTTTGCGATTTCAAGCTCTTCCGACTTCTCGGCCAGTTGACGCTTGAGCCGGGCATTCTCGTCGGCCAGGGCTTGCTCGCGCTCTGAGGCGCTTTGCTGCTGCTGGGCCTTGGCTCGCCACTGGTAGAGCTGGCTGGGCTGCAGGCCAAGCTCTCGGGCGGCGGCACTGATGCCGACACGGTCGGCGAGGGCCAGTGCCTCGGCCTTGTAGTCCTGGGAGTAGCGGGTACGGGTCTTCTTCATCGAAGCTGCTTGCCTTGCCATGGGTCACCTCGTCTCAGTGTACTGTCTTAACGAGGTGTCCACTGCTGCTGGGCAAGATCACTTTTCTTCCGTGCCCACCCTGTCGATCCAACCAATGATCATGCATCTCTACCCGAATGGCATCCGTCTCTTCTAACGGATGGCTCCACAGCACTCCACCATTCATCAGATAGATAAAGTATAACAAGTAGATGGATGAGTGGGCAGGCAAACGCAAAGCCCGGCCAGCCTCCATCATGGCATTGCATATTCTGCGTCATCCTGTACGATTGCGGGTTTGCCTCACCTACCTTTCGAGACTGGAACGCTTGCCGTGAACGACACTCGCCCGCTCGCTGCAGTTGCCATCCGCCAAGTTGCCAAGATGACTGGCGCAACGCGAATCGCACTCCATCAGGCACAACTGCTCAGCGAGATGGGGTTTCGTGTCGCCATCATATGTGAAAAAGGTGATACTGAATTGGTATCTAACCATGGCATTAGATTAGCCAAAGTCACACGCTGGCCTTTCAAAGGGGCATTTCGCCGTCGCTGGTATCAAATGCGCGTCTCAGCCTGGTGTCGGAAAAACCGACCCGATCTCATCATAAGCCATGGCGATGTAGACACAAACGACATTCTCTTCATGCACAATTGCGTTCACCTGGCGGAGCAACGAATCTTCGGAAATCGAAAAAGCCCCAGTGACGTCGCAACCATTCATGATGAAATTCTTACCAGGCAGTCATTCCAGAAAGTCGTTGCCAACTCTCAATTAATGGCTAATGACTTCAAGTCGCGCTACGCCATTCCCGATGAAAAGATAAAGATACACTACCCTGGCTATGATCCGAAAAAATTCAACCTCGAGTCAGCATCACGTCACCGAGACTCAACCCGGTCGGACTTGGGGGTAAATAGAAACGAATGCCTTATCGGTCTAGTCACATCAGGGAACTTCAAGAAACGCAATGTTGAGTTTTTCATTAAACTCGCTTCCACACTCAATGAGATAGAACCCGATAAATTCCGTTTCCTTGTCGTAGGCAAGGGAAAGAAAACCGAATACCTGCAACAAGCAGAGTCCGCTGGCGTTTCGGACAAGTTTGTCTGGATGCAAACGGTACCGGATGTCGAAAAAATCTATGGTGCCCTTGACCTCTTCGTGCTGCCAGCCAAAATCGAGGAATTTGGCTGCGTAGCACTCGAGGCGATGGCATGCGGTATACCGGTTCTACTTTCACCCTGGGTAGGAGCTTCCGAACTATTGCGAGAAAAATTTCCATCACTAATAGTCGAAGATGAAAATGAATATTTATGGGCAGAACGACTCTTGTCCGTAATAAAAAGAGATAGCGCCAAGCTTGGCCTAGCTCTTTCAGCGCTTTCCGAAGAATATTCACACGAAAAGCAGCGCGAAAAGCTGGCCGCGGAATTTTCGCAATTCAACAAATGAGCATCCATCGAGACAACTCGAGAGACATTGGAATTGATCAGCCAAACGACACTAAAATTTCGCCCTATAGGATTGGGCCTGATTGCCATATTTCCGGCATTCGGCTTCATATTTGAACATACAAGCAGCGGCCTTTGGTATATTTTCTGCTTGATCGGACTCGCAGCACTTTGTCTTCGATACCGGCACTCGCTACCATTGATCGACGACATACCCATCAGGGCAGGCATGCTGGTGCTCTTGCTGTACGTTCTGCTTTCCGCCGCAAACTTTTGGCTGATCGACAATAGCGACATGGCAGGCTCTCGGTTAGAAAGGCATCTATTATTATTGATCACGCCCTTCTTCCTGTTTTACCTATTCATATTACGACCCTCACCCACTTTCATATTCAGGAGCTTTGCTTTTGGAGCAATATCGATGGGCCTGTACAGCATATGGTATCGACTGGGCGGCCAAGGCGTCCGCGTTGAAGGAGTCACACATGCAATACACTTCGCCAATGCATCCGTATTACTGACAGCACTTTCTCCTTTACCATTGGTATATGAAAAAAGAACCACCCCTTGGCTATGGGCCTGGTGCCTATCAGGCCTTTTCCTCGGCTGCCTGGCCGTTCTATGGTCGCTTTCACGAGGCGCTTGGATTGCGGCATTCGCGATGCTCGTCATGACAGCGCTTATGTTGGCGATACGTCACATCAACAACCGCATGGCTATCGCGTCGGTCATCTCGGCACTCGCTCTCATTTTCGCTGTTCTATGGCAAATCGATAGCGTTGAAAACCGGGTCAGGGCAACCATAGAAGATATCGAAAAACAACAGAACGGCGATATGTATACATCCATTGGCATACGCTTCATGCTATGGGACAATGCATGGCAAACCTTCGAGTCTTCTCCACTGTTTGGCGCTGGGTTTTCAGGCCATGGGGAACGACTGAAAGAGTCGATTGAAGAAGGGGAGCTCAAACCGTCGATGCACCGGTTCACGACCGAACCGCACAACCAGTACCTATTCGAGTTGGCGGCCAAGGGCGTTTTCGGCCTGGGCAGTTTCTTACTGCTACTAGCCTTCCCTTTAGCCATCAATTTTCGACAACTGACTAGAGGGGACCATCGCGCCCTGGCCATAGGCATGGTCGGACTAACGGTGTTCATTGTCTATGCAGTCGCTGGAATGACCATAACGCTCTTTGATCAAAGGCGCATGATCCACCTCTTTGGCTTCATGTATGCCATTATCTTGTATCTACATCTATCTAATGATCCCAAGTGGGCTCCATGAACGTTAGAGCATGAAGCTTCACAACACCATCCACGTAAATGGCCGGCAAAGGCCGGCCATTCTAGCATGTCCTCGTATAGGGTCGACGCACTACTGAAGCGTACGCACCTTGGAAAACGAAGCCACCGTGTGCGGTGGTAGCAAGTCCACCACCTCTCCGCTATGAGCGAATCCCTTCACCCCTTTCTTGAGCAGTTCGCAGGCCAGGTTGCAATCCATGCCCTGCTCGGCATCCCGCAAGCCGTCCAGCAGGGTTTCCAACGCCTCCGAGGGTAGCCGCTCCTCCTGCGCACGCAGGATCTTGGGATGCGAAGTGCCGATCACGTTGTCGCCGATCAACAGCTCCTCGTAGAGCTTTTCACCCGGGCGCAAGCCGGTGAACACGATTTCGATATCGCCCGCCGGATGCTCTTCGTCTTTCACTTCCAGCCCGGTGAGCTGAATCATGCGCCGTGCCAGATCGACGATCTTGACCGAGTCGCCCATGTCGAGCACGAAGACATCGCCCCCTTCGGCCATGGAGCCCGCCTGGATGACGAGCAAGGCGGCCTCGGGAATGGTCATGAAAAAGCGGGTGATGTCAGGATGCGTGACCGTCACGGGCCCGCCCTGCTCGATCTGTCGGCGGAACAGCGGCACCACGGAGCCGCTGGAACCCAGCACGTTGCCGAAGCGCACCATCGAGAAAATGGTGCGATGCGCCTTACCCGCGTCGCGCCGCGCGGCCAGATCCTGCAGCACCAGTTCCGCCATGCGCTTGGTCGCCCCCATCACGTTGGTGGGGCGCACCGCCTTGTCGGTGGAGATCAGCACGCAGCGCTCCACCTCCAGGCGTGCAGCGCTTTCCGCCACCACGCGAGTGCCCTCGATGTTGTTGCGCACGCCTTCCAGCACGTTGTTCTCGACGATGGGCACATGCTTGTAGGCCGCCGCGTGATAGAGGGTCTGCACGCCGTAATGGCGAATGACCGCTTCGACGCGCGCACGGTCGCACACGCTGCCGAGCAGCGCATAGATGGGAAAGTCGCCGGCCAGCTCGCCTTTCAGCGCTTCCAGTTCCTGGCCGATGGAGTAGAGGCCGTATTCGCTGATCTCGAACAGCACCAGCGCGCGCGGGCTGCCACGCATCACCTGCCGGCACATCTCGCTGCCGATGGAGCCGCCGGCGCCGGTTACCATCACCACCTTGTCGCGCACGCTGGCATCGATCAGTTCGGCTCGCGGCGGCACCGGATCGCGTCCCAGCAGGTCTTCCAGCTCCACCTCGCGCAGTTGATCGACGCTGGCCTCGCCGGACACGATCTCCGGCATGGAAGGCACCGTCTGCACGTGCACCGGCATGTCGGCCAGGTTGTCGAGGGCCTGCTTGCGCTGCGCCTTGGTGGCAGTCGGCATGGCCAGCAGCACGCGGCCGATGTTGAGCTGACGAGCCACGCTGCGGAAAGCCGCCGGATCGTAGACCTTCACGCCCTTGATGGTGCTGCCCCACAGTGCCGGATCGTCGTCCAGGAAGGCCGCCGTGAAGAACTCGCGGCCGCTGGACAGCGCCAGGGCCAGCTGTGCCCCGGCACCGCCGGCGCCGTAGATGGCCACGGCCTCCTTCTCGGTATAGTGACGAATCAGCCAGTGATAGTAGCTGCGCACCAGCAAACGGGTACCGCCGACGTAAACCAGCGTCACCAGCGCAAAATTGACCGGCACCGAGCGCGGAAAGCCCTGCCACTGATAGAAGAACGCCGTGGCCCACATCAGCACCGCCAGCAGCGCCGAGCCCTTGACCACCGCCCACAACGCCTGCGGCCCCATGAAACGCACCACCGCACGGTAGAGACCCAGGCGCGCGAACACGCACACCCCCACGACGGGCGTCACCAGGAACAGCCACCAGAAGGGCTCGATGTAGCGCCCCGGCCACCACTCGGCAAAGCGCAGGGCATAGGCCGACCATAGCGCCATCGGCAGAGCGACCAGGTCGGCCGCCACCATGATCAGGCGC
This sequence comes from Billgrantia gudaonensis, assembly GCF_900100195.1. Taxonomy (GTDB): domain Bacteria; phylum Pseudomonadota; class Gammaproteobacteria; order Pseudomonadales; family Halomonadaceae; genus Halomonas; species Halomonas gudaonensis. The sequence goes on from NZ_FNES01000003.1 coordinate 4,999, forward strand.
TTCTTGGCCCGGCTCAGCGTCGTCAGCCGGCGATGTAGACGGTCGGAACGTGCCACGGTCGTGGTCCTGACTGTTGAAAGGAATGGAAGGAAGACAAGTTTAGGGAAGCGAGGCAGCGTGCACAACGCCAGCCTTGCGGCGGCCGTCACGATGCCAAAGGGCTATCGCCCCGCTAATGTGCGTTACCTGCAGCGCCGCCATCGTTCGACTTGTTGGCAGCTTCCGCTTGCAGCCTCTCCACCAGCCAGACCTTGATGATCGACTGCCGAGTGACGCCAATGCGTGCCGCTTCCCGGTCCAAGGACTCCACGACCCAAGCAGGAAAGTCCACGTTGATACGCTTTTGCTCCTGGTTGACACGACGCGCCGTGGAGAGATCCAGATCCTCTACGATATCTTCCTGACCCTCCTCGAATTTTTTATCGAAATCTTTAGCTTTCATACAGTTCCACCTCTTTTCGGCGTGAGCGCCTGACGGATATCAGTCGAATGCGCTGTCCTCGGTATGTGACAACGGCAGACCAGTGCTTTTCGCCAATCCTGCCGATGAGCAAGAATCTCTCTTCATCCTCGGATTTTGCCCGAACTTCCAGTAGGAGCGGATCTCTCCAAAGCGCCTTCGCCGTTTCGAAATCGATCCCGTGTTTTTCCAGATTGGCAGCACTCTTGATGTCGTCGTATTCGAACTCATCCATGAGTATAAATTACTCCCTTTTTACTCATCCCGCAAAGAGCCGCCATGCAATCGACCACAGGTATAGACACCTACTCCAGCGGGCTCATCGAATCCTGACGACGACATCGTCAGGGCTCGTTGGTCCTGCCTTGAAGCAACGCTCGAATCGTAAAACGGCATAGCGAAAAGCTACGCCTCCAGCGATCACCAGCGATACGCCACGGCAAGCCGCGCACCGTGTTCGGTTTCACGGTCGGCGAACGAGCCCTCGTACTGGCCGCTGATCGCCACGCTGGCCTGGCCGGGCAGTTCGCGCTCCCAGCTGAGGCCGGAGCTCACGTCGGCGCTGTGCACGGTGCGGTCGTCCGGGGTGACCACGAAGCTGCCGGCGCCAGCGTCGGCACTCAGCGCAGCCCGCGTGCCGCCACCGGACTGATTGCGCATGCCCCAGGCCAGGCCGCCGGTGAGGTGAATCACGCTGTCGTCCCGGCGCCGCACCACATAACCGGCATCCACGCCCAGGCTGGTGCGCCATACCTCCTGGCGCTGCGAGCCGTACTCCATGGTCAATGCCGAGTTGCCGCGTTCCTCATAGTCGGTCTGGTGCAACCAGCTATGCATCAATCGCGCATTGGGCACCAACTCCCACCCCTCGTCCATCTCGATCACGTAGCTGGCACCCAGCGCCAGGGTCACGTCCTCGCTGCGGTTGCTGCCCTCCACCACCTCGGTGGTCGCACCGGCGATCTCGCGACGATGCTCGTTATCGCCGAAACCGGCCATCAAAGTGGCATCCAGGATCACCGCATCACGGCGCCAGGCGGTGTAGGCGCCAACGTTGACGCTATCGATCTCGGTGCGCGCATTGGCGGCATCGTCGCCCTTGACGCGACCGCGGCCCACCCCTACGAACACCCCCGCCAGCGTGCTATCGCTCAGCCAGCGATCCATGCCCAGCATGGCGCCGTAACTGCGGAAGTCGTAGTCGTCGCCGGAGCCCTTGCTCACGTACCCCTCGGCCCAGCTGCTCATTCGCCCAGCAGCGCTTTCGCCCTGGTAGGAAAGCTGCGAAGCCATGCCCAGCAGGCCCTCGACGGACTCGTGGTCGCCGTAGCGCATCACGCTGGCATCCAGCTCGGCCGCACCCAGCGAGGCCCAGTTTTCCCGCTGTTGCTGGGCGGTTTGCCCGGCCAGGGTGCTGGCGAGCTCGAGGTTCGACCCCATCTGGCCGCCCATGCCGGTGCTGGCGAAGCGCTTGCCCAGGGTGTTGAGCATGCTGCGGTTGGCGCTGACGCTGGCATCGCGCACACCGCCGCGCGACACGCTGGAACTCATGCTCTCGACGAAGCGGGCACGCTGCACCTCGTTCAGCCCGGCCTGGGCGGCCAAGGCATCGAGTACTGGGCTGTCGGGGTCGCTCAGGCCCAGCTCGCTCACCACGCGATCCAGATAGGCCCCACCCGACTGGTTGCGGCTGCCTTCCACCGGCACCTCGAAAACGCCCTCCTCGCCGACCACCACCACGGAACCCGGCCCGAACACGAAGAACGACAGCGGATAACCGAGTTCACTACCAGGCGAATAGGTCGAGATCACCACGGTATAGCGCTGGCCGCCGTCCAGCTCGAGGTTCAGAGCCGGGCATAATCTCGCAGAACGTCCACATTCTTCCGGCTCCAGTCCCTGCGCCTGCAGGTCGCCGCCGATGTCACTGCCGTCGACCTGGCTCGTATAGTCGTCGTTGCCGGTGACGAAGCCGTCGCCCGGCCGCTCGGGGTCGAAGACGCCGCGATAGATCATCATGGCGGTATCCACCGGCGCCCGGCTCTGGCCCATCAGGTACTCGCCGGAGGCCTGCACGTCCAGCTCCTGGGCGATGAAGTTGAAATCGTAGCTTCCCGATGCGATATCGCCATTATCCAGATTGGCGCGGCTAATCTCGTCCCAGTTGATCGACAAGCCGCCCTCGAAGGTGTGGTCATCCTCGAGCGTGAACTCGGTCAGCACATCGGCGTGGGCGGCGACCGGAAGCGCGGCGCAGGCAGCGGCCAACAAAGCGGGTCGGAAGCGGGGCGTCAGGGTCGTCATGCGGGTCTCCAACGTTATTATTTGTTTCGAAACGTTAGTGGCCTATCGGCTCGGAAACGGGTGACTTTAAAAAAATCGCCTCTCTCGCGTGACATTTTCGTTAAGCCATGCATGCTCTTAAAATCAGAACACCCATCGCCTTTCATTAGTACACGAGGGCTGACAATACTCCGAGGGGCAAGCCGCTGGCATAGCAACAATCACAAACCCGACCAGGAAGGATGACCCATGCCCCTTTCCAAGCTACTGGACTGGCGCCTTCATGCGCTCGTCATTCTGATCTCGCTACTCTCCGAAGCCATTGGCATTCTTCGCGTTCCCATGGGCCCCGGCACGCTGCTGCTGCTGCCCCTGTTCTACGCTTTCATCATCGGTGTGCTCGTCAATCCCAACGTCAACCGCATGGCGGGGCGAGTCATCCCCGATCACGTGAGCCACGCAGCGGGGCCCTTGATCCTGCTGTCGATCATGCCGTTCATCGCCCGCTTCGGCTCCACCATCGGCCCGGCCATCGAAGACCTGATCAGTGCCGGCCCGGCGTTGATCCTTCAGGAGCTGGGCAACCTGGGCACCATGCTGATCGCCCTGCCGATCGCCGTGCTGGTGTTCAAGATGGGCCGCGAAGCCATCGGCGCCACCTACTCCATCGCCCGCGAACCCAACATCGCGGTGATCTCCGACAAGTACGGCCTCAAGGGCCCGGAAGGCATCGGCGTGATGGGCACCTACGTGGTGGGCACCATGTTCGGCACCCTGTGGTTCGCGCTGATGGCGGGCTACCTCACCTCGCTGGACTTCCTCGATCCGCGCGCCCTGGCCATGGCCTGCGGCGTCGGCAGCGGCAGCATGGTCGCCGCCTGCTCGGCGGCAATCGCCGGCTCGCTGCCCGAGATGAAGGAAGAGCTGCTGGCCTTCGCCGGCGCCAGCAACCTGATGACCTACGCCACCGGGCTCTACCTGTCGCTGTTCGTGGCCCTGCCGCTCGCCGAGAAGCTCTATGCGGCACTCTCCGGCAAGCGCCAGGTCAAGCCGGTGGGCGCTCAGGTCACCGACTCGGCGGCAGCCTCCGAAGTCCCCGAGGAAGAGCGTCCCGAGCGCAACCTGGGCAAAAGCGCCATCGTCGTCGCGGCCGCCTGCGGCGTGGCCTGGGTCGCCAACACCATCAACGGCGACGGCCTCATCGCCGCACTGCCGGGCATGCTGATTCTCTACGTCATGACCATGGCGGGGCTGGCGATCACCCGTCACGCGCCCTTCTACCTGCCGGGCGTGGCCTGGGTCTCGCTGGTCAGCATCGTGGCCACCCTGCCGTGGGTGCCGGGCAGCGCCTGGCTCGTGGAACAGCTCAGTTCGGTGAACTTCCTGGCCATCGTCACGCCCGTGCTGGCCTACGCCGGTCTGGCGCTCACCAAGCGGGAACTGGCGATGTTCCGTCAGGCGGGCTGGAAGCTCGTGATCATCGCGCTGCTGGTGTTCACCGGTACCTTCGTGGCCTCGGCCGTCATCGCCGACCTGCTGCTGTAACTCGCAAAGGACGACCATGAACCGTTTCGACTGTCCGACGACCGATGCCGCCACGCTTCGCCAGTGGCGGCAGGACTTCCACCGCCATCCGGAAACGGCCTTCGAGGAACATCGCACCGCACGGCGGATCGCCGAGATCCTGGAGCAGGCCGGCCTGCCCTTCGTGAGCGGGCTGGGCGGCGGCACCGGTATCGTCGCCACGCTTCAGGGGCGACTGGGCGACGGGCCGAGCATCGGCCTGCGCGCCGACATCGATGCCCTGGACGTCACCGAGCTCAACGACGTCGGGCACGCCTCGCGCGTGCCCGGCAAGATGCATGCCTGCGGCCACGACGGCCACACCACCATGCTGCTCGGCGCCGCCTGTCAGCTTGCCCAGCGGCCCGACTTCGCCGGGCGAGTGCACTTCATCTTCCAACCCGCCGAGGAGAGCGAAGGCGGCGGCCGCGTGATGGTCGAGGAGGGGCTGTTCGAGCGCTTCCCCATGGAAGCGGTCTACGGCGTGCACAACTGGCCGGGGCTGCCGGTCGGCGAGGCCGCGGTGCACGACACCGCGGTGATGGCCGCCTTCGACGTGTTCACCCTGACCCTTCACGGCAACGGCTGCCATGCCGCCATGCCCCACCTCGGCAGCGATTCGATCCTCGCCGGCTGCCAGCTGGTCAACCAGTTGCAGGGGCTGATCAGCCGCGAGACGCCGGCCCACCAAACGGCGGTGCTCAGCGTCACCCAGTTCCACGCCGGCGACGCCTTCAACGTGATCCCCGAGCGCGTGGAACTGCGCGGCACCCTGCGCTGCTTCGACGAACCCCTGCGCCAGCGCCTGCAGAAGCGCTTCGCGGACGTGGTGGACAGCGTGGCAGGCCTGCACGGCCTAAAGGCCGAGCTGGACTACCAACCGCGCTACCCCGCCACCTTCAACGCCCCGGAGCAGGCACAGCGCTGTGCCGAAGTGCTCGAAGGCCTGCCGGGCATCGCCCGGGTGCATCGCGACCTGCCGCCGAGCATGGCCTCCGAGGACTTCGCCTTCATGCTCAACGAGCGCCCCGGCGCCTACATCTGGCTGGGCAACGGCGAACGCAGCGCGGCGCTGCACAACCCCCACTACGACTTCAACGACGACCTGCTGCCCCTCGGTGTGGCGTACTGGGTCGAGCTGGTCGCCACCCTGCTCGACCGCCACGGCGCCCACCGCTGACCGGAGTTACCCATGATCCAGAGCATTACCGTGATCGGCCTTGGCAACATGGGCCGAGGCATGGCCCTGACCCTGCACCGCGCCGGATTCGAGGTTCAAGGCACCGACATCGCCGAACCCGCGCGCCAGCGCCTGGAAGCCGACGGCATCGCCACGGCGCCCATGGAATCGCTGGCCGCCACCGACGCCTACCTGCTCTCGCTGCCCACCTCGGCACAGGTTCGCGAGGTGCTGGAAAGCCGCCCCGGCCTGCTGAACCGGGCACCGGCCGGCAGCCTGATCGTCGACACCTCGACCAGCGATCCCGCAGAGAGCCGCGAGCTCGCCGCCAGGGTCGTCGACGCCGGCCTGGCGTGGCTGGACGCCCCGGTCAGCGGCGGCCCCAGCGGCGCGCACAGCGGCCAGCTCGGCATGCTGATCGGCGGCCAGCCCGACACCCTCGAACGCGCCCGCCCGCTGCTCGAGGCCCTGGCGGCCCGAATCACCCACGTGGGTGACGCCGGCAGCGGCCACGTGGTCAAGCTCGCCAACAACTTCCTGTGCGCCGCGCACCTGCTGACCACCGCCGAAGCCGTGGCCATGGCCAGCCGCGCCGGGGTCGACCCCGAAGCCTGCCTGCAAGGGCTCAACAGCGGCTCGGGCCGCAGCGCGGTCAGCGAGGTCAACTTCCCCCGCTGGGTGCTCTCCGGCGCCTTCGACTCGGGCTTCACCACGGGGCTGATGCGCAAGGATCTGCGCCTGGCGCGCCAGGCGGCCGAAGGGCTGGGCATGCCGGAAGGACTGATGCGCGCCGTGGTCGACGCCTGGCACGACGACGAACCGGCGCTGGACGACAGCGACGACTTCAACCGCATCGTCCAGCGCATGCTGTCGACGGACGAACTGGGTGCCCGAAACCGCGAAGAGGAGACCCGCTCATGAACGCACTGAATCAGCAAGCCCGCGAGCGGCTGGCCGAGCGGCTCGACGCCTACGGCCTGACGGCCGATGCGCTGGCCGCCAACTGGATCGACGGCCGCTTCGTCGAAGGCGAGGGCGAACTCGTCACGCTGATGGATCCGGTCACCGACGCCCCGCTGCTCAGCTATCGCGACGCCGGCGCCGCACGCGTGGAAGCCGCCGCCAGTGCCGCCGAGCGCGCCCAGCGCGAATGGATGGCGCTCACCGCCAGCGAGCGGGGCCGGCGCCTCTACCGGGCCGCCACCGGGCTGGATGGCCACGAAGAGCGCCTGGCGGGGCTGGAAAGCCTGATCGCCGGCAAACCGCAGCGCGACTGCCTCGGCGAGGTCGGCAAGGTCCGCGAGATGTTCGAGTACTACGCCGGCTGGTGCGACAAGCAGCACGGCGAGGTCATCGACGTGCCCTCTTCCCATCTCAACTACGTGCAGCGCGTTCCCTACGGCGTGGTGGGCCAGATCACGCCCTGGAATGCGCCGCTGTTCACCTGCGGCTGGCAGCTGGCCCCCGCGCTGGCGGCCGGCAACGGCGTGGTCCTCAAGCCTTCGGAGCTAACCCCGATCACCTCCGCCATCCTGGCGCGGCTGCTGGAACGCGCCGGCGAACTGCCGCCGGGGCTGATCAACATCGTCAACGGCCTGGGGCCGTCGACCGGCGCGGCGCTGACCTCGCACCCGGCCATCGCCAAGCTGGTCTTCGTCGGCTCGCCCGAAACCGGCCGGCGCATCGCCGAGGCCGGCGCCAGCCGGCTGGTACCCAGCGTGCTCGAGCTGGGCGGCAAGTCGGCCAACATCGTGTTCGCCGATGCCGCCCTCGACGATGCCGTGGCCGGCGCCCAGGCGGCGATCTTCGCCGCCGCCGGCCAGAGCTGCGTGGCCGGCTCGCGCCTGCTGCTGCAGGAGAGCGTGGCCGAAGCGTTCCTGGCGCGCCTCACGCAGGCGGTGAAAGCCATTCGCGTGGGCCTGCCCGACGACCCGGCGGCACGCATGGGGCCGCTGCAGAACGCCGCGCAATACCGGCGGGTGCAGCAGCTCATCGAGCAGGCCCTCGCCGAAGGCGCCACCCTGCTGGCGGGCGGCGAACGCCCCGCAGAGCTACCCGACGAGGCCCAGGGCTACTTCCTGGCGCCGACGATTCTCGGCGACGTCACCCCGGAAATGCGCGTCGCCAGCGAAGAGATCTTCGGGCCGGTGCTCTCGGTGCTGACCTTCCGCGACGAAGCCGAAGCCGTGGCCCTGGCCAACGGCACGCGCTTCGGCCTGGCCGGCGCCGTGTGGAGCCAGGACACCGGCAAGGCCCTGCGCGTCGCTCATCAGCTGCGGGCGGGCACCGTCTGGGTGAACGGCTACAAGAGCATCAACGTGATGTCGCCGTTCGGCGGCTTCGGCGACAGCGGCTACGGCCGCTCCAGCGGGCCGGACGGGCTGCGCGAGTACACCACCACCCGCAGCGTCTGGGTCGAAACGGCGCCCCAGGCGAGCGTGGCGGCGGGTTACGGCAGCAGCTAGGCAGGAGCAGCAGCCAGGCGGTGTCCGAAAAGCCGGCGAGCGCAGCCCGTTTTCGGGCAGCGCCTTGTGTCTAGGAAGGCTCGTGGCGAAAGGCGCTCATCCAATGCTGCAGGTGGCGCAACAACTGCAGCGCCGCCCGCGGCATGCGCCTTCCCACCCGCGTGACCATGTGCGCATTGGCCTGGCTGAAGTGCCGCCCCACCACGTCGCGCGCCACCAGGGTGCCCTCTTCCAGCTCCCTGGCGGCCGCGAATCGCGGTAGCAGCGTCACGCTCAGCGCGGCCCGCGCCGAATGCTTCAATACCTCGAGCGAGCCGGTCTGAATGCCGACGAGCGGCCGCTTGCCGGCCTCCTGAAAGGCCATGTCCACCAGTTGCCTGACGCCATGCCCCGGATGCCAGAGCGCCAGCGGATACTCGGCCAGCGCATCCAGGGTGAGCGGCCCGGACGCCTCGGCCAGCGGATGTTCCGGCGCCATCAGCAGCACCAGCGGCTGGCAGGTGGAGTGCCAGAAGCGCAGGTGCGGATGCACCTGCTCGTGGTACATCAGGCCGATGTGCACCTCGTCGTTGACCACCGCCTCGATGATCTGCCGCGTGCTGCCGGTATCGACCTCCAGGCGGATGCCGCGATGCGCCTCGGTGAATTCGCGCAGCGGATGGTCGATCAAATCGCCCACGAACCCCTCGCCCACGCACAGCGCGATCTGTCCGGTCTCGAGCCGCTGATAGGCATCGAGCTCGTCGCTGAAGCGGCGATCCAGTGCGGTACGCCGCTCGCAGTAATCCAGCAGCATCTCTCCCACCGGCGTGGGCCGCACGCCGTCGCGGCGCCGCTCCAGCAGCGTGGCGTCCAGCGCCGACTCCAGCAGGCCGATCTGCCGACTGACCGCCGAGGCGGCAATGTCCAGCCGCGCCGCGGCACGCCGCACCGAGCCGGTCTCCACGGTCAGTTGGAAATAGATCAACCGCTGATGGGGGATTTCCATCCTCGCACTCCTCGTGGACGCCGCCCGTGCTCAAAGAAAACCGCAACGGCGGTCGCGTTGCCAGCGAGCGCGGCTGTCGGCCGCGATTGCCTCGCCCAGCGAGTGATACTATAGTATCACTGTCGATCCACTTCAGGGTAAGCCCATGAAAGTCGAGCTTGTCACGAACCTCAAGCGCCAAGCCACGAAGATCCTGGCCGACCTGCATGTGTCGAAGGAGCCAGTTCTGATCACCGAACACGGTCAGCCATCGGCCTATCTCGTCGATGTGCAGGATTACGAGTTCATGCAGCGCCGACTCGAGCTGCTCGAGGGGCTCTCACGCGGAGAGCGTGCCGTACTCGAGGAAAGAACGTACAGCCAAAGCGAGGCCAGGGAGAAAATGGGTAAATGGCTGAAGTAATCTGGACGGAGCCAGCCCTTCAGGAACTGGATGCCATCGCCGAATACATCGCTCTGGACAATCCTGCTGCCGCACGCCATGTGGTCGAAAGAGTTTTCGAGACAACCGAGCGTTTGGAAGATTTTCCCCACTCCGGACGGATTCCTCCAGAACTCCCCGATTCGGTATACAGGGAGATCGTGACTCCACCCTGTCGCATTTTTTATCGTGAGGATGAGAGGCGGGTTCTCATCCTCTACGTTCTTCGAGAGGAGCGGCAACTGCGTGCGTACATGCTCGAAAGCCGCTGAGCGGACCTTCGCTTCGCAAGTGCGTACGCCGCTGGAGCCGCCTCTCTACCGCTGGCCCGATGGCGGGAATGACAGCGACGCCCCGAACTCCGTCACAGCACCCGCTTCACCAGCTGCGACACCAGCTCCTGCTGGGTGAACTCGGCGCTCTTCAGCGTCACCTCGGCCTTCAGCGGCACTTCATAGGGGCTGCTGATGCCGGTGAAGTCCTTGATCTTGCCTTCGCGGGCCTTCTGATACAGCCCCTTGGGGTCGCGCTCCTCGCAAATGTCGAGCGGCGCATCGACGTGCACCTCGACGAAGCTGCCTTCGTCGAACAGCTCGCGGGCCTGATCGCGGTCGGCACGGAACGGCGAGATGAACGCCGTGATGACGATGATGCCCGCCTCAGCGAACAACCGCGCCACTTCGCCCACGCGGCGGATGTTCTCGGCGCGGTCTCGCTCGCTCATGCCGAGATCCTTGCACAGGCCGTGGCGCACGTTGTCGCCGTCGAGCAGCATGGTGTGGTAGCCGCGGCGGTTGAGCTCCACTTCCAGCGCATTGGCCAGGGTCGACTTGCCGGAACCCGACAGCCCCGTGAACCAGATGCACTTGCCCTGGTGGCCGTTCAACTGCTCGCGCATGGCCTGGGTCACGCTGGTGCGATTCCACACCACGCTGGCCTTGCTGTCGTGCTCGCGGAACTCGTAGGGCAGCTCGGTTTCCAGCGGCTGATGGATCATGCCCGCGCCCACGGTGATGTTGGTCAGCCGGTCGATGATGATGAAGCTGCCGGTGCCGGGGCTGGAACGGTAGTCGTCTATCGGCACCGGGGCGGTGAGCTCCACGCGGCAGCGGGCGATGGCGTTGAGGTCCAGATGCTCGGCGTGGCGCTGCTCCAGGGTGTTGACGTCGATCTGGTAATCGATGGCGCCCACCTTCCCTGCCATGTCGCGGGTGGCAAGCTTGAGATCGTAGAGCTTGCCGGGCTCCATCGGGGTCTCGTGCATCCACACGATGTCCGCCTCGAAACTGGAGGCCAGCGGCACCTGTTCCTCGGCGCCCACCAGCCAATCGCCCCGCGAGATGTCGATCTCGTCTTCCAGCGTTACGGTGATCGCCTGGCCCGGATAGGCGGCATCGAGATCGCCATCGAAAGTGACCAGGCGCTCGACCTTGCTGGTCTTGCCCGAGGGCAGCGCCCGCACTGCCTGCCCCGGCTGCAGGATGCCGGCGGCCAGGGTGCCGCAGTAGCCGCGAAAGTCCAGATTGGGGCGATTGACGTACTGCACCGGCAGGCGCAGGTCGCGCAGGTTCCGGTCGTGGGTGACCTCCACGCTCTCCAGCAGCTCTAGCAGCGCCGGCCCCTCGTACCAGCTCATGGCCGCGCTCGGGTTGACCACGTTGTCGCCCTTCAGCGCCGAGAGCGGCACGAAGCGAACGTCGCGGGCTTCCAGCTTCTCCGCCAGTTCCCGATACTCGGCGACGATCTCCTCATAGCGCTCCTGCGAATAGTCGACCAGGTCCATCTTGTTGATCGCCACCACCAGGTGCTGGATGCCCAGCAGATCGCAGATAAAGCTGTGCCGCCGAGTCTGGGTCTGCACGCCGTAGCGCGCGTCGATCAGAATCACCGCCAGGCTCGCCGTGGAGGCGCCGGTGGCCATGTTGCGGGTGTACTGTTCGTGCCCCGGGGTATCGGCGATGATGAACTTGCGCTTGTCGGTGGAAAAATAGCGATACGCGACATCGATGGTGATGCCCTGCTCGCGCTCCGACTGCAACCCATCCACCAGCAGCGCCAGATCCACCGCATCGCCGGTGGTACCGCTGGTCTTCGACGCCTGGGTGATCGCCGCCAGCTGATCCTCGTAGATCATCTTGGAATCGTGCAGCAACCGCCCGATCAGCGTCGACTTGCCGTCGTCGACGCTACCGCAGGTAATGAAGCGCAGCAGGTCTTTTTGCTCGTGCTCGCGCAGGTAGGATTCGATGTCGTCTGAGATCAAAGCCGATTGGTGTGACATGTCCCTTCCCATAGCTCGAAGCTGGAAGCTGGAAGCTGGAAGAACACCCAACCTCCATCGCTACACAGCCAATTCATTCGATGGTGAACTTGCTGATCAGCCCGGAAAGCATGGCAGCAATCTCACGTGTTTCCTGTATCCACCGGTTGCCACAGGCCTTGTCGATATAGCCAATATCGATACCGATGTAGATCTGCGTTCTCAGCTCAGCGCATGAGCCCTTGGCAATCAGCAGGAAGTGCCGTTTGTCCTTGACCGTGCCGCGAGTCATTCCCTCAGCGATGTTACTGGGCACAGAAAGTCCGGAACGCGTTATCTGATCCTTGAAGCCAAAATCTCGGAGATCCCTCAAGGATTTGTAGAGCTCAGCCGAAAGCCTTGCAGAGCGCTTCCATACTTGAAGCTTCTCAAAGTCCATATGAAACCCTCCTGGTTTTCTTCCAGCTTCAAGCTTCCAGCTTACAGCTCTTCTGAAGCGCGGAGCGCCTCAGAAGTACCCTTCGCGCTTCTTACGCTCCATGCTTCCCGCCTGGTCGTGATCGATGGCGCGGCCGCTGCGTTCCGAGGTGCGGGTGAGCAGCATCTCCTGGATGATCTCGGGCAGCGTGGCGGCCTTCGACTCCACCGCGCCGGTGAGCGGGTAGCAGCCCAGGGTGCGGAAACGTACCCAGCGCTGCTCGGGCACTTCGCCGGGCTCCAGCGGCATGCGGTCATCGTCGACCATGATCAGCATGCCGTCGCGCTCCACCACCGGGCGCGGGGCGGCGTAGTAGAGAGGCACGATGGGGATCGATTCGAGGTAGATGTACTGCCAGATGTCCAGTTCGGTCCAGTTGGAGAGCGGGAAGACACGAATCGACTCGCCCTGATTGACCTTGGCGTTGTAGGTATTCCACAGCTCGGGGCGCTGGCTCTTGGGGTCCCAGCGGTGGTGCTTGTCGCGGAACGAGAACACCCGCTCCTTGGCCCGGCTGGCTTCCTCGTCGCGCCGCGCGCCGCCGAAGGCGGCATCGAAGCGATGCTCGCTCAGCGCCTGCTTGAGCGCATCCGTCTTCATCACGTCGGTGTACTTGGCGCTGCCGTGGTCGAAGGGGTTGATGCCGGCGGCGCGCCCCTCTTCGTTGATGTGTTCGATCAACTCCATGCCGGATTCCGCCGCCATGCGGTCGCGAAACTCGATCATCTCGCGAAACTTCCAGGTGGTGTTGACGTGCAGCAACGGGAACGGCGGCGGCCCGGGATAGAAAGCCTTGCGCGCCAGGTGCAGCATCACCGAGGAATCCTTGCCGATGGAATACATCATCACCGGATTGCGAAACTCGGCCGCCACCTCGCGGATGATGTGGATCGACTCGGCCTCGAGCTGTTTGAGGTGAGTTTGGCGTTCTGCGGATAGTTCAGACATCGAAAGTACCTTGGAGAAGCAGCCATTAGCTAGAATGGCCGAAAAGCCCGGCATCGGATGAGATGCCAAAATGAAAAACGATCAACAAGCGAAATGTCGGCAAAAGCAGATTTTTACTTCATCAAACACGTCGGCTTTAAGAGCGCCAAAGCGACCTGTCACGACCGCATCGTTAACAGTGTAAACTTTACCGTATCTAACCCAACTTGCCTTTGGTAGAACACCATCAACGAAGCTTTCCGCATAAATAGGAACCGACTGTTGATGGTTCGACCTGGAAGTAATAGCCAGGCACACCATATCACCATAAGAATCGGGCGACTGAAAAACCAGAACGGGTCGCTTTTTCCTGGTTTTCAAATCGGAAAATGGGAATGGCACCAAGACAACGTCACCGGGCTGGTACATCGTTCCACACCTCATCTTCGTCATTGTCCCACAGCACGTCCATGCTAGACTGCTGAGCCTGGGAAAGACTCTTCAGCTCACCTTTCTCGATTTTCTGAATCAAGAAATAGGTAAAGTCCAGCACTTCCTCTTGAAGTGACTCGGGAAGCCGGTTGACGTTATCAACGATTTTTTCGGACGTATTCATGGTCTACCTCGCTCACAAGGATTTCCCGGTAGCAACACAATGACTCATGACTCAATAGCCTAGTCCATCGCCATTGCGTACCTGAAGCCATATCTTACCTCTCCAGGCTTGCGCGAAGCGCGCTTTCCCAGCGTTCGTCGCGCTGGCCGCAAACGATGAAGAAGGGGTTGAGCACGCTTTCCTGACGGTTGCAGCGCAGCGGTTCGAGGGTGGTGGCATCGAGCACTTCGCCACCCGCGGCGGTGACCACGGCCTGGGCGGCGGCGGTGTCCCATTCGCTGGTGGGCGCCAGGCGGGGATAGAGATCGGCCGCACCTTCGGCCACCAGGCAGAGCTTCAGCGAGCTGCCCATGGAAACGCACTCGTGGGCAGGCAGCCCGGCGCAGAAGGCCTCGAACGCTTCGGCGCCGTGGCGGCGGCTGCCCACCACCTTCCAAGGCGCCTCACTCGGGTCGGGCAGTTCACGCACGCGGATGGGCACGGTTTCGCCGGCCTGCCACTTGCTGGCGCCCTGCCCCACCTGGCCGATCCAGGTGGTCTCGAGCACCGGCGCATGCACGATGCCGAACACCGGCACACCGCGCTCCACCAGCGCCACGTTCAGGGTGAACTCGCCGTTCTTGCCGATGAACTCCTTGGTGCCGTCCAGCGGATCGATCAGCCAGTAGCGCTCCCAGCCGCGGCGGGTCTCGAAGGGGATCTCGCCCGACTCCTCGGAAAGCACCGGTACCTGCGGGGTCACCTCACCCAGCAGCGCCACCAGGGCATGGTGAGACGCCATGTCCGCCTCGGTCAGCGGGCTCTCGTCCGCCTTGGTCTCCACCGAAAAATCCCGCGAATAGATCGCCAGCACCTCACGTCCAGCGGCATGAACGCCCTCGATCAAGCGCAGGCGCATGTCATCGGTAACGAAATCGGTCACACAAACTCCTTTAGAAACAAGCCATAAGCTTTAAGCTGTAAGAAAAACCAACTGCCACTCCACTCGGCGTCCTGTGCCCTTGGTTTTGCTTTTGGGGTTACTTCCAGCTTATAGCTTACGGCTTACAGCTCTGGTCAGAACGACCAGACCACCGGTATCAACCCCACGGCGGTGACGCCGACGATCAGGCTGAGCGGGGCGCCGAGGCGCAGGTAGTCGGTGAAGCGATAGCCGCCGGGTCCGAGCACCATCAGGTTGGTCTGGTAACCCAGCGGGGTCATGAAACTGGCCGAGGCGGCGAACATCACCGCCACGGCGAAGGGCAGCACGTCCACGCCCAACTGCTCGGCCACCGCCATGGCGATGGGGAACATCAGCACCGCGGCGGCATTGTTGGTGATCAGCTCGGTGAAGATCACCGTCATCAAATACACCAGTGCCAGCGCGGCCCAGGGGGCCAGGCCATCGACCAGCAGCAGCCACTGGGCGATCTGCGCGGCGGCACCGGTCTTGGCCATGGCGGCGCCCAGGGCGAAGGAGGCGGCGATCACGATCAGCACGGTGAGATCGAGATAGCGCCGCGCCTTGCTGGCCGGCACGCAGCGCGTAACCAGCATGGCGCCGCCGGCCAGCAGCGCCGCCTCGAGAATGCTCACCAGCCCGCTGGCGCTGAGCGCCACCATGCCCCCCAAAATGCCCAGCGCCACCGGCGCCTTGCGAAAATCGGGCGGCGTGGAGTCGTTCAAGCCGCTGACCAGCAGAAAATCCTTGCGGTAGCGGTACTGGTCGACGAAATCTTGGGCCGTTTCCAGCAGCAGGGTGTCGCCCACCTGCAGGCGTATGTCGCCCAGCTTGCCGGGCAGGCGCTTGCCATGGCGCGAAATGGAAAGGATCACCGCCTGATAGCGCGACCGAAAGCGCGACTCGCGCACCGTTTGATGCAGGCCGGCAAAATCCGGGCCGATCACCGCCTCCACCAGGCAGCGCCGATGATGGGCGATATCCAGCTTGTGCACGTCGCCGCCGGCCGGGCGCAGCCCGTGGATGCGGCGCAGCTCACGGGCGCACTCCGGCGCACCGATGAACACCAGCACGTCGCCGGCCAGCAGCTCGGTTTCCGGCGGCACCGCCGTCAGCAGGCGGCCATGGCGCTCGATATCGGCCAGGTAGCCATGGGCCAGGCTGCGCAACCCGGCAGCGGCAATCGTCTTGCCGGCCAGCGGGCCCTTGTCTTCCACCACCACTTCCACCGCGTACTCGCGGGCCTGTTCCAGCTGTTCCAGCACGCCCTGGCGATCCGGCAGCAGCTTGTCGGCGAACAGCATCAGAAAGCCGCCGCCCACCACCAGCAAGGGCACGCCCACCCAGGCCAGCTCGAACATCGCCAGCGACACGCCGCGCTCGGTCTGCAGCAGGCCATCCACCACCAGGTTGGTGCTGGTGCCGATCAGCGTGCAGGTACCGCCGAGAATGGCCGCATAGCTCAGCGGCAGCAGCAGCTTGGAAGGCGGCAGCTTGAGCCGCGCCGCCCACTCCTGAACGGCGGGAATGAACATCGCCACCACGGTGGTGTTGTTCATGAACGCGCTCAGGCCGGAAGCCGGCAGCAGCACGCGCGCCTGCGCCTGTCGCAAGCCCCGCGGACGCCCCAGCAGGCGGTGGGCGATCCACTGGATGGCGCCGGTCTCTTTCAGCCCGGCCGCCACCACGTAGAGCGTGGCGATGGTCATCACACCGGGGTTGGAAAAGCCCACCAGCGCCTCGCCGGGCTCGAGAATTCCGCTGACCACCAGCAGCGCCAGGGCGGCCATCAGCACCACGTCCGGCGCAATGCGGGTCACCACCAGCGTAACGAGGACCGCCAGCACGGTAGCCAGCGTAAACAGGGCTTCGAAGGGCATCAAAATATCTTAGAGAAAGGCGTTTTACTGCGATACGGGCAGGTATCGCAGTGAAGGGGTCAGTGCAGCTCACCCTGTCCCACTTTCCACTGTTCCAGTAGCGTCAACTCTTCTTGACTCAACGTCGAGCGCACACTGGAGTTACTAATCTGCCAGGCAAGCAACTCACTGCTAACGCCATAGGCATCACGCAATTCAATGGCAACGGCACGCAGGTCAGTGCCATCACGTACGAAACTGGCAGCAGTCTCTCGTGGCAGCAAAAACTCCGCCGCAAAAGCACGAGCCCGCTTTTCGGGGTATTCGGGCGTTCTCCCCCCCAGCACTTCGGCAGCCGGCAAGGCACCTTCCCGATCCAACAGCAGGTGCGCCACTTCGTGCGCCAAAGTCGCTCGCTCCCCGAACGAGTGGGCAGAGCGCGCGCCAGGCGCACGGTTGATTACGATAATCGGCCCATGTCGTTCCCCCCAGGCCGTCATTGCATCGATGGGGGAGCCTTCTTGTGCAACCGAATCGACCTCAATACCCCATGCCTCGAGATAGGCTTCGGGATCTACGGGGTCTTTCCCGCTCAATCCCAGCGCATGACGCAAGCGCATCGCAGCCCAGTACCCCTGCTCATGGGGAGGGCCTATCTCGCGGAACTCGCTAAGGATGCAAGCAGACAGCCGGTCCAACTCTGCAGTATCCCGACGTGGCGATTGCAATACCCTGGCCAATAACTCCCGCTGATCCGCTTCGAGGACCACACCGGTCGTCATCCGCGCCACCGCACGAATCTCGGGCAACTGCCACATTTCCTCAGGCAGCGAACCACCTTCCAGGTGTCTTCGCGATGAAGCGGAAAGCCCCGTCGTGATATCCAGCTCGTGCTCTTCCAGCCGGGTCTCGCGCCGTTCCCACCATGCTACGGCGCGTCGTGCCCGCTCGTTGTCGCTCTCCTGCAGTGCTTCAGCCAAGTAATTCCCAACGGCTTCTAGCGTTCGCTGAACACGATCCCATGAACATACCAGCGTCTTGCGAAGGCTGGCTGCCGAAACATGACACTTCCTGCCTTGACGGAGCACTATCAGAGACGGCAAGAAGATTCCCTTGAATGCCTCAGCCAAATCGTGGCGCGCGATGAAACGATGAGCCGCCTCTTCTTCCGCTTCGACTTGCTCTGCAGGCATGTCGACCCAGCGGCGCTCGGCTTCCTGAAGGAAAAGGCCAGGGTATAGAGGGGCAACCGGTACCGGATAAGTCTCTTCGAGAACGAGCCATGGCCACCATCGGCCTAGAAACTCGAGCAGATCTCCCCAAGTCCACTCGATCGGTGCTTCCCCGTTTTCACCCTGAGCATGCCACACAGGTTCTCCAGCCAGCAGAATGCGCCCCTGCCCCTGGGCCAGCCCCTGAGGCGGGCCATTGGACAAACAGAGCTCGACCTGAAGGCCATCAGGCTCACCGATCAGTCTCGGTTCGGATCGTACTGCTTTAGCCATCGTTCCAACTCTTTCCTCTCTCCATGGCGATCTGCGCACTCCCTCAACTGCCTTCTCAGCCTTCTACCAAGGCCGCAACGACCAGGTAAATCCCCCCGCCATGGGTAAGCATGATAGGAATATCCAGGATTCGTAGGAGCGGCGGCATAAACGACGCCCTGATAAACAGCATAGAAGAAATCGGGATAGGCGCTGTCTTCCGCCTGATAGACCGGTATCCCCCTCTCATTGAGAATTCGTTCTGCAAGCTCTTGATCAATATGCTTCGGACACTTCCCCACGGGACCGCTATCACCCGGAACGAATCCGGCGTAATCATGGCGCCAGCGATGCTTGTAACGCCCTTCTCCCCTTTCGTAGCGCCATTCGGTCCCTTCATGGCACATCGTCGCCCTCTCCTGCTTCATCTGGCGATGAACGGGTCACCTACTGTCATGATAATCGACATACACACCATCCGTCGCCTCAAGAGCGAGATAGAGCGCCGGTAAGCCGGGCCTGTTCAGGCGGCCGCCATGCTCGGCAGCCCCAGCCCCGCTGGTTGGGGCATAGGCCCATCGGGGAACATGCACGCGGTAGGCGGGACATTCCAGCGAGAACCGAACCTTCACCCGGCTGCTCCCGCCTTCAAGGACTGGAGGTAACGCACCAGATCCTGAGTTCTACCCTCGCTAACCAACTGCTCCGGCGTCAGGTAATCGAAAGTGCTGATGGGTTCGTTACGAAACCAGAACAGGGCATGTCGAAAATCCCCGTTGATATCCGTGGCAACACGCAGCACCTGTAACGCATCACGAAGAAAGCCTTGCAGTTTCTCGGTGCCTTGGGCCCGCGAGAGAGTAACCCGGTGAACATGGGCATCCGCAGCCAGGGCTTGTAGATCCATGCTCAATGCGCGAGCGAACAACTTGGGATCGATGATCGGCTTGCCCGCTGCCGTTGCAGATCGCTTGAGATCCTCAACGAAACGCTCATAGGTCTTTCTCTCCATCACAACAGCCCCACTCGCCAGCACGTTACATCGCCGCCTCAACCATCACCTCGCCCAGCACGCGGCAGGACTCGTCGATCTCGGCTTCCGTCAGGGTGGGGTGACAGAGAAACCACACCTTCGGCTGCCGCCGTATCGGCGGTCACTCGCCGAACAGCGCCTCCAGGCTTTCGGCGACCAGGATCTCATCCGTCCAAGCCTCCAACTGCCCCGCCTCCGCCGTTTCCAGCTTCGCGCGAACCCACGTCGGCAGCTCGCCGAAGCGCTTGGTCAGCAAACGCTGCAGAATGCGCCGGGCTTCTTCCTGGCGCCCTTCCTGGCGACCTTCCTGGCGCTCTTTCTTCACCAAATTCTCTAAGTTCTCTGCCAACATCGCTTTGTCCTCCACCAGGCTTGCGAGCCGATCCAGATCGATCCCGGCCTCGAGTCGATGCAAATGGCGCTTGAGCCAGCGGGTGATGATCCGGTCGATACGTTCCTTGTTAGGATCGGCCTGGATGATCGCCACGATCCGGTTCACCGCTTGCTGCAGCGCTTCCCAACTCTGGCCGGCGTTCTCCACGCCGAACACACCGCTCAGCGGACTCTGACGCAGCCCCAGCTCCTCGTCAGTGTAACGCCCTTCGTCGATCAGGTAGTAGCGCAGGTGCGGCTGGTAGACCTGCAGAAAACTCGGCGGTTCCGGGCGGATCATGGAATAGATGTCCGGCTCAGCCGACCAGCGCCGGGAACCGTTGTAGAGCACGATGGGCAGCACTGGTGGCAGCCCCTCACCCGGCGTGGTGACTCGGCTCTTGAGCAGGTGATCGTAGAAACACGCCACATAGTGCAGCAGCCGAATGGGCATGGTGTGATCCACCGAGGACTGGAACTCCAGCAAGATGTACAAGAAAACCCGCTGGGTTACGCCCTGCCAAGTGATCTCCACCGACCACACCACGTCTTCGAATTTTTCTTCGAACAACGGCGTGATGTAGTTGCCGCTGTGATTCGTCAGCGTCGAGAAATCCATCAGCGCCGAGATCTCGGCCGGCGCGAAGCCCTCGATGAGTTGCTGCACGAACTCCGGGTGGCTGAACAGCTCCTTGTAACCCGTATCATGATAGTTGGCCATGCTCCGCTCCCTGCCGACCGTATGGCGATAGCCTACCACACCCACCAGGCGCTCCATGAGCGGGCCATCCTCCCCTCTACTGCGCCGCCTCAACCATCACCTCGCCCAGCACGCGGCAGGTCTCGTCGATTTCGACTTCCGTCAGGGTGGGGTGGCAAAGAAACATCAGGCTCGTCTCGCCCAGCTCGCGGGCCACCGGCAGAGGCCGTTCCGGCCGCCAACCGGTGCCTTCGAAGGCCTTCTCGCGATACACCTCGGAGCACGAACCGGAAAAGCACGGCACGCCGCGGGCGACGATCTCACCCATGATGCGGTCGCGGTTCCAGTCCGGCTTCAGGTTTTCGGGCCGTACGAACACGTAGCACTTGTAGGCGGCATGCTCGACGTGCTCGGGAATGGCCGGCACGCGCAGTGCAGGGCATTCACCCGCCGCCTGCCAGATGCGCCGGGCATTGGCCTGGCGCGCCGCCTTCCATTCGGGCATGCGGGCCAGTTGAATGCGCCCGATGGCCGCCTGCATCTCGGTGAGCCGCCAGTTGGTACCGAAGCTCTCGTGCAGCCAGCGAAAGCCCGGCGGATGCTCGCGCTCGTACACCGCCGCCCAGCTCTTGCCGTGATCCTTGTAGGCCCACATGCGCCGCCACAGCGCCTCGTCGTTCGTGGTGACCATGCCGCCTTCGCCGCCGGTGGTCATGATCTTGTCCTGGCAGAACGACCAGCAGCCCACGTGGCCGATGCTGCCCACGCTGCGCCCCCGGTACGTGGCACCGTGGGCCTGGGCGCAATCCTCGATCACGTAAAGTCCGTGGCGCTCGGCCAGGGCCATCAGCGCTTCCATCTCGCAGGGCCAGCCGGCCAGGTGCACGGCCATGATCGCCCGCGTGTTCGGGGTGATCTTCTCGGCCACCGTCTCGGCCGTAACGTTCTGCGAATCGCGACTCACATCGGCGAACACCGGCACAGCCCCCGCCGTAACGATGCTCGACGCCGAAGCCAGGAAGGTACGCGCGGTGACGATCACCTCATCGCGCCCCCGGCCCTCGCCTTCGCCGATGCCCAACCCCTTCAGAGCCAGGTCCAGCGCCGTGGTGCCGTTGGCCACGGCCACCGCATGCTCAGTACCGGCAAAGGCCGCGAATTCCTTCTCGAATTCGCGGCCTTCGGTGCCGGTCCAGTAGTTAACGCGGTTCGACAGCAATACGCGCCGAACCGCCTCGGCCTCCTCCTCGGTGAAGGAGGGCCAAGGCGAAAAGGGTCCATTCAGCATTTCAACATCCAATCCTCATTTTCACCAGCCGCTCGCTTTGACTCATCGGCATCACAGGGCCCTTGCCGGCACGCCTACCACGACCTCGCCATCCGGAATATCCCGAATCACTGCCGCCCCGGCGCCAACCGTCACTCCCGCTCCAATACGCACCTGCTGCTTCACTGAGGCCCCGATACCAATCCAGCAAGCTTCACCCACAGTGACCAATCCAGCCAGGTTAACGCCCGGGCACACATGAATGCCTGGGGCCAATTGGCAATCGTGATCGATACTGGCATTGGTATTCACAATGCAGGCCTCCCCAAGCTGGCTATCCACTTGGATCACAGCCCCGGCGAATACCACACTGCCCCTGCCAATATTCGCTTGAGAGCTCACCACTGCCCGGGGATGCACAATCGTTGCAAGCCTGGCCCCCGCGCAGGCCAGCTTGCGAGTCTTGGCCAGTCGAGTGCGATTATTGCCGATACCGACCACAACCCCCTCGAATTCTGCCAACTGGCTGAGCAAAGCTGCAGTATCGCCGGCTACGGACCAGGCACCATTCTCCTCAAGTTCAGGCCAGGCATCGTCGTAGAACACTACCTCGGTCCACCCGGCCTGTAAGGCGGTATCGGCAACGACCTTGCCGTGCCCGCTGGCACCGAGAATGGCGAGCTTCATTTATCGTTTCCCTTGAACCGCTCCATGGTCGCATGCCCCTCAGCCGAGACCCCTTCACGCATGAGCACTTTCTTGACGGTCAGCCACAATATCTTGATATCCAATATCAACGACCGATGATCGACGTACCAGACATCGAGCTCGAATTTCTCTTCCCAGCTCAACGCATTGCGCCCATTGACCTGAGCCCATCCGGTAACGCCGGGCCTCACCTCATGGCGACGGTACTGCTCCGGGCCGTAGAGAGGCAAGTACTCCATCAGCAGCGGGCGTGGCCCTACCAGGCTCATATCCCCCTTGAGAACGTTCCAAAGTTCAGGCAACTCATCAAGGCTGGTAGCACGCAGAAAATTGCCTAACTTGGTCATGCGCGCCTCGTCGGGTAGTGGCTTGCCATCGTCACCCAAAGCATCGCGCATAGTGCGGAACTTGACCATCTTGAAGGGCTTGCCATGCAGACCTGGGCGCACTTGCCGGAAAAGTACCGGAGAGCCGAGTCGCCACCAAACCAATAGAAAAATAAGAAAGATAATAGGTGAAAGTACTATCAAGGCGAAAACTGAGGCTATAATATCAACTGTTCTTTTCACGGATAGCCCCCAATAACACTTCACTCAATTTCAAGGCCAGTACCGAGTAATCATGCTTTTCAAGCGAATAGGCACGCCCCCTACGCCCCATCTCTTTCCGCTCAGAGTCTGGCAAAGACTTAAGCTTCAAGACTGCGCTGGCAATGGAATCGGGATCTTCTGCCGGGGTAGTGATACCTGCACCAGCTTCTTCAACCGGATCGCACTTCCCGGAGAAAGAGTGTAGAATCGGCGTTGCGGAATACAAATACTCCGGGATCTTATTTGCACCTATACCGAACCGATATATCATCTCATCACGCCAGCCGATAAAACATACATCGAAATGTGCTAACATAGACTGTATCTGGACCTTGGGAATAGGATCGATAAACACGACGTTATCCAAACCCAATTCAAAAACCTGCCTCTGAAGGGCGTTTCTCTCCTTGCCGCCACCAACCAAGACGAAGGCGGTGTCATCACGTTCCTTAAGTCGCTCAGCGGCTTCCAGCAAGGTACCCAGTGCATTGGCAACGCCCAAAGTTCCTGTATAGCCAACGACGAACTTGCCTTGTGGTAGCTGAGCAACGGTTGCCGGATCAAGCGGCTCAGGCTGCGATACCTCTCCCATCGAAAAACCATTAGGTACCCAGCTGAACTTAGCCGGGTCCATGCCACGAGTCTGCATATGCTCAACTGCATTCTGCAGGTTGGATATCACCCGGTCGGAGTCGCGGTAGGCCTTGTCCTCTATCCATTGCAGCAACTGCATTAAAGGATGACGGAGGGAATAGCCCCCGACCTGCATCAGAGTCAACGGCCAGATATCGCGCACCTCGAAGATCAACGGCACCTCGAATCGTTTGGCGAGCCGCTGTGCGCCGAGGAACCCCACCAGCGAGGGGGAAGAGTAGAGAATCGCGTCGGGCCGCTCAGCAATCGCGCCAGGCAGCTTTCGCAATAGCCAGGCGAAACGAAACCAGTTCAATACGCGCTTTTTCGAATGGGCATCCGGATACGGCGGTAACCTTACCCACGCCATCTGAAAGCCTTCGGCTTCTTCTAGGGTAATATCATCTTGTACCTCAGGAGACTGTCGCAACAGATGAGTAAAGCTGGCTGCCACCACAGTGACATGCCATCCTTGAACCGCCAGTTCACGAGCAAGCTGGTAATGTCTCCCCGCGTAACCAGTTGCGGGCGACGAGGCATATTGATTGATGATCCAAATATTTATTTTTGGCCGCTCCACGACAAGATTACCTTACAGTCAACATTTTCTGAGTCGCTCGCCAGTCATCAGCACAGAGTTCTTTTAAGTACTCGGCAGCTTCCGGACTAAATACAAGCTCATCTCCACGGTTAACTTTTCTGTATAAAGATGAAAAACCAGTTCTTTTCACCCAGTTTATCAACCAAGGGGCTCGATACTTAGAAAAGACAAAAACTTTTGCTCGAAGATTCTCTAACCACGAAAACTTCGGATTCACTCCAGCGCTAACGACTTGATCCGCTTCCGTGATATCTGCACTTTCGCAAACTCCGAGAAAAGACCAGAGCTCTCCGAGAACATGCCTACCATTATTTAGGCATGTTGATTGGCACACGATAAAAACCGAAGCGTCTCCGAAGACCTCACAATATTTCTTTAGCCCCGGCAGGTAGCAGGAGTTCGAAAGAACTTCAGGGTGTTTACCTATAATATCCTCAAGGGAGTTTTGAGGAATTTCTCCTGACATTTCTGGCAAGCTTCCATCCCTGATCAAATGCTTTATGTGACTTAATGCACGACTAACAGGTTCCCTCACAACAGCAATAATTTTAACGTCACCCAGCGCATCCTTTATCTTTTGAGCACTACCCGGCCAATATATATAATTAGATGCAAACTCTCCGCGATACTTGTAATCAGCGGCATTCTCAAAAAACGCCAAGTACCACTCAAGGCCTTTGTTTTCATTGTCGACAAAATACCGAAGCTCTTTCGGCGAACTCATAAATATTTCAGGATGGGAACGAAGGCACTCAGAAAGCCAGGTGCTAGCACACTTCTGCCCCCCTATTCCAATAAAATTAGGTTTAACTTTCATGCTTATCACATCCTATACTTAATAACTTTATTTAGCCTCTCTAGGCCCCAAGCAAGATTTCTTGTAAATCTATACCAATAACTCACTTTACTTTTACCTTCTATTTCAAGAAGGTAGTCTAAAAGCTGGCTACACGGAACAAACCAACCGTTACGTGATGCAAGGTCGTCGATACGAGCTTTGAAAGCTTCATCAAGATTACCGCTTTCGTCTACAAAACCACTAGCAAAATGGGTATAAACAATGCAAGCACCGCCTTCGGCTTCTAGCTTATCCAAATTATCAGGTGATAAAAGGTCATTAAAAACGGTAACATTGTGCCCATCCGATGAGCTAAACCAGTAATTCACATAAGGTTTACTAGGGTCATGCCAAGGCATTTCAGGATCGCGACTTAAAGTATTTATCTCCGAAAAAGTAAGATTCCTAACATATTTTATTTTTCTTTTAGCTGCGTCACCCCAAAAAAATTCCGAGGTTTTTTCATCCCCTCCCGCAGGCGTAGGTTTTCGACGCTTTATGAAGTACGCTATCTTATAGAGAACACTAATTGGCCAAACAAACCTCTTATCCCACCAATAAAGATTATCAGGGTTGGACACATGATTACAGTGAACTTTAGGGAAATAATTAAGCTTATCTTTAAATTCTTCGAGACCTAAGAGAATTTCCTCTCGCGGAAAACGACCATCTCCAACATTGTGGAGGCCTATCTCTACGCCCGCACTATCCAAACTCTCAACCCATTCCAAATAGTCAGAATCACTTAAAGACCCGCCTGAGTAACTTCCTCTAGACGGGTAGACCCAAACTGACTTGGTCGTTAGTACTCCTTTCTCTACGAGGTAGTCATACACTGGCTTACAGTTTTTGACAGTTGAGTTATCTGTATCGTCGAAGATTGAGAAGGCAAATTTTGCGCCATCAGGCCACCGGACATTTTGGTTCATGAACTCTCCGGTTCTAAAAGTTTATTCACAACTCGTTGAGATGCTCCGCCACTACCATACAGCCACCCGATATCCTCAACTATACAACCAAAATTCCGCCCCGCAACCTCAACCATCTTGACATTAACCGCCCCAACTAGCTGACTGGGCCCGGCGCCCACCTCCTCCATCCATTCTGTCTGATCACGTATGGTCACGTAGGCTTCTCCAAAAAAGAACGCTTCCTTTTATACACCACCACTGTCAGTGAGTACATATTCACAGTGATCTAGCGACCAAACCATTCCAAAATACCCCATCGGCTCAATTAGGTGAACATTCAGTTCTAGGCACTGTTGAGTGATCAGCTTACATATGGGCGAATGCAAAGATAATACTACAGAGGATTGATCGCTGTGGAGTTGGTTGAACGAGCTGATAACATTGTCCAAACGTTCGGGGCTATCAGTATTATCAACTCAGTGTAGCGATGCGAGGGTAAACCACTCTAGTAAATAGCCGGCAGCCAGGGAAACCGCCTTTTCTGCGAATAGCAACGCAGGGTCTTGCATCACATCGCCGGATTACAGTACTTTCACCGGCTTGCTGGAAAAACCCTCACTTCCGAATTCTTGACAGTTGTGTTGGTAGGACATAATAGCAAGTCGCTAATCTGGTCAGTGAGGACGCAGTTGATCTCCTCCCGCATCTGCATATTGAAGCTGCGCTAACCTACTTCAACATGGTCAACGGGAATATACAGCTCAGCAGCCGCCAATGCACCAGCAGTGTTGAACACCAGCACACGATCAAGCTTGTGCTCAAGCAGCACGTGCCCGACCTCATTCAGCATGCGTCCCGTCATTTCGCCGTGGTTACCGCAATGGATATCAATTATATTGTCACACCGGGGAATGCCAAACTGGTTGGAGAAGATATCCGAAATATTGCATAAGTGCTATCAGGCATCCAGAGATTTATAAAAATCGAGCAGCTTTCTCTCTTCAATACTCCAATTGTAATTCATTTCCACAGCTCGCTGCCCATTTATTCCCATACGCTCCGCTTCTTCTGGATTAGAAACCAAATAATCAATTGCCTCAGCAATTGCTTGGGGGTCAAGCGGATCCACACAAATACCGCACTGATTGCTTTCGACTATTTTTCTCCAAAGCGAAAAGTCCGAGGCGACGACAGGAAGACCAGCAGCCATATACTCAAACATCTTAACCGGCAGTGAATCTAGATAATTAACCATCGGGTGCAAAACAACCACCCCTGCAATTGAGTCATTCAATAACTTCTTTACACCTTTTCGATTCAGCCAGCCGAGAAAACCTACCTTTTTCCATCCCGCATCAGTTCTTATTTGGTCTTCAAAAGCTTGATGACTAAAACGACCACCAATAACAAGTTCCACACCTGTCTTTGTCAAAGACATGGCTTCAATCATCTCTTGTGTTCCACGAATACGATCGAGCCCACCCACATAACACACTTTTTTCTTCTTTTTAGACCAATCTGGTTCAACAACAGATAGCTCTCCCAGCAACGGATAGTTGTTGATATCGACTGACCTAACATCGAGCTCAGTGAACTTATCCCGAATATAAGGAGTCGCCGCAATCACTCCATCCAGCTTACGGCAGGCCCAGCGCTCATAGACTGCAAATGACCTAGATAGCAGCCACTTGGCCGACTTATTCAAATAGGGCTTACCCAACAGCTGTTTCGGCACATCCTCATGAGCATCGAAAATTACCTTTTTTCCACGTTTTTTCAGCTTCAAGCCAACAGGGATCAATTCGGGGTCGTGCAGGTGGTAGATGTCAGCATCCAGAGCCAATGCTTTATTTAATATACGCCTTGGAGCGTTTTGAATGCGATCAAGACGCCCTTTAGAAGCACCAACATCGAGGACAGTAACATCGTCTTTTTCTTCATCACCCTTTCCATCAGCTACGATTAATTTAACATTATACCCATGAGCGGCGAGAGATCTGCATTCTTTGATAAAGATACGAGTGTCAAAACGGGCATGGACAGAAGTCAAATGAACAACATGCAAATCAGAGGGCATCATAAATCTCTTTAATGATTTTTTCTTGCTCTTCCCAGCAGTACTTCTTTCGAGCTTCAAAAACATTTTCCTGTACTGAAGAATAATCTTGAGACAGAGAATCCATCACCGCTTTACGAAAGCCTTCCACAGTATTGGATTCAGCAACAACTCCCACCCCTTCTTTCTCAACCAACCGTTTCATCTCGTAAAGGTTAGAGGTAAGCACTGGTAGCCCGGACATGAGATATTCAAACAACTTATTGGGCAAACAGTAACGATAGCTTAAACAAGAATCCTCTATAAATGAAATACCATAATCTGCAGAACTAGTAAAATTTAAAATAGCATCAGGCGCAACGGCTGGGTAAAAAAAGATTGTGTTACTTTCTTTCGCCCTTCTTTGGATTAATATCTCAAGAGGGCCATACCCCATACATACGAGCACATTTTTGTCAGAACCCAGACCAGTGAAAGCTTCCAAAATCAACTCAATTCCTCGCCCTTTACTGAGCCCTCCTTGATAAAGAAATATTGTTTGATCTGACCGCAAACCTAATTCTTCCCGAAAAAAATTACACTTTGGCTGCTCTCTATACTTTGGGCAATTTAAAACGAGACTAGGCTTCGTAATTTTATAGATACGAGCATATTCTTCTGCAATTGAGTCGCTTACCGTGATCACTTGATCAGCGTAAAAAATTAAAAATCGCTCAAGAAAATATTTAAACTTTTTAGAACACAAAGACTGATTAGGCTTGTCGTTAATTGCGTACTCATGAGAATCATACACAATGCTTATCGCTGGCCTTGTGGCTTTGCAAAGAGCACCAATTATCAATGCATTCAAGTCATTGCAGTGCAAAACATCTGCTCTGCGATAATTTATAATAAACCGGATCAAAAATTCAATAAACTTTATCGCCTGAACTACTCTATTCTTCGACCAGTTACGTGTTACTAATGAAATTCTATGGATACGTATAGAGCCGTCTTTTTCATTCTCAGGGAGACCAGTTTCATGAAGTGCGACCACCTGGACTTCATGGCCGTGGCTAGCCAAAGTTTTCGATGTTTTTAAAACCCGACTGTCATTAATAAAATTATTAAGGACCAAGTTAACAATTTTCATTTTACACCCATCAAACTGCACCATCGTAAATAATTAACCCATCTCCAGACTCTGCCATCGAAATTTCTCTTCCCATCCACAACCTCTTCAAGCTCATCAACAAGTTTTTCTTTATTTAGAAAGGGGAGATCCGGCGCTTGATCAATCCAACTTTTGACGAGGTCAGCCATGCTAAGTAGCCAAGTAGATTCAGGTGTGGCAAAACCGATTTTATCTTTTCTATCCAAATGACTATCTGGCACAATACCTCTCATCGCCTCTCTAAATACATGCTTGGTGACCCCCTCTTCTGAGACTAAATAACTTTCCGGTAATGATAATAGAAATTCGGCCAAAGGGATTGTCAGGAATGGTACCCGACTCTCAATAGAAAAAGCCATTGAGTTTCGATCTCCATGGCGCAACAACGAAGGTAGACCATGGTGCATCAGCGCATGTGCTAGTGCCTCTTTAACTCTCAACCCTTGATTCTTTTGGCTTAATAGTGCACGTGCCTCCATAAAAACAACTCCATTTTCAGCCATATATTCAGTGTTTAACCAAGCAGGCTCAAAATCACGACCCATTTTTTTTCTTGCCAGTGAATACAAGCGATTTGGGAGTTTAATTTTCAAAAGATACTGCCACGCTAAGAAATAATTCCTACTGGGTGATTGTGCCCACCGCTTTGCGTATTGATGCGCTGCTCGCCACCCCTTCGTTTCAATCAAACTAAGTAAACGATGACCAGGATAACCTGAATAGCCTGCTAAAAGCTCATCCGCACCTTGGCCATCTAGTGTAACCGTAACACCGCTCTCCTTAGCTAGCCTATATACACGGTACTGTGCATAAATACTAGTACTACCAAATGGTTCACCTTGCTTCAGCAGCATGTCATCTAAGTCAGCTTCCAACTCCTGCTCATCGGCTATGACTTTATGCTCCCTTGTCCCCATCTCTTTGTTGAGAAGATCAATCCACTTCTCTTCTGAGATAGATTGATCATTGGATACATAACTAAACGTATTCAGTGGTACATCCGGCTCAAGATGTCGAACGGCAGAAACTACAGCAGATGAATCAATACCGCCAGATAATGCAACACCAACAGGCACGTCACTGCGCAAATGTAGCGCTACACTATCTAGAAAAAGATTCCTTAACTTCTCAGCTGCTTGATCAAAACTCAATGATGAACTATTACTTATCTCCGGCTTCCACCAGCGTTTGGGTTCTGACAATTCCCCCGTTTTTAGATTAAAATTAAAGTAGTGCGCAGGAGGAAGTTGGTTTACACCCGCCACAAAACTGAACTCCGATGAGTCATAATAGCCATGAACCAAGTAGTCGTAGGCACGCTGTAGATCAGGTTTAGGGGCTTCTTGACGCAAATGAATTAATGGTTGCATTTCAGATGCAAAATATAAATTATTTCCTTGATGAGCATAAAAAAAAGGCTTTATACCAAATGCATCACGAATAAAAATTAGTTTTTGTTCGGCCCGATCAAGGAACACAAATGAAAACATACCAATAAGGCGGCGCAAAACTTCCACCCCCCACTGTACTATAGAATAGAGAAGAACTTCAGTATCTGATTCCGTTCTAAAAGAGTAGCCAAGGTTTTTAAGCTCAGATCTTATTTCTCTATAATTATATACTTCTCCATTATAAACCAGGCAATAACGACCACAAATTGAATTGAAGGGCTGGCAAGCCTGGTCACTAAGATCTATAACTGAAAGTCGCGTATGGCCAAGATAAACATTCTTACCATTAATTTTTTCATGATGGTAAGATCTATGATCAGGGCCACGATGCGCGATCATTCCTAAAGCGCCATCGACTACTTCATTAGGTTTTTTTTCTGTAACGACGCAACCAAGAAGTCCACACATTATTCAAACTCTTTAAATAAATTCATAAAGAAGGAAAATAAGCCAAGAGACAACTTATTCACTCTAGACGTATCCCAGGGAAAGTTAAAGCCAATTACAGAGGGTTAGTTAGAGTCATCCTGGTAAGATCCAGTTAAGATATCAACAAAGTAGTTACCACTAAAACCCTTTCCAGAGATTTTAAGCTTTCGCGACCAGGTTCCCGATATCTTATCTTTTGTTATTAGCGAATAAACCATTAATATGGTTTCCCGAAGTCAGAATAACTTTTGAAATAATCATGAGTAACAAAACATTAAGTCCTAAATGACTGGGGGCCAGGCCATTGTAAAAAAAAACAACCATCATCGCCCCGCCTACCATTGGAAACTGATCGCTCGAAGCACTCTTTACTAATCTTATTATTAAATAACAAAACCCAAGGAGAACTAAACCAGTGTACTTTAGCATCAACTCCAGTAATCCGAAATGTATGTGAACTCCCTGTCCTGTAACCGGATCATCATATCCACCAGGAGAAGCAGGGCCAATTCCTAAAAGATTACTCTCAATTAGGTCTTGGTACCCCTGAATCAAAGCTGTTTCTCGCCCTCCTAACCCTCTTTCTGTAATAGAAATAATAATCTGTAGAAGCGATTTGTCATCGATTGAAAGCAGGTGAATAATATAGAACATAAAAACAACCAAAGAAAAATATATAGAAATGTATATTATTTTAGTTGATTTCTCACCAATGGTTTTTTGTGCCAAAAACAATAGCATTGCTACAAAAAAAACAATGCTTACCCCCCTAGATTCAAAGACAAAAAAACTTGAAAGCAGGCCAAAAATTAGGAAAATAAAACTGGTTTTACCCCACGCCAAGAAGAAAAGATAGAACAGTGTTAATGATATCCAGTTTGGGTTAATAATTAGCCTATCGCCTGACAAAATCACATAACTTAATATGGCCAAGTAAAATGCAAAAAATACAAAAAAATGTGTTTTCCTTACGTCTACCTTATAGCCATAGAACAGCAGAAAAATATACAACATTAAAATTAAAAAATATGCAAAGGATCGATTAACCGCTTGCGATGTTTCTCTGAAAAAAACTGGAGGGATATAAATTAAAAACACTATTACCGTGAAAGTCACAACATACTTGCTGACTGTTCCTCGTGAAAGGGCAACTAGAAAAGCTAACAACACAGCACTTATTATCACCAATACTTGATTTAGCTGTAGGTTGGTTTGGTAAACTAAGTTATTTAATATTATAAGGGAAACAAATATCCAAGAGGCTAACCCTCTTATGGTTATATTTCTTTGAAAGGTATTATCACGTAACACGGTACGAACTAACACTGTAAGGCCTTCTTGTAAACACCAAATAATTCCTTGTTATCGAAATAAGAATTGTGCCAAAGAAGTGTAAACAAGCCATTAACTTTTCGGCATTTTTTTTTCAGATCTGTGACTTTCTTCAACGCTTCATCTGAATTTCTTAGTCCCAAGTACATGCACGAAATAACCGAACACTCCATTACTACTAACGGCCTAATCCTTAACCTAAGATGCGTTTGTGCTACAGGGTCAAATGCTGGATATTCATAACAGGTACCACAACGAAACCCTGGACTGTCAGCATAGCCTAAAGTAGAGTCATAACTCATTCCGCAATTCTCCCAGGCGCGTAGCGTTGTGGGCTGCTCCCAACGCAAATAGTGCATACGCCCTCCCCATTCAGTTTGGACTATACCAAGTTCAGCACAGACACGTTTCAGGCGGTCTGCTTCCTGTTTAATCAACTCAGGTTTCTGGAAAGTTCCGTAGCTGGGGTGTAAACCAATTTCATGACCTCGGTCATGGATTCGGCGTATCAGGTTGCGAATCGCGGGGTACTCCAATTCGTAGTCACTATCTCGAACTGGGCTCGTCCGTCCGCAGAGAAAATAGAAGGCACTTTGGATGTTATTGGCTTCTGACACATCCATCAGCCAATCAAACGTGTTGTAGGGGTCAGCAGGATGAAGCTGAGCGCCTGTTGCCAGTTTGACATGAGGAGCCGTGAAAAAAGCCTTAAACTCACGCCGCTTGAGTAGATACCCAGCCATCATCCGCCCGATGGTCGGCCAAGGTTTGAAGGCGTACTGGCTTGGAGTGTCTACATCATGCGATACCTTGACACTAAATTCATGTCGCCGCAGTTCTGTCTGCGGCCAAACCTGCTGAATAACCTGCCCTAGAATGATCATCCACTCATCTATAATAGGCCGTTCTAGGTAGTTGTGCTTGTAAGCGTGTGATGACACGGCGGGGAAGCGTTGGTGTTCGTCTAGATCCGTACGACCAATTTCTTCCAGACGGCTTAGCATCCAGTACGCCAAGCCCAAAATATCATAGTGAATGATCGCACCCTGATCGCATAACTCAATCAACGGTGCTGATAGCTCAGTAGAAGATGGCGCGAAAAGGGTATCTTCAATCGGTCCTTTAAAGCCCTCAACCGACGCTCTCCACTGTTCACAAGAGAAGTCTGATCTAGACTGGTGGAATACTTCTTGCAAATTATCAAATGAAATACTGCCCTGCCTACCAGGCAAAAGTAGTGTTAGCTCCCCTACTTTTTGGCTTAGTACGAAGTTATACCCAAAGCGTTCTTTCAAGATGACTTCTAGCCAACGGAGAGTAGCTTCAGAAAAAAACATTACATTTACTCAGCTACGTTGTGGGCGAAGCGTAATGAGCAGCTTAAAGAGCTTAGAGTTGCTGCGCGATACATGGAAATAAGGGGTTTGTATTGCGCCGAAGGCTCGAAAAAAGCGTTCAATAGGTTCAATCATTGATCCCTCAAAATCGAACACCTCCACAGTCTCTGGCTGCCGGCAAATTGCTTCCCACAACACTAAACTCGTCGCGCCACTATTACGCAGTTCAGGATTCCCACCACCCATCAGATAATAGGCTGTATTACCACCACGAACGATATAGGCACCAGCATGAAGATTGCCTTCACGATCAACAGCTACTAGGCAATCCCGGGCGTTTCGAGCCGAAACCGCAGTATCGAGGCCACTAACAAGCTTCGATGTATAAGGTACAGTTCGATTTTGACGCTTAAACACCATTCTGTTAAGTGCCATGAACTCTTCTAGTGTTCCCTCTCTTACATCAACACCTACACGATCTTTGGCTTTACGAATATCACTACGGATATTCTGTTGCATCCCCTTCCACAACTGTTCTTTATCCGCTTTCAAATCAAGTCGATACGTATAGCGGGTAGTTTGTTTGAAGCCCCGCCAATAGAACGGAAGCCAATTTTGTCGGTCGCAATGCCAATTTTGCGCATAGTGATCGTAGTTCGGCAGCTGATCTGCCAGCTCGCCCAACACGTCTTTCTCGTAGGCCAACTGTTTAGGGTAGGACTTATGTGTAGGGCGAACCCAGGGACCGAGAGTTTGGGTGAGAATGGGCTGACTGAGCAGACGAAAGCCCCTTCTTTTACGAAGCACGTAAGGCAGCGCACCAATTACCTGTTGTTTTTTGGTCGCAAGCACAACGTCCCACTGATCTCCTGCGACGGCATCTAGCCACCAAGCTTGGGAGAACAAGGGAATGGAGGGCTCACTTTCACAAAGCTTTCGGTATATTTCCTTCAAGAAACAATTCCTTTTTGAAGGGATATTTCTCTACCAAACTGTTTAGCTCTTCAAGCTCTGAAGGCTTCAAACTTCTTAGATCATCATGTTGAAACTTTGGTATTTCACCCTTTCCACGGGCAGTAACACCACACCACTCTCCCAGTAGGTTCACCAGATTCTCATCCAAATTTTGGTAATGAACTTCCTGTATATTTTCTTTCGGGAAGAGGGTCAAATCTTTCTCGATCTGTTGCTCCAAAAAATAAACTTGGGCCGCACACATCTCACCCTCAGGCAACATTCTCAATTCTTCCACATTTGGGGGCATAACGCTCCACCACTGTCCGTCTTGTGTACCAATCTTTCTCCGTGCTTTAAGTATTGATCGCGTCACAAACCTAGGATCACGCCTAACAAAGATAAACTTAGCTTTCGGAAACACCTCATGTATCAACCTGAGCCGTTGTCCAGCGTTTAAGTTCTTAAATAACAATGGACGTTTCAAGTAACTAGACGCCCTAAATACCTCTTCACGTATTTCTTTAACCATTTTTGATGTGACTTCATTATGGTCAATAAAGTGGCGGTGTTTAGGAAGCCAGCGATACCAAAACTGTCCACATTCGCTAGGAGCATGACCGCCAAACTTTCGCGTGTCACCATGCTCCGCTTTGAAATTATTGTGGGGTTTGTCCCCATACTTTTTATTGCTAAGCCAAAGACCAAGACTTAAATTATGGCACCAAGTACAAGCCACGTTGTCAATGTAAGCAAATCGATAGGCATTGGTAAGAGCCTGATAAATTATTGTTGATCCGGTTCGGGGAGCGCCAATAATAAAAACGGGTTGATAAGAACAAGTGTGGAGGCCAGTATTGGAGCTAACGGTACGTAGCTTGAACACCCATTTCATACACATGGATACCCATATAACGAGTAGCCTTCGAATTCGAGTCAAGGATAATAGATCATTCCGCATCCTTCAAAAAACCTTTATCTATGAAACTTTGAAACCACATTTCCATCGTAACTAAATGCCAAACATCAGCATAGGACCTTTTGTGGTCCAAGAAGTCAGAATACCAAGTATCGATAACATCTGAAGAAAAGATATTCCTGGACTTCAAACAACTAATATGATCTTCGACAAAATCCCTAAAATCATCCCGCATCCACTTTTCTAATGGAAACGAGAACCCCTTTTTTTTCATATATAAGCAATCCAAGGGAACCAGTCCTTTCACTGCATCTTTCAATATTCTTTTAGAAACTCCTTTGTTGACTTTAAATTTATCTGGCAGCCTTGCCGCAAACTCTATTAAATTATGGTCCAAGAGCGGAAACCTTCCTTCAACCGAGTTCATCATCGTGAATTGATCAGTCCGCTCAACATGGTGATTACCAATGTAGTTTTTTAGATCCATGTACATCAGTGCATCAAAGCCATCGCGAAATCTTTTTCCACCAACATAGCGACGATCAATTTCGGATAAGATGCTTTCGCTTTCTTTTCTTTTTATTCCGAACAGCATCCTAACATCAGACTCTCTGTGCTTCGAGAAAAATGCTGTATGATACTGAGAAACCGTTTTAGCTTGAATCAGCTCAAGACCCTTCTCTAACCTTTTTGGCACTATAGGCTTTAACAAGCCGACAAAGCCTTTCAAAGGACGCAAAATCAGCCATTTTTTATAGCTTTGATAATACTTATACCCTCCAAATAATTCATCGCCACCCAGACCATTAAGCACAACTTTTATGCCATGTTTTTTCACTATATTAGAAATTACATAATTCGGAGAAACGCTATAAAAAGGCTCTTCATAGCCTAGAGTAATTCTTTGAATATTATCAAGGTAGAATTTCTGCGAAACACGCTCAATAATGTGAGTCACTCCAAAACTTTGAGCGGCCAATTTTGCTTGCTGCACTTCATCTAAATCGCTTTCTCTAGGATGACCTAGCGTAAACGCTTTAATTGATGGGTTAAATTTTGATGCATGAGCAGTGATCGTTGTTGAATCCACTCCTCCACTCATGAAACTTCCCACCTCAACATCCGCCCTCATCCTTATTTCTACCGCTTCAGCGATTTTTTCTTTCAACTGCTCTACTGCATCAGAATAATTCAGATCTAAAAGTGGTTTGCCGTAGGGTATTTCCCAATACCGACCCGCTGTCTCTTTACCATTTTTGTCAATTTTTAACCAAGTTCCGGGCTCTAAGGCCCAAACATCCTTGAAAGCCGTTTCCGGACGTGGGGCAATACCAAAAAAGAACGACAAATAGAGACCATTAATGCTCACTTCGGGCTCATACACGCCTGAAGCTATAATAGTCTTTATGTCAGATGCAAAAAAAATAAAATTATCATTTTTTGTAAAAAAAACTGGCTTTATGCCGACCCTATCTCTCGCTAAGAACAGCTGTTTTTCTAACTTATCCCATACCGAAAACGCAAAGTCTCCATTCAGCATTTCAAGGCAGCTTTCTTTGAATCTTGCATAAAGCTTTAGCAGAACCTCAGTATCCCCATTCGTTAAAAAACAATCCCCCCTTTTTTCTAACTCTAACCGCAACTCTTTATAATTATAAATCTCCCCATTGTAACAAATAACATATCGGCCACAGCTACTTACCATCGGTTGATGGCTTGCATCGCTGACATCTATAATTGACAATCTACGATGCACAAATGCTACATCTGAATATACTTCTTCGCCAGAAATAGGTGGAAGGGCTTTCTTTATTTCAGGAGAACTCCATTCACCAGAATAAAATTCATTAGCATTATTACCCCCTTCGATATAATACCCCTCACAATCGGGTCCACGGTTGTGTAACTGTTTCGATATCGCTTTCAAATTGGGATTTGGAGCAGATAGATTAAATCTCAAAAAACCGGCAATTCCACACACACGCAACTCCCAATATCAAATAATAGCCACACTTTTTGAGTATTTGACAACGGACAACAACCACATAACCGTCGAGACAAAGCCACACCCTAAAATTAAAAGTGTATCGGAAATATCATATAGCCAAAGAGCTATGATCGGAAGAACGATAAAACCGCAAACAAATACACTTTTCATAGCCTTAATGGCCGGGGCCCTTAACCTGATTCCGAGCATTATAAAAATATTCACAAGCCTAGATAGATAAACCATGGATTTCAAAGCAGAAATTATGGCAACAGAAACCATGAGACTTTCAAAGTACCAGGCGCCAACCACCACCCCTATTATCCCTGACATCATCAATGCAATCTGAAACCTTAACGCAACTCCATGTTTATTAATTATAGGGTAAATCCCTGTGCATGGTGAAACAACAAAATCTGCTAGCATCCAAGGTACCATCCAACGGGCGATCATACCTGCTGAATGCCACTCACTTCCAAAAACAAAAAGGAAAACATCAGGTGCAAAAACAAAAACTGCCACACCAGGTGGAGCGCCTATGAGCAAAAGAATAAAAAATAATTTTTGTACATTTTCTGCTAACCCACCTTCTCTATGAGCTTGCGCAGCTTTTTGATAAAACACATCTGAAATTGCTTTACCGATGATTGACATAGGTTGAGCAAGGACACGTTGAGCCAGCGAGAACAAGCCAACTGAACCTACCCCGAGAGATGCTGCTAGCAACAAAGGAGGTAATTGCGATCCGGCCGAGCTAGATAATCCTGCCCAAGTCGAAACCAACGGGAATTTCATGTACTCGTTTGCGCTTTCCCTAATTCTTCTTAATCGAGAGAAGCTATAATTTCCAGGCCTTTGTTTAAAGGCCGATCTGGCAAGCCCTAAGACACCTACACTTTGTCCAACAACACGGCCTAATAAAAGTGCGACGGGACCGAGTGCGTACCCCCCAACTTGAATAACAACCATGCTCAAAGACTGGGCAAACTTTGTTTTCGCGATACTGGGAAAATTTTTTGTCCTTATCGCCCAGTATTGAAACACTTGATAGACACCCATAAGGAACAAGCTAGTGGGAATCAACCACAAATAAGGCAATAAATTTGGTGTATTCAGCAAACTGACAATATAATCACCAAACAGCCAGACAGCAACCCCAGTGCAAAGCGTGGTGACACCAACCGTAATAAGACTTAATACCACAATAGTCGCTGCTTCTTCATCGCTTTCAGGCAGAGGGATCGCAAGCTGATAGCGCAAACTGGCAATCACGGACAGAATGCCCAACAAACCAGCATATACAGCCAGAAGCCCGAAGTCCTCCGGGCTGTACAATCGTGTGAGTACAGGCGATGCGGCAACCACGATGATCTGCCCCGCTGCCGTACCGCCAGCCAGAACGGAAACGCTGCGTGCAAATTTGTTTTTTGGTAGCAGCCTTGCTGCCCTTTGCTTGGCACGACTCATCATGCTTTGGCGGCCTCACTCAAGGAGGCAATCACTGCCATGACCGGCTCATCGTTCAAATAGGGGTGCATCGGCAGTGAAATCACTTCTTTTGCCGCTTGGTCTCCCTGAGGCAGGTCGGCTTCACGGTCAGCGACTGCCGGCTGTTGATTGAGAGGCACCGGATAGTGTACCGCGGTGGGTATACCGGCTTCCTTGAGCGCGGCCTGTACTTGCTCGCGATTGGGCACGCGAACGGTGTACTGCGCCCAGGCGCTGGTATTGTGGGGCTCGACATAGGGCGTCGTTACGTTGCCACGGAATCCACTGAAAGACACTGAATATTCTTTTCGGTCACCAAAAGGCTGCTTTTCCCCTATTACACTCCCATCCAGCAGCTCGCTGTAGCGCTTAGCCACTTTATTTCTGAGCTCGATTTCCTCGGGCAGTATTTCCAGCTTGGGCATCAGGATTGCGGCCTGCAGCGTATCCAGCCGGCTGTTCACGCCTACGCGAATATGGTGGTAGCGCTTGTCTTGCCCGTGCCGGGCGATTTGCCGGATGACGGTGGCCAGCTCTTCATCGTTGGTGAAGATGGCGCCGCCGTCGCCGTAGCAGCCCAGCGGCTTGCTGGGGAAGAAGCTGGTAGTGGCGATGGTGCTCAGATTGCCGGACTTGCGCCCCTTGTAGGTGGCGCCGAAGCTCTGGGCGGCGTCTTCTATCACCGGCAGGCCGTGCTTTTCGGCAATGGCGTTGATGGCGTCGAAATCCGCACACTGCCCGTAGAGCGAAACGGGGATGATCGCGCGGGTTTTCGCCGTGATGGCCGCTTCCAGCTTGCTGGGGTCGAGATTGTAGGTGCGCGGGTCGATATCCACGTATACCGGTTTGGCGCCCAGCAGGGCGACGGTTTCAGCGGTTGCAATGTAGGTGAAGCCGGGGGTGATCACTTCGTTGCCGGGGCCGATGCCGAGCGCCATCTGGGCGATTTGCAAGGCATCGGTGCCGTTGGCGCAGGTGATGCAGTACTTGGCGCCGGTGTAGTCGGCGAGTTTTTCTTCCAGCTCGTGCACTTCGGGGCCCAGGATGTATTTACCGTGGGCGAGAACGCGCTGGATACCAGCGTCGATTTGGTCCTTGATGCGCGCTTGCTGGGCGGCGAGATCGATGAATTGCATTATGACACCTTTTTATTGCCACAGAAAAACACGGAAAGGCACAGAATAAATAACTAATTTAAATAATTTTCTGTGTTATTCCGAGGATTCCGTGGCGAAATCATGTAAAAACTAAAAAACAAGGCGCTTTACAGTGGCTTTGGGCCAGGCAAAATTTATCAGAAGCCCGACTTTCAGGCCAGTCGCTTTCAGGTAGTTTATGACCTGAGCTTCTGCCGATGGATGAACGGTGCTGGTGGCCTTTAGCTCTAGCAGTATTTTATCTTCCACGACGATATCGGCACGAAACTCACCTACCGCATGATCTTTGTAGACAACAGACAGAGGAACTTCGGCAACGGCTTTGATTCCGCTCATGGATAGTTCGTGAATCAACGCTTTTTGATACACGCTTTCCAGAAAGCCATGGCCGAGTTGGCGGTAAACTTCAAACACGGCGCCTCTAATCTTATATGTCAGTTCTTCTTCATGCATTGTATTCAGTGTTATTCCGTGCTTTCCGTGGCTATCGACTTTTGATGACTTCCGTGCCATCCAGAACGTAGCGGTCGCCGGTGTGCTGGCACACGGCTTCGCCCTGCCCTTTCAGCGGCAGTTGCAACTGTTCGCCGTACTCGCTCATCCAACCGATCTGCTTGGCGGGTACGCCTACCATCAGGGCGTAGGCCGGTACGTTCTTGTTGACGACGGCGCCGGCACCGATGAAGGCGTACTCGCCGATGGTCACCCCGCACACGATGGTGCAGTTGGCGCCCAGGCTGGCTCCCTTGCGAACGAGGGTGTCGCGGTATTCATCCTTGCGCTCGATCAGCGAGCGAGGGTTGTAGACGTTGGTGAATACCATGCTGGGGCCGCAGAACACGCCTTCTTCCAGGTGCACGTTATCGTACACGGAGACGTTGTTCTGGATCTTGCAGTTGTCGCCGATGGTGACCTTGTTGCCGACGAACACGCCCTGGCCCATGGAAACGTTCTTGCCGATGCGGGCGCCGCCGCACACGTGCACGAAGTGCCATACGCGGGAGCCTTCGCCGATCTGGGCGCCTTCGTCGACGATGGCGGAAGGATGGATCGACACTGACATGATCAAGTTCCTTTGGTTGCCAATTTTTGCCACGGAAGTACACGGAAAAATATAAAACAATAAAAATTATTAATTAATAACTTCTGTGTTATTCCGTGGGTTCCGTGGCAGAAAGCGGGTTCCGAGGCTAAACGACGAGTTTCTTCAGGAATGGATGCCCTTCGCCCGCTTCCGGCTTCTGGGGCTGGGCGGAGCGGATGGTGTTCACGGTTTCGATGCAGTGGCGGGCATCTTCGATGCCGTAGCCGCGGCCGGCGAGAATTTCCTGATAGCTGACGGTGTGCAAGTCGGTGAAGCCGCCGGAGAATTCGATCTCGCTGCCGTCCACGGTGATGGAGCGATAGGTGGGCTGCTTGCCTTTCACGCTCTCGGGTAGGTCGCCGGCATCGATGGAGAGGAACCAGGGCACGCGGGCTTTTTCGTATTCCAGATAGCCGGCGGCCTTGTCGTTGGTGGCGTAGTGCAGCACGTTCTTCTGCAGGTCGCCGAAGATGAAGTGCAGCATGTCGAAGAAGTGCACGCCGATGTTGGTGGCCACGCCGAACGATTTACGCGGGTCGCCCTTCCAGCTCTCCATGTACCACTTGCCGCGAGAGGTGATGTAGGTGAGCTCGACCTCGTGCTTGTCGGTGCGCCGCTCGCTTTCCACCTTCCGCTTGAGATCCAGAATCGCCTGGTGGTGGCGCAGCTGCAGGATGTTGTAGACCCGCTGGCCGGTTTCGCGCTCGATCAACGCCAGCTCGTCGAGCAGTTCGGGCGTGGGCACCAGGGGCTTTTCGCAGATCACGTCGCAGCCCAGGCGCAGCCCGGCGGCAATATGGGCGTGGTGCAGGTAGTTGGGCGAGCACACGGCCACGTAGTTCAGGGCGGTGGTGGGGTCGCGCTTGAGCTGCCAGGCGTGCTCCTGAAAGCGCTCGAACTCGGTGAAGAATTCGCTCTGAGGCGAGATGGAGTCGATGATGCCGACCGAGTCGTTGATGTCGTAGCCGATGGCCAGATGGTTGCCGGTTTCCTTGATGGCTTTCATATGGCGCGGGGCGATGTAGCCGGCGGCGCCGATCAGGGCGAAGTTCTTCATAAACGTCTCGAATGTTATTGCCACGTAAGAGATTTCATTTGCCATGGAAACCAAGGTTCGCCACGGAACAACACAGAAAAACACGGAACAAAAAATACTTTAATTATCTGTTTTCCGTGCCTTTTCGTGGATTCCGTGGCGAACCATGAGCTCCGTGGCGAGTGTGAATTCAGGCCTTGACGATGTGGGGGGCGGCTTCGCGGTAGGTGCCGCGGCTGTCGACGATCAGCTTGGCGTGCTGCTTGATCAGTTCGAAGTCGAAGCGGTCGTGGTCGGTGGCCAGTACCACGGCGTCGAAGCCGGCCAGGCTTTCGGCACTCAGCTCGACGCTGCTCAGCGCGAAATGGTGCTCGCGCATCTTGGGAAACACCGGCACGTGGGGGTCGCTGTAGCTCACCTCGGCGCCCTTGCTTTCGATGAGCTCCATGATTTCCACGGAGGGCGATTCGCGCATGTCGTCGACGTTCTTCTTGTAGGCGATGCCCAGCACCAGCACGCGGCTGCCCTTGAGCGCCTTGCCGTGGTCGTTGAGGCCGTCCATCAGCTTGCCGACCACGTATTCCGGCATGGCCCGATTCACCTCGCCGGAAAGTTCGATGAAACGGGTGTGCAGGCCGTACTCGCGCGCCTTCCAGGTGAGATAGAAGGGGTCGATGGGAATGCAGTGGCCGCCCAGGCCCGGGCCCGGGTAGTAGGGCGTGAAGCCGAAGGGCTTGGTGGCGGCGGCGTCGACGACCTCGAAGATGTCGATACCCATGCGGTCTGCCACCACTTTCATCTCGTTGACCAGGCCGATGTTCACCGCACGGTGGATGTTTTCCAGCAGCTTGGTCATCTCGGCGGCCTTGGTGGAACTGACCGGCACCACGCGGTCGATGGCCGGGGCATAGAGCGCCTCGCCCACTTGCCGGCAGGCCGGCGTATGGCCGCCAACGACCTTGGGGATGGTGCGGGTTTCGAAATCCGGATTGCCGGGGTCTTCGCGCTCGGGGGAATAGACCAGAAAGACGTTCTCGCCCACGACGAGGCCATTTTCCTGCACCCGCGGCAGTAGCTCTTCTTCGGTGGTGCCGGGATAGGTGGTGCTTTCCAGCGAGACCACCTGCCCTTCGCGCAGATGCGGTTTCAGCGCATCGACGGTGTTCACCACGAAACTCATGTCCGGCTCGCGGTATTTGTTGAGCGGCGTGGGTACGCAGAGAATGATCGCATCGGCCTCGGCCACGCGACGGAAGTCCGTGGTGGCTTCGAAGCCGGAACCGGTCGCCCGGGCGACCTTCGCCGAGGGAATGTGCTCGATGTAGCTCTGGCCGGCGTTGAGGCGGTCGACCTTGTCCTGGTCGATGTCGATGCCGAGCACGCGAAAACCGATGTCGTTGTAGCGCAGCATCAGCGGCAGGCCGACGTAACCGAGGCCGACGATGCCGATCACGGCTTCCTTGGCGTTGAGTTTGTGCAGGAGGTTAGCGTGGGGTGATGTCATCGATCATCCAGTCGAACGGTGGTGTTGATAGAGCACCAGATTGACGAACAGCGCCTCGGAAACCACATAGGTTTCGCCCTCGTGGCGCAGGCGGTGCTGGAATTCGGGGCGCGCTTTGCGAAACAGCGGCGGGCGGCGCTTGCCCGGTTCGATGTGCTGGCCCAGGCCTTCGAACAGCGCCGCTTCGTTCACCAGCAGGAAGCCGGCGTTTTCGTTGTAGTCGATGGCGCGAATCTCGCTCATCTCGACCGTTTCGCCGCGGGCGCGGCGATGCGCCACCAGCCGCTGGCGCACCTCGCCGGTGGTCAGAGGCAGCGGGCAGAAGAAGAAAGCTTCCGGCTTGCCGCAGCGGCGCAGCTCGCGGGTGATGCCGAGAAAGCGCGCCTCGCCCAGCAGGTCTTCCAGGGCTTCGTCGCCGGTTGGCTGTCCTTCCTCGGTGAACAGGAAGGGCAGCTCTTCGCGGGTTTCGTTGATCAGCCAGGCCAGCGGGCCGTAGGTGCCGGTTCGCCCCAGGCGGCAGGTGTGCAGGTTCGAGGCGCCGGAAACGCTGGCCGAGAGCTGCCCCTTGAAGACGTTGGTGTTCTGGCTGCGCCGCGGAATGATGAAATCGCCGTCGCGGGTGCGGTACAGGCAGTTGAGCCCCAGGTGGTTCTCGGGCTGGCTGGTTTCCAGCGTGGCGAGCGCGGGGCCGGGTTCGAGCATGTCGCGGTAGGTCAGCCCGCCGGGCAGTTCCACCTCCGGCAGCATGTTGGTGACCAGGTAGCTGTAGTAGGTGGCCTTCTCGAAGACCAGCGTGGCGCCTTCGGGGCCTCGTTCCAGCCCGGTGACGGCCATCAGCAGGCCGTTGTAGTCGTACTTTTCCAGGGCGTTGAAGCGCTTGAGGGTGATCTCCAGGGCCTGATCGGCCACGACCCAGGGCAGCTCGTACCAGTTGTCTTCCAGGCGAAACGCCAGATCCTGGATGGTGGCATCCGCCGGCGGCCGGTACTCGAGCAGCGACTGGCTGACGATGAGATCGCGCCGTCCGGCCAGGCGGCGCGTGTCGCCCGCTTCCAGGCCGATCTGCGCCCCGTAGCCGCCCTTCCCTTCGCGCTTCATGGCCAGGAAGCGGCTGTGCTCCTTGTAATAGCGCTCGACGTAGAACTGCGTATCCAGCGAGTAGCGGACGTTCTCCATCCGCGATGAGGAGAAGTACAACAGGAACAGCGCCGCCTGAATGAGCGCGAACTGGATGCCGTCCATGATCAGCGAGAGATCGATGCCGGCCAGCAGCGCCCGGAGCAGGGCGAAGCCGCCCACGACCAGATGCGCCACCAGGGCCGCCCCCAATACGTGCCGCCAGCGCGGGCGCGAGAAGAGAATGCTGAGGTATTGGGTAACGGTCATGTTGCGTGGGTAACTCGAATGACGTGCCCTTTCGCTTTGGCCCAGGCTTCGATTTCGGCGGCCAGGGCGGCTTGCGC
The DNA here is from genome assembly GCF_900100195.1 of Billgrantia gudaonensis. Lineage (GTDB taxonomy): Bacteria > Pseudomonadota > Gammaproteobacteria > Pseudomonadales > Halomonadaceae > Halomonas > Halomonas gudaonensis. The sequence goes on from NZ_FNES01000003.1 coordinate 49,929, forward strand.
TGCCGGTTCGCCGTGCACCAGCCGCACATGATGCGGCGGTTGGCGCATGCGCTGGATGAAGTGCAGCAGGTCGCGCTGGTCGGCGTGGGCCGAGTAGCCGCTGACGGTGTCGATGCGGGCGCGGATGTCGATGCGCTCGCCATCGAGTTCCACCCAGCCGCCCTGCGGGCCGTAGCGCTGAATGTCGCGGCCGGGGGTGCCGGCGCCCTGGTAGCCGATGAACACCACGGCGTGGCGTTCGTCCGGCAGCATGCGTTTCAGGTAGTTGACCACGCGCCCGCCGGTGGCCATGCCGCTGGCGGCGATCACCACCGCGGGGCGATGGGTGCGCGCCAGGTAGTCGACGGTGCGTTCGTGCTCTTCGTGGCTCTCTACGGTGTAGAGGTTGTCGAAGCTGAGCGGGTGGCGCCCGCTGCGCAACCGGCGGTGGGCTTCGGCGTCCCACCAGGGTTTCAGCTCGCGATACACCTGGGTGAAGCGCGCGGCGAGCGGCGAGTCGACGACGATTTCCAGCTCGCGCCAGCGGGCGTCGCGGGCGCCGTGAATCAGCCCTTCCAGCTCGTAGAGCAGCTCCTGCGTGCGACCGATGCTGAAGGCCGGCACGATGACGGTGCCGCCGTTTTCCAGGGCGCGGTCGATGGCGGCCTTCAGCCGTTCCCGGCGGTGGCGGCGGTCTTCGTGGCGGCGGTCGCCGTAGGTGCTTTCCAGCACCAGGGTGTCGGCGCGGTACGGCGAGCGCGGCGCCGGCAGCAGCGGCGCGTAGGGGGCGCCGAGATCGCCGGAGAACACGGTGCGTTGCGCCCGGCCGCTGGCCTTGTCGAGGCTGTCCACTTCCACGTAGGCGGAGCCGAGAATGTGGCCGGCACGCTGCAGCTTGACCCGCAGGCGGTGGCGCTCGTCGTCGAGCACGGTGTGCCAGCGCTTGTAGGGCAGCGCGACCAGGCGGTGTTCCACTTCGTCGAGGAAACGCTCGATCAGGGTGCGGTCGCGGGTGAAGCCGATCTTCAGCGCATCTTCGATCACCAGCGGCAGCAGCCGGGCCGAGGGCACCGAGCAGAGGATCGGCCCCTTGTATCCCGCGGCCAGCAGGTAGGGCAGCCGGCCGATGTGGTCGATGTGCACGTGGGTAACCGCCAGCGCCAGCACGTCGTCCACCGGGAAAGTAACGCGGTGCTGCTCCAGGCTATCGAGGCGGTCGGCATCCTGGCCCTGAAAAAGCCCGCAGTCGACCAGCAGGGCGCGGTCCGCGGCGATCTGCAGCCGGTGGCAACTGCCGGTAACGCCCTCTGCACCGCCGTGGTGAAGCAATTGCGGGTAGTCGTCCATGACTGCCAACCTCGATGTCCATCGGTCAGCGCCCGGGGCACTGGTCGACACTACTCACCCATCGCCGACATGACTGCGGCAAGCTTCTGATCGAAAGTCAGTGGGGTAAGTATCGAGCAGATACTTAGTTCCACTCGTCACGAAGCTGCTCCTGTATTTTCACTTCATCGGCAGCAAAGGTAACTGAGTGCTCTAGCCCACCTTGCAGAGACAGCAGGGAGTCACTTTCCTCGTTGCCTTCTACAACATGATGCTTCTCCCTCAGAAACTCGACAAAATCGAGGACTTCCCTCTGCAATGGTTCGGGAAGCCGCCCCACCTGTTGGGCAATCCGTTCTGTAGTGAGCATGTCTGGTGCTCCGATGTCGATCACGTCATTGAGCCATTTTAGCGCAGCGCGAGCGTGATTCCAGGGCTGGGCGCCTCAAGCTGGCGCGGCCAAGCTCCTACAGCGCTACCTCAACGCCCAACGCTGTAGTAGGTAAAGCCCTTGCGAGCCATGCGTTTCGGCTCGTAGAGGTTGCGGCCGTCGAAAATGACCGGGGCGCTGAGCTGCTGCCGGATGAGCTCGAAATCCGGCGCCTTGAAGGATTGCCAGTCGGTGACGATGGCCAGGGCGTCGGCGCCCTTGAGGGCCGCTTCCTTGGTGCCGCACAGGGTGAGCTCGTCGCGCGCGCCGTAGATTCGCTGCGCCTCTTCCATCGCTTCGGGATCGAAGGCCTGCACGCGGGCGCCGGCTTCCCACAGGGCTTCCATCAGCACGCGGCTGGGCGCTTCGCGCATGTCGTCGGTGTTGGGCTTGAAGGCCAGGCCCCACAGGGCGACGGTCTTGCCTGCCAGCTCGCCGCCGAAGTGGCGGTGGATCTTGGCGAACAGCGTGGTCTTCTGCTCGTGGTTGCGCGCTTCCACGGCCTTGAGCACGCGGGCGTCGAAGTCGATCTGCTCGGCGGTGCGGATCAGCGCTTGCACGTCCTTGGGAAAGCAGGAGCCGCCGTAGCCCACGCCGGGGTAGATGAAGTGGTAGCCGATGCGCGGGTCGCTGCCGATGCCGTGGCGCACCATTTCGATGTCGGCGCCCAGCCGCTCGGCGAGGTTGGCGATCTCGTTCATGAAGCTGATCTTGGTGGCCAGCATGCAGTTGGCGGCGTACTTGGTCAGCTCGGCGCTCTTCACGTCCATGACGAGGATCTTTTCATGGTTGCGGTTGAAGGGCGCGTAGAGTTCGCGCATCAGCTCTTCGGTGGCTTCGCTCTCGGTGCCGATGATGATGCGGTCGGGCTTCTGACAGTCGGCAACGGCGCTGCCTTCCTTGAGGAATTCGGGGTTGGAGACCACGTCGAAGGTGAGCGCTTGCCGGCCGCGCTCGGCGAGCACGTCGCTCATGCGGGCGCGCACCTTGTCGGCGGTGCCCACCGGCACGGTGGATTTGTCGATGACGATGCGGTGCTCGGTCATGTGCCGGGCGACGGTTTCGGCCACGGCCAGCACGTATTGCAGATCGGCGCTGCCGTCTTCGTCCGGCGGGGTTCCCACAGCGATGAACTGCACGGTGCCGTGGGCCACGCCCGCGGCGGCATCGGTGGTGAAGCGCAGCCTACCGGCGGCGGCGTTTTCCTTCACCAGCGTTTCCAGCCCCGGCTCGAAAATGGGGACGATGCCCTGCTCGAGCTTGGCGACCTTGTCGGCGTCCACGTCCACGCACACCACGTGGTGGCCCACGTCGGCCAGCACCGCGCCCTGTACCAGGCCCACGTAGCCGGTGCCGAATACCGTGACGTTCATTGTGTCTCCTACTTATCGATACGAATCAGTGCCGGCATGGCCGTCTGTCAAAGTGGCATGGACTCGCTTGGTCCAGAGCAGTCGAAACTATCGCGGCGTTTCAGTGAAGCAGAAATTCTTGTGGGGTCACGGCGTTGACGGGCGACCCAGCAAAATCCTTCACGTTTCGCGTCACGATGCAGGTACAGCCAGCGCGCTCGGCGACAGCGGCCACCACCGCATCTTCGAAATCGGACCAACCGAGGGAGCGGGCTCTTTCCAGTTCGTTTCGCCCTACCGCACAGACCGTGAGATGGTGAAGCAGCCAGGAAAGCGCACGATCGGCAGCAATACGGTCGGCATAGCGTGCGACCAGGTAATGCACGGTAGTAACGGCATGTGCACTGATCGCACCTTGCTCATCACCGTGGATGACTTGCTCAAGAACAGCGGCCGACACACGGTAGTGCGGTTCCCGCTTCTGTAGAACATCCAACAGGACGTTCAAGTCGAGCATGATCACGAGCGATGTTTCTCGACCAGGTGTTCCCGGTATGCCTGCTCGGCATCCAGGTCGGCCGGCAGCAGGCCAGTGATCGCGTCCAGCTCCGCACTTGGGGTATGACGCTCCAGCGCTCTGAGACGGCGCAAGTGGCGGTCGATGACTTCGGTCATGCTAATGCCGTGCGCCTTGGCATAGGCCTTGGCGAATTCCACGTCCTTCCTGGGAAGGCGGATGGTGATTTTAGTGGTTTCCTGTTCCATACGGTGATCCTCGTGCGTATGGCTTGCTTCTTCGAATTGTACGGCAAAAATCGAAAACGAGGAAACGGCCAGCTAGCCCTCACTGCCCGGCATCGCTACCCGGGCTGTTGCTCTCTTCACGCAGGCTCTGGCGTACCAGGCTGGCGAAGTGCAGGAAGAAAACGCCCATCACCGCCAGCATGCCGCCCAGCACCACGCCCAGGGCGAGGATGAGCTTGCGGTTGGTGCCCTGCTGCTGGAGGCTCTGAACCGCAACCTGGACGACCTCGCCCGGTTCCAGCTCTTCCAACTCGGCTTCGACCTCGAACATGCGCTGCAGCGCCCCGGAGACGATTTCCGCAGCGCCCATGGAGCGTGTTTCAGTGCCCTGCTCGAAGGTCTTTTCGAGGCTGCTGAGCTGACGCTCCAGGGCATTGCGGCGGCGTTCCAGCGCTTCGTCCTGATCCGCCTTGAGCCGCTCGAGCAGTGCCTGGTGATGCGCCTGAACGCGCTCGGCCTGGGCCTCGGGAGCCGTACTGGAAAACCTGACGATATGGGTATTGTCGGGGTTGGCAATGCGCGTGGAGAACGGCAGCGAGGTCAGGCCTTCCGCTTCGATCAGCTCGCGAGTGACCGGGCCGAGATAGAGGTTCTCGGTGCGCGCCACCAGCGAGGCCGGCGTTTCCAGCGCTGAACCGCCGCCGGCTTCGGCCACGCTGTAGATCGAGGTGTAGGTGTAGGCCGGTGTCTGCATCAGTGCATAGGCCAGGGCACCGAAGACGACGACGAGGAAAATGACGACCATCGCCTTCCAGCGGCGTATCAGCAGCTTGGCAAGATCGACCAGGGAAATTTCGTCGTCGGCATAGTGCTGCGGGCCCATCCCTTGCGGGCCGGGGGAAGAGGGAGTTTGGCTCATGGGGGTTCGCTTGGTCAGGTCTCGAATCGCTTTCGGGCCGTGGGGCGCGAAAAGCAAGAAGCGTGCGGGCACGCTACCGCCCGGGGATTGCAGCCGGGCGCTTTCCCTTGCCCTGTCATCGATACGTTGTTGTCGCGCCGTTCGGCGCTGTCGTTGTGTACTGTCAGCCTAGCCGAAACCCTGCGAACGGCCCGGCCAGGAGAGACGCATTCTACTGGATGCGCGCCAACGGCTCTACGACCTGCCGGCGGTACTTTGTTATTCATCGGTAATAAGCCAACTTAGTTTGTTGGCAGATGGCGACAGCCCTGCCGGCCGCTCACCGATGCCCGCTGCAACGGCAGGCATAAAAGCGAACGACCCGCCAGCGGCGGCTGGCGGGTCGTTTTCGGCAGGCTGCTCGTCGGTCGCGAGCGGGCCGGTTCAGCCGCGATACACCGGGAAGCGGGCGCACACGGCCTCGACCTTGCCCTTCACCTCGGCCTCGATGGCGGCGGTGTCGGCGCCCTTGGCCATGGCGTCGAGAATGTCGCAGATCCAGCCGGTGAGGTCGCGACACTCGGCCTCGCCGAAGCCGCGGGTGGTCACCGCCGGGGTGCCGATGCGCAGGCCGGAGGTGACGAAGGGGCTCTGCGGGTCGCCGGGCACGGCGTTCTTGTTGACCGTGATGTGGGCGCGGCCGAGGGCGGCGTCGGCGTCCTTGCCGGTGAGGCCTTGCTTGATCAGCGAGAGCAGGAAGAGGTGGTCTTCGGTGCCGCCGGAAACCACGTCGTAGCCGCGCTCGATGAACACGCCGGCCATGGCCTGGGCATTCTTCACCACCTGCTGCTGGTAGCTCTTGAACTCGGGGGCCATGGCTTCCTTGAAGCACACCGCCTTGGCGGCGATGACGTGCTCCAGCGGGCCGCCCTGGCTGCCGGGAAAGACGGCGGACTGCAGCTTCTTCTCGACCTGCTCGTCGCCTTCGCTGGACAGAATCAGACCGCCGCGCGGGCCGCGCAGAGTCTTGTGGGTGGTGGTGGTGACCACGTGGGCGTGGGGCAGCGGCGTAGGGTAGACCCCGGCGGCGACCAGGCCGGCGATGTGCGCCATGTCGACCAGCAGGTAGGCGCCCACTTCGTCGGCGATCTGGCGGAACTTGGCCCAGTCGATGATCTGCGAGTAGGCCGAGAAGCCGGCGATGATCATCTTGGGCTTGTGCTCGTGGGCGAGCTTGGCGACTTCGTCGTAGTCGATGCGCCCGGCGGCGTCGATGCCGTACTGCACGGCATGGTAGTGCTTGCCCGAGAAGTTGGGCTTGGCGCCGTGAGTGAGGTGGCCGCCGGCGTCGAGGCTCATGCCCAGCACGGTGTCGCCCGGCTTGATCAACGCCTGGAAGACGGCGGCGTTGGCCTGGGAGCCGGAGTGCGGCTGGACGTTGGCGTAGCTGGCGCCGAACAGCTGCTTGGCGTAGTCGATGGCCAGTTGCTCGACCACGTCGACGTACTCGCAGCCGCCGTAGTAGCGCTTGCCGGGATAACCTTCCGCGTACTTGTTGGTGAGCTGGCTGCCCTGGGCCTCCAGCACGCGCGGGCTGGCGTAGTTCTCGGAAGCGATCAGCTCGATGTGCGCTTCCTGGCGGGCGACTTCTTTCTGCATCGCTTCGAACAGGGCGTCATCGAAACCGGCAATCGTCATGTCACGGCTGAACATCGGCGGGAAACCTCGCATCACGGGGAGAATCGAAGCCCTAGATGATACCGCAGCGGCGACCGCCTTTCCTATGAAAGGCGGTCATGGAGTGGTAGAGGATTTCTCAAGCGAGGTTTAGAGGGTGCCTCACCGCTTGAAGTTGAGCATCCGCTCCAGGGGCTTGAGCGCGCGGGTGCGCAGTTCGGCGTCGACGTGGATCTCGCCGGTGCCTTCGCGCAGGGCGCCGGCCAGGTTGTCCAGGGCGTTCATGGCCATCCACGGGCAGTGGGCGCAGCTCTTGCAGGTGGCGCCGTTGCCGGCGGTGGGCGCTTCGAACAGGGTCTTCTCGGGTACCGCCTGCTGCATCTTGAAGAAGATGCCGCGGTCGGTGGCCACGATCAGCTTGTCGTGGGGCAGCTCCTTGGCGGCCTTGATCAGCTGCGAGGTGGAGCCGGCCACGTCGGCGAGCTCCACCACCGAGGCCGGCGATTCGGGATGCACCAGCACGGCGGCTTCCGGGTAGAGGGCCTTGAGATCCTCGACGCCCTTGGCCTTGAACTCCTCGTGGACGATGCAGGCGCCGTCCCACAGCAGCATGTCGGCGCCGGTCCGCTTCTGGATGTAGCCGCCCAGGTGCTTGTCGGGGGCCCACAGGATCTTCTCGCCGCGCGCTTCGAGATGCTCGATGACGTCCACGGCGATGGAGGAAGTGACCACCCAGTCGGCGCGCGCCTTCACGGCGGCGGAGGTGTTGGCGTAGACCACCACGGTGCGCTCGGGGTGGGCGTCGCAGAAGGCGCTGAACTCGTCGGCCGGGCAGCCCACGTCCAGCGAGCAGGTGGCCTCCAGGGTGGGCATCAGCACGCGCTTCTCGGGCGAGAGAATCTTGGCCGTTTCGCCCATGAAGCGCACGCCGGCCACCACCAGGGTCTCGGCCTCGTGGCGGGCGCCGAAGCGCGCCATTTCCAGGGAATCGGCCACGCAGCCACCGGTTTCCTCGGCCAGCTGCTGGATGGCGTCGTCGGTGTAGTAGTGGGCCACCAGGACGGCATTGTTGGCTTCGAGCAGGCGCTTGATCTCGTCGATGCGCGCCTCGTCCTCGGCGGGAATGCGTGTGGGGCAGTAGGTGCGTGCGAGCTGCTCGCGCAGGTCGGCACGGGAGGTCATGATCGTCATCGTGTCTACCACTGTGACCGGCAGGGAATCCCCCTGCGTGTACCGGGAACATCGCGTTCGCGCGCTCCGCGCGGGCGATGCGCCTGAGGCCGGCCGCTGCGTCTGTCGCGTTGGCCGGCCCGCGCCCTTCTCGACCGGCACCATTCCATCCGGCCCAAGGGCATCGTCTCAATGATGGCGGCGTTCGCCGGGGCTTTCAAGCCAATTGCGCATGCATCAAGTAAAACGCCCTTGCCTCGGAGAGGCAAGGGCGTGAATCTGGTGGGTCGTGTATCTACCGGATACGACTAACAAAATTACTGATCTACAAGGGATTTCTTTTTCTGCCTTCAAGGACATGCCCCCATACATGCCCCCGATGATACCAGCCTACCCTCCCCATCCAGGGTACCCCCCTCCCATTTTTCCCGCTCGAACACGGAAAGATTCGGCGGCGGTCTTCGCTGGGCCCCGCTGAAGTCTCGACCCACCCCCTCGCATGGCTGAGCGATGCCGCCGCGTTGGCTCGGCTCTGGATAGGAGATACATATAATCCCTACCGTTTAATTAACGTGTATCTATAATCTCATGCCCAACACCACGGGCAGCCGGGTAAATCCGCGCATGTCGGCTGCGGATTCTGCGGATTCTGCGGAAAGCCGCATGGTTGAGCGGTTGAGCGGTTGCGGATGAGTTGCGGATAGGTTGCGGATAATGCCCACGCAGCGCCGCCCCTCGCGCGCGTGCGCAGGTAGCATGCAGCATGTCAACGGCAGGCAAGGCGTGGCACGAGCAGCCGGCCCTCGCGCGCGTGCGCAGGTGGCCAGGGCAGTTGGAGGAAGCAGGTTGCAGCGGCGGCAATCAGACGCCAGCCAGGTCGAGCAGGCGTTGGCGCTCGCGCTCGTAGTAGCTTTGTCCGAGCTGGTGGGCGAGGCGGTTGGCCTCAGACTTGCTCAGGTGAGGGAGGGCACGCAGGCGCTTACGCTCGCGCTCCTCGAACAGGCGTGCTGCGTTGTACGCCTGGCGGTTGAGTACGGAGCGATCCTTGCGACTCAGGCGCCGGCCAGATTCAGAGGGGACAGGGAGATCAGGAGGGCGAAGGATTGGCGGCCAGGTGCTGCCCTGTTCTTCATCGGTGGCACTGCTGGGCGCGCTGTCCAGTAGATCCCGAGCCCACGGTGGAGCCTGGTCATCATCGCTGTTCATGGCGGGGTTCCGTTGAAGTCTGGAGGAGAAGCCAGCCGCGACGCCCCCTGAAGGTTGGAGTTGGCGTCCGCTGGCTGTCGGGGTTTTCTGCGTCCAGGCACTCGCCGACTAATCCCGGGAGCGGAGGGGGAAACTCACTGGGGGCCCCTATCCGCTCAAGCTCCCCCTAGTGTCTCTGCTGCTGCCGAAGGTGCTTGCGCTTGTTGCCTTGGATACGGATCTTCTCTCGACGCTTGGCGCCTTGGTCGATACGGTCCAGGGTCTTTCTCAGAGCCTTGCGCATCATGCCCCTGAGGAAGTGAGGTCGATCTTGTAGACGGCAAAGGTGTCGGTCACCTCGAGGCCGGCGCGCAGCTCACCGAGGATCAGCAGCAGGTTGCGCGTCATGTAGTCCGCGTGGCTGTTGCTGAGCATGATGGTCGGCTGTTCACGATCCAGCACCGAGACAAAGCTGGTGTCGATCGTGTAGGCCACGTCCTGCGGCACCGAGGCGCTCGGGATGACCACCTGATTCCACAGCGCCTCGGGGACCGGCATGGTCGGCGAACCGAACAGATAATCGTCGTCGGACTTCTTGCTGATTTGCAGCGCGAACCAGTCGATGCTGTTCATCAGCACCAGGTTGGGCATATAGCCGGCATCGGCCTGGCGCACCAGGGACTCGCCGATGATGTCGGCCATATGCATTTGGGCGGTGAGCGTCGGCACGAAAGCCGCGCTCTCGCTTGCCAGTCCCGCAATCTTGCCGCCTGAGGAAGAGGCGCTGCCGCCGTTGATAATCATGTCTTCCAGCTTGGTCAGCAGCTTGTAGCGAATCACCTGGTCGATGGCGCGTTGCAGGGCTGCATGGTCGGACAGCACCTGGCGGCTCACTGTGGTATGGCCGGCCACCGTGGCGATCTCGCAGCGCTTCAGCTCGCCGTTGAAGGTGATTTCGGCCTTGGTGTCGCCTTCCTGCTCCTGCTCGGCAGCGTCACCATCGGCGTTGAGCTGCACGAACTCCACCGCGTCGGAACTGGTGGGCCGTGAGGGCAGCACATCCAGCAGACGCAACCGGCGGCGGCCACCCTGCGGCACGATGGCACCCCGCTCGGGGTTGCTCGGCATGGGGGTGGTCGGATCGTCGTGGGTCAGCGCCGATTGGATGGAGGCGGTTGCCTTCAGTCGGCAGGTGCCCTGGTTCCACTGCTCCAGGCTCTGGAAAGCGCTGTTGTTCTGGGCATCGTTGAGCACGATAGAGCCCAGCGAGGCGGAGGCGCCCATGCCTTGGGGAGTGAACCCGCCGCCACCGCTTACGGCGAGCTGCTCCAAGGCGAAGATGCGTTCCTTTGCCTCTGAAACAGTCTCCTTTACCTCACCAGTGAAACGCTTCATGTCTTCATTGAAGGACTTCAGGTCGCTCTGAAGTGTTTGGTATTGCTCCGCAACATTGACAGCCATTAGCTTAATCCTCAGCAGTTGGTTATTTGCTTGGGCGTGGGGTTATCATCGGAAACATCGCCAATAACCAACATCCCCTTGGATGTCTTTCCATGCCGCCTACCAGTCTTCCCTGCGATTCTCGATCCAGTAAGCGATGTCAATAAGACGGTAACTAATTCGGCTCCCCCCAGCTGGGCACCGGTAGTAATCGGGACCGTTGCCTAACTGACGGCAGTTTTTCAATGAACCTGCTGCCATGCCGATAAGAGCAGCGGCGGATTCCTCCGCTACTCGGTCATCGGCTGTGAGATATACACCATCCCTCTCGCATGCCTCCCTGAGCTGCACGGCAGTCTGTTCTGCCCGCTTTTCGGCCTGGGGATTAGGGGTCAGTGATTTCATCCTTGGCCACCTCCTGTGGAGCAGACACGCCACGCCCTGGGCTTCTGCTGCGCGTTTACGGCGCACACTTCCAGGTGGCCCGTTTCCACCAGCAAGGCCAGCAACGGGCGCACCTTGCCGGCACTGCGGTAGGGGTTGGGCAGGCGGTTGAAGTCCTGGGCGGAGAGCCGGCCACCGAACTTGTCGCGGATCGCCTCCAGCACGTCCCGGGCCTGAAGCTCCCTCTGGTCCTGCTGGGCGGTATCGGTATGAATGGCCATGGACTCGAGGTAATACCCCATCAGCGCGGCGCCGCGCTCGATATGCTCCACTTGGGGGTGAAGCTCGCCTTCCAGGTGGGCGAAGATGGCGGCGATCCTGGCCGCGTTGTCCGCTGCCTTCGAGGCGAACCCCTGTACCAGGGACAGCCGGCCCGACTCGCCCAGATCCCGCTCCACGCGATCATGAAAGGCGGCCCACGCCTGATAGGAGGCACCCTCGATCTTGGCCATCCTCGGGCGGATTTCGCCGGTTTCCTGCTCAATGTCCAGGGGCCGATTCACAAGCTCGGTCAGCGCCTGCCAGTAGTGCCCCACGGCGGCCTCGTGCTCGACACCATGGCGCGGGTCGCGGTTCATCAGGAACCGCTGCCCTACCAAGGAAGGGGCGCGCATCACCAGGAAGCGGGCGAGAAACCCTTGCCCGGTCAACAGCGGGTCGCCCATCACCTGGGCGGCAACCACGGGCTGCAACATCAGGTGGGCGGACAGCCGGCGCCCTGCCAATATGCCCGACTCGCCGGCGGCCCCGCGGGTACGGGTGATCGGCGCCCCGTCCCACAGCTTGGACAGCGTGGCGATGGTCCGTCCCCGGTTGTCTTCGCTCATACCATGCCCGCCGAAGAACCCCACCCCTTCATCGGAGACCAAGCCGGCGCTGGGGTGACCCTCCTGCAAGTGGCGATACACGCCCTCCTGGGTCGGCTCCTCAAAGGTCATCTGAGGCCGGGTCGGCGGGCGCGGCTCCTGCATGTCGTGGTTGGCCAGCTCCTGGGCGAGCATTTCCTGCTCCTGGGCCGTCAGCGCCTTGTCAGCTTTGCCCTTGTTCGCGTTCACCAGAGACTGTCGGCGAAGCTGCCAGGCTTCGTGCCCCGCCTTGAAACGGGCCAGCTCCTCCCGCTGGGACTCACGGCGCACGCGCTCCCACTCTCGAACCGGGCGGAGCGCCAGGCGGTCCATGGTGCTCTTTCGCTCGCCGCTCTCGGCCACGGTGATGCAGAACAGCGAGGAAGGGCCGGCGCCGATAACACCACGCTCCACGTCAACATGCCCTTGCACCGCCAGCGCCGCCGCTGCAAGCACGGACTGGCCGGCCATGCCGTCCGGCGCCTGCACATGCCACGCCAGGCGCTCGGCAGCTTCCCCCAGCAGCGGCCCCAAGGCGTCCAGGGGGTAGCGCGGCAGAGATGGCACGGCGGCCAGCGGCAGCGGGCGAAGGTCGACGTTGCCCCCACCTTCAGGCGGGGGCACCTGGGCGTCGTTGGCCGCGCGGCGGCGCGACACCCTGGGCAGCTCGCGCGACCGCGCGCTACGCCAGGCACTGGCCAAGGTGGCGTCGATCTCTGCCGCCTTCAGGCCGGCGCCTTCCGCCGCGCGCGTCAGCGCCTGGCGCACCTCGGCTTCATTCAGGGCGCCGCCCTTGACCAGGCCGAACACGCCCAGCGCCTCACGGTTGAGCGTGTTGTTCCGCTGCCCCTGGCCGGCGCTCTGCACCGCATAGGCGGCGCTCTCGAGTGCGCGGCGCGCATAATGGCCGCCCTCGGCAGCCGGCGCCGCCGTTTCCTGCTGGGGAGCTGACGTAGCGGGCGTGTCGCTGTAGGGCGCCAGGGCCTGGCGCAGCGCCTGAGCGGGATAGCGCGGCCCATCTTTCCTCACCAGGGCAACCGTGAAGGGTTCAGCTTTACGGTGCAGAAACCCCGGCAGCCGCAAGACGCGCGGCAGGTCGCAGACGCTCGAATCACTGTCGCACGCCTTCGCCAGTGCCTGCTGAAGCGGCTTGAACTCCTCGAGGGGGATCTCGCCGGGGTAGGGCGTCAGCCAGTACAGGTGGAAACGCTGCGGGGACGACTCCACTACCAGCGTAGGCGGCGGCATGCCCGCACCCTGCACCCTGGCCAGCAGACCCTGAAGGGGCTGGGGCACGTCCACGTCTGCCACCAGGCCACGCACGGCGGTGACGTTGGCCGCCTTCCTGCCGTCTCCATCGGTGGCGTTAAAGCAGACGAACACCCCGCCGCCCTGGTCGTTGGCTGTCGCCAGCCGGCGCCCATGCGACTCGAGGGTGCCGTGCAGGGTACCCGCCAGGGCGCGTCGCTTCTCCTCGCTGTCATCGAAGGTCTGGAAGGTGACAGGGCCGCCACCGGCCAGGGCCTCCAAGAACTCGGCGGCGGTGCTATACTGCGGGCGAGCCTTCCGCAAGCTCATATCCGCATCGGGCGCCCGGCCACCTTGGTCGGGCGCTCTCTGGTTATCGGTCATCAAGCAAGGCCCTCCCGCTGGGTCCATTCAAATTCCAATCGGGCCAGCCGGCGCTTCATCTGCCAATGCAGCAGCTCACGCACAGCGGCAGCCTCATTGGTGGTCAGCTCCAGCGGGCCGTAGTTGCTGCCCAGCTCGTCGGTCAACGTGTCGATCTGCTTGGCAAGGGCATATCGGGTGGCGTTGATCGCCTCCACCAGGGCGGGGGTCGGCCCCTGCAGGATCTCGTCCAGGTCGATCATGGGCGCCCCCTCCGCTCGCACAGCTGCTCCATGTCGTCGCAGATCGTCGCGGCACGGTCGGATAGCTGGCGGATGCCGGCCATCAGCATGTCGACGCTGCCAGGGCTCAGGAACGGGGCTTGGTCATCGGTGTCGCGGCGCAGCTGGTCCTCGCGCACCAGCTGGGCAATCTCGCCGATGGCGTCGGTGGTTTCCTTCAGGTTGCGCGCCAGGAAGGCGGAGCCAGAGACGGGACGGTTCATGATTCACCCCCCGGCAGCTGTGGCCACTTGCCGCCGCTGCTCAAGATACGGTGAATGCTGGCTTCCGGGGCGTCGTGACAGTATTCGCCCCAGTAGCGGGCAGGGTAGCGCTGCTGGCCATCGAAGCCGGTATCTATCGCCTGAATGAAGCCGTAAGCCTTGCCTTGGGAAGTGAACAAATGGCACAGGCACTGCGGGTCGGCCTCGTCGTACACCAGGCCGGTGAAGGTTTCGACTCTCATGACGCCACCTCCTGCGCACGCGCGCGGGACTCGAGGGCGCGGGCCTTGGCCATGTGCTGGTTGTAGCGTTTCAGCCGGACGGCGGCGCTTGAAGCGGAGAACAGAGCGGCGCGAGCCATTGCGCGGTGCGCGGCGGCACGGCCAGACGGACTGCGGGTGGGGAATTGCATGGGCGGATCTCCAAGTCTGGAGCCGGCCCCGGCTGTCGCCAAACAGCGGATGGGGGCGGCTGTACGCAGGTTGGCGAACCGGGAGACTTGGAACCCGGCAGCCCCGAAGGGCTCCCACGCACAGCCGCCATAGACGCGAAGTGCAGGCATGAAAAAAGCGCCTGTATCGCGGTGGGCGCTGGTGCGCCAAGTCTCTATCGGGTCGCCAAACCCGGATGCCGATTTTGCGGCAACGCTTGGAGCATAGCCGCACACCTGGGCGGGGGTCAACATCACGCGGCCCCCTCTTCGCGGCTCGCCTCGATGCGGGCAGCGATCCAGGCGTCGACCTCAGCCTCTACCCACGCCACCGCGCGCGGGCCAAGCTGAACGGGGCGGGGGAACTCGCCTTTCTCCATCAGGCGATACAGGGCGGAGTCGCTGAGGGTGGTACGCTTGCGCACTTCAGGGCGCTTGAGAAGTACAGCCATGCCGGGAAGCTCCTTGGTGACTTATGGGCACGGCTGAATTTTCGGGGGTGATGCCCCTTGCTGTATTTACAAGGTTTCGTCGGTTTCCTGTAAGTGGCGCTCTAGCTCCTGCCAAGACTTCGTTTCGCGGCTGTAATACGCATCTCGCACGGTAGAGCCGGACATGCCATAGCGCTTGCCTACCCGCTCGAATAGCCCCATGCCGATGGGGTGCGCCTTGGGATCTCGCCGATTCCGTTGGAACACCTCAACCGCCGCCATGCGACGAGCCAACCTCCGACGATCCAACGGGCGCTTGGGGTTCAGTTCGAGCCCGGCATTCTGGCCGAAGTATTCGCTGGAGCGCTCCTCCAGGGAGGCGGCAGCCATCATCAGCTCAACCATGTGGGCATCAGTGAGCGGGACGGGGGCGAACTCCGGCCAACCGGCCAGGGCTTCAAGTGCGGCCAGCAGCGGGCCTTTGCCGTCGCCGTGATTCTCGACCTGACGCGCCAGGCGGCGGCGATAGATCTCCTGGGCGAAGGATACCAAGGAGGCGGCGCTGGCCAGGTCGCGCTCGACAGGCTTCCAGTCACAATGAGCGGCGTAGCAGTAGACAGCCTGGCCGGCCTCTTCGCGCGTCACTCCCTCACGACTCGATAACTGCTCTTCCCTCTGTTGCCGCTCCATGCAGCGCGTGAGGCGACCAAGGAGGTCGTCCAGCTCCCGCTGGAGCCCTTCGAAGGTATCATTTTCGTCGCTCATATCGCCTTCCGCAGCCTTATCCGCAACTCGTCCGCAACTCGTCCGCAACCGCCAAACCGCTCTAGAATGCGGCTTTCCGCAGAATCCGCAACATCCGCAACCGGCCCGCCTCCACTACCTCCGCAACACCCCCGGAAAAAAGGTTCATTTT
The DNA here is from genome assembly GCF_900100195.1 of Billgrantia gudaonensis. Taxonomy (GTDB): domain Bacteria; phylum Pseudomonadota; class Gammaproteobacteria; order Pseudomonadales; family Halomonadaceae; genus Halomonas; species Halomonas gudaonensis. The sequence continues at coordinate 65,312 of NZ_FNES01000003.1, forward strand.
TCCCGATTGCGAACGCAGAGGGTGGCCGCCGGTCTTCCGCTGGGCACGCTGAAGTCTCAGCCCACCCCCTCGACTACGCGGATCGGCACCACGTTGTCGGCGCCTTCACGCAGCGCGTCCAGGTAGTCCGCCCAGCTCTGCAACATCTCCCTGCGCTGCTCGAGGAACTTGGTCCGGTTGTAGGCGCGACCATTGGCGTCGCGCACCTTGTGGGCGAGCTGCTGCTCGATGTACTCGGGCGGGTAGCCAAGCCGCTCGGCCAGGATGGTACGGGCCATGGCGCGGAAGCCGTGGGCGGTCATCCGGTTCTTGTAGCCGAGCACGTCCAAGGCAGCGCCCAAGGTGCTGTCGCTGATCGGGCGTGACGGGCCGCGCACGCTCGGGAACACGAAGCCATCGGGGCCGGTGAGCCCATGCAGCTCGCTGAGGATCTGCACCGCCTGCCGGGGCAGCGGCACGATAAGGGGGTCTGCGTTCTTGCTCGGCTGGAATGACCAGGTGGCGGCCTCGAGGTCGAAGTCTCCCCAGCAGGCATGGCGGAGCTCGCCAGGGCGCACGAACAGCAGCGGCGACAGGTTGAGGGCTGCCACCACCACAGGCGTGCCCCCATAGCCGTCGATGGCCCGCAGCAGTGGCGGTATCTCCCTGGGGTCGGTGATGGCGGCGAAGTGCTGCGTCTTGCCCCGGCGCAGGGTGCCGCGCAGATCGGCAGCAGGATCACGCTGGGCCTTGCCGATGGATATGGCGTAGCGGAAAACCTGGCCGCACACGGTCTTGATCCTCGAGGCGGTCTCGAGGTGGCCGCGCTTCTCGACCTTGCGCAGGCAGTCCAGCAGCTCAGGCGGGGTGATATCGCCCACTGGCCGGCTGCCCAGCGTCGGAAAGATGTCGCGCTCGAGGCGGCGCTTGTTTCGGGCGTAGTGGGCCGGCACCACCTCATGCTTGTGGATGTGCTCGAGCCATTCGGTCGCCACCGCCTTGAAGGTGCTTTCGGCGGCTGCCCTGCCCTGCTCCTTGGCGAGCCGCTTGGCGGTGCTGGGGTCCAGCCCTTGGGCCAGCAGCTCCTTGGCGTCGTCGCGGGCCTTGCGGGCCTGGGCGAGCGAAACCTTGCCGGCGCCCTCGCCATAGACGCCGATGGCCAGGCGCTTCTCCTTGCCATGGAAGCGGTACTTCAGCCGCCAGTACATGCCCCCACTCGGCGTCACTTCCAGGTACATGCCCCCACCATCCGACAGCTTGTAGGTCTTCTCTCGGGGCTGGGCGTTGCGAACCGCGGTCGCGGTCAGCTTATTGATCGTCGCCATAGGGGGCACCTCGGGCAGGGGGCATGGATCTGCCCCCATAGATGCCCCCGCTGACGGCGGTATGTCAAGGGAACGAGCGGGAACCCCAGACAACAAAAAAGCGCCCGAAGGCGCTTTCTTGCTGGGTTTTTGGTGCTTCTTGGGAAGACCTGAACCCTATAACTGGTGGGTCGTGTAGGATTCGAACCTACGACCAATTGGTTAAAAGCCAACTGCTCTACCAACTGAGCTAACGACCCGCAACACGGCACGGTGGCCATGTCTCAGGTTCGGATGGTGGGTCGTGTAGGATTCGAACCTACGACCAATTGGTTAAAAGCCAACTGCTCTACCAACTGAGCTAACGACCCCTCCGAACGGGTGCAGATACTACTGATCCGCCCCCGTGAAGGCAAGCGCTTTTTTGCCCTTGGTCGAAGCCCTTAGCGGCTTTTCCGCCCCTTGGGCTGGCGCATCGCTTGTACCGGCTTGCGCTTGTGCTTGTCGCGGCTCCAGCGGTTCTTCTCGTCCGGCGTGAGCTCCGGCACCTTGCGCGATGGCAGGCCGGCGGCAGTCGCCAGGTCGTCGACCTCCTCCTGGGAGAGCTCCACCCACTCGCCTGCCTTGGCGCGCTTGTCGAGGAAGATATTGCCGTAGCGAACTCGCTTGAGGCGACTCACCGTCAGCCCCTGGGACTCCCACAGGCGGCGCACCTCACGGTTGCGCCCTTCCGTGATGACCACATGGAACCAGGTGTTGATGCCTTCGCCGCCGAACTCCTGAACGTCGGTGAAGCGCGCCGGGCCATCCTCGAGCATGACGCCCTCCACCATGGCCACCACCTGTTCCTTGGTGACTTCGCCCATGACGCGCACGGCATACTCGCGCTCGATCTGGGTCGAGGGATGCATCAGCCGATTGGCCAGCTCGCCGTCGGTGGTGAAAAGCAGCAGGCCGCTGGTGTTGATGTCGAGCCGGCCGATGGCGATCCAGCGTTCGCCCTTGAGGCGCGGCAGGCGGTCGAAGACCGTACGCCGCCCTTCCGGATCCTTGCGGGTGCACAGCTCGCCCTCGGGCTTGTTGTACATGATCACGCGGCGCGGCGTCTCTTCGGCGCCACGCAGGGTCACGGGGCGCTCGTCGAGGGCGACCTTGTCGTGCATGGCGATGCGGTCGCCGAGGGTGGCCACCTTGCCGTTGACCTTGACGCGGCCGTCGGCGATGGCGGCTTCCATTTCGCGCCGCGAACCCAGTCCGGCGCGGGCCAGAACCTTCTGCAGTTTTTCCGTGGTGGTGCTCATGAGTCGTCGGGTGTCTCATCGGGGGTGGATTCCGCCCCCGCTCCGCCGTCTTCGTCGACGCTGGAGCGGGCACGTTCGGCCAGGCGCGCTTCGAGATCGGCGAAGCTCAGTGTCGGCCTTTCGGACGCCGTCTCGGCGTGTTCCGCATCGGCCGTGTCGGCCGCTGCGGTGGGGGCGTCGGCATCGACCGCCGCCTCCGGGGTTTCGTCATGTTGCGGCGCCACGCCAGCGGCCTCTGTCTCCGCGGCCTCTTCCGGCGATTCGTCGGCCTGGGCCAGCAGTTCGCTCTGCGGCGGCGGCGGTGCCTCTTCGCGTTCGTAGTCGCTGTCGTCGAGGCCCTTGAGCTCGTGCATCGGCGGCAGTTCGTCGAGCGTCTTGAGGCCGAAGTCGTCGAGAAAAGCCCGCGTGGTGGCGTAGACCGCGGGACGGCCGGGCACGTCGCGATGGCCGACCACGCGAATCCAGCCGCGCTCGGCCAGGGTGCGCATGATCGAGCTGCTCACCGACACGCCGCGCACGTCTTCGATGTCGGCACGGGTGACCGGCTGGCGATAAGCGATCAGCGCCAGGGTCTCGAGCAGCGCGCGGGAGTAGCGCTGGGGGCGTTCTTCCCATAGCCGCGACACCCAGGCGGAGAGCCGCGGCCGAATGCGCAGCTGGTAGCCCGAGGCCGTTTCCAGCAGCTCCATGGCGCCGCGCTGGTGGCGCGTGGCGAGCCGCGACAGGGTCTCTCGCAGGGCGCTGCGCGGCGGGCGCTCGTGATCGTCGAACAGCGTCTCGAGCCGGTCGAGGTCGAGCGGTTCGCCGGCGGCGAGCAGGGCCGCCTCGACGATCTCGTCCAGCGCTTCGGGATATTCCATGGCCGTCATGCCGGCGCCTCTCCCTCGTCTTCCGCGAAGGGACTTTCGCCGGCTTCGCCCTCTTCCGGTTCCACCGCTTCCAGCGGTTCCTGCTCATCCAGCCGCGCGCGAACGTGGATCGGCGAGAGCGGGGCATTCTGCACGATTTCGATCATCGCTTCCTTGGCCAGTTCGAGAATCGCCATGAAGGTGACGATGACTCCGGCACGCCCCTCTTCCAGGGTGAACAGCGCCTCGAAGGGGGTGAAACGCTCCCGCGAGAGCCGTTCCATGATGCCCAGCATGCGCTCGCGGGTGGAGAGCGCTTCGCGAGCGATGTGGTGCGTCTGGTTGAGTTCGGCACGCTTGAGAATGCCGGCCAGTGCGCCGAGCAGCTCGTCGAGCTCCACCTCGGGGTGGATGACCCGCGCTTCCAGCGGCGGCAGGCCCGGGCGGGCCGGAAACCAGTCGCGGCCCAGGCGCGGCAGCTCGGCCAGCGCCTCGGCGGCGCTCTTCAGTTGTTCGTACTCCTGGAGACGACGGATCAGCTCGGCGCGGGGGTCCTCTTCTTCGTCGTCACCACCCTCCTTGGGCGGCCGCGGCAGCAAGGTGCGCGACTTGATCTCGGCGAGCATCGCGGCCATCAGCAGATACTCGCCGGCCAGTTCGATCTCCATCGCCTTCATCAGCTCCACGTACTCGATGTACTGGTGGGTGATGGCGGCCACGTCGATGGCCAGGATGTCCAGGTTCTGGCGGCGGATCAGGTAGAGCAGCAGATCCAGCGGGCCCTCGAACGCCTCGAGGAACACTTTGAGCGCTTCCGGCGGGATGTAGAGATCGTCGGGCAGCTGGGTGATCGGCTCGTCGAACAGCCGCCCCAGCGCCTCGACCTGCTGGGTCGCTGCGGTGGAATGCTCGGGGCTGGCGGTATCGGGGGTGGCGCTCACGCGGCTGACCTCTCCGGGTACGCAGGATCAACGCGCCAGTTTAGCAAGATGGCGGCAAGGTAGACAGCGCCGACTCACGAGCCAGCCACCCCGGCTCGATGCCTGCTACGCCACGGCTTGTCGATGGCGAGTCATATCACCATGCCCCGCCAAGATACCCTCGACAGACACGTCTTCGTCGATCTCATCCCAATGAATCCCTCTAGGGCTGAGCTCATGATCACGAAGCTGCTCCGGCGTAGCATTCAACAAACGTGGATACCACGCGAGCGGCACCCCTATGATACGGCCATCGCTAAGTTCGACCCAGAAGCTGTCTGCATCGAACGTCACGCGCTTAGGCGAAGTAGTCATACCAGGCTTCCTCCAGTGTCTTGCGATGCTTCACGACCAGTGTAGTGATGTTACGCAGCGATTTGGCATCGAAACCATCGTTGCGGGCCAGCTGCACCTCCGGCACGAGCCAAAACTTGGCCTCTGCCCCCGCTTTGAAAACGTGTATATGTGGTGGTTCACGCGGGTCGCCCTCATCCGAGTAGAAGAAAAATTTGTACCCATCCAGACGCAGAACGGTTGGCATGACTCTCCCCTGTCGTAACCCCCTCGCTTGTTTGACCGCACGAAATCCCGCAACGGCTCCAAATCTCAACTGTCGCACAGATCACTGGTGACATCTTGGTACCAACTGGGGCGGCCCCCTTCTGTTCCACAGCCGGTCAGTCAATTATCCACATTGATGGATGTCGACCTTGGCTACAGGCATTACCTAACACTAACTTAGGCCTGCACGCCACGGTCTGTCGATGATCCCTCGGCGCGCACGAGCCGTCTCATACGCCGGCAACCAATCGTCTGGTACAAACCGATAAACGCCGTTTCGAATTGACCGACGTCATGAAATTGCCATCGCTAAGGGTCAACATTCGCCTCTAACGCGGGGGACGACACCGAATTCCGACTCGAAGGAGGCCACCATGCCGACTCCATCTGCCACAGCTGCCCGGCTGGTCTTTCAATGCGATGAATTGCTGGCCCTCGCCAAAGCCCATGAAGGCGACGAGCTGGCGCGCTACCGCCGACTCGCTTTCGGCTTTCTCACTTTCAATACCGCCATCAGCCGCTTGATGGCCTCGCTGGGCATTGAATGCGAGAAGCGCCTGGACACGCTTCGCCATGCGGCACGCCAGCAGGAAACCGAAGCCACGCCATTCGACGGCAGCGACCGAAGGCCGGCGGTCGAGACGCGCCACGCCGCTTCTCCCTTCGGCTTCATCAGCCACTACGGCATGGCCATCGACACGCTGCATCAGGCAGTGGCCGATGCCGACTATTCGCGGCGCTTCTACGAACACCTGCAGATGGCCAGCGCCGTTCCGGCTTTCCATCCGACCCTGACGGCCATCATCAAGCAGAAACGCGCCGAGTGCGATGTGCTTCAGGAATACCTGAGCTCCAGCGACGACCTGCGCTATCGCGCCTCGGTCGGTTGAACGGTCGAGCGGGCGAACTGCCCGCCACGGGCAGCAAAGCGCTGCCCGTGGCGGGCCCGGCAGAATGCCTGCCACCAGTGACGCCAGCCAAGATCAGCCGACCCACACCCGCGCATTGCGGAACAGGCGCAGCCAGGCGCCGTCCGTGGTCCACTCGGCCGGGCGCCAGGAGTTGGTGACGGCGCGCACCACGCGCTCGGGGTGCGGCATCATGATGGTGACCCGGCCGTCGGGGGTGGTCAGGCCGGTGATGCCGGAGGGCGAACCATTGGGGTTGGCCGGGTAGCGGGTGGTGACCTGGCCATGGTTGTCGACGTAGCGCAGGGCCACCTGGCCGCCGCCCTGCATGCGCCGCAGATGAGCGCTGTCGCGGAATTCGGCGCGCCCTTCGCCATGCGCCACGGCGATGGGCAGGCGCGAGCCTTCCATGCCGGCCAGCAGGATCGAAGGGCTCTTCTCCACCTGCACCATGGCCGTCCGGGCCTCGAACTGTTCCGACTCGTTGCGCACGAAGCGCGGCCAGGCCTCGGCACCGGGGATCAGGCCCTTGAGCTGGGCGAGCATCTGGCAGCCGTTGCACACGCCCAGCGCGAAGCTGTCGTCGCGGTCGAAGAAGGCGGCGAACTGCTCGCGGGCACGCGCGTTGAACAGCACCGACTTGGCCCAGCCGCCGCCGGCGCCCAGCACGTCGCCGTAGGAGAAGCCGCCGCAGGCCGCCAGCCCCTGGAATTCGGTCAGCGTCACGCGGCCTTCCAGAATGTCGCTCATGTGCACGTCGACGGCCTCGAAGCCGGCACGGTCGAAAGCCCAGGCCATTTCCACCTGGCCGTTGACGCCCTGCTCGCGCAGCACCGCCACCGCCGGGCGGGTCCGATTGAAATAGGGCGCGGCGATGTCCTCATCGACATCGAAGGTGGGCTGCGCGGAAAGCCCCGGGTCGCGGTCGTCGAGCAGGCCGTCGAATTCGCTCTTGGCGCAGTCGGGATTGTCGCGCAGCGCCTGCAGGCGGTAGCTGGTCTCGGCCCAGGTGCGCTGGGTGAGCAGCCGCGTGGTCTCGAGCAGCGGCTCCTCGAAGAGGGTGACGCGCACCTGGTCGTCGTAGCGCGGGCGGGCGATGACGCCGCAGGTTTCGATGCCGGCGGCGGCGAACTGCGCCAGCACCGCTTCGGTGTGCTGGCGGTTCACCTGGATCACCGCGCCGAGCTCTTCGGCGAACAGCGCGTCCACCGCTTCGACCGGCTCGTCGATCAGCCAGTCGAGCTTGATCTCGAGACCGGCGTGGGCGGCGAAGGCCATTTCCAGCAGGGTGACCAGCAGGCCGCCGTCGCTGCGGTCGTGGTAGGCGAGCAGCTTGCCTTCGGCGTTGAGCCCCTGAATGACGGCGAAGAAGGCCTGAAGGTCCTCGGGGTCGTCGAGGTCGGGGCAGACATCGCCCACCTGGCCGTAGACCTGGGCCAGCGCCGAGCCGCCCAGGCGGTTCTGGCCGCCGCCCAGGTCGATGAGCAGCAGGTCGGATTCGTCCTGCTCCAGATTGATCTGCGGGGTCAGGGTCTTCAACGCGTCGGTGACCGGCGCGAAGCCGGTGACGGCGAGGGTGAGCGGCGAGGTGACGCTCTTCTCCTCGGTCTCGCCCTTGTCGTTTTCCGCTTGCCAGGCGGTGCGCATGGACATGGAGTCCTTGCCCACCGGAATGGCGATGCCCAGCCGGGGGCAGAGTTCCATGCCCACGGCATGCACGGCATCGAACAGCGCCTGGTTCTCGCCGGGGTGATCGGCGGCGCTCATCCAGTTGGCGGAGAGCTTGATGTCGCCGAGCTTGGCGATGGGGGCGGCGGCCAGGTTGGTGATCGCTTCGGCCACTGCCAGGCGAGCGCTGGCGGCGGGGTCGATCAGCGCCACCGGTGGCCGCTCGCCCATGGCCATGGCTTCGCCGGCGTGGGTGTCGAAGCTGGCCGTGGTCACCGCGACGTCGGCCACCGGTACCTGCCAGGGGCCGACCATCTGGTCGCGGGCCACCATGCCGGTGATGGAGCGGTCGCCGATGGTGATCAGAAAGCTCTTGGAGGCCACGGCGGGCAGGCGCAGCACCCGCTCCATGGCCTCGCGCAGGTCGAGGTTGTCGAGCATCACGCCGGGCAGCAGGCGCTCTTCGCGGGAGAACTCGCGGGTCATTTTGGGCGGCTTGCCGAACAGTACGCTCATCGGCAGGTCCACCGGCGTGCTGTCGAAGTGCCCGTCGTGCACGCTGAGCCGGTGGGCCTCGATGGCCTCGCCGACCACGGCGTAGGGGCAGCGCTCGCGCGCGCACAGCGCTTCGAAGGTGGCGAGATCTTCCGGCGCTACCGCCAGCACGTAGCGCTCCTGGGCCTCGTTGCACCAGATCTCCAGCGGGCTCATGCCCGGTTCGGCATTGGGCACGTCGCGCAGTTCGAAGCGGCCGCCGCGGCCGCCATCCTTGACCAGCTCGGGCAGGGCGTTGGAGAGCCCGCCGGCGCCGACGTCGTGAATGAAGCGGATGGGGTTGGCCTCGCCCAGCGCCCAGCAGCGGTCGATGACTTCCTGGGCGCGGCGCTCGAGTTCGGGGTTGTCGCGCTGCACCGAGGCGAAGTCGAGATCGGCGCTCGACGCGCCCGAGGCCATGGAGGAGGCCGCGCCGCCGCCGAGACCGATCAGCATCGCCGGGCCGCCCATCACGATCAGCTTGCCGCCGACGGGGATCTCGCCCTTCTGGACGTGCCCCGCGCGGATGTTGCCGTAGCCGCCGGCGAGCATGATCGGCTTGTGGTAGCCACGCCGCTCGATGCCGTCCGCCCCCAGGGCGTCCTGCTCGTAGGTGCGGAAATAGCCGGCGAGGTTGGGACGGCCGAACTCGTTGTTGAAGGCGGCACCGCCGATGGGGCCTTCGAGCATGATCTCGAGCGCCGACTGGATGCGCTCGGGCTTGCCGTAGTCGAAGGCTTCCCAGGGTTGCACGTACTCGGGAATGCGCAGGTTGGAGACGGTGAAGCCGGTCAGCCCCGCCTTGGGCTTGCCGCCGATGCCGGTGGCGCCTTCGTCGCGGATCTCGCCGCCGGCGCCGGTGGCCGCGCCCGGATGCGGGGCGATGGCGGTGGGGTGATTGTGGGTCTCCACCTTCATCAGGATGGGAATCGGCTCGTGCCGGGCGGCGTAGCTGGCCCGCTCGCCTTCCCGGCCGGTGAGCGGTGCCGGGAAGAAGCGCGGTGCCTCGGTGCCTTCGATCACCGCGGCGTTGTCGCTGTAGGCGGAGAGGATGTCGCCGGGCGACTGCTGGTAGGTGTTCTTGATCATCGCGAACAGCGAATGCGGCTGGGCTTCGCCGTCGATGCGCCAGTCGGCGTTGAAGATCTTGTGCCGGCAGTGTTCGGAGTTGGCCTGGGCGAACATCATCAGTTCGACGTCGCTGGGGTTGCGGCCCAGCTCCTGGAAAGCGCTCACCAGGTAGTCGATTTCGTCTTCGGCCAGCGCCAGGCCCAGCTCGCCGTTGGCCGTTTCGAGCGCTTCGCGCCCGCCTTCGAGCACGTTAACCTGGCCCAGCGGGGCCGGCTGGTGGTGGGCGAAGAGCTTGGCTGCATCGCTGGCATCGGTGAGCACCGATTCGGTCATGCGGTCGTGCAGGGTGGCGACGATGGCCGTGAAGGCGGCTTCGGACATCGGCGCATCGAGGGCCACCCGGTAGGCGATGCCGCGTTCGATGCGCCGCACCGCGGAAAGACCGCAGCCATGCGCGATGTCGGTGGCCTTGGAAGACCACGGCGACTGGGTGCCGATGCGCGGCACCACCAGCAGCAGTTGCCCCTCCCGCGACCGGGCCTCGCTGGCGGAATGTGACGGGTGAGCCCCGTAGTCGAGCAGTTGGTCGAGCAGACGCCGGGCATCGGCCGACAGCTCGCCGTCGTGGTCCACGAAGTGCACGTACTCGGCATGGAGCGACTCAACCTCGGGAACTCGCGCGCGCAGGGCAGCCAATAGCTTGGCGTGACGAAAGGCGGAAAGGGCGGGCGCGCCTCGAAGTTCGAGCATGTCTTGAAGCCTCTGAAGCAAGCGAAGGAAGGGGGCGCCGCGAACGGCTGACAGAGGCGACATGATACTGGAAAGCGGGGGGCACGCGAAATGCGGCAGATGACAGCCGCCGCGGGGGCCGTTAAGGTGAGGCTCTCATCGCCGAACATCGCCTGCATGCCTGGATTCTCGAGCCGTTTCACGCCGGGCCGCCTGCGCCGCGCCATCGTTTTGCTGGCGTCGGCCGCGCTGTGCCTGATTCCATACCGCCCCGCGCCGCCTTCCGATGGGCTGCTGGAGGCGGTGCTGGCGCGCGATTTCCTCAGCGTGCACACCCGCAACACCCCCACCACCTACTACGAGGGCCGCCACGGTCCCACCGGCTTCGAATACGATCTGGTGCGACGCTTCGCCGATCACCTCGGCGTCAGCCTGGACCTGGACGCCAGCCACCACATCGACAGCGTGTTCGAAACGGTTCGCAACGAGGGCGATCTGGGCGCTGCCGCGCTACCCCTCGATCTCGATCGCGAAGGCGTGATCTTCAGCCAGGCCATCTTCGACCTGCAGCCCTTGCTGGTCTATCGCCGCGGCCTGCCGCCGGTGACCGAATTCGACGACCTGGATGGCCTCGAGATCGGCACCATCCGCGGCTCCGGCGCCGACCGGGTGCTGCGCGAGCTGCAGACCGAGCATCCCGACCTGAGCTGGTGGGAATCCGACGACGTGGAGGTCGCCGAACTGCTCAGCCAGGTGGAGAGCGGCAATCTGGACGCCGCCGTGGTCTACGAGCACCAGTTTCGCATCAACCGCCTCTTCTTCCCCGGCGTGGAAGACGGCTTCACTCTGGGCTCTCCGCTCTCGATGGCCTGGGCCTTTCCCGCACGCGGGGGCCTGGCGCTGCAGCAGGAAGCCAATCGCTTTTTGAGCAAGATGCGCGCCGAGGGCACCCTGGACTCGCTGGTGAACCGCCATTTCGGCCACGACGACTATCTGGAGTACGTTGGCGCACGCACCTTCATCCAGCACGCGCGCGAGCGGCTACCCGACTACGAAGCCCTGTTCCGCGAAGCCGCTCGCGACACCGGCTTCGACTGGAAGCTGCTGGCCGCCCTGGGCTATCAGGAATCGCACTGGGATCCGGAGGCCACCTCGCCGACCGGCGTGCGCGGACTGATGATGCTGACCCTGCCCACAGCCGGCGAAATGGAGGTGGACGATCGTCTCGACCCGGCCCAAAGCATCGATGGCGGTGCCCGCTATCTGCGGTCCCTAAAGTCCCGCCTGCCCGAGTCGATAACAGGAGAAGACCGACTGTTCATGGCCATGGCTGCCTACAACGTGGGGCTCGGGCACCTCTACGACGCTCGCCAAATCGCCGAGATGCGCGGCGGCGACCCCGACCGTTGGACCCACGTGCGTGAAGCCCTGCCGCTGCTGCAGCAGCGCGAATGGCACAGCCAGACACGGCACGGCTATGCGCGCGGCGGCGAGCCGGTGATCTACGTGCGCAACATCCGTCGCTATTACGAGATTCTCAGCTACCTGGACCGCAACCAACAGCAGTTCCTGCAGCTCGACGGCATACCGGAAGATGGCGACAGCGTCAGCAAGTTCGAGAGCGTACCGCCCATTTTGTAGAAGGTCTCCGCCATGCGCCGTTTTGCGTTTCTCCTGACCAGCGCGGCATTGCTCTTGGCTCTGCTGGCCATGGTGCAAGCGGTAACCCGGCTCGCTCCGGCCCATGCCCTCGTCCAGCCGCTGCTCATCGCCTGCGTGGCCGTGGCGCAACTGCTGCTGATGCTGCGCTGGCGCCTCATCGGCCAGGTGCTGGCCGCCGTTGTCATGACGGTCCTGGCGGTCATCCTGCTCAGCTACATGCTACCGGAGCACTGGATTTCGCTGCGCGCGTGGAATCGTCTTAGCGATTGGCTCGCTCCCGAGCTGGGCCTCGAGGCCTGGCGCCCGGCCCTGCTGGTCACCCTCACCCTGTCGCTTCAGGCCACCGGCATACTCACGCATGCCCGCGCCGCCCTGGGCGGGCCTTTGCTGCTGGGCAGCGCCGCCATGCTGCTGGCCATCCAGCTGGGCGAACACTATGCGCCCGACGACATGCACCTGCTGCGCTATGCGGGGGACCTGAACCACCAGTCGATGCTCTGGTTGCTGCTGGGAGGGCAGCTCCTCGGTGCGTTGTCGCACTGGCGGCCCAGCGACCTCACGCTGCGCCGCTCGCTGTGGCCCTCCCTGGTCCTGGCGAGCCTGACACTGCTGTTCTGGCATCAACAGAAGAGCGCCACGGACAGAACGCTGCACGCCGAAGTTCAAGCGGAGGGACAGGCCCTGGCCGAGCAGTTGACCCGTGACATCGACGCCCATCTGGACGCCATGGAGCGTTTCGCCAACATCTGGACGCTCTTCGACCAGTTGCCCGGTCGCCTCGACTGGGCCAACCAGGCGGCGCCCTACCATCGCGACTTCCGCTACATCCTCAACATTGCCTTCGTGGATCCCGACAGCCGCATCCTGCGCGTACACCCACCCAATGGCCTCAACCAGCGCGCCCTCGGGGCCCGGCTCTACGACGCCCAGCCGGCCGGTCGGGCCGCCGTCAGTCAGGCGCTGGAACACCAGCGTGCCGGACGCACCGAGGTGATCGAACTGCTGCAGGGCGAGCCCGGCATCATTCACTATCTGCCCATCGTCGTCGGTGCCGAACGGCGCACCCTGGGCGCCGTCGCCATGGCCATGAGCCTGCCGAGGCTGGCCGAAACCCTCTTCGAAAGCGTGGACGTCCGGCAGGCCCGTTTCACGCTGCAAACCGGCGGCCAGGTCCTCGCCCGGCGCGGGCCCGACGCCCTGCTGGGGCCCTGGCAATACACCACCCAACTGGACATCGCCGACCGGCCGCTGACCCTGACCATGCAGCCCAGCCAGGCCAGCCTGCTGGCACGGCAGACCCGCTATCCCACCGTCAGCCTCATCGTCGGCCTGACGCTGGCGATTCTGCTCTACCTGGTGCTGTATACCTACGGCACCCTGGAGCGCCAGCACCGTCGCGTTCACGTGGCCAACAGCGACCTGCGCCGGGAGATTCGCACGCGTACCCAGCTGCAGCGCGAAGTCGAATGGCTGGCCCGTCACGACGAGCTGACCCAGCTACCCAACCGGCGGCTGTTCATGGAGACCCTCGGGGCCCATGCCGATAGCCGGCCGCTCAGCGTGCTGATCTGCGACATCGACCACTTCAAGCGCATCAACGACCACCATGGCCATCTGGTCGGCGACCGCTTCCTGAATCGGCTCGGGCAGATCGGTCAGGCCGCGGTGGAGCCCCATGAGGGCCTCTTTTCGCGCTACGGCGGGGAGGAGTTCGTGGCCTGCCTGCCGGGCGTCCCGCTCGAGGAGGCCGAGGCGATCGCCGAAGTCATTCGCCGCAGACTCGAGCAGGCCGACCTGCACCACCACGACGGCAGCGCGCTGACGGTGAGCATCGGCGTGGTGACCCTCGTTGCCGGCCCGCTGGATGTCGCCGTACTGATGCAGGCGGCCGACGACGCCCTGTACCGTGCCAAGCACGAAGGGCGCAACCGCGTTCGCACCGCCCGGCCGCTCGACCTTTCGGCGCCGTCATGAGGCATCCGGCGTCGAGCCGTCGCGCCGCGCCGCGAAGAAGGTCTTGATCAACCGCGCCGCACGGCCGGCCAGCACGCCTCCCTCGACCGCCACCCGGTGGTTGTGCCACGGCTGGACGAACAGGTTGGCTTTCGATTCGACCATCCCGGTGCGCGGCTCGGCGGCACCGTAGACCACGCGGGCCAGTCGCGCATGGATGATCGCGCCGGTGCACATCAGGCACGGCTCCAGGGTCACGTAGAGGGTGCAGCCGTCCAGGCGGTAGTTGCCGAGCCGCTGGCCGGCATCGCGCAGCGCCCGTATCTCGGCATGGCCGCTGGGGTCGTGACTCGACACCGGCGCATTGTAGCCGGCACCCACTATCTCGCCGCGGTCGTCCACCACCACCGCTCCCACCGGCACCTCTCCGGCCGCCAGAGCCTGGTGGGCCTGGTCCAGCGCGCGGTGCATGTAGAATTCGTCGCTGCGCATCGACGCCGACTCCGTGTATCCTGAAAGTCTTGAAACAACCGTATGATAACCCCCTGAGGAGCCGTCCATGTCCGACGCCCTTGATGCGCTCGTCGCCCTGCTCGGCCTCGAGGAGCTGGAGGAGAACCTGTTTCGTGGCGCCAGCCAGGATCTCGGCCTGCCCCAGCTGTTCGGCGGCCAGGTACTCGGCCAGGCGCTCTCCGCCGCCACCCATACGGTGGACCCGACGCGCCGCGCCCATTCGCTGCACGGCTACTTCCTGCGCCCCGGCGACCCACACCGCCCGGTAGTCTATCAGGTCGATGCGGTTCGCGACGGCGGCAGCTTCACCACCCGCCGGGTCACCGCCATCCAGAAGGGGCGCCCGATCTTCTTCTGCAGCGCCTCCTTCCACGGCGAGGAAACGAGCCTCGAGCACCAGACCGCCATGCCCGACGTGGCACTGCCGGAGGACTTGAGCGATGCCGCCGAGGCGCGCCTGGAACGCTTCCCCGGCCACCCCATCGAGTTTCTGCACCTGGGCGACGAGGCCGAACCCGGCCAGCCGGCGCGCAAGCGGCTGTGGTTCCGGCTCACCGGCGAGCTGCCCGACGACCCGGCGCTGCATCGCTACCTGCTCGCCTACAGCTCGGACTTCAATCTGCTGACCACGGCGCTGGTGCCCCATGGCGTCACCTTCCGCGACCCGCGGCTGCAGATCGCCAGTCTCGATCATGCGCTGTGGTTCCATCGCGACGTGCGTATCGACGAGTGGCTGCTCTACGACATGGACAGCCCCTGGGCCGGCGGCGCACGCGGCTTCGCCCGCGGCAGCCTGTACGACCGCCAGGGCCGGCTGGTCGCCTCGACCGCTCAGGAAGGGCTGACGAGGATGCGCGAGTAAGCTTGGCAGCAACGTCGCGGCGGCGCTATCATGCCGCCACTGCCGCAATAGCTCAGTTGGTAGAGCAACGCACTCGTAATGCGTAGGTCGGTGGTTCGAGTCCACTTTGCGGCACCAGAAAAATCAATGACGACGGCCACTTAGTGCATCGGCGCGGTGGCCGTTAGCATTCGCCAGCGTCTCGCCTCAGGCCGCCAGGCCGCGCATCAGGGTTTCGACCATGCTGTCGCGTTCATCGGCCAATGAGTATTGCGTCGTGTCCTGCAGCCAATCGAAGCAGGCACCGATCAGGAACGAGTGCAGCTGGCGACACGCGGTGGTCGGCGACAGGTCGGCGCGCAGCTGGCCCTGGTCGCGCGCTTGTTCGAAGATCGCTTCCACCCGGTCCTGGGCATGCCGGGAAAGGCGAGTGATCGTGCCGATGCGCGGATGGCGGTCTTCGAGCTTCTCGCAGCGGTGGAAGACGATGGTGGCCACGCGCTGCAACTGTCGGTCGTCGCAGATGCGCGTCAGCGCGCTCTGGGCGATCGCCCGCACCGACTCCATCGGCGAGGCCTGAGTGCCATCGTCGGCATGATCGACGATCTCGTCGATGGGAATGCGCACCCGTTCCAGCAAGGCATCGAACAGGGCTTCCTTGTCTTCGAAGTGCCAATAGATGGCGCCACGCGTCACCCCCGCTGCCGCGGCGATGTGCGCCAACGTCGTGCGCGAGACGCCCTGTTCGAGAAATGTCGCCTCGGCGGCATCGAGAATGGTCTCGCGCGTTCTCTCGGCCTCTTGTTTGCGTCTCGTCATTTCTCTCCCCTGCCGGTCTCCACGGCCATTTTTGCATCGATGGATGGCAAAGTCGCTGCATCCGAGTTAGCCTATCATTTCACTGACATTCATGAATGTCAGTGAAATTCCGATGCCTGCCACGATGCCCGCTGCCAAGGAGTTTCACGTGTTCGTCATCGTCCGTCGCCTGTTCGGTGCAAGCTTGGCCCTGCTGGCATTGAGCGGCTGCCAGGAGCAGGAAGCGCCCGGCCATGAGGCTCCCAGGCCGGTCAAGCTGGTGACCCTCGATGACGGCGACGCCAGTCGGGTACGCCACTTTCCCGCCCGCGTGGAAGCCGCGACGCGCAGCAACCTGTCGTTCCGCATGGCGGGGGAGTTGCTCGAACTAGATGTCGAGGCCGGTCAGCGCGTCGAGGCCGGCGAGGTCATCGCTCGCATCGACGACCGCACCGTGCGCAGCCGGCTCGACAGCGCCCGGTCCAGCCTGGAACTCGCCGAAGCCACCTATGAACGCATGCGCTACACCGCCGAGCGCGGTGCCATCAGCCAGGCGCGTTTCGACGAGGCCGAGACCGAACTCCAGGCGGCTCGCTCCAATTTCGAGCAGGCCCAGGAGGATGTCGAACACACCCGCTTGCGGGCTCCCTACGACGGCGTGATCGCCAGGGTTCCCGTCGACAGCCGCCAGTTCGTGCAGGTACAGGAAACCGTGGCGGTCATCCAGCAGCCGGGCCAGCTGGATGTGGTGTTCCACCTTCCCGAACAGATCGTCCGACGCCTTGACGTATCGAACCCGGGTGACGGCAACGGCACCCATGGCTCGCCGTTCTTCGGCGAGATGGCTCATGAGGTGCGCTTCTCGCGCGATGGCGACCCGTACCTGGCGCGGCTCAAGTCGTACACGACCCAGGCCAGCAACGACACCCTGGCCTACGAGGTCACCCTGACCCTGCCGCAGCCGGACGACATTCTGTTGCTCGACGGCATGAGCGCCACGGTTCGGCTCGACCTCAACGCCTGGATGGACGACGGCGAATCGACGGTATGGCGGGTTCCCGCCGGGGCCGTCAGCTATCCCGAGGCATCCCCCGACCAGGCGCGGGTCTGGCGGTTCAGCCCTCCCGACCGCGTCGAGCCCGTTCCGGTCGAGGTGGGCACGCTGACTTCCCAGGGCCTCGAGATCAGCGGCGAGCTGGCCGCCGGCGAGCGTATCGTGGCTGCCGGTGCCCACCGATTGCACGACGACCTGACCGTCACTCCCTGGGAGAAGGAGCCGGGGCTCTGACATGGTCGACTACTTTCTGCGCCACAAGGCAGTCAGCTGGCTGATGACCCTGGTGCTGCTGGTCGGCGGCACGCTCTCGTTCCTGGACCTGGGCCAGCTCGAGTTTCCCGAGTTCACCATCCGCAATGCGCTGGTCATCACCCCGTACCCCGGCGCTACGCCGGAGGAGGTCGAACAGGAGGTGACGGCGACGCTGGAAGAGTCCATCCAGGAGATGCGCGCCATCAAGCGGATCAGTTCGATCAGTTCCGATGGGCTGTCGCAGATCACCGTGGAACTGGAAAGTACCGTGCAGGAGGAGGAGCTCCAGCAGCTCTGGGATGCCTTGCGGCGACAGGTCAACGATGTGCAGGGCCAGTTGCCGCCCGGTGCCCAGCGCTCTCGGATCAACGACGATTTCGGCGACGTCTTCGGCTGGATGATCAATCTGACCGGCGAAGGCTATTCGATGGCCGACCTCAAGGACCATGCCGACTTCCTCAAGCGCGAGCTGGCTCTGGTCGATGGCGTGGAGAAGGTGTCGTTGACGGGGGCCCGCGAGGAACGCATCTTCGTCGAGCTCGACCGGGAGCGGATGCGTTCCTTGAACATTCCGCCCGAACGCCTGCAGCAGCTGCTGCAAACGCAGAACGCCGTCAGCGATGCCGGCCACCTGAAGCAGGAAGGCCGCCGTTTTCGCATCACGCCCACCGGCAGTGCCGCCGATGTCGAGGATCTGCGCGCCCTCATCGTCAGTGAAGGCAACGGGAACCTGGTACGGCTGAGCGATATCGCCGATATCGAGCGCGACCAAACCGACCGACCCGAGCAGCTGTATCGCGACATGGGCCGACAGGCGCTGTCGCTGGGCGTTTCCTTCGAGAGCGGCGTCAATGTCGTGGAGGTCGGCGAGCGGCTCAATCGGCGCTTGGCCGAACTCGAGAACCGGACGCCGTTGGGCATGGAGCTCAACGTGGTCTACGACCAACCCCAGGTCGTCGACGATGCCGTTTCCGGTTTCCTGATCAGCCTGGCTCAGGCGGTCGCCATCGTCATTCTGGTGCTGATGGTGTTCATGGGCTGGCGCAGCGGCCTGCTGATGGGCTCGATCCTGCTGATCACCATCATCGGCACCTTCATGATGATGCGCATCCATGGTCTGCAACTGGAGACCATTTCACTGGGGGCGCTGATCATCGCGCTGGGCATGCTGGTCGACAACGCCATCGTGATCGCCGAGGGCATGCTGGTCGGGCTCAAGCGCGGCAGTTCGGTGCGCGATGCGGCCCACCAGGTGGTTCGCCAGAACGCCTGGCCGCTGCTGGGCGCCACGGTCATCGCCATCACCGCCTTCGCGCCGATCGGGTTGTCGCCGGACACCACCGGCGAATTCATCGGTTCGCTGTTCTTCGTGCTGCTCTACTCGCTGCTGCTGAGCTGGATCACTGCGCTCACGCTGACTCCCTTCTTCTTCCGGATGTTCTTCCGCAACAGCCGCCAGGGAGATCCCGACCATGATCCCTACCGGGGCATGCTCTACCGAGGCTTTCGAACCCTTATCACCCTGGGCATCCGCCTGCGCTGGCTGACGCTGCTGCTGGTCGTCGCCCTGCTGGCCAGCGCCGGCTATGGCTTCACTTTCGTCAAGAATGCGTTCTTCCCGGCCTCCAACACGCCGATCTTCTTCGTCGATTACTGGACGCCCGAAGGCACCGACATTCTCGAGACGGCGAAGCGAGTGGGCGAACTGGAAGACGCGGTGATGGAGATGCCGGACATCCGTCATCTGACCACGACCATCGGCGGCGGTGCCCAGCGCTTCACGCTGCCCTACTCCCCCGAGGACCGCTATGCCAGCTATGCCCAGTTGATCGTCGAGACCGACGACAAGACCTCGCAGCACGCGCGCATGGCCGACGTCGAGCGCGAACTCGAACGCCGCCATCCCGAGGCGGATTTCAAGATCGCCCCACTCGAAGTCGGCCCGTCGCCCAAGGCCAAGATCGAAGCCCGACTGTATGGCAGCGACCCGCAGACGCTGCGCCGGCTGGCCGGCGAGATCGAAGCCATCTTCCGCGACGAGCCGCTGGCGACGAGCGTTCGCCACAGCTGGCGCAACCGGGTGCAGGCGATCGAACCGGTGTTCCTCGAAGACACGGCGAGACGGCTGGGCGTCAGTCGCAGCGACCTGGCCGACACGCTCGCCATGAACACTACCGGTGTCCGCCTCGGCACCTACCGTGACGGCAGCGACCTGATCCCCATCGTCGCCAGGGCCGTTCCGGAGCAGCGGCATGACGTCGACGACCTCGGCTCGCTGAACGTCTGGAGTGCGGAGCGGGGGCGCTACATCCCCGCCGACCAGGTCATCGAACGCATCGACACCGAGGTCGCCGACCCGCTGATCCTGCGGCGCGACCGGCAACGCATGCTGGCCGTCTATGCCGAACCGGACCCACTGCGCGACGTCACCGCCGCCAGCGTGCTGGAGCGAGTCCGCTCGGACGTCGAGGCGCTCGAGCTGCCCTCGGGGTACCGCCTGGAGTGGGGTGGCGAGCACGAGACGTCCAGCGAGGCGCAGAGCGGACTCTTCTCGTCGCTGCCGCTGGGTCTGGTGATCATGTTCATCATCACGGTGGTGCTGTTCAACAACTGGCGTCAGCCGCTGGCGATCTGGTCGCTGGTGCCGCTGACCGTCATCGGTGTCGTCGGCGCTCTGCTGATCAGCGGCCTGCCGTTCTCCTTCATGGCCTTGCTCGGCACCCTCAGCCTGATTGGCATGGTGCTCAAGAATGCCATCGTGCTGGTCGAGGAGATCAATGTGCAGCTACCGCTGCACGACCGGCCCTATTCCGCCGTGGTGCGCGCCGCCATCAGCCGCGTACGCCCCGTGTCCATGGCCGCCCTGACGACCATGCTGGGCATGCTGCCGCTGATCGGCGATGCCTTCTTCGCCAGCATGGCGGTGGCCCTGATCGGCGGGCTGGGCGTGGCCACCCTGCTGACCCTGGTGGTGCTGCCGGTCGTCTACTGCGTGCTCTACCGGATCCATCCGGAGGACGGCAAAGCGTGACGGCCGCTCACCCTCCGGGCGACCTGTCAGGCGTGATCGAGACGTGGCGGCCGGAGGTCGGTGGCTCGGCCGCAGGAACCCGAGCGTGTCACTCCACCAGATCGCGGGCCTCGACCAGCGTCAGCCGGCCGGTGTCGAAGGCGCCGGTATCGAGGTAGTGCACGTTTCCCAGCCGCACCGGCTCGGGGACGATGGTGTGCCCTACCGCCACGGCATCGATCCCGGTTACCGGCGTGGTGTCTTGGCTGGCGATACGTCGGCGCCCCCATACCAGCCGATGCGCCAGTGCCTCGTCGGCCGTCTCGACCTGCGACCAGTCGGGCGGCGGTTCGGCGTGCACGATGCCCAGCCGCTTGCCGGCGACGGCGACCTCGCGCGCGAGGGGCAACCGAACCAGCGCTGCCGCGAGCCGCCGGCGCACCGCATCCCGGTCGTGGTCGCGCACCCAGGTCCCCCCGTTCATCAGCCACGCGCCCCAGTCGCCGCCGCCGAGGGCCGCCGCGGCTAGCGCTTCGTGATTGCCGCGCACCCCGAAGAACCACGGTTCCAGGGCCAGCGCCAGACACGCGAAGGAGTCCGGCCCTCGGTCGATCAGATCGCCCACCGCAAAGAGCCGGTCACGCTCGGTCTGGAAGTCGACCCGGTGCAGCGCCGCCTCGAGCAGTCGGTACTCTCCGTGGATGTCGCCGACGACGAAATCCCGGCCGTGTCGGTTTTCGGCATGACGATGGATCATCGACGCTCCTTGCAGCTCGTCGCGTCGACAGGCTAGTCGACCGAACGCCGCTCTTCACCCTGTCTTGACCTTCATCAGTTCGTTCCAGCGCGTGGTGTAGCGCGGACTGAGCCGTTCGCAACGCAGTTGCCAGGCGCTGTTCTCGCAGGGTAGACCGAAACGCACGGTGTCCCGGCCCATCTCGCGATTGAGGCGATCCACCGCGGCCATCAGGCGCGTGCTGCGCCGTCGCTGCACCTCGTCGTGAGCCGCCTCGAGCAGCGAGAGCTGGCGGCGCTCACGGTCGACCAGGTCGAGCAGCGCCACGCCGCACTTCTGGTAGCGATAGCCCTGACGATACAGGGCTGCGAGAGCACGGCGCACCGCGGCCAGCAGCTCGTGGGTGTCGTCGCTGGCATGCGCTAGCGGCACCACCAGGCGATTGCCGTACTGGGGCTCGTGGACCTGGTGCGGATTGGTGCGCAAGAAGACCATCACCGCTCGAGCGAGACTGCCTTGGCCGCGCAGCTTCTCGGCGGCACGGGCGCCGTGCTGGCGCAACGCCGCGGCGAGTTCGTCATACTCGCCGGTCAAACGGCCGAAGGAGCGCGATACCATGAGACGCTGGCGCGACTCGGCCAGATCCTCGAGCTCGATGGCCGGATGACCGCGCAATTCCCAGACGATGCGCTCGAGCACCACCGAGAAGTCGCGGCGTATCCGCTTGGGGTCGGCCTCGCGCAGTTGCCAGGCGGTGTGGATGCCCATCAGCGCCAGCCGTTCGCCGGTGCGCCGCGCCACGCCCCATAGCTCGGTGACCGGCAGCTGCATGAGCAACGCTCGGGTGGCCGGGGCATCGGCCTCCAAGCGGCACACGCCTTCGTAGGCGGGCATTGCCTTGGCCGCCCGATTGGCCAACTTGGCCAGCACCCGGGTGGGCGCCACGCCCACGCCAACGGGAATGCCGGTGTCACGGCGTACCGTTTCGCGCAAACGCTGGCAGTGTGCCTCCAGGCTCCCCGGATCGAAGCCGTCGAGTCCGACGAAGCTCTCGTCGATGGAATAGACCTCCACGTCCGACGAGAACTCGCCCAGTACCGCATTCACACGCCGCGACATGTCGCCGTACAGTGCATAGTTGCTGGACAACAGCGCCGCCCGCCGTCGGATGGCCGGCGGCAACAGGTGCAACGGTGCCCCCATGGCAACGCCCAGCGCCTTGAGCTCGGTGCTGCGGGCGACGACGCAGCCGTCGTTGTTGGAGAGCACCCCAACCGGCCGCCCCTCGAGGGAGGGATCGAAGACTCGCTCGCAACTGACGTAGAAGCTGTTGGCATCGACCAGGGCGATCATTCGTGCCCTCCCGACAGCGCCGGCAGGGCATGCACCACGTGGGTGACCACGCCCCATACATGGCACTCGCGTCCCGCCAGCGGAATGGGAGCGAAACGCGGATTGCTGGCCACCAGCAGCATGCGCTCGCCATCCCGTACCAGGCGCTTGACGGTGGGCTCGCCATCCACGGCGATCACCACCACCCGGCCCGGCAGCGGCTCGAGGCCGCGATCCACCACCAGAAGGTCGCCGTCGTGAATGCCGTCGCCCTGCATCGAGTCGCCTTCGGCGCGCACGAAGTAGGTGGAGGCCGGACGGCGTACCACGTACTCATGAAGATTGAGTTCGACATCGAGATGATCGTCGGCCGGGCTGGGAAAACCCGCGCGCACCCGACAGCCGAGAAGAGGCTGGGCGCCGGCGGACGGCTCGACGACAGCGCACGCCACGATGTGCGGCGACCTGCGGACTGCGAACGACATGACGCCTCCTGACACTGTCTTTCCATACAGTATTCAGCAGACGTCCTGCCTTGGCAAGATGGATCGTGCGCTCAGCGACGACTGAAGAGCTCCCGCCAAAAGTCGTACGCGGCCAGTGACAGGCAGCCCAGGGTGAACAGTATCAGGTCGACGTGCGGCACGAAGATCGGCACCGTGATCAGAAAGGCGAGCAGCCCGAGCAGAGCCACGCCGGCGAGTATCTTGTCGGTCATGATCCAGCCTCCTGCGAAAGGGTGCGCACCAGCCAGCGCGCGGTGCGCAGCAAGCGAGCATCTTGACCCGGTGGCGCCACCAGTTGAACGCCGATCGGCATTCCGTTAGGGCCGGTCATCAGCGGCAGGCTGATGGTCGGCATGCCGCAGAAGGTCCATAGGGAACAGAAGACCGGATCGCCGGTACTGTCGAGCCCGACAGGGGCCTCCCCCGTGGCCGACGGCGTGACGATGACGTCGAAGCGGTGGAAGAGCGGAACCAGCGAGTCGCGCAACACCTGCTGCATGTCGCGGGCCGCCAGGTAATCGGGCGCGCGCATGGCTCGCCCATCGGCTACCAGTTCACGCAGTTTCTCGCTGACCTGGTCCGGAGCTCGGTCCACGTAATGGCCGAGGTTGCGCGCCATCTCGGCGGCCATCACACCGCCCAGCCAGCCGACGCCGCGCCCGAACGGCTCGGGCAGTTCCACCTCGGTGGCGGCGTCCCCCAGGGCCGGCGCCAGCTCGCCGAAGGCATCGCGCATGGCTGCATCGGCACGTTCCCAGAACGGCGTCCTCACGAGAGCCAGGGCCGGCGTCACCGGCGGCTCCGCCAACGTGGTGGCGGTGAGCGGCCCCGGGTTTTCCCGGGCATCGTCGTCCCGGTCGTCCGGCCCCATGAGCGACTCGATCAGGGCGGCATCCTCGATGGAGCGGGAGAAGATGCCGAGCTGGTCGAGGCTGGGTGCCAGGGTCAGCACGCCGGTGCGCGGCACGGCACCGAAGGACGGCTTGAAGCCGACCACCCCGCAGTAGGCAGCCGGCCGGATCACCGAGCCGTTGGTCTGGCTGCCCAGCGCCAGCGGCACCATGCCGGCCGCCACTGCCGCCGCCGACCCGCTGGAGGAGCCGCCCGGCGTGCGCGAGGGATCGTGCGGGTTGCGCGTCTTGCCCGGATGGAAGTACGCCAGCTCGGTGGTCACCGTCTTGCCGAGGATGACCGCGCCGGCATCGCGCAGGCGACGGACCACCGTGGCGTCCTCGAAAGGCCGCCGTCCTTCGTCGATGGGCGTGCCGTTGCCGGTGGGCATGCCCTTGACGTCGATGATGTCCTTCACCCCCACGGGGACCCCGTGCAGCGGGCCGATCGGCAAGCCGCGCTGGCGTCGCCGGTCGCGTTCCTTGGCCTCGAGCATGGCCTTGTCGCGATCCAGGAAGGCCCAGGCTTGGACCTCCTCCTCCTGGGCGTCGATGACGTCGAGACAGGCCGCGACCAGGTCGGCCGAAGTCAGCTCCCCCTCGGCGATGCGTCGGGCCGCCTCGCGGGCCGTCAGTGCGGCCAGTTGCTGGGCACGATCCTGCTTAGTTCCCATATACCACCTCCGGCAGCCAGTAGACGATCTGCGGCACGTTGTACAGCACGATCATGGCCAGGAACACCATGGCCAGGAACGGCATGCAGCCGCGGAATATCTGGGTGAGCTGCACCTGCGGCGGCGCAATGCCCTTGAGGTAGTACGCCGACATCGCCATGGGTGGCGTCAAGAACGAGGTCTGCAGGTTGAGCGCCACCAGGATGCCGAAGAACAGGGGGTCGATGCCGAAATGCGGCAGCAACGGCAGGAAGATCGGCACGAAGATGATGATGATCTCCGACCACTCCAGCGGCCAGCCGAGCAGGAAGATGATGAACTGCGCCAGCAGCAGGAAGGTCAGCGGCGAGATGTCGAGTCCGGTGACGAACTCGGTGATCAGGTGCTCGCCGCCCAGATAGGAGAACACCGACGAGAAGGTCCAGGAGCCGACGAACAGCCAGCACACCATGGCCGTGGTCTTCATGGTGAGGTAGACCGCTTCGCGCAGCCGCTGCCAGGTCAAGGCCCGGTAGACCGCCGCCAGCAGCAGGCCGCCGAGCGCACCGGCCGAGGCCGCTTCGGTGGGCGTGGCCAGGCCGAAGAGGATGGAACCGAGCACCGCCATGATCAGCACCGCCAGCGGCACGAAGGAGGTGACGACCATGAGAATCAGCTTTCCGGTGGGCACGTCGCCGACGTCTTCCTCGCGCGGTTTGGGTGCCACCGAGGGCTGTAACAACGCCCGCCCGATGATGTAGACCAGATAGAGCCCGGCAAGCAGGAAACCCGGCAGCAGTGCCCCGGCATAGAGGCGCACGATAGAGACGCCCGAGGCCGCCGCATAGACGATCAGCATGATCGACGGCGGAATCAGGATGCCGAGCGTGCCGCCGGCGCAGATCACGCCCGAGGCGAAACTGCTGTCGTAGCGGGCCTTGAGCATGGCCGGCAGGGCCAGCAGCCCCATCAGCGTCACCACCGCCCCGACGATGCCGGTGGCGGTGGCGAACAGCGCACAGGTGATCAGCGCCGCTACGGCCATGGAGCCGGGCAGCCGCTTGGCGGCGATGTAGAGCGTCGAAAAAAGCCGGTCGACGATGTTCGCCCGTTCGACGATGTAGCCCATGAACAGGAACAGCGGTACTGCCGTGAGGACCTCGTTCGCCATGACCGAATAGGTCTGGTTGACGAAGAGGTCGAATATTCGGTTGTTGAATAAGCCGCCGATCCAGGTCTCGATGAGCTCGAAGTTACTGGCACCGGCTTCCACGGCGC
This sequence comes from Billgrantia gudaonensis, assembly GCF_900100195.1. GTDB lineage: Bacteria > Pseudomonadota > Gammaproteobacteria > Pseudomonadales > Halomonadaceae > Halomonas > Halomonas gudaonensis. The sequence goes on from NZ_FNES01000003.1 coordinate 90,676, forward strand.
GGTCGTAGTCGCGCCACATGCGCCCGGGATTGAAGTAGGCGAAATAACCGAAGATGACCCCCAGCGCCATCAGCGTGAAGGCAATGGGAAATCCGAGAAAGATGATGAGGATGAAGATCCCCAGCATCATGATAGCGATCTGAGGATCCGTCATTTGTCGTCTCTCCCCTGGGCAGTCTCGTGCGACGTGTCGAACTCGCCCGTCGCCGCCTGACGCATCAACTTGTCTTCCAGTTCTTCGACATCTTCGACGCTGGGTGGCCATTCGTTGGTGCGGATGCATATGATGCAGCGGCACACTTGGGCGATCCCCTGGATGAACAGCAGGATTCCAGCCACCATCAGCATGGTCTTGAAGTGGAAGATCGGCACGCCTGCCGGGGAGAAAGTGCTCACTTCCATGTAGCGCCAGGAACGCTCGGCGTATTTCCAGCCGGCGATGACCAGCGCCGTGACACCGGGATAGAAGAAAATGAAGTAGAGCACCAGCTCGACCTTGGCCTGGGTGCGCGGCTGCCACAGCCGATAGAGGAAGTCGCCGCGCACGTGAGCGTTACGGGCCAACGTGTAGGCGCCCCCCATCATGAAGAGAGTGCCATACAGGATATAGGACATGTCGAAGGACCAGGCGGTAGGCGCGTTGAAGGCATAACGCGACACCACCTCGTAGCCCATGCCGAACGCCATGAGCAGGATCAGCCAGGCAAAGGCCCGGCCGAACCAGCTCGTCAAGCGATCGATGAAACGAATGACGTTGATCATAATGCGAGCACACCTACCGGATCGGCTGGCGTGGCGATCAGCCGACCGCCACGCCACGCGTGAAAGACGATGAACCTTCCATTCAGGCGCCATTCGGCCTCCCCGGAGTAAAACCGAGGAGGCCGGCGCCGCGCAATCAGAGGTTCAGCTTGCCCGGGAAGTAGTGCTCATAGGCCAGGGCCAGATCGGGCTTGTTCATGAGTTCGTAATACACGACGCGCTCGACCCACTCGCGCTGGCTCTCCATGCAGCGCCGCATGAAGTCGTCTTCTTCGAGCTGAGGAATCAGCTCGTCCCACGCTTGGAGCTGAGCGTCGAGGATCTCCTTGGAGGTGCGGTGCACGGTGACGCCGTGCTCTTCCTGCAGCGCCTGCAGGTCGGCGGAGTAGTTGTCCAGCGCCGAGGCGGTATTGGACGTGGAGGCGGCTTCCACGCCATGACGCAGAATGGCCTGCAGATCCTCGTCCAGGTCGTCGAAGAAATCCTTGTTGAACAGGAATTCGAACGACTCGCTGGCCTGGTGGTAGGACGAGAGGTAGTAGTTCTTGGCGACGTCCTGGGCGCCGAAGCGCATGTCGGAGGACGGGTTGTTGAATTCGAAGGCATCGATGACGCCCCGCTCCATGGCCGGCACGATCTCTCCGCCGGGCAGCTGAGCGACGCTCATGCCCATGGATTGCAGCAGGTCGGCGGCCAGGCCCACGGTACGGTACTTCAGCCCCTCGACATCGGAGACGCTGTTGACTTCGTTCTTGAACCAGCCGAACGGCTGGGCCGGCATGGGGAAGCCGAAGAAGCCGTAGAGGTTGAGCCCCAGAATGTCCTGGGTCAGTTCGCGGTAGAGTTCCTCGCCGCCCCCCTGGTAGTACCAGCTGAGCATGGTGTTGGCATCGCCGCCCCACACCGGGCCGGTGCCGAACAGAGAGGCCGCCTTGTGCTTGCCGTACCAGTAGACGGGCACCGAGTGGGCCGCATCGAGGATGCCGTCAGCGACCGCATCGAGCACCTGGAAGGCGCCCACCACGGCACCGGCCGGCATCAGATCGATCTGCAACCGACCTCCCGACATGCGGTGAACGCGATCGACGTATTCGCGGGCGAAGTCCATCCAGATGTCGCCGGAAGGCCACGAGGTCTGCATCTTGACGACGATGGGGCTCTGCGCCAGGACCGCCGGCGCACCGATGGTGCTGGCCGCCACGCCGCCGGTGGCGATCAGGCCGCCCTTGAGGAACTGCCGCCGCGAAGTGGGTTTCTCGGTCACGCCACCGGCAGTGGGTAGCGAGGCGTCGGATGTCGTTGCGATGGTCGTGCTCGGATTCTTGCTGGCGTCTGTACGATTATCCATTGTTGTTTCCTCTTCGTTGCGTACACAGCGTTGAGCGTTGTCGTTATGGTTTGCGGCCTACCGGCATAGGGACAAGAGGCCGCCAAGTGCAGCAAAGGCACTTCGCCTACAGTAAAGGAGAGCCTGACGAAAAGGTCCATTTTCCACTGCTGGAACAGCGTTGAAACGCGGCATTATTCAAGCCGTGCAGTGCTGGCTATGCTGACGGCACTATTGTCTGAATCCTTCCGCCACCTCATGGCCAACCTTCCGGCGTGTTACCCTGCCGACTCTCCAACTTCGCGTGCAGGAATAGCGTCATGAAATACCTAGGAGCCCATGTCAGCGCCGCGGGCGGCCCCGACAAGGCGGTCGAGCGCGCCGTGGAAATCGGCGCCGATGCCTTTGCCCTGTTCACCAAGAACCAGCGTCAGTGGCACGCCAAGCCCCTTGCCGATGACGCCATCGAGGCCTTCCGCACGGCCTGTCGCGAGCACGGCTTCGGCCCCGAACGGATCCTTCCCCACGACAGCTACCTGATCAATCTCGGCCACCCCGATGCCGCCGGTCTGGCCAAGTCGCGCGACGCCTTTCTCGACGAGATGCAACGCTGCGAACAGCTGGGCTTGACGCTGCTCAACTTCCACCCCGGCAGCCATCTCAAGAAGATCAGCGAGGCCGAATGCCTGACGCGCATCGCCGAGTCGATCAATCTCGCTCTGGATCGAACCCGGGGAGTCACCGCGGTGATCGAGAACACCGCCGGCCAAGGCACCAATCTGGGCTGGCGCTTCGAACACCTGGCCGAGATCATCGAACAGGTCGATGACAAGTCGCGGGTCGGAGTGTGCATCGACACCTGTCATGCCTTCGCCGCCGGCTACGACCTGCGCACGCCGCAGGCCTGCACCGACACCCTGGATGCATTCGGCAGCGTGGTCGGCTTCGAGTACCTGCGCGGCATGCACCTCAACGATGCCAAGAGCGAATTCGCCAGCCGTGTCGATCGCCACCACAGCCTGGGCCAGGGCAACATCGGACTCGAAGCCTTCACTACCCTGATGCGCGATTCCCGGCTCGACGGCATCCCCATGATCCTCGAGACCATCGATCCCAGCCTGTGGGCCGACGAGATCGCCTGGCTGCGCGCTCAGCAGGAGTAACGACAACGTTGCAGCCGCCTACGTCGCACGCGACCATGACGATACCGGCCTTCACCTACCGCCAAGGAGCGCCGACCGCTCGCCATGGACGACGTCGCCAGCCAGTTCATCACCGCCAATGAAACCGTCATTCAACTGTCGGTAGCGCTGCTGCTGGGCGCGCTGATCGGCATCGAGCGCGGCTGGGTGGCCCGCGAGCAGCGGCCCGGCGAACGCGTGGCCGGCGTCCGCACTCATGCCCTGGTGGGGCTGCTCGGCGGCATTGCCGCGCTGCTCTCCGCCGAGGTGAGCCAGTGGTCCTTTCCGCTGATCTTCTTGGCCGTGACCGGCATCAGCCTGGTGGCATGGCGAGCGCGCATGACGGAGAGCCGGGATTTCAGCATCACCGGCCTCATCGGGCTGCTGCTCACCTTCTGCTTCGGGGCCATCGCCGTGGCCATCGACCTGGCTCTGGCCACCGCCGGCGCGGTGATCACGGCGGTGATCCTCGACAACAAGCGCGAGATACACGGGCTGTTGAATCAACTGCAGTCCCATGAGCTGGATGCCGGCCTCAAGCTGTTGCTGATCACCGCGGTGATGCTGCCGCTGCTCCCCGACCGCGGCATGGGCCCGGGTGGGGTGCTCAATCCCTACGAGATCTGGTGGCTGGTGGTGATGATCGCGTCGATCTCCTTCATCGGCTACTTCGCCATCCGCGTCGGCGGCGCCGAGAAGGGCATCCTCTTCACCGGACTCTTCGCCGGACTCAGTTCATCCACTGCCCTGACCTTGCATTTCTCGCGCCAGTCGCGCCAGGTGAGCGAACTCGGGCCGATGCTGGCCGCCGGGATACTGTTCGCCTGCGGCACCATGTTTCCACGCATCCTGCTGTATGCCGCCGTGGTCAGTCCGAGTCTGCTGCCCGACCTGTTGCTGCCGATCGCCGTCATGGGGCTGGCGCTCTACGTGCCGGCGCTGATGCTGTGGTGGACCCAGCGTCGCAAGCTCAAGGTCGACCGGCCACAGCTGACCCAGAACCCGCTGGAGCTGCGCGCCGCCCTGCTCTTCGGGGCTTTGCTGGCCCTGATCATGGTGCTCGGCGAATGGCTGCGCGAATGGCTCGGCGAAGCCGGCATCTACCTGCTGGCGGCGTCATCGGGCGTTGCCGACGTGGACGCCATCACCCTGTCGTTGACCCGCATGTCATTGGAGCGAATCGATGCCGACACGGCCGTGGTGGGCATCGTCATCGCCGCTGCCGTGAACAACCTGGTCAAGGCGGGGCTGGCCGCCGGCTTCGGCACCCACCAGTTGGCCCGCCACGTCGCCGCGCCCATGGGCGTCTCGCTGCTGGTGGGGCTGCTGCTGGCCTGGTGGGGAGCGGTTGGCTGAGAGACGTCAACGCAACCCTCAGCGCCGCGACAGATCGAGCGCATTGACCGGCATGGGCCGACCGAACAGAAAGCCCTGATAGTGTTCGCAGCCATGGGCCACCAGCCAGTCGCGCTGCGCCGGGGTTTCGACGCCCTCGGCAATCACCGCCAGCTTGAGGCTGTGGGAGAGCGCGATGGTGCTGGCGATGATCGCGGCGCTCGCTTCGTCTTCCAGCAGATCGCGCACGAAGGACTGGTCGATCTTGAGCTTGTCCAGGGGCAGCCGCTTGAGATAGGCCAGCGACGAATAGCCGGTGCCGTAGTCGTCCAGGGCGAAGGTAACGCCCCGGGCCTTGAGTCGCTGCATGGTCTCACGGGCCTCTTCGGGGTGTTCGACGAACAGGCTCTCGGTGACTTCCAGTTCCAGGCGCTCGGGCGGAGCACCGCTCTCTTCGAGCAGGGACGTCACTCGAGCCACGAAACCGGGCTCGCGAAACTGCTCTGGGCTGACGTTGACCGAAAGGCTCAGCCCGGCCGTGGCAGGATCCTGCGCCCAGACGGCCAACTGGCGGCAGGCGGTTTCCAGCACCCAATCGCCGATCTCGATGATCAGCCGGTTGGTTTCGGCCAGGGGAATGAAGTCGGCCGGTGACACCCACCCCCGGACGGGGTGCGGCCAGCGCAACAGCGCCTCGACGCCGGTGACATTGCCCACCGCGTCCACCTGCACCTGGTAGTGCAGCTGGAATTCGCGGCGCGCCAAGGCCTGGCGCAGGTCGTTCTCCAATCCGGCACGCTCCTGAAGCCGTGCCTGCACGCCCGGATCGAAGAAACTCAAGGTATCGCGGCCGGAGTCCTTGGCCTGGAAGAGCGCCATGTCCGCCTGCTGGAACAGCACGCTGCCGTCGGCGTCCTGGCCGTGGCACAGGGTAATGCCGATGCTGCCGGTCACCTTGACGCTCTCCCCATCCAGCCAGCAGGGAGAGGGAAGCACCATCAGCAGCTTGTTGGCCACTCGCTCAGCGATGCTGGCCGCTCGATCCTGATCGGTGCCCAACCCTCGCAGCAGCACGGCGAACTCGTCGCCGCCGATGCGCGCCAGTGTGTCGGTATTGCGCAGCACCTGGTCGAGTCGCTTGGCCACGTGCTGCAACAACCGGTCGCCCTGATGGTGGCCCAGGGTGTCGTTGACCTGCTTGAAATTGTCGATGTCGATGAACAGCAGTGCCGTGTACTGATCGCTGCGCCGGCTTTCCCGGAGCGCGGCGTCGAGGTGATCCTGCAATTGGCGGCGATTGGCCAAGCCGGTGAGCGAGTCGAAGAAGGCCAATTGATGGATTTCCTCTTCGGCGGCCTTGCGCTCGCTGATGTCGCTGAAGGTCGCCACCAGATGGGTCAGCTCGCCGCTCTCGTCGTTCACCGCACTGATGGTCATCCACTCGGGGAATACCTCGCCGTTACGGCGGCGATTCCATATCTCGCCCTGCCAGCTGCCCTGCCCCTTTACGCTCGCCCACAGCCGTTCGTAGAAACGCTCGTCGTGTCGGTCGGACCACAGCAGCCGCGGGTGCTGGCCCAGCACTTCCTCTTCGGAATAGCCGGTGATGCGGGAAAAGGTGTCGTTGACCTTGAGAATCGCCCCTTCGGCATCGGTGATCATCATGCCGAGATGCGTCTCGAACGCCGTGGCAGCGATGCGTAGTTGAGCCTCGGTGGCGCGCGTCTGCGTTACGTCACGCACCAGCGCCAGCACGCCGCTGAAGCTATCGCCATGCTCGGCGAGCGGACTGACGACCGCATGATAGTCACGGACCTGGCCGTCCAGGGTGAGTTGGTAGTCGTATTCCAGCGGCTGGTCGTCGGTCTGCAGGGTCGTGAACGCCTTCTCCAGCGGCTTGGACATGAAGGGCGGCAAGACGTCGCGATAGTGGCGGTTGAGGACCTCTCCGGGCTCGAGCATCAACTGACGATGATCGGGCGCATGGATGTAGACGAATCGCCCCGCCGCATCGAACACGAAGATCATGTCCTGGATCGAGGAGACCAGCGCGGCCAGACGCGACTCGCGCTCCTGCACCTCGCGCTGGGCGCGTTCACGTTCCAGCAGCCTCTGATGCAACGCCGACTCCATGTCCAGTCGGCTGAAATAGTGGCGCACCGCCACGCCGCCCAGCAGCGCCACCAGCAGGGCCAGGCCACTGAGCCCCCGGGCACGCTCATGCCAGCCGGACAGCAGCACTTCCGTTTCGGCGCCCACCACGACCGCATAGGGCAATTCCGCGACGCGTTGCATCCAGTAAAGCCGCTCGACGCCATCCAGCGGCGATGGCACGCGCACGCTGGTGCTCATTTCACCGCTTTCGATGAAGGCATGAGTCAGCGGTTCCTCGACCTGCATTCCCAGCACGCCGTCTGTGGCATCGGTATCGAACGCCGGCCGGCGAGCCACCAGCTGCATTTCGCTGTCGAGAATGGCGAGGCTTTCTCCGGCGGTCATGCTCAGCCGATCCAACGCCTCGCTGAATATCGACGGGTCGAGCTGACTCAGAACGACCCCCTGAAAGGTACCATCGCTGCCTTCCAGACGGCGGGCATGCACCACCCGGAAAGCCTGCGAAAGCGATGACCAGTAAAGTGGCGTTACCGTTTCCTGGCGGTCGGAATCTTGCTGGAAAGGACGAAAGAAAGGCAACTCGCTGACGTCGAATCCCGATGGCAGCACGCTGTTGGAGGAAGCCACCACGCGACCCTGAGAGTCGACGTGGCTCAGTTCATTGACGAAGTCGATGCTGTCTCGGCGTCCGGCCAGATACGCAGCCAGCTGCCGTGGCGAGAAGGAGGCCTCGTCACCCCCTTCCGAAGACGACACTTGCAGCCATTGCACCATGCCGTTCAGAGAATGTTCGCTCAGCGCGAAGTAGCCCGCCACCCACTCGGCGACCAGGTCCGCCCGCGCCTGCAGATCCGCCTTGCCGTCTTCGAGGTCACGCCGATACTGGTCGATCAGCACCCACGCCAGGGTGGAGACCATCACGCACACCGCCACCAGGTAAAGGGCGATGGCCCGTCGCCGGTAAGTACGCCGCCTGCCGTTGGCTATCGGTGCCGGCGCCACCGCTGAAAGCTCCCTCATCAAATCGCCTTACTCGCGCCAATCCGTTGCATGTGAGTCTATCCGATACGCGAGTATAAGGCTCATCCTCAGAAGCATTGTCATTCATCAAGATCACCTGCTCTCTCGAACCGGGGCATTTTTCGAATCCGATGCCTGACGACTTTCACGCTCGAGCAGGGCGCGTTTTTTATCCACGCCCCAGCGATACCCCGAGAGCGCGCCATCGCTGCGCACCACCCGGTGGCAGGGAATGGCCAGCGCAATGGGATTGGAGGCGCAGGCACTGGCCACGGCGCGCACCGCCTTGGGAGATCCGATTCGCTCCGCCAATTCCGCATAGCTGATCGTGGCGCCCACGGGAATCTCGGTCAGCGCCTGCCATACCCGCTGCTGAAAGGCGGTACCGCGTATGTCCAGCGGCAGCGACAGCCCGACGTCGGGCGCCTCGACGAAGCCCACCACCTGGGCCACCCAGGCATCGAAGTCTTTACCTCCTGGAACCAGGGTGGCGTTGGCGAAGCGGTCCTGGAACGCCTGCAGCAATCGTTCCGGATCGTCCCCCAGGGAAATGGCACAAATGCCCTTTTCACTCGCCGCCACCAGAATGGTACCGAGCGAACACTCTCCCAGGGCAAAACGAATCTCCATGCCCTCTCCTTGCGAACGGTAGCTCTGCGGCGTCATGCCGAGCATATGCGTCGAAGCGGCGTAGAAGCGTCCGCTGGATTGGTACCCCGCCTCGTAGATCGCTTCGGTCACCGTGTCGCGGTTCAGCAGTTCGTCCCGCACTCGCTCGGCACGCCGCGCCGCGGCATACGCCTTGGGCGTCAAACCGGTTGCCGACTTGAACACACGATGAAAGTGGAAACGACTCAGGCCGGCGGCTCGTGCCAGTTCGTCGAGCGAGGGAAGTTCGTCGGACGTTTCGATGAGCCGGCATGCGCGGGCAACGCTCGCGGCATGGCGCTGAGCCAGCGAGATATCCTGAGGCCGGCAACGCTGGCAGGGGCGATAACCGGCACGCTCGGCGGTGGCCGCATCGGCGTGAAACTCGGCATTCTCGCGGCGCGGCCGGCGCGATGCGCAGGTGGGGCGACAATAGATTCCGGTGGTACGCACTGCATAGACGAAAGCGTCGTCCGCCGCGGCGTCGCGGGCCAGCACCGCTGCCCATTTCGCCTCATCGGAATCGAAGGTGACGTGTGAGTCGGTGAATGTCTCGTTCATGGCGGAACCCCTGCTGTGGCTTCGACGTTCTTCAGGAGTTCAGGATGAGCCCTGGACCCGCCTGGCACACTCCGTTACTTGCTTTCGAAACGAGCCCGCCTCCTCGCAGCATTCGCAGCATAGCACCATCGAGCGACCGGTTTTTTGACGGCAAGAAGCGGAGTGAGCGCCTACCCGAGCGCCGTCAGAGTCGGCAAGGGATCACAAACGATCCTGCACCTACCCTGGAGAATACCGCTATGAAACAACTCATCGATAAAGTCGCCATCGTCACTGGTGCCAGCTCAGGAATCGGTCATGCCGCCGCTCGACTATTCGCCAGCTCAGGCGCCAACGTCATAGTGAGCGCTCGCCGACAGAACGAACTCGATGCTCTGGTCGAAGCGATCGCGCGCGACGGCGGCACTGCCGTTTCCGTCGCCGGGGACGTATGCGACGAGCACTTGACCCAGCGCTTGGTCGCCACCGCGCTCGAGCGCTTCGGAGGGCTCGATATTGCCTTCAACAATGCCGGCATCGTCGGGCCAATGGCGCCCTTGCAGGACATGGCGCCGAATGACTGGCACAACGTCATGGAAACCAACCTAACCGGCGCCTTCCTGGGCGCCAAATATCAGATTCCGGCGCTGCTACAGCGAGGTGGCGGCAGCCTGCTATTCACCTCGAGTTTCGTCGGCCATACCGCCGGCATGCCCGGCATGGCGGCCTACGCCGCAAGCAAGGCCGGCATTCTGGGCCTGGTGAAGTGCCTCGCCGCGGAGCTGGGACCCGAAGGCATCCGCGTCAACGCGCTGCTGCCGGGAGGCACCGATACGCCCGCAAGCATCACCAACGCCCCCGACGCCGGACCGGAAGTTCAGGCATTCGTTGAGAGCATTCACGCGCTCAAGCGCATGGCTACGCCGGAGGAGATCGCCCGAGCGGCGCTCTACTTGGCTTCCGACGACGCCAGCTTCGTCACCGGCACGGCGATGCTGGTCGATGGTGGCGTCTCCATCAATCGCACCTGACTGAGATGAAGCGGTGCCGCTCCCGCGAGCACCGCTTCATGGGCAGCGACTGTCCGAGCCCCTGCTACCTTGCAGACAGCGACCGGCGCCCCGGTAAGCACTTACTTACTGGGGTAACGCTTCGCCACTGTCCCGACCCTTCGGCTACGGCTTGTGCTTCGTGCCGTTTCTGAATCGAGGTTACGATGAGAGCGTGACCTGAAACGCACAACGACAACACGGGACTCCCATGATCGCCGTTATCTTCGAAGTCATTCCCCAGTCCGGCCGCCGCGAGCAATACCTCGACATCGCCGCCAGCCTGCGCCCGCTGCTCGATGAGATCGATGGCTTCATCTCCATCGAACGCTTCGAGAGCCTTACCCAGCCGGGCAAGATCCTCTCGCTCTCCTTCTGGCGCGACGAGCAGGCCATCGCCCAGTGGCGCCAGCTAGAACGCCACCGTACCGCCCAGGCTCAGGGCCGCAACGTGGTCTTCGACGATTACCGGCTGCGCGTGGCGGCGGTAATGCGCGACTACGGCATGCACGAACGCGAACAGGCACCTGCCGACAGCCGAGAGCGGCATGACACCGCGTGAACGCTCACATCCAACAGGCAGCTTGCCCAACATGAATGCCGCCTCGAGCCTGGCGCTAGCGGCCTTCTAGTTCGGCCTGTCGCTGTCTGACCTCCTCAGCCGCGAAGGACATGAATGCACGGATACGAGCGCTGTGGCGCAGGTCCGGATGGACCAGTAGCCACAGGTCAGTCGCTACCTCCGGCCCGATCGCCAGCACGCACTCCAGCTCGTTCTCCTGGCGAGCCATGTAATGCGGCACCACGGCGAGCCCTACACCGGCCCGTGCTGCCCCCAACGCCGCGACGACGCTGTTCGTGCGTAGCGCGAAAGCTTCCGGCGGCACCCGCTCATCCAGCCATCGGCTGCTGGCGAGATGGCGGATCATCTCGTTGCCGCCAACGAAGCGGTGTCCCTCCGGACGTGCCGGATCCTCGAGCGCTGGACGATCCTGTAAGTACTCGCGCGCGCCGTACACTCCCCAACGAATGGTGCCCACCCGACGGCCGATCAGGTTCTCCGGCGGCGCCTGCGTCGGACGAATGGCGATATCCGCCTCACGCCGGGCCAGTTCGAGGAAGGCACTGACGCTCAATAGTTCCAGCTCGATGCCCGGGTAGCGTTCGATGAAGCCCTGAAATACGGGCGCGAGAAAGGCATTGGCCAGGGTATCGGTAGTGGTGACGACGACCCGCCCCGACAGCCTCACGTCTTGCCCCCCGAGTTCGCGCTCGATGGCCTGCGCCTCCTCCTCCACTCGCTCCGCGTGCTTGAGCAGCATCTCGCCCGCCGCCGTTGGCACATAGCCCTGCGCCAAGCGGTCGAACAAGCGCACCTCCAGGCCTGCCTCCAACGCCTTGAGCCGCCGGAATATCGTCGAGTGGTTAACGCCAAGCGCTCTCGCCGCCCCCGCCAGGGTGCCGGCGCGTGCAATCGCCAGGAAAAGGCGAAGATTGTCCCAATCGAAGTTCACGCCTTGCACCTCTGCAATGTCTCTGTGCAATTTTCGTCGATTTCATTGCTGATTCGCAAACCCTACGCTGTTAGCACGTTGCCGAGGCAACGGATTCACATCGCCGACACTTGGAGCACCAACATGAAAACCATCAACCGTGAAGACCTGGCCGCCCGCCTCGAAGGCCGAGAGCGCCCGACCCTTGTAGAAGCACTGCCGGAGAAGTATTTCCAGCAGTGGCACCTGCCGAATGCCGTCAACATCAACCATGACCAGGTCAGGCAACGGGCGCCCGAGCTGCTACCGAACAAGCAGGCCGCGATAGTGGTGTACTGTGCCAGCGCCACCTGCCAGAACTCACACATGGCGGCCAACCAGCTCGAGGCCATGGGCTACACCGACGTCACCGTTTACCAGGGCGGCAAGGAGGAGTGGGAGAAGGCCCAGTTGCCCGTCACCACGGCCTGAAGGGGCCGTACACTCCGCTAGGGCCTGCCGGTTGCGGTCCGGCAGGCCCTCGTGACGATGCGGATTCCATTCAGCGAGATACTGCTGGCGCCCCGGTAAGTACTTACTTACCGGAAAGCTAACGCTTCACGTACTCGATGGCATCGTGATCGACTAGACTCCATTCGCCGCTGTTACGATAGAGCCGCTTGCCCTGACGCGGATAATCCGACACGTCCTGAGCCAACCGCTGCCCCACCACCAGGCATACCAGCGGCTCATCGCCATCGTTGTACATTTCATGGGCCACGCCATTGGTAGGGCAGCCGATGAAGTCGCCGGGACCTATCGGCTGTTTGCACTCGCCCAGCGTCGCTACGCCGGTTCCCGAAAGCACGTAGATGGCCTCCTCCTCGTAACGGTGGCAGTGGTACTCGGTCGAGAAATGGCCGGGTGGCACGCTGATATGATGAACCCCGAGCTGAGTCATGCCGACGGCATCCCCCAGGGATTTGTTGATGCGCACGGCCTGGGCGTTGAGGAAGTGCGACTTTCTCACGCCCTCCAGGGCTTCGATATCCTGCGCCGATAGGTACATGTCAGTTCTCCTTCGATTCGAGTCGCCGCCTGGACGGTCGGCCACGACGAGGAAGAGTGGGTTGTTGGCCGATTGCGAGCGGCCTCATCCCACCGTCAAGCCGTTTGGCCCACTGCCGCCTTGTCCGTCACCGGGTCGGCCTTGGCGCCAGCCGTCTCGCGGCGCTCCGAGTAGCGGTCGACCAGCGTATCGGCGTGGGGACGCAGCAGCAGGGTGAAGCGAACCAGCTCCTCCATCACGTCGACGATACGGTCGTAGAGCGGCGAGGGACGCATGCGCCCGGCTTCGTCGAACTCCTGATATGCCTTGGGCACGCTGGACTGGTTGGGGATGGTGAACATACGCATCCAGCGTCCCAGCAGACGCAGAGTATTCACCGCATTGAACGATTGCGAGCCCCCGCTTACCTGCATTACCGCCAGCGTTCGTCCTTGGGTGGGCCGCACCGCGCCCAGGCTCAGCGGCAGATGATCGATCTGGGTTTTCATCACGCCGGTGATCTGACCATGACGTTCGGGGCTGCACCACACCTGACCTTCGGACCAGATGGCCAGCTCGCGCAGCTCCCTTACCGCCGGGTGATCGTCGCCCGGCACCTGGTCCGGCAGCGGCAGGTCGGAAGGGTCGAAGATCCGCGTCTCGGCGCCGAAATGGCGCAGCAGCCGCGCCGCTTCCTCTATCGCCAGACGCGAATAGGATCGCTCGCGCAGCGAACCGTAGAGCAGCAGGATGCGTGGCGGATGGCCCAGCGGATCGGGCAAGCCCTGGCCGGGCTGCCGGAGAGCGAAGCGCTCGTCGAGGGCCGGCAGATGGTCGGGGTCGTACAGCGTGCGAAGCCTCATGTCGCCTCCTTCAGGGCGTGGGTTTGCAGAACGAGCAGCGCCACCACGGCCAAGAGCCCCAGGGCAGAGGAAAACAGCAGTGCCTGGGTGCCAAAACGCTCGATCAGCAGAGCGAAGGCCAGCGGTGCCAGTGCCTGGCCGAAGCGTGCCGGCACCATCAGCACGCCCTGGCGCAGGCCATAGCCGTGGGGACCGAAGATCGCCAGCGGCAGCGTGCCCTTGGCGATGGTGAGAATGCCGTTGCCGGCGCCGTGCAGCAGCACGAACAGCGTGGCCAGCGGTGCCCCCAGCGTCATCACGCCGAGCGCACCGAGCGGATGGGCAACCGCTGCCAGCTTGGCCGAGAGTAGTGGATGGAAACGCCGCAACAACGAAAACTCGAGCAGGCGCGCCGCCACCTGGGCCGGCCCAACCAGCGCAGCAGCGGCGATGGCGGCGGCAGGCGACAGGCCGGCGATCTGCAACAGCCATGGCAAGTGAGCCGCCATGGCGGTGCTGATAATCCAGGTCACAGCGAAGACGAAGGTCAGCAGTGCCATGGGCAGCCAGGTCGACTCCGCTTCGGTCGCTGCTGCATCGGAGTGAGGTTGGGGCGGCTGGATGCCGAAGGGAATCAGCAGGCGGTTGAGTGGCAATCCCAGCAGCAGGTGCATCGCTGCCCAGGTGAAGCAGGCGTTCTGCCAGCCGAACTCGGCGTCGAGCCAACCGGTGATCGGCCAGCACACGCTGCTGGCGAAGCCCGCCAGCAGCGTGATGCCGGTAATCGGTCCGCGCGCCTCACGGCCGTAGAGCCCCGCCAGGGTCGAGAAGGCCGCTTCGTAAAGCCCCATGCCCATTCCGACGCCGATCACCAGCCAGCCTGCCCACAACATCATGAGCCCATCAGCCAGCCCCAGCAGTACTAGCCCCAGGGCGAACACCAGACTCGAGGCCGCCAGCACGTCGCGTCCGCCAAAGCGGTCGATGCGCCGCCCCACTGCCGGCCCCAGCAACGCCGAGACCACCAGCGCCGAGGAGAAAGCCGCGAATACCTTGCCGGTAGAAAGGCCGAGTTCCATTGCCATGGGTACCGCCAGGATGGCCGGCAGGTAGTAGGTCGACCCCCAAGCCAGGGTCTGGGAAACGCCCAGGGCGACAACTACCCGAGTGCGGTTCATGAAGCCATTACCTCGATCATCGAGGTATATAGCTCTGAAAAAACCCCGGCCATCACGTCTCGCGCTCCTCCCGGTCGGCATTCGCACTGCCCGCCAGGCGCTGCCCCTCGAGGATGCAGTCCGTGGCTTCCAACCAGGCGTCCACCGCCACACGGAAGGCATCCCGCCCCTTGTCGGTCAGCGCGTAGATCTTGCGCGAGCGCCCCTGCACCACCTCTGCCGTCGAGCTCAGGTAGCCCCCCGCCTCGAACTCGTTGAGCATGGGGTAGACAGTCCCCTCCGACGGACTGCAGCAGCCCTTGGTGCTCTTCTCCACCGCCTGCACCACCTCGTAGCCGTGCATCGGCTTGCGGTGCAGAACGCTGAGTACGAAGAACTTCGACAGCGACATCTTGATGGTGCCGCGCCAGTAGGAAGCGTCGCTGTAGTCGGGGATCTTGCGGCCGGAGGCCGTGCCGGTTTTCGTGCTGGTCATGGTTCGAACGCTATACCTCGATGGTCGAGGCGTCAAGACTGGGCTCTCTGTGCACGATCGGCGATAACGGCGTGTGAATGAATACTTCGATCGGACTCGCGTACGAGGCGATTCTTGACGCTACATGACCTAACGCAGGCAGTTTTCGTGCAAAGCCTTACCCGGTATCGATCAAGCCGTTCTGTCGGCCCGTCCTGCATAGCCTGTAAGCGCTACAGTTCACGGCTCCAAACCTGACCGACAAGATCTTTCCCAAAGCTGTGATGCGGCGTTTCCTCCACCAACTCGAAACCCGCTCGTTCATAGATTCTGCGTGCATCGGTGAGCACGCTGTTGGTCCACAGAACCATTTGCCGATAACCGGCATGGCGAGCGAATCTCAGGCATTCATCCACCAGGCGACGCCCTATTCCAAGGCCACGAGCACACGGGTCGACGTAGAGCAGCCGCAGCTTTGCGGTCGCTTCGTCTTCGCGGACGACGAACACCGACCCAACGACATTTCCCTGCTTTTCGGCGATCCAGCACCGCTCCCAACGCGGGTCGAAATCGCGCAGGTACTTGGCGACGATCTCGGCGATCAGCGCCTCATACTCCGTGTTCCAACCATACTCTTGGGCATAGAGCACGGCCTGCCGATGGACGATCCACCCCATGTCGCCCGGCCGTGGGTCACGCAGCAGATAGCTCGAATCCGCCTCGCCGAGCAGGCTTTCGATCTGGCCCATCGCCTCGATCAGCCGCTGCTGCTCAAGTTCCGAGAAGTCTTCCAGCATGGCTACGACTTCACGCTGCGACGCCTCATTCAGCGGCCCGTAAGTCGCCCGACCATGATCGGTCAATTGCAGTTGCGAAGCCCGCCGGTCGGAGGGCGAGGGAGTCCTGATGATGAGCCCTTTCCTCTCGAAACCTTTGAGCACGCGGCTCACGTAACCCGCATTGAGGCCCAGTTCCCGACAGATGTCCGAACTGGTCAACATCGGTCTATGCGCCAATTCATACAGGATGCGGACCTCCGTCAGCGAGAACCGGCTATCCAGGAGGTGCTCATGGAGCACGCCGATCTGACGCGTGTAGAAGCGGTTGAAGCGTCGCACGATCCCGGCGCGCTCTTCGAGGTGGCATACTGCACTCATGCGGGAGCCTTTTTATGGTTGCCTAAGGCACATATTTAGTTGCTTAAAGCAATTAAATCAACAGCACCATACGTAGTACTTGCTCCACTGTCGAATCCGGCCCCACCAGGACGACTATCTCGTGCAACGACAGCAACGAGAGAAGCCCTCATGTCAGCGCACGATGAAGTACCCCAACCCGTCGTTTCTCGCAATGAATGGCTCACCGCCCGAAAAGAGCTACTGATCAGGGAGAAGGAGCTCACCCGCCTCCGCGATGACCTGAACGCCAAGCGCCGTGCCTTACCGTGGACAAAGGTCGAAAAGGAGTATGTCTTCGCTACGCACGAAGGCCGCAGGACCCTCGCTGAGCTGTTCGACGGGCGCAGTCAGTTGATCGTCCACCACTTCATGTTCGGCCCCGGCTGGGAAGCTGGCTGTGTCGGCTGCTCCTTCACCGCCGATCACATCGAAGGCACTCGGGTGCATCTCGCGCACCACGACGTGAGCTTGGTACGCGTCTCACGGGCACTGCTCGCCGAGATCGATGCCTACCGTAAGCGCATGGGCTGGTACGTGAAGTGGGTGTCATCGCACGACAGCGACTTCAACTACGACTACCACGTCTCGTTCCGACCCGAGGCGATCGCCCGAGGCGCGGTCAACTACAACTACGCTACAGCCAACGTCTCGACCGAGGACCTGTCCAGCCTCAGCGTGTTCTATCGGGACGCCAACGGCGATGTGTTCCACACCTACTCGACCTATGGCCGCGGTGACGAACTCGTCGACAGCACCTACATGCTGCTCGACATGACGCCCCGTGGCCGCAACGAAACGGGCCCCCATCACAACCTGATGGACTGGGTGAAACGCCACGACGAGTACGATTCGGCAAGGTAGGCTGGGCATCCAGCCGCCTGAACTGGCGTTCTTACTCGGCGCTGCAAGCCGAGAAGACCGGTGAGCTAGTCGCGCGGGGCGCGCATCGACGAGCCGCCGCAACGTAGCTGTCGAGAGATCACGTTCGAGGCAAGGCGCTGAGCCGCGCGCACTTTCGCTCGACTTTCAGCGCAAGAAGCGGAGTTCCCTCGCCGCCCCACTGCCCTAGGTTGGCATCGTTTCCCAACCGGAGTGGCAGCGATGAAAACGATCGATCGAACCATGGGCCCCATGGAGTGGGCGTTGTTGCTGACCCTGTCGATGCTGTGGGGCGGTTCATTTTTCTTCGTGGGAGTGGCGGTCGAGGAGCTGGGGCCGCTCACCATCGTAGCCCTGCGCGTGGGACTGGCGGCACTGGCGCTGAACGCCCTGATTCTCCTGCTCGGCCAGCGCATGCCACGCGACCGGGGGCTTTGGGCAGCCTTCTTCGGCATGGGCCTGCTCAACAACATGATTCCCTTCAGCCTGATTGCCTGGGGCCAGGGGCATATCGCCAGTGGCCTGGCGTCGATTCTCAACGCCACCACTCCCTTTTTCACCATCGTGGTGGCGCACTTCCTGACGCGTGACGAGCCTTTCACCCCGGGGCGACTTGCGGGCGTGGCAATCGGCTTCATCGGTGTGGCGTACATGCTGGGCACCGAGGTTCACGAGGGCGCCCCCAGCCATTCATGGGCACAGCTAGCGGTGCTGGCCGGCGCCCTCTCCTATGCCTTTGCCGGGGTGTTCGGACGCCGCTTCCGCGCGCTGGGTTGCTCGCCTCTGATCGCCGCCTGCGGGCAAGTAACGGCATCGGCGCTGGTGCTGATGCCTTTGGCCTTGGCGGTGGAGCGCTTCTGGCAGCAGCCTTGGCCGGGGCTGGAAACCTGGTCGGCGGTGTTCGGCCTGGCGCTGTTCTCTACCGCACTGGCTTACCTTCTCTACTTCCGCCTGCTGGCAACCGCAGGTGCGACCAACCTGCTGCTGGTCACTTTCCTGATTCCAGCCAGTGCCATTCTGCTGGGGACGTTCGTGCTGGGAGAGCGGCTGGAGTGGCGTCATCTGACCGGAATGGGACTGATCGGAATAGGGCTTGCGGCCATCGACGGCAGGCCCTCGATGCGATTGCGAAAAATGGCTTTCGCTTGCTGGAAAGCCAGGCGAAATCGAGTGAGCCACTGAATCCGTATGCCGCAGCGTACGCCTCGACAACGGACGAGATCGAAGGCATCACCGGTTTTGCCACGCCGCGCTAGCCGCGCAGGTCGCGGAAGGCCTCGACTACCCGCTCGGCCAGGGCCTCGCCGGCGCCACCCAGCCCATCTCGGCGCACCAGGGCGACCTGGTAGTCGCCCAGCGCCGGCAGGATGTCGCCGTCGAGCCGGCGCAGCGGCTGGCGGATCAGCGCCAGTGGGAAAGGCGCCACGGCCAGGTCGGCGAGCATGGCGGCCTGCTGACCCGCACAGTGCTCGCACGTGTAGGCGATTCGGTAGCTCAGGCCGGCGCGGTCCAGGGCATCCAGAGCCAACTTCCGCCACGGACAGCCATGGTTGGCCAGCGCCACCGGCAATGGCGAGCGCTGGGCAGCCACTCCTCCCTCGCGACCGGCCCATACCAGCGGTTCGCTGTGCACCGTTTCGACGTGGGCCGATGGGTCGTGCATGCCGCCGGTGGATAGCACCAGGTCGAGCTCGCCTGCCTCGAGGCGAACCAGCATGTCGCGGCTGCCGCCCACGACCACATCGACCTGCACGGCCGGATGCGAGCGGGCGAATTGTGCCAACACGCCGGGCAGTATCCGCGAACCCACGTCATCGGTGGTACCGAGACTGACCCGCCCCTCCAGCGAAGGGGCCAGGAACTGGGTCACCGCCTCTTCGTTGAGCCGCAACAACCGCCGCCCGTAGCCCAGCAGCAGCTCTCCCTCCGGGGTGAGACGCACCTGGCGCGCCTCGCGCACGAACAACGTCTGCCCCAGGGTCTCTTCCAGGCGCTTGATCTGCATGCTCAAGGCCGAGGGGGTGCGGAACACCTGCCGGGCGGCACGCGTGAAGCTGCCGCTTTCGGCGATGGCGACGAACGTGCGCAACACGTCGGTATCAAGCAGCGGCAGCGGCGCTCGTCCGCTGGATGGCATTTCGGTCATGACCACGCCCTTTCAATAAATCTTAAGAGTGAATGTAGATCTTTTCGTTGGATTGATCAAAAAGCGCGCGCCATGCTCTCTCTCAGAGGTCGCGACCCTCCACCCAAGAATCAGCAGACTCCGGCAGCCGTCCGCCCGGCGGCCGCCCGAAGGGAGGTGTGAGATGAGCCAGTACGAACCGCTTCGCCGCCGCGTCGACGACAACGACGTGCCGCCGCCCAAGCCACCCAACCTGGATCTCTACTTGCCGGCCATGCCGCCGCTGGGGCTGATCCATGCCATCGATCGCTGGTGGTGGGCCTACCGCCGCAGGCGTCAGTTTCGGCAGCGCTTCCTGCCGCTGCTCGCCCATGACGACCACATCCTCGAGGACATGGGCCACTGCCGCGACGACATTCTGTGGGCCTCGCGCCTGCCGCTCAAGGTGGATGCCCTGCATGCCTTGGCGGAACGGCAGTCCCAGTCCCGGGAAATGCCAACCCACCCCGGCTGAACGGCGGTGATCGCGCATCGCCGCAATGACAAGCCTGCTTGACACAGCTCGAAATGCCAAGCAGGCTTGTCTCATGCACAATCGGATCCGTGAGCTGCGCAAGGCGCGAGGCCTGACCCAGGCCGACCTGGCCGAGGTCCAAGGCGTCTCACGCAACACCATCAACTCCATCGAAGTCGGCCGCTATGTGCCTTCGTTACCCCTGGCGCTGAAGCTGGCCCGATTCTTCGGCAAGCCCGTCGAGGAGGTATTCGATGACCGCTCCGACGCCTGAACGCTCCCATCCTGCCCCAGGCAGGCA
The DNA here is from genome assembly GCF_900100195.1 of Billgrantia gudaonensis. Lineage (GTDB taxonomy): Bacteria > Pseudomonadota > Gammaproteobacteria > Pseudomonadales > Halomonadaceae > Halomonas > Halomonas gudaonensis. The sequence continues at coordinate 110,644 of NZ_FNES01000003.1, forward strand.
ACGGCCGACGATCGTGCCGCTGGTTGGCGTGGCCCTGGGGGTGGCGATGCTCCTGGTCTCCTGGCTGGCGGCGGACGCTCCGGGCATCGGCCTGGCCATGCTCGCCATCATGCTGTCCTATGCGGCGGTGATGCGCTACGGCCAGCGCTTCGAGTCGGTCCAGTTGCTCAGCCACGATCCTCCGCTGGATGAACGCCATGCGCTGATCCAGCAACGCGCCCTTGCCGCCGCCTACTTCGCGGTACTGGGCGTCGCCCTGATCGGCTTCTTCTGGGAGATCGCTCGTGGCGCCCCGGGCGCCTTCACGTTGATCTGCTTCGTCGGCGGCCTCACCCACATGATCGCCACCGTGATCCTGCGACGGCGCTCCTAGCTAGGCTCCGTGACCGTACCGCCGTTTCGCGTGTTCCCGGTATCCCCCCGGCGTCAGGCCGGTCACGGTCTTGAAATCGTGGATGAAATGGGCCTGGTCGTAGTAGCCGGCGGCATGAGCGGTGTCGGTCAAGGACACGTCCATCCCGCCCCGCTTGATCAGTTCACGGCTGCGAGCGATGCGCATCAGGCGGGCGTAGCGTTTGGGCGATAACCCCACGTAGTGGCGGAACAGGCGCTCCAATCGACGCTGGCCGATCGGTAACTCCTTGGCCAGCATCGCAATGCTGGCCGGGCCCTCGCCCTCGAGGGAACGTTGACGCAACCACTCCAGCGAAGCCGGCAACACCGCCGGCAACGCCTCGGCATGACGCAACCGCTGCAGCAGGAAACGCTCCAGCATCGCGATGCGGCTGGCCAGGTCGGGCGCTTGCCACAGCCTTTCGTGCAATGCCTCCAACGCAAGGTGGCCCAACGCATCGCCGGGTATCGGCTCGACTCCGGCCAGCTCGCTCAGCGGCTCACCGACGATCAGCGCTCCGCTCCCCGGCCGAAAGCGCACGCCGAGCAGATCGAGGTCCCAACCCGCCCGTAGCCGAGCCGTGCGTAGCTTGGGGCCATCGATCCAGGCGGCCCACGATGCGACGCCATCGTCTCGACTCACGGGTCCGCCGAAGTTGAACAGTAGCCCCATACCGCCATCGGGGTGCAACAGTTCCTGCGTGTCCGCTCCCGATGCATCGCAACCCTGGGCATACCAGAGGCACTGCACATGGGCACGCAGCGCAGGATCGGGAGCGAACTGCAGCAGGCGCAGGCCGGTCGGCGGGGCGATCACGGTCGCCGGTCGAAAATCTACAATGCCGCGCCCCGGGCCCAGGCTAGATTGGGATCCGTCATTCACCGTCAGGAGATCCTCCCATGCGCATGAACTACTTCTCCGCCAGTCCCGCCGGTATCGAGGCCATGCTCGAACTCCAGCGCCACGTCTCGCGCACCGGGGAAGAGGGCGAACTGGGCGAAGGCCTGCTGGGGCTGGTGTATACCCGCGTCTCGCAGATCAACGGCTGCGCCTACTGCATCGACATGCACACCAAGGATGCGCGCAAGGCCGGCGAAACCGAGCAGCGGCTGTACGCCCTGAACGCTTGGCGAGAAACCCCATTCTATACCCCCCGAGAGCGGGCCGCCCTGGCCTGGGCCGAGGCCAATACCCTGATTGCCGGCAACGGCATCGACGACGCCCTGTACGAGGCGACCCGCCAGCACTTCTCCGAGCAGGGGCTTGCCGACCTGACCCTGGCGGTCTGCACCATCAACGCCTGGAACCGCCTGGCGATCAGTTTTGCCGCCGATGTCGGCAGCTACCGGCCCAAGTGACCGTCCTCAGGTTCCGAGTCGTTCGCCTGCGACCGACGCAGCGAGCGACTCGGCCCGACTCAGCAGGCGGGCCTCCTGCTCCGGATCGAGCGCCAGCCCGAAACGCTCTCGCAGCACCCCGGGAAGCTCGGCGGCCCGCAGCTCGCGACGTTCCGGCTCGGCCCCGGGACGCTCCACCGTCAGTTCCAGGTCGGCGAGTCCCAGGCGTTCCTCCGCACCGTTGTGCTGGGCCACGATACGCCGCACGAAGGGCGAGTCCGGGTGATGGGAGACATGGTAGTTGTGGGTCTCGGCATCGGCACGGTAGTAAGACGCATCGCCGAACTGGTAGATATTGAACCAGCCATCGTGGCGCCGATGCCGCAGCAGCCAGAGCCCCACGGGGGAGCGCTCCAGGCGATACTCCCAACGGCCGTGGCGCACCTCGACGTTCTCCCCGACAGGCACCGGCTCACGCGGCCCCACATTGCCGACCCCGACATCGACCAGCCAGTCGCGCCCCTCGACGGTCACCGCCAGCATCGTATGGTTCATGGCCGTGATCCGGCGGGCCTCTTCGCCCACCAGCATCCGCGCGCCTCGGGGCACCACCCGGAAGCCGAGCCGGTCCAGCACCGTGCCGAACAGGAGGTTCTGTTCGTGGCAGTAACCACCGCGCCGCCGCCGCACCAGCTTGTCCTGCAGACTCGCCAGATCCAGCCGGATCTCCCCGCCGATGGCGATCTCCAGGTTCTCGAAGGGGATCGCCTCGAGATGCGCACGCTGCAGTGCCCGCAGCGTTTCGAGACTGGGGGTCAGCGACCCGCGGTAGTCGAGGCGTGCCAGATAGGCCTCTAGGTCGAGAGGCGAGGCCTCCCAGGTAGCCGATTCATGGAGCAAGGTTCCGGATGCCTGCATGACGAAAACTCCTTTGCCGAGCGGCGCTGCCGCGTTGGAGAAGAGGGCCGAGAAACGCATCGGCGCCTCATCGACCGTTCAATCCAGCATCACTGCCTGGGCATAGTCTCGGGCGGCGCGCCCCTCGCGCAGGGTCTCGGCCCACCAGGCGAGCCGCGCCAGCAAGGTCTGCATGCCACGCTCGAAACGCTGTGCCTGCAGCGGCTGCCCCTGCTCGTCGAACTGCTCCCAGACGTTGGGAAACATCACGCCGTCGCGAATGCCCACGGCATGCAGCTCGGCAAAGACATCGCGCAGGTGCTCCACCGCCCGTACCCCGCCCGAGGCGCCACCGTAGGAGACGAAGGCCACCGGCTTGGCCTGCCACTCCGCCTTGTAGTCGTCGATCAGCGCCTTGAGCGCAGCGGGGTAGGAGTGGTTGTACTCGGGCGTGACCACGACGAAGGCGTCCGCCTCGTCGAGACGCCCGGCGAATGCCGACGCGGGCTCGGCGGCGGGGTCGATCACCATCGGCGAAAACGCCTCCCGGCGCCGGATATGGTCCACGACCCACGAGCCGACGGTATCGCAGAAACGTCCTTCCCTCGTGCTGCCATAGATCACGGCCACCTTGATCGTATCGCTCATTGCACTGTTCTCCCGTTCGCTGATTGAGTGCGATGAACGATACGACCTCAAGTTAAGTTGAGGTCAAAGGTCGCCGTGACAATGCGTCCGATAGGGCTCGGCTATCGCCTCCTAACCATCGTCGCTGAGACGACTGCGAAAACTGACGAGGCGGGAAACGACGACAACGTGCAGGAAGCCGTGCGCCCAGCCGTGCAGAATCACAGGACCGCTTGCCAGCCATCTGGCGTTTTCAGCAATCGATGGTGGCAAACGGGCAGCCCCACACGGATCGGCAACCTTCACGCCGTGGCTAGCGGTCGCGTCCTGACGCCTATCAGGACCATCAATGCGGCCAACAAGAGCACGGCACCGCTGGCGGCGAAGACGTCGAGCGCACCGCCCAGGTCGAAGATGACGCCACCCACCGCTGCCCCAGTGGCTATCGCCAAGTTGATGGCGGCCACCAGCAGGCCGCTGGCGCTCTCGGCCTCATCGGGCACCGTGCGGGTAAGCCAGGTCGACCAGGCCACCGGAATGGCACCGAAGGCCAGCCCCCACAGTGCCACCAGCGCGGCATCGGTGGCCGGTGTGCTTTCCAGCAACACCAGCGATACGCCGAGCGTTCCCATCAGTAGCGGCATCGCGATCATGGTCAGGCGCAGGCTGCGTTCCACCATCCAACCGCCCAGGTAGTTGCCCAGGTAGTTGCCCACGAAGTTGGCCACGCCGAAGCCGAGCAGGATGGTCGCCACGCCGGTCACGCCGACGCCGGTCACGGTCTCGAGGAACGGGCGGATGTAGGTGAAGAAGGCGAAGTGGCCGGTGAAGACCAGGGCCGCGGCCAGCATGCCCTGCTCTCCGAACCCGACCAGTCGGCCCAGGACATTGCTGCCTTCGAAAGCGCCAAGCTGTGTGAAGCGGTCAGTGCGATTCGCGCCTGCCCCCAAGGCTGCACACGCGAAAGCGCCCTGACCTTCAGCGGCTGCATGGAGTTCGACCTGGGCAGCATGCACGCCCTCGTTTCGCTGATGCCCGAGGTGATGTACGTCGGTACCCTGCTCGAGCGCCAGCCCGAGATTCTGCCCATGCTCGAGGCGATGGAACGCGAGGCAAACAGTGAGTGAGCGTGCGGGCTTTGCCGCCATTCTGGCGCGGCTCGCCGACGTGATGGCGGCCTTCATCGTACGCGGCTGGGTGGAGTGCGGCTGTGGCGACGCCACCGGCTGGATCGAGGCGCTGCGCGATCCCCGCCTGGGACGTGTCATCGCCGCCCTGCATCGCGAGCCAGGGCGCAACTGGACGGTGGCGGAACTCGCCGCCGAGATGGGCAGCTCGCGCTCAGTGTTCGCCGAGCGCTTCCTGGCGGTAACGGGGATGACACCGCACCGTTATGTGACCGAGCTACGCATGCACTTGGCAGCCCAATGGATCGGCAGGGAACGTCAACCAATCGAGACGGTCGCCTACCGACTAGGCTACGGCTCCCCGGCTGCCTTCAGCCGTGCTTTCAAGCGTATCCATGGCTACCCGCCCGGCGCCTTACGCCAGCAGCACAAAGAGAGCACGCGCGCCGCGCCGGCCCCTTCCGACGTCAGGAATCCCCATGAACGAAGCCCAGTCGCTACGCAAGGCCATTGATGAGCCGGTGCACCTGGCGGACTACGATTTCGCCTGGCCCGCCGTGCTACTCCCCTTCCAGTCCATCCAGCAGCTTGCCGAGCAGCCGGTTCAGCGTCTCCTGCTCTTCGCGAGTCAGGGGCTCGAGCAGGCGCGCCTCGTTCTCCACGTGCAGAGGAATCAAGCGGTCGATCAGCTCGCGCCCCTGGGCAGTGAGCGAAACCAGGGTGCCGCGGCGATCGTCGGGGTTGGGTGAGCGCTGAATCAACCCGGCCCGCTCCAGACGGTCCAGCCGGTTGGTCATGCCCCCTGAGGAAAGCATCAACGCCTCGAACAGCTGCGTCGGCGTCAAGGCGTAGGGCTCGCCGGCACGGCGCAGGGTGGCCAGCACGTCGAATTCCCCCGCCTGCAAGCCATGCTGCTTGAAGAAGGCGTCCAGCCGCCCCTTGGTAATCAGTTGACTCGTCTTCAGGTACCCGACCACCTCCATGGGCAGCAGATCGAGGTCGGGCAACTCGCGCCGCCATTGGCCAACCGCCAGCTTCACTCGGTTCATTGTCATCTTTCCTTGCCAAGCTTTTATCTTGATACTAAGATACTCGACACAATGATACTTCCTGTCGAGCTAGGAGGATGAATGATGTCGAACGCAACACGGACGCGCAAGCGCTCGGACCGACGCGGACTCCACGCCCTGGGCTGCCTGCTGCTGGTCGGCACCTTCCTGGCGCTATCGATGGTGGTCGCCAAGCTGGCCGATGGCGCTGGAGCGCCGCGGCTGACCTTCCTGATGACGGCCATGGCCGGCGCCGGCTGCGTTCTGCTCGGCATCGCCGTGGCCCGCCATCGGCCGCTGACCTTCGACCGCCGCACGCTGGAGTACGCCATCGTGGCCGGAGCCCTGTTCGCCCTGCCCAACGCCATGGCCTTCCTCGCAGTACGCCACGTCGGGGCGGGGTTCATCTCGCTGAGCTTCGCCTTCCCGATCCTGATCACCTGGGGGCTGGCCGTCCTGCTGGGACTGGAGCGTCTGAGGCCATCGCGCCTGCTCGGCGTGCTGCTGGGACTCTCCGGCGGCCTGGTGCTGGCTACCGCCAAGGCCGGCGGCATCGACGGCTCACCAGGCTGGGCCTTGCTGATGCTGGCCATGCCGCTGGTGCTCGCACTGGGCAACATCTACCGCACGCTGCGCTGGCCCGAAGGCAGCTCACCGGTCTTCCTGGCGGCATCGATGATGTTCGGGGGCGCCGTGACGCTGCTGCCCTTCGCGCTGTCGCTCGAACCCGGCCAGTTCCCGGCGCTGCTCGCCACCGGAACCGTCGTGCGGCTGCTGCTGGTGGAGGTCGCCGTGTTCGCCGTGCTCTACCTCTTCTTCTTCGTACTGCAACGACTCGCCGGCCCCGTTTACCTGAGTCAGATCGGTTCGGTGGCGGCCGTGGTCGGCACCCTGATCGCGATCTTCGCCCTCGGCGAGGCTCCGCCGCCCAACCTGGGCCTGGCCGCGCTGCTGGTGGCCGGCGGTACCTTGCTGTTCCAGCGCGGCGCCCGCGCCGCGTCCACCACGAGCGGTACGCAAACCGCCACATTCTCCCCCGACCTAGAGGAGTCATCATGAAACTCATCGAAGCCCTCAACTGGCGCTACGCCACCAAACGCATGACCGGAGCCAAGGTTCCCGCAGAACGGGTGGAACGGATCCTGGAGGCGGTTCGCCTGGCGCCTTCTTCCTACGGGCTGCAGCCCTATTCCGTGCTGGTGATCGAGGATCCGGCACTGCGCGAGCGTATCGGCCCGGTGGCCTTCGACCAGCCGCAGATCGTCCAGTCATCGCACCTGCTGGTCTTCGCCGCCTGGGATCCCGTCGAGGCTCGCCACGTCGACGAACTGACCCAGTTGATTGCCGAGACACGAGGGATCGAAGCCTCGGAGCTGGACGCCTACGGCGCCACCATCAAGGGCACTCTAGACGGATTCGCCACGCCCCACGAACGCTTCCAGTGGGCGGCCCGTCAAGCCTACCTGGCTCTGGGTACGGCACTGGCCGCGACGGCGGTGGAACGCGTGGATGCCTCGCCCATGGAAGGCTTCGACCCGGCGGCGCTGGACCGCCTGCTCGACCTCGAGGCTCAGGGCCTGCGCAGCGTCGCGCTCCTCGCTCTGGGCTACCGCGACACCGAGGCCGACCGGCATGCGGGACTCGCCAAGGTGCGCTGGCCCCGGGAGCGGCTGTTCATCCATGTACCCGAGGCCTGAGCGTCATCGCCGCGCCATGCCCTCATTTTTGCCATTCGCTGGGCGGTATGCGCTGCAAATGCAGATGGCTCGCCAGCCGGATGCTGGGACGGATCAGGAACTGGAAGCTACCCAGGATGAACATCCACACCGCCAGCGTCTCCTGACTGGGATACAGGAAGAGCACGCTTCCGATCAGGAACCAGATGGCGATGCAGAAGTCGTTGGCGATGCTCAACGTCTCGTAGCGACGGCGAATCACCAGTTCCTCGTGCCCCAGGCGCAGGGTCAGGGGATCATCGAGGTGAGTGCGGGAGGAAGAGGAGGTCGTCATTGGGTCTCCTTGCGGCTGCGGCGTGGGGATGGCATCAGCGTACCAGCCGCCTGGGCGATGGCGTACGGCTCGCCGGGCCGTCTGGCCCTCATCGCGGTGGCGACGCAGCGCCTGCCTCGCTCAGCGACAGCCACTCCTGCGCCAACCAGCGCCCGGCCTGGAGAATCTCGCCGTCGGGGGCGCCGGCATAGCCCAGCACCAGCCCTGGGCGTCCCGGCGGCGTCAAGCAATAGCCGGAGAGCGGCGACAAGGAGATACCGAGAGCCGCTCCGCGAGCCACCAGCGCGCGCTCGGTCTCCAGGCTGTCGAGCCAGGCCACCAGGTGCATGCCGGCCTGTCCCTCCGACAGAACGAGGCCCTGCGCCACGGCCGGCGTCAACGCCCGGCGCAACAGCGCCTGACGCTTCCGGTAGCAGTCGCGCATGCGCCGCACGTGCCGCGAGAAGTGGCCGGCCGCGATGAACTCGGCCAACGCCGCTTGCACGGCGTACTGCCCCTCGCGATGCAGGCGCGCATTGGCTCGCCGGAACGGCTCGACCAGGGCGTCGGGCAACACCAGATAACCGAGCCTCAGCCCCGGATAGAGTACCTTGCTGAGGGTGCCCACATAGATCACCCGCGCCGACTCGGTCAGCCCCTGGAGGGCGGCGATGGGTCGCTGGCCATAGCGGAATTCGCTGTCGTAGTCGTCCTCGACGACCCAGGCACCGCGCGCCTCGGCCGCCTCGAGCAGTGCCAGGCGTCGCGAGAGCCCCATGGTCACGCCACTGGGATACTGATGAGACGGCGTCACATAGATCAGCCGGGGCGCGGCATGCCCGGCGGGGACGCGTTCGATATCCATGCCCTCGCCATCCACCGGAACCGGCACCATTTCCAGCCCGGAGGCATCGAAGCAGGCCTGGGCACCGCCATAGCCGGGCTCTTCCATCCACACCACGTCGCCCGCGTCGCCGAGCATTCGTGCGATCAGCTCGAAGCCCTGCTGGGCGCCCTGCACCACGAGTACCTGCTCCGGGCGACAACGCACCGAGCGCGACAGCCTCAGGTAGTCGCACAGCACTTCGCGCAGCGCCGTCACGCCGCCCTGGGTGCGGTAATCCAGCCACGCCTCGGGTGCATCCCGCTGATGACGCTTGAGCAATCGCTGCCAGAGTTCGCGGGGAAAACGGTCGAGGGCCGGCACGCCCGGCGCAAAGGCACCACGATGTCCGCCTGACGGGGCACAGAACTTCAGCAGCCGTTCGCCCCGGGACGACAGCGACGCCTCCGGAAACGGATCCGGCGCCTCACGCGGCTCTTCCTCGAATACCGACTCGACACGACCGAACGGCAGGTCGGCGACGAAGGTACCGGCGCCGGGGCGGGTCTCCAGGAAACCCTCGGCGACCAGTTGATCGATGGCTTCCAGCACCGTATTGCGCCCCACTCCCAGGTCACTGGCCAGCCGCCGCGACGGCGGCAGCCGACTGCCGCTGGCCAGGCGTCCCGACTGGATCCAGGTCCGCAGCGCCCGATACAGACGGCGAACCAGGGTGTGTGACGACGGCTGACTCAGTTCGATGCCCAGAGCCTCGCTGACCCAATCGGCGTGCACGGCGACGACCGGTTCCATGACTTTCCTCATGATTGGCCCTTACCAGGGAACCACTATGCCGACAGACTCGAACGGTGTCACCGCCGCTCGCACAGAGGCGTTCGCCATGCCCATTCGTCTTGTCCGGCTCGCCGCAAGGAGTCTCCATGTACCGTCCTCGTGATACCCGCATGTCCCTGTCACAGGCCCAGGCGTTGATCGATGCCCATGGCTTCGCCATGCTCCTGGACGGTCGACTCCAGGCCAGCCATCTCCCGCTGGTACTGGAACGCAACGAAGGCGAACTGGGCACCCTCTATGGGCATTTCGCTCGCGCCAACCCCCACTGGCACGAGCTGGATGGACAGCGAGTGCTGGCCATCTTCCAGGGCCCACATGCCTATGTCTCCCCCCGCTGGTACGCCACCCGGCCGGCGGTACCGACCTGGAACTACGTGGCCGTGCATGCCAGCGGCGTCGTCGAGCGGCTCGACGACGCCGCCACCCTGGCGTCACTCGATGCACTGGTGGCCCAGTACGAACCCGACCTGCTCGATGACGAGGAAATCCTCGGCGAAGCGTATCGCCGGCGGCTGCTCGCGGGGACCGTCGGCTTCCGGATCCGCCTGGACGATCTCCAGGGCAAGGCCAAGCTGGGGCTGAACCGCTCGCGGGAAGACCAGGTCGGCATGCTGGCCGGGCTGCGCGCCAGCCCCGACCCTCAGGCCCGGCAGCTCGGGAGCTATACCCAGCGCTATCTCGAGCACCATCCGCAGGAGGCGAACGAGGATGACCGCTAGGCCCACCAACCCACCGCACGACACGACGAGCGCCTTCACCCGCTTGGGCCAACCCATCGGTGACCCCGTGCCGGGATGGGCGGGAGCGACGCCGCTCCCGGACGTGACCCTGGCCGGTCACCGGGTGCGCATCGAACCCCTGGATGCCGAGCGCCACGGCGACGGCCTGTATGCCGCCCTGGGCTTGCCGGGAAAAACGCCCCTCGACGGTCCCGAAGCCCGCTGGGCCTACCTGGGTGGCATCCCCTATGACGACCGGCCCGGGTTCGATGCCTGGCTGGCCTCTCGGGCGGCCAGCCACGACCCGCGCTTCCATGCCATCGTCGAACGGGCCAGTGGCCAGGCGCTGGGGCTCGCCGCCTACCTGAACATCGTGCCCGAGCACGGCAGTCTCGAGGTGGGCCACCTGCATTTCTCGCCGCACCTGCAGCGCTCCCCAGCCGCCACCGAGGCCATGGTGCTGATGATGCACCACGCCTTCGCCCTGGGTTACCGCCGTTACGAGTGGAAGTGCGATGCGCTCAATATGCCGTCGCGGCGAGCCGCCACGCGACTGGGCTTTCGCTTCGAGGGGATTTTTCGCCAGCACCGGGTGGTGGCCGGTCGCAATCGCGATACCGCCTGGTTCTCGATCCTCGACGGCGAATGGCCAACCCTGGAGGCGATCTTCGAGCGCTGGCTGTCGCCGGACAACTTCGATGCCCGAGGCAGGCAGCGTCTTTCGCTGTCGGCCCTGACCGCGCGACCGGCTGCGTCCGGCTAACCGGCGGCCGGTTCCGGCAACACCGCTTCGGCCTCGATGGCAATCAGCCATTCCGGTTCGGCGAGGCCATGCACGATCAGCCAGCTGGCCGCCGGCGGAGCCGCGGGAAAGCGCTGCCGTAGCGCCTCCACCACCACAGGCTGCTCGTAACGAGCGAACTCGGCCAGGTAGAGGCGCAGCATCGCAACCCGGGAGAGATCGCCGCCGAGACTCGTCAGCAATCGCTCGAGGTTGTCGAGGGCGGCCTCGGTCTGCTCGGCCAGGTCGGGGCCGGCCAGCAGGGACTGGGCATCGACGCCCACCTGGCCGGAGATCAGCACCCGATGGCCGCCCTGCACCATCACTGCCTGGCTGTAGCCATCGGCCAGGGTATCGGGAAGACCGGCGGGATTGATCGGTTCGCGTCTGACTCTGCTCATCGCTGCATCCTTGTTGCATCTGTCGAATCGGCCGGAATCTCTCCGGTCAGGTCGGTAGGTTCTCCGCCACCCGTGCTTCACTTCGCTGATCGCCACGGCTCACCAGCTTGCGCAACGCCACGTAGAACACCGGCGTCAGGAACAGACCGAACAGGGTCACGCCGAGCATGCCGGCGAACACCGCCGTACCCAGCGCCTGGCGCACCTCGGCGCCGGCACCGCCGGCCAGCATCAAAGGCACCACTGCCGCCGTGAAGGTGATCGAGGTCATGACGATCGGGCGCAGGCGCAGGCGGCACGCCTCCAGTGCCGCCTCGACGATGCCGCGCCCCTGCAACTCCAGTTCGCGAGCGAACTCGACGATCAGGATGGCGTTCTTGCACGCCAGGCCGATCAGCACCACCAGGCCCACCTGCACGAAGATGTTGTTGTCGCCGCCGGTGAGCCTCACCCCGATCAGCGCCGAGAGCATGCACATCGGCACGATCAGGATCACCGCCAGTGGCAGCGTCCAGCTCTCGTAGAGCGCGGCGAGCGCCAGGAACACCAGCAGGATGGCGAGCGGGAACACCACCAATGCCGCGCCGCCCTGGTTGACCTGCTGGTAGCTCAGGTCGGTCCATTCGAAGGTCATGCCGGCGGGCAGCACCCCCGGGGCGAGCCGCTCGACCACTTCGATGGCCTGGCTCGACGACAGCACCCGCGGATCGGCCTCGCCCATCAGGTCGGCCGCCGGGTAGCCGTTGTAGCGGATCACCGGATCGGGTCCGAAAGTGCGGTCGACGCGGATCATGCTGCCGATCGGCACCATCTCCCCATAGGCATTGCGGGTGCGCAGGCGATCGATGTTCTCCGCGTCCATGCGGTAGTCGCCGTCGGCCTGGGCCATGACCTGCCAGGTACGGCCGAAGCGGTTGAAGTCGTTGACGTAGACCGAGCCGAGGTAGACCTGCAGGGTCTCGAACAGGTCGGTCAGCGCCACGCCCTGGGTCTTGGCCTTGACCCGGTCGACGTGCAGGTCGAGCTGCGGCACGTTGGACTGGTAGGAAGTGATCGGGTAGCCCATGCCCGGCGCCTGCATCAGCGCACCGCTGAAGCCATCGACGGCCTGCTGCAGCTCGCCGTAGCCCAGCCCGGCACGATCCTGGATGAACAGCGAGAAGCCCGATCCCGAGCCGATGCCGAGGATCGCCGGCGGGGTGAAGGCGAAGCTGAACGCCTCCTGCATGGCGCCGAACTTGCCGTTGAGTTCGCCGACGATCTCGTCGGCGCTGCGCGCGCGTACCTCGAACGGATCGAGGCCGAAGAACACCGTCCCGGTGTTGGGCGTATTGGTGAACTGCAGCGGGTTGAGCCCGGGGAAGGCCACCGCCGAACTCACGCCTTCGGTTTCCAACGCCAGGTCGGTCATGCGCCGGATCACCGCCTCGGTGCGGTCGAGCGAAGCGCCCTCGGGCAACTTGGCGCCGCCGATCAGGTACATCTTGTCCTGGGTGGGAATGAAGCCGCCCGGCACCAGCTGGAACATGACCCCGGTACCCGCCAGCAGCAGCGCGTAGACGGCGAACACGGCGCCGCGCCGACGCAGGCTGCGAGTCACGCCGCCCTGATAGCTTCGCGAACTGGCGGCGAAGAAGCGGTTGAAGGGCCGAAACAGCCAGCCGAACAGGAAATCGATCAGTCGTGACAGGCGATCCTTCGGGGCATCGTGGGGTTTGAGCAGCATCGCCGCCAGCGCCGGCGACAGCGTCAGCGAGTTGATCGCCGAGATCACCGTGGAGATGGCGATGGTCACCGCGAACTGGCGGTAGAACTGGCCGGTGACGCCCTCGAGGAAGGCCATCGGCACGAACACCGCGCACAGCACCACCGAGATGGCGATGATCGGCCCGCTCACCTCGCGCATGGCCTGGTGGGCCGCCGCCAACGGTGCGAGCCCCTCCTCGATGTTGCGCTCGACGTTCTCCACCACCACGATGGCATCGTCGACCACGATGCCGATGGCCAGCACCAGCCCGAATAGGGTCAGGGTATTGATCGAAAAGCCCAGCAAGTAGAGCACGGCGAAGGTGCCCACGATCGACACCGGCACTGCCAGCAGCGGGATCACCGAGGCGCGCCAGGTCTGCAGGAACAGCGTGACTACCAGCACCACCAGCAGCACCGCCTCTAGCAACGTCTTGATCACCGACTCGATCGAGTCGCGCACGAACACCGTGGGGTCGTAGACGATGGTGTGCTCCACCCCCTCGGGGAAGCGCTGGGAAAGCTCTTCCATTTTCTCGCGCACCGCATCGGAGAGCGCAATGGCGTTGGAGCCGGGCGCCTGGAAGATGCCGATGGCCACCGCCTGCTGGTTGTCGAGCAGTGACCGCAGCGAGTACTCGGCGGCGCCGAGTTCGATGCGCGCCACGTCCGAGAGGTAAGTGATCTGCCCGTCGCTTCCCGCCTTGACCACGATGTCGCCGAACTCCTCCTCGGTGGTCAGACGCCCCTGGGCGTTGATCGAGATGAGGAAGTCCGACGCGGTCGGCGTCGGCGGTGCGCCGAGCTGCCCCGCCGAGACCTGCACGTTCTGCTCGCGTATCGCGGCGATGATGTCACCCGCGGTGAGCCCGCGCGCGGCGGCCCGGTCGGGATCGATCCACACCCGCATGGCGTAGTCGCCGGCGCCGAACAACATCGCCTGGCCCACCCCGGGCAGGCGCGCCAGTTCGTCGCGCACGTGCAGCGCCGCATAGTTGCGCAGGTAGGTGCTGTCGTAGCGACCGTCGGGCGAAATCAGCTGCGGCACCATGGTCAGATCCGGGGACTGCTTGTCGGTGGTCACCCCCTGGCGGCGCACCGCCTCGGGCAGCCGGGCCAGCGCTTGTGCGACCCGATTCTGTACCTGAACCTGGGCCTCGTCCGGGTCGGCGCCGGGGCGGAAGGTCAGCGTCATCGCCAGCACGCCGTCGGAGCCGGCCACCGACTTCATGTACATCAGGTCCTCGACCCCGGTGATCGCCTCCTCCAGTGGCGTGGCCACCGTCTCGGCGATCTCCTTGGGGTTGGCGCCGGGATAGACCGCCCGCACTTGCACGGTGGGCGGCACCACGTCGGGGTATTCGCTGACCGGCAGTAGCGGGATGGCGATCGCACCGGCAATGAAAATCAGGATCGACAGCACCGCAGCGAAGATCGGCCGGTCGACGAAGAACTTGGCAAAGTCCATGACAAGACTCCCTTTCGGCGCGGACGGTCTGCTCCGCGCCGACGATGTCGTTCAGGGGGGTATCGTTCGTTGTGTCATCCCTGGCGGTGGCGCCTCGGCACGCTCAGTGCATCACGGCAAGCTCGTTGTCGACCTCGGCCTGACCGCGCATGTCGACGCTCTCCGCCGCCACCGGCATGCCCGGAAAGAAGATCCGTTGAGCGCCTTTCACGACCACCCGAGCACCGGGCTCGAGGCCGGCGGTGACGACACGCAGTCCATCGACCCGGCGCCCCAGTTGCACGTCGCGACGCATGGCGCGTCCCTCATCGTCGACCACGTAGACGTACTTGCGGTCCTGATCGGTGAGCACCGCCTTTTCGTCGATCAGCAGAGAGTCCTCGGCATGCCCGGCAAGCAGCTGAACGCGGGCGTACATGCCGGGGGCGAAACGCCCCTCGCTGTTGTCGAGCACGGCGCGAGTCAGGATGGTGCCGGCCTCGGCATCGAGGTGGTTGTCGACGAAGTCGACCACGCCGCGATAGGGGAACCCCTCGTCCGTCGCCAGCCCCACCCGCACCGGAACGCCGCCATCGCGCAGGCTGGCCTGTCCATCGCTACGCATCATGGCGTCGTAGTGCAGGTAGGCCCGTTCGTCGCTGTGGAAATGCACGTGGACCCGGTCCAGGGCGACGATGCGAGTCAGCGGGGTGGCGTCGGACACCAGGTTGCCCGGGGTGACCAGCGCCCTGCCGGCCCGTCCGGCAATGGGGGCGCGCACCTCGGTGAACGCCATGTTGAGCCTGGCCGTCTCGGCGCTGGCTTGTGCGGCGAGGATATCGGCTGCGCTGGTGGCCGCCGCCGCCCGACGCTGGTCCAGCACCTCGCGGGAAATCGAACGGCTCTGGGCCAGTGCCTCGGCCCTGGCAGCCTCGCTGCGCGCCAACTCGGCGTGCGCACGGGCCCTTTGAAGCTCGGCCTCGGCACGGTCGAGTTCAGCACGATAGAGACGCGGATCGATCGTGAACAGCACGTCCCCCTTCTCGACCTCCTGGCCCTCGGTATAGTTGACGCTCTCGATGTAACCCGAGACGCGCGGGCGTAGATCCACCGTCTCCACCGCCTCGATGCGGCCGGTGAAGGCATCCCACAGCTCGATGTCTTCGACCAGCACCTGGGCCACGCTGACCTCGGGCGGCGGACTTTGCTGAGCGCCTTCTTCCTGCGCATCATCCGCCAGGCTGTCGCAACCCGTCACGACCAGGAGTCCGGCGACCATGGCGGTGACCATGAAGCATCGTCGACTCCCTGCATTCACGAACATCTCGTGGACGTTCATCGCTTCCCTCTCCCATAAGGCTCCATCGCCGTTTGTCGTATCGGTACGGCACCCGGCAGACATCGTTCTCGATTGACTTGGCTTGCGACCGGAATCGGCCCTTGCCCGACATCCTTCATGTCGTTCGGTGGCGTCGTGATTCGACATCGGCAAACGTTCCCGAATGGCACCTTAGTCAGTGGGCGCGCATTTGATTAGTCCGCTCGACAGGGAAATACTGTCCCAATGGCGGGACAGTCTTCATGCAGCCGTTCTCGTCTGGACTCGACACTCCCCTGACGCTGCAGGACACAGACATGCTGCAGGATCTCAATGACGCTCTGATCTTCGCCAAAGTCGTGGAGCAGGGCAGTTTCATCGCCGCAGCCAAGCAGCTGCGTCTCTCCAAGACCACCGTCAGTCGCAAGGTGCAGGCACTCGAACGGCGACTGGGTTCTCGGCTGCTGCATCGTACGACGCTTCGCCTCAGCCTGACCGAGGCCGGTTCCGTCTACTTCGATTACTGCAACCGCATCGCTCACGACATTCGCGAGGCGGAGAGCGCCGTCCAGCGGCTCGAGGACACCCCGCGTGGCTGGCTGCGGATCACCGCCCCTTTCACCATGTGCACCGAATTCACCGCGGCGCTGGTGCGGGACTTTCGCGAACTCTACCCCGAGGTAAAAATCGATCTGGTGCTCTCCAACGAGCGCCTCGATCTGGTCGCACAGCAGATCGACGTGGCGCTCAGAGTCGGCCCCCTGCCCGATTCCACGCTGGTGGCACGCCCCCTGGCTCGCTACCGCTCCTTCGTCTACGCCAGCGAGGGCTACATCGCGCGTCATGGCGAGCCTCGGGAGCCGGCCGACCTGGCTCATCTCCCGACCCTGGCCAAACACACCGATCGACGCGGCCAGCATCACGTCTGGACGCTGCGCAACGGTGCCCAACGCCAGGAGGTCGAGATCGACCCGATCGCCATCGCCAACGACCCCTTCGTGCTACGCGGACTGCTGATCGATGGCTCGGGGCTGATGCTGGCCAGCGAGATCGTCGCCTGCCTGGGGCCCGAGGAGCAGCGATTGCGCCGCGTCCTCGAGGGGTGGGAGGGACCGGAAGTGGAACTGCACGCCGTTTTTCCGGTCGGCACGCTCGTCCCCCCCAAGGTGCGCACCTTCGTCGACTTCGTGGTGGAGCGCGTCCGTCTCGAGAGCCTGTCGTCGCCCGACGCCTGGCCCCCGACCCAGCCACGGGCGGCCACCCACGAACCCCTGGACGCCCCCGCCTGACAGCCCTAGGTGGCCGCCTCGCTCGCGACCGTCTCGCCATCGACATCCACGCCGATGAAACCGCCGGACTGGCGGCGCCACAGGGCGGCATAGAGGCCGTCGCGAGCCAGCAGTTCATGGTGGGAGCCGCTCTCGACGATGCGCCCCTCGTCGATCACCACCAGGCGGTCGAGCATGGCGATGGTGGAGAGCCGGTGGGCGATGGCGATCACCGTCTTGCCCTCCATCAGCGCGTAGAGCTGTTCCTGTATCGCCGCCTCCACTTCGGAGTCGAGCGCCGAGGTGGCCTCGTCGAGCACCAGGATGGGGGCATTCTTGAGCAGCACCCGGGCGATGGCGATGCGCTGGCGCTGGCCGCCGGAAAGTTTCACCCCGCGCTCGCCCACGTGGGCGTCCAGGCCGCGGCGGCCCTGGAGGTCCACCAGGTCGTCGATGAACGCATCGGCATGAGCCCGGCGCACCGCTTCTCGGATCTGCTCCTCACTGGCCTCGGGACTGCCATAACGGATGTTGTCGCGCACCGAGCGGTGCAGCAGCGAGGTGTCCTGGGTGACCATGCCGATATGGCGGCGCAGCGACTCCTGGGTCACGTCGGCGACGTCCTGTCCGTCGATCAGGATGCGCCCGCCTTCCAGGTCGTAGAAACGCAGCAGCAGGTTGGCGAGCGTCGACTTGCCGGCCCCGGAGCGGCCGATCAGCCCCACCTTCTCGCCGGGTGCGATGGTCAGATCCAGGCCGTCGAAGACGCGGTTCGCCTCGCCGTCGGGGCGCTCGTAGCCGAAGCGCAGCGCCTCGAAACGGATCTCGCCATGCGGTACCGTCAGTGCCGTGGCATCGGGGGCATCCTTGACCGCCGGCTCCCGGGCGATGGTGTTGATGCCGTCCTGCACCGTGCCGATGTTCTCGAACAGCCCGGCCACTTCCCAGAGAATCCAGTTGGACATGAAGCGAATGCGCATCACCAGGGCGATGGCCACGGCGATGACGCCCAGCGACACCGCCTCCAGATACCAGGCGCCGATGGCCATGGCCGCTATGCCGGCCAGCAGCAGCGAATTGAGCAGGGTCAGGCTCACGGTAAGGCCGGTGGCCAGGCGCATCTGGCGGTGCACGGTGGACATGAAGCCCTCCATGGCATCGCGGGCGTAGGCCTGTTCGCGACGGGTGTCGGCGAACAGCTTGATGGTCTGGATGTTGCTGTAGCTGTCGACGATGCGCCCGGTCATCACCGCCCGGGCATCGGCCTGAGCCATGGACACCGCTCGCAGGCGCGGCACGAAATACCGCATGATCGCCACGTAGCCCACGAGCCATACCACCAGCGGCAGCATCAGCCAGGGCTCGGCCTGGCCCATCAGCAGCATGGCCCCGGCGAAGTAGACGAACACGTAGACCAGCAGGTCCATCAGCTTCATCACCGTCTCGCGGATCGCCAGCGCCGTCTGCATCACCTTCTGGGAGACCCTTCCCGCGAACTCGTCCTGATAGAAGGCCAGGCTCTGGCCCAGCATGTGGCGGTGCGACAACCAACGACCGATCATCGGATAGTTGCCGAAGATGCTCTGGTGCGTCACCAGCGACTGCAGCAGAGTCACCAGCGGCAGGCCGATCACCACCAGTGCGGCCAGGCCGGCCAGGCGCCAGCCGTATTCGGCGAGGAAGCCCTCGCGTTCGGCAGCACCCAACCAGTCCACCAGTTCGCCCATGTAGCCGAAGAAGACCACCTCGGCAGCGGAAACCAGGCCGGTGAGCAGCGACATGACGATCAACAGCGGCAGCACCGGTCGCGAGAAGTGCAGGATGAAGGCGAACAGGCCCTTGGGCGGCGTTCCGCGTTGGTCCGCCGGATAGGGGTTCACCAGGTTTTCGAAGTAGCGAAACATGGCAGCAGTCCGATTGCGTTCAGGGTTGCGGGCACCACTTGCCCGATATCGACTGGCAGGTTAAAACCTCAAGTTAAGTCGAGGTCAAGGAGAGCGAGATGTCCGTTTCACTTCAGCGTGAACTCAGTGTCGGCGAGGTCGCCCAGCGCAGCGGCCTGGCGGTATCGGCCATCCACTTCTACGAGGCCAAGGGGCTGATCGCGAGCCGCCGCAACGCCGGCAACCAGCGCCGCTTCTCCCGCGAGGTGTTGCGCCGCCTGGCGATCATCAAGGTCGCCCAACGCACCGGCATCTCGCTGGACGAAATCCATGAGGCCTTCGCCACCCTCCCCGAGCATCGCGCCCCCAATGCCGACGACTGGCGACGCCTCTCGGCAGGCTGGCGGGAGACCCTGGACGAGCGCATCCGTTGCCTCACCCAACTGCGCGACCAGCTCGACCACTGCATCGGCTGCGGTTGTCTATCGCTCGCGGAGTGCCCGCTGCGCAACCCCGGGGACGAACTGGGCGACCAGGGCTGCGGCGCCCGCTTGCTCGAGCCGGCAACGAGCCAGGGAACCCCTTGATCGGCGGCTCCTGCAGTTGGCGAATCGTCGAGCCAGAACGGTCCGCCTCTCCAGTATAGCCACGCTCACCTGTCATCCAGTCGGTCGCTATCGGCCAGCGCCTGGGCGATGCAGGCCATGAAGGCACGAATGCGTGCCACCCGCCGAAGGTCGGGATGGGTCAGCAGCCACAGCTCGGTCGTCAGTTCGGCAATCGGTTCGCCGACACGCATCAGCGCCGGTTCGGCGTCGGCGAGGTAACAGGGCAGCACGGCTCGGCCCAGGCCATCGCGCGCTGCCATCAACATGCCGAGCATGGTGTCGACGCGATAACGGCAGCTGGCGTCGGTTCCGTTGGCCTCCATCCAGGCGTCGAGCGCCGCATAGCCCAGGTGGCGATCCGGCCCTATCCAGGCATCGGCAGCCATATCGGCACGGGCATAGACCGCCTGGGCGATGCGCCCGACCGGACGCCCTACGAGATGCTCGGGCGGCGATGCAGAGGGCCGCACCGCCACGTCGGCGTCGCGCTGGGAGAGGTTGAACAGCTGGTTGGAGATCGCCACCTCGAGGCTGATATCGGGATGGGCGCGCTGGAAGTCGGCGAAGATCGGCGACAGCAGCCCCATCAGCAGCGTATCGGTGGTGGTCACGCGGATGCTGCCGGAAAGTCGCAGGTCTCGTCCCGCCACGCGACGCTCGGCGCCCAGCACCTCGACCGCCACTCGGGCTGCCGTTGCCGCCAGATCCTCTCCCGCCGGTGTGGGCGAGTAACCCATGCGGGAACGTTCGAACAGGGCCACGCCCAGGCGCCGTTCGATGGCGTTCAGCCGGCGGAACACCGTGGCATGGCTGGCAACCAGCCGTCGTCCGGCCCCCGATAGCGAGCCCGCCTCGGCGATGGCCTGCACCACGCGCAGGTCGTCCCAGTGCAGTGCCTGTTCATTCATGCAAGGCTCGTTATCGATATTGAGGAATTTCGATTCTTTCATGCACAGAATAGCGTGAAGACATGCACCGTACACGTCCCTACCGGAGACTCCCCATGCATGTCCTGATCGTGTTCTGCCACCCCGAGCCGCACTCCTTCAACGGCGCCCTCAAGGACGTCGCCATCGACACCCTGCAGCGTCAGGGCCATGGCGTCGAAGTCTCGGACCTCTATGCCGAGAACTTCGACCCGGTGGAGGGGCCGGCGCACTATGCCGAGCGGATCGAGCCCGACACTTTCTTTCCGCTCACCGAGCAGCGACACGCCTTCGAGAGCGCTGCCCTGCCCGACGACGTGCAGCGCGAGATCGAGCGGCTGGAGCGCGCCGATCTGGTGATCCTGCAGTTCCCGCTGTGGTGGCACGCCCAGCCGGCCATGCTCAAGGGGTGGTTCGACCGGGTGTTCGTCTACGGCGGGCTCTATTCAGGCCGGATGCGTTACGACTGCGGGCGGTTTCCCGACAAGCGGGCGATGCTCTCGGTGACCGCCGGCGCGCCGGCGTCGACCTTCACTCGGCACGGGCGCAGCGGCCATATCGTGGCGCTGCTATGGCCGATCCACTATTCGCTCTACTACCTCGGCGTGAAGGTGTTGCCGCCGCAGATCAGCTACGGCGTGCAGGGCGGCGGGCTCAGCTACGAGGCGGAAACGGCGTTTCGCCAACGCCTGGAAGAGGAGAAGACCGCCTGGGCACGACGGCTGGAAGGTCTCGACACTGAGGCGCCGATTCCCTTCGCCGGTTGGGACGACTGGGACGAGCAGGGCATGCTGAAGGCGGGGCACCCCGAAAACTGGCGGCTGTAGGCGCCCCGGGCCGTGTCACTGGGCCAGACGCTCCACCAACGGCTGTATGGAGACATCACCGTGTGGCAGGCAAACCGACACTCTTCCCAAACGAGCCGCTTGACGGCATAGCCGCCGGGCTCAACGCTCCCGCTGTGACTCCTGCCACTCCTCGGCAGCCTCTTCTACGCCGGGCTCATCGCCGCGGTCACGGGCTCCCTGACGATAGGCCTCTTCCTCGCGTACGTCGTCGATCACGGTCATCAGCTCGTCCACGTCCACGGTGCTGGTATCGTGCTCGAAGCAACCGGTCAGCTGACTTTCCGGGTGCAGCTCACCGGCCTCGTATAACGCCCAGATCTCCTTGCCGTAATCGGTGGCCAACAGCTCGGGGGCAAAACGACCGAAGTAGCGGCGCATGTTGTCCACGTCGCGCTCGAACATCATCTCGGCACTGTTGTTGCCGGCAGCGTCCACCGCTTGGGGCAGATCGATGATCACCGGTCCGTCGGCGGCCAGCAGCACGTTGAACTCGGAAAGGTCGCCATGGATCAGGCCCGCGCACAGCATCTTCACCACGTCGCGAACGATCTTTTCGTAGTACTCACGAGCCTCCTCGACGCTCAGGGTGACGTCGTCCAGGCGCGGTGCGGTCAGGCCCTCGGCATCGCTGATCATCTCCATCAGCAGCACACCGTCGATGAATCCGTAGGGCTGCGGCACCCGCACATCCGCCGCCGCCAGCCGGTAAAGGGCATCGACCTCGGCGTTGAGCCAGGCCTGCTCCTGCTCCTTCTGACCGTAGCGGGTCTTCTTGGCCATGGCCCGTGAGCGGCGGCTGTTGCGCTCGCGGCGCCCCTCCTGGTACTGCACCGCCTGCTTGAAGCTACGCTGCTTCGCCTCCTTGAAGACCTTGGCGCAGCGCAGCTCGTCGCCCGAACGCACCACATAGACCTGCGCTTCCTTGCCGCTCATCAACTGGGCCTCGACCTGGTCGATCAGGCCGTCATCGAGTAGCGGCTGCAATCGCTTGGGTACCTTCACCTTTCCCCCTTTCCGTTTCCCTGCACAGCCAATCAGCGGCTGATGCGCCGGGCGCGAAACGAGCGCCCCTTGAGTTTGCCCGTTTCGAGCTGGGCGAGCGCCGTCTTGGCCACCTCGCGATCGACGGCCACGTAGGCACTGCGCTCCAACACCTTGATCTTGCCGACCCGGGCACCGTCGATGCCGCCATCGCCGGTCAGGGCACCGAGAATGTCGCCGGGGCGAACCTTCTGCTTCTTGCCGCCGTCGAGCTGCAGCGTCGTCATGTCCGGTTCGAAGGGCGCTCGTGCCAGCACGTCGTGCGCCGGCAATGGCGCCTCCTCGAGGGGCTCGCCGAGGAACTCGGCCAACCGCTCGAGCCGATAGGTCTCCTGCTCGGCGACCAGGGTGCAAGCCATGCCCGAGCTGCCGGCACGTCCGGTACGCCCGATGCGATGCACGTGCACCTCGAGGTCACGGGCGATTCGGTAGTTGAACACGGCGTCCAGCGCCTCGATGTCCAGCCCACGCGCCGCCACGTCGGTCGCTACCAGGATGGAGGCACTGCGGTTGGCGAACAGTACCAGGGTCCGGTCGCGGTCGCGCTGCTCCAGGTCGCCGTGCAGTGCCAAGGCACTGAAGCCCGCTTCGCAGAGGGCGGCGGCGACCTCTCGGGTCTCGCGCCGGGTATTGCAGAACACCACGCTGGAACGCGGCCGATGGTGCAGCAACAACAGGCGCAGCGCGATGAACCGCTGCGTTTCGTCCGCCACGCGGTAGACGCGCTGGCGAATGGTGGTCTCGTCATGGGTCTCGGCCACCGCCACTTCGGCCGGGTCCTGCATCATCCGCTCGGCAATGGGTCGGATGGCATCGGTATAGGTCGCGCTGAACAGCCAGGTCCGACGGCTGGGCGGGGTCTCGGCGACGATCGCCTCCATCGCGGCCTGAAAGCCCATGCCGAGCATGCGGTCGGCTTCATCGAGCACCAGGGTATCGAGCGACGACAGGTCGAGCCGGCCCTTGCGCAGGTGCTCCTCCACCCGCCCCGGGGTTCCCACCACCACATGCGCACCATGGGCCAGCGAGGCGAGCTGCGGCCCCAAGGGAGCCCCACCGCACAGGGTCAGCACCTTGACGTTGGGCAGGCTGCGCGCCAGCCGACGGATCTCGCCGGCCACCTGATCGGCCAACTCTCGCGTGGGGCAGAGCACCAGACCCTGAACGCGGAAGCGCGTGACGGCGAGACGCGACAGCATTCCCAGCCCGAAGGCCGCGGTCTTGCCCGAGCCGGTCTTCGCTCGGGCCAGCACGTCTCGGCCCGCCAGCATCGGCGGCAGGCTCTGGGCCTGGATCGGCGTCATGGCGTGGAAGCCGAGCGAATCGAGATTGGCCAGCAGTTCCGGCGCCAGCGGCAACGAGACGAAGGCCCCGGCGTGAGGTGATTCGGACACGAAAATGAACCTGTAAGGAATTGAGGCGATTGCCCGGGCGGGCCAGCGAGCCGAGGCGGGTTGCCAAGAGACGGGCGCCGAGGGAAAAGGAGGCGAGCAAAATAGCAGAAAGTGGCAGGCGATGTCGCACTATCCATGCGCCGGCAACGGCCCGCCAGCGCACCCGGAGTCAGGGAAGGTCCGCGGGATGACGCCGACGCTCCCGCGGAACGCCCCGGCACCGCGGCCGGGGAAGCGGACGGGATTACCAGGTCAGACAGATCTTGCCGAAGTGCCGTCCGGATTCCTGGTGACGAAAGGCCTCGGCAATCTCCTCGAGCCCGAAGGTCGAATCGATCACCGGCTTCATGCCATCCGCCTCGATGGCGCGAATCATCTCCAGCTGGTGGCGACGGCTGCCGACGATCAACCCCTGCAGGCGCGCCTGCTTGGCCATCAGCTTGGCCGTGGGAATCTCTCCCTCGCGACCGGTGAGCACGCCGATCAGCGAAATGTGCCCGCCGATGCGTACCGCATCGATGGATTCCGGCAGAGTGCCAGGGCCACCCACCTCGACCACGTGGTCGACGCCCTCGCCGCCGGTCAACGACTTCACCGTCTTGCCCCACCGGGGGTCGTCGCGATAGTTGATGGTGTGCTCGGCACCCATCTTGCGCAGCCGGTCCAGCTTGTCATCCGACGAGGAAGTGGCGATCACCCGCGCCCCCATCAGCCGCGCGAACTGCAGGGCGAAGATCGATACCCCGCCGGTGCCCAGCACCAGTACCGTATCGCCGGCCTTGAGGCCGCCGTCCACCACCAGCGCCCGCCAGGCGGTCAGCCCCGCCGTGGTCAGCGTGGCCGACTCGATATGGGAATAGCCGGCGGGTTGGCGGGTGAACCAGTGTGCCGGGCGCACGACCCGTTCGCGAGCGTAGCCGTCGACACCGTCGCCCGGGGTGGTGGCGAAGTTGCCGAGCCGTGCCGGCCCCTCCAGCCAGGGCGGAAAGAAGGTGGAGACCACGGCATCGCCCACGGCGAACTCCTCGACGCCCTCGCCCACGGCCTCGACCACGCCGGCCCCATCGGACATGGGAATGCGCCCATCCTCGACGGGTATCATCCCCGCCACTACGCCGTAGTCGTGGAAGTTGAGCGAACTGGCGTGCAGGCGCACGCGCAGCTCGCCGGGGCCGGGCTCACCCGGCGCTTCGGTCTCCTGCACCTGCAGCTTGTCGAGGCCGCCTGGGGCCTTCAGGGTCACGACCTTCATGGAATCTCCTCCGTGCAATCGTCGCTGGATGAACCGAGCCATCCTGACATTCCTGGCGACCCTAAGCCATGTCACGCCATTTCATGCAGTTGCCAGTCGTTGTCGGTCAGCGCTTCGCCGCCACCTGGCGTGACGCGTACGGTATCGCTAAGCCCGATACCCCATTCGCCCGGCCGGCGCAGACACAGCGGCAGATGGAAGACCATGTTCTCTTCGAACTCGCGCGCCTGCCCGCGGGCGATGAAGCCGCTACCCTCCACCCAACTGGGCGGGAACTGCGCCCCCACCGCATAGCCGAACACGCCGGAGAAGAACAGCTCCTCGGCCTGCGGCGCGAGCACCGCTTCGGCGGCGCGGGCGGCGGCATCGAAGGTATTGCCGGGGCGCATCTGCTCGCACAGGGTATCGAAGAGAGAACGACACAGATCGCGCACCCCTTGCATCTCGGCACTCGCCCGGCCGGCCACGGCGGTGCGCATCATGGGTGCCGTGTAGCGTTGGAAGGCCGAACCGAACTCCAGGAACACCGGCTCGTCCTCGCCGATCAGGGTGCGCTTGTGGTTGACGTGGATGGTGCCGATGCGCGCCCCGGTGGTGACGATGGGCTGCAGGCTCATGAACTCGCTGCCTGCCGCCAGCAGGGCCCGGGCGCCCTCCGCGGCCACCTCGTTGTCGGTGATGCCGGGGCGGATCGCCGCCACGGCGGCATCGAGCCCCACCGCGGTGAGGCGTGCGCTTTCGCGCAGGCAGTCGAGCTCGGCCGGCGTCTTGACGATGCGGATGCCATCCAGCAGCTCGCCGCCATCGTCGCGGAAACGCCCGGCGCCGAGACGCGCCTGCAGTTCGCGGATCACCCCGAAGCGCAGCCCGGCGCCGTAGAGATCGACGCCGATGGTGCGATAGGGCGCGAGCGCCTCGGCCAGCGGGTCGATCACCTCCTCGATGCCCTCCCAGCGATAGCCGATGATCTCGTCCACCGTAGCGGTAACCACCGCCGGCCCCGTCTCGATGGAAGGCACCTGCAGCACCAGCCGGTCGGCGGTGACGACCAGGGCGGTGTACACCGAGACCTCGAAGGTGTGGTAGCCGGTCAGGTAGAAGATGTCCGCCGGGTCGGTGAGCAGCAGCGCCTCGAGCCCCGCCGTGCCCATGGACCGGCGTACCCGCTCGCGGCGCATGGCGAACTCGGCAGGCGGGAACGGCAGCTCGCTACCGGCGAGACGGTCGGCGAGGACGTGGCGGTAGGCATGGTGATCCATGGCGCCTCCAGGCAAGTGAGTGACTAACGGCAGTGTAGTCATGGCGGTGATCGGCCACGGCACGAAATAGTCCTGTTCGCTCCCCGTCCGGTTTCGTAGAATCCGCCTCGTGTATCGACGCCACAGGACAATGCAATGGGCAGGGCCTTCCAGAACCGCAAGGAATCCATGGCCAAGACGGCCGCCGCCAAGACCAAGGTGTACAGCAAGTACGGTCGCGAGATCTACGTCTGCGCCAAGCAGGGCGGCACCGACCCCGCCGGTAACCTGGCGCTGCGCGGGCTGATCGAACGCGCCAAGAAGGATCAGGTGCCGAGCCACGTGATCGACAAGGCCATCGACAAGGCCAACGGCGTGGGCGGCGAAGACTTCTCGCCAGCGCGCTACGAGGGATTCGGGCCGGGCAGTTGCATGGTCATCGTCGACTGCCTGACCGACAACCCCAACCGTACCTTCGGCGACGTCCGCGCCTGTTTCAACAAGGCCAAGAGCAAGCTCGGCACGCCGGGCAGCGTCAGTCACCTCTTCGACCACTGCGCCATCCTCGCCTACCCCGGCGAGGATGAAGAAACCGCGCTGGAAGCGTTGATGGAGAGCGACGTCGACGTCACCGACATCGAGAACGAGGATGGCCGCATCACCGTCTTCGCTCCGCACACCGAGTATGCCAAGGCCAAGCAGGCGCTGCTGGATGCCTTCGGCGAGCTCGAGTTCGAGGTCGACGAAATCCAGTTCGTGCCGCAGACCGTGACCCCGGTCGAGGGCGACGACGTGGCGCTGTTCGAGAAACTGATCGACTCTCTCGAAGACCTCGACGACGTGCAGCGCGTCTTCCACAACGCCGAGCTGCCCGAGTCCGCCGAATAAGGACGGTTCAGCGGGCGCGCCCGATCCGCAGCACCAGCAGGCAGGGGGTGAGCAGCAGCGTCAGGCCGGTGGCGAAGGTCAGCCCGCCGGCGATGGCGCTGGAGAGCTGCGTCCACCACTGGGTGGACGGCGCACCGAAGCCCAGGCTGGGCTCGAGCAGGTTGACGTTGACGCCGAACACCATCGGCATCAAGCCCAGCACCGTGGTCACGGCGGTGAGCAGCACCGGGCGCAGGCGCAGCCCGCCGGCTTCCAGCGCCGCTTCGCGTGGGGGAAGCCCCTCGTCGCGAAGCTGGTTGTAGGTATCGATCAACACGATGTTGTTGTTCACCACGATCCCCGCCAGGGCGATGATGCCCATGCCCACCATGACGATGCCGAAGGGCTGGCCGTTGAGCAGCAGCCCCAACAGCACCCCTGCCGTTGAGAGGACGATGGCCGAAAGCACCAGCGCCGCCTGATAGAGGCTGTTGAACTGGGTCACCAGTATCAGGGCCATCAGCCCGACGGCGACGAGGAAGGCCGTCATCAGGAAGTTTGCGGCCTCCTGCTGCTCTTCCTGCTCGCCGGCCACCCCGACCGTGACGCCCTCGGGTGCCGACCCCGCGGCCTCGAGCAGTGCCGTGAGCCGCTCTCCAGCCTGGTAGCCCGTAGCGACATCGGCCGATAGCGTGATGGCACGGCGCCCATCGATGCGCTGCAGGGTACCCACCTTGGGCGCCGGCTCGAGTTCGGCGAAATGTCCGATCGGCACCTGGCCACGTGCGGTGTTGAGGGTCAGCCGGCCCAACTGGTCCAACGAGCGCCACCGTTCGGGCAGGCGCACGCGGATGTCCACCTCGTCGCGGGCACGCTCCGGTCGATAGCTCGCCACCTGCAGCCCGGTGGTGACCAGCTGCACGGCATTGCCCACCGCCGCCACGTCGGCCCCCATGCGCGCCGCCGCCTCGCGGTCGACGTTGAGCCGCCACTCCACGCCGGGCAGACTGCGGTTGTCCTCGATATCGCGAAAGCCCCCGAGTCGCTCCATCTCGGCGCGCAGGGCATCGACGGCGGCCAGGATCCGGGCCTCGTCCTCGCCGCTCACCTCGAGCTGGATCGGCTTGCCCGGCCCCGGGCCCATCTCCTGTTCGCGAAACTCCAGTACCACCCCCGGCAGGTCCGCCGTGCGCTCCGCCATCTCCTCCATGATCCGGTTTGCCGGACGGCGCCGCTGCCAGTCGATGAGCTGGAACTGCACGGTGCCGATGACATCGTTGCCGAGCTGTTCGTTGGGCGTGGCGTAGGAGCGCGCGTAGAGCGCCTCGACTTCGCTCATCCCGGCCAGCCGCGACTCCACCCGCCGCACCACGGCATCCTTCTCGACCGCCGAGAAGTCGCCACGAGCGCGCACCAGCACCTGGGCCGTTTCCGGCTCGACCTCGGGAAAGAACTCCACGCCGTGGTTGAAGCGCGCATAGCCGGTGTAGATCACCGCCATCAGCAGCAATGACAGCATGAGCGTCAGCCACGGGTGGTTCAGCAATCGCGCAAGCAGCGACCGGTACAGACGCCCGCCGCCGGTGATCAGCGCTTGGGAACTGACCGGCTCCGCCACGCGCCGGGTGAGCAGCCCGCCCAGCGTCGGCAGGAAGATCAGCGCCATGGCCAGTGAGGCGAGCAGGCAGAGAATCACCGTGGCCGGCAGATACTTCATGAATTCGCCCACCACCCCCGGCCAGAACAGCAACGGCACGAACACCGCCAGCGTGGTGGCGGTGGAGGCGATCACCGGCCAACTCATGCGGTGGGCGGCGTTGATCCAGGCCAAGCGCGGTGCCTGACCTTCGCGCAGGTGGCGGTCGGCCAGTTCGCTGACCACGATGGCCCCGTCCACCAGCAGCCCGGCGACCAGGATCAGCGCGAAGAGCACCACGATGTTCAGGGTATAACCGATGGCCCAGATCAGCAGGATGCCGGTGAGAAAGGCACCGGGAATGGTCAGCCCCACCATGAGCGCGGCACGCACGCCCATCGCCGCGAGAATCACCACCAGCACCAGCACCACGGCAGCGATCACGTTGTTGAGCAGTTCGGAGAGCATCTGTTCCACCATGTCGGACTGATCCATGATGGTGGTCACGTCGAGCCCCTCGGGCAGCCGCTCGCCGGCCGCTTCGAGGACGTCGCGCACGCCCTCCACGGTGGCGATCAGGTTGGCGCCGGCACGTTTGGAAATCTCCAGCACCAGAGCGGGATCGCCATCGATGCGCGCGAAGCCCTCGGGATCCTTGAAGGTCGGGCGGATCCAGCCCACGTCGCCGAAGGTGACCACGCGGTCGCCGTCGACCTTGACCGGCATGTCGAACACGTCGGTGAGCGACTCGATCACCCCCGGCACCTTGACCGGCGCGCGGCCGGCGCCGGTATCCAGGCTACCCGCCGCCACCAGGCGGTTGTTGCGCGTCACCAGGTCGAAAAGCTCTGCGAAATCGACGCCGTAGCTCTCCAGCACGACGGGGTCGACCACCACTTCGAGCAGTTCCTCGCGCTCGCCGCCGATCTCCACCTCCAGCACCTCGGGGATGCTTTCGATGGCATCCTGGAGGCGGCGCGCCACGGCCAGACGCTCGGCTTCCTCCAGCGGGCCGGAGAGCCCCAGCGACAGCACCGGAAAGAGTCCCACGTTGACCTCTATCACCCGAGGCTCCTCGGCCTCCTCGGGCAGTTCGGCATTGGCGATGTCGACCTTCTCGCGCACATCGGCGAGCGCCTGGCGCGCATCGAAGCCGGCATCGAACTCCAGGGTCACCGAGGCGTGGCCCTGGCTGGACTGGGAGGTCATCTTGCGCACTCCCTCGATGGTGCGCAGCTCCTGCTCCATGGGACGCACCAGCAGCCGCTCGCCATCCTCGGGGCTCACGCCTTCCAACGCCAGCGACACGTAGATCATGGGGATGGGAACGTCGGGATTGGCCTCCTTGGGGACCACCTGCCAGGCAGCAATGCCGGCGATCAGCAGCGCCATCATCAGCAGCAGCGTGGTACGCGAGCGATCCAGCGCGGCCTCGATCAGGGTGCGCATGCTCAATTCGCTCCTTCACCGCCGTCGGCCACGCTCTCGGCGGCCACGGCCTCGACCCGTTCGCCCGCCGCGACGAAGCCGCCACCCAGGGTGATCAGGCGTACCCGCTCGGGCAGCCCGGCGACGCGCGCCGTATCGGTATCGGCATCCACCAGGGTGACGGGCGAAACCGCCACGCGGTCGCCATCGAGATGCTTCACGGCGAGCTGCCCGGCATCGTCGAGCACCAGCAGGGCCGACGACAGGGTATGCACCCGACGCGCCTCGCGGGTGATCGACAAGGTGGCACTGCCGCCGGCCAGGCGTCGCCGCTCGGCGTTGTCCAGGGTCGCCTCGAGGTAGAAGGTTCGCGTGGTCGGATCGGCCCGACGCGATACATGCGTCAGCTCGCCGCTCAGCCGCGAACCGTCGAGCAGCTGCGCTTCCACCGCCAGCCCCGGCTCGAGGCCCAGCACCTCGCGCTGGGCCACCCAGGCGCTCGCCGTCAGTTGCCGGTCGTCCACCAGCCGCCCGAAGGTCTCGCCCACCTGCAACACCTCGCCGCGCTCGACGTCGAGGCGGTCGAGCACGCCGGCAAAGGGCGCCTGCGGGCGCGTCTGATCGAGCGCCTCGCGCAGCTCGGCCACCTCGGCCGCCGCCGCACTGACCCCGGCCTGCAACCGCAGCAGTTCGAGCCGCGAGCTCAGTTCGCGACGCTGCAACTCCTCGGCACCGGCCAGTTCGGCGCGGGCCCGGGCGAGCTCGTCTTCGGCCCGCGCCAGCTGCGCCTCGAGGGCGTCCGGCGCCAGACGCAGCAGCACCTCTCCTGCGTCCACTCGCTCTCCCAGCGCCACCGGCAGCTCGGCCACGCGCCCTGCCCGACGGGTGCGCAGTTCGAGCTCGCGAACCGGCTCGAGCTGGCCCTGGGCCACCAACTGCGGCGTGTAGGTCTCGGCCCGGCTGTCACGATACTCCACTCGCGTGGGAGCCGAATGCTCGCTGTCGGCCGGCGGCGGGGCGCTCTGGAAGCGCTGCAGATCGCCGAAGGCGAGCCATAGCAGCAGCCCAACCAGCAGCGCGGCAGCCAGCAGGTAGGAAGAGGGGGGACGACGTGGCATGGACGCTTCCTTGTCGGTGCCCGAAAGGGCGATGCGCTCGTCAGTGTATCGGGCGATGGCCGTGCTCGGCGACCCTGGCCGAGCCTATCTCAGCGTAGACCGGGCAGCACGATCGTTCGCGACGATATCGTACTCGTTCCCTGGATCGGCGCGCTCCAGCACGACGCGGTTGCGCCCCGCTCGCTTGCCGCGATACAGCGCCTGGTCGGCGCGATCGAGCAGCGACGCGGTGCTCTCCCCAGGCACGTGGCTGGCCACGCCCAGCGTCGCGGTCAGGATCACGTCGTCGCCGCTCTCCAGGCGCAGCGGGCGACTGGCCAGCTCGAGGCGCAGCCGTTCGGCGATATCCAGTGCCTGCGCGGCGTCGCGCCCCGGCAGGACCAGCACGAACTCCTCGCCCCCGTAGCGGCACACCGTATCCTCGTCGCGCACCGCATCGCGCATCACCTTTGCCAGGTGCTGCAGGGCGCGGTCGCCTTCCAGATGCCCCCAGCGGTCGTTGAAGGCCTTGAACCGGTCGAGATCGAGCATCACCAGACTGAGCGGCTTGCCATCGGTCACCGCCGCCTTGGCCGCGACCGCCAGATACTCATCCAGGTAGCGGCGATTGCTGAGGCCGGTGAGCCCATCGGTGTAGCTCATGCCGTGCAGCCGGGCCTGTTCGTCGAGCAGGCTCTGGCGCTCGCGCCGCAGCAGGCTGATGCGGTCAGCCAGCGCCAGCGAAAGCAAGGTCACCTCGATGGCCGAGCCGAGCTGGAAACCGTAATAGGTCAGGAAGTGATGCGGCAACCAGCCGTAGGTGGCCAGGATGAAGACCGCCGCTCCCAGCACCAGCGCCCCCCACGCCAGCAGCAGCCAGCGCGCCGGCCGGAAGCGGCGACACAGTGCGCGGATGGCGGACACCAGGAACAGCCCCATCACGGCGGTGCCGAACAGCGAGAAAAAGATCAGCGTCGGGTGCCCGGGGTGAGTCCAGGCCAGGGCAATGCCGATCGCCGCGAACCAGCCCACGGCGCGCAGGCAGCGACCCAAGAACGGATCTTCGCGCGGCATCAGCAAGAAGCGACGGCAGAACTGCAAGGCACTGGTGGCGCCCACCGCCAGGGCCGTGAACATCAGTGCCTCGTTGGTGGCGATGGACAGCGACGGCCACACTTCGTGCAGCAGGCCCTTCTGGCCGATGAAGTAGCCGGCGATTCCCAGCACGAAGCCGAGGTACCAGAAATAGCTGGAATCGCGCAGGCTGAGCAGCAGCACGCTGTTGTAGAGCGCCAGCCCCAGTACCAGCCCCAGATAGAGCCCCTGCCCCAGCGTGAAGGCGCGCCAATCCCGCTCCAGGACTTCCGGGGTCTGCAGGTGCAGCCCGAAGCGCAGCGACTGGGTGGAATCGATCTTGAGCAGGTAGGTGCCGAGCGTCTCCACCGGGAAGATCGGCCGCCAGGCCGGCTGCGGCTCGCCGATCAGGGGCTGCATGACATGCCTGGCCACCGGCTGCCAGGCAGCCGCGCCATCCGGCCGGTGGCGGTAGAGAACGACGTCGTGCAGCAGCGGGTTGTCGAGGTGCAGGAACCGCGGGCCATCCAGCGCCGGCAGAGTGATCGCCAGCCAGACCGGCTCTCCGACGATGCCCAGGCTGTAGCGCTCATCGACCGGCAGCGCACGACCCGGCAAGGCCGAGGGGTCCGTCACGGGCGGAGAGGCACCGGCATGTTCCAGCAACCGCAGGCTCATCGGCGCCTCGCCGCGGGCCAGCGCCGCCGACCCGGACAGCATCAGCCCGCACACCAGCAGCGCAAGGACACGAAGTCCCCGCCGCCAGCGCACCACTGGTCCGATACCACCCTGTACCATGCCCCAGCCCCATCGATTGGCGATTGGTCACCCCTACCAAAGCGCCTAGTTTGCCTGGCTTCGATCGTGGGGCAAAGTCGGATGAGCCGGGGCAGCGCCCTATTCGACGGTGATGGTGATCGCCTCGGAGGCCACCGGGGGATCGAAGCTCACATGGCGTTCGTCCATGAACAGCAGCTGCAGGCGGTGCTCACCGGGTTCCAGCTCTACGTCGGCCTGCGTCTGGCCGCCGCCGAAATGGCGGTGATGGTCGTCCGCGGGCAGCGGCGCATCGAGGTCGACCTCGTCCAGGGTCGTGTCCACCAGCAGGTGGTGATGGCCCGTGCCCTCGGCCTGGGTGCCCGCGGGCGCCACCCCCATACCCTCGAGCCCCATGCGTACCGTCACCGGGCTCGACAGCGTCGCTCCGTCTTCCGGCGAAATGAAATAGACCTCGGCGTCGGCGGCGGCTTCCCGGCGCTCCATCTCTGCCATGGCGGGCATGGCGAACAGAAGAGCCCCCGCCACCACGGCCAGACGGCTTGCATTCAGCGTGTTCATGGCGATACCTCCCTCGCGCGAGTGATGCGTCGTCTCCCGGCGGCAGCCGTTTGCGCCCCGGCGAGCGTGGGCCGGCGCGAACCGGCCACCACTCCAGTGTAGAAGCCCCGGCAAGCATTGCCGCGGTGCGCGCGAGAAACGTCACCGTGACCTCACGAGGACGAGGCGGGAGACGTCGAGACATGGCCCTCGAGCACCTCGCGGATCTCCTCGATCTCGAGGGTCTCGCGCGATTCGAGAGCTTCGGCAAGCGCATCGAGCGCCTCGCGGTGCTTCTCGAGCAGCGCTCGTCCGTGGCTCTCGAGTCCGGAGAGCAGCTCGCGCACCTCCTCGTCGACCAGGCCCGCCAGGGCCTCGCTGTAGTCCCGCGGCTGGGCCATCTCGCGGCCGAGGAAGACGTGCTCCTGACTGTGGGAGGCCATCACCGGGCCGATACGGCGGTTCATGCCCCAGCGCCCCACCATGTTGCGCGCCAGCTTGGTCGCCTGTTCGAGATCGTTCTCGGCGCCGCTCGACACCTCACCGAAGACGATCGACTCGGCCAGCCGCCCGCCGTACATCACGGTGATGCGGTCGCGCAGGTAGGACTCGCTGAAGTTGACGCGATCTTCGTCGGGCACCTGGGCGGTCACCCCGAGGGCACGGCCGCGCGGCAGCACGGTGACCTTCTCCAAGGGGTCGGCATTGGGCAGCAGGTAAGCGAGCAGGGCGTGACCCGATTCGTGATAGGCGACGACGTGACGCTCGCGCTCGGAGAGTCCCACATCCTTGGCCTCGCCGAGCAGCAGCCGGTCGCGCGCGTCGGAGAAGCACGCCCAGTCGACCTGCTGCTGGCCGCGCCGCCCGGCGAGCAGCGCCGCCTCGTTGGCCAGGTTGGCGAGATCCGCCCCGGAAAAGCCGGTGGTGATCTCGGCCAGGCGCATCAGGTCGACGTCGTCGGCCAGCGGCATGTCGCGGGTGTGCACGGCGAGGATGTCGCGGCGAGCCTGGCGGTGGGGGTTCTCCAGCGTCACCTTGCGGTCGAAGCGCCCCGGGCGCAGCAGCGCCGGGTCGAGCACGTCGGGGCGGTTGGTGGCAGCCAGCACCACCACCGACTCGTGTTCCTCGAAGCCGTCCATCTCGGCGAGTATCTGGTTCAGCGTCTGTTCGCGCTCGTCGTGACCGCCGCCCATGCCGGTACCGCGGGCCCGGCCGATGGAATCGATCTCGTCGATGAACACCACCGCAGGCGCCTGTTCCTTGGCCTGCTTGAAGAGGTCGCGCACCCGCGATGCGCCCACCCCGACGAACATCTCGATGAATTCCGAGCCGCTGATGCTGAAGAAGGGCACGTCGGCCTCGCCGGCCACCGCCTTGGCCATCAGCGTCTTGCCGGTGCCCGGCGGTCCCATCATCAGCACGCCACGGGGAATCTTCGCCCCCAGGGCGCGGAAGCGTTCCGGCTCCTTGAGGAAATCGACCACCTCGGTGACCTCGCGCTTGGCGTTCTCGGAACCGGCCACGTCGGTGAGCCGCGTCCGGCTCTGCTGGCTGGTGATCTGACGCGCCTGGGACTTGCCCATGCCCAGCGGCCCACCGCCCGACATCATGCGCTGCTGCATGCGGTTCCAGAACCAGAACAGCAGGCCGAGCATGAGGATCCAGGGCAGCGCCCCGATCAGCACGCGCTGCCACCAAGGCGGGTCCACCGGCTCGGCGACGATCTCGATACCGTGACTTTCCAGGCGCTCCAGCAGCCGCTCACCCTCGACGTCGGGGCGCGTGGTCGTGAACGTCTCGACCTCACCGTCGTCGTGCGCCTCACGGCCCTCCTCGTTGAAGCGCCCCTCCACCGACTGGCCGCGCAGAGTGACCGACTCGATCTGCTCGGCATCCACCGCCTGCAGGAACTGGGAATAAGTGAGTTCCGCCTGCACGTCGCGGTCGGCGGCGTCGAGGTAGTGGAAGATCAGCAGGATACCTACCGCGAACCACAAGAAGAGCAGGAACTGCCGCTGCGGCGACTCGCCGGAAGGCTTTTGCCACTTGTCGGGAGACGGCGACCCGCCCGATTGGCGAGACGCAGAGGAGGATGACTGCCTGGATTCGGATCTCGTCATGTTGGGAGCGCTTTGGGACATGTTCCACTGAACATGATGTTACCCGCTCGGCATTGCAAGGCCACCCATGCCCAGGGCACGGCTGCCGAGTCAATGCGACGCAGCGGCTGGCCCCGGCAGCCCTTCATGCCACGGGCGGCTGGACGGCCAGCTGCACGGCGATGGCGGCCATCATCACGCCGATGACGCCATCGATGGCTCGCCAGGCCAATGGCCGCGACAGCCAGGGCGACAGCGCCGCACCGCCCCAGGCCAGCAGGGAGAACCAGGTCACCGAGGCACTGGCGGCCCCCGCCAGAAACAGCCCCGCACTCTCCTGCTGGGCTCCCACGGAAGGAATCAGCAGCAGGGTGTCGAGGTAGACCTGGGGGTTGAGTATCGTCACCGCCAGCGTGGCGAGCAGCACCTGGCGGCGAGTACGCCCATCGCTGGCGGCGGCATCGAGCCCGACGCGCCCCTGCACGGCACGGTACAGCGCCTGTCCCGCCAGCCAAGCGAGAAAGATCACCCCCAGCCAGCGCAGCACGTTCATGGCCTCGGGCGCCGTCAGCAGCAAGGCACCGACCCCGAACATGCCCGCCGACAGCAGCAGCACGTCGCTGCTCATGCACAGTCCGGCCGACCACCAGTGATGCTGCCGGCGCACTGCCTGGCCCAGTACGTAGGCGTTTTGCGCGCCAATGGCGACGATGATGCCGCCACTGACGAGAAATCCGGTGACGAAGCTTTCTAGCATGCGCCTGACTCCCGATTGCCGGGGTGAATCACCGCCGGGTGCGAACGAAGGAAGCCAGCCTAGCGCGAAGCCGATATACTGAAAAATCATTCTCCTAATGCTGCATCAGTTTTACTTATGCTCGACTACAAGCTCTTGGAAGCGCTGGCCACGGTCATGGAGTGCGGCGGCTTCGAGCGTGCCGGAGAAGCCCTGGGCCTGTCGCAATCGGCCGTATCCCAGCGCATCAGGGCGCTGGAGATTCGCCTCGGACAGCCGGTGCTGGTTCGTCACCCGACCCTGGCTCCGACGCCGGCGGGCCAGCGCCTGCTCAACCACCTGCAGCAGGTACGGCTGCTCGAGCGCGATCTGTCTACCGCCCTGCCCACGCTGGAAACCGCGTCGCCTCGGCTGCGCATCGCGCTCAACGCCGACAGCCTCGTCACCTGGTGGGCAACCGCCATCGGCGACTACTGCCGCCAGGCCGGGGCGCTCCTCGATCTGGTGATCGAGGATCAGGACGTGGGCCTCAAGCGGCTGCGCGACGGCGACGTCGCAGCCTGCCTGTGCGCCAACCCCCAGCCGATTGCCGGGGCCCGCTGCATCCCCCTGGGGCGGATGACTTACCTGCCACTGGCCACGCCGGACTACATCGACCGTCACTTCCCCGATGGCCCGGGCGAAGCGGCGTTCCGCCACGCACCGGCGATCATCTACGGCCCCCATGACCAGTTGCAGCACCGTTTCCTGGCCCGCTGCGGCTACCACGGCCCCTTTCCCTACCACCTGTGCCCCTCCTCGGAAGGCTTCTTGCGCCTGGCCCGCGCCGGGCTGGGCTACGGCATGATTCCCCGCATGCAGGTGGAAGAGCGGCTAGCAACGGGAGAGCTGGCCAGCGTCGCCCCGGGGGAGGTTCTCGAGGTACCGCTCTACTGGCACTTCTGGCGTCACAGCGGCAGCCTGCTGGCCGGGCTCACGACACAATTGGAGGCGGTGGAACTGAGCTGATGCCGGTAGCGTCTACACTGCCCACAGTTCCCGTATCGGAGAGGTCCATGCTCCCGGAACCCCGCCGCTTGACGCGTCGCCGACTGCTCGGCGGGCTCGCCGCACTGGCCGCCGCCTCGGCGCTGCCGCCGCTGGGCACCCGCGCAGCGCACGCCGAGATCGCCTCTCGCCAGCTGCCCGCCGGCAACCTACGCCTGCCGCTGGTGGGGCTGGGCAGTTGGATCACCTTCAACGTCGGCGACGACCCGCAGCTGCTCGAGGCGTGCACCGCCGTCATGCGAGCTTTCTTCGAGGGAGGCGGACGACTCATCGACTCCTCGCCGATGTACGGTTCGTCGCAGGCCACCATCGGCCACGCCCTCGCCGAGCTCGATGCCGTCGGGCCGGTCTACGCCGCCGACAAGGTGTGGACCTCGAACCCCGACGAAGGCCCCGGCCAGATCGAGGCGTCGCGGCGCCACTGGGGGGTGCCGCGCTTCGAGCTGCTGCAGGTGCACAACCTGGTGGCCTGGGAGGCGCACCTGGAGACCCTGCTGGCCATGCGCGAGGCCGGCGAGGTTCGCCACGTGGGCATCACCACCTCTCACGGTCGGCGCCACGAGGCCATCGAACGCATCATGCGCGAGGCGCCGATCGACTTCGTGCAGCTCACCTACAACATCGTCGACCGCGAGGCCGAACGCCGCCTGCTGCCGCTGGCCCGCGAGCGCGGCATCGGCGTGATCGCCAACCGCCCCTTCCAGCAGAAGCGGCTGATTCGCCGCCTGGAGGACAAGCCGCTACCCGACTGGGTGGCCGAGACCGGGGCAAACAACTGGGCACAGTTCATCCTCAAGTTCATCGTCTCTCACCCGGACGTGACCTGCGCCATTCCCGCTACCACCCGGGTCGACCACGTGCGCGAAAACCTCGCTGCCGCCCGCGAGCCGTTGCCGGATGCCGCTCTGCGCCGGCGCATGGCCGACTACGTGGCCACGCTATGAGGGCGCCATGAGCGAGTGGTTGAGCTATCGGCCTCAGGACTTCCTGATGTTCTCGCCACGGGTCTACGAACGCCTCTTCGTGCTGCACAACGAAGCGCTGTGGCCCGCTCCCCTGCTTGCCCTGGCCCTGGGCGCGGCGCTGCTGCTGGCGCTCGCCTTCCCGCGGCCGGTGAGGATTCGTGCGGGGCTCGTCCTGCTCGCCGCGGCCTGGGCGTTCGTCGCCTGGGCCTTCCTGTGGCAGCGCTACGCGCCCATCAACTGGGGCATTCGCTACGTAGTGCCGCTGTTCGCGCTGGAAGCGCTGCTGCTGCTCGGTCTCGGCCTGAGGCGGGGCGGGCTGGCGCTGCCCACCGGCTGGCCCCTTCCCCGCGGGCTGGGGATGGCGCTGGTCGCCTATGCCGTCTTCCTGCACCCCCTGACCGCACCGGCGCTCGGCCGCGGGCTGGCCGGTGCCGAAGTGATCGGTCTGGCTCCGGACCCGCTGGCCATGGCCACGCTGGGCATGGCAGCCATGATTCGCCCGACATGGCAGGGCTGGGCCCTGCTGGTCATTCCCGCCCTGTGGTGCCTGGCCAGCGCCCTCACCCTGCACCTTCTCGACAGCCCCGGCGCCTGGCTGCCACTGCTGGCCGTGCTGCTCGCCGGCGTGGCGCGATTCTGGCCACGCCGGACGTCGGCCTGACCTCGCGACCCACCCTGTCGTGAGCCCGTCGGATCGAGGTCTCGTCAGGAAGGGGCATGCCCTGCCCGCTTTTCTCCCCACCCGAGTGGGCGAGGGTTCCCGCGGTCATTTGCTGAAACCGGTATGAGAAACCGGTATGATAGGCCGGTCACATCGGCATTACGGAGTACTCAGCACGATCGATCAGTCCATCCAAGCCTGCACGGGAGGTTCGCATGAAGGTCTACAAACCGGAGTGGCGGTGCACGTTTAGCGTAAACGAAGGCGTGGAGGCAGCAGCCAGCTTGAAGGAGCGTATCGCCTGGCGGCTGCGTGAGTTCGCCGACCGACTGGACGGCGGCGGAAGAACGATCAAGATCGACTGTGACGTGACACCGCAGGTTAGCCGCCAAGAGGTGGACACCTGCCTCGGCAAGGGCTTCGAGGTGACCCAGAGCCTGCTTACCCAGCTCGCCCACCAGGCCGCCTGCGAAGACGTCATGCGCGATGCCAAGGCAGAACTGTTCGAAGAAGACAGAACGCACTGAGTTCTGCCCCCCAGCAAGAAGCACCGCACGCCGAAACGGCCGACCATCGCGTCGGCCGTTTCGTCGATGCCTCGTCACGCTTGCCGCCACTGACGGCACCGGTTACCATCCACACGCCACCCAGGCACCTCATCATCGCTGGCCGCGATCCCCGCGCCACACGAGCCTCGTGAGGTAACACCATGGGAGCCATGACCCGTTCCGCCCTGGCCATATGCCTGGCCATTTCGTTGAGCACCGGCCTTGCCGGCACGGTCCAGGCCCACGACGCCAGCCCCAACGCCCAGCGTGGCGTGGCATCCTACTACAGCGACCGGTTCCAGGGCCGTACCACTGCCAGCGGCGAGCCCTTCGACCAGCAAGCTCTGACGGCCGCCCATCCCAGCCTGCCTTTCGGCACCCGGGTGCGCGTCACCCGGCCGGATACCGGCAATGCGGTCGAAGTGCTGATCAACGACCGTGGCCCATTCGTGAAGGGGCGAATCATCGACCTCTCCAAGCGTGCCGCCAGAAAGCTCGGCATGCTCCATCGCGGCACCGCCCCGGTACTGGTCACCCGCGTCGACTGAGCGCCCTTTCCCGCACCGACGTTGTCGATTCGACTTGCCTTGACGGTCAAAGGGTGCGAGCGTCTCGGAAAAGAGACACTGGCACCACCTGACAACGGCGCCAACCAGACTCCCCCGGGCCCACCCTGACGCCCTCTCGATCCGCCGCGGGGACGACATGACATGGATGCACATGGCCGGTGCTGCAAGGCACCGGCGGGGAAGATGGCGTTACCATGCGGCAGCCCGGCTGATGGCGATGCTGGCATTGTTCATCGCGATTCCTGCCGCCGCCGAGCCGCATCCCTTACCCGACGGGAGCGCCGTGCTCTCACTCGATGCCGCCACACGGTTCTATCGCGGCTCGCGGGAATCGACACTCGCCGACGTCATGGCGCGCCCCGAGGCCTTCTCTGCCACAGCGCAGCGCGGCGACCTGCACTTCGGTTACACCCGCCAACCGATCTGGCTGCGCACCGAGGTCGTCAACGAGAGCGATGAACCCAAGCGTTGGTTCGTCCAGTTCGAGTACCCCTTCCTGGAACGCATCACACTGCATATCGTCACCGCCCAGCGCCACGAGACGCTGGTCGGCGGCAGCACCCTGCCGCGCCATGAACGACCGCTCCCCTACCGGCTGCCGGCCTTTCCTCTTTCGCTCGCTCCCGGCGAAGTCGTCACTCTCTTCGCTCAGGTCGAATCGGCCGGCAGCATGATGCTGAGCTGGAATCTGATGACCCCCGAGGCCTTTACCGACCACGACACGCGCAGCGGTTTCTGGCTGGCGACCTACTTCGGCATGCTGCTGGCACTCGGGCTCTACAACCTGCTGTTGTTCAGCGGACTACGCGAACGCGTCTTCCTACACTATGCGCTGTTCGTGTTCAGCTTCACGCTGGCGATCCTCAGCTTCAACGGGCTGGGGCCGCTGATGTTCTGGGGACATCTCGGCGAACTCGGCACGCGTCTGGTGCCTCTCGGCTTCACCCTGGCTTCGGCGATGGCCACGCGATTCGCACAGAGCTTCCTGCAGACCGCCACCCACCAGCCGCGCTGGCACCGACTGCTCGGGGCATTCCGGCTATGGTGCTGGCTGGCCGTGTTCGGGGTGCTCATCATCTCCACCCGGTGGGCCATGCACCTGATGGACGTCACCGGCTTCACCGCGGCCCTGCTGCTACTGCTGTGCGCCCTGCATGCCAGCCTGTCGCGGGTACCCGGCGCTCGCCTGTTCGTTCTGGCCTGGTCGATCTTCCTGGTCGGCGCCGGCGTGTTCGCCCTTCGCAACCAGGGCATCCTGCCCTCCAACTTTCTGACCTTGCACGGCATACAGATCGGCTCGGCTCTGGAGATGCTGCTGCTCTCCTTCGCCCTGGCGGCCCGCTTCAACAAACTCAAACGCCTGCGCGAGAAGGCACAGGTACGCATGCTGAACACGCTCAAGCGCCAGGAGAGCCTGCTCGAGCAGAAAGTGGCCGAGCGCACGGCAGAACTGGAAACCCTGGCCAACCATGACATGCTCACCGGGCTCCTCAACCGCAACGGCCTGGCCAAGCAGGCCCGCGACGCCTTCTCGCGCAGCCGGCGCAACGGGCGACCCTTGGCACTGCTGATGCTCGACCTGGATGACTTCAAGCCGATCAACGACCGCTACGGCCACGATGTCGGCGACCGGGTACTCCAGCAGGTAGCCCGGCGCATCGCCCAACAGGCGCGCGACACCGACCACTGCGCCCGTTACGGCGGCGACGAGTTCATCGTGCTGGCCGAGACGGTGGACTCCTCCCAAGGCCTGCGCGAGATCGAAGCGCGCCTGGCAGACACCATTCGCCAGCCGATCCAGTTGGAGAACGGGCACCGGGTGTGCATCGGGGTCAGCATCGGCAGTTGCCTGAGCCGGCCCGGCGACCGGCAGCTCGGTGACCTGCTGCGCCATGCCGACCAGGCGATGTACGCCCGCAAGGCCGCCAAATCCGAAAAGCCGACGAAACCCTAGCGCCGGTCTATCGATTCGACGACCGGCGTTGCCTCCGCTCGATGATCGCCGTCACGACGTGACTTCCCGCTTGTCCTCGGTCCGCGTCTCGAAGTCGCTGGCGGCGTGGCGCTCGTGGAGCTGCATCGCCGGCTCGCCGAAGGTGCGATTGACCATGCGCCCGCGCTTCACCGCCGGGCGGGCGTCGATCTCGCGAGCCCAGCGCTGCACGTTGGCGTACTCCTGCACCTGTAGGAACTCCCCGGCGTCGTAGAGCCGGCCCAGCGCCAGTTGGCCGTACCAGGGCCAATTGGCGATATCGGCGATGGTGTAATCGTCGCCGGCCAGGTAGCGCGTCTCGGCCAGGCGACGGTCGAGCACGTCGAGCTGGCGCTTCACCTCC
This sequence comes from Billgrantia gudaonensis, assembly GCF_900100195.1. Taxonomy (GTDB): domain Bacteria; phylum Pseudomonadota; class Gammaproteobacteria; order Pseudomonadales; family Halomonadaceae; genus Halomonas; species Halomonas gudaonensis. The sequence continues at coordinate 152,992 of NZ_FNES01000003.1, forward strand.
ATGGCGAAACGATCGATGGGGTACTCCAGCGCCTCCGGTGCGTAGGCGTAGAAGTGACCGAAACCGCCACCCACATAGGGCGCGCTGCCCATCTGCCAGAACAGCCAGTTCAGGGTCTCGGTGCGCGTGGCGTGATCCTTCGGCAGGAACTCGCCGAACCGCTCCGCCAGATAGAGCAGGATGGCACCCGACTCGAACACCCGGGTGGGCGGCGTGGTGGAGTGATCCATCAGCGCCGGGATCTTGGAGTTGGGGTTGACCTCGACGAAGCCGCTGCCGAACTGGTCGCCCTCGCCGATGCGGATCAGCCAGGCATCGTATTCGGCATCCCGGTGTCCCAGGGCCAGCAGTTCCTCGAACAGGGTGGTGACCTTCACGCCATTGGGGGTGCCCATGGAGTAGAGCTGGAAGGAGTGCTCGCCCACCGGCAGTGCCTTGTCATGGGTGGGGCCGGCCACCGGCCGATTGATGCTGGCGAAGGTGCCGCCGCTGGCTTTCTCCCAGGTCCAGACCTTCGGCGGGGTGTACGCGGTATCTTGGCTCATGAACGCTCCTGATGGGATGTTGACGTGGCGTACCCACCATATGGGGATGGAACGAACGCATACCAATAGCACGGCAACGGATAGCCTGCTATGTTTTGATCCGCGACTCCTGCCAGGCGCGTCGCGCCTCCCGACCGAGCCCCCTGGGAAGGACGAGGCGCGTGGCGCCGAGATAGTCGAGGAAATGCCGGGCGGCCTGGCGAAGCGCCTCCGGCAGGCCGTCGGGCAGCCTCGCCGGCTGGATGTCCGACTCCCAGTGCCAGGCAAGGAGCGTCAAGGTGCCCTGCTGGCACTTGGCGTCGAAGCGGGCGACGAAGCGCTCACCCCAGAGTACCGGCAGCACGTAGTACCCCCAGCGACGCTCGGCCTGAGGCTTGTAGACCTCCCAGACGTAATCGAAACCGAACAGCTGGGCGACGCCGCCCCGGTCCCACATCAACGGGTCCAGCGGTGCGAGAAAGCGCACCTCGGGCTCCTCGAAGCCACTCATGCCCGGAACCCCATCCAGCACCGCGAGGGCTGCCGGCGTGGCCCAGTAGCGGACGCCTTCCACGTCGAGTTCGATCAACTCACCGGCGGCGATGGCCCGCACGGCGATGCGGTCGCGCTCGGCACGCGAGCATGGCAGCGACCACACGGCGCCAGCGGCAGTCGGGCGCAGCAGGCCGGCGGCCTGCACGCGACGCACCACCAGCCGCTGCAGGGCGTCGTCCTGCGTGGCGTCCGGCATACCGGCACCCTGTGGCAGCACGCGCTCGGGCAGATCGTAGGCATGGCGACCGCCGATTCGATGGTGGGTCATCAAACGCCCGCTATCCCACAACGCCTTGAGCAGGTGCCGCGAGCGCTTGGGCCCGTACCAGCTGCCGCGCAGTGCCGGGTCGGCCCGCTGGTCGCCGAGTTCGAGACTGGTGGCGGGGCCGCCGCGCTCAACCTGGTCGACCAGATTGCGGGCTTCCGGCGAATCGACGTCCACGCCGCGCTGGTACCAGCGCCGGGCGAACCAGCGATGAAACGGCGCCTGAGCCCACCACTCTTCGGGCTGGATCAGGCTGGCCTGCTTGTCCCAGCCATCGACCAGCAGCCGCCGACGATAGGCGGCATCCTGCCATTCGCCCTGGCGGTAGCCGGATACCCGGGCCTGCAGGACCAGGTCCGGATTGGTACCGACCGGCGCCAGCGGGTCGTACTGAATGGTCCCCAGGCGACGCACGATGGTCGCCAGCGACGACGCCCGGAAGTGATGGCGCACCAGCAGGCGGCGGGCGTCGGCGCGAGTCAGTGTGAAGCCTTGCCGGGAAATCATCGACGTTCCTTGTTTCGAGGTCTTTCTCATCCTGAAGTCCACAAGCACACTCTATCAGTCGACTCAGCCGGAATCAGAAAGGACGTGCTGCTCGCGGCGCCATGTCGCCGGCGGCGCCCCGAACTCGCGCTTGAACGCCTTGCTGAAGGAGGCTTCCGACTCGTACCCCGCTTCCCAGGCAATGCGTGAGATGGGCGCCGGCGACTCACGCAAGCGACGTGCGGCAATCTGCATGCGAAGCCTGGCCAGATAGCGCATCGGCGGCACGCCCACCAGCTCCGTGAAACGCTCGCCAAAGGCCGAGCGCGAGAGTCCAACCTGGCGAGCCAAGGCTTGCGTCGTCCAGTGTCGCTCGGGATGGTCATGCAGTTGGGTCAGCGCACGGCCGACGAAGGGATCGCGAAGGCCGCCCACCCAGGCACGCTGCTCGTGCGGCAGGCTGGCAAGATAGCGCTGCACGGCCTCGATGAAGAGGAGTTCGGCGAGCCGGGCGAGAAGCGTTGGCGAACTCACCTCCCCGCTTGCCAACTCATCGGCGGCAAAACGGAACGAGCTCTCTATCCAGGCACCGGCCGCCCCCTTCGCCACATCCAGCATCATGACCTTGGGCAGGACGCCCAGCAAGGCATTGTAGGGCGTGTCGCTGTGCATAAAACCGCATACCAGGCGGGTGGTTTCTCCGCCGCCACCGTGCACTATCCTTGCCGGCCCGCCCCGAGTCATCGACCGTATCAGACGATCGACACTGACGGGCCGACCGCCCAGCTCACTGCCGAGGAGATGCGGGTCGTTGCGTGGCAGAAGCACGATGTGCCCTGCCGACACCGCCACCGGCACCTCCTCATCCACCTGCAGCAGCAGACGACCGGCGCTGACGTAGTGGTAGGCCAAAATGCCCTGGGGCACCGGCGTGAGCGGCCGGCAATCCTCTGGGGTGACCTGCGCCATCACGCACCAAGGCGCAGAGAATTCCGCATCGAGAAAGATGCCGCCGGTAAAGCGGATCGTGCGCAGCACGTCGAGTGCCGCATCCATGGGTCGCAGCCTCTATCGCGGCGGATCGGACAACAACGCCGGCGCCTCGGCCATTAGGGTTCCCCGTACCACACAGTAGTCTAGCAGCACGGCGAGCGGCCCGGCCGCCGCCGGATGGCCGACACGCCTTCGCCGCCAATGATCACAACGAGACCCCGGAGCCCCGCCATGCTGACCGACCGCCAAGGCAACGCCCTGCCCGGCGCCACCGCCGATACCCTGGCCCTGTACAACCAAGCCATCGACGCCTTCAACATCTACCGGGGCGACCCCGTCACCCCGCTGGACCAGGCGATCGAGGCCGCCCCCGCCTTCACCATGGCGCGCATCGCCAGAGCCTACTTGTGTGCTCTGGCCACCGAGCCTGCCGCCGCCGTTGCCGCCAAGGCCGACCTGGCGGTCGTCAAGGACTCGCGCCTGGATGACCGGGAAGCCTCCCACGTCGCCGCCCTCGCGCTACTGCTGGCCGGCGAGTGGAGCGCCGCCGGGGTCGCGCTGGATCGTCACAACCTGCGCTACCCCCATGACCTGCTGGCCCTGCAAGCCGGCCACCTGATCGACTTCTATCGCGCCAACGCCCGCAACCTGCGCGACCGCCTCGCCCGCGTGCTGCCCCGCTGGTCGCCCGACATGCCGGGCCATTCGATCGCGCTGGGCCTGTACGCCTTCGGACTCGAGGAGACCGGCGACTACGCCCGCGCCGAGGAGACCGGCCGCCAAGCGCTGGACCGGCAACCGCTCGACTGCTGGGCGCATCACGCCGTGGCCCACGTCATGGAGATGCAAGGCCGTGCGCAGGACGGCATCGGCTGGATGACGGCGCGTGAACCCTACTGGTCCGGCGACGACAACCTGTTCAAGGTGCACAACTGGTGGCATCGCGCCCTCTGCCATCTCGACCTCGGCCAGACCCAGGAGGTATTGGCCCTCTACGACGGCCCGATCCGTCAGGAGCGCAGCGCCGTGGCACTGGACATGATCGACGCCTCGACGCTGCTGTGGCGGCTGACCCTCACCGGCCAGGACGTCGGCGAGCGCTGGCAGGAACTGGCCGCCGCCTGGGATCAACACGCCGACGGCAGGCTCTACCCCTTCAACGACTGGCACGCGGTCATGGCCTACCTGGGTGCCGGCCGCGACGATCGGGTGGAGGAACTGCTGGCCACGCTGCGAGAAACCGACGACAACTCGGAAACGGCGGCCTGGGCCCGGGGCATCGGCCTGCCACTGGTGGAGGGCTTCACCGCCTTCTGGCGCGGCGACCACGCCACCGCCGCCGAGCGCCTGCACCCGGTACGCTTCATCGCCAACGCCTTCGGCGGCAGCCACGCCCAGCGCGACATCATCGACTGGACGCTGACCGAGGCCGCCCTGCGCGGCGGCAATCGCGACCTGGCCGAGGGCCTGGCCAACGAACGCCTGGCACTCAAGCCGCATAGCCTCATCAACCGGGACTTCCTGCGTCGTGCCACCACCTCGATCCAGGAGCAACAACGACACATAGCCTGAGAACCGTCGCCGAACGCTCCCGCACGATACGGGCGGGAGCGTTCAGTGCAACGGGCTACCAACACGAAGTCGCGCGAAGCAGGATCTCTGGACGACACCATGGGCTACCGGGCAGGTGCGCTTCAGGCGTGAATCGCCTCTGCAGAGCGCCGCATGAACGTTTCCATTCTCTGCTGAGTATCCGTATCGCTGGTGGGTACGTAAGTGATCAGCTGCAGCGGCACGCCGTTGCTGCCGGCCACCCTCAAGATGGCGTAATCGAAGCTCAGCCGCCCCGCTTCCGGATGCTGGTAGACCTTCACGCCGTCCTGGGGGAGCTGCACGTCATGCTCTTCCCACCACATGGCGAACTCGGGGCTTCGTGCCTGGAGCAGCGCGATCAACTCGTTGAACCAAGGATCCTCGACGTAGTTGGCGTAGATCAGGCGCAGTTTGGCGACGCAGTCCCGAGCGTGGGCTTCCCAGTCCAGCAGCATGCTGCGCATGCGAGGGTTCAAGAACAACCCATGGATGCCGTTGCGTTCGATGCCCTGCCGGGCATGCAAGTCACCGTGAATGACGGTCGCAGCACGGTTCCAGGCCAGGATGTCCGAGCGTGCCCCCATGATCCACGCCGGACAACACTCGAGCTGATCCATCAACCGCTGCAGCGGTGGGCTCACGCCAGCTTCATGCACCACGCCATTGCTGCCGTTTTCAGGGCCGTAGCCGCCCAGAATCAGCAGATGTTGTCGTTCGGCGGGTTCGAGCTTCAGCGCATCTGCGATGCACTGCAAGGTGTCCATCGATGGATGCACGTTGCGTCGCTGCTCCAGCCAGGCATACCACTCCGTGCTGATACCGGCCATCTCGGCGACTTCCTCACGGCGCAGGCCGGGGGTTCGCCGCCGCGTGCCCCGCGGCAGACCGAGCTGCTCGGGCTGCAGCCGAGCACGGCGGATTCTCAGAAAGGTCGCGATCTCGCTACGTCGGTCAATGCTGAGCACTGCGCTCATCCTCCAGAAGGAAAGGAAGGGCCAATAGAGGGGAAGTGCGCATACCAGTATGCCGCATTCCTTATCCCGCACTCGCGGCCAACGTATCGTCGTCATCGTCAACCCGAAACCCGGCAACATCAGGAGTGTCACCATGCGTTACCGTCAATTCGGCAATACTGGCCTTTTCGTCTCCGAATTCTGCCTGGGCACCATGACCTTCGGTGGCGAAGGCGAGCTATGGAGCCAGATCGGCGATCTGCAGCAAAACGATGCCGAGCGACTGATCGGCCGGGCCCTCGATGCGGGCATCAACTTCATCGACACCGCCGACGTCTATTCCGAGGGGCTGTCGGAGCGCATCACCGGCCAGGCGCTGAAGAACCTCGAGGTGTCGCGCGACGACGTGGTGATAGCCACCAAGGTGTTCGGCGAAACCGGCAGTCGCGGTGCCAACGCCCGGGGCAATTCACGCTATCACATCATGAACGCCGTCAAGGCGAGTCTACAGCGCCTGCAGCTCGACCACATCGACCTCTACCAGATCCACGGCTTCGATCCGGCGACGCCCATCGAGGAGACCGTACGCGCACTCGACACCCTGGTACAGCAAGGTCACGTGCGCTATGTGGGCGTCTCCAATTGGGCAGCGTGGCAAATCATGAAGGCCCAGGGAATCGCCGAACGACACGGCCTGGCCCGCTTCGAATCGCTGCAGGCCTACTACACCCTGGCCGGTCGCGACCTGGAGCGCGAGATCGTTCCCATGCTGGAGAGCGAAGGCATGGGCCTGATGGTGTGGAGCCCGCTTGCCGGTGGCCTGCTGAGCGGCAAATACAGCCGCGATACCGAGGCCGAGGAAGGCAATCGTCGAGCCACTTTCGACTTCCCGCCGGTGGACCGGGAGCGCGCCTTCGATTGCATCGACACGATGCGCCGGATCGCCGAATCCAGAGGCGTCTCCGTCGCCCAGGTCGCCTTGGCCTGGCTGCTTCATCAACCGGCGGTGACCAGCGTGATCGTCGGGGCCAAACGCATCGACCAGCTCGATGACAACCTCGCTGCGTCCCGGATCGAACTCAGCGCTGCCGAACTCGACGAACTCGATAGCGTCAGCGCCCTACCGCCCGAGTATCCAGGCTGGATGTTCACCCGGCAGGGAGAGTACCGCCGCCAGCAGTTGGCCGAATCCCGGCAGCGTTAGGAAAACACTGCACCAATGTCCGCGCGGGCAGCACGGTGATGGGCGCGAGTGATTCGAGTAAGCTCACACACATGACTCGCCACCACGATCTTCCCGCGCTCCTGACAGGCATCATGGCCACGCTTGCCGGCATCGGCGTGGCCCGTTTCGCCTACACGCCGCTGCTGCCGGCGTTGATCGAGCAGCACTGGTTCTCCGCCTCCCAAGCTGCCTACCTGGGGGCCGCCAACCTGCTCGGCTACTTCATCGGCGCCCTCGCGGCACATCGTCTCTCCGAGCGCTTCTCCCCCCGCTGGGTCATGGCCGCTGCCTTCGCCGGCATCGGCCTGAGTTTCCTGGCTTGCGCTACCCCGGGCGCCATTGGCTGGTTCTTCGCGTGGCGGTTGGTCTCGGGCGTGGCCGGCGCCATCCTGATGGTGGTCGGTCCCTCCACGGCGCTGGCCGCCACGCCGCCCCATCGCCGGGCCACGGTGGGTGCCCTCGTCTTCACCGGAATCGGCCTGGGCGCCCTGCTGTCGGCGACGCTGGTGCCGCTCATGCTCGAGATCGGCCTGACGCCAACCTGGCTGGCTCTCGGCGTGCTGGCGCTGGCCGCCGGCGCAGCTGGCGACCGGGGTGCCGTTCGGCTGGATTCGCCTTCCGTCGCCTCCCACCCGGTATCGGAATCGCCGGCCAAGGCTCGCTCACTGGGCACGGCGGCCGTGCTGCTGGTGATCGCAGCCTATGGCCTGGACGCGGTGGGCTTCGTGCCGCACACGGTGTTCTGGGTCGACTTCCTGGCCCGCGAAGCCGGGCTGGGGCACCGGGCGGCCTCGCTGCAATGGGCCCTGTTCGGCGTGGGCGCGGTAGCCGGTCCGCTGCTGGCCGGCTTCGTGGCCAGGCATCTGGGCTGGCACACCGGGCTGGCGATGGGATTCGTGACCAAGACCGTGGCGGTGGCGATCCCGCTGATCTCGCTGTCTCTGATCAGCCGCTCGCTGTCGTCATTGCTCGTGGGGGCGATGATCCCAGCCATCGTCGCCCTCACCTCCGGCCGGCTGGCGGAGCTGGTCGGGGCCAAGGAGCACAAGCGCCTATGGGGCCATGCCACCGCCGTCTTTGCCGCCGCCCAGGCCATGGCCGGCTACGCGATGTCGGCACTGTATGCCGCATCGGGAACCTACTATCCGCTGTTCGCGATGGGCGGTATCGCGCTGGCCGTCGGCATCGTCCTCATTCTGCTCAGCCGAGGCGTAGCGGCCTCGAGCACGCCGACCGTTTCCCCTCGACCCCCTACTCTCAAAAACCGGGAGCGCTGACCATGGAACTCTATCTGAACGCCACTTCTCCCTATGCGCGCGTTGCACGCATCGTTGCCCTGGAGCGCGGACTGACCGATGACGTCTCCCTGCGCTGGTGCGATCCCTGGGTCGACGATGAGGCATTGCTGGCCGTCAACCCGGCGAGCCGAGTGCCGGCCCTGGTCACGGACGAGGGCACAACGCTCAGTGAGTCCCTGCTCATTGCGCAATACCTCAACGCACGGGGTAACGGCATCGACCTGCTGCCGGGCGCCGCGCTGGCCGAGGTGCTGAGCCATACCGGGTTCGGCCAGGGTCTCATCGATGCCGCCTTCACGACCGTGATTGCCCGCAAGCATCAAGGGGCGGCAGCCGACGAGAGCGTGCTGGGCCAACGCCGCGAACGCGCCATCGCACGCCTGCTGGCCACGCTCGAGGGGCACGAGCGAACCCGAAAGGGCGAACCGGAGCCGCTGACGCTCGGCGACATCGTGGTCGGCGTGGCACTCGATTACCTGTCGTTCCGCCTGCCCGAGGTCGACTGGCCGAGCCGGCACCAGCAACTGGCAGCATGGCATCGCGCCCTCCTCGGCAGAGAGAGCTTCCGGGAAACGGCATTCGCATGAGCAGCGCGACCATCGCGTCGGGCGCGCGATCGAAGCCCGTTCGTACTCAGCGCTCCACGTCCCCCAGACGCTCGAGCTCGTCGTCATGCAGGGAGACCAGCAAGGGATCGCCTTGCTCGTCGACGCGAAACCGCCCATAGCGCGCCGACTCATAGCGTTCGGCCTGGCCTTCCTGGAAGAAGAAGGCATCGGTGGCGAACTCGACCCGCCCGTTGCGCACTCGATAGCGAAGCCGCATTTCGCTCTCTGCGAGTTCCTCGTCGCCTTTGCCCAGTCGTTCGAAGTGCGCCACGCGCCGCTCATCGAGCGTTACGACGACATGGCCGTTGGCGGCATCCCTCGCCTCATCGCCAGATGTTCGCTCCCGTACGGCCTGCCGAATGCGGTTGCCGATCTCGAAGTTCAGCGCCATGTAGTCGCCCTGCATCAACGAGCGGGGGTCTACCGGCGCCAGCGCCAGGTACACCACCTCACCCTCGGCCAGGTGCTTCTCCTTGTCCCAAATGGCCCAGTTGATCGCGGCCAGGATCAACAAGGTGGCCACCGCCACGACGAGCTTATTCATCGCCCTGCCCCTCCCTGGCCCACCAGCGCCTCAGTCCCCAACGCATCGCCAGCAGCAGCACGCCGATGACGGCGAGCGTCAGCGCCTTGCCGAGCAAGGTGACCTCGAGCAGGTAATAGTAGCGGGCAATGGACAGCACCAGCAGTATCGCCCCAAGCCCCATCACCAAGCGGTTGCCGATGGCGAAGCCCAGCGTCACCACCACGGCGCCCTGGGTCACTCCATGAGCCTGGAGCGAGGCCAGCATCAGCACCGCCACGGCGCCATAGGCGGCGATTCGCCTTGCCGGGGCGACGTCACGCTCGCGATGGTGGAAAACGTGCCGGAGCAGCAGCAGCAACGCCAACGTGGCCAGAACGTCTCCCAGCCACGGTCCGATCCAGGCCAATGCCTCCCAGCCAGGGCCAATGCGCCACCCCAGCAGCGGCTGGCCGAAATCCCCCAGGGACTGCATGGCCAGCAAACCCAGCAACAGGCCATACCCCCACGACTGCATGTGCCGCAGGCGAGCCGGCCAGCGAAACTCGTTCAGCCAGACCCCGGTCGCGGCGAGCAGCACCAGGCCGCTGGCGACGAAGGACGCACCGCTTTCGGCCAAAGCCAGGTAGAGCGCCAGGCCGGCGGCGAAGGCGGAGAACGCCCGGTGGGTGAGGCTGGGCATCATCATCGCCAGTAGGACCTGCAACGCCAGCAAGGCCCACCACAGGCCGGCGGAGAGCCCATCCAGGGCGGAGCCTATCGTCCAGGCCACCAGCAGCTGCCCCGCCAGGCTGACGGCCAACGCCAGGTGTTCGACGAAGTCGCCAGGGCGCTGGCGCAACATTCCATAGGCAGCGGCGAGCATCGCCAGCCCCAGCACCGCGGAGACGACGCTGCTCTCGATGACGGACGCCATCCCCAGGGCGATGAAACCCAACAGGAACACGGCGGCCAACCAGCCGGAGAACGCCTGCAACGCCCTCAAGAACCAGGGCGTTTCCAGCACCGGCGCCTCATCATTCTCGGCCACGCTAATGCCGCCTTGGGCCAGCTTCTCCCGCAGAGTGACCGGAGAGCGACTCATGTTTGCATCTCCGCATGCACCCGCTTCAGCCAGAAGACCGCGGCCGCCCCCAACCCCAGTGCCGCCAGAAAGAGGACCAGGAATCCCCCCGCCTCGGCCTGCCAGAGCAGGTGCCGACCCATAAAGAGAAGCGTGACCACGATCGCCGACAGGCAGCCGCCCGCCAGCATGCAAAGGTCCGGTCTCCAGTAGCGATAAACCCCGTAAATTGCCGCCAACCACAACGGGTACGCCAGCCAGGCCGGTAAGGTCGCTTCATGCCCATCGACGATAGCCATCATCAGCAGCAAGGTGATGGGCACGCCGCTGCCCAGCGCCACCAGGCGCCTGGCCCAGTCCACCGACAGCCATGACCAGCGCCGGGAGCCCAGCTCCCAGAGCGCCAGCGCCGCGCTATCGAGAAGGAATACGACCCACAGGGCGGATGCCTCGCTCCCGAACAGAACCCCGAAAGCGCCGCCCCAAGTCCGGTAGTAGAGCAGGATGGTCAGGTTGAGCAACGCCAGCCACAGCACCCAGAGCACGGCGAAGCGCGCGACCAGCACCCAGGGCAGCATCAGCGCGGCCCAGACGCAGAAAAGCTGCCAGGGGTCGGCCCCGGTCTGGTACACCTGGCCGAACAGCGCCAGCAGCACCCCCAGCAGCAGCGTCGCCGCCGTCAGCGCCACCTGGGCCATCACCCTGCGGCTTTCCATCAACCAGTAGACGGCAACCGCCAGTACCAGCGCCGCCTCCACCAGCCCGAAGCGCAACCAGCGCCCCATTCCGGACCAGTTGTAGGCGATGAAGAACAGCACCGCGAAGGCCAGCGCCAGGCAGCCCAGCCATAACAGCAGGCGATCCAGAAAGATCAGCCAGTCTCGGCCCGAGGGATGGAGCCCGGAAAGCCGCACCGCACGGGCCACCTCCTCCCACGGTATCGTGCCCCGTTCGATCAAGACAACCAGCTGACGACGAGTCGAAGTCATGACATTCCCTTGCGCTGTCTCCTTCCACCGACATTAGTCATAACGACGTCAATACGAAACGTTCGTCAACGGCCATCATGCCCCCTCAGCTTGCTTACTGCGAACGGTCCGTGGCAGCCAACTCGGCCGCAACCCTTCATACGATGGCGTCTTCGTTTCATTCCCGATGTGACGGGGTTCTTCACCGCCATGAGGTACATTGAATGCCAGGCGATCGAACGGAAGGAGCATCACGCGTGGCGGGATTGCGATGGACGCACTGATCACGGCCGCAAGCCGCGCACTCACGGCGGGCGATCCTCTCGGCGCATTGAACCGAGTGGCACTGCGCGACGATGCGCCGGCGCTTGCGCTGCGCGGGATCGCGATGGCACAGCTTGGCGATTTCGAGCGAGCGGAAGCGCTTCTGCGACGCGCCGTGCGCACCTTCGGTCCGAAAGAAGCCGTGGCTCGCGCAAGGTGCGTGGTCGCCGAGGCCGAGATCGCCCTGGTCTCGCGCGACCTCGCCTGGGCCGCGAAAGCACTCGACACGGCGCGGGCGACGCTCGAAGCGCACGGCGACCGAGTCAACGCTGCGCATGCGAGGTACCTCGAGGCCCGACACCTGCTGCTGATCGGACGCCTGGAAGCGGCAGAGCGGACGCTCGCCGGTCTCGATCCCACCCCTTTGCCGCCGGCAATGAGGACCGCCCACGAGCTCGTGGCAGCGGGCATCGCGATGCGCCGGTTGCAGACGAAAGCGGCGCGCGCGGCACTCGCCAGAGCCGAGAGCGTCGCGTACCACGCCGGGATTCCTGCACTCGTGGCGGAGGTCGACAGCGCATCTCACGTGCTGAACACGCCCGCCGCGCGCCTGATCGGGCAGGGCGAAGAGCGGCTCCTGCTGCTCGAAGAGGTCGAGACGTTACTGGCATCGAAGGCACTCATCGTGGACGCCTGCCGCCATGTCGTGCGGAGTGGGCACACGGTGGTCTCGCTTTCGAGACGCCCGGTACTGTTCGCACTCGCACGCCTGCTGGGCGAAGCCTGGCCGGAATGCGTGCCGAGGGACAGGCTCATTGCGCAAGCCTTTCGAACGGCATTCGCCGATGACTCGCATCGCGTGCGGCTGCGCGTCGAAGTCGGGCGACTGCGCACGGCACTATCGCCCCTGGCCGACGTACGCGCGACGAAGCAAGGGTTCGAGCTGGTGCCCCACAGCACCGGCGAAGTGGTGGTACTGGCACGGCCCATCGAAGAGAAGCATGCCGCGGTTCTCGCCCTGCTTGCCGACGGTGAGCCGTGGTCGAGCTCGGCTCTGGCACTGGCCCTTGGCACCAGTCAGCGCACCGTGCAGCGAGCCCTCGACGCCCTGGCGGCGGAAGGCAAGGCCCAATCGTTCGGCCACGGGCGGGCGCGTCGCTGGATGACCCCGCCCATGCCGGGATTCACGACAACCTTGTTACTCCCCGGTCCCTATCCAGGTAGCTAGGCTGGAGTCACCTACCCAGCAACCAGGACAGAAACATGAACCGCTCAACTGCCGACATCCTCCGCGAGTATGGCCCCTTCCCGGGTATCGATTGCGTGCATGGCGTCACGTACGACGGTCAGCACGTCTGGCTTGCCACCGGCGACACGCTGACCGCCCTCGATCCGGCGAGCGGGGAGACGTTGCGCTCGATCGAGGTCACCGCGAATGCGGGAACGGCCTTCGACGGGGAGCACCTGTTCCAGATCGCCGAAGATCGCATCCAGAAGGTCGATCCGCAGACCGGCCGCGTCGTCGACACCATCCCCGCCCCTGAAGGCGGCGTTTCGGGACTCGCGTGGGCCGAAGGAACGCTCTGGGTGGGCCGGTATCGGGATCGCACGATCCAGCAACTCGATCCCCGGTCGGGAGCGGTCCTTCGCACCATCGAATCCAACCGCTTCGTCACCGGGGTCACCTGGCTCGACGGCGAACTCTGGCACGGCACCTGGGAAGGGGACGAGAGCGACTTGCGGCGAATCGATCCGCAAACGGGAGAGCTCCTCGAAAGGCTCGAGCTGCCACCCGGCATGGGCGTGTCGGGGCTCGAGTCCGATGGCAACGATCGGTTCTTCTGCGGCGGCGGAGGCAGCGGAAAACTGAGAGTCGTGCGCCGGCCCGCTTGAAGTCACTCGGCCATGCGTCAATCGAGGTCGAGCGGATGGGATCCCATGTACGGAGAATCCAAAATAAAACGCGAAAGTCTTTGACCCACGCCTCTGGGCGTGACACTGTGGTCACTAGTTGGTTGGCAAGCAGCATGGTTTCAGAAGCACTCGAATTCTTTCGACCGCCTGTAATTATAATTCTTGTTTTACCCGCTACTCATCTGGGTAACACCAGAATTTTTGACAAGGCGCTAAGCGCGAGAGGATTCATCATGACGACTGGTACCGTAAAGTGGTTCAACGACTCCAAGGGTTTCGGCTTCATTTCTCCTGCCGATGGCAGCGATGACGTGTTTGCCCACTTCTCCGAAATTCAGGCTGAAGGCTTCAAATCCCTGCAGGAAGGTCAAAGCGTCTCTTTCGACGTGACCCAGGGCAAGAAAGGCCTCCAGGCTTCGAATATCAAGTCGCTCGCCTAATCACGAGCGCTCACGAACCTCTCCGGTTCGTCGAACGGGGCCCGCTGATGCGGGCCCCGTTTCGTTCACGCCTGTTTAACCGAGCTACCTTTCCGATCCGAATGCCAGACGATGGAAGCCTCAGCCCACTTCGGCGCATCGCACCAGGGCCTCGTCATCTCCCGGGACGATGACGCTCCGTCTCTTCACAATGCCCGCAAGATACGATCCGCTTCGGCGATGTCATGCTGGCCGTAAACGCGCACTCCCTCCTGCCGGAGGAGCGCCGTGGTGACGCCGACACCGGGTCGCCTATTACCCGAAAAGCTGCCGTCGTAAATGTCCGTACTACCGCAGGAAGGGCTATGTTCGGTCAGGACCGCCACCTTGATGCCATGCTGCCGACATCGCTGCAGTGCCAGGTAGGCTCCACGCACGAAAGCCTCGGAAAGGTGCTCTCCCTGTGAATCGACTACCCGAGCCGAGTCGCTCAATACGCCGGCACCATCGCCACCGATGATTTCCGCAGCCGCTCGGGGAGTGGGCAGACCTGCTTCCACTTCAGGACACACCGAGACCACCCGGCCCTCGGACTGCCAGCGCGTCAGAATGTCCGACGCCAGCGACTTGGCGCCGCCGTCATAACGAACCCGCCTACCCAGTAGGCAGGCACTCACCAAGACCTTCTCCATACCGCTTCCTCCACGACTCCTCGGGCAAAGATGGACCGGCATGCATAGCAACAATTCTCATGCGCATTGACGGCTTGCAAGCATTCGTGCATGCTCAGCCTATCGTCGTGCCCGGCAAGATTCGAGGTATCCCACGAGCCTGCGGCCTCGCCGATGACGGCCCCCCGCGCACAGAATGCCTGCTGACGCCACAAAAACGCCATTGGCCGGCAGTTCCCGAATGGATGCGGTGACTTTCATGGCAGATCCCGCCCAGCCCCAAAGCCAATCGGACCGCTCCACGACATCCGACCGAGCGCGATCATCGCGCAACGCCTGGCGCAGCGTCGGCGTGCTCGTCGCCGCCGGCTGCGTCGGCGGCCTGCTCTCCCTGCACCTGCCGCTGCCAATGGCAGGCACCGCCGCGCTCGTCGTCTTCTGCATCGGCCTGTGGGCAACGGCCGCCGTGCCCGAATACTGGCCGGCACTCGCGTTCTTTCTGATCGCCATTCTGTTCCAGCTGGCACCGGCTGAGACGGTGTTCTCGGGCTTTCACTCCTCGACCTTCTGGCTGTTCTTCGGTGGCATCGTGCTGGGGATCGCCATTCGCCATACGGGCCTGGGTCAGCGCATCGCACAGCTGCTTTCCAGCCGCCTTGGCAATACCTATGCCGGCATGATCGTGAGGGTCACACTGGCGGGGCTGGCACTGGCCTTCATCATCCCTTCCTCGATGGCCCGCATCTTCCTGCTGCTACCGCTGATCATGGCGATGGCCGACAGCCTCGGCTATCGACCCGGCTCGAATGGCAGAACGGGGATGCTGATCGCCGCCGTATTCGGCACCTGGGCCCCCGCGTTCAGCATCCTCCCCTCCAATGCACCCAACATGATCCTGTCCGGCATGGTGGAGAGCCTCTACGCTCAGCAGTTCTCATACGGCTACTACCTGCTTGTGCATTTCCCCGTGCTCGGCCTGCTGAAAGCCGTGGCCGTGGCACTGCTGGCGCTTTGGATGTTTCCCGACCGCGACCCCGTCGCCACGATCGATGGCGCGGCTCGTCCCGCCTCTTCCTCCCTGAGCGGGCCGGAGCGACGTCTCGTCGGCGTTCTCGTCGCCTGCATCCTCCTGTGGCTGACAGACGGCCTGCACGGCATATCGCCAGGCTGGGTCGCCCTGGCCGCAGCGCTCTACTGCTTGTTGCCGGCGTCTCGTCTCACCCCCGGCCAGTGCATCGACGAACGGATCAACTACGGTTCGCTGTTCTTCGTGGCGGGGATCATCGGCCTGGGAGCGGTCATTGCGTCGACGGGGCTGGGCGAGGCCGCCATGGACTGGACGGAGCGCCACGTGGCCTTCGCACACGACCAACCGCTATGGAATGCCCTCGCCTTGACGGCCATTTCCACCCTGTTCGCCATCGTCGTCAGCCTGCCCGGCGTGCCCGCCATCATGACCCCTGCCGCCGAAAGCCTGGCCGACGCGACCGGGCTCTCGCTGATGGCCGTGCTGATGACCCAGGTGCTCGCCTTCTCCAACGTGCTGTTGCCCTATCAGGCGCCCCCGCTGCTGGCCGCTCTGCACATGGCCCAGTTGCCCCTGGCGGCGGTGACCAAGTTCTGCCTGGCGCTGTTCGCGGTGGGCATCGTGGCGCTGGTGCCGCTGGAGCTGGCCTGGTGGTTCGTGCTCGGGTTGCTGTGACGTTCGGGTACGCCCCGGCCCTGGCACCGCCTGTCGTTCCGGCCTCTCCGGGATGGCTCGACTACCCGACAGAGCGGCGTTCGGCAGCCTCGGGCAGTTTGGCAATGACCTTGATTTCGAACTGAAAGCCATAGAGCCACGTCACCCCGATACCCGTCAGGGTAGGATATGGAGCCTCCCCCCAATATTCCGGCAGCACCTGCCAGACCGTATCGAGCGTGGATTCCGGATCGACGAGGAAGACGGTGACGTCGATGACATCGTCGAAGGTGCAGCCCGCCGCTGCGAGAATGGCGTTCAGGTTCGCGAAGGCGAGCCGGACCTGAGCCTTCAGCTCGGGTTCCGGTGAGCCGTCTTCACGGCTGCCGACCTGCCCCGAGACGAACAGGAAACCATTGGAGCGGATCGCCGGAGAGTAGCGGTTCCGTGCGTAGAGCGCCTGATGGGCAGGTGGGAAAACAACGTCACGTCTTGTCATGGATAACCTCCATCGGTAGGCCGGAACCGACCCGTTAGCAACGACAAGGTGACTCTAGGCGCTCACGGCCCAGTGGATAAACGCGCAACTTTGGTCATCACTGTTCGTAGAACCCAAACAATCCTCAACGGATCGGGAGTCTCGATGGACCGCTTCGACGCTATGCTGGCATTCGCCCGGGTGGTAGAGACCGGCAGCTTCACCAAGGCAGCCGAGACGCTGCACATGAGCAAGACCAGCGTGACGCAGCTGGTGCAACGCCTGGAGGCACGACTGCGCGTCCGCTTGCTCAACCGTACCACTCGCAAGGTCAACGTCACGGCCGATGGTGCCGCCTATTACGAGCGCGTCATCAAGCTACTGGCCGACGTGGAAGATGCCGAAACCAGCCTGTCCGACGCTTCCACCTCCCCTAGGGGACGGCTACGGGTGGACGTGCCCAGCCCGCTGGCGCGCACGATTCTGATACCGGCACTCCCCGACTTCCACGCCCGCTACCCCGATATCCAGCTCGACCTGGGAGTGAGCGATCGACTGGTGGATCTGATCGACGAAAGCGTGGATTGCGTCATCCGCGGCGGCGAGCTCACCAACCTCTCGCTGATGGCCCGGCGACTGGGCGATCTGCCGTTGGGGGTCTATGCCACGCCGGGCTATCTGGAGCGCTTCGGCATTCCCTGGCATCCGCAGGAGTTGGCCGGTCCTCATCACTGCATCGTGGGCTTCTCGTGGAGCCGCACCGGCAAGGCCTTTCCCTACGCCATGCACCACGACGGCGAGAGCGTCTCCGTGCAGGGCCGCTACCAGGTTGCGGTCGACGACGGCAATGCCTACCTTGCAGCCGGCCTGGCTGGCCTGGGCGTGCTGTGGCTGCCGAACTACATGGCCAGGGAACATGTGGCGAGCGGTGAACTGGTCACCCTGTTCGACGAGTGGGCAATCGAGCCCATGCCGCTGTATCTGGCCTACCCTCCCAACCGGCATGTCAGCACCAAGCTGCGCGTGTTCATCGATTGGATCAGCGACCTGATGGCAGGGCAGGCGACGAGCGGTGTACGCTGAGACCCGGCGATTCAGATCGTCCATGGGAATGCCTGTCCCTAATCGGGCCGATAACCGACTTCGATATGCGTCTCGCCCGACAACCGATAGATGGCGACGTGCTCATGCACATGTTTCAACACTCCTCATTGATTTCCCTCAGTCGACGCAGTGGGCAATTGTGGTGACAGCCACGAGAAAGTTCGCTCCAGAAAAACCCGGCCATGGTGCCGTTGCCACGCACCGTGAGCCATGATGACGTTCTCGGGATCGAAAGCGAGCAGGCGCTGGATGGCCGCACGCGCGGCGCGCCGGCGGATGGTGGACAACCGAACCTCGAGTGGGGCCTTTGGCGACGCCTCGGTAATGCTCCACAGGCGGGCAATGAACCGCTGCCATGGCGCCCAGTGGCGTACCAGGAATTCACGGCTCAGGGCCTCACTCAAATCGGCCAACAGGACGGTACGCGACGGCCGATGGAAGAACATCATCTCGTCGAGTAACGGGGAACCGCGAAACATCACGTGTTCGAGGGTGCCTTGCCAGGCATCCGGTGGCGTGTCTTCCAGAACGCCATCGAAGCGCAAATCCCGGCGCTTCCGAACCGTCGATGGCAAGCCCCACAATCGAGCCGCCGGAAACGCCGCCCGCCAATCCGCCAGGCCTAGATGATGAAGCTTATTGGGGCTGATTAGATGTGCCACAGGCCCTATCCCTGACACCTCGGTCATCAGTGCGTCGTCCAAGGGAATGGGCGACCACACCCATAAGGCGCCATTCGGCAAGCGGACGATCACACTGCGGGTGGGATAGGGAAAACCATAGAAACTGACGACGGGCCCTTCCGCTATCCATATATCGGCATCGACCCGTTCCAGCCGGGAAGGTTGAGACATCTCTTCCTCACGATCCAGAAGCGTGGCAGAAATGTGGGCCTCGCTGGAAACCATTCCGTATCGGCAAGCCCCGCCGCATGGCCCCCATGAGAGACACCGCTGACTCGACGAACGCGACCTAACGACGCAAGCCGGATTGCGTCACGAAAGGCGTTTCCAGAGTGGCGTGTCCAGTGATCAACTTGATCACCAGTACCGGAAGGAACCACTCCCAACCGGGTATCTCGGGTAGCCCCCAAACGGCCAGGAAGATCCCTCCACAGGCAGCCAGCTGCCCCGTAGGACGCTGTAAGCGCAAAGGCACCGTCAAAATGGCGATCCCCGCCAGAAGTAGATAGCCGTATGACACGGCGCCATACGTCACGGGCGAGTCACCGAACAGGCTGGCCACCAACATGATATGCACGCCATGCAAGGCCAGGAAACCGAAGTGCTGCCGGCCGCTCTGACCGGCACGATGATGCCAGCGCTTGGCGCTCGAAGTGGCATTGGCGAAGACCCCGCCAACGATATCGAGAGCGATCACGAACGCAATCGCGTATTCCCACCAAGCCCATGGCAACTGATGCCATGCCGCGTGGAAAACCACCCCAAGGGCGCCGACCCCGCCCGCAGCAAGCGTCACCCCCTGCTCCGCCGGCGTGGCACCGGGCCCCACGAGTCTGTCCCACCAGCCACGCCAACCGCGACGCGGTGGCGGATAGGACCAGTCGACGGTATTGTCGCGAACTCGCATGTCGATTTCTTATCCATCGGATGAATGCTCAATCCCTTCGCGCCGGATCGACAGGCTGTCTGAGCTAACGCCAAGGGAGCGTCTACCCTGCCCCTGAATCGGAGCAGGCCGCCTGGACTACGCCGGCGCTACGCGGAGGAAACCACGCACCAGGCGCACGACACGACCAGCGATGTCATCGATCTCGGCCTGCGTGCAGATCAGCGCCGGCAGCAGCCGAATGGTTTTATCTCGGGTGACGCTGATCAACAACCGCTGATCCGTCAACGCCTGGGTGACCAATTCAGTGCAGGAGCGATCCAGCACGATGCCCACCATCAGGCCGTGTCCCCGAATGGCGACGACGGCCGGCTGATCGGCCAGGCCTTCCCGCAGTGACCCAAGCAGCCGCCGCCCCATTGCTGCCGCATGAGGTACCAGCCGTTCACGCTCGATGATATCGAGCACTGCACAGCCCACCCGGCATGCCAAAGGATTGCCGCCGAACGTCGAGCCATGATTGCCCGGCACGAACAGCTCTGCCGCTTGGCCCTGCGCCAGACATGCCCCGATCGGAACGCCATTGCCCAACCCTTTCGCCACCGTCACGACATCCGGCAGCACATCCGCATGCTGATAGCCGAACCAGGCACCGGTACGGCCAAGCCCCGCCTGCACTTCGTCCATCATGAGCAGCCAGTCGTTCTCCTGGCACAGCCGCCGTAGGTCGCGAAGATATTCCGTCGAAGCGACCCGTACGCCCCCTTCGCCCTGCACGGACTCGAGTAGAATCGCCACGATGCCGCGGGTCTCTTGCGCAGCCTGTTGCAGCGCCTCGATGTCGTCGTATGGCACGCGCACGAACCCTGGCACCAGGGGCGCGAAGCCCCGCTGCACCGCAGGATTGCCGGTAGCGGCCAAGGTTGCGAGGGTGCGGCCATGGAAGCTGTTCTCCATGACCAGCACCTTGGGTGACACCACGCCTCTGCGGTACCCATGCAAGCGCGCCAACTTCAGCGCCGTCTCGTTGGCTTCGGCACCCGAGTTACAGAAGAAGGCACGCTGCATGCCGGAGAGCGCGCACAAGCGTTGCCCCAGGCGCTCCTGCCACTCGATGCTGTAGAGATTGGACGTATGTATCAGACGCTTGGCCTGATCGGCGATGGCCTCTGCAATTTCCGGATGTGCGTGTCCCAGTTTCGTGACGGCCACCCCAGCGATTGCATCCAGGTACGCCTCTCCCTCAGCATCCCAGAGGTAGGCTCCCTTCCCCTGTTCGAAGACGACGGGCTCGCGTGCATAGGCCTGCATCAGGTGGGGCGAAGGCTCAGCGCCCCGTAGTGAGTCGCAATATTCCACGTCGGGGTCTACGGGCAAGCTCATGATAGCGTCCTGAAGATGGGTTCCCTGCCGATGACGCGCATGCCATCGGGCCCCGTTTCCAACCAGCGCCGCTCGTCCTCGGCAGCCTGTAGCGACAGTTCGATACTCTCGCCACCGGCGAGCAACTCGGCGATCTCCTGGACCACGGCAAGTGCGCCGGGCACGTCCGTATCGAAATGACCCAGCAGGCGACCGTGCCGCCGAACGACGAGGCGATACATCGACATGATCAAAGCTCCTTCTTCTTAGCGAGCCGGGGCATGGGCCACGGCTCCTCCGGTATCCGCAGCAACGGAGATGTCCTCCTCAACCAGGCCATCCAGCCACGCCGAGAAAACCGTCCGAGACGCCGTCGTCAGCCGCTCGTCCAGTTGCTTCGCCTCATCGCGCAGCGTGTGTGGGTCGATGCCGGCCCCTTCCAGTTCGCAAGCGTGCCCCACCAGCCAGCGTTCGATCCCGTTCACGTCGGCTTCCAGGTGGAATTGCAGCCCCAGAACGTTGTGCCCGATCGAAAAGGCCTGATTGCGGCCGATAGCGGTGCTGGCCAGCCGGGCCGCGCCCTCCGGCATTTCGAACTGGTCACCGTGCCAATGCAGCACCGGCGTTTCGCCGAGCGGGGCCAGCACGGAGTCCTCGCCCTCGGGCGTCAGGGTAAGAGGGGCAAAGCCGATCTCCTTGACGCTCAGGGGCGACACCGTCGCCCCGCGTGCCCGCGCGATCAGTTGGGCTCCCAGGCAGATGCCGAGCAGAGGCCTACCGGAAGCCAAGCGCTGGCGCACGACGTTCAGCTCCCGCGCGAGGAAGGGGTAGCGCGCGTCATCGCAGGCTCCGATGGGACCGCCCAGCACGATGAGCAGATCGGCCCCTTGCACCTCGCTGCCACCGAGGTCATCGCAGGTAGGATCGAGGTATTTCACCGCATAGCCGCGCTCGAGCAGCACGGGCTCCAAGGTGCCGAGATCCTCGAAGTGGATGTGACGGAGTGCTAACGCTGTCTTCATGCTGGATACTCTTAGCCGGGAATGAAAAGAGATGACTCATGTAGAGGGCCAGAAATGGCTGTCGGGCAGGCGTCGGGCGCCATAGATGGCTTGCCCCACGCGCACGACCGTGGCGCCCTCCTCAATGGCGGTCTCGAAGTCGCCGGACATGCCCATGGACAGCTCGGCCACTCTGTCGCCTTCGGGCAGCGCCTGCCGAATCCGGTCCCGCAGTTCCCTGAGCCGAACGAAGCACTGCCGTACTCGAGACTGGTCCGACGACAGCAGGGCCAGCGTCATCAGGCCACGCACGCGCAGGGAGGAGTACGCCGGCAAGCGACGCACGAAAGCCTCGACCGCATCCGGCGCCAGACCGTACTTGCTCGACTCCCCCGAGGTGTTGACCTGGACGAAGACGTCGAGACCACGCCCCAGTGCCTGCAGGCGCCGGTCCAGCGCCTCGGCCACACGCAGGCTGTCGAGGGCCTGGAACTCCGAAGCGAAGCGTGCCACCAGCTTGGCCTTGTTGGTCTGAAGGTGGCCGACGAGAGACCATCGCAAACCCTCCAGGTCGGATAACGCCTCCCACTTGCGATACGCCTCCTGCACCTTGTTCTCGCCCAGCTCCCGGCATCCCGCCGCGACGGAGAGCCGGATTCGTGCCTCGTCCACGGTCTTGCTGATCGGCAGCAAACGCACCTCGGCAGGATCACGACCGACGCGTCGGCTGGCATCAGCGATGCGCTCACGGACGCTTGCCAGATTACGGGTGAAGTCCTCGACCGTTCTGGCTTGCGGATAAGGCGACGGATCATCGACGCCATGGGGGAAAGACGCACTCAAGACCAGGCCCTCCCAGGCAGATCAAAGCGAGGCTGTACGGGCTCGTGGCGGCCCTCTAGAATCTGACTATGTCAGATTTAAATATGTCATAGGACAAAATGCAAATCACCGGAACATCCGCCGCCGAAATCTTCGACAGCGTTCGTCTGCTGGCTCAATCGGGCCAACTGCAACCGGGGCAGTCGCTGCCGCCCGTGCGCGACCTGGCCATCCGGCTGGACGTCAACCGCAACACGGTGGCGGCTGCCTACAAGCGGCTGGTCGCCGCCGGGATCACCGTCACGCGAGGCCGCCTGGGTACGGTCATTCGCGAGCAGCCCAGGCTGGGCGAACAGGAAGGCACCGCGCACGACACGCCGCTCCACGACGTCGCGAGCGGCAACCCCAACCCCGACTGGCTGCCGGATCCGACCGAGGCAGTGGCCCGAATGCACTACCGACCGCGGCTGTATGGCGAGGCTACCGTCAATCCGGGCCTCGTCGACCATGCCCGCCAATGGTTCGCGGGGGAGGTCCCCGACAAGTACGAGATCGAACTCGCCCACGGCGCCGTGGATGCCATCGAACGCCTCCTGGCTGCACACCTCGTGGCCGGCGATCGGGTAGTCGTGGAGAACCCCTGTTTTCTGGGCAGCCTCAACCTGCTGCGCGTAGCAGGGCTGGAGCCGATCGGGGTACCGGTCGACCATGAGGGCATGAATGACGACGCCCTGGAGCGCGCCCTGGCCGGCGGCGCGCAGGCGATCATCCTGACACCGCGAGCGCACAACCCGACGGGATGCAGCCTGAGCGCCCCGCGCGCCCAGGCATTGAGACGGGTTCTAGAGCGTTACCCCCACGTGCTGATCGTCGTGGACGATCACTTTGCCCCACTCGCGAGCGCGAGCTATCACTCGGTGATTCCCGAATCGGCACCGCGCTGGGCGCTGATCCGCTCGCTCTCCAAGTCCCTGGGGCCGGATCTTCGCATCGCTTTCGTCGCCAGCGACCTGCAGACGGCTCAGCGCCTGCGCTTGCGTCTCGCTCCGGGATCGACCTGGGTCAGCCACCTGCTGCAGGACATCGCCCATGCCTGCCTGACCACCGAGGCCGTGGCATCGCAAATCGCCCTGGCACGCGAGGATTACGCTCGACGGCGCCACTACCTGGCGACCGCCCTGGCCGAGCGGGGCATTGCCGCCACCACGCCCGCCGACGGCCTGAACCTGTGGATACCGCTAGAGCAGGACAGTCACCCTTTCGTCTTCGCCCTGGCCAAGCGGGGCTGGCTCGTTCGCGGAGGCGAAACATTCAGCGTCGGCGAGTCCGTGCATGGACTGCGGATCACGGTATCGGAACTCGATGAGTCACACGCGGGGCAGCTGGCCACGGACCTGCGGGATAGCATCCGTGACGGCGAATGAGCCGTCGACGCGAAAGGCTATGGCAATACCGCCTCGGCTTCGATGGCGATCAGCCACTCCGGATCGGAAAGGCCGAACACGATCAGCCAGGTGGCGGCCGGTGGAGCGACGGGGAAGCGTTGCCGCAGCGCCTCCACCACCGCCTGCTGCTCATAGCGTGCGAATTCGGCCACATAGATTCTCAGCATCACCACCCGCAAGAGATCGCCACCCAGGCTCGACAGCAACCGTTCGATGTTGTCCAGCGCCGCCTCGGTCTGCTCGGCTAGGTCCGGGCCAGCCAGACGGCCTTCGGCATCGACCCCGACCTGGCCGGAAATCAGTACCCGGCTGTCCCCTTGCACCAGCACGGCCTGGCTATGACCATCGACCAGGGTGTCGGGCAGGTAGGGCGGATTCCGGGACTCACGTCTTACTTCATGCATGTCTGCCTCCTTGCAAGCGTAGCGGGAGACTTCCTCTCCTCGTTCGACAGTCGGAGCCGCAAGCCCGGCTCCGCTCGCTCGGCCGTCAGGCGCCAGCCGTGCGCCAAGGCAATCTCCTGGCAGATTGCCAAACCCAGCCCCGCTCCGTGGTCGCGCCGATGCGCGGCACGCCAGAAACGCTCGGACAGCCGGGGCAGCTGTTCCTCATCGACGCCGGGGCCTCTGTCCCGCACGGTGAGCGTGTCGCCCTGAATCTCGACGCGAACCGTCGTCTGCGCCGGGGCATGCTGAATGGCATTCTCGAGCAGATTCTTCAGCAAGGTGAAACAAGCCGCACGGTCCGCCCGCCAGGTCACGTCACCGACGGCTCGCACTTCCAGACGCACGCCGGCACTTTCCGCCATATGCTCCAGAAAGGAGACGACCTCACAGGCAACCTCCTGCATCGGCACGCCGGCGAAGTGGTAGTTGTGCACTTCGCTCGTTTCCGCCAGGAGCAGCAACTGCTGCACCTGACGGGTCATGTATTCAACATCGTTCAACAGCGCAGCGCGATCTTTCTTGCCACCCTCTATCAGCTCGATCTGAGCCCGGATCAGCGCTAGCGGCGTCTTGAGCTCGTGGGCCGCCGTGCCGAGGAACTCCTGCTGCACACGGTAGCCTCGTTCAAGACGCTCCAGGGCGCAATTGAAGCTATCCACGAGAGGAGCGATCTCCGCAGGAACCGCGCTCGTCTGCAGCCGGGCGTCGATGGAGCGCGGCGAGATGGCGGCGGCGGACTCCGACACGTCGCGCAGCGGCTTGAGCGTGTAGCGCAGGGTAATGTAGGCGCAAAAACCGAAGGCGATGAACAGAACGACGCCGAACACCGCCACGCCGGCAACCACGAGCGGAAAGGCAACCTTGTGGAGGAGATCCACGAACCTGGCGCTGGCCGCGAACTGCAGGTACCACGTCCGCCCATCGTGCTCGAGGGGCTCCGCCGCGCCGAAAAACGCTTTGCCCTCGTGCTCGAAGGTGAAGTTGCCCGGTGCCAATGGAGGCAGGTCGCCATCGCTCGGCCAGAACGTCTCTCCCGCACTGGAGACGACGGCCACGTTCCCGGTTTCGTCCAGAATCCGATACGCCGTTTCGCTCTGCGGGCCTTCGAACAGCCAGCCGAGTTCGTCCAGCCGGCGCGAATCGAAGCCTACGGGCTCGCCACTGCCGTCGAATTCGATATCGTTCGCCAGCCCCCGGGCCGCATCGGCCAAGTCCATCCTGGCCAGCATGTCGCTCTGCAGCAAAACGACCGCAGCGATCACGAGCAGCGTAATGCTGAGCAGCATGCCCGCCGCATAGGCCAGCAGAACCTTCAGGCTCAGGCTATTGAGCGGCATCGTCTTCACGAAGCGCATACCCCAGCCTCCAAGCCGTCGCATCCTGCACGCTGTCGATGCCGTCGGCCGCATTCCTCCCAGAAGCTGCTCGCTCTCTTGCTCGCGTATGCTTCATCCATCGGTGCCACTCCTGTTGCCCCAGTTTCCGCTGTCAGCGGCCCACTATTCGTCTGACACAGCGGCTATCCGTCACCGGTGACCTCGCGGATGCTGTCGAGGAGATCGAGAAAATGAGGATTCCAGGTCAGCCGGGCATGGTATTTTCCCGCTACGACATGGCCCCATGCTCCAAACCACAGGTTGTCGAGATCATCGGGAGGGGAAAGGTCGTTTTGGCCGTTTTCCAGCATGAGGTAGCTACCCTCTTCACCGTAATAAGTATTCTCGGGCGCAAATAACACACTCATGTGCGAAAAGGTGCTGATGCGTCGGTCGGGCAGACGACTGGCAAGGGCGGTGACGCGAGGATCGTCAAGTTCCTGCGGAGTATCGCCGTACCAGACGAAGCGTGACTGCTGATTGGGAAAGCGGGTTTGAAAGGCATCGAGCGTCGCGTTGGGATCGAGGACGCTATCATGCTGGCTCATGGTGATCAGGACGGGTTTATCAAAGCGCGTGGCCTCGAGTTTTTTCTGTACGACACCGACCGAGCGGTAATAAAGAGCTGCCCCGTGCGTTGGAAGAGACTGGTAAGTGGCGATATTGTCTTCGTCATCGATATCGACCCAATCCCACAAATGGGAAATGATCGGGGCGAGAAACAGGTAGCCATTATCGGGATGAAGCCCCGGGGAGAACAGCAGCAGCCCGGCGACATCCTCGTCCGTTAGCGCATGGGAAGTCACCAGGTTTGCGCCGGTCGAGAAGCCGCCAAGCCAAAGTTCCTCGACTTCGGCTGACAGCAGGCCGGCATGATGAGCGACGATGTTTTCCCAATCATCAAAGTCGGGCAGCATCAGATCGGCAGGACGGCTGCCGTGCCCGGGAAGCAGGATCGAGCGGACCAGCCAGCCGTCATTCGCCATGGCAGTGGCAATATCGCTGAAATACCAGGGACTCGCGCCCAGTCCATGAACGAACAGAATGCCTCGCTTGGCCGGTTTGTCGGGGCGAAGTTCGAACGGCGTGTTGAGCTGTATTTCGACGTTTCGGTCGTCACTAAGGAAGACACGATTATCGGCAATCCAGGCGCGATTCGCACTCACATACTGATCGAAGCTGTCCTGATCGTAGGCAGGCAGGCTATCTGAAGGCTGGAAAAGTGGGGAGTCCGGCGGCAAGGCGCAGGATACCAGCCCCACGAGAGAAACAAGCAGTAAGCAAAGGCGGCTAAGCATGACCCCTCCATCAAGGTGTGCTTGTCATCCAGCAAGCAGCACTCTCAAGCTGACGCTATTCAGCGGCATCGTCTTCCCGCAGCGCATAGCCCATCCCCCTGACGTTGACGATCCGCTGGCGCGAACCGATAGCAAGCAACTTGCGGCGCAAACGATGCAGGGCCACGTCCAGCGCATTCGGCGTGACCGCCTCGCTCAGCCCCCAGGCAGCCGCCTCCAGTGCGCTGCGTCGCACGACCTCTCCAGGCTTTTGCAGGAGCAGTTGCATGATGTGCCGCTCCGCCGGGGCGAGGGTGACGCTTTCATCGCCGCTGTATAGACACCCGGCTTCGGGCCGCAGGGTGAGATCGCCATGACTGGGATCCTGCGAGTGGAACGCCACGGGCCGGCGCAGCAGTGCCCGGACGCGCGCCACCATCTCGTCCATGGCGAACGGCTTGGGCAGATAGTCATCGGCACCGGCCTCGAGGCCTTCCACGCGGTCATGCAACGCATCGCGCGCCGTCAGCACGAGACACGGCACACCCAGGCCGGCGCTGCGCAGCTTGTGCAGCAGGATGAGGCCATCTCCGTCCGGCAGGCCCCTATCGAGAACCAGTGCCTGGTAGGGCATCTGCTGAATGGCCGCCCATGCGGCGTCGATGCGGTCGGCCACATCGACGGCAATACCGGCGGCCACCAGCCCCTGGCGCATCAGCCGGGCCAGACGGTCGTGGTCCTCGATCAACAGTATTCGGCTCATCAGAAGCGGTAGAGATAGCCAATGGACACGCTGTTGACGGTCGAGCGATCCACCAGCGGACTGTCCTGGATCTCGTCCGCCAAGCTTTCGACTTCGACATTCATCAGCACGGAATGGTGGGCATCGAACCGGTAGACGCCGCGCACGCCCAGCTCGACATTGACCCCGGATTCCCCAGCATAGGCGGGACGGCCGATGCGAACCTCATCGTCACGCACACCGAAATAGTAATCGATGGTGTTCTCGTCCTGCCAGCTCGCCCCCAGGTGCGGGGTGATCAGAACATGATTGCCGACCTGCCACGTTCTCTCCAGGCCGAGATCGACACGCTGGCCGTCGCTGTTGCCAGAGGCATCCGCCAGCCATTCGGCGCTGACATCGAACAGATCGCTGCTCCACGCCATCTTGGCCCCCGCCCAGATGCCGCCCTCGCGCTCGCTCATGCCGTCGAGAATCGGAGCATCGTCGTCCTCGTAGCCGCTACCGTCGTACTTGGCGACGACGGCGAAGTCGAGC
This sequence comes from Billgrantia gudaonensis, assembly GCF_900100195.1. GTDB lineage: Bacteria > Pseudomonadota > Gammaproteobacteria > Pseudomonadales > Halomonadaceae > Halomonas > Halomonas gudaonensis. Next base: position 181,154 of record NZ_FNES01000003.1, read on the forward strand.
GCCTGGGAATCGTCGATATCGAGCCCCGGAAGCTTGAACTCGACTCGGGGGCCGAAGAGGTGCACGTATCGGTTCTCGACCTGAAGCAAGGGGATCGGCATGTTGTCCCGATCGATATCGGTGTAGGGCTTCTGGGCACTCACTACGCCGAGACCCAGCGCCCAGGACGTGGGCGACGTCCCGTCGTCAGCCGGCTCATCGGCCACGGCCGTGAAAGACGCGCAGAGTCCAGCGCCCATCATGGAAATGGCGACCATACGCAGGGCAGAACCCAGAGCTGTCGAGGTCGACGGATGCGGTAGCGGCATGGTCAACTCCTCACGGTAGGTGGAAGGAGCGATCACTCTCGCAGCCGTTCACTTACCGAGAACTTACCGAAACCCTAGAGCGCTTCGCACCGCGCTTGGCCCGGCTCGACCCGAAACGGGCCGTTTGCCAGTCAAGCCAGGCCGCAGCAAGCCTTGCACTTGCGCCCGCTGCCGCAAGAAGACACCGACGGCACGCCCGTCGCCGTCGGCACCCAAATCCCAGCCCTGATGCGTTCCGTTTCGGCTTGATGGGGCCTGCCTGAGCATCCCATACCCGGGTTCACTCGACAGCGCTGCGGCCCCGTGATATGCCTCCAGTGTGCTTACCGCAGCGCCGAGGTGACAGTCATGGCCTTCCATAACCCGGATCCGAAAATGCGTGAAATCGAGCAGCGCAATGCCCGGTTGCGTGCCGGATTCTTTGCCAAGCTATTGGGCGGTGCCTGGCGGTGGATCTCGCAACGCCTTGTCGCGCCGTTGAGCCGGCAACGTCGGCGTCAGCCCCGAGGCTGATCCGCTGCGCTTCGAGTATGCTCCGGAGTGAAGCGGTGAGTCTCTCACCCTCCCTGTCCCTCTCGCAGCAGGTGCACGTAGGCGATGACGCCCTGCACCTCAGACACTCATGGGATAGGTGAACAGCAGCAGGTGGGTGAGGTTGAGGCCCCAGTGCACCAGCACCGCCCAGACCAACCGCCCCGTCCACAGATAGACCAGCCCGTAGAGCAGGCCGGCGCCGGTGGCGACCAGCACGAAGGCGACGCCACCCGGGAAATGGGCGATGCCGAACAGCGCACTGGCCACCGCCAGAGCCACGACGGCGCCCCAACGGGCCGTGAGCCAGCGCTGCAGCAGGCCGCGGAACAGCAGCTCCTCGGCCAGGCAGGTATTGAGCAGGTTGGCGACCGCGAAGACCCAAAAGCCGGTGGACAAGCCCGGCCGCCAGTCGACCAACCCCAGTGCCGCGGCCAGCGCCATCAGCAGACTCACCCCGACCGCGATGCACAGGGGCAACGCCCAGGGCGGCAGCCCCCCGCGCGGCGCCTGGCTACGCCCGAACAGCGGCACCCAGCCGAGCAGCGCCCAGGCCACCAGCACCTTGTCGTGGTTGAAATAGAGGCTGAAGGGCACGCTACCCTCTTTCAACACGGCTTGCTCCGCCATGATCAGCCCTTCATGGCCGGGGAAGGCGTGCAGCACCAGGGCCGTGCTGGCTACCAGCCAGACGACGACCCGCGCGGCCTGCGCCAAGGGCGGCAGCCGCTGCCCCTGCATCCAGGCAGTGAGTGCCACATAGCCCAGCGCCAGCAGCACGAACGACCCAGTCGCATAGCCGACCAGCCCCGCCAGCAGCAGCACGCCCAGCGCCCCGCCATGACGCCAACGCGGCTCGGCACATAGGCCGAACAGAACCAGGATGAGAGAGTAAGCGATACCAAAGGCGAGCATCCGGCCTCCCTGCCGTCATCCATGCTCGAGCGAGCAGATGGCTGCACCGATCAAGCCAGCCCGCAGCAGGCCTTGAGTTTGCGGCCGCTGCCGCACGGGCAGGGCGCGTTGCGGCCGGGCTTGAGCCGATGGACGGCGGGGTTGCCATCGAGGTAGAACCAGCGCCCCGCCTCGCGCACGAAGCGCGACGACTCCTCCAGCACCGACCAGCGCCGCCCCTCCAGGAATGTCGCACGGAAATGCACCCATCCCCGCTCGTCATCCTCGCCGCTTTCGAGCACCTCGAGACGCTTCCAGACGGTCGCAGAGTCGTCCAGTTCCAGGCTCGAAGGCCGGGTGCTCGGGTGCCAGGTCGCCAGCAGGTAATCGGCAAGCTCGAGCACGAAGGCGCTGTAGCGCGAGCGCATCAGCGCCTCGGGGGTCGGCGCCGGCTCGCCGGCGTGATAACGCCCGCAGCAGCCAGCGAGCGAACTACCGTTGCCGCAGGGGCAAGCGGTGCGGTCGGAGTGTGTCATGCAAGGCGTAACCTTCTGTGTTCCATCCGTACTGGGTTTTCGTTGCCGCACGAGCAGGCCGGCTCACCGGCAATGAAGGAAGCGAGAGGCAGCAGGCCAAGCACAATAAGACAGCGGTCACGAGGCCAACGTGTCGAAGCGCTGGATCTCCTCTGGTGGCAGGCGATGGGTTTCGCGAGCGACGTTGGCCTGCATGCTAACTCGGGCCACCTCACGCAGGGCCTCATCGACAGCTTTGTGCTGGTGGGTATTGAACCACTCCAGCACCTCGGCCAGGTGCCAGAGTGCGGCGCGGCCCTCATGCAGCGGCAACGGAAAGGTCGCCAGGTGTGACTGCAGCAACTTGCGCATATTCTGGCGGCTGAACGCAAACAGCTCTGCGATATCCGTCATCCCTACCAGGTCGGGGCCGGCTTCGATCAGGCGAGCCTCTGGTATGGCACGCTTCACATCCGCCATGGCACTGGAGATCGCCTCGTGGGCCGAAGCCGCTTCACGTGAAAACTCCAGAGCCAGACGGCCTTTCTGCCCGAGCCCAACCAGCGCATCGTCACAACCCGCCTCAAAGAGGCAGGATTCCAGCGCCTCCATATCGAGCGCATCAGGAACGGCAAATTTCAGGGTAAAGTCGTAAAGGGTCATGGTTCGTCGTCCTCCTCGGAGGATGGGCCACCCGTACAGTTGTCGACGACACGACGCAGCTGCCTGGCATGGTTGGCTGGGTTCTTCGGCGTGCTCCATACGCTCACGATACAGAACTCGCCACAGCGGCATTCCGTGTCGTTATAGGGGCAGTACAAACGCCCCCAAGCATGTCCGGACGCCGGCTCAACCCGCCAACCGTGCGCCTCGGCATACACCAAAGCTGCTTCGACTTCCTTCTTGCTATGGCGAGAACGTGTCATCCAAGCTCCTGACGCCAGCATAGGGTGCAATCCGGAAGGTTGTCAATTGACAACCTTATGCGCCATATCATCCCGAGAGAAATAAGGGGCTGCCCCTGATGTCGGATCAGAACCAATCATCAGGCCGTGGCCGCAAAGGCCGGATGGTAGGCGACTTCGCCCTGGGGGAAGTCGTCGCCCCAAGCGAGGGCCATGAAGTATTCCTGCGACACCCCGGGCAGGATGAGCCCCGGCACCACTCGAAAACCGAAGCGCGAGTAGTAGCTCGGCTCACCCAGCACCACGCAGCCCCGGGCGCCACGCTCCCGCAGGCGTGCCAGGCACGCCTCAACCAGCGCCGAACCGATGCCCCTGCCCTGCCACGCCGGCAGTACCGATACCGGCCCCAGCCCGAACCAGTCTGGGGAGCCGTCCGAAATCGACACCTTCGAGGCCGCCACGTGGCCCACCACCGCGCCATCGCACTCGGCGACCAGCGACACGGCCAGCGCGCCCGCCTCGCGCAGCGCCCGCACGATATGCTGTTCGGCATGATCGCTGTGCGGCGCCTCGCGGAAGGCCGCCACGGTAACGGTCTCGATGGCCTCGCCGTCGCCGGGCGTTTCTGGGCGGAGAGTGGGTTGCGGTGTCGCCATGGGCAGCGCTCCTCAGAGCCGAATCGTTCCTCGCAGATAGGGAGCCACCTGTCCGATGAGGATGACCCGGTCACCCACCCATTCGCAGGTCAATTGCCCCTGGCGGGCGCCCCCTTGCCGGGCCGTCAGCTTCGTCTTGCCCAGCCGCCCGGCCCAGTACGGCACCAGCGAAGTATGAGCCGAGCCCGTCACGGGGTCCTCCTCGACGCCGACCTTGGGCCCGAACCAGCGCGAGACGAAGTCGAAGTCCCGCCCCGGTGCCGAGACCGCTACACCGCGCCCCGGCAACGTCGCCAACTTGGCCATGTCCGGCACCAACGACGCGATCGTGGTCTCGTCCTCCACCGCGACGAGAATGTCGTCGGTCATCACGACATCGCCTTGCGCCAACCCCAGAGCAGCCAGCACCGGCTCGGGATCTGCCATCGGCTCGGGCCGCTTGGCGGGAAAATCCATCGCCAAGCCTTCCTCCGTGCGGCTGACCCGTAGCTCGCCGCTGCGGGTGGCGAAACGCAGCGTCTCGCCCGCCTCGCCCAGTTCGTTGAAGATCACCCAGGCGCTTGCCAGGGTGGCGTGCCCGCACAGGTCGACCTCAGCCACCGGCGTGAACCAGCGCAAGCGATACCCCGCTCCCTCGCGCACGAAGAAGGCGGTCTCGGACAGGTTGTTCTCCGCCGCAATGGCCTGCAGGGTGGCATCGTCCAGCCACTCGGTCAGCGGGCATACCGCCGCGGGATTGCCCTCGAAGGGACGACGCGCGAAGGCGTCCACCTGGTAGAGATCGATTTCCATGGAATCCTTGAAGCCTATGTTGGAGACACTACCCAACCAGCGGGCAGCATCATCGTGGTGATCGTTCACGGAGGCGGTCTACAGGTGACGCCCGAAGAAATCGAGCAGCAACTCGTGGTGACGATTCTCGCCCTCGCTTCCTGGCAGATGATCCTCGCCTTCGTAGTAATGGACCTCCGGCTGCCGCCCGTGGGCCTGGAGCCGCTTCTCCAGTCGCCTCGTCATCTCCACCGACCACATGCGATCACTGGTGCCGTGGGAAAGGAACAGTGGTCCACCATAGCGTTCCACCTCGATTGGCGTGGTGGGCAGCAGTCCTTCTTGGGAACCTCTCCATGACCAGGCGCGTTTGCCGACATCCCAGGCTTGCCAGCCTGGATCACCCGAATCGCGAAAGCTGCGCGCATCGAAAGCGCCGCAGACGACATCCGGTGGACTATGAGCGGCAATGGCCTCAGGCAGCCTCTCGGCGCCCTCTTTAGCCATCAGCGATGCCAGCAGCAGAGCATGCTCGGCGCCACGCGAAACGCCGTACAGGCCAACACGAGGCCCAACGAAGGGGAACTCACGCAGTGCTGCCAGCGCTTCTACGCTGCGATCAAGTGGACAGTCGACGATGTGCCCAGCATTCCAGGCATTGCCGCCGCTGGAGTAACCGAAAGGAAAGGCCAAAAAGCCATGGGCAGCAAGAATCGCTGCGTTGCGGTGACTCCACCCCGACCAGGCCCCTTCCGAGCCGTGCAGCACCATGACGGCGGGGAAAGGCCCTTCACCGGGAGGTCCATAGGTGGTGCCCCACTCCGGTATCAGGCGCCGGACGATTTGCAGTGGCATACGCGTTCTCTCTCCTTGATCAACGCTAGGTCCATATAGGCCAACACCTACCCTTACGTTCTACAGTAGACCGAACGAGGCTCTGAAATCTCCGGTCGACGATCAACTCACTGTACGGCATCGCCTATATCGCTGGTGGCACATGTGCAGCGATCTATAGTCCTTGCCCCTCAGGGACGACGCATGGCGGCGACCAGGGCGCTCGCCCCGATCAGGCTGCCGGCGCCGGTGCGGTGCAGGATGCGGCGAAACCGAGCGCTCAGCAGCTGGCCGCCGGTGGTGGCCAAAAAGGTGTAGGCGAGATCGCTGAGCACGCCGATGACCAGGAAGGTCGAGAACAGGATGGCCAACTGCGGCAACAGGGGCTGGCTGGGCGCCACGAACTGGGGCATGAAGGCCATGAAGAAGGCCAGACTCTTGGGATTCAGCGCGGTGACGAGAAACGCCTTGGCCGTGCCGAGCCGGATGTCCGTGCCCGAAGGCTGCAGATCGCCCAGCCGGCCGGCCTCACGCCACATCTTGATGCCCAGATACAGCAGATAGGCGGCCCCGGTCCACTTCAAAATCTGGAACAGTTCGGCGGAGGTCATCAGGAGTGCGCCCACCCCGGCGAACGACAGGGTCATGGCCAGCAGGTCGCCCACGAAGAAGCCGGGAAGCATGGCCAGGGCGGCCCGTCGCCCTCGGTTGACCCCGGTGGCGACCAGCAGGGCCACGGCGGGGCCCGGGGACACGATGATCAACAGCGAAGCCAGGCAGAAGGAGAGCCAGAGTTCCAACGGCATAACGCGTTCCTCATACGACGTTCAGTGGGTCATGTCCGTGACGATCAGCGAATGAACATGACCGTAAAGGATCACTGCCGCCGCATGGAAAAGCAACACGGCCATCGGTCGGTTGGGGGGGCGGATGGCGGGATCGGTTCTTGTGGGGAAGGCAGCAGCCACCTTATTGGCCGCTGCCACACTTTGCGATTTGGTCCAAGTAAAACGATCCCTGTAACAGCTTGCAATGAAAAAGCCCACCGACAAGGCAGGCTTTCGTATAAGACGGGTGATGCGCTGGAGGTTTACTGGCTAGCCCTGCCCTATCACTCCCACTCGATCGTCGCGGGTGGCTTGCTGCTGACGTCGTAGGTCACCCGCGAGACGCCTTCCAGCTCGTTGATGATGCGGTTGGAGACTTTCTCCAGCAGCTCGTAGGGCAGGTGGGCCCAGCGGGCGGTCATGAAGTCGATGGTCTCCACGGCGCGCAGAGCGATGACCCATTCGTAGCGGCGGCCGTCGCCGACCACGCCGACTGACTTCACCGGCAGGAAGACGGCGAAGGCTTGGCTGGTCTTGTGGTACCAGTCGGCCTTGTGCAGCTCCTCGATGAAGATGGCGTCGGCCTCGCGCAAGATGTCGGCGTACTCCTTCTTCACTTCACCGAGGATGCGCACGCCGAGGCCCGGCCCCGGGAAGGGGTGGCGGTAGACCATGTCGTAGGGCAGGCCGAGCTCGAGGCCGAGCTTGCGTACCTCGTCCTTGAACAGCTCGCGCAGCGGCTCGACGAGCTTGAGCTTCATGGTCTCGGGCAGGCCGCCGACGTTGTGGTGCGACTTGATGACGTGGGCCTTGCCCGTCTTGCTGGCGGCGGATTCGATCACGTCGGGGTAGATGGTGCCCTGGGCGAGGAAGTCGACGCCTTCGATCTTCGTGGCCTCGTTGTCGAAGACGTCGATGAAGGTGTTGCCGATGATCTTGCGCTTCTCCTCGGGATCATTGACGCCTTCAAGCCGCGACAGGAACTGATCTTCGGCGTCGACACGAATCACCCGCACGCCCATGTGGCGGGCGAAGGTCTCCATCACCTGTTCGCCTTCGTTCTTGCGCAGCAGGCCGTTGTCGACGAACACGCAGGTGAGCTGATCGCCGATGGCCTTGTGCAGCAGCGCGGCGACCACCGAGGAATCCACGCCGCCGGAAAGACCCAGCAGCACGTGACGGTCGCCCACCTGCTCGCGCACGCGCTCGATCTGGTCCTCGATGATCCGCGCGGGGGTCCACCAGCGCTCGGCCTGGCAGATGCCGAGCACGAAGTGCTCGAGAATGCGCTGCCCCTGGCGCGTGTGGGTCACCTCGGGGTGGAACTGCACCCCGTAGAAGCGCTTCTCCTCCCAGGCCATGGCGGCGATGGGGCAGCTCGGCGTGGAGGCGGTCACCGTGAACTCCGCCGGTACCCGGGCGACCTTGTCGCCGTGGCTCATCCACACGTCGAGCAGTGCCTTGTCGGTCTCATGGTCGACGTGATCCTTGATGTCGCGGAACAGTGCCGTCTCGGCATCCACGCGCACCTGGGCGTAGCCGAACTCGCGCTGCTGCGAGCCCGCCACGGCGCCGCCGAGCTGCTCGGCCATGGTCTGCATGCCGTAGCAGATGCCCAGCACCGGCAGGCCCATCTCGAACACGCACGCCGGCGCGCGCGGCGAGTCGAGTTCGGTGACGGATTCCGGCCCGCCGGCGAGAATGATGCCGTTGGGGGCGTACTCGCGGATCTCGGCCTCGGTGATGTCGAAGGCGCGAACCTCGGAGTAGACGCCGATCTCGCGCACGCGGCGCGCGATCAACTGGGTGTACTGGGAGCCGAAGTCGAGGATCAGGATCTTGTGGGCGTGAATGTCGGTCATCTGGCCTTTCCTTTGAGAGGCGAACGGCCCGGAAACGCGAAAGCTGGAAGCGGCGCGGCCACTTCCAGCTTCAAGCTTCCGGCTTCAAGCTGGGTTGCGATGAAGCGCTGAGTCATGTCGCGAGCGATGAGGGGCTGGCTGCCGCCGGAACGGAGGATCCGGAGTTTACAGGGCGGTAAATGAGGATTCCGAGTACCGCCGGCAGCCAGGGTATCGAGCGCAGCAATGAATTCAGTGCTTCATCAGCCGGCGCGGTAGTTGGGCGCCTCCTTCGTGATCTGCACGTCGTGCACGTGGGATTCGGCGAAGCCGGCACCGGTGATCTGCACGAACTGCGGCTTGGTGCGCATCTCCTGGATGCTGGTGCAGCCGGTGTAGCCCATGGAGGCGCGCAAGCCGCCCATCAGTTGATGGACGATGGCCCCCATCACGCCCTTGTAGGGCACGCGGCCTTCGATGCCTTCCGGGACCAGTTTCTCGGCGCCGGCATTCTTGTCCTGGAAGTAGCGATCGGCACTGCCCTGATTCTGAGACATGGCGCCCATCGAGCCCATGCCGCGATACGCCTTGTAGGTACGGCCCTGGTAGAGCTCCACCTCGCCGGGGGCCTCCTCGGTACCGGCCAGCAGGCCGCCCACCATCACCGCGCTGGCGCCGGCCGCGATGGCCTTGGCCAGATCGCCGGAGAAGCGGATGCCGCCGTCGGCGATCAGCGGGATGTCGTAGGGCTCGAGCGCGGCGGCCACGTTGGAGACGGCGGTGATCTGCGGCACGCCGACACCGGCCACCACGCGGGTGGTGCAGATGGAGCCGGGGCCGATGCCCACCTTGACGCCGTCGACACCGGCTTCCGCCAGGGCCTTGGCCGCTTCCGCCGTGGCGATGTTGCCGCCCACCACCTGGATCTGCGGGAAGTGCTCCTTCACCCAGCGCACGCGTTCGATCACGCCCTTGGAGTGACCGTGGGCGGTGTCGACGATCACCACGTCCACGCCCGCTTCGGCCAGGGCGGCGATGCGGTCCGGCGTCTCGGGGCCGGTGCCCACGGCGGCGCCGACCAGCAGGCGGCCGTCGCTGTCCTTGGCGGCGTAGGGGAAGGTGCGCGCCTTCTCGATGTCCTGGAAGGTGACCAGGCCGCGCAGGTGGAAGGCGTCATCCACCACCAGCATCTTCTCGACGCGATGCTCCTGCATCTTGCCCTTGATCACCTCGAGGTCGGTGCTCTCGGGCACCGTCACCAGACGCTCGCGCGGGGTCATGATGTCGGCCACGCTGTCGCCGTGGTTGGGCTGGAAGCGCATGTCGCGCTCGGTGACGATGCCGACGAGCGTCTCGCCCTCCACCACCGGAAAGCCGGAAAAGCCGTACTCCTTGGCCATCGCCAGCAGGTCTTCCAGCTTGGCCTTGGGACCCACGGTGACGGGGTCCTTGACGATCACGCTCTCGTGCTTCTTGACCTTGCGCACCTCGGCCGCCTGGTGGGCGATGGTCATGTTCTTGTGGATGATGCCGATGCCGCCTTCCTGGGCCATGGCGATGGCCAGGCGGGCTTCGGTCACGGTATCCATGGCAGCGGAGACGAGGGGGATGTTGAGGGCGAGATCGCGAGTGAGGCGGGTCCGCAGGCTGACGTCCTTGGGCAGAACCTCGGAGTAGCCGGGGACGAGTAATACGTCATCGAACGTAAGAGCTTCTTGGGCCATACGTAGCATAGTCGGCAACACCCAGTGAGCTGGTGGGGGGAGGTGAAGTTAATCGACCATTATAACGCCCAGCCGGCGGTCGCGTCACGGGGCGAGCCGAGATCGAGGAAACCTCGCCGCGTTCGGGCTGTCGCACTCGAGGCGGGGCATGGAGAAGAGCGCAAGTCTCGCTCTCAGCCCCATCACGTACCGAAGGAGAGAACCAATGAATCTGACCCCTGTACGAAACAAGGCCCTCTTCACGCTCGCCGGCGCCGCATTGGCCGGCGGCTTCGCGCTGAGCGCCAACGCCCAGACCACCGACCAGCCCCAGGGCATCTACTCGGCCGACGACATTCTCGATGCCGAGGTCTACCTGAGCGAGTCTCCCGACGAGCAGATCGGCGAGGTAGAAGACATCGTGTTCAACGAGGCCATGCAGGTCACGGCCCTGGTGGTCGAGAGCGGCAGTGTGCTGGGCCTCGGCGGTCGCGAGATCATCGTCGAGGCCGGGCAGTTCAGCCTGCTGACCGAGACGGAGAACGACGACGACGTCGAGCACCGCGTGATGCTCGACGCCACTGCCGAAGAGCTCGAAGGTTACCCGGTCTACAGCGACGACTGGTGGGCGGATGCCAGGCTGCGTGCCCAGGAAACCTGGCAGCAAACGCAGGAAGGCGCCCAAAGTGCCTGGCAGACTACGCAAGAAGGCGCCGAACGTGCCTGGGAGACCACCCAGGAGAACGCCCAGCGCGCCTGGGAGTCGGCCCGCGACGCCGTCTCCGGCAACGACTGACCCTGCCGCCGATGACGCTGCCGTCGCCCCGCGCGGCGGCAGCGCCTCGGCCTTCGGGCATGATAGGCTGTGGCGCATCTAGCCAGGAGCCAGCCCATGCCCGCTTCTCCCGAAGCCCTCTCCGTCAGCGAAGTGAACCGCCGCGCCCGCCAGACGCTGGAGCGCGATTTCGACGAGCTGTGGGTGGAAGGGGAGCTTTCCGGCGTGTCGCGACCGAGTTCGGGCCACGTCTATTTCACCCTCAAGGACGACCGCGCCCAACTGCGCTGCGCGCTGTTCCGCAACCGTGCGCGCTTCGTGGCCGCGCCGCTGCGCGACGGCGATCTCGTGCGGGTGCGCGGGCGACTGTCGATCTTCGAACCGCGCGGCGACTACCAGTTGATCGTCGAGGCGGTGCAGGCCGCAGGAGAAGGCGAGCTGCTGCTCGCCTTCGAGCGCCTCAAGGCCCAGCTCGCCGCCGAGGGCGTGTTCGCCAACGCCCGCGCCCTGCCCTACCCGCCGCGCCGTCTGCTGGTGCTAAGCTCTCCCACCGGGGCGGCGATCCGCGACGTGCTGGCCGTGCTCGCCGCGCGCTGGCCGCTCGTCGAGGTGACGCTGATCCCGGTTCCGGTGCAAGGGCGCGAAGCAGCGCCGGCGATCATCGCCGCCCTCGGCCTGCTCAACCGCCAGTCGGCCCTCGATCCAGCGCGCGACGCCATCCTGGTGACCCGCGGCGGCGGTAGCCTGGAGGACCTGTGGGCATTCAACGACGAACACCTGGCCCGGGCGATTCAGCATTCGCGGCTGCCGGTGATGTCGGCGGTGGGCCACGAGGTGGACGTCACCCTGGCCGACTTCGCCGCCGACGCACGCGCCCCCACCCCTTCGGCCGCCGCCGAGCAGCTGGTGCCCGACCGTCGCGATCTGACGCACCGCTTGCAAGTACTGGAGGAGCGGGTCTCGCGCGCCGCCCAGGCCAGGCTGGAGCGCGAAAGCCAGCGGCTCGACCACCTGCGCGCGCGACTGCGCCACCCCGGCGAGGCGCTGGCGCGCCAGCGCCAGACCCTGGAGAGTCTGAGCGCACGCCTGGATGGCGCGATGGAGCGGCGGCTGGTCGCCCAGCGTCGCCACCTCGACCAGTTGCAGCGGCGCCTCGCCGCCCATCCGCCCGAGCGCGGTCTGACCGAGGCGCGCATGCGTCTGGCCAGCGCTCGCCAGCGACTCGGCCTGGCCATCGACCATAACCTGGCACGCCAGCGCGAACGCCTCGCCGCGCAGGCCCGCGAACTGCAGGCGGTCAGCCCGCTGGCGGTGCTGGGGCGCGGCTATGCGATTCTCGAGAACCGCGAGGGGCAGGTGATCAAGCGCGCTCGCGATACCCGGCCGGGTGAGCAGTTGAACGCCCGGCTGGGCGAGGGCCGCTTGACCGTCGAGGTCACGCAGCGAAAGGGCTCTTAATCATATAGCGAACGAGAATTTGACGAGACGCTGTTTATGCCTTTTCCTGGTAGATCTACCGCGTCGCCACATCACCGTGCGAACGCCTACGGATAGTTTCATCCAGGTCGATCCAGGAGGAGCAAGATGTCACTGCGTATCAACGACGTCGTACCCGACTTCGAAGCACAAACCAATCAGGGCACGATCCGCTTTCACGAGTGGCTCGACGACAGCTGGGCCATCCTGTTCTCCCATCCCAAGGACTTCACCCCGGTGTGCACCACCGAGTTCGGTGCCGTGGCCAAGCTCAGCGACGAGTGGAAGAAGCGCGGCGTCAAGGTGATCGGCATCTCGGTGGATGGCGTGGACGACCACCAGGGCTGGATCGGCGACATCGAGAGCTATTCCAGCAGCCAGGTCGATTTTCCGATCATCGCCGACGGCGATCTGAAGGTCGCCAAGCTGTTCGACATGCTGCCCGCCGACGCCTACCTGCCGGACGGCCGGACCCCGGCCGACAGCGCCACGGTGCGCTCGGTGTTCATCATCGGCCCCGACAAGCAGCTCAAGCTCTCGATGACCTACCCGATGACCGTGGGCCGCAACTTCGGCGAGATCCTGCGCGCGGTGGATGCCCTCCAGACCACCACCAGCAAGGGCGTCGCCACGCCGGTCGACTGGACGGTGGGCGAGGACGTGATCATTCCGCCGGCGGTGTCCGACGAGGATGCCAAGGCCAAGTTCGGCGAGTTCGAGACGATCTTCCCCTACCTGCGCAAGACCCGCCTGCCCGAATGAACGCCCTCTGACTTTACGGCCCACCCGACCCCCGCTCCGGCGGGGGTTTTGCGTGGTACCAGGCATTCAGCGCTGGGGCTTGAAAGCACTCGGCTCGAGTTCGTGGCGCGCCAGCAGCTTGTAGAAGTCGGTGCGGTTGCGCCCGGCGATGCGCGCCGCCTGGGTGACGTTGCCCTCGGTGATCTTGAGCACCTTGACCAGGTAGCTGCGCTCGAAGCCGGCCCGGGCGTCGTTGAAGGTGGGCAGGGCACTGTCTTCGGCAGCCAGAGCCTGAGCCACCAGCGCCTCGGGGATCATCGGCGAGGTGGTCAGCGCCACGCACTGCTCCACCACGTTGACCAGCTGGCGCACGTTGCCCGGCCAAGCGCTGGTGGCCAGCAGGTTGAGCGCCTCCGAGGAGAACCCCTTGACGAACGGCTTGTGGCGGCTAGCCGCCTGGGCCACCAGGTGGCGCGCCAGCAGAGGCACGTCCTCGGCACGATCCTTGAGCGGCGGCAGTTTGAGGTTGACCACGTTGAGGCGATAGAAGAGATCTTCGCGGAACTCGCCCTGCTGCATCGCCTGACCGAGGTCGCGGTGGGTCGCCGAGAGAATGCGCACGTTCACCGGCACCGAGGCGGTGGAACCGAGCGGTCGGATCTGTCGCTCCTGCAAGGCGCGCAGCAGCTTGACCTGCAGCGGCAGCGGCATGTCGCCGATCTCGTCGAGGAACAGGGTGCCGCCGTCGGCGGCCTGGAAGAGGCCGCGGTGCTCGCTCACCGCCCCGGTGAAGGCGCCCTTGGCATGCCCGAACAGCTCGCTTTCCAGCAGCTGCTCGGGCAGCGCCCCGCAGTTGATGGCCACGAAGGGCTTGTCGGCGCGCGGACTGGCGTGATGAATGGCTCGCGCCAGCAGCTCCTTGCCCGAGCCGGAGGGGCCGGTGACCAGCACGCTGACGTCGGAAGTCGCCACCATCCGCGCCTGCTCCAGCACCCGCTCCATTTCGGGGCTGCGGGTGATGATGTCGGCGCGCCAGGCGATGTCGCCTTCGCTGCCGCTCGGCGCATGGGCCAGGGCATCGTCGATGGCGGCGAACAGCTCGTCACGGTCCACCGGCTTGGTCAGAAAGCCGAACACGCCTTGCTGGGTGGCACTCACGGCATCGGGAATCGAGCCGTGGGCGGTCAGGATGATCACCGGCAGGCCCGGCACTTCACGCTGGATCGCCTGGAACAGCGCCAGGCCGTCCATCTCGTCCATGCGCAGATCGGAGAGCACCAGGTCGGGGCGCTCGGCCTCCAGGCAACGCAGCGCCTCCGCCCCGCTTTCGGCGGTAGTCACCCGGAAGCCGCGGCTTTCCAGGCGCATGCCCAGCAGGCGCAGCAGGCTGACGTCGTCGTCCACCAGCAGGATGTGAGCCCCCTGGCGACGACTGCCGGCCTGCGTCGTATCGACGCCGCGAGCACGCGAGTGGCGGGAATCATGCAGTCGAGCCGCGTCCATCTTGTCATCTCCCAATGGCAATCCCCCTCTTCAAGGCGACTGCTGTCTCAGGTTGATATTGCGCTCGATGGCGGTCAGCGCATCGAGCTTCTCCGCCAGCTCGGCATTCTCGGCTTCCAGCGCCGCCAGCTCTTCGCGGGAGCGCTCGAGTCGGCCGGCCATGGCACGGCGCCCCTCCAGTTCGTTGAGCCAGTAACGCAGCAGCGGCTGCAGATCGGCGGGAGCGGCATGCAGGTCGGCCTTGTAGAGCTCGGCGGCACGATCCCACTGGCGCTCGTCTCCCCAGCCGAGCACCACGGCGCGCGCCAGGCGCCGCTGCGCGGCTTCGCCTTCTAGGCGCTCGAGCATGCCGTCGCGCCACTCGCCGTCGCCGCGCTGAGAAGCCAGGCCAAAGGCGATCCAGTCCGGCAGCAGGCACGCCGATTCGGTGAAATCCGGCACCTCGGCATAGCAGGCGACGGTCACATCGACCGTCTCCGGCTCCGGGGAGCCAAATGGCTGCTCGGGTATCCACTGGCAGCCGCCGAGCCACAATGCGGCCAAACACAAGCCCAGGGGGCGAAGACAATTCATCTATCGTTCCTTGCGTCGTTATCCGTCGAAACGGACGGCGAATGGTCGAGTATGGCAGGCTGGCGCTCCCCGCGACGTGGCAGCACCAGGCGGAAACAGACGGACAAGCGGTCATCCTCGGCCAGTTGCAGCACGCCTTCCTGCAGCCGGGCGCAGTCGGCGGCCACCGACAGGCCGATGCCAGACCCCTTGAGCGGCCCCTTGCGACGCGCACGGCCCTGGTAGAAGGGATCGAAGAGGTTGTCGCGGTCCTCATCGGCAATCGGTGGGCCGCTGTTGGCCACCTCCATCACCAGGCGATCCTGCGTTTCCCAGGCCCGGATCTCCAGCTCGCCGCCGTCATCGCCGTAGCCGATGGCGTTGGACACCAGGTTGTCGAGAATGCGTCCGGTGGCGGTACGGTCGACCACCCACTCCAGCGGGCCATCGAAGGCCGTCACCCGCATGCCCTTCTTCTCCAGCGCCAGGCGGTGCTTGGCCAACGTGGCCTTGACCAGCGTGGCCAGATCGAGACGTTCCGGATTCGCCGGCCGGTGGTGCTGCAGCAGATTGTAGTCGAGAAGCTGCTCGATCAGACGCTGCAACTCGCCGCTGCTGGTGTCGATCAGCGTGAGGATCTCGCGCTGGCGCGACGTCAGTTCCCCGGCCACGCCGTCGGCGAGCAGTGCGGAGCCTTCGCGCACGCTGGCCAGCGGTGTCTTGAGCTCATGGGACATGTGGCGCAGGAACTGCTGCTTCTGGGCTTCCAACTCGCCGAGACGCGACGACAGCCAGTCGAGGCGCTCGCCGAGGCGCACCAGTTCCGCCGGGCCCTGGATGTTGCGCGCCTCGGGCCCCTCCACGCCGCTGCCGATACCCAGGATGCGCCGCTCGAGCTGGCGCACCGGACGGATGATCAGCCAGCTGAACAGCAGCATCAGCACCAGGCTCGCCGAGACCAGTGCCCCGGTCTGCACCCACAGCCGGGTCTGCACGGCCTCGGCCCGCTCGCGAATGCGTTCGATGCGCGCGTCGATCTTCTGGTTGGTGGCCTGGCGCATCGCCTCGGTCTGCTGTGCGAAGGGCGCGAACAGCGCCAGCCAGGTTTCGAGAGCTTCGCCTTCCAGCGCTGGCAACTGGCCCAGGAGCACCAGTTGCCGACCCAGCGCCTCCACCGACGGTTCGTCGGGCAGCAGCTCGCGCTGGTCGGCAAGCAGCTCGGAAAATTCGGTATGCCGCTCGGCGAAGATCTCCATCAGGCTCTCCTGCTCGAGCACGGCGTACTGACGTGCGCTGCGTTCCATCTCCAGCGCCAAGGCGCTCAAGGTGCGTGCACGACGCGTTTCCTCCACCGCCTGACGAGCGCTGACATCGGCCAGGCGCGACAGTTCGGAGAGTGCCTGTCCGGCCTGGAACATCAGCACGCCGAGCGGCAGCATCACGATCAGAAAGGCCAGCAACACCAGTTGCAGCAACGAGCGAGGGCGCCAGCGACGCGAGACCTGGGTGGTCATGACTAGCGTTCTATTCAGCAGTCGATAGGGTACCGCCATGGGGCATGCCTGCAGGATAACAGAGTTCATCGCCTGCCGAGGGGACCTGGCGCACTGGCCGTTCGCCACCCAAAAAAAGAGGGCCGGCTGAGCCGGCCCAAGTACGCAGGGAACTGAAGGGTCGAGAAAGCAGAGGCATCGTTCGCCTGATCGAGCCATGTCCCACACTTTCCCAAGGGCCCGAGGGCCCCGCGAAGCGCCGTGCCGGGATCGATGCCACCAGGGGCTGGCCGTCACGGTCGGGCGGCGAACCGCCCGGCTTCGTCTCGCTGCGACGTCGCCTCGGCGCCGTCGCGATGTTCGATCCCCCGTAGGGGATGAGGCTTCCATGCCGGGGCTTCCGTGCCCGCTGGTACCTCTCCTTGCCAGTTGGCGGTACCCGTCTCATCGCAACCCGGTTCAGCAATCGAGTTACACATCGCGGAACAGATGCCGGTCGTCGAAGGCTCGGGGCACAGGGCATGGGGGTGGTACCCGAGTGCTTCGGCGACCCAGTGGTTCGAGCCGTTGAACCACTGTCTCTGCTCACTCTGTGTATAGCGACAAGCGTGCCAAAAACCAGACTAAACCTTTAAAATCAATCAATTAAAAAAACGAAGCCGTGGCAAGAACCGGCTTGGTCGCGGAATCCGAGCAGGCGACGAGACGAAACCGTCTCCATTTGGCAACGCGCAACATCGGGCTCACTATTTCCTCTTTAAAATCAAAGAAATAAAGCGTCGCCACTTGGAGACATCGCCCGCACGAGCGTTGTCGGCCGGCGACAGATCAGGCTCAGGTAAGCGGTTTGACGAGGATCTTCGACTGGCGGGCATGGTTGTAGGTATCGCGCCTGAGCGGCGGCAGAGCGCCGATGTCCGCCGGCCCGAAGCCGTGCTCGACGAACCAGTGAGCGGTGTGGGTGGTGAGCACGAACAGCGCGGTGAGCCCCATCCGCCGGGCGCGACGCTCCACTTCACCGAGCAGCATCGAACCGCGAGCGCCTCCCCGGTAGTCGGCGTGAATCGCCACGCAGGCCAGCTCGCCCATGGCGGCGTCGCCAAACGCATGCAGGGCGGCACAGCCCACCACCATGCCGTCGCGCTCGATCACCAGGTAGTCGTCGATCTCGTGCTCCAGGCGCTCGCGCGAGCGAGGCACCAGCATGCCGCGCCGCTCCAGCGGCTCGAGCAGCTCGAGAAGCCCTCCGACATCGCTCAGCTCCGCGGGACGCAGCTGCTCGTAGCGGTGCTGGGTGATCATGGTGCCGACGCCATCACGGGTGAAGAGCTCTCCCAGCAGGGCGTCGTGATCGTGCCACGACAGCAGGTGGGTACGCGCCACTCCATGGCGGGCCGCCGCGCAGGCTGCTGTGAGATGGCGCGCCGACTCGCTGCCGGGAATCGCGCTGGCGAGCAGCGGCTGGGCCTCGCTCGGGGTGAGCTGACGCTGCAAGGCACCGTGCGCGTCGTACAGGCCGGGGGCGTCGCCCAGCAGGATCAGCTTGTCGGCGGCAAGCGCCACGGCGGCCTGCTGGGCCACCTCGGCGGCGTCGAGGTCGAAGACTTCACCGGTGCTGGAGAATCCCAGCGGCGGCAGCAGCACCAGCGAGCCTTTCTCGAGCAGCCCCTGGATGGCCGGTGCCCGCACCCGACGCACTTCCCCGCTGTGGTGGAAATCGATTCCCTCGCGCACCCCGAGCGGCTTGGCCATCACCAGATTGCCGGACACGGCGGTGAGCTCCACGCCGTGCAACGGGGTGTTGGGCAGGCCCAGCGAGAGACGCGCCTCGAGCCACAGGCGCTGCTCGGCGGCGATGCGCTCGACATGGCTCATGATCGCCGTATCGGCCACCCAGCGCCCGTCATGGCGTTGCGGCACGATGCCGGCGGCATCCAGTGACTGGCTCACCTGTGGCCGGATGCCGAAAGCCACCACCAGGCGCACGCCCAGCGTGTGCAACAGGGCCAGGTCCTGGATCAGTTGCTCGCCGCGCCCGTTGGCCATCGCCTCGCCCTCGATCAGGATCACGAAGGTTCGCCCGCGATGGGCGTTGATGTAGGGCGAGGAATTGCGAAACCAGTCGACGAAGGGGAAGCGAGTATCCAAGGCCGCACTCCGGCAGCAGGTGAACGGGAAACAGGAGAGCCTGACTATAGCAGAGCGACGAAAACGGCGGCACCACTGTCGTGGCACCGCCGCTTCGGGCTTCGGGCTTCGGGCTTCGGGCTTCGGGCTTCGGGCTTCGGGCTTCGGGCTTCGGGCTTCGGGCTTCGGGCTTCGGGCTTCGGCAGCATAATGCACCGGCGCTGCCATCTTGCAACGCCCTACTCGTAGCCCGTGCCTCGTAACTCGCGGCTCGCGGCTCGTGTCCCGTAACTCGTGGCTCGTGGCTCGTGGCTCGTGGCTCGTGCTTAGCCGAACATGCCCTTGAACATGAAGAAAAACGATATCGACAGCGCTGCACCGGCCGGCAGCGTGATCAGCCAGGACATGGCGATGGTACCGATCACCCGCAGGTTGAGTGCCGCCATGCCGCGCGCCAGACCGACGCCGAGCACGGCGCCCACCAGGGTATGGGTGGTGGATATCGGCAGCCCGGTGCCCGAGGCGAGCACCACGGTCACCGCGGCGGCCAGCGTCGCGGCAAAGCCGCGGCTCGGGGTCAACTCGGTGATGCCGGTGCCCACGGTGGCGATGACCTTGTGCCCATAGGTGACCAGGCCGACGACGATGCCGCCACCGCCCAGTACCAGCACCCACCAGGGCACCAGCGCCGTGGCATCGATGACGCCATCGCTATAGACCACGCTGATCACCGCGGCTAGCGGCCCCACCGCGTTGGCCACGTCGTTGGAGCCGTGGGCGAAGGCCATGGCGCAGGCGGTGAACAGCATCAGCACGCCGAATACCCGCTCGACGCCGGTGAAACCGAAATGATCGGCCTGACGGCTGCCCGCCTTGACGCGCTTCTCCATCTGCATGCCGAGCACCATCACGCCCACGCCGAACAGGATCGACACCAGCAGGCTGACGCCGAAGCCCAGATCGAGCCCCACGTGCTTGAGGCCCTTGGTCAGCGTGACCATGGCCACGGCGAAGCCGACCAGCAGAATGTAGAACGGCACATAGCGCTTGGCCGCTGCGAACGGGTCGCGCGCTTCGAAGATGAGATGCTGCACCGACTTGAACAAGGTAAAGGCGATGGTGCCGGCGAGCAGCGGCGAGACCACCCAACTGGCGGCGATCTGTCCCACCTTGGCCCAACCGATCGCCTCCATGCCCAGCCCCGCCAGGGCAAAGCCGACGATGGCACCGACGATGGAATGCGTGGTGGAAACCGGCCACCCCTTCATGGAAGCGATCAGCAACCAGGTCGCCGCGGCCAGCAGTGAAGCGAGCATGCCGTAGACCAGCAGCTGCGGATCGCTCTCCAGCATGGCCGGGTCGATGATGCCCTTGCGGATCGTCTGCGTGACTTCGCCGCCGGCGAGCCAGGCACCGAGGAACTCGAAGACCACGGCGATGATGATCGCCTGCTTGATGGTGATGGCTTTGGAGCCCACCGAAGTGCCCATGGCGTTGGCCACGTCGTTGGCCCCGACGCCCCAGGCCATGAAGAAGCCGAACAGGCAGGCAAGAATGATGAAGGTGTCGCCGTGTTGCGCGATGATCGACATAGGGTGGCTTCCTATGTAGCTGTCGGGTTGACGAAAACGAATACGGCCCGCGATGGCGGGCCGTCGACTCAACGGGCTGTGAGGATCTGCAGACGGCTGCCGACGCGCTCGGCGCGGTCGGAAAGCTCGCCGACCCAATCGATGATCTTGTAGAGGAAGATCACGTCGACCGGCTTGAGACGGTCCTCCAACTCGAACAGCTGGCGTCGAATGGCCACCTGCTGGTTGTCGGCCTGCTGCTCGAGAACGTGCAGCTCCCGAATGAGGTTCTGCATCACGTCCGAGACGTGGCGTCCGAAGCCGGACTCCAGCAGATCCTCGAGCTCCTCCAGGGCCTGACGTGCCTGAGCCACGCAAGCGACGGCGGTATGCATGTAGTCGCGCATGGGCCCGGCGAGCTCGTTGGGCACCTGCATCTTGCGACCCAGCATGATGCCGGTGATGTCGCGCACCTTGTTGGCGATCTTGTCCTGCACGCTGATCAGGTCGAGCAGATCGCTACGTGAAACGGGCAGGAAGAGCGTGTTGGGCAGGTTGAGGCGCAGCTCGGTCTTGAGGCTGTCGGCCTCGTGCTCCAACCGCGTGATGCTCTCACGAATCGCAGCGGCCTCGTCCCAGTCTCCCTGGAGCGACGCTTCGAAGAAGGGCAGCAGCTTGTCGGAACATTCGTGAGCCTTGACGATGTGTGCCAGCAACGGCTGGAACGGAGAGCGACCGAACATCGCCGAGAACGGATTGGGTGTCACCATGGCGTATCATGCGCTTGAGAAATGGCGGCGTCAGTATAGTGACTCACTTTTGTCACGTCATTGAAAAATTTCCGACATCAATTCGTCACGCAACCGTCACACTTCTGCACTGCGGGCATCCACCGACCAGGAGTCGTCCATGGGTCAAGAGATCGAACTGAAACTGGCGCTGGGTCCCACCGGACCTCAGGCGCTCACCGCTCATCCACGTCTGGCCGGCCTGTCGCCGACGACCCTGTCGCTCGCCAACACCTATTACGACACTCCGGACGGCGCACTGCAGGCAGCGCGCATGGCCCTGCGCCTACGGCGCCGTGGCGACGCCCTGCGTCAAACGCTCAAGACCGAAGGCTCCGGCGCGGGAGGGTTGAGCCGCCGTGGCGAGTGGGAGTGGCCCGTACCGGGCCCCGGCCTCGACCTGCCCGGCCTGGCCGAACTGCCACCCATGGCCGCCCTCGGCCAGGACGCTCTCGAGCGACTCGCGCCACGCTTCACCACCGATTTCACCCGGCACGTCTGGACGCTGACGCTCGCCGATGCCAGGGTCGAAATCGCACTGGACGAAGGTGAGATTCGCAGCGGCAACCGTCGCGCGCCCATCCGAGAACTGGAGCTGGAACTCGAGACCGGGACGCCCGAGTCCCTCTGGCAACTCGCCGCCGAGCTGGCCGAACGCGTGGCGCTGCGCCCGTCGGAGACCAGCAAGGCGGCCCGCGGCACGGCACTGCTCGCCGCCGAATGGAAGCTGCCGCCCGGCGGCCCGCCGCTGGCCGGTCTGAAGCGCGCCATGAGCGCGCTGGATGCGCTGGCCGACACCGGCGACGAGCGCTGGCGCCAGGTTGCCCGCGAGTCCTTGGGAACGCTCGAAGACCGTGACGCCGATGACCTCGCTGCCCGCCTGTCAGCCGCCGACTGGCTGACGCCCGCCTTCGGCCAGGTGGCGCTGCACCTGGCACGGCGACTGAACGCTACCGCCTCGGACGACCCGGAGCCCACGCCATGAGCCACTCGCTGAAGCCGGCCGGGGAAGGCCTGCGCACACGCGTCTTCCAGATCGTCTTCGAGTCGGACACGCCGCTGGCCAAGGGCTTCGACATCGCCTTGATCCTCGCCATCCTGGCCAGCGTCGGGGTCGTGATGCTCGACAGCGTGCCCAGCTACCACGCCAAGTACGGCTGGCTGTTCTACCGCGTGGAGTGGGTCTTCACCCTGGCCTTCACCGTGGAGCTGGCGGTACGGCTCTACACCCTGGAGCGGCCGCTGCAGTACCTGAAGAGTTTCTACGGCATCATCGACGTGATCGCCATCCTGCCGACCTGGCTGATGCTGCTGATTCCCGGCGCCCAGTCGCTGGTGATCGTGCGGGTGATGCGGGTGCTGCGCATCTTCCGCGTGCTGCGGCTGATGCAGTTCGTCGGCGAGGGACGGCTGCTGATCGGCGCACTCAAGCGCAGCACCCATCAGATCTTTCTGTTCCTGTTCACCGTCTTCATGCTGGTGACCATCTTCGCCGCGCTGGTGTACATGATCGAGCCGGCCGAGGCCGGCTTCACCAGCATCCCCATCGCCGTCTACTGGGCCATCGTCACGCTGACCACGGTGGGCTACGGAGACATCGTTCCGGTCACGCCGCTCGGCCGGGCGATCTCCACCCTGGTGATGCTGATCGGCTACTCGATCATTGCCGTGCCCACCGGGGTCTTCTCCGCAGAGGTGATCCGCTCCATCCGCGCCGACCGCTACTCGGAGGAAGCCTGCCCGGGCTGTGGCCACGACCGCCACGAGAAGCGCGCCCGCTACTGCCTGAAGTGCGGTACCTGGCTCGACGAGACCACGCCCGATCCGCGCGAGTCGCAAGGCACCGGCGACGAATGACGCCTCCGCACTGGCTATTCGGTGAAGGGCGCGACGTCGCCGCGCCCCTCGCGCAGCACCTTGGGCGGCAGCTCACGCAGGTCGATGACGCTGGTCGGCTCGAGATGGCAGGCACCGCCGTCGATGACCAGATCCAGGTGGGCGCCATAGCGCTCGCGGATCGCCTCCGGGTCGGTCATCGGCAGCTCGTCGTCTTCGGGAATCAGGGTCACGCTCATCAGCGGTGAACCGAGCGCGGCCAGCAGGTCGTGGGTGATGCGGTGATCGGGTACGCGCACGCCGATGGAACGGCGCTTGGGATGCAACAGCAGCCGTGGCACCTCGGTGCTGGCGGTGAGAATGAAGGTGTAGGGGCCCGGCGTGTGCGCCTTGAGCAGGCGAAAGACGGCGTTGTCCACCTTGGCGTAGGTGCCGATCTCGGAAAGGTCCGAACACACCAGGGTGAAATTGTGGCGATCGTCGAGGGAACGCAGCCACTTGATCTTCTCGATGGCCTTCTTCTCGCCCAGGTGACAACCCAGCGCATAGCCGGAGTCCGTGGGGTAGGCGATGACGCCGCCGTCGCGGATGATCTGGATCGCCTGATCGATCAGGCGCTTCTGGGGATTGTCGGGATGAATCTGGAAATATTGGCTCATGATCGCTTCCTGTCGTTCATGGTTGATGCAGTCGCCGCCATGGCATCGACTATAGCACCGGGCATTGCGACCGCGAGGGCTGCAATCGCGACGCCAGGCGAGGATGGGTCCATACCGGGGGCACGGCGGTGCGCGGCACCGCGCTCATGCTGCCCGGCGCCAGATGGCCGCCCGGGAAGTGGAAATCGCTGCCCAGCGAGGCAAGTAGCCCGCGCTCGTCGAGCTGGCGGGCCAGGTCGCGGGTCACGTCGGGGTTCTGGAAGCCGCTGATCAGCTCGGCGGCCTGACCGCCTGCCGCAGCGAAGGCGTCGAGGAGCAGCCCGCGCTTGCGCCGCGTCAGGCCGTGGCGCAATGGATGCGCCAGCACCGCCACGCCGCCGGCGTCGAGAATCCACCCTACCGCCTCGTCCAAGGCCGGCCAGTGCGCCTTGACGTCGCCCGCCTTGCCGTTGCCCAGGTGCTTGCGGAATGCCTGACCGATGTCCGTCACCAGGCCGGCAGCGACCAGCGCCCGGGCGAAGTCGGGCCGGCCCAGCGGGCGCGACGAGCCCGCCTGCTCGCGAGCGCGGGCCAGGGCATCGGCAAGCCCCACCTTTTCCAGGCGCGCCGCAATCACTTCGGCACGCCGCTCGCGCGCCTCGGCCTGGGTCTCCAGCCCCGGCACCAGCGCCCCCTGGGCGCCCTGCGGCAGCAGTCCCACCACGTGAATGTTGATGCCCGACCAGCGCGTCGACAGCTCGGTCCCAGGCAGCAGCGCGATGCCATGTTCGTCGGCGGCCCGTTGCGCCTCATCGATGCCGGCCACGGTATCGTGATCGGTGAGCGCCATCACGGACAAGCCGCGCGAGGCACACAGCGCCACCACGGCCGCCGGCGACAGCGCGCCGTCCGAAGCGGTGGAATGCATGTGAAGGTCGATCCCCAGAGGGGCGGGATCGCCCGTGAAACGGGCCGGTAGTTCGAGCATTGGCATGACGCCGGGGAGCGACTTTGTCAGAATAATGGCCTCATGGTGCGCGCCCGGCCCCGGCCGGTCAACGCCCGCACCGTGTCGAGTCCAGCGGCTCTGCCGCACCTGCCGAGGAAGCCCGCAATGCTATACGCGATCATCAGCGAAGACGTCAACGACAGCCTGGAGCGTCGCCTGGCGGCGCGTCCCGACCACCTGGCCCGCCTCGAGGCGCTGCGCGACGAGGGGCGCCTGGTGCTCGCCGGCCCCCATCCGGCCATCGATGCCAACGACCCCGGCGATGCCGGCTTCAGCGGCAGCCTGGTGGTGGCGGAATTCGACAACCTCGACGCCGCCCGTGCCTGGGCCGATGCCGATCCCTACGTGATCGCCGGCGTGTACGCCAAAGTGACGGTCAAGCCGTTCAAGAAAGCCCTGCCCTGAAGCAGCTCAGGCCCGATGCCTCGACGAGCATCGGCGAGTCGCGACGAACCGTCCACAGCAGCTTGCCCACAGAGACTGTGGATAACATTGTTGAAACACCGCGGACGGTCGTCGCCGTACCCCATGGGTCGCCGCGATACCGTGGCTGATCATTTTTTGAGCACCCGCTGCTTCGGAGAACGCCGTGTCCGCACCTCGCGCCACCCTGCCACCACTGGCCGGCCTCAGCCCCGCCCGGCTCGACTGGGCGACCGATGCCACCGGAGCACAGGCGCCGCTGTCGACCCGGTTCGACGACGTCTACTTCTCGGCCCACGACGGTCGCGCCGAGACCGAACACGTTTTCCTGGACGGCAACCGGCTACGCGCGCGCTTCGCCGGCTGGACGGCCTCGCGTCCCTTCGTAGTCGGCGAAACGGGCTTCGGCACCGGGCTCAACATGCTCTGTGCCTGGGCCTGCTTCGACGCCCATGCACCCCGCTCGGCCCGGCTGCACCTGGTGTCGGTGGAGCGCCATCCGCTCACCCGACAGGATCTGGCCCGTGCGCTTGCCGCCTGGCCCGACCTCGCCCCACGCGCCGAGCGGCTGCTCGCCCAGTGGCCGGAGCCGGTCACCGGCGTGCATCGCCTGTGGCTCGACGAACGGGTGCTCCTCGACCTGCACTTCGGAGAGGCCGCCGAGCGGCTCGCCCTGCTCGACGGCCGGGTCGACGCCTGGTTCCTGGACGGTTTCGCCCCAGCCAAGAACCCCGACATGTGGCGGCCCGAGTTGTTCGCCGCCCTGGCACAGCGCTCGCGACGCGGCGCCACCTTCGCCACCTTCACCTGTGCGGGCATCGTCAAACGCGGTCTGGCCGATGCCGGCTTCGCCTGGCGCAAGGCACCGGGGTTCGGTCGCAAGCGCGAGATGCTCGTCGGAGAGATCGCCACGCCCCCCGTCGACACCCGTCGGGAAGGCACGCCCTGGTTCACGCCACCCCGCTCGCTTCCGGCGCGCCACGTGGCGGTGATCGGCGCCGGCATCGCCGGTGCCAGCGTCGCCGCTGCCCTGGCACGACGCGGCGTCGCCGTCACGCTCATCGACCGCTTCGACCGTGCCGAACTGGGCACCACCCATCTCCAGGGAGCGCTCTACGTCAAGCTCGCCGCCGACACCAATCTGCAGAGCCGTACCTATCTGGCCGGGTTGCTGTACAGCCAACGCTGGCTGGCTCAGCTCGATCCCGAACAGCGCCTGTGGCAAGCCAGCGGAGTCCTGCAGCTGGCGCTGAGCGACAAGGAGCGGGCACGCCAGGCACGCTTCCTCGCCAACCATCCGCTGCCGGACAGCGTGGTCCGCGGCCTCGATGCCGAAGCGGCCAGCGCCGCGGCCGGCGTCAAGGTCGACGGCCCGGCGCTGGACTACCCGCATGCCGGCTGGGTCCGGCCGATGGAACTGTGCGTGTGCCTGGCCGAGACGGCAGGCATTCGTTTTCGGCGTGGCGAAGTGGTGGCACTCCACGACCACCAGGAGGACGGCTGGAGCCTGGAGCTGGCCGACGGCGAGCGTCTCGCGGCCGACCAGGTGGTGATCGCCGCCGCCGGGGAGGCCGCCGGCTTCGCCCAAAGCGAAGCCCTGCCGCTGCAGCCGGTACGCGGCCAGCTCAGCCAGCTCGAAGTGCCAGCGGAAGCCCCGCAGCTGGGCCGAGTGGTCTGTGCCGGCGGCTACGTGCCGCCGGCAGCGGATGGCGTGCTCAATGTCGGCGCCACCTTCGCGCCGGGCGATACCGACATGACGGAACGGGAGAGCGACCACGTCGCCAACCTGGCGGAGCTCGAGCGCGGCCTGCCCCACTTCGTCGCCGCCCTGCGCTCCGCCGGTGCCGACCTCTCGCCGGAGAGACTCACCGCCCGCGTCGGGGTGCGCGCGGCGAGCCCCGACAAGTCGCCCTACTGCGGCCCGGTGCCCGACGCCCGGGCGTGGCACGCCGACTACGCCGCCCTGGCCAAGGATGCCACTCGGGTGCCCGACGCGCCTGGCCGCCATCACGCCGGGCTGTGGATCAGCGCCGCCCACGGCTCCCGCGGCCTGGCCAGCGCCCCGCTGTGCGCCGAGCTGTTGGCCTCGATGATCTGCGAGGAACCGCTACCGCTGGAGTGGCCGCTGGTGGATCACCTGCACCCCGGGCGCCGGCTGATTCGCGACCTGATACGCGGCAAGCAGCCCGGCTGAGGCGCTACCGCTCGGGAGGCACTGCGCTCACAGTGAAGGCAGCTTCCGAGTGCTCGCCTGGTTCACCATGACGAAATTCGGGGCGGGGCGACCCAGATAGTAGCCCTGGCCATAGTCGATGCCGAGTTCGCGCACCGCCTCGAACACCGCCTCGTCTTCGATGAATTCGGCAATGGTGCTCACTCCCAGGCTGCGGGCCAGGGTGACGATGCTCTTGACGAAGGCCATGTACTTGTCATCCGTGATCATGTTGCGGATGAATTCGCCTTCGATCTTGATCACGTCGATGGGGAACTGCTTGAGATAGCGGAAGGAGGAAAACCCCGAGCCGAAGTCGTCGATGGCGAAGCTGAAGCCTTCCAGCTTGAGGTCG
Organism: Billgrantia gudaonensis; assembly: GCF_900100195.1. Taxonomy (GTDB): domain Bacteria; phylum Pseudomonadota; class Gammaproteobacteria; order Pseudomonadales; family Halomonadaceae; genus Halomonas; species Halomonas gudaonensis. The sequence goes on from NZ_FNES01000003.1 coordinate 208,438, forward strand.
AGCACGAACTTCTCGAGCAACTTGAGGTTGCTGACGGTTTCGCGTTCGGTGAGCTCGAAGACGATGCGCTCGGGGCGAATGCCGTAGTCGATCGCCAACTGATGGATGCGACCGATGAACTCGCCGACGATCAATGACTTCGGCGACAGGTTGATGAACAGCAGCCCCTCGTAGCCCTGCGCCTGCACCTGGGCGAAGGCCTTCTCGATGAGCTGGTAATCCATCTTGTGAATGACGCCGATGCTCTCGGCGATGTCGATGAACTCCCCGGCCGGCACGACGCGGTCGCCCACCTGGATGCGCATGAGCAACTCGTGGATGGCCACCTCGCCGGTACGCGCGTCGGCGATGGGCTGGAAGAAGGGCACGATGCGCTCCTCCTCCAGAGCGCTGAGCACCATCTGGTTCTTCTCGCCCACTTCGCGAAAGATCGCCGCCACTTCGTCGTCGTCGGGCAAAGCGATGCAGTTCTTTCCCTTGCGCTTGGCCTTGTACATCATGTTGTCGGCCATCAGGAAGAGATCGTGGGCATCGCTGGCATGGCGCGGGTAGGCGGCAATGCCAATGGAGGAGGTGGCACGCACGGTGGAGCCATCCGGGGCCACCAACACCTGCTCGGCAAAATTCTGAGCGATGCGCAGCGCCACCGAGTAGGCCTGCCCCTCGCCCGTCTCGGGCAGGATGATGGCGAATTCGTCACCGCCATAGCGGGCCAGGAAGTCGCCGGGGCGTACCGATTCGCTTAGCGTATGGGCGAAGGCCTGCAGGAACTGGTCGCCGAAGGCGTGGCCGTAACGGTCGTTGACGGTCTTGAAGTTGTCCATGTCCATCATCAACAGACTGAACGAATAGCCGTGGCGATGGGCTCGGCCCACTTCGTAGCCGAGCAGGTCCTTGAACACGCGCTGGTTGTGCAGCGAGGTGAGCGGATCGCGGGTGGCGTAGAACTCCAGATCCTTGGTGTACTTGTAGATCGCCTTCACCGAGCCGACGAGGTTGAGCAGCGTGGAGAGAATGCCGTCGATGACGATATGGCGCAGCGGGTCCTGGGAGAGGTCGGACTGCACGCCGATGCCCACGATACCGCCGATCTTGGGCGCCTCGAGCAGCAGCGACTTGGTCTGCAGGCGAATGTCCTCGGGGGTGATCTCCATCGCCGCCTCGATGTCGGCGTCGGCCGGGGAGACGGCATGGTGCAACACCTTGAGCACCTGCACGTCGGCATGCCCCTCTGCCTTGCCTTCGAGCAGCTCGATCAGCATGCCCTCGAAGGCGTGACGCATCTCCGCCGACACTTCGTGGTGCCAGAACACCTCAAGCTCGTAGCCTTCCTCCTCCACCTGGAAGATCGTCACCAGGGTGTGGGCGGTGATGATGGTGTTGATGTCGCTGAGCAGTTCCTTGATGAACTCGCGCCAGTCGCGCACCACGTCGGACGTGATGATGAACTTGCTGAGCAGGCGGATCTCGAACTCCAGCACGTCCTTGTCCACCGCCACGTTCTTGAGCCGCCCAGCCAGAGCGTTGACCTGCTCGTAGGCATCGCTCAGCTCTCGGAAGTGCGTATCGGCCGGCATCTGCTCGAGCTGGCGGAAATCGGCAACGGAATTCACCGTGGCCAGTCGCTGACGAAATCCCTCCATCGAGGCGCGGATACGCCCGGCGAACCAGCCCGTGAAGGCCAGCGCGGCGAGCAGCACCAGCAGCGACGCCACCACGAACATGGCGATGTAGTTCTGGCGCATCTCGCCGCTGATCGGCGACATGTCGTGGCGGATGTCGATGACGCCGAGCACGTCGCCGGTGGCGGCATTGTCGTGGCAGCTCAAGCACTCGGGCGTCGTCACCAGCGGCATGACGCGGCGCACTTCGCCGTTCTCTCGATAGACGCGCTCGCGCCCGGATTGCAGGGCGGCGCGAATGGCGATGTCCGGATCCGACTGGTCGATCTCGCCGTAGCGCTCGGAGACGCGCTCGCCACGATGAATGTCGAACTGGAAGGAGGAGCCGGCATGCAGCTCGCGGGTAGAGGAGACGAATTCCTCCATCTGTTCGCGGCTCCAGCCCTGGCGCATCACCTGCAGCATGGCATTGAAGCTCTGACGCGCCAGCGTCTCCGAGGTCTGCTCGGCCTGGCGGGCGATGATGTCTTCATAGAGCAGCGTGGCCGCCAGCGTCACGCCGAGAAAGACCGTCACGGCCACCGACAGAATGGCAGCCAGCACGAACCCTCTAAGGGTCCGCAGGCTCGCCAGTAGATTGCGCACGAAGGTCGACATGGGGCATCCGCAGCAGGGAACTGGGCTATCACTAACCGCTGAACCGCTACCCTACTGGAGCTCCCCCACCGGCTGAATTGACCAAAGGTAACTCGGCGAGCGAAACCGCCAAGAAGCTGATCTGGATCAAGTCAAGGCCAAGACCGGCCCGCGGTCATCCCTCTTCGTCGTCGGCAAGGTCGCGACCGAAGGCACGCCACTGGGCGAGCGTCATGACTTCGGTACTCTCTGTCTGCAGGTCATGGGCGATGATCAGTTCGCCACGTTCCAGTTGACGCTCGAGGTCGGCAACCCAGCCACGCATGCCCGCGCCGGTGTCGGTGGTGTCGTAGCCCTGGCGGGTGACGAAGGTCTCGAGCAGGGCGTTCAGGGTCTCGCCCGGCAGCATGCGGTAGGGCACTTCGACGAAGCGTCCGCTCATGTCTCATCCTCCTCTTCGACGGTTTCGCCAGCCTCCCAGGCAGCCAGGCGCACCATGAAGGTCGCTTCGTCGATCACCTCGACCCCCAACTGCTCGGCCTTGGTCAGCTTGCTGCCCGCGGCCTCGCCGGCCACCAGGCAGGCGGTTTTCTTCGACACGCTGCCGGCCACCTTGGCGCCCAGCGCCTGCAGACGCGCCTTGCCCTCGTCGCGGGTCATGCTTTCCAGCGTGCCGGTGAGCACCCAGGTCTGGCCGGCCAGCGGCTGGGGGCGTTCGGCGACGGCCTCTTCCTCCCAGGTCACGCCCTGGGCACGCAGCGCCTCGATGGTTTCGCGGTTATGGGGCTGGAGAAAGAAGGTATGCACGTGAGCGGCCACCACCGGGCCCACGTCCTCCACGGCTTCCAGCGCCTCGACATCGGCATCCATCAGCGCCTCCAGGGTGCCGAAGTGGCGCGCCAGGTTGGCCGCGGTAGCCTCGCCGACCTCGCGAATGCCCAGGGCGAAGATGAAGCGCGGCAAGGTGGTGCTTTTGGCCTTCTCCAGTGCCGCGACCAGGTTGTCGGAGGACTTCTTCGCCATGCGCGGCAGTTCGGCGAGGCGCTCGGCCTCGAGCCGGAACAGGTCCGCAGGCGTACGCACCCAGTCGCGCTCGACGAGGGCATCGATCAGCTTTTCGCCCAGGCCATCGATGTCCATGGCACGTCGCGAGGCGAAGTGCTTGAGCGCCTCCTTGCGCTGGGCCGGACAGTAGAGTCCTCCCGAGCAGCGCGCCACGGCCTCGCCTTCCAGGCGTTCGATCTGCGAGTCGCATACTGGGCAGCGCTCGGGAAAGACGATCTCGCGGGCGCCATCCGGGCGATACTCCTCCAGCACCCGTACTACTTGGGGAATGACGTCGCCGGCCCGGCGAACGACCACGCTGTCGCCGATCATCACGCCGAGCCGAGCGATCTCGTCGGCGTTGTGCAGGGTGGCGTTGGAAACCGTGACGCCAGCCACGGAAACCGGCTCGAGGCGTGCCACCGGAGTGATGGCGCCGGTGCGCCCGACCTGGAACTCCACGTCGTTGAGCCGCGTTGTTTCCTCCTGAGCGGGAAACTTGTAGGCGATGGCCCAGCGCGGCGCGCGGGCGACGAAGCCGAGCTCGCGCTGCAAGCGCAGGTCGTCGACCTTGATCACTACGCCGTCGATGTCGTAACCCAGGGCATCGCGGCGTTCGCCCAGACGCCGGCAGTAGTCGATCAGCCCCTGGCTGCCCGTCACCACCTCGAGCAAACGGCTGGTGCGAAAGCCCCACTCCCTCAGCAAGGCCATCTGTCCGCTGTGAGTGGGAGTATCGATATTGGCGAGACTCATCGTCTCTTGCACCAACTGATAGGCGGTGAACATCAGGGGGCGCTTGTCGGTGATGCGCGGGTCGAGCTGGCGCAGGCTGCCGGCGGCGGCATTGCGCGGATTGGCGAAAACCTTGCCTCCCTCTTCCCGGGCCTTGTCGTTCATGGCCTCGAAGTCGGCATGGCGCATGGTGACCTCGCCACGGACTTCCAGCCGATCGGGCCATTCCTTGCCACGCAGCTTCAATGGGATCGACTTCAGGGTCTTGAGGTTGGAGGTGATGCCCTCGCCGGTACGGCCGTCGCCGCGGGTGGCGCCGCTGACCAGCCTGCCTTTCTCGTACACCAGCGACACCGCGGCGCCGTCGAGCTTGGGCTCGCAGCAGAAGGCGAGCGTCTCGCCGTCGAGTTCGAGCCGGTCGCCGATGCGCTTGACGAAAGCCGAGAGCTCCGCTTCGTCGAAGGCGTTGTCCAGCGACAGCATGGGCACGGCATGCCGGACCTCGGGAAAACCCTCGGCAGGCGCGGCACCCACCCGTTGGGTAGGCGAGTCGGGCGTCGCCAGGTCGGGATGCTCGGCTTCGATCTCCTGAAGCCGGCGCAGCTTGCGGTCGTAGTCGGCGTCGGTGAGCCGTGGCTCATCGAGCACGTAATAGCGGTAGTTGGCATCGTCGAGTTCGGCGCGCAACCGCACCGCCTCGTCGCGAATCGTCGGGTCGGGCTGGGTCATGGAAATCCGTGTCTCGTCTACGACAAGGGCCTCGAAGCTCGAAGCTCGAAGCTCGAAGCTCGAAGCTCGAAGCTCGAAGCTCGAAGCTCGAAGCTCGAAGCTCGAAGCTCGAAAGCAGCATAAATCAAACCACCTCCATGGCAAGGCCATGGAGGTGGTCATCTTACAGCTTCGCGCTTACGTCTCCGGGCGAAGCCCGGTAACGCTTCAAGCTTCAGTTCACCTGGCGGCGGTTGAGACGATGGCGCCGCTCGAACTCCTGTACGCGCTGGCGGGCGAAGCCCACCGTTTGGGCGGTCATCACGCTGTGGTTCTCGTCCTTCAGCTCGCCCCCCAGGTGGCGCACGATCACCATGGCCGTCTCGACCATGGCCTCGAAGGCGGCGGCGGTATCCACGGCGCCGGGCAGCGGCATCAGCAGGGTGATGCCCGGCGTGGTGAAGTCGTCCATCGTCTCGATGGGGAAGGTACCCGGCTTGAGCACGTTGACCATGGAGAACTGGAGTTCGCTGTCGGCATCCTCCGTCTCGAAGCGGTGGAAAATGCCCATCTCGCTGCTGTAACGCAGTCCGCAGGCCAGCATCAGATCGAGCAGCGCAGCTCCGGCGAAGCCTGCCTCGTCACGCGACATGACGCTGATGACGATCACCTCATCGGCATGGCTGAGAGCATCGCGCGCGCGCTCGGCGCTGACGTCATGGCGCAGAGCCTTCTCCAGGGTAGGATGAGTGCGCACCACGCCGTCTTCGGCTGGCTCGTCGCGGCTGGCCGCGAGAGTCGCGTCTTCGTCGACCGTTCCCCGGCGTGACGGGGCGAACAGCGGATCGTCGGCATCGTCACTCCGCACGGCGGAGTGGCGAGCCTCATCGGCCTGGCGCCGACGGGCGATGGCTTCTCGCTCGGCCCGAGCTTGCTGGCTGGCCTGCTCCTCGGCGGCACGCACAGCGGCCTCCCGCTCTTCGGCGAGACGCGCCTTCTCCTCGCGTGCCTCGCGCTTGCGTTCGCGCCGTTTGGCCAGGCGTTCCTGCACGGAGACGCCGAAGCGCTGCATGGAAGCTCCCATGCGTCGCGAACCGCTCTTGAGGGAGTCGCCAACGCCCTCCAGATCGACGAGGCGATAGCGTTCATCCTCGTCGAAGCCGGATTCGTCATGGTCCGCGGGGTCGGCATTCAAGGAGTCGGCCCTGACCGACGGTTCGGCGTCATCCAACCCCGGGCCGCCCAGGGCGGACAGGGTGGGTTCCCGGCGGCGTGGCGGCGCGGTGGCGTGCGATTCGTCGCTTGCAGAGGGTTCGCGATCGCCCTGGGCCCGGCCGGTCGACGCGGCATCATCCTGGGCCGCCGACGTTGCCATCTCGGCACTCTCCGCTTCGGCTCTGGGAAAGTCGGCGGAACTGGCGTCGACGGGCTTTTCCGGCATGCCGGTCTCGGGCTCTGCAACAGCAGCGGCAGCCTCGTCGGCACGACGTGCCGGCGAAGACGACGCCTCGGTGGCGGTGGGCGGCGTCTCGGCGGAAGCGACCTCGTCCGCATCTGCCACGCAGCGACTGGCCTTTTCTGCCTGGCGTGAAGGCTGCTCGGCAGAGGCCCGACGCCGCGCGGCGAGCACACGCGAAGGACCGGGGTGCTCCTGGCGCTGCAGCTTCGGCTTGGGCTTCACCGTGGATGAGCTGGCCGGGCTGACGACGCGCGCCCCGCCGTTGGGAAGCTCCCAGTTGCTGTCTCCCTCGGTGTCCGACGCCGCGCCGGTACCGGGACTCGTTTCCGTGCCCGCCTGATCGAGGCGGGGCACGCGGTGCTGGCGTTTAAGGCGACGCACCCCATCGACCACGATGAGCGTCACCAGAGCCAGCCCCAGTATGATCAGCCATTCTCTTAGTTCCATGGGTCGTCTTGCCTATCGCTAGGGCGCCATGCCGGATGGATGTCCGTCACCAGCATAGCGCGATTGCCAAAAAAAAGGCCACTTTTTTTGTTTGTCAAGCCCCGGCATTCTCGCCTGTGAGTCCAATCGACCCTGCGCCTTTCCCTGTTCCATCGGACGGCTGAGGTCCGATGCACCCTAATGTGATCTCTTCTGATATCGCGAATGGCCCGCCGTTGCAAGTCCGCTCATGCCTCGGCGAGTGCTGCGGCCTCCTCGACGCCGACCGACACCAGTCGGGAAACCCCCGGCTCCTGCATGGTCACGCCCATCAATCTTTCGGCCGCCTCCATGGCAATCTTGTTGTGAGTAATATAGATGAACTGAACGTTCTCGGACATCTCCTTAACCAGCTTGGCATAGCGCGAGACATTGGCATCATCCAATGGCGCATCGACTTCATCGAGCATGCAGAACGGAGCGGGATTGAGCTGGAAAATGGCGAATACCAGCGACAGTGCTGTCAGTGCCTTTTCTCCCCCCGACAGTAGGTGAATGGTGCTGTTCTTCTTGCCGGGAGGGCGTGCCATGATGGCGACACCGGTATCCAGCAAATCCTCGCCGGTCAGCGTCAACCATGCGGTTCCCCCGCCGAAGACTCGCGGAAAAAGCGACTGCAGACCGTCATTGACTCGCTCGAAGGTATCGCGAAACCGCGTACGGGTTTCCTGGTCGATGCGACGAATGGCCTTCTCGAGGGTTTCCAGCGCTTCGCCGAGCTCGGCCTGCTGGGCCTCCAGATAGTCGCGCCGTTCGGCCTGCTGCTCGTACTCCTCGATGGCCGCCAGGTTGATGGCCCCCAGCCGACGAATGCGCTCACCGGCCTCTTCGAGGCGGGTCTGCCAGGCCGATTCGGTGGCGTCGGGATCGAGCGTTGCCGCCAGGGTGGCGGCATCATGGCCCAGCTCGGCGAGCTGCTCGTCCTGGGACTCGGCCTTGAGCGAGAGCGCCTGGACCTGCATGCGCGATTCCTGCAGTCCCTCACGGATCTCCTGTAGCCGGCGCTCGTGCCCCTGGCGAGCCTGCTCGTCCTCACGCAACCGTTCGGCCAGTTCGGCGGCGCGGGCGCGCGTCTCGTTGAGGCGTCGCTCGTCCTCTTCGCGGTGCACCAGCAGTTCCTCGAGACGCTCGCGCTGTTCTTCGTCCGGCTCGCGCAGCGCTTCCAGGCTTTCGCGCAGTTCGTCGCAGCGCAGCTCCAACCGCTCACGCGTCTCTCCCGCCCGCGCCTGCTGCTGTGCCAGGCCCGCTCGTTGGGTGGTCAAGCGTTCATGTTCCAGAGCCAACTGCTGGGCGCGCTCGTGCAACGGTCGCTGGCGCGCGCGCAATGCCGCCACTTGCTCGCGGGCACGGTCGCGCGCCCGCACCAGCGACTCGCGCTTCTCCGCCTGAGCATCGAGACGCGCCATGGCCTGCTGCCAGCGCTCACGGCCCTCTTCGATGGCCAGCCGTGCCTCTTCGCCGCTCTCCCGGAGCCCTGCCAGTTCCTCGTCGAGCTCCGCCGCGCGACCTTCCAGGTGTTCGAGCCGACTGGCGAGCCCGCTGTCCTCGACGGCCAGTTGCTGCTGCTCGGCGGCCTGTCGGCGTTCCGCCTCGCTGAGGCTCTCGCGTTCGCGCTCGGCTTCGCTGGCGCGTTCGCGAGCGGCCTCCAGGCGAGACGACAGATCGGCGTACTCGCTCTCTACGGCCTCGAGCTCGCACGCCACCGCCTCACGCCGACGGCGGCTGACCAGCACGGCGTCGGGCCCCTGGCCATCGCCGCGATGGCATGCCCAGTCACGCCCGAGCCACAGCCCATCGGGCGTGATCAGGCTTTCACCGGGAGCCAGCGACTCGGCCGCCGCCCAGGCGGCCTCGTCGTCCTCCACGCAGCGAATGGCGGCAAGCCAGGCACTCGCAGCACCGGCGCCGCGAACCTGGCCCGCCAGCGAGTCGGGCGATGCTTCGTCGAACTCTTCGGGGGCCAACACGCCGAAAGGAGCCGGCGGTGCGGCACTGGCATCCCGGAAGCGCAGCGGCGCGGCCAGCCGCGCCTTGAGCCAGGGTGCCAGCACCCAGGAGACCGCCACTTCCCAGCCTGGCGTCACCTCGATGCTCTCGCCGAGCCGCGGTGCTTCGTCCAGCCCATGCGCTGCCAGGTGCCCGTCGAGCGCTTCGTCGGCATCGCTGAGCGCTGCCTGGATGAGCGCGTCCAGGGAAGCCAGTTCCCCTTGGAGACCGCTACGGCGTTCGCGTAGCGTTTCCCGTTGCTCTTCGAGGGATTCGGCCGCTTGGCGAGCGCTGTCGCGTTGACGCTGCAGCTCGTCGCGGCGCTGGGCGAGACGTTCCTGCTCGCGAGCCGCATCGGTCAGTCGCTGAGCCAACGCCTCGCGCCGGGCGGTCAACTCGGCGAGGTCGGGCAGCTCCTGTTGCTGCCGAAGACGCCGCTGAATGTCGGCCTCGATGCGTTCCAGGGAGGCTTCCTGCTCGCGTAGCCTGTCCTGGCTGCGTTCCGCCTCACGGCCGGCCTCGCGCCACGCTTCGTTGAAGGCTTCCCAGGCGGCCTCCGCATCTTCGGCCCCCGGCTCGGCCTCTTCCAGCATGGCGTCGAGCTCGGCGAGCTGCTCGGCGACTTCCTCCTGCTCGGGGACGAGCGTCTCGAGACGCTCGTCGAGGGCGCCCATGCGCTCGACATCGCTTTCACCCAGCCGCGTCAGATCGGCGAGTTCGCGTTGGGCGGCATCGAGATCGCGGGCGATCTGCGTCTCGCGCGAACGGGCATGCTCGAGCCCCTGTTCGAGCCGGGCAATGGCCGTGGTGGTTTCGAAGAAACGGGCCTGCCGCGCCTCCAGAGTCTCGGCCAGGCGGTCGTGCTCGGCACGGGCCTGCTCGAGGCGCGTCTCGCACTGGCGAAGGGCCAGCACCTCGCGCTCCACCGCCGTTTCCCGCTCGCCGACGCGACGCTCCTCCTCGGCCTGGCTGGCCCGCAGGGCACGACCGCGCAGCAGCGCCAACTCGCCCTTGAGGCGATGCTCCTCGTTCTTGAGATCCTGGTAGCGGCGCGCCGCTTCGGCCTGCCGACGCAGCCGCTCGAGCTGCTTGTCGAGCTCCTCGCGGATGTCCTCCAGGCGCTCGAGGTTCTCGCGAGTGCGGCGCATGCGGTTCTCGGTCTCGCGGCGGCGCTCCTTGTACTTGGAGATGCCCGCCGCCTCCTCGAGAGTAGCGCGCAGCTCTTCGGGACGCGCCTCGATGAGCCGCGAGATCATGCCCTGGCCGATGATCGAGTAGGAGCGGGGGCCGAGACCGGTCCCCAGGAAGAGGTCGGCGATGTCGCGCCGCCGACACTTCTGGCCATTGAAGAAGTAGCTGGACTGGCCGTCGCGGGTGACCTGACGCTTGACGGCGATTTCGGCGTACTGGGCGTAGGCGCCCCCCATGCTGCCGTCGCTGTTGTCGAAGCGCAGCTCGATGGCGGCCTGCCCCACCGGCTTGCGTGCGGTGGAGCCGTTGAAGATGACGTCGCTCATCGACTCGCCGCGCAGGGTCTTGGCCGAGGATTCGCCCATGACCCAACGCACGGCGTCGATGATGTTCGACTTGCCGCAACCATTGGGTCCCACGACCGCCGTCATGTTGCCGTCGAACGGCACCGTGACGGGATCGACGAAGGACTTGAAGCCAACCAGGCGAATCGACGTCAGGCGCATGGGGCTATTCGACGACGCGGTCGACCACGACCTCCACCGGCTCGCCATCCGTGTCGCCGACGGCAACGCCGTCGCGGCCACCGAACAGGTCTCCCGGTACGGGGCTGGCATCCCCGGTCGTGGTCACGCGAACCACGATGCGCACTTCGTCGACCTCGGAGATGCTGGCCTGCTCGGACATGGCACGGCTGTCGTCGAGCACCACCTCCGTGGGCAGGTCGCCCAGCGTCAGCCGAGCCACCGCCAGCGGCGGCTTCTCGCCTTCCATGTCACGCGCCACGACGAAGACTTGAGTATCGTCTTCGTGCTCGCCTTGCAGCTCCTCGGCCAGGGTCACGCGAAGATTCACGCCCGGACCGACGGCCACCGGCTCACGCGCCTCGGACGCCACGCCCAGGCGCTGCTGGGCCGCCCGGATGCCTTCGCGCAGGGCATCGGCGCTGTCGGGATCGTTCATGCCGGCAATGGCGCGACGCCACTGGTCGATGGCTTCTTCATAATTGCCCCGATCGAAGGCGACGACGCCGAGCATGCCCAGCGTCGTCGGCTCGCTGGAATCGCGCTCGAGAATCTCGTCGACCAGTGCCTGCACTTCGTCGGTCAGGGTACGGTCGGCCATGAAGAACTTGAGCTGGGCCTTCTGGGCCAGCAGGGACGGCTGGCGACCTTCGAGGCGGATCAGCTGGTCGATGGCCTCGAGAGCCGCCTCGCCCTGTCCGGCATCGCGGTAGATGGGGAACAGGGAGGACCAGACGTTGGGGTTGTCGGGCTGACGCTCGGCCTGCGCCTCGAGACGCTCCACCAGGGCCGGCAGGGAATCGCTCTCCTGGTAGGCGGCATACAGCGCCAGGTCGCCCTCGGCCCCATTGTGGTAGTACCAAGCCACGCTGCCGACCACCAGGGCCAGGGCGACCACCGGCACGGCCAGGCGACCGGCGTGGGGCCCCTGCAACGGCCGGCGCTTCAGGTCGGCGGTATCTTCCAGCAGGCTACGTTCCAGTTCCAGTCGGTCTTCTTCGAAGCGCGCCGTGTCGATCTCGCCGCGCTCCAGCGCCGCCTCCAGCGATTCGAGGCGGCGCCGATAGATGGCCACGTTCTGCTCGGCGGTGCGGTCGCTGGCCTCGAAATCACGCTGTGCGGCGTACAGCACAGGGGCACGGCGCAACGGCGACACCAGCAGCCACAGGGCGGGCAACAACAGGATGGCAAAGGCGAGCCACATCAGGGTCATGAATTTCTCCCGCGATTGATCAGGGCATCGAGACGGGCGCGCTCTTCGTCGCTGAGCTCACGCGCCGAGGCGTTGCGCCGTGCCCGCACGACCAGCGCGACCAGCACGCCGCCCAGCACCACCAGTCCGGCGGGCAGGCCCCACAGCAGATAGGTACGCCCTTCGAGGCGCGGGTTGTAGAGCACGTAGTCACCGAAACGCTCGACCAGGTGACTGCGGATCTCCATGTCGGAGCGGCCGTCCTGGAGCATCTCGTAGACGCGATCGCGCATGTCGCCCGACACCGGCGCATCCGAATCGTTGATGGCCTGGTTCTGGCAAGTCGGGCAGCGCAACGAGGCGGTCAGGCTCTTGTAGCGCTCCTCTTTCACCGGGTCGTCGAACTCGCGCACCTCGATGGCTGCGCCCTGCGCTGAGGCAGCGATGAACGAGAGGCAAAACACCAGGGTGATGAAACGGATCACTGCCATTTTTCCACCTCCGGCAGGATGGTGTCACGCAGATCGCTCGGCGAGATGTAACCCGTATGGTGATAGCGGATCACTCCGTCGGCATCGACCAGGAAGGATTCCGGAGCCCCGTAGACTCCCAGTTCGAAAGCCAGCTCGCCGTCGGGGTCGAAGACATTGACGACGAAGGGATCGCCGAACTCGTCGAGAAAGCCCAGCCCCTTTTCTCGCGTATCTTTCCAGTTGACGCCGACCAGGCGTATGCCACGCTCGGCCAGGTCGAGCAGTTGCGGCATCTCGCGCTTGCACTCGGGGCACCACTCGCCCCACACGTTGACCAATGTCACCTCGCCCTTGATCAGCGATTCGTCCACGCGACGCTCGGGGTCCTCGAGGGTGCTCAGCTCGAAGGCGGGAAAGGCGCGGGCATCCTGAACCAGTTTCGACTCGCGATGGAACGGGTTGAGCCCGAGCCCCAGGTACAGGAACAGCATCAGTACCAGGAAGCCCAACAGGGGCAGCATCAGCAGCAGACGACGTTTCATGCTGGGGCTTCTCCTGCCGTCCGAACCTCGACGGCCTTTTCCGGGTCTTTCGCCGTCGCCAAGCGGCGATAGCGGCGGTCGGCCACGGCCAAGGCGCCGCCGGCCGCCATCAGCAAGGCACCCAGCCACAGCCAGCGCACGAAGGGCTTGTACTGCACGCGCATGGCCCAGCTGCCGTCGCCCAAGTCTTCGCCCATGGCCAGGTAGAGGTCACGGAAGAGCCCCGGACGCAGCGCCACCTGACTCATCGGCATGCCGCGGGCGATGTAGGTGCGCTTTTCGGGATTCATGAAGAAGCTGCGCTGGCTGTCGCCGCGACGCACCTCGAACTCGGCGCCCTCGCCGATGTAGTTGGGACCGCGCCGGCTGGTGAGGTCGCGCATGGTGAAGGTGTAGCCCGCCACCGAGACGCTGTCTCCGGGGCTCATGCGCACGTTGCGTTCGATGGCGAAATTGGACACCACGGCAACGCCGACGATGGTCACCGCCAGACCCAGGTGGCCCAGCACCATGCCCCAGTGGGCGAGCGAAAGCTTCTTGAGACCGGCCAGCCGAGTGGGTGCATTGCGCGTCTTGTCGAACAGGTCGCGCACCAGCGGCAGCACGATCCACAGCGCCGTGACCAGGCCCAAGGCCACCCAGAGGTTCCACTCGCCGCCGATGATGAAGGGCATCACGGCCGCGATGACCACCGCCGCAACGCCGGACAGCCACAGCCGCTTGACCAGTTCGCGCCCGTCCATGCGCTTCCAGCGCGACACCGGCCCGAGGCCCATGAAGATGCTCATGATCACCGTCAACGGCACGAACAGGGCATTGAAGTAGGGGGGACCCACGCTGATCTTGCCGAGATCGAGGGCGTCGAGCAGCAGCGGGTAGACGGTGCCCATCAGCACGGTGACCGTCATGATCACCAGCAGGATGTTGTTGATCAGCAGCAGGGCATCTCGCGACAGCCAGTTGAAGCCGACCTGGTGGCTGACGCGCGGCGCGCGCAGGGCGAAGATCAGCAGCGACAGGCCCACGGTGATGCCCAGCAGCACCAGGATGAAGAAGCCGCGCGAGGGATCGTTGGCGAAGGCGTGCACCGAGGTGAGCACGCCGGAGCGCACCAGGAAGGTGCCCAGCAGCGACAGCGAGAAGGTGAAGATCGCCAACAGCACGGTCCAGCTCTTGAAGGAGCCGCGTTTTTCGGTCACCGCCAGGGAGTGCATCAATGCCGTACCGGTGAGCCAGGGCAGCAGCGAGGCGTTCTCCACCGGATCCCAGAACCACCAGCCTCCCCAGCCGAGTTCGTAGTAGGCCCACCAGCTGCCCAGCGCGATGCCCACGGTCAAGAAAGCCCAGGCGAGATTGGTCCAGGGCCGTGCCCAGCGGGTCCAGGCCGCATCCAGCCGCCCGCCCAGCAGGGCGGCGATGGCGAAGGCGAACACCACCGAGAAGCCCACGTAGCCCATGTAGAGCATCGGCGGATGCAGGATCAGACCGATGTCCTGCAACAGAGGATTGAGATCGGCCCCATCGCTCGGCGCATTGGGCAACAGACGATCGAAGGGGTTGGACGTGACCAGAACGAAGGCCAGAAAGCCCACGCCGACCAGGCCCATCACGCCGAGCACGCGTGCCACCATGTCGCGGGGCAGGTCGCGGGAGAAGCGTGCCGCCATGTAGCTCCAGCCGGCCAACATCAGGCTCCACAGCAGCACGGAGCCTTCATGATTGCCCCACACCGCACTCAGCTTGTAATACCAGGGCAGCATGGAGTTGGAATTGTTGGCCACGTTGGCGACGGTGAAGTCGTCGAACAGGTAGCTGGCAGTGAGACACAGGTAGGCGATCACCACGAACAGGAACTGGCCCGCCGCCATGGGCCGGGCGAAGGCCATCCACAGCGGCCGACGCAGCGCGGCGCCGGCCAGCGGCATCACCGCCTGCACGGCCGCCATCAGCATGGCGACGACCAGGGCGAAGTGGCCGATTTCGGGAATCATCTGGATCAGCATGGATGCTCCGGCGGGTTAGCTGTCTTCACTCTTCGCGGAATCGCTCTCGGAACCCTCGGTCTTGAAGTCGGCCGGCGAGTATCCGGCATCCTCCAGCGCCTCGGCCACTTCCGGGGGCATGTAGTTCTCGTCATGGCGCGCCAGCACCTGGTCGGCGCGAAATTCGCCGCTGGGCTGCAGCTCGCCGACCACCACCACGCCCTGCCCCTCGCGGAACAGGTCCGGCAGGATGCCACTGTAGCGGACTTCCAGGTCTTCGACGTAGTCCGTCACCACGAACTCCACGTCCAGGCTATCGGGGTTGCGGCTCACGGTGCCTTCCTTGACCATGCCGCCAGCACGGATCTGGCGCTCGAAAGGCGCATCGCCCGCAGCGATTTGAATGGGACTGAAGAACAGGTTGATGTTGGCACGCAGGGCATACAGGGTCAGCCCCACGGCGACGGCGGCCAGGGACACCAGCCCCAGGATGATGGTCAGTTTACGCTTGCGTTTCGGAGTCATTGGTGTACCCACCCCCGTCATGTTGAATCGTTGCCGCGCCACCGGCTGCTGTGCTCTCCCGACGACGTTCGCGGCGCACCCGGCGCGCCAGATCGCGTAGCGTGCGACGGTGCTCGACGCGGGCATGCAGCCCACTGCCCACCAGCAGGGCCAGCGTCACCGCCCACGCCGCCCAGACGTAGGGCGCATGCCCCCCCATGGCGAGAAACGCCTGAAAACTATCGAATGCCATCAGTTCGCCTCCCCGGCCAGTTCGCGAACCCAGCGCTTGTTGGCCTCGCGCCGCAGGATTTCGGTGCGCGTACGCAGCAGCGTCACGGCGATGAAAAAGCAGTAGAAGCCCACCACCATGATCAGCAGTGGCAGCCACATCTCGGTGGGCATGGCCGGCCGCTCGGTGAGGGTGAAGGAGGCAGGCTGGTGCAGGGTATACCACCAGTCCACCGAGTACTTGATGATGGGGATGTTGATCACGCCCACCATGGCCAGCACCGAAGCGGCTCGGGAGGCGCTGTCGCGGCTGGCGAAGGCGCCACGCAGGGCGATGACGCCCAGGTAGAGAAACAGCAGAATCAGCATCGAGGTCAGCCGGGCATCCCACATCCACCAGGTACCCCAGGTCGGCACGCCCCACACCGCCCCGGAGAACAGCGATATGAAGGTCATGGCGGCCCCCAGGGGCGCCATGACGGCAGCAGCCATATCGGCGATCTTGATTTTCCATACCATGAAGATCACCCCCGCCACGGCCATGGTGACGAAAATCGACTGCGCCAGGAACGCCGAGGGCACGTGCACGTAGATGATGCGGAAGCTATTGCCCTGCTGGTAATCCGCCGGGGCGAAGGCCAGCCCCCAGACGGTACCGACTGCGATCAGCACCAGTGCCACCACCCAGAACCAGGGCTGCAGCCGCTGACTGATGCCGTAGAACCACTTGGGAGACCCTAGCTTATGAATGAAGGCCCACATGCCTCGTTCACCCCTCAACCGTTGATACTGATGCGCAGCGATGCAGCGATCGCCCATGGCGCGAAAATCAGTGCCACTGCCAGCAAGGCACCGAGGATCGCCAGATGCGCCGTGACCCCATCTCCCAAGATGGCAGCCTGAACGGCGCCGGCGCCGAAGATCAGCACCGGAATGTAGAGTGGCAGCACCAGCAGCGAGAGCAGCACGCCACCACGCGACAGGCCCACGGTCAGCGCGGCACCGATGGCGCCGATCAAGCTCAAGCTCGCCGAACCCAGCGCCAGCGACAGGGCCAGCACCGCATAGCTACCCGCCGGCAGCGCCAGCATGATGCCCAGCACGGGAGCCATGAGCGCCAGCGGCAGGCCGGTGAGCAGCCAGTGCACGGCCACCTTGGCCAGGCTCAGCAGAGCCAGCGGCTGGGGCGTGAGCAGCAACTGCTCCAGGGAGCCGTCGTCGTAGTCGGCGCGAAACAGGCTGTCCAGCGACAGCAGCGCCGCCAGCAGCGCCGCCACCCACAGCAGCCCTGGCGCGATGGTCGCCAGCAGCTCGGGATCGGGCGAGATACCGATCGGAAACAGGGTGATGACGATGGCGAAGAAGACCAGCGGATTCATCACCTCGCTGCGCCGGCGCAACAGCAGCACGAGATCGCGTTTCACGGTAGCCCCGAATGCGACTCCCAGGCCGCCTTGAGGTTCCACGCTCGGCGTGTCGACGTCCGCTGCCTCGGTCGTCATGCGCTCAGTGACCGCCATCGCTGCCTCCCGCACCCAGACGTACACGGCGCAGCTCAGCGCAGGGCGTGAGTTCGTGGTGGGTGGTCACCAGCACGCAGCCGCCGCGACGGGCATGCTCCACCAGGCGCTGTTCCAGATCCCGGACACCGTCGCGGTCGATGGCCGTGAACGGCTCGTCGAGCACCCACAGCGGGCGCGGGGTGAGCAGCAGTCGCGCCAGCGCCACCCGGCGCTGTTGACCGGCGGAAAGCTGTCCGGTCGGTACGTCCTCGAAACCGACGAGTCCGATCGACTCCAGAGCTGCCAGGCGCGACGATTCGTCGCGGGGCTGACCGGCCAATGCCTGATACCAGGCGAGGTTCTCGAGCGGCGTCAGCGCTGCCTTGACGCCGGGAGCATGTCCCAGATAGAGCAGGTTGGAGAGGAAGGCCTCGCGTGCCTGGCGCATGGGGCGCTCGCCCCAGAACAGGTCGCCCTCGTAGTCGGCGAGCTGCCCGGAGAGGATCTTCAGCAGGGTCGTCTTGCCACTGCCGTTGGGCCCCTCCACGCGAACGATCTCTCCGGCTCGGATATCGAGATCGAGGCCACGAAACAGCCAGCGGTCGTCCCGTTCGCAGGCCAAGTTGCGCGCTTGAAGACGCAGGCTCAAGGCACTCTCCAGGATTGGCAAAATTCGCTGGCAACTCTACACCGAAAGGCCTTTCTCGACTAGTCGCCCGGGCGCTTCCCGGGCGCTCCCTTGCCACAGGTCAAGGTGCGTTGAATGGCGGGGAACTTGCCAGCGGGAGCGCGACTGATATAGTGCCAATTACCTGTACATTTCAACAGGACCAATAGGGGGAGCGTCACATGACCGAGGTCACTACCTGCTATCTGCATCGCCGACCCAACCTTCCACTGGCCCAGGCTTGGGACGAACTCGAGGTCGCCCCCGGCGACCTGGTCGACATTCCGCTGCTGGGCGACGTCGCGGCGGGCCTGCCCATCGAGGCCTGCGCCACCCAGGACAGCGTTCAGGCACCGGCCAGCATGGTACGGCGCAACACCTATGCGCTGCGCGTGCGTGGCGACTCCATGATCGACTGCAACATCTTCGACGGCGACGTCATCATCATTGAGCGCAGCGAAAGCGCCGAGAACGGAGAAACCGCCGTCGTGCTCATCAACCAGCAGGAGGTCACCCTCAAGACGCTCTACATCGAGCGCTCGGGCGTGCGTCTGCAGCCTGCCAACGATGCCATGCCGCCCATCTTCCTGAAGAACAGCGACATCCAGGTGCTGGGCATGGTGATGGGCGTGGTGCGCCGCACGGCGACGACGCACTGATGCGCTACCCGATTCCCGACCTGCCGGCCGGGGAGTGGCACGCCAGCGAGTTGGAGGTCGAAAAGAGCCGCTTTCTCGCCTGGATCTGCCACGCGCCCGACGCCGCAGCCTTCGAAGCTCTGCTGGCCGAGGCACGGCGCACCCATCCCGGCGCCAGCCACCACTGCAGCGCCTACATCGCCGGACCGCCCGGCGAGCAGGCGGCCATCGGTTTCTCCGACGACGGAGAGCCCGGCGGAACGGCGGGCCGCCCCATGTTTCAGGTGCTGGAAGGCGCCGGCATGGGGCAGACGGGCTGCGTAGTGACCCGTTATTTCGGTGGCACCAAGCTGGGTACCGGCGGCCTGGCGCGTGCCTATGCGCAGGCCGTCGGCCAGGCTCTGGAGACGCTGCCCTGCCGCGAGTGGGTCGAACGCACCACGCTCGAATTGCAGGTCGATTTCGCCGGTGAAGCCGAAGCACGCGCCTGGCTCGATCGGCATGCGGTACCGGTCGAAGCGGCCGACTACAGCGCCGAGGGCGTGCGGCTCATCGTCGGCTGGCCCAGCGATGTCGAGGTAGACCTGACTCCACTGGCCACCCGATTGCGCGGCAGACTCGCCTTCACCCCAGATACTTGATCATCACCCCCGCGGCCACCGCCGAGCCCACCACGCCGGCCACGTTGGGCCCCATGGCGTGCATCAGCAGGAAGTTGTGGGGATTGGACTCCAGCCCCACCTTGTTGGCCACCCGCGCCGCCATGGGCACCGCCGACACTCCAGCGGCCCCAATCAGCGGATTGATGGGCATCTTGCTCAAGGCATTCATCAGCTTGGCCATCAGCACCCCGGCGGCGGTACCGATGCCGAAGGCGACGATGCCCAGCCCCAGGATGCCCAGCGTTTCGATGGCCAGGAAGCTGTCGGCCATCAGCTTGGAGCCCACCGCCAGCCCCAGCACGATGGTGACGATGTTGATCAGCGCATTCTGAGCGGTGTCGGAGAGACGCTCGACCACGCCGCACTCGCGCATCAGGTTGCCGAAGCAGAACATCCCCAGAAGCGGTGCGGCATCGGGCAGGAACAGCGCCACCAGCATCAGTACCAGCAGCGGGAAGATGACCTTCTCCAGCTTGGAGACCGGACGCAGCTGGGTCATGACGATCTCGCGCTCGCGCTTCGAGGTCAGCGCGCGCATGATCGGCGGCTGGATCAGCGGCACCAGGGCCATGTAGGAGTAGGAAGCCACGGCGATGGCGCCCAGCAGCTCCGGAGCCAGCACGCTCGACACGTAGATCGAGGTGGGACCGTCGGCACCGCCGATGATGCCGATGGCCGCGGCCTGGTTGAGCGAGAAGTCCATCCAGCCCATCGTCGTCATCCCCACCGCCCCGAACAGGGTGGCGAAGATGCCGAACTGCGCCGCAGCGCCCAGAAACAGGGTGCGCGGGTTGGCGAGCAGCGGGCCGAAGTCGGTCATCGCCCCCACGCCCATGAAGATCAGCAGCGGGGCGATGCCCGAGGCGATGGCCACGGAATAGAAGCTGTAGAGCAGGCCGTTGCCGTAGCCGACGTTGACTGCCACGTCGCGGGCGGCGCGCAGTTCATCCGGCGAGGCACCGTCATGGGCCACGAGCTTGAGCGTCTCGCGCCACGCCTCGGCAGAGGACAACGGGTCGAGCGTGACCCCCAGCGCCGAGGCGAGCTGGCTGAGCACAGCGGGCCGCGCCACCTCGATGGCCTGATCCAGCGCCGAGATGGCAAGCCCCGCCTCGGGAATGTTGGCCAGGATGCCGCCGAACCCGATGGGCACCAGCAGCAACGGTTCGAATTTCCTGGCGATGGCCAGGTAGAGCAACACCAGCCCCACCCCGATCATCACCGCCTGGCCCAGGGTCAGGTTGTAGAGGCCCGAGCCGGTCCATAGGGTCAAGAGCTTTTCCATGACGGGCCCTTAGAGTGCGATCAACACGTCACCGACGGCGACGCTGTCGCCTTCGCTGACCTTGACGGCAGACACGGTGCCGGCGCTGGCGGCGCGCACCTCGGTTTCCATCTTCATGGCCTCGAGGATGATCACGATGTCCCCCTCCTTGACCGTGTCGCCCTCGCGCACGTTGACCTTGAAGATGTTGCCGGCCAGCGGCGCGGTGATGGTCTCGCCGGTGGGTGCCGGGGTGGTGCTTGCTGCCGGCGCCTCGGCTGCCGACTGAGTCTGCACCTGGTCGATCTCGCCGCCCTCGGCGACCTCCACCACGTAAGCCTTACCGTTGACCGTGACGGTGTAGGTCTCGGGACCGCGGGTCGACCGACCCTGGGTGGCCGGCAACTGAGCGCCGGCCTCGCCCTTCTGCGCGGAAGCCGGCACGTTGGCATCGGCATCGGGCGCCTGAGGGGCCGGCTCGAAGGCCTCGGGGTCGTCGCGGTTCTTGAGGAACTTGAGACCGATCTGCGGGAACAGCGCATAAGTCAACACGTCGTCGATCTCGCGCTCACCTTCGGCGAGGCGAATGCCTTCGGCCTTGGCCTTCTCCTGCAATTCGGTCGTCAGGCGCGCCATCTCGGGCTCGAGGCGGTCCGCCGGGCGACCGGTGATCGGCTCGCCCCCCTCCAGGACCCGCTGCTGGAGTTCCCTATTGAAAGGCGCCGGCGCCGCGCCGTACTCGCCCTTGAGCAGCGCCTGCACCTCCTTGGAGATGGAACCATAGCGTTCGCCCATCATCACGTTCATCACCGCCTGGGTGCCGACGATCTGCGAGGTGGGAGTGACCAGCGGAATGTAGCCCAGGTCTTCGCGTACCCGCGGGATCTCGGCCAGCACGTCGTCGAGCTTGTCACCGGCGCCCTGCTCCTTGAGCTGGCCTTCCATGTTGGTGAGCATGCCTCCCGGCACCTGAGCCACCAGGATGCGCGAATCGATGCCCTTGAGCGAACCCTCGAAGGCGGCATACTTCTTGCGCACCTCGCGGAAGTAGGCGGCGATCTCTTCGAGCAGCTCGAGGTCGAGGCCGGTATCGCGTTCGGTGCCCTTGAGGATGGCCACCAGCGACTCGGTGGGGCTGTGGCCGTAGGTCATGGACATCGACGAGATGGCGGTGTCGACGTTGTCGATGCCGGCCTCCACGGCCTTGAGGTAGGTCGCGGTGGACAGCCCGGTGGTGGCGTGGCACTGCATGTGGATGGGGATGTCCAGCGCCTTCTTGAGGCGACCGATCAGCTCGAAGGCATCATAAGGGGTGAGCAGGCCGGCCATGTCCTTGATGGCCAGCGAGTCGGCGCCCATGTCGGCGATGGTCTTGCCCAGATCGACCCAGCCGTCGAGGGTGTGCACCGGACTCACCGTGTAGGAAAGCGTCCCCTGGGCGTGCCCCTCGACGTTGCGCACCGCCTGGATCGCCCGCTCCAGGTTGCGCGGGTCGTTCATGGCATCGAAGACGCGAAACACGTCAACGCCGTTGACTCTGGCGCGCTCGACGAAGCGGTCGACCACGTCGTCGGCGTAGTGGCGATAGCCCAGCAGGTTCTGACCGCGCAGCAGCATCTGCTGTGGAGTGTTGGGCATGGCTTCCTTCAACGCCCGTATCCGCTCCCACGGATCCTCGCCGAGATAGCGGATACAAGCGTCGAAAGTCGCCCCGCCCCAGGACTCCAGCGACCAGAATCCCACCCGATCGAGCTTCTCGGCGATGGGCAGCATGTCCTCGAGACGCAGGCGGGTGGCGAACAGCGACTGGTGGGCGTCGCGCAGCACCACGTCGGTGATGCCGAGCGGGCGTTTGGTCTCACTCATGATGGTGACCCCTTGCAGTGACGTATTGTGATGGCGTGGCGTCTCAGCGACGATGACGGCGATGACGATGCACGGCCGCGCTGATCACGGCCATCAGCTCGGCATCGTTGGCATGGGAAGGAGCGGCGGCGACCGGGCCAGCGGCGACTTCGGCGGCAGAGGGCTTGGGACCGAAACGGCGCAGGATCAGCGACATCAGGGTCGTGAGCACCACCAATACCGTAAGAAAAACAAACACGAACCCCATGCCGACCCCCATCAGGGCCAAGCCATCCTGCAACAGCTGCATATCCTGCATGCGGTTTCTCCACTAAACTGCCCGATCTGGAGGCCAACGGTAGCCATCAGGCGGACAGTGCCAAAAATTCGGCCATCTAAACTGCCACACTGACGAGAGATTGCAAGCGCGCCATGGTGGAAGACAGCGTTGTTGGTTTACTACAAAAAAGCGGAAGGCTCGGCCTGGCTCCCATGGAGGGCGTCATCGATGCCGTGACCCGCAGCCTGCTGACCCGCTCTTCTGGTTTCGACTGGGCCGTCACCGAGTTCGTGCGCATCGTCGACGCCCGACTACCAGCGCGTGTCTTCCACCGCCACTGCCCGGAGCTGAAGAGCGAGAGGGTCGCCACGCCCAGCGGCGTACCGGTACACCTCCAGTTGCTGGGCTCCGACCCGCGGGCACTGGCACTCAATGCACGCCAGGCACTGTGCCTCGGCGTCACCAGCCTCGATCTCAATTTCGGCTGCCCGGCCAAAACCGTCAACCGTCACGATGGCGGTGCGTCTCTGCTGCGCGACCCCCGCCGAGTCGAACGTGCCGTGGCAGCCGTCACTGCAGCCGTCGAGGGCCGCATTCCCGTCACCGCCAAGATCCGCCTGGGTTTCGACGACCGGCGCCTGGCCCTGGCCTGTGCCCGAGCCGCCGAACGTGGCGGTGCCAGCCAACTCGTCGTGCATGCCCGTACCCGCCAGGAGGGCTATCGGCCACCCGCTCACTGGGAGTGGATCGGGCGCATTCGCCAGCGACTGCGCATCCCTGTGGTCGCCAACGGCGACATCTGGACGCTGGAGGACTACTGGCGGGCGCGCACGCTGTCGGGTTGTCGCGACGTGATGCTCGGCCGTGGCGCCCTGGCCGACCCCTGGCTGGCGCCACGCATCCGCCACTGGCAGCTCACCGGCGAACGGCTTCCCGCGACCCCCTGGTCGGCGCGCGCCGAGATTCTCGCCGCCTTTGCTGCAGAGCAGCGTAGCACGCTTCCCGCACGCACCGTGGCCTCGTTGATCAAGCAGTGGCTAAACCACATGCGTCAGCGAGACGCCGAGGCCGCGCAGCGCTTCGCAACCGCCAAGCGCCATACCGACCTCGACGCCCTTCTCGCAGCGCTGCTCGATCCAGTCGATGCAGAGCCGGCGAGCCGCCGCATCGCCGACCGGCGGCGACCGGCCCCTGCCTGAAACCGCTTCGACGCGACGGCACCCGACCGCCGCGATGCCGGGTAGAACGGGCAAAAAAAGAGGCGCACGTCGCATGGCGACGGCGCCTCAAACGATCGCAGAACCGGCACGCGAGCGAGCGCCGGTTCGGCCAGCACGAAACAGAAGACCCGCCCTCGTTCGAGGGCGGGTCGCAATCTGGCACGCCCGGGAGGATTCGAACCTCCGACCACCTGATTCGTAGTCAGGTACTCTATCCAGCTGAGCTACGGGCGCAGAGTGCGGCAAAGCCGCTTGATGCACGCGTCGTGGACCGCCATCTCAGAAAGCAAGGAAAGCGAGATGGCACGCCCGGGAGGATTCGAACCTCCGACCACCTGATTCGTAGTCAGGTACTCTATCCAGCTGAGCTACGGGCGCACACGTCACGCGGCATCGATGTGGCGGAGAGGGAGGGATTCGAACCCTCGATGGGGCTATAAACCCCATACTCCCTTAGCAGGGGAGCGCCTTCAGCCACTCGGCCACCTCTCCCTCATCGACACGGCGCATATCCTATCGAGCTTGCGCGACTTTGTCCAGCGCATTCAGGAATTTGATCGGCGCGGCCCGCCCCTGCGGGCCCAGCCATGGCTTCAGGAATCCGCGCCGCCCTCCTCATCGGTCTTCTCCCGCTGAATGCGCTGATAGATCTCCTCGCGATGCACGGCGACATCCTTGGGGGCATTGACGCCGATACGAACCTGATTGCCCTTGACTCCCAGCACGGTCACGGTGATGTCATCACCGATCATCAAGGTTTCACCGACGCGGCGGGTCAGGATGAGCATGACTGATCTCCTTCTCAGACGACTGGCAACGGGATGCGCGCCGCATCGTACGACGCTGTGTCTAGTATGTGACAGGTCGCCGCCGGGCTCCAACGACGCACCCCATCACAACGCATGAAGGCGTTGAAGGGAAGCCAGCCGACGTCACCATCAGGGCTTCCCCACTAGCGTAGAAGGTTGCGGCGCTCCCGGTCGCCCTCATTCGCGCTCGATGTCGCTCTTGTCGAGACCGAACGCCTTGTGCAGCGCTTTGACCGCGAGCTCCATGTGCTTCTCGTCGATCACCACCGAGATCTTGATTTCGGAAGTGGAAACCATGCGGATGTTGATGTTCTCCTCGGCCAGCACGCGGAACATCTTGGAGGCCACGCCGGCATGGGAGCGCATGCCGACGCCGACCAGGGAGACCTTGGCGATGTTGTCGTCGCCCTTGACCTCGCCCTCGCCCAGGTCGGGCAGCACCTGCTCCTGGAGGATCTTGAGGGTCTTCTTGTAGTCGCCCTTGGCCACGGTGAAGGTGAAGTCGGTGTAGTCACCGGCCGGCGCCACGTTCTGCACGATCATGTCGACTTCGATGTTGGCATCGGCGATCGGCCCCAGAATGCGCGAAGCCACGCCCGGCACGTCCGGGGTGTTGAGCAGAGTGAACTTGGCCTCGTTGGCGGTGAAGGCGATACCGGAGATCAGCGGTTCTTCCATGGAATCCTCGTCTTTGTCGGAGTCAGCGACGATCAGGGTGCCGGGGCCGTCCTCAAAGCTGGACAGCACGCGCAGCGGCACGTTGTATTTGCCGGCGAATTCGACGGCGCGAATTTGCAGCACCTTGGAGCCCAAGCTCGCCAGCTCCAGCATCTCCTCGACGGTGATGGTGTCCAGGCGCTGCGCTCGAGAGCAAACTCGCGGATCGGTGGTGTAGACGCCGTCGACGTCGGTGTAAATCTGGCACTCGTCGGCACCCAGCGCCGCGGCCAGTGCCACCCCGGTGGTGTCGGAGCCACCGCGGCCGAGGGTGGTGATGTTGCCCTCTTCGTCGACGCCCTGAAACCCGGCCACGACGACCACCTGGCCGTCATTCAGGTCCTCGCGCATGTCTTCGGTCTCGATGCGCTGGATGCGCGCCTTGGTGTGCGCGCTGTCGGTGAGAATGCCCACCTGTGAGCCGGTATACGAGGTGGCCGCCACGCCCAGCTTGTGCAGCGCCAGGGCCAGCAGCGAAATGGTGACCTGCTCGCCGGTGGAAACCAGCATGTCCATCTCGCGCGGCGTGGGTTCGTCGTTGATCTCGTTGGCCATGCCAATCAGACGATTGGTCTCGCCGCTCATGGCGGAGACCACGACGACCACTTGGTGGCCCTGGTCGCGGAAGCCCTTGACCTTCTCGGCCACGGCCTTGATGCGCTCCACCGAGCCCACCGAGGTGCCGCCGAATTTCTGAACGTATAGTGCCATGTGACGTTTTCCCTCGTATGTCGAGTGCCAGAGGCGCTCGGATGAGTGAAAGGTGAAACCGTGCAGGCAGGGTCGGGGCTTCGCTGCCGCCGGCCCTGCGAAACATCAGGAAAGCCGAGACTCGACCCAGGCGGACACGCTGGCGAGGGCGGCGGGCAGGGCCGCCACGTCGCTGCCCCCGGCCTGAGCCATGTCGGGGCGACCGCCCCCCTTGCCGCCCACCTGAGCGGCCACGTGGTTGACCAGTTCGCCCGCTTTGACCTTGTCGGTGAGATCGCCGGTGACGCCGGCGATCAGGCTCACCTTGCCGGCAGACTCATCGCCCACGCCGAGCACCACGATGCCCGAGCCGAGCTTGTTCTTGAGCTGATCGAGGACGCCGCGCAGCTCCTTGCCGGAAACGCCCTCGAGGCGGGTGGCCAGCACCTTGACGCCGTTCACCTCGCGCGCTTCGGCGAGCATGTCGCTGCCGGCGGCGCTGGCCAGCTTGGCCTTGAGACGTTCGAGCTCTTTCTCCAGGCTGCGGTTGCGCTCGACGAGCGATTCAACGCGCTCCTCGACCTGCTCGGGCTTGGCCTTGAGGCGCTCGCCGATACGCATCAGGCGCGCCTCCTGCTCGCGGAAGTAGGCCAGCGCCCCGTCGCCGGTGATCGCCTCGATACGGCGCACCCCGGCGGCGATGCCGGTTTCGCTGACGATGTGGAAGCAGCCGATGTCGCCGCTGCGCGCCACGTGGGTACCGCCGCACAGTTCGATGGAGAAGTCGTCGGCACCGATGGTCAGCACGCGAACGCTGTCGGCGTACTTGGCCTCGAAGAGTGCCGCGGCCCCTTTGGCCTTGGCCTCGTCGAGGGTCATCTGCTCGATTCGGGTCGGCGCGTTGGCCAGGACCTGCTCGTTGACCAGGCGCTCCACCTCGGCGAGCTGCTCCGGCGTCATCGCCTCGAAGTGACTGAAGTCGAAGCGCAGACGCTCGGGAGTGACCAGCGAGCCCTTCTGCTGGACGTGGTCGCCCAGCACCAGGCGCAGCGCCTTGTGCATCAGGTGGGTGGCCGAGTGGTTGCGCACCGTGGCGGCACGCAGGCTGGCGTCGACTTCGGGACGCACTTCGTCGCCCACTGCGAGCTCGCCCTCGAGCAGCACGCCACGGTGCAGGTGGTGACCGCCTTGTTTCTGCGTGTCCTCCACGAGGAAGCGACCGCCACCCTCCAGGTGCAGGTAGCCGGTATCGCCCACCTGGCCCCCGGATTCCGCATAGAAGGGCGTGCGGTCGAGCACCGCGACGCCCTTCCGTTCGGCGCCGAGCGTAGCCAATTCGTTGCCGGCACCGTCCAGCAGTGCGGTCACGGTGGCGCGATCCGTCAGGCGCTCGTAGCCGGTGAAGTCGGTTTCGCCCTCGAGCTCCAGGGTCGCGCCATAGTCGGCGCCGAACTGGCTGGCGGCGCGGGCCCGCTCGCGCTGCGCTTCGAGCTCGCGCTCGAAGCCGGCTGCATCGAGGGTCACCCCGCGCTCGCGGCAGACGTCGGCGGTGAGATCGAAGGGGAAGCCGTAGGTATCGTAGAGCTTGAACACCGTCTCGCCAGGCAGGACTTCGCCATCGAGACCCGCCAGCGCCTCTTCGAGAAGGCCCATGCCGTGTTCCAGAGTACGGGCGAACTGCTCCTCTTCCTTGAGCAGTACGCGCTCGATCTGATGGCGCGCCTCGCGCAATTCAGGGAAGGCGTCACCCATCTCCACGTCCAGAGCACCGACCAGCCGGTGGAAGAAGCTGCCCTTGGCGCCCAGCTTGTGGCCGTGGCGGATGGCGCGCCGGATGATGCGGCGCAGCACGTAGCCACGACCTTCGTTCGACGGCAGCACGCCGTCGGCGATCAAGAAGGCACAGGATCGGATGTGGTCGGCGATCACTCGCAGCGAAGGCGAGCCGGTGTCGGCATGGCCGGTATGACGCGCCGCCGACTCGAGCAGGTTCTGGAACAGGTCGATCTCGTAGTTGGAGTGCACGCCCTGCATCACCGCGGCGATGCGCTCCAGGCCCATGCCGGTATCGATGGAGGGTTTGGGCAACGGGTGCATGGTGCCCTCGGCATCGCGATCGAACTGCATGAAGACGAGGTTCCAGATCTCGATGTAGCGGTCGCCATCCTCCTCGGGGCTGCCGGGCGGTCCGCCCCACACCTCCGGACCGTGATCGAAGAAGATTTCCGAACTCGGCCCGCAAGGGCCGGTGTCGCCCATCTGCCAGAAGTTGTCTTCGTCGAGCTTGGAGAAGCGCGCCGGGTCGACGCCGATTTCGTTCTTCCAGATCGCCTCGGCCTCGTCGTCGCTGACGTGCACCGTGACCCACAGCTTCTCCTTGGGCAGCCCCAGGGTCTCGGTGAGAAACTCCCAGGCGAAGCGGATCGCATCGCGCTTGAAGTAGTCGCCGAAGCTGAAGTTGCCGAGCATCTCGAAGAAAGTGTGATGGCGCGCGGTGTAGCCGACGTTGTCCAGATCGTTGTGCTTGCCGCCGGCGCGCACGCAGCGCTGCGAAGATACCGCTCGCACGTAGGGGCGCGGATCGCGGCCCAGGAAGACGTCCTTGAACGGCACCATGCCGGCGTTGGTGAACAGCAGCGTCGGGTCGTTGCCCGGCACCAGCGAACTCGACGGCACGACGGTATGGCCGCGCTCCTCGAAATAACTCAGAAAGGCCTGTCTGATCTCTGCGCTTTTCATGGGGTATCCGTGGCGATGGGCGGGGTGGGCGCTTGCAGCGAAACCACCCGAGGCACTAGGAAGCACTGTATGAATCGGCGGGCGAACTCAAGCACGACGCGCCCGGAACGCAGCAACCGGAGCCTATGGG
The DNA here is from genome assembly GCF_900100195.1 of Billgrantia gudaonensis. Taxonomy (GTDB): domain Bacteria; phylum Pseudomonadota; class Gammaproteobacteria; order Pseudomonadales; family Halomonadaceae; genus Halomonas; species Halomonas gudaonensis. Next base: position 236,916 of record NZ_FNES01000003.1, read on the forward strand.
GTATAGGCTGGGATTGCGACAGGGCTGGCGCATCAGCACCGCGTAACGCAGTGATCGAGCCGCGCAGGCGTTTAGACAGTGTTTCCTCCGCAAAGGGAGCCATTATAGCGCAGTCGTCAAGTGACTGAAGAGTGCCTGCCCAACGCAGGCGTCAGGCGTCGTCCCAGGCGTGCTCCAAAGCATGGCGCACCTGCTCGGCATCGAAACCGCGGCCGGCCAGGAAGCGCTCGCGCCGGGCGCGCTCGCGGGGAGTGTCGCCGGGTCCGGCAAAACGCTTGGCCAGCGCCGCACGAGCCAGGGCGAAGCCGTCGAGTTCGCCGCTCTCCTCGAACGCCCCCAGCATCGCACGCAGACGCTCCCGATCGATGCCGCGCCGTTCCAGCTCGGCACGAATCTTCAACGGCCCCTGGCCGCGCAGCACCCGCGAACGCACGAAACTCTCGGCGAAGCGGTCGTCGGACTGCAGACCCTCCTCGGCAAGGGCCTCGAGGCACTCTGCCACCGCCTGGGCGGCATGACCTTTCGCCGTCAATCGCGACGCCAGCTCGGCGCGGGCATACTCGCGCCGCGCCAGCAGTCGGATGGCATCGTCGCGGGGTGAGGTGTCGACGGTATCTCTTGGCATGCCTTACAGGAGGTCATCCTCGCGACCGGCGGAATCGGCCACGACCTCTTCCTCGGCGGCCTCTTCCTTCTTCGACCCCGGCACGTTGAGCAGCTGAGCGCGGATCTGGCTTTCGATCTCCTCCATCACCGCCGGGTTGTCCTCGAGGAACTGCGCCGCATTGGCCTTGCCCTGGCCGATCTTGTTGCCCTGATAGCTGTACCAGGCCCCCGCCTTGTCGACCAGCTTGCACTGCACGCCCAGGTCGACCACCTCGCCGGCATGGTAGATGCCCTTGCCGTAGAGTATCTGGAACTCGGCCTGACGGAACGGTGGCGAGACCTTGTTCTTGACCACCTTGACGCGAGTCTCGTTGCCGGTGACCTCGTCGCCCTGCTTGACCGAGCCGGTGCGGCGAATGTCGAGGCGCACGCTGGAGTAGAATTTCAGCGCATTGCCGCCGGTGGTGGTTTCGGGGCTGCCGAACATCACGCCGATCTTCATGCGGATCTGGTTGATGAACACCACCATGCAGTTGGCGTTCTTGATGTTGCCGGTGATCTTGCGCAGCGCCTGGGACATCAGGCGCGCCTGTAGACCGACGTGGGAGTCGCCCATCTCGCCCTCGATCTCGGCACGCGGCGTCAATGCCGCCACCGAGTCGATGATGATCACGTCGACGCCGCCGGAACGCACCAGCATGTCGCAGATCTCCAGCGCCTGCTCGCCGGTATCCGGCTGGGAGACCAGCAGGTCGTCGAGATTGACGCCGAGCTTCTCGGCGTAGCTCGGGTCGAGGGCGTGCTCGGCATCGATGAAGGCACAGGTCTTGCCCTGTTTCTGTGCCTGGGCGATCACCGACAGGGTCAGGGTCGTCTTGCCCGAGGACTCCGGTCCGAAGATCTCGACGACGCGACCCAGCGGCAGACCGCCGATACCCAGGGCGATGTCCAGGCCCAATGAGCCGGTGGAAACCGCCGGCATCGCCACCCGCGGGGTGTCGCCCAGGCGCATCACGGTGCCCTTGCCGAACTGGCGCTCGATCTGGGAAAGGGCGGCATTCAGTGCCTTGGAACGGTTGTCGTCCTGTGCCATGGAGCTCTCCTCGCAGAAGCTGGGATCGGTGGGTCCGGCTGTGACGCCACCCTTTTACTGTATGGTTGGCCAGTAGTATGGCGCAAAATTCATCGCTCGCCTACTCCCCGTGCGAGGGGATTCGCATCAACAGGCCGATCAACGCATCGCGCACCGCCCGTTCGCGTACGGCGCGGCGATCCCCGGGGTAACGGTGGCACTCGGCCTGCTGGCGTTCGGCATCGCCCCAGGCCAGCCATACGCTGCCCACCGGCTTGTCGGCACTGCCGCCGCCCGGTCCGGCCACCCCGCTGATGGCCACACCGATATCGGCACCGCTGTCGCGGCAGGCACCCGCCACCATGGCTTCGACCACTTCGCGGCTCACCGCGCCATGTTCGGCGAGCAGGCGTTCCGGCACACCGAGCAGGCGCGTCTTGGCGTCGTTGGCATAGGTCACGTAACCGGTCCCGAAGTAGTCGGAACTGCCAGCCACGGCGGTGATGGCGCTGGCCACTCCGCCACCGGTGCAGGACTCGGCCACCGTGACCGTCACGCCGCGTTCGCGGCAGACCCGCCCCAGCCGTTCGGCGAGGGTGACCAAATCGAGGTTGGCGAGGCTGGCAGCGGAATGGGGCATGGTGAAAACTCCTGAACGACAGGGCCATCGCAGCGGGCCGGGACGCTCTGGGCCGATCCGAGGGCAGGCGCCGAGCCCTCATCCGCCCCAGCGACCATCGCTTCATCGACCGGGATAGCTCTTGCAGAATGTTGGATGCCCTGACGTGACGAGGGCATCTGCGTAGAATACTGTCTTTGTCGTCTGGATGCAGGCCACGCTTCCGGGGCGACTGCCCCATTCGACCGCTTAGCGAGACCAGGAGCCCAGAGACCATCATGTCCCAGGCCAGCGCCCAGCATACACCGATGATGGCCCAGTACTTGAAGATCAAGCGCGAGCACCCGGACGTGCTGCTCTTCTATCGCATGGGCGATTTCTACGAGCTCTTCTTCGATGACGCCAAGCGCGCCGCCTCACTGCTCGACATCACCCTGACCCAGCGCGGCCAGTCGGCCGGGGCACCGATCCCCATGGCCGGGGTGCCCTACCACAGCGCCGAAGGGTATCTGGCCCGACTGGTGGCCGCCGGCGAGTCGGTGGCGATCTGCGAACAGATCGGCGACCCGGCCGCCGCCAAGGGCCCGGTGGAACGCCGCGTGGTGCGCATCGTCACCCCCGGCACCCTCTACGACGAGGCGCTGCTGGATGCCCGCCGCGACAACCTGCTGGTGGCCATTCATGCCGCCGCCGAACGCTGGGGAATCGCCTGGCTGGAGCTCTCCAGCGGTCGCTTCAGCGTGCTGGAGGTGGCGGACGACGCCGAGCTCATTGCCGAGCTGGCCCGCCTCGATCCGGCCGAACTGCTGGCCGCGGAAAGCCTCGTCCTGCCGCCGGCCCTCGAAGGCCGGCGAGGACTTAGCCGGCAGAGCGACTGGCTGTTCGACGTGGAGAGCGCCACCCGGCTGCTGTGCGATCAGTTCGGCGTTGCCGACCTGCGCGGCTTCGGCTGCGCCCATCTCGAGGCAGCCATCACCGCCGCGGGCGTGCTGGTGGAGTACGCCCGCGATACTCAGCGTTCGCGCCTGCCCCACGTCACCGCCATCGGTGTGGAAAACCGCGACGATGCCGTGGTGATCGACGCTGCCAGCCGCCGCAACCTGGAGATCGACGTCAACCTCGGTGGCGGAGTCGACAACACCCTGGCCAGCGTGCTCGACACCACCGCGACGGCCATGGGCTCGCGGCTGCTGAAGCGCTGGCTCAACCGCCCGCTGCGCGACCATGGCCAGGTGCTGGCCCGCCAGGCTGCCGTCGCGGTGCTGCTCGACGAGGCGCGCTACGCTACGCTGCGCGAGACGCTCAAGGCGATCGGCGACGTGGAACGCATCCTCGCTCGGGTGGCTCTCTACAGCGCCCGGCCGCGCGATCTGGCGCGACTGCGCGATGCACTGGCCAGTCTGCCGGCGCTCGAAGCCGAGCTCGCTTCCTATGGCGAAGACACCGCGCTGGAAACGCTCAAGCCGCACATCCGGCCCTATCCGGAGCTCGCCGACACCTTGTCCCGCGCCCTGGTGGACAACCCTCCCGTGGTGATCCGCGACGGCGGCGTGATCGCCGAGGGCTTCGATGCCGAGCTCGACGAACACCGCGGCCTGGCCGAGCACGCCGGGGACTATCTGGTGGAGCTCGAAACCCGCGAGCGGGAACGCACCGGCCTGCCCGGCCTCAAGGTGGGCTACAATCGCGTGCACGGCTACTACATCGAGATCCCCCGTGCCCAGGCCCGGGATGCCCCCGCCGACTACATCCGTCGCCAGACCCTGAAGAACGCCGAGCGTTTCATCATTCCCGAACTCAAGGCATTCGAGGACAAGGCGCTCTCCGCCAGGTCACGCGCCCTGGCCCGCGAAAAGCTGCTCTACGACGGCCTGCTCGACGCCCTCAACGCCGAGCTGACCGCCCTGCAGTCCAGCGGTCGAGCACTGGCCACGCTGGACGTGCTGACCGCCTTCGCCGAGCGCGCCCAGGCTCTGGATTTCACCCGGCCGCAGCTGTCGGAAACGTCGGGCATCACCATCCGCGGCGGGCGCCATCCGGTGGTCGAGCACGTCAGCGAGACGCCTTTCGTACCCAACGACCTGAACCTGGACGACACCCGTCGCATGCTGGTCATCACCGGACCCAACATGGGCGGCAAATCCACTTACATGCGCCAGGCGGCGTTGATCGTGCTGCTGGCCCACACCGGCAGCTTCGTACCGGCCGATGCCGCCGAGATCGGCCCGGTGGACCGTATCTTCACGCGCATCGGTTCTTCCGACGACCTCGCCGGAGGCCGCTCGACTTTCATGGTGGAGATGACCGAGACGGCCAGCATCCTGCACAATGCCACCGAGCACAGTCTGGTGCTGATGGACGAGATCGGCCGCGGCACCAGCACGTTCGACGGGCTGTCGCTGGCCTGGGCCAGCGCGGAACACCTCACCAGGGCACGTGCTTTCACGCTGTTCGCCACTCACTACTTCGAGATGACGGCACTGGCCGAACAGGCCGCAGGCGTGGCCAACGTCCACCTCACGGCAGCGGAGCACCGCGACGGTATCGTCTTCATGCATCGCGTCGAGGAGGGGCCGGCAAGCCAGAGCTACGGTCTTCAGGTCGCCCAGTTGGCCGGCGTACCGCAAGCGGTGATCGCTCGTGCACGCGATAAATTGTCGCAGCTCGAGCAACAGGAGATCGATCAGGGGCAGCGCAATCCGGCCGTCGATCAGAGTGAGCCGGCACCGGTGCAGAACGATCTCTTCGCCACGGCGCCGCACCCACTGGTCGAGGCCCTGGCCGACCTCGACCCTGACGGGCTGACACCACGCCAAGCACTCGAGCTGCTCTATGAATGGCGGACGAGGCTATCGTGAAGATGCCACGGAGCGGGCGGCTTGCCCTGCTCTGGGCGCGTGACTAGAATGATGCGCTCACAAAAACATTATTATAAGAGTCGGGGTTTTTTATAACTGCCGGGTCGCATCAACCACCTTTTCATCATCGTAACCGGGCGCCAACGGCCCCGCCCGAGGAGGGAGACTGGCATGACATTCGTCGTTACCGAAAACTGCATCAAGTGCAAGTACACCGACTGTGTCGAGGTCTGCCCGGTGGATTGCTTCTATGAAGGCCCCAACTTCCTGGTGATTCATCCGGACGAATGCATCGACTGCGCCCTTTGCGAACCCGAATGCCCCGCCGAAGCGATCTTTTCGGAAGACGAGCTGCCGGATGGGCAGGAACAGTTCATCGAGATCAACGCCGAACTGTCCGAGGTCTGGCCCAACATCAACGAGAAGAAGGACCCGCCGGACGACGCCGAAGAGTGGGACGGCAAGCCGAGCAAGCTGCAGTATCTGGAGCGCTGAACGGCAAGGCCACGCCTTTACTGCCGTCCTGAAACGACCGCGCCGAGCGTCGCTTGACGCTCGGCGCGGTCGTGTCCTGTTCGCCGTCAGCCGCCACCGCACTGCCTGCGAACGAAAAAAGGCGGCCCTGAGGCCGCCCGCTCCTAGCCATTCCTTGAGGACGGTTCCCTCCGTCCCGACTCCAGTGGTGATCTCCCTGCCCGGAGGCGACCTCCTGTCACACCGGGCACACCACGCAAGCATCCCATTGCATCCTGCCGGAGAACGCCAGCGCTCTCCTCTTGTCCCGGGCCCATTGTGGCAGCCTTGCACGTCAGCTCAACTGGCTTGCGGCCACCAGAAGCACTTGCGCCATTGCGAAAAAGAACAAGCAACCCCTTGATATTATTGAACAAAAAAAAGGCCGACGCATAAAGCGTCGGCCGGATTCAGACGTTTTCAGCATGATTCGCCGCATCTATGTAGGCGATCTCTTACAAGATACATCACTAGAGTCTTCGCCTGACAAAGCCGCTCACTGCCCTTTGATGGCGGCACGACCGGGATAGGTCACCGATTCACCCAACTGCGCTTCGATGACCAACAGCCGATTGTACTTGGCCACGCGATCGCTGCGGCACAGCGAGCCGGTCTTGATCTGGCCGGCGCTGGTGCCTACCGCCAAGTCGGCGATGGTGGTGTCTTCGGTCTCGCCGCTGCGGTGCGAGATCACCGCGGTGAAACCGGCATCCTGGGCCATGCGGATGGCGTCCAGGGTCTCGGAGAGCGAGCCGATCTGGTTGAACTTGATCAGGATGGAGTTGCCGATCCGTTCGTCGATGCCGCGCTCGAGGATCTTGGTGTTGGTAACGAAGAGATCGTCGCCGACCAGCTGCACGCGATCCCCCAGCTTGTCGGTGAGCGCCTTCCAGCCGGCCCAGTCGGACTCGTCCATGCCGTCCTCGATGGAGACGATGGGATACTGATCGCACAGCTCGGCCAGGTAGTCGACGAAGCCGGCAGCGTCATAGCTCTTGCCTTCACCCGAGAGCTTGTACTGGCCATCGGCATAGAACTCGGAGGATGCGCAGTCGAGCGCCAGGGTCACGTCGCGATCGAGCGTGTAGCCGGCATCCTCCACGGCCTGCTGGATCACCGCCAGCGCCTCGGCGTTGGACGCGAGGTTCGGCGCAAAGCCGCCCTCGTCGCCGACGGCGGTGGCCAGACCGCGGGCGGAGAGCACCTTCTTCAGGGCATGGAAGATCTCGGCGCCCATGCGCAGGCCCTCACCGAAACTCGGCGCGCCCACCGGCTGGATCATGAACTCCTGAATGTCGACGTTGTTGTCGGCATGCTCGCCGCCGTTGAGGATGTTCATCATCGGTACCGGCATCTGGTAGCGGCCCGGCTGGCCGTAGAGCTCGGCGATGTGCGCATAGAGCGGCACGCCCTTGGCGTTGGCGGCGGCCTTGGCGGCGGCCAACGACACCGCCAGGATGGCATTGGCGCCCAGACTCGCCTTGTTGTCGGTACCGTCGAGCTCGATCATGGCGGCATCGAGGCCGCGCTGGTCGCGGGCATCCATACCGACTACGCACTCGCGAATCGCGCCGTTGACCGCCGCAACGGCCTTGAGCACGCCCTTGCCGAGGTAGCGGGCCTTGTCGCCGTCACGCAGCTCCAGGGCCTCGCGCGAACCGGTCGAAGCGCCGCTCGGTGCACAAGCCACGCCCACGGCACCGCTGGCCAGACGCACCTCGGCCTGCACGGTGGGGTTGCCGCGGGAGTCGAGTACCTCGAGGGCGTGAATGTCGACGATCTGGGTCATGGCAGTTTCCTTATGGGTGTCAGCGAGTGGAGTGTCATTGAACCCCTAGCGGCGCGAAACCCTTGACCAGGTCGTCGAGGGCCTTGATCTGGGCCAGGAAAGGCTCGAGCCGGTCGAGGGGCAGCGCGCAGGGGCCATCGCATCGGGCGTTGTCGGGGTCGGGATGCGCTTCGAGGAAGAGCCCCGCCAGGCCGACGGCCACCCCGGCCCGGGCCAGCTCGGCCACCTGAGCGCGCCGACCGTCGGCACTGTCGGCGCGCCCACCGGGGCGCTGCAGGGCGTGCGTGACATCGAAGAAAACCGGATACCCGGTCTGCTTCATCTCGCCGAAGCCCAGCATGTCGACCACCAGGTTGTTGTAGCCGAAGCTCGAGCCCCGCTCGCATAGCAGCAGACGGTCGTTGCCGGCTTCCTCGCACTTGCGGATGACATGACGCATCTCGTGGGGCGCCAGAAACTGTGGCTTCTTGATGTTGATCACTGCCCCGGTCTCCGCCATGGCCACCACGAGATCGGTCTGGCGCGCCAGGAAAGCGGGCAGCTGGATGATGTCGGCCACTTCGGCGGCCGGCTTGGCCTGCCAGGGCTCGTGAACGTCGGTGATGATGGGCACCCCGAAGCGCGCCTTGATCTCGGCCAGCATCGCCAGCCCCTTCTCGAGGCCCGGGCCACGGAAGGAGTGGATGGAGCTGCGGTTGGCCTTGTCGAAGCTCGCCTTGAAGACGTAGGGCATGCCGAGCTTGCCGGTCGCTTCGACGTAAGCCGCGGCCACTTCGAGGGCCAGCTCACGGGATTCCAGCACGTTCATGCCGCCGAGCAGCATCAGCGGCAGATCGTTGCCGGCCTCGAGGCCGGCAAAGGCGATGCATCGTTCGCTGGCAGGGGTAAGCGCATCGGACACGGGGGTCACTCCTGCGGGGCGGCCTGGGCGCGAGACCTTGCCGCCTTGTGCTCCAGCGCCGCATTGACGAAGCCGGTGAACAGCGGATGACCGTCGCGCGGCGTGGAGGTGAACTCGGGATGGAACTGACAGGCCACGTACCAAGGATGATCGGGCAGTTCGACCATTTCCACCAGGGAGTTGTCGACGCTCTTGCCGGAAACCACCAGGCCGGCCTGCTCGAGTTCCTCGATGAACTGATTGTTGACCTCGAAGCGGTGGCGATGGCGCTCGACGATCTCGTCGGTCGCATAGGCCTGGCGTGCCTTCGAGCCCGACTTGAGCTGGCAGACCTGGCCACCCAGACGCATGGTGCCACCCAGGTCGGAGGCCTCGTCACGTAGTTCGACCTTGCCCTCGGGGGAGAGCCATTCGGTGATCAGGCCCACGACGGGGTGCTGGGTGTCGCGGGTGAACTCGGTGGAATTGGCATCGCCCCAACCGGCCACGTTGCGAGCGAACTCGATGACCGCCACCTGCATGCCGAGGCAGATGCCGAGATACGGGATACCGCTCTCGCGGGCGAAGCGGGCGGTGGCGATCTTGCCTTCCACGCCACGCTCGCCGAAACCGCCCGGCACCAGGATGGCATCCTTGCCGGCCAAACGTTCGATGCCGTGACGTTCGATGTCTTCTGAGTCGATGTAGTCGACGTTGACCTTGATGCGGGTCTGGATGCCGGCGTGAATCAGCGCCTCGTTGAGCGACTTGTAGGCATCGAGCAGCTCCATGTACTTGCCGACCATGGCGATGTTGACCGACTTGAGCGGGTTGAGCTTGGCATCGAGCACGTGGACCCACTCGGAGAGATCGGCTTCCGGCGCTTCGAGGCGCAGCTTGTCGCAGACGATCTCGTCCAGGCCGTGCTCGCAGAGCATCAGCGGGATTCGGTAGATGGTGTCGGCATCCTGCAGCGGGATGACGGCGCGCTCTTCGACGTTGGTGAATAGCGCGATCTTGCGCCGTTCGCTCTCCTCGAGCTCCACTTCGCTGCGGCAGATCAGGATGTCGGGCTGGATGCCGATGGAGCGCAGTTCCTTGACGCTGTGCTGGGTCGGCTTGGTCTTGGTCTCGCCGGCGGTCTTGATGTAGGGCACCAGGGTCAGGTGCATGAAGATGGCGCGGCTCGCCCCCAGTTCGCTGCGTATCTGACGGATCGACTCGAGGAACGGCAGCGACTCGATGTCGCCCACGGTGCCGCCGATCTCCACCAGCGCCACGTCGAAGCCCTCGCCGCCGGCGAAGACCCGGCGCTTGATCTCGTCGGTGATGTGCGGAATGACCTGCACGGTGCCGCCCAGGTAGTCGCCACGGCGCTCGCGACGCAGCACGTGCTCGTAGACGCGGCCGGTGGTGAAGTTGTTGGCCTGGGTCATCTTGGTGCGGATGAAGCGCTCGTAGTGGCCCAGATCCAGGTCGGTCTCGGCGCCATCCTCGGTGACGAACACCTCGCCGTGCTGGAAGGGGCTCATGGTGCCCGGATCCACGTTGATGTAGGGGTCGAGCTTGAGCATGGTGACCTTGAGGCCACGCGCCTCGAGAATCGCCGCCAGCGAAGCCGACGCGATGCCCTTGCCGAGAGAGGACACAACGCCGCCGGTCACGAAGATATATCGTGTCATGGAGAACCTGTCGAAACGTGATCGGTGGGCCCGGCAGGGAGCCGCGCCCGGATGGGTCGACAGAGTAGCAGACTGCGACCTTTGGCTCAATTTCGGCCCCTTCGGGCTGCGGGCTGCGGGCTGCGGGCTGCGGGCTGCGGGCTGCGGGCTGCGGGCTGCGGGCTGCGGGCTGCGGGCAGGATGATGACTCCCCGCCCTGCCCGTGGCCCGCAGCGGACGTCGTTAGACGCCCAGATAGTCGAGGATGCCCTCGCCGGCCTGACGCCCCTCGTAGATGGCGGTGACCACCAGGTCGGAGCCGCGCACCATGTCGCCGCCAGCGAAGATCTTCTCGTGAGTGGTCTGGAAGGGATAGGCCCCCTTCTCCGGCGCCAGCACGCGACCGCGATCGTCCATCTCGATGCCCACCGTCTCGAACCACGGCGAAGGACTCGGCTGGAAGCCGAAGGCCACGACCACGGCATCGGCGGGGATGACCTCCTCGGAGCCCGGCACGACCTCGGGACGCTGGCGACCGTTCTCGTCGGGTTCGCCGAGGCGCGTGCGCACCACCTTGACCCCCTCGACCTTCTCCTCGCCGATCACCGCTACGGGCTGGCGATTGAACAGGAACTCGACGCCCTCCTCACGGGCGTTGGCCACCTCGCGCTTGGAGCCCGGCATGTTCTCCTCGTCGCGGCGATAGGCGCAGGTCACGGCGGCCGCTCCCTGGCGAATGGCGGTGCGGTTGCAGTCCATGGCGGTATCGCCGCCGCCCAGCACCACCACCTGCTGGCCCTCCAGCGAGACGTAGTCGGCCGGGTTCTTCTCGAAGCCCAGGCAGTGGTTGACGTTGGCGATCAGGTAGTCGAGCGCCTTGTGCACGCCGGGCAGGTCCTCGCCGGGAAAACCGCCCTCCATGTATTTGTAAGTGCCCATGCCCAGGAAGACGGCATCGAACTCCTCGAGCAGCGCGTCGAAGCTGACGTCCTTGCCCACCTCGGTCTCGAGGCGGAATTCCATGCCCATTTCCTCGAACACCGCGCGGCGACGTTCCATCACCGTCTTGTCGAGCTTGAACTCGGGAATGCCGAAGGTGAGCAGGCCGCCGATCTCGGGGTACTTGTCGAACACCACCGGCCGGACGCCGTTGCGCACCAGGATGTCGGCGCAGCCGAGCCCTGCCGGGCCGGCTCCGATGATCGCCACTTTCCTGTCGGTCCAGGCGACCTGGGACATGTCAGGGCGCCAACCCATGGCGAAAGCGGTATCGGTGATGTATTTCTCCACCGAACCGATGGTCACCGCGCCGAAGCCGTCGTTGAGCGTGCAGGCACCCTCGCAGAGACGGTCCTGCGGACACACCCGGCCACACACCTCGGGCAGCGAGTTGGTGCGGTGGCACATCTCCACCGCCTCCAGGATGTTGCCCTCGCTGACCAGCTGCAGCCAGTTGGGGATGTAGTTGTGCACCGGGCACTTCCACTCGCAGTAGGGGTTGCCGCAGTGCAGGCAGCGGTGCGACTGAGACGCCGCCTCCTGGGGCTTGAACGGCTCGTAGATCTCGGCGAATTCCCGCGAGCGGGTGCGCGCATCCTTCTTCTGCGGGTCGTGGCGACCCACGTCGATGAACTGGAAATCGTTGTTCAAACGGTTGGCCATGATCGTCTCTCCTGGAAGTCCGGCTTACTCGGGACGCCGGCGGGATTCAGCGAGCAAGCTGTTGAGGCTCGCGGCCTTGGGTTTCACCAGCCAGAAGTGGCGGACGAAGTCGCTGAAGTCCTCGAGAATGGCCTTGCCACGCGGCGAGTCGGTCTCGGCGACGAACTCCTCGATGACCTCCCTCAGGTGGCGCCGGTAGGCTTCCATGGCCTCGGTATTGATACGGTGGATCTCCACCAGCTCGTGGTTGTAGCGATCGACGAAGGAGCGGTCCTCGTCGAGCACGTAGGCGAAACCGCCGGTCATGCCGGCGCCGAAGTTGACGCCGGTCTCGCCGAGCACGGCGATCAGGCCGCCGGTCATGTACTCGCAGCAGTGGTCGCCGGCCCCCTCGATGACCGCGTGAGCACCGGAGTTGCGCACCCCGAAGCGCTCGCCGGCGGTGCCGGCGGCGAACAGCTTGCCGCCGGTGGCGCCGTACAGGCAGGTGTTGCCGACGATCGCCGTCCGGTGGGTCTCGAAGCGGCTGCCCGCGGGCGGCACGATGACCACCTTGCCGCCGTTCATGCCCTTGCCCACGTAGTCGTTGGCATCGCCCTCCAGGTAGAGGTGCAGGCCACGGGCGTTGAATACGCCGAAACTCTGACCGGCCACGCCGGTGAAACGCGCGACGATCGGCGCCTCCTCGAGACCCGCCTCGCCGTAGCGCTTGGCGATGGCCCCGGAGGCGAGCGCCCCCACGCTGCGGTCGCAGTTGGTGATGGCGAACGAGAATTCGCCGCCGGACTTCGACTCGATGGCATCCGCGAGCGCCTCCAGGACTTCCCGGTTCTTGGCACCCGGATCATGCGGCACGTTGCGGTTCACCTGGCAGAACTGCGGTGCGTCCGCCGGGGCGTAGTCGTTGACCAGCAGGTCGGTCAGGTCGAGCTTGCGCTGCGAGGCGGTCTCGCCTTCCAGCACCTCGAGCAGGTCGGTGCGGCCGATCAGGTCGGTGAGCTTGCGCACCCCGAGCAGCGCCATCAGTTCGCGGACCTCCTCGGCGATGAAGCGGAAGTAGTGCTTGACCATGTCGACGGTGCCGCGGAAGTGCTCGTCGCGCAGGTACTGGTGCTGGGTGGCCACGCCGGTGGCACAGTTGTTGAGGTGGCAGATGCGCAGGTACTTGCAGCCCAGCGCCACCATCGGCGCGGTGCCGAAGCCGAAGCTCTCGGCGCCGAGGATCGCCGCCTTGACCACGTCGAGGCCGGTCTTCAGCCCGCCGTCGGTCTGCAGGCGGATCTTGTCGCGCAGGCCGTTGATGCGCAGCGCCTGGTGCACCTCGGGCAGGCCGAGCTCCCAGGGGCTGCCGGCATGCTTGATCGAGGTGAGCGGGCTCGCCGCGGTGCCGCCGTCGTAGCCGGAGACGGTGATCAGGTCGGCGTAGGCCTTGGCCACCCCGGTGGCGATGGTGCCGATGCCCGGCTCCGAGACCAGCTTGACCGAAACCTGGGCGTCGGGATTGACCTGCTTGAGATCGAAGATCAGCTGGGCCAGGTCCTCGATGGAGTAGATGTCGTGGTGCGGCGGCGGCGAGATCAGCGTCACCCCGGGCACCGAGTAGCGCAGCCGGGCGATCAGCTCGTTGACCTTGCCGCCGGGCAGCTGGCCGCCCTCGCCGGGCTTGGCGCCCTGGGCCACCTTGATCTGCAGCACCTCGGCATTGACCAGGTAGGCCGGTGTGACGCCAAAGCGTCCGGAGGCGATCTGCTTGATCTTGGAGGAGCGAATGGTGCCGTAGCGCGCCGGGTCCTCGCCGCCCTCGCCGGAGTTGGAGCGCCCCCCGGCTTCGTTCATGGCCTGAGCCAGTGCTTCGTGGGCCTCCGGCGACAACGCGCCGAGCGACATGCCGGCGCTGTCGAAGCGCGGAATGAGCTCCTCGACCGACTCCACCTCTTCCATCGGCAGCGGCGTCTCGGCGGCCTTGAGACGGAGCAGGTCGCGCAGGGTGGCCACCGGGCGCTCGTTGACGAGCCGGGCGAAGGTCTTCCACTTGGCGTAGTCGCCTTCCTGTACCGCCTCCTGCAGCGCCTTGACCACATCGGGATTGTAGGCGTGGTACTCGTGCTCGTGGACGTACTTGAACAAGCCGCCCTGGGCGATGGGCTTGCGGGGAATCCAGGCATCGCGGGCCAGCAGTTCCTGCTGCAGCTGCAACTCACTGAAGCCGGTCCCCTGAATGCGCGACGCCATGCCGGTGAAGCATATCTCCATCACTTCGCTGTCGAGCCCCACCGCCTCGAAGAGCTGCGAGCCGCGGTAGGAGGCGAGCGTGGAGATGCCCATCTTGGAGAGGATCTTGAACAACCCTTTCTGCAGCCCCTTGCGGTAATTCTCGCGGGTGTCGGCAGGGTTGCCGGTGAGCTCGCCGGTGCGGTGCATGTCGGCCATCACCTGGTAGGCGAGCCACGGGAAGATCGCCGTGGCGCCCACGCCGAACAGTACCGCCATCTGGTGCGCGTCGCGAGCGTACGCGGTCTCCACCACGATGTTGGCCCGCGGACGCAGCGCCAGCTTGCCCAGGTGCTGGTGCACGGCACCCACCGCCAGGGCCGCCTGAATGGGCAGCTCCCCCTTGGCCAGCTTGGCGTCGGAGAGTACCAGAATCACCTTGCCCGCGTGCACCGCCGCCTCGGCCTGGCGGCAGAGCTCGAGCACCGCCGCCTTGAGGCCCATCCGCTCGGGGTCGTAGCCCAGCGAGAGGGTGTGACTGGCAAAGGCGGGATCGTCCTGATCCAGCAGGGCCGCATACTTGCGCGGCGAGAGGATCGGCGTGGTCAGGATGATGCGGTGGGCGTGCTCCGGGGTCGCCTTGAAGACGTTGCGCTCGGCGCCGATGCAGGTCTCCAGCGACATCACGATCGCCTCGCGCAGCGGGTCGATGGCCGGATTGGTGACCTGGGCGAACTTCTGGCGGAAGTAGTCGGAGAGCAGGCGCGGCTTGCCGGAGAGCACCGCCACCGGCGTGTCGTCGCCCATGGAGCCCACCGCCTCCTGACCGCTCTCGCCCAGCGGGCGCAGCACCTGGTCGCGCTCCTCGAAGCTCACCTGGAACATCTTCTGCCAGGTCTTCACCGCGTCGCTGTCCATGTTCTGGAAACTGGCCAGCTCGGTGAGCGCCGATTCCAGATAATGCGCCTCCTGCTTGAGCCAGCGCTTGTAGGGATAGGCGGACTTGAGACGACTGTCGATGTCCTCGGTGTGCAGCACCTCACCGGTCTGGGTGTCCACGGCGAGGATCTGGCCCGGGCCCACGCGCCCCTTGGCCACCACGTCCTCGGGACTGTAGTCGTAGGTGCCGATCTCCGAGGCCAGGGTGATGTAGCCGTTCTTGGTGATCACCCAGCGCGCCGGGCGCAGGCCATTGCGGTCGAGCATGCACACCGCCTGGCGGCCGTCGGTCATCACCACGCCGGCCGGGCCGTCCCAGGGCTCCATGTGCATGGAGTTGTATTCGTAGAAGGCGCGCAGCTCGGCATCCATGGTCTCGACGTTCTGCCACGCCGGCGGCACCATCATGCGCACCGCACGATGCAGCTCCATGCCGCCCATCAGCAGCACCTCGAGCATGTTGTCCATGCTCGATGAGTCGGAGCCTACGGTATTGACGATCTCGTCGAGCTCGGTAATGTCGGGCAGCCGCTCGGTGACGAAGTTCTCCTTGCGCGAGTTGGCCCAGCCACGGTTGGCCTGAATGGTGTTGATCTCGCCGTTGTGGGCCAACAGGCGGAACGGCTGGGCCAGCGGCCAGCGCGGTGCCGTGTTGGTGGAGAAACGCTGATGAAAGACGCAGATCGACGTCTCGAGGCGCTCATCGCCCAGGTCGCGATAGAAGGTCGGCAGATCGGCCGGCATCATCAGACCCTTGTAGGAGAGCACCTGAGAGGAGAGCGAACAGACGTAGAAGTCCTGCTCGTCACGCAGCATTTGCTCGGCACGCCGCCGTGCCATGAACAGGTCGACGTCGAAGCGCTCCGGGTCGCTGCCCTTGCCCGGCTCGACGAACAGATGACGGATGCGCGGCAGGCACTCGAGGGCCATGGGACCGCAGCAGCTGGAATCGACGGGCACCTCGCGCCAGCCACGAATCACCAGGCCGCAGGCGCGCAGCTCTCCCTCGAGAACGCCGCGGGCCCGTGCCTCGCGGGCATCGTCGTCGGGCAGGAACACCGCGCCCACGGCAAAACGCTCACCGAGCGGCACGTCCAGCGCCTCGGCGGCGACGTCACGCATGAACGCTTCGGGCATCTTGAGCAGCAGACCGCAGCCGTCGCCGGTCTTGCCATCGGCAGCGATACCGCCACGGTGGGTCATGCAGGTCAACGACTCGATCGCGGTGCGCAGCAAGTCGTGGCTGGCCTGCCCCTCCATGTGGGCGATCAGGCCGAACCCGCAGTTATCGCGGTACTCGCCGGGATGATGTAGGCCTCGGTTCATGGGGCGTGCCTCTCGCTAGAAACGATTGACTGAACAGCAGGGTTATGGTATTATTATCGGTTGGCTTTTTTATGCCTTTGGCGCGCAGGCGCCCTCTGCTGTGATGGACAAAGGACGGCAAGCATAGCCAGAGCCGGGGCCAACACGCAATCGACGGCCGCCTCAACATCGCCAAAAACCTCGCCAAATCCATCACTTGCCATCCAAGCTCGGGCAAAAAACACCACCACGTCAAGGACTTGCAAGCCCGATCAACGAAGAGCAAACGAACGCAACCCAGAAATTAGACTTTGGTCGAATCTCGGCGCTTTTCCCCATACCGATACGGCATGAGGCATGCGGATTCAGACGCAAGAGGCCGCGATAAACGCCGACGCCCGCGGATCGCGGGCGTCGGCGTATCGGCTGGTCGAACGATCAGGCCTGGCGGGGATAATCCTCGAGAAAGGCAGCAAGGCTTTCCGGCGGCGCGTCATCGTGAATGCAGGCATCGCCCAACGCATGCAGCAGAACCAGGCGCAGCCGACTGTCGACGTTCTTCTTGTCGAGCCGCATGCGGGCCAGGAAGTCATCGACCGTCATGCCGGCCGGCGCGGCGAGCGGCAGGCCCGCTGCAGCAATGATCTCGCGTACGCGCTCCACGTCGGCCATGGACAGCCAGCCGAGGCGGGCCGAGAATTCGGCGGCCATCGCCATGCCGGCGCCCACCGCTTCGCCATGCAGCCAGGCTCCATAGCCCTGATGCGCCTCGATCGCGTGGCCGAAGGTATGCCCCAGGTTGAGCAGCGCCCGCACGCCCTGCTCGGTCTCGTCGGCGGCAACGATATCGGCCTTGATGGCACAGCTGCGCTCGATGGCCTGCGTCAGGCTCGTGGCGTCGAGGGCGCGCAGCGACGGTATGGCGGTTTCCAGCCAGGCGAGAAAGCCGGCATCGCGAATCAGGCCATATTTGATCACCTCGGCGAGCCCTGCAGAGAGCTCCCGCTCGGGCAGCGTGGCGAGCGTGTCGGTATCCACCAGCACCGCCCGCGGCTGCCAGAAAGCGCCGATCATGTTCTTGCCTAGCGGGTGATTGACGCCGGTCTTGCCACCCACCGAGGAGTCCACCTGGGCCAGCAGCGTGGTCGGCACCTGAACGAAGGCCACGCCGCGCTGGTAGCACGCCGCGGCAAAGCCCACCATGTCGCCGATCACCCCACCCCCCAGGGCGACCAGAGTGCAGCGCCGATTGAAGCCGGCTTCCAACAGGGCGTCCCAGATGCGCGAGACCTGTTCGAGGCTCTTGGTGGCCTCGCCGTCCGGCAGCACCAGCTCGCGCACCTCCAGATCCTCGGACAGCGCGGCGCGGCAGCGCTCGAGGTAGAGCGGTGCCACCGTCTCGTTGGTGACGATCATCACCTGTCGTCCAGCGAGATGCGGGGTGAGCCACTGAGGATCGCCGAGCAGGCCCGGACCGATATGAATGGGATAACTGCGGCTGCCCAACGCCACCTGCAGGCGGCACGGCGACTCGGAAGCGGAAGAAGCGGACATGATTTTCAGGCCTTGGCTTGGAGAGGGTCGACCAGACGCTGCACGCGGCGCACGATGTCCCCCACCACGGCGCGCGGACTGCGCCGGTCGGTGCGCACCACGATATCGGCGGTAGCCCGATAGAGGGGGTCGCGCAGCGTGAACATCTCGCGCAGCGCGGCTTCACGGTCGGGGCGTTGCAGCAAGGGGCGATTGCGATCCTTGGCGACGCGCCTGAGCTGCTGCTCGACGGTCGTGAACAGGTAGATGACAGTGCCTCGCTCGCGCAGCCGGCGGCGGTTCTCTTCCCGCAGCACGGCACCGCCGCCGGTCGCGATCACCACCTCGTCGAGGGCGGTGAGCTCCTCGATCATCTGCGCTTCACGGTGGCGAAACCCCGCCTCGCCCTCGACGTCGAAGATCCACGGGATGTCGGCACCGCAGCGGGCCTGAATCTCGTGGTCGCTGTCGTAGAACTCACGTGACAGCTCGGCCGCCAGGAGGCGGCCGATGGTGCTCTTGCCGGCCCCCATGGGGCCGACGAGGATCAGGTTGGGTAGTGCCTGCATCAGCGAATGGCCAGGTTATCGTCCAGTATGCGGGGCGTGATGAACACCAGCAGCTCGACTTTCTGGTTGTTCTGCTCGTTGTACTGAAAGAGCTTGCCCAGCACCGGCAGGTCGCCCAGGAACGGCGTCTTGGCCAGTCGACGGAGCTCTTCCGTGGTGAGGATACCACCCAGCACCACGGTTTCACCATTGTCCACCAGCACCTGGGTCTCGATCTGATTGGTGTCGATGGCCGGCACGCCGCCGAACGCCTCTTCAGCCACGGTATCGTTGTTGATCAGCAGGTCCATGATGATGCGGTTGTCCGGCGTGATCTGCGGGGTCACCTCCAGCGACAGCACCGCTTCCTTGAACTCCACGTTGGTCGCGCCGCTGGAGGTGGACTCCTGATAGGGGATCTCCTGGCCCTGCTTGATCACCGCCTTGCGCTGGTTGGCGGTGATCACCCGAGGCTGAGAGATGGTCTGGCTCTTGTTCTCGCTTTCCAGGGCGCGCAGCTCCAGATCGAGCAGGATATCGCCGGAGAGATAGCCGAAGGAGAGGCTCGTCATCGGATTGGCCCCGCCCAGATCGACGGCCAGGCCGCCGCGCTGGAACTGACTGCCCGCAGGGTCGTCGAAGCCGCCGGTGAACTCGCCGCGCGATTCGCGCTGACCGCTGAAATCGTCGCCGTAGGTGCTGATCGGGGTACCGGACGAAGCCCCGCCCAGGTTGAAGCGGCTACCCTCGCCGGACGCTCCCCAGTTGACCCCCAGCTCCCTGGTGACGCCATCCCGGGCGATGACGATGCGCGCCTCGATCTGCACCTGGCGCACGGCGATGTCCAGCTCATCGAGGGTGGCGAGGATCTCCTGCACCTGATCGGCGGTATCCTGGATCAACAGCGTATTGGTGCGCTGATCAACGGCCACCCGACCACGCTCGCTGAGCAGGCCGAACCCCTCCTCGCCGCGCAGCAGGCGGGCCAGCTCCTCGGCGCGGGCGTAACGCACCTGGACGTACTCCGTGGTCAGCGGCGCCAGGGTCTCCATTTCGGTGCGCGCCTCGAGCTCCTGACGTTCGATCTCGGCGAGATCCGAGGCTGGCGCCACCACGATGACGTTGCCTTCCTGACGGCTGGCCAGACCGTGACTCTTGAGCACCAGATCGAGCGCCTGGTCCCATGGCACGTCCTCGAGGTTGAGCGTGACGCGCCCCTGCACGCTGTCGCTGGCCACCAGGTTGAGACCGGTGAAATCGGCGATGATCGCCAGCACCGAGCGCACCTCGATGTCCTGGAAGTTGAGCGTGATGCGCTCTCCGGTATAGGGAAACTGCTCGCGTATGCGCTCTTCTCGCTCCTGCGGAGTGACCGGCTGCGCTTCGATGGTCAGTTGCCGACCGCTTTGCGTGGAGACCATCGCATAATCGCCGTCACCCTGGATGTCGAGAATCACGCCTTCGCTGCTGCGGCGTGGCGTGATGCGAGTCAATGGCGTATCGAAATCGCTGACGTCGAGCACCTGGTTGTGCGCCTCCGGCAGTTCGACGCCGCGCAGCTCGGCGGTGATGCGCTGCCGGTTCTGTTCACGCACCCGCGCGTCGACCCCAGCCCGATCGAAGACCACGACGAGGCGCCCGGCTCCTTCGTCGCCACGGCGAAAGTCGATGGACTCGATGGACGGCCTACCGTCTTGTGAGGCTTGGTCGCCGGTGCGCTCAGCGTCGGCCACCCCCTCTTCGACATTCTCCGACGCAGCGATACGCTCCGGCTCCCGGGGCGCAGCATCGCTGCCGATGAACAGGCGCAGGCGATCGCCCAGCGCCTCGGTGCGGTACGGCAAAGCGCCATCCAGATCGAACACCAGTCGCGTGCGACTTCCCGCCTCCAGGGCGGTGACCTGCGCGACGCCACCGACCCCCAGGTCGAAACGCCGCCGCTCGAGACGGCTACCGGTGGCCATGAGATCGATGGTCAGGCGCGGCGGCTCGTCGAGACGATAGCCGCGCACTTCCGGCACGCCCTCGTCGAAGTGGAGGTCGATCTGCAGCTCGCCCCCTTCGCCCTGGCGAAAATCCAACTCGGTCAGTGTCGTGGCCGCCGCGCTGCCGGCCACCATCAGCAGGCAGAGCCCCGCCAGTGCACGCATCATTGCCAACATTACTTCACCCCTCTGCCTGACACCGCTCGACGGCGTAGATCGCCACGGCGCTGCCGTCATGTCTCGTCGTCCAGCGTGAGTCGCGTGGTGCGCTCCAC
Source organism: Billgrantia gudaonensis (assembly GCF_900100195.1). Lineage (GTDB taxonomy): Bacteria > Pseudomonadota > Gammaproteobacteria > Pseudomonadales > Halomonadaceae > Halomonas > Halomonas gudaonensis. The sequence continues at coordinate 257,372 of NZ_FNES01000003.1, forward strand.
CCAACCACCGCCTCCGGTCGGCACCAGTTCCACCAACTGCACCGATGAATGGGTGATCGCGACGATGCGCCCGTGATTGCCGCCCAAATGGTTCCCTCGGTGCAGACGGTGGACCTGGCCATCCGGTGTTCGCACCAGTGCCGAAGGCTCGCCCCCTACCGTCAACACGCCCACCAGTTCCAGTTCCTCCAACGCAAAGGCTTCCAGCGGCTCTTTGCGTCGATCCGGGTCCGGCGCCAGCTGACCTTCTCCCGACGCTTCGGGATCGGCTTCCAGCCGGCGCGGCCGGAACGGACTGCGGCTGTCCGCTTCACGATAGGGCGTGGCCTCGTAGGTGGGCACTTCCGGCAAGTCGAACTCGGGCGTCGGCCCCGGGTCCTCGCGAATGGCCGCCAGCTCGCGGTCCAGCGCTGCGAGCTGCGGATCGGCACAGCCGGCGACCAAGCCTAGCGTAACGGCCATGGTGATACCTTGCAGCCACCTCATGGCGAGCTCTCCCCCTCGGCCTCGCCGGACGTGCGGTAGCTGTAGGTGCGCGCCAGCATGGAGAGCGTCAGCGTATCGGCCTCCTCGACCGGTTCCAGAGAAAAATCGTGCTGGGTGACGATCCGAGACAGGGCGGCGATGTCGGCCAGAAAGGCGGCCAGGCGATGATAGTCGCCCTCGACCTGGATATCGAAGGGACGCTCTATGTAGAAATCGCGCGTCACCGGGCTGCGCAGCCGGATGGCATCGATCGACAGCTGATGATCGATGGCGATCTCGCTGATGCTGTCGAGCAGCGAAGGAATTTCGGCACCGGTGGGCAGCATGGCCATCAACGCTTCCATGCGCGCTTCGAGCACGGCCATCTCTTCGAGCATGGTGGGCAGACGCGAAGCCTGGGCCGCCTTGAGACGGTAGTCGCGCAGCAGCGTCCGCTCCTCGGCTCGTGCCTCGGCCAGTGCCTCGGCCTGGGGGCGCGCCAGGTACCAGTGCACGGCGGCGAGCGTCAGGCCCAGCACCAAAACGCAGCAGATCAGCTGCAGCGACCAGGGCCAACCCCCCGACTCCTTGATGTCCAGTTCTCGCCAGTCCAGCTGGCGCAGGCGCCGCCACTCTCCCCGAAAGCTCATGGCTCACCTCCTTCGGCTTCGTCCTCGGCGGACGTCGCGCCGGCCGACTGCTGAGTGACGCTGAGCGCAAAGCGTCGCTGATCCCCGTTCGCCGACTCCACTTCGGAAAGCACGGGCTCGGCCAGCGAGGGAGCGGCAGCCAGTGCGCGAAGCTGATCGGAGACCTGACGGTCGGCCTCGGCCAGGCCGGTGAGACGCAACCGCTCCCCCTGCCGCGTCATGGAGGTGTAGTGAACGCCCTCCACCAGGCTGCGGGTCAGGTCACGGAACACGGCCACCGTCTGCGAACGCCCCTGCTGAAGCTCGGCGAAGACATCGAGCTGGCCGGCCATGCGCTCCCGGACCGCCTCGTATTCGGTGATCGAGCGGATGTCCTGATCGAGTGCGGCTATCGATTCCCGCACGTGAGCGTTGCGCTGCTGCTGCGCACTGAGCTCCGCTTGATAGAACTGCGTGACGCCCAGACCGCCGCCGACCCCCAGCCCCGCCATCAGAACCAGGGCCAGATAGAAGCGGCGGCTCCGCCGCGCACGCTGCTTCTCGCGCCACGGGAGCAGGTTGATCTCGATGCTCATGGACGAGACCTCATCGCCAGACCGCAAGCCGTGAGCATCGCCGGGGCATCGCCGGCCAGCGTCTGGACATCGATGCGCGGATTGATGCGCATGCGCAGAAACGGATTGGCGATGGAGACGTCCATGCCGCTGTCCTGGGCGAGACGCTCGGCGAGACCGGGAATCACGCTGGAGCCGCCGGCGAGCACCATGCGCTGAACCTCGTGCTTGCGTCCTGCGGTGTAGTAGAGCTGCAGGGAACGCCCCACTTGCTGCACCAGGGTATCCAGGAAGGGCTCGAGCACGCTGAGCTGGTAATCCTCCGGCAGCCCGCCACGCTTCTTGGCCAATCCTGCCTCCTCGAGGCTGAGTCCGTAACGGTTGCGGATTTCATCGGTGAGCTGGCGCCCTCCGAACACCGTATCGCGGCTGTAGGTGATGCGCCCATTGCGCACCACGTGGAAGGCGTTCATGGTGGCACCGATGTCGACCAGCGCCACGCACTCTTCGCTGCCGGCCGGGGAAGGCAACTGCGCCCGCACCTCCTCGAAGGCGCGCTCCATGGCGAAGGTCTCGACATCGACCGCAGCCGGGGCCAGCCCCGCTTGGAGAAGCGCATCGGTCAGTTGACGCACGTCCTGTTCGCGGCAGGCGACCAGCAGCACGTCCTGCTGATCGCCGTAGCGTGCATTGAGACCGAGCCGCTGAAAATCGAAGGCGACTTCGCTGAACGGAAAGGGGATGTGCTTGTCGGACTCCAACTGGATGCGCGCGGTGATCTCGTCGTCGTTCAGCGAGGCCGGCAGGGTCAGGGTCTTGGTGATCGCCGCGCTGGCCGGCACCGCCACCGACGCATTGCGAGAGGCCGGGCGAGCGCTTTCCACCGCGCGACGCAGGGCATCGGCCACCTCGCCCATGTCGCGGATGCGCCGCTCGACCACGGCACCTTCGCGCAGGGGGCGCACCGCGTAACTATCGATCTGAAAGGTGCCGCCGACACGGCGCAACTCGATCAACTTGACGGTAGCCGACGTGATGTCGACACCGATCAACCCCTTGCCGGAGGCCCTGAATCGCATCTACCCATGCCCCTGCCCAATCATGATGCGGTCATCCGCGTGTTGTGGTTCGGCCAGCTCAGCATAACGGACCAGGAAAGCCATACCTTGCCCTGCGACAAGGAGGTTACATGATATTGCCCCCGAAGGGGCAACGTCGTCGCAATGTCCCGTCAACGCTGGTGACGAGCGGCTCGGCTTCCTATAATGGCTGGCGCCAGTGACGGCACGCCATCGCACCCGCCTTACCCTACGGATTTCACCACGGATATCGCATTTTCATGAAGTGGATCAAAACCCTGACCTTTTCCGTCATTTGGCTGCTGGTATCGCTGTTCACCGCCTCTCTGCTGGGCGTGGCCGGCGCGGCCCTCTACTTCTCTCCGGGGCTGCCCGACGTGCGCCAGTTGCAGGACTTCGAACTGCATACCCCGCTGCGCATCTTCACCCGTGACGGCAAGCTGATCGGCGAATACGGCGACGAACGCCGCATGCCGGTGGAGTTCGACGGCATCCCGGAGGACTTCATCCAGGCCCTGCTGGCCGCCGAGGACGACGCCTACTTCGATCATCGCGGCGTCGATCCCAAGGGGCTGGCGCGTGCCGCCCTGGAGTTGGCCGTCAGCGGCGACATCCAGTCGGGCGGCTCCACCATCACCATGCAGGTGGCACGCAACTACCTGCTCAGCCTGGATCGCACCTTCACCCGCAAGATCCGCGAGATACTGCTGGCTCTGCAGATGGAGCAGATCCTCTCCAAGGAGGAGATCCTCGAGCTCTACGTCAACAAGATATTCCTGGGCCACCGCGCCTACGGCATCGCCGCCGCCGCCGAGGTCTACTACGACAAGCCGCTGGCCGAGCTGACCCTGGCCCAGAAGGCGATGATCGCCGGCCTGCCCAAGGCACCCTCGTCGTTCAATCCGCTGGCCAACCCCGAGCGTGCGCTGATCCGCCGCAACTGGATCCTCTACCGCATGCGCGAACTCGGCTACATCGATGCTCCCACCTACGAGGAGGCCGTCCAGGAACCGATCACCGCACGCCGTCACCGCGTGCGTGCCGAGGTGGACGCCGACTACGTGGCGGAAATGGCCCGCCAATATGCCCTGGAGCGTTTCGGCGACACCGCCTACACCGGCGGCTACCGCATCCACACCACGATCGACAGCGAACTGCAGCCCCAGGCGCGCCGGGCCCTGGCGCGCGGTCTGATCGACTACGATACCCGCCACGGCTGGCGCGGCCCCGAAGAGCGCGACATTCCCTCCGGCCTGGCCGAGGCTCAGGCACGAACCGAACGACAGGGCCTGGAGGAAGAGCTCGACGAGTCGCCGGAGATCATGGCCACCGCCCAACAGGCCGCCGAGCGCAGCCAGACCGAGGTCGAAGGGATCGACGGCGACGTCAGCAACTGGCTCGGCGTACTGGAGCGCACCCCCGGCTACGGCCCGCTCCAGCCGGCCATCGTGGTGGCCAGCGAAGGCCGCGAAATGCGCGTCATGACCCGCGGCGGCAAGCTGCGCACCCTCGACTGGGAAGGCCTGAGCTGGGCGCGAGCCTACCGTAGTCCGCGCTCCCGCGGCGCCGAGCCCAGCTCGGCCGCCGAGATCGCCGAGCGCGGCGACCTGGTGCGCATCCTCGAAGACGAAGAGGGCAACTGGCGCCTCTCGCAGCGCCCTGGTGCCGAAGGCTCCCTGGTGGTGATGGAACCGGATACCGGTGCCATCCTCGCCCTGCAGGGCGGCTTCAGTTTCTCGGCCAGCAAGTTCAACCGTGCGGTACAGGCCGAGCGGCAGTCCGGCTCGATCTTCAAGCCCTTCGTCTATCTGGCGGCCCTGGACAGCGGCCTGATGACCGCCTCGAGCGTGGTCAACGACGCTCCGGTGGTGGTCGAAGACGGCAGCAACGAACTGTGGCGTCCGGTCAATTCCAGCGGCGACTTCCTCGGCCCCACCCGGCTGCGCGAGGCGCTGGCCCGTTCGCGCAACCTGGTCACCATCCGCATTCTGCAGACGCTGGGCCTGGACACCACCATCGACTACCTGCAAGGTTTCGGGTTTGCGCCGAGCCGGCTGCCGAACGGCCTGTCACTGGCACTCGGCAGCGCCAGCCTCACCCCGCTGGAAATGACCAACGCCTACGCAGTGCTGGCCAACGGCGGCTTCCAGGTGTCGCCCTGGTTCATCCAGCGCATCACCCGTGGCAGCGACGACGAAGTGATCGAGGAAGCGCGGCCCCAGGTCGCCTGCCACGACTGCGAAGAGGGCCAGGAAGAAACCGAGCGAGACGGCAAGCGCTACCCGATAGCACCGCGCGTGGCCGATCCGACGGCGGTCTACATCCTGCGCGACATGATGCGTGACGTCATCGAGAACGGCACCGGACGCGCCGCCCTGTCCCTCGACCGCCAGGACATCGTCGGCAAGACCGGTACCACCAACGACCAGCGCGACGCCTGGTTCGCCGGCTTCAACAGCGACCTGGTGGCCACCGTTTGGGTGGGCAAGGACGACAACGACAGCATTGCCGAATACGGCGCCAATGCCGCCCTGCCGATATGGATCGATTTCATGGACGATGCCTTGGCGGATCGTCCCGAGGCCATGCCCGAGCCGCCCGAGGAACTGGTGCGCGCTCGTGTCGACCCCGATACGGGGCGTCTGCTGGCTGACGATCAGCCCGGCGGCATCAGCGAGATATTCCACCCCGACCACCTGCCGGATCGGGAACCGCGGCGCATCGAGCAGGAAGTCGAGCAGCGCAGCGGCTCCGAAGGCACCGGCAGTTATGAAGCCATCTTCTAGCCACCAAAATGCCCGGGCGACCGCGATGGCGCCCGGGCCATACCGCCCCATCGCCGCCGTTCGTCGGCGGCGAAGACCACAGCCGACGAAGAGACCGACATGTGCGACTCCACGACGCGCCGCCTACGGCACCAGTGGTTGGCGCTCTCGCTAACGGGCCTGCTGACGATCGCCGGCGGCACGGCCGCCAGCCCCTTCTATGCGCCGCCAGCCCCCGATGAGGACGCCGACGCCTTCAGCGGCGAGGCCGAGCTCGGCTACACTCATCTCTCCGGCAACACCGACAGCCAGACGCTGATCGGCAAGGGACGCCTGACCTGGCTGACCGGCAACTGGATGCACACGCTGCGTGGCGAAGTGCGCAACGTCGCGCGCGACGGCGAAACCAGCGCCGAGCAGTATCTGGTTTCCATGCGCGAACGTTACGACTTCCAGGGCCCCCACTACCTGTTCGGCTTCGGCCGCTGGGAGAAGGATCGCTTCAGCGGCTACGACCAACAGTTCACCGCCATCGCCGGCTACGGCCGTCACGTTCTCGACGGCGAACGCCATCGGCTCTCCCTGGAGGCCGGCCCCGGCTTTCGCGACGACCGCATCCGCGGTGCGGGAGACGAGACCCTGGCGGTCGCCTACACCGCCCTGGACTATCGCTGGGCGTTCTCCGACACGGCCAGTCTCGACCAGGAACTGTCCGTCGAGGCGACCGACGACAACACCACGTCGCGCTCGCTCAGTGCCATTACGGCGCGGCTCAACTCGCGGCTGGCACTGAAGCTCTCCCACGAGATCAAGCACAACTCGCAGCCACCGGCCAGCGCCGACGCCCGAACCGATCACACCACCAGCGCCTCGTTGCTCTACAGTTGGTGAAGAGAGACTCATCCAGCACGCCGCCGGCCCTGGTGGGGCCGGCGGCGTGTCTCGGGAGGGGGCAATGCGACCGAGGCCGTCAGCTGCCGTAGACGTCATCCACCGATGTCAGCGGATAGTGGGCAGGGTAGGGACGCCGCGCCACGCCGGAATCCACCGCTGCCTGGGCCACCGCCGAGGTAACCCGGTCGAGCAGCCGCACGTCCACCGGGGTGGGGATGATGTAGTCGCGGCCGAAGGCCATGCTCTCCTTCTCGTAGGCGTCCAGCACCGCCCGAGGCACCGGCTCGCGGGCCAGGTCCTTGAGCGCATGCACGGCAGCCACCTTCATCTCCTCGTTGATGCGCGTGGCGCGCACGTCGAGCGCCCCGCGGAAGATGAACGGAAAGCCCAGCACGTTATTGACCTGATTGGGGTAATCGGAACGGCCGGTCGCCATGATCACGTCCGGACGCGCATCGCGGGCAACCTCGGGGTCGATCTCGGGATCGGGGTTGGTGCAGGCGAAGACCACCGGGTCATCGGCCATCTTGCGCAGGTGCTCGGCGCTCATCAGATTGGGCCCGGAAAGTCCGATGAAGACGTCGGCTCCCTCGATGGCGTCGTCCAGCGTACGCTTGTCGGTATCGATGGCGAACATCGCCTTGTAGGGATTGAGCCCCTCGCGCCCGGCGTGGATCACCCCGCGCCGATCGAGCATCACCAGATTCTCTGCCCGCGCCCCGCAGGAAACCAGCAGCTTCATGCAGGCGATGGCCGCGGCCCCGGCGCCGAGGCACACGATCTTCGCTTCTTCCAGGCGCTTTCCGGCAATCGCCAGAGCGTTGAGCATGCCCGCCGCGGTGACGATGGCAGTACCGTGCTGGTCGTCATGGAAGACCGGGATGCTGCACTGCTCGATGAGCGTCTGCTCGATCTCGAAGCACTCCGGGGCCTTGATGTCCTCGAGATTGATGCCGCCCCAGCTGTCGGCGATGCGCGCTACGGTATCGATGAATGCCTGGGGGCTCTCGGCATTGACCTCCACGTCCACCGAATTGATGCCGGCGAAGCGCTTGAACAGCACGCCCTTGCCCTCCATGACCGGCTTGCTGGCCAGCGGCCCCAAGTTACCCAGTCCCAGGATGGCGCTGCCATCGGAGATCACCGCCACCAGATTGCCCTTGCCGGTATACCGATAGGCATTCTCCGGATCGCGGGCGATCTCGCGCACCGGTTCCGCCACGCCCGGGCTGTAGGCCAGGGAAAGGTCGCGCGCAGTGGCCGTGGGCTTGGTCAGCTCCACCGAGAGCTTTCCGGGAATGGGCTTGGCGTGATAGTCCAGCGCAGCCTGCTTCTTGGCGTCTGTCATGCTGTGGTCCGGTATCCATGTAAAGCGTGGAACGAGGGGGAAAACTAGAGTATAGAAAAACTTTCCACTCCTCAACGCGTGCCGCTCGAGCGCCGTTTCGGCGCCGTTGCGAACCGATCAGCGCCGTTTTGCGATTGCCTCTCCCGATACGCAAAAACCCGCCAGGCGGCGGGTTTCTGCGATGCGCACCGGATCTCCCGGCCGAGACGTCGGATCAGCCGCGCTTGAGGGCGGCACCGAAGCGCTTGTTGAAGCGCTCGACACGACCGCCGGTGGTCGCCTGCTTCTGCTTGCCGGTGTAGAAGGGGTGACACTGGGAGCAGACGTCCAGCGCCAGGTCGTGGCCGGCCGTGGAGCCGACCTCGAAGGTCGCACCGCACGAACAGGTTGCGGTGACCGTCTTGTAATCCGGGTGGATACCTTGTTTCATCTTGAGCCTCTTGAGCGGTATGCCGCCACCTGATCGTTGCCAGGCACCGCATACGGGTTAATCAGTCGTGGTAACCGTCACTAGCTAACCGATAGCCGCCGCAACGCCCCAGCGCCACGGCGGCGGAGCATTCTAGCAGACCCCGGGCCGGAGGCCAATTGCACGACTCCCCTACCCCAGGCGCCATCCGCGTGCTGCGCGTGGCCGTTCCCACGCCACTGCGCCGGCTGTTCGACTACCGCGCCACCGCGCCCCCGGCGGCAGGCTGGCAGCCGGGCCTGCGCGTGCGCGTGCCCTTCGGCCGCCGCCAGGTCGTCGGCGTGGTGGTGGCGTGCCGCGAGCAGGGAGAGCGCCCCTTCGGCGAGCTGAAGCCGGTGGCGGAATGCCTCGACGAAACGCCACTCCCGGCGGACTGGCTGTGGCTGTGCCACTTCACCGCTCGCTACTACCAGCATCCGCTCGGCGACACCCTGCACCAGGCATTGCCGGTGCTGCTGCGCCAGGGGCGGCCGCTGGCCGGTCGCGTGCGCGAACAATGGCTGCTCACCGACAGCGGCCGTGCCGCCGACACCCAGCGGCTCAAGCGCGCCCCCCGTCAGGCCGAACTGCTGGCGATGCTCGCCCAGCACCCCCACGGACTCGCCACCCAGGCGGTGCTGGCCCAGGGGTTCACCCGAGAACAGCTCAAGGCACTCGACGCCAAGGGGCTGGTGACGCGGCGCGAAACCCCGCGCACGGCGGCCGCCGACCCTGCCGCCGCTCACCTGCTGGGCGAGCCGGCCCTGCCGCTCAACGGCGAGCAGGCCGCAGCGCTATCGACACTCCACGCCGGTCTGGAGACCTTCCATCCCTGCCTGTTGCACGGCGTCACCGGCAGCGGCAAGACCGAGGTGTACCTGCAGCTGATCGAAGCGGTGGTGGCACGCGGCAGGCAGGCACTGGTGCTGGTACCGGAGATCGGCCTCACTCCACAGACCCTGGCGCGCTTCCGACATCGGTTCCAGGTACCCATCGTCGCCCTGCACTCCGGGCTCACCGACCATGAGCGGCTCGACGCCTGGGAGGCCGCCGCCAGCGGCCGCGCCCCCATCGTCATCGGCACCCGCTCGGCGATCTTCACGCCCCTGGCCCGCCCTGGAGCGATCATCGTCGACGAGGAGCACGACGGCTCCTTCAAGCAGCAGGAAGGGCTGCGCTACCACGCCCGCGACCTGGCCGTGGCACGTGCCCAGCGGCATGCCGTTCCGTTGCTGCTGGGCAGTGCCACTCCTTCGCTGGAGAGTCTCCATCACGCCAGCCGCGGCGACTACCGGCACCTGCGCCTGACGCGCCGCGCCACCCGCCACGCCCCGGCACGCCTGGAGCTCGTCGACATGCGCGGCCGCCCACGCCAGGGCGGGCTCGTCCCCCCCGTACTCACGGCGATTGGCGAGACGCTGGCCGCCGGTCATCAGGTGCTGGTGTTCATCAACCGCCGCGGCTTCGCTCCGACGCTGGCCTGCCACGCCTGCGGCTGGCTCGCCGAATGCGACCATTGCGATGCACGACTGACGCTGCACCGCCAGCCGCCCCTGCTGGCCTGCCACCACTGCGACAGCCGCCGAGCGCTGCCCGACGCCTGCCCCGCCTGCGGCAGCGCCGATCTGCGCCCGCTGGGCAGCGGCACCGAGCGTACCGAGGAAACCCTCGCCGCTCACTTTCCGGAGGTGCCGGTGCACCGTATCGATCGCGACAGCACGCGGCGCCGCGATGCCCTGGAGCGGATGCTGGCCGAAGTGCGCCGCGGCGAACCCTGCCTGCTGGTGGGCACCCAGATGCTCGCCAAGGGCCATCACCTGCCCCATGTGGCGCTGGTGGTGGTGGTCAACGCCGACGCCGGCCTCTACGCCAGCGACTTTCGCGCCCTGGAGCACAGCACTCAGTTGCTCGAGCAGGTGGCCGGCCGCGCCGGTCGCGCCAGCCACCCGGGCCGGGTGCTGGTACAGACCCTCCACGGCGACGACCCCCACCTGCGCATGCTGGCCGAATACGGCTACGACGCCCTGGCCGATCAGCTGCTCGAAGAGCGCCGCGCCGCCCGGCTGCCACCGTTTCGCTTCCTCGCTCTGCTGCGCCTGGAGAGCCCACAGGAGGCGGCCGTCACCGACCTCGGCCGGCACGCCGGAGAGGCGCTGCGCGCCTGGCTCACCGACCGCGAGCTGAACGTCGATTGTCTGGGGCCGGTGCCTGCCCCCATGGAATGGCGCCAGGGACGCTATCACCTTCAACTGATGCTCGGCGCCGACAAGCGCAGCCGGCTCCACGAGGCAGGCGCCTGGCTCGTTGGCTGGCTCGAGTCCAACCCCGCGGCTCGCCGGGTGCGCTGGTCGCTGGATATCGACCCGCAGACGCTTGCCTAGCCACGAGCCACGAGCCACGAGCCACGAGCTAGGCTGCTGCCCGAAGCCCGAAGCCCGAAGCCCGAAGCTAGGCTGGCAGGGTTTAAAGCCGCACCACAATTGCCGATAATGGGCGGCCGTGCCCGCTCAAGGCTCCGTTTCCATCATGCCCGCGCCCCGCCGCGAGTGCCTCGTCACCGCCGGTTCATCGGCCATTCGCAGGCCGGCGCCACAGGACAACCGACGCTTCATGAAAGAGACCATCGTCGCACTGCTCGAGGAGGCCCTCGAGACGCTCAAGCAGCAAGACACGCTGCCCGTCGACATCGACCCGACGATCAAGGTCGATCCGACCAAGGACAAGTCCCACGGCGACTATGCCACCAACCTGGCACTGATGCTGGCCAAACCCGCCGGCCGGAAGCCCCGCGAACTGGCCGAGGCGCTGGTTGCCGCGGTTCCCGCCAGCGATGCCGTGGCCAAGATCGAGATCGCCGGGCCCGGCTTCGTCAACTTCTTCGCCGCCACCGATGCCGCCGCCCAGGTAGTGCGCCAAGTGCTCGACGCCGGCGATGCCTTCGGTCGCAGCCTCGTCGGCCAGGGCCAGAAGGTCCAGGTGGAGTTCGTCTCCGCCAACCCCACCGGCCCGCTGCACGTGGGCCACGGTCGCGGCGCCGCCATCGGCGACTGCCTCGCCCGCCTGCTCGAGGCGACCGGCTTCGAGGTCACGCGCGAGTTCTACTACAACGACGCAGGCGCCCAGATCGCCAACCTGGCACTCTCGGTGCAGGCGCGTGCCAAGGACGTCCAACCCGATAGTCCCGCCTGGCCCGCCGACGGCTACCGTGGCGACTACATCGTCGAGGTGGCCAAGGACTACCTGGCCGGCCAGACCGTGCACGCCGACGACCGTCACGTGACCGCCAAGGGCGACCCGGACGACCTCGATGCCATCCGAGAGTTCGCCGTGGCCTGGCTGCGCCGCGAGCAGGATCTCGACCTCAAGGCCTTCGGCGTCGAATTCGACGTCTACTTCCTGGAATCCTCGCTCTACGAAGAAGGCAAGGTCGAGGCTGCGGTGGAGCGCCTGATCGCGGGGGGGCACACCTACGAGCAGGACGGCGCACTGTGGCTGCGCACCACCGACTTCGGTGACGACAAGGATCGCGTCATGCGCAAGTCCGATGGCAGCTACACCTACTTCCTTCCCGACGTGGCCTACCACCTGGACAAGTGGCAGCGCGGTTTCACCACCGTGATCAACGAGCAGGGCGCCGATCACCACTCCACCGTGACCCGGGTACGCGCCGGTCTGCAAGCGCTCGAAGTCGGCATCCCGCAGGGCTGGCCCGACTACGTGCTGCACCAGATGGTGATGGTCACCCGCTCCGGTGTGGAGGTGAAGCTCTCCAAGCGTGCCGGTAGCTACGTCACGCTGCGCGACCTGATCGACGAGGTGGGCCGCGACGCCACGCGCTTCTTCCTGGCCGCCCGCCGGGCCGACTCGCAGCTCACCTTCGACATCGACCTGGCGCGCTCGCAGTCCAACGACAATCCCGTCTACTACGTGCAGTACGCCCATGCGCGGGTGTGCAGCATGCTGCGCAAGGCCGAGAGCGATGGCACACCCTTCGACCATGACCTGGCGATGGTCAGCCTGGCCCGTCTCGACGCCGATCAGGAGAAGGCGCTGATGAATCGCCTGGCACGTTTCCCCGAGGTGGTGACCCATGCCGCCACCGCACGGGAACCGCAGCAGGTCGCCCAGTACCTGCTGGACCTGGCCGCCGATTTCCACACCTGCTACAACGCGGTCAAGGTGATGGTCGAGGATGACGAACTGCGCAACGCCCGTCTGGCCCTGGGGCTCGCGACCCGACAGGTGCTGCGCAACGGCCTCGACCTGATGGGCGTCAGCGCACCCGAGGAGATGTAACCCATGGCTCGCCGTCCTGCCCCCAAGAAACGCGGCGCCAGCACCCGCCGGCGCACCTCACGGCGCCGCGAGGGCTGGCGCCTGCCCGGCTGGGCGTGGGGCCTCGGCGGATTGGTGGCGGGCTTCCTGCTCGCCCAGCACCAGCACGGCACGGCGCCTTGGCAGGAAGGCCACGACTCGCCGCTGGCCACCCTGTTGCCGCGATCGGCACCGCCGGAGCCGGAGACGTCCGAGCCTGCAGCGCCCGCTCAGGAAGCCAGCGAGCCACGCATGCCCACCTTCGAGTTCTATACCCTCCTGCCGGAATCGGAGGTGATCGCTCCGCGCGGCGAGGTCGGCGCCCCGGCGCCCCCGGCTTCGCCCGACCGGGAGTCCACCAGCGAACCCGCGGGAGAGGGCGACCCCATCGCCCAGATCATCGCTGCCAACCAGATTCCCGAAGACGCCGAGGACGGCGATGACGCCCCCGAAGGCGATGCCGGCACTGACACTGCGGGCACTCGCTACATGCTGCAAGCTGCCTCCTTCCGCGAGTCCGGCGACGCCGAGCAGTTGAGCGACCGCCTGCGCGACCTCAGCCTGGTGGCCCAGGTCAGCCAGGTTCAGACCAGCGGCGGCGAAACCTGGCATCGCGTCCAGGTGGGACCCTACGACGACACCCGCGAGCTCAATCGCGCCCAGGACCTGATGGTGACGCAAGGGATCGAGCCCCTGCTGATCCGCCTGCAGAACTGAGGACAAACTCCTGGATTATCGCTGCCGACTCCATCCTTGAATTCGGGCCGTGGCGCCCGCACCTCCTGTGAAGTTCACCCGCGGCGCCCGCAGGCGCCGAAAGTCATCGGGAGCTGGGATCGAGCTCCCCGTTTCGGAGTTCTCTGAATGACCACCATCGTTTCCGTGCGTCGCGGCGATCAGGTCGCCCTGGCGGGCGACGGCCAGGTATCGCTGGGCAACACCGTGATGAAGGGCAACGCCAGCAAGGTGCGACGGCTCTATCGCGGCGAGGTGCTGGCCGGCTTCGCCGGCGGCACCGCCGACGCCTTCACTCTGTTCGAACGTTTCGAAGCGCAGCTCGAGAAACACCAGGGCAACCTGGTCAAGGCCGCCGTGGAGCTGGCCAAGGACTGGCGTACCGACCGCGCGCTGCGTCGCCTCGAGGCACTGCTCGCCGTGGCCAACAAGGACGCCTCGCTGATCATCACCGGCAACGGTGACGTGGTGGAGCCCGAACGTGGCATCATCGCCATCGGCTCGGGCGGCAACTACGCCCTGGCAGCCGCCCGCGCCCTGCTCGAGAACACCGACCTCACGGCCCGCGAGATCACCGAGAAGTCGCTCGATATCGCCGGCGACATCTGCGTGTTCACCAATCACCACGTCACCCTCGAAGAGCTCTGATCATGACCCAGATGACCCCTCGCGAGATCGTCCACGCCCTGGACCAGTACATCATCGGGCAGCAGGAGGCCAAGCGTGCCGTGGCCATCGCCCTGCGCAACCGCTGGCGGCGCATGCAGCTCGATGACGACCTGCGCACCGAGGTGACGCCCAAGAACATCCTGATGATCGGCCCCACCGGGGTGGGCAAGACCGAGATCGCCCGCCGCCTGGCCAAGCTGGCCCGGGCGCCCTTCATCAAGGTCGAGGCGACCAAGTTCACCGAGGTGGGCTATGTGGGCCGCGACGTCGAGTCGATCGTGCGCGACCTCACCGAAGCGGCCTTCAAGCTGGTGCGCGAACAAGCCAAGGAAGAGGTGCGTCACCGCGCCGAGGACGCCGCGGAGGATCGCATCCTCGATGCCCTGCTGCCGCCGCCCCGCGGCCAGGAGGACCAGCCGCGCCAGGACAGCGGCACCCGCCAGACCTTCCGCAAGAAGCTTCGCGAGGGGCAGCTCGACGACAAGGAGATCGACATCGAGATCACTCCCCAGGGCCCGGGCATCGACATCATGACGCCGCCGGGCATGGAGGAGATGACCAGCCAGCTGCAGAACCTGTTCGCCGGCATGGGCAAGCAGAAGACCGAGACCCGCCGCGTAGCGGTGAAGGACGCCTTCGCTCTGCTGCGCGACGAGGAGGCCGCCAAGCTGGTCAACGAGGAGGAGATCAAGCACCGTGCCATCGAGGCGGTGGAGCAGCACGGCATCGTCTTCCTCGACGAGATCGACAAGGTCGCCAAGGGCAGCGGCCAGTCGAGCGGCGGCGAGGTCTCCCGCGAAGGCGTGCAGCGCGACCTGCTGCCGCTGATCGAGGGCTCCACGGTTTCCACTAAGCACGGCATGGTGCGTACCGACCACATCCTGTTCATCGCCTCGGGCGCCTTCCATCTGTCGCGTCCCTCGGACCTGATCCCCGAGCTGCAGGGTCGGCTGCCGATCCGCGTCGAACTCGATGCGCTCTCCCCCGACGACTTCAAGCGCATCCTCACCGAGCCATCCGCCTCGCTGACCAAGCAATACCAGGCGCTGCTCGCCACTGAAGGGCTCGAGGTCGAATTCACCGGCGACGGCATCGAACGCATCGCCGAGATCGCCTGGAAGGTCAACGAAGGTACCGAGAACATCGGCGCACGGCGGCTGCACACGGTCATGGAACGCCTGCTCGAGGAGGCCTCGTTCCAGGGCTCGGGCATCGGCAGCCCCCTGACCATCGACGCCGCCTACGTGGACTCGCAGCTCGGCGAACTGGCCATGGACGAAGATCTGTCGCGGTATATTCTGTAAGCCACGGGCTTCGGGCCACGAGCCGCTCGAAGCTCGAAGCTCGAAGCTCGAAGCCAGGAGTCAGCCATGTCCGCCCCCATTCCCAGCAACGTTCACTACCACAAGCAGGCCCGCGAACTGGAGCTGAGCTATCCGAATGGCGAGCACTACCGGCTGTCGGTGGAGTACCTGCGCGTCTTCTCGCCCTCCGCCGAGGTACGCGGCCACGGCCGCGGCCAGGAGACGCTGCAGGTCGGCAAGAAGTTCGTGGGGCTCAAGAACGTCACGCCCACCGGGCGCTATGCGCTCAAGCTGCACTTCGACGACGGCCACGACAGCGGCCTCTACAGCTGGGATTACCTGTGGTGGCTGATCGAGAATCGCGAGGCCAACTGGGCCGACTACCTGCAGCGCCTGGAGGAAGCCGGCGCCAGCCGCGAGCCGCTGGGCATCGAGATCAAGCAGCTGTAGAGCACTACGCGGGACGCCGGGGATAGCTCGAAGGGGCGCTACATTCGACAGGGGTGAGGAGCGCAGCTCCGAACGGGTTGGCCATGGATGGCCAACCCAGGTCCTGCAAGCGAAGCAGGGATGCGAGAGCGCAGCAGGGCGAATGTAGCGCCCATGGAGGGGTTCGCAGCGCCTCCCCGCAGAGCTATCGCCGGCACAGGCCCGTGTGGTGATGCCCCACTCCCGTCAAGACAATCGCCGCCGGGGAAGGCTACAATATCGCGCATTCGAGGCCGGCAGGCCTGTCGATCACCGCAGCGATTCGGGAGCCCCACGGCATGAGCCCCAGCGACAAGCGCACCACCCACTTCGGCTACCAGGAAGTCCCGGTCGAGGAAAAGGCCTCGCGAGTGGCCCATGTCTTCCACTCCGTGGCGGCCCGCTACGACGTCATGAACGACCTGATGTCGCTGGGCATCCATCGCCTGTGGAAGCGCCTCACCATCGAACGCGCCGGCGTGCGCCCCGGCCACAGCGTACTCGACATCGCCGGCGGAACCGGCGATCTGACGCTCAAGTTCTCTCGTCTGGTGGGCCCGCGCGGGCGCGTGGTGCTGGCCGACATCAACGAGTCGATGCTGCGCGTGGGGCGCGACAAACTGCTCGACAACGGCGTGGGCGGCAACGTCGAGTACGTCCAGGCCAACGCCGAGGCCCTGCCGTTTCCCGACAACACCTTCGATTGCATCACCATCGCCTTCGGGCTGCGCAACGTCACCGACAAGGACGCCGCGCTGCGCTCCATGACCCGCGTGCTAAAGCCCGGAGGACGCCTGCTGGTGCTGGAGTTCTCCCAGCCGGTCAATCCGTTGCTCTCCAAGGCCTACGACGAGTACTCCTTCCGCCTGCTGCCGCGCATGGGCCAGCTGGTGGCGGGCGACGCCGACAGCTACCGCTATCTGGCCGAGTCGATCCGCGTGCATCCCGACCAGGAGACCCTCAAGGGCATGATGGAGGCCGCCGGTCTGGAACGGGTGGAATACACCAACCTCACCGGCGGCATCGTCGCCCTGCACCGCGGCATCAAGCTGTGATGTTGCTGCTGGCCGGCATCGAGCGCACGCTCAACGCCCTGCTCGCCCGCGACCCCGCGGCTCCTGCACGCCTGGCTCGCCTGGCCGGCAATCGCATCGTGCTGCGCTTCGAGCAGCCCCGATTCGAGCTGCTGATGGCCTTCCATGCCCAGGGCGTGGACCTGATACGTCTGGAAGGTGGCGACGACACGACCGCCGACGCCGTGGTGGAGCTCGATGCCGAGACCCTCGGCGAGTTGCTGGGCGGTGCCTCCATGGAGCGTCTGATGTTCCAGGGCCGACTCGCCGTGCGCGGCCAGGTTCACCAGCTCGAGGCCGTTCGCGAGCTGGTGCTCGATCTCGACCTGGACTGGGAAGCCGAACTCGCTCACTGGCTCGGCGACATGCCGGCTCACGGCCTGGCCGAAGGCCTGCGCGGGCTGGCCCACTGGGGAGCGCGCACCCGGCGCGAGCTCTCCGCCGACATCGCCGAATACGTCTTCGAAGAGGCCCGCCTGCTGCCCGGCCGCCATCAGCTCGACAACCTGCGCGATCACCTCACCGAGCTGGAAGTGGCCACCGACCGCGTGGCGGCGCGCCTCGACCGACTCCGCCGCCGTCTCGACGAAGGGGATGGCTCATGATGGCCCTGCGACTCTTCCGCATCTTCTGGGTGATCACGCGCTATCGCCTCGATACGCTGTTGCCGCTGGAACGCCTGCCCTGGCCGCTACGTCTGCTGTTCGCCCTCTCCCCGCTGCGGCTGATACCGCTCGGCCACCACTCCCGCGGCGAGCGCCTGCGCCTGGCCCTCGAATCGCTGGGCCCCATCTTCGTCAAGTTCGGACAGCTGCTCTCCACGCGCCGCGACCTACTGCCGGAAGACATCGCCGACGAACTCAGGCGCCTGCAGGACCAGGTCCCTCCCTTCCCCGGCGCCGAGGCCCGAGCGCTGGTCGAGGAAGAACTGGAGCTGCCGCTGAATCTCGCCTTCGCCCACTTCGAACCCGACCCCCTGGCCTCGGCGTCCATTGCCCAGGTGCACGCCGCCCGGTTGCACAGCGGCGAAGAGGTGGTCGTCAAGATCATCCGCCCCGGCATCGAGCGGGTGATGCGCCAGGACATGGCGTTGATGTATCGCTTCGCCGCCGTGCTGGCACGCATTCCCGAGGCGCGCCGTCTGCGACCGGTGGAGGTGGTGCGCGACTACGAGGCCACCCTGTTCGACGAGCTGGATCTCTACAAGGAAGCCGCGAATACCTCCCAGCTCAAACGCAACTTCAAGAATTCGCCGCTGCTGTTCGTGCCTGGCATCCACTGGCCCCACACGCGCCGGCGGGTGATGGTTCAGGAACGCATCTACGGCATCCCGGTGGCCGACACGGCCGCGCTGAAGGCCCAGGGCACCGACCTCAGGAAACTCGCCGAACGCGGTGTGGAAATCTTCTTCACCCAGGTGTTCCGCGACAACTTCTTCCATGCCGACATGCACCCCGGCAACATCTTCGTCTCCCGCGAGCACCCCGCAGACCCCCAGTACATCGCCATCGACTGCGGCATCGTCGGCAGCCTCACTCGCGAGGACCAGGACTACCTGGCCCGCAACCTGCTGGCGTTCTTCCATCAGGACTACTACGAAGTAGCGGCCTTGCACATCGAGTCCGGCTGGGTGAGCGAGGATACCCGCGCCAACGAGTTCGCCGCCGCCATCCGCACGGTGTGCGAACCGATCCTCGAGAAGCCGCTCAAGGACATTTCCTTCGGTCAAGTGCTGCTGGGACTCTTCCAGACCGCGCGCCGCTTCAACATGGAGGTGCAGCCACAGCTGGTGCTGCTGCAGAAGACCCTGCTCAACATCGAGGGGCTGGGACGCCAGCTCTATCCTGATCTCGACCTGTGGACCACCGCCAAACCCTACCTGGAGCGCTGGATGAAGGAGCGCGCCGGTGTCGGAGGCCTGTGGGATTCGCTCAAGCGCCAGGCTCCGGAACTGTCGCGCCAGCTGCCTGAGCTCCCGGTGCTCGCCCACCAGGCGCTCACCCAGGTCGAACACGAGCGGCGCCAGCGCCATCGCCAGGCCACGGCCGTCACACGCATCGGCGCCGAACTCCGCCAGGGGCGTCGCAGCCGGCGCCGCCTGCGCCTGGGGCTGCTGCTGATCGCCTTCGCACTGGCCTGGCAGCCGTTGCTGGAGTGGACCGCCGACCAGCCCCTGACGGTGCTGGGCGCCGGCATCATCGGGCTGGGCCTGCTGCTCTGGCAGTGACCTTGATCCACCGCAATCGGAGCACCTGTCATGCGTGATATTCTCGACGAACTCTTCGACGTGCTGGCAAGCCGCCGCAGCGCCGATCCTGCCGACTCCTACGTGGCCAGCTTGCATCACCGCGGGTTGAACAAGATACTCGAGAAAGTGGGCGAGGAAGCCACGGAAACCCTGTTGGCAGCCAAGGATGCCGAGGGTGGCGGCAATGCCGAACGTCAAGCGTTGATCGCCGAAACGGCCGACCTGTGGTTTCATAGTCTGGTGATGCTGTCGCATCTAGGGCTCGATCACCGCGACGTACTCGACGAGCTGGGCCAGCGCTTCGGCATTTCCGGGCACGAAGAGAAGGCCGCAAGGTCAAAGTGAACTCGACGTCCGGTATGACCGGACACGCGAACCAGAGGGGTAACCTTCATGTTAGGTGGTATCAGTATCTGGCAGCTGCTGATCGTACTCGGCATCATCATCCTGATCTTCGGCACCAAGAAGCTGCGCAACGTGGGCAGCGACCTGGGCGGCGCCGTCAAGGGCTTCAAGCAGGCCGTCAACGAAGAGGACAAGGAAGACAAGGACAAATCCCAGGCCAAGGTCACTCATGAGGAGACGCCCAACACCTATGACGTGCGGGCCGAAGAGAAGACCGAGGACAAGGTCGAGGACCGGGAAGAGCGCAAGTAAGCCGCCATGTTCGATATCGGCTTTCTCGAACTGTTGCTGCTCGGCATCGTCGGGCTGCTGGTGCTGGGCCCCGAGCGGCTGCCCAAGGCAGCGCGCACCCTCGGTCTGTGGGTCGGCAAGGTCAAGCGCACCGTGTCGGGCATGCAGAAGGAAATCAATGCCCAACTCGAAGCCGAGGAGTTGCGTCAGAAGCTCAAGGAACAGCAGAGCAAACTCGACGAAAGTCTCGGCAAGGCCAAGCGCGACGTGGAAAGCCTCGCCGAGGAGCCTCCTCCCCAGCGGCGCGGAGTTCCGGCGTCCGACGAAAAGACGACCAAACCGGCCGCCGAACGTCTCGACGACGCCCTGACCGATGTCAAGGACGACACCACCTCCGCTGATGACAAGAGGGATGTCTCGCCCCGATGAGCGACCCCAACGAAAAACCGGACCTGGCCCAGGCTCCGCTGATCGAGCATCTGGTGGAACTCCGTTCGCGTCTGCTCCGAGCGGTGGTGGCGATCCTGGTGATCTTCCTGGCGCTCTACTCTTTCGCCAACGACATCTACACCTTCGTGGCGCAGCCGCTCATGGCGCTGCTTCCCGAGGGCTCGCAGATGATCGCCACTGAGGTGGCCTCGCCCTTCCTGGCCCCCTTCAAGCTGACCCTGGTGGTGGCGGTGTTCGCCGCCATCCCCTACGTCCTCCACCAGGCATGGTCTTTCGTGGCGCCCGGCCTCTACGACAACGAGAAGGCGCTGGCCCTGCCGATACTGGCCTCCAGCATAGCGCTCTTCTATGCCGGCGCCGCCTTCGCCTATTTTGCGGTCTTTCCGCTGCTGTTCGAGTTCTTCACCCAGACCGGGCCGGAGAACGTGGCGGTGATGACCGACATCAACCAGTACCTGAACTTCGTCCTCAAGCTGTTCTTCGCCTTCGGCGTGGCCTTCGAGATTCCCATCGCTACTTTTCTGTTGATCGTCTCCGGCGCCACCACGGTGGAAAGCCTCTCCAAGAAGAGGCCCTACATCGTGCTGGGCTGTTTCGTGGTGGGCATGCTGCTCACCCCGCCGGACGTGATCTCGCAGAGTCTGCTGGCCATTCCCATGTACCTGCTCTACGAGATCGGTCTGCTGTTCGGCCGCTTCGCACGCCGCAAGAAACGCGAAGCGGAAGACGACTTTTGAGCGATAAGCTTTAAGCTGTAAGCCATAAGAAAACCCCCAAGGCTCGATGCTCTGGAGGTTTAACTGACGGCTTATAGCTTACAGCTCCCGGCGCAGCCGGGTCACAGATCCATCATTTCGTCGATGCGGTCGACCAGCTTGAAGATGCCGGTGGCTGCCTCGCTGATGCGAGTGGCGAGCATGTAGGCTGGCGTCGACACTACGCGGTTCTCGAAATCCACCACGATGTCTTCCACGCCGCAGCTACGGTGCAATCCGCCCATGGTGCTTATCGCGCCGGCTACGCCGGGGTCATGGCCCACGGTGACGGCCACGCCGGGTCCCAGCAGCTTGGGTGACAACACTGGTGCGATGCACATCAGCCCGATGGGCTTGCGTTCGGCATGAAAGTCCTCCATCACCGCCGTGAGCGCCTCGAGCACTTCCATATCGCTGCCGGCGGCGGCGAAGTTCGACAGGTTCTTGGCGGCACCGAACCCACCGGGCAGGATGACCGCGTCAAAGTCGTCGGCATCGAGCGCCTCGAGAGGTGCGATGTCGCCACGCGCCAGTCGCGCCGCCTCGACCAGCACGTTGCGCTCTTCCCCGTCGACTGCCTCGCCACGGCAATGGTCGACGACGTCCTGCTGCGAAATATTCGGGGCGAAACAGCGATAGCCGATGCCCAGCTGGTCCAGCCGCAGCAGCGTCAGCGTCGTTTCGTAGATCTCCGAACCGTCCTGAACGCCGCAGCCCGACAGGATGACCGCCACCTGTTTGCTCATGCTCTTATCCTCCTCTGAGCGGCCCGCCCGAGGGAAGCCCGCAACCGTAGCCTGAAAGCCAACACTGTAGTGAGTCGCGCCGGGTGCGACAAGGCGCGACTTCCGGCACCCTGCGACACTGATATACTCGTTGTCACGACCCACTTGTCATCGAAACGTCATCCGGCACGTCTAGACTGCCCGGGTGGCGTTTCGAGACACCAGCCGGAGAAGCACCTTGAGTTTCCAGATACCGCGCCAGTTTCCCGCCACGCGCATGCGGCGCATGCGTCGCGATGATTTTTCCCGTCGTCTGATGCGCGAATCCACCCTGACTGCCGCCGACCTGATCTGGCCGGTGTTCGTGCTGGAAGGCGAGAACCGCCGCGAGGCGGTCCCCTCCATGCCCGGCGTCGAGCGGCTGTCGCTGGACCTGTTGATCGAGGAAGCGCGCGAGGCCTATCAGCTCGGCATTCCCGCTCTGGCCCTGTTCCCAGTAGTGGATCCGGCACTCAAGAGCGAGCTGGCCGAGGAGGCCTACCATGCCGGCGGCCTCGTGCAACGCAGCGTGCGCGCTCTGAAGGACGCCATTCCGGAACTCGGCGTGATCACCGACGTGGCACTGGACCCGTATACCAGTCATGGCCAGGACGGCATCATCGACGACAGCGGCTACGTGCTCAACGACCGCACCGTGGAGACGCTGCTCAAACAGGCGCTCTCCCACGCCGAGGCCGGCGCCGACGTGGTCGCCCCTTCGGACATGATGGACGGTCGCATCGGCGAGATTCGCCGGGTACTGGAGCAGGAGCACCTGCCCAACGTGCGCATCATGGCCTACAGCGCCAAGTACGCCTCCCACTACTACGGCCCCTTCCGCGATGCCGTGGGTTCGGCCGCCAATCTGGGCAAGGCGGACAAGCGTACCTACCAGATGGATCCGGCCAACGGCGACGAGGCGCTCCACGAGGTGGCCATGGACATCGCCGAGGGCGCCGACATGGTGATGGTCAAGCCCGGCATGCCCTACCTGGACGTGGTACGCCGCGTCAAGGAAGAGCTCAAGGTGCCCACTTACGCCTATCAGGTGAGCGGCGAGTACGCCATGCACATGGCCGCTTTCGAGAACGGCTGGCTGGATGCCGACGCGGTGATTCTCGAGTCGCTGCTCTGCTTCAAGCGTGCCGGCGCCGACGGCGTGCTGACCTATTTCGCCAAACGCGCGGCACGAATGCTCGCCCAGTGACCGGAAGGCTGTGCCCTTCCGGCTCGATGATGAGAGGAACCATGGAAGACTCGCACAGCCATCCTGCATCCGATACCCCATCGTCACGAGTCGGTGACGCCCAGGCGCCGGCCGACACCGCTGGCGAGCCCGTCACGCCGCGGCTCAACCAGACCGGGACCGGGATCAAGCCCAAGGCGATTCCCGACCCGGAAGCCGACCTCGGCGACCCGAGTCTGTACTTCAACCGCGAACTCTCGCACCTGCAGTTCAACATCCGCGTGTTGGAGCAGGCCCTCGACGAAGCCCACCCGCTACTCAACCGGCTGATGTTCCTGCTGATCTTCTCGTCGAACATGGACGAGTTCTTCGAGATCCGCGTGGCCGGCCTCAAGCACCAGATCGCGCTGGGCGATGAGTCGACCGGAGCCGACGGACGTTCACCGCGCTCGGTACTCAGCGAAATCAGCGAACTGGCCCACGCCCAGGTGGCACGCCAGTACCAGATCCTCAACGAGGCGCTGATTCCCGCGCTGGAAGCCCATGGACTGCGCTTCCGTCGCCGTGGCGAATGGAACGTCGAGCAGCGAGGCTGGGTACGCGACTATTTCGAAGCCGAGATCATGCCAGTGATCAGCCCCATCGGCCTGGACCCTTCGCATCCCTTCCCGAGGCTGGTCAACAAGAGCCTCAACTTCATCGTCGAACTCGAGGGCAAGGACGCCTTCGGTCGCGAAGGGGGCTTGGCCATCCTGCCCGCTCCCCGCTCGCTGCCGCGGGTGATCGCCCTGCCGAACGCCTTGTGCGAAGACGGCTTTCGCGAGTTCGTGTTCCTGTCGTCGATGATTCATGCCCACGCCGAAGAGCTGTTCCCCGGCATGGCGGTGCGTGGCCTCTACCAGTTCCGCCTGACCCGCAACGCCGACCTCTCCGTGGATCCAGAAGAGGTTTCCGACCTGGCCTCGGCGCTGCGCGGCGAACTGTTGGCGCGACGCTACGGCAGCGGCGTGCGCCTGGAGGTGGCCGACAACTGCCCCGAAGAGCTGGCCTCTTTCCTGCTCAAGCAGTTCGAGCTCGAGGAAGCCGACCTGTATCGCGTGAGCGGTCCGGTCAACCTGACGCGCATGATGTCGGTACTCGGCGAAGTCGACCGCCCCGACCTGCTCTATCGCCCGTTCACGCCCGGCATTCCCAAGCCATTGCTGCGCAAGGAGAGCCTGTTCTCGGCCATCGCCGCCGGCGACATCCTGCTCCACCACCCCTTTCAGTCCTTCGCGCCGGTCGAGGATCTGCTCCGCGAGGCGGCACGCGATCCCGACGTGCTGGCCATCAAGCAGACGCTCTATCGCACCGGCGCCGACTCCACCATCGTCAGCGCTTTGGTGGAGGCCGCCGGCAACGGCAAGGAAGTCACGGTGGTGATCGAGCTGCGCGCGCGCTTCGACGAGGCCGACAACCTGGCGCTGGCCTCGCGGCTGCAGGAGGCCGGCGCCATCGTCATCTACGGCGTAATGGCCTACAAGACCCACGCCAAGATGGTGCACATCGTGCGTCGCGAGCGGGGCAAGCTGCGCCACTACGCTCACCTCGGCACCGGCAACTACCACGCCAGAACGGCCAAGCTGTACACCGACTACAGCTTGCTCACGGCCAATCCAACGCTATGCGCCGACGTGCACAAGGTCTTCCAGCAGCTTTCCGGCATGGGCCGTGCCCGACACATCGAGACGCTGCTGCATGCGCCCTTCACGCTGCATGAACGCGTGGTGGCAATGATCGAACGAGAGGCGGAACACGCCCGTCGCGGACGGCGCGCCCACCTGATCATCAAGTGCAACTCGTTGACCGAGCCCAAGCTGATCCAGGCGCTCTACCGAGCCTCCCAGGCCGGCGTGGAATGCGACCTGATCATTCGCGGCATGTGCTGCCTGCGCCCCGGCCTCCCCGGCATCTCGCAGACCATTCGCGTGCGTTCGGTGATCGGCCGCTTCCTCGAGCATACCCGCGTCTTCCACTTCCACAACGACGGCAGGCCGGAAACCTGGTGCTCCAGCGCCGATTTCATGGCACGCAACATGTTCCACCGCGTGGAAACGGCCTTTCCGTTGCGCGACAGGAAGCTGGCGGCCCGAGTGCGCAAGGACCTGGAAACCTACCTGGTGGACAACTGCCAGAGCTGGCTCTTGCAGCCCGACGGCACCTACCGCCGCCCCCAGCGCGGCGACAGCGCCCCGATCAGCGCTCAGGAGACGCTGCTCTACGCCTACGCCGCCAAGGCGTGACAATCAGGCGTTAGCCTACCTCTTGCGGAAGGCGCGCAGATCCTCCGGATCGAACGCCTCGACGCGTTCGGGCAGGCCCTTTTCATGGCGCAGTTGCCGCACACGCAACCGTTCGGCCAACAGTTCGCTGTCGTCGTCGAGGGTGCGGCCGTTGAGCTCGGCGAGCTGGGCCATGCCCTGGTGGTAGACGGTCAGCAGGTGCAGAGCGACGTCGTTGCCCTCCTCCACGCCGCGGCGCAGGCTCGAAAGGTAGCCGCTGATCCGCGACAAGTGGTGCTTGAGCTGCCACACGTAGCGCATTTCCGCCATCCAGGGACGCTCGCGCAGCACGGCGAATACCAGGCTGGTGGCCATCAGACCGAGCAGCACGCCCAGCGCATTGAGCCACAGGCTGGAGCCGAACGTGGCGGTGAGCAGCTGCGCGAACACCAGCCCGAAGACGATCAACTGGCCGGCCATGGCCACGCTGATGATGCGCGCCTTGCGCCGGTAGGTGTCCGGGTCGTGGTCCTCGAAGGTGAACGGCATGTCGGGCTCCTTGGGGCGGTCGGGAATGGCGCGATTATCCCGACATCGCCCGCTCCGGTACAGTCGCTCGGTCAGCGCGTCACGGAATCGACGTCAGATATGAGCGCCGGGGACAGGTCGAAGAGGAGGTCCGATGCCAGGGGTGAAGAGCGTTGCTCCGAACGGGCTGGCCAGGGATGGCCAGCACCGGTCCTGCAAGCGGAGCGGGACGCGAGAGCGCCGCAGGGCATCGGTAGCGCCCAAGAAGGGGGCCGCAGCGCCTCCTCGTAGACCTGTCGACGGTGCTAGCGAAGCCGCTCGGCGGCCTCGCGCAGCAGCGCCTCGGTCTCCTCCCAGCCCAGACAGGCATCGGTGATCGAGACCCCGTAGCGCAGCCGGTCACGCTCGAGCGGCTGCTTGCCCTCGTGCAGGTGGCTCTCGAGCATCACCCCAGCCAGCGCCGTTTCGCCGGCCCGGCGCTGCTCCAGAATGTCGCGCAGCACCGTCGCCTGGCGACGGTGGTCCTTGCACGCGTTGGCGTGACTGCAGTCCACCATCAGCCGTGGGTTCAGCCCAGCATCCGTGAGCGACTCGCGGGCGGTGCGTACCGAATCGGCATCGTGATTGGGACCGCTGCGCCCGCCGCGCAGCACCAGTTGGGTGTGAGCGTTGCCGGCGGTATCGCGAACCACTGGCCGGCCAGCCGCATCCAGGGCGAAGTGGCGATGCGAGTGGGCCGCCGAGCGCATGGCGTCCAGCGCCACCTGAACCTCACCCCCGGTGGCGTTCTTGAAACCCACGGCGGCCTCGAGGCCGCTGGCCAGCTCACGGTGCAATTGCGATTCGGTGGTGCGTGCACCGATCGCCACCCAGGCCAGCAGGTCATCCAGGTAGGGCGCCAGCATCGGCTGCAGCAGTTCGGTAGCCACCGGCAGGCCCAGAGCCGCGATCTCGCGCATCAGCTGTCGCGACAGAGCCAGTCCGCGCGCCATGTCGCCGCTGCCGTCGAGGTCGGGATCGTAGGCGAGTCCCTTCCAGCCCACGGTGGTGCGCGGCTTCTCGACGTAGACGCGCATCACCGGCAGCAGGCGGTGGGCCACCGCAGGCGTGAGTTCGGCAAGACGCCGCGCGTACGCCAGCGCCGCCTCAGGATCGTGAATCGAGCAAGGGCCGACGACCACCAGCAGGCGATCGTCGTCACCCGCGAGAATGCGTTTGACGGCGCCGCGCTGCGCAGCCACGCGTTCGGCGAGTTCGGAAGACAGGGGCAGCCGATCGTGCAGCTCGGCCGGGGTAGGAAGTCGCGTTTCGCAACAGGCAGTGCGGGCGGTGTCGGGGGATTGGCGCTTGGCCAGGGAAAGCGGGGCATTCATGGCGATCAACTCCGTGAGGTCGGCAAACATCGTGTCGAGTTCATGCCACCGGCAATCTCACGGTCGGAGGTGGCGCACTGAACCGACCGCGCTTCGCTAAATCGCCAATAGCCGTAGTAGCCAGCGAAACCGGTCTGCAGGCGATGGGCGAAAGCGATGGGTGCGGTCATGGTGCCTCTCCTGATGTCTCTCACGTCGGTGTCGGTTACCCCAAAATGCAGAACCCCCGGGCGGGCAGCCGTCCGGGGGTCTGTGCGGAGGCGGCCCTGGTGGTGTGCCGCCCGGCGATGTCGCGTCTTGCGTTCAGGACATGGCCACCGGCACACCGGTCATAAACCAGTAGCCGAACCAATAGCCACGCACGCCGCCAACGACGTGAACGTCGTCATGCACAGACTGGGCGTGGAAGATCGGGGGCATGGCTCTCTCCTTGATACGTCGCTTCATCCTGCCGCAATGCAGAACGGCTGGCAAGGGCCTCAGGCGACGAGCAGCAGATAAAGACCGATGGTGGCCGGCAGACAGCTCATGCTCACCAGCACGAGCAGGCCCATGATGATGCTGAGCAGACCGCTGTCGTCACGAAAATCGTCATGATGTGCCATGGTATTGCCTCGTTTTGTCGTCAGGGGACCTTAGGCGTTGCCCGAAAGCTGGCTACGCTCAGCGACTGTTCAGGCAGAGCCAAGTTTACCTTGGGCAGCGTCAGCCATCGACCGTGGCCGGCCGGTGACCAACGTGAGGTCGGCGCTCTAGCGGAGGTGGCGGCCACCGTCCACCGGCAGGGTGACACCGGTGACGTAACGATTGTCGAGCAAGTAACGAAGGCTCTGATAGATCACTCCGGGACCGGGGATCATGTCCATGACCGACTTGGCCTTGGCCTTCTCCACGTAGGCCTCGCTGTCGCCTTCATTCAGCATGATCAATGCCGGGGCGATGGCATTGACCTGAATCGACGGCGCGTACATGGCCGCGAAGGAGAGCGTCAGGTTGGCAAGCCCCGCCTTGGTGGCCGCATAGGCGGCATGCTTCTTCGACCCCTTCTGCACCACGTAGTCGGTCAGGTGCACGATGTCGCGCTGCGGTTCGCGACACGCCTCGAGTAGCTCGCGAGCGTGCAGGTTGATCAGATAGGGCGCCAGCATGTGCACCCGGAACAGCCGCTCGAAGGTCGCCCCTGCCTCGTCGCCGGAGGAATCCGGCGCCCAATCGCTGGCGTTGTGCACGATGGCTCGCAGCGCTCCGGTCTCGGCCTTGAGCCGGGCCAGGAAGTCGTGAATGCCCGCCTCCGTCGCGAAATCCGCCTGCAGGGTGACGATGCCCCGCTCGCGCAGCGCCTTCAGTTCGTCACGCTCACGGCGATAGCTGACGATCACCGGATGCCCGTCGTCGACGAGGCGCTCGGCGCAGTGGCGTCCCAGACGCTGGGCCCCTCCGGTGATGAGTATCGGTGCGGCACTCATGCATCGGCCTCCCGCCTGAGGCTGCCCAGGGTGGGCACCAGGGGATCGCGGGGTGCGTAGGCGAAGACATCGGAAAAGGTGCGCGACGCCACCAGCCCGAACGAGGCCAGCACGTCCACGCAGGCATAGACCATGCCGGGCGAGCCGGAAAGATAGACGTCATGCTCGCTGACGTCGGTGAGAGTGGCTGCCAGCGCCTGGTCGATGCGGCCACGATGGGCGATGACCCGCTCACCGGAAACCGGCGTCTCCGGCGCACGCTCGGTGACCAGATGGAAGCGGAAGGCCGGGTGCTCGGATGCCCACTCGCGCGGCAGGCTCTCCAGGTAGAGGTCGCGCCGCTCGCGGGCCGCCCACCACAGCTCGATGGGGCGTTCGGGAGCCTCGTGCAGCGAGGCTTCGACGATCGCCTTCATCTGCGCGAAACCGGTGCCGGCAGCAACCAGCAGCAACGGACGCGTGCTCTCGCCGTCCAGCACGCAGTCGCCGCCGGGCAGATGCAGCGTGAGCCGTTCCGCCGTCTGCACGAGATGCCGAAGCTGGGCCGAATTCTCCCGCTCCGGCCAGTGCTGAATGTGCAGTTCCAGGGCGCCGTCACCCACGTGGGCATTGGCGATGGAGAACGGCACCCAGGTGTCGTCGTCGAGCTTGAGTTCCAGGTACTGGCCCGGCGCATGCGCCATGGCCTCGGCGCGCCCGGATAGGCGAACCCGGAGCACGTCGGGGGTCAGATCCTCCACTGCCGTGACTCGGCAGGTCAGGGTCTTTGCCGTCATGAATGCCTCTTGTCATCAGGAGATTGGGGGAGCGCGATTCCCAGCTCGTTCCAGCGTTCACTGACACGGGCCTTGACGGCCTCGTCCATGACGATGGGCGTGCCCCATTCGCGGTCGGTCTCGCCAGGCCATTTGGTCGTTGCATCGAGCCCCATCTTGGAGCCGAGCCCGGCCACCGGCGAGGCGAAGTCGAGGTAGTCGATGGGCGTGTTCTCGACCATCACGGTGTCGCGGGCCGGATCCATGCGGGTGGTGATGGCCCAGATCACGTCCTTCCAGTCTCGCGCGTCGACGTCGTCGTCGAGCACCACCACGAACTTGGTGTACATGAACTGACGCAGAAAGCTCCACACGCCCATCATCACTCGCTTGGCGTGGCCTGGATACTGCTTCTTCATGGTCACCACCGCCAGGCGGTAGGAACACCCCTCCGGCGGCAGGTAGAAATCGACGATCTCGGGGAACTGCTTGCGCAGGATCGGCACGAAGACTTCGTTGAGGGCCACGCCCAGTATCGCCGGCTCGTCGGGCGGCCGACCGGTATAGGTCGAATGGTAGATGGCGTCGCGCCGCATCGTCATGCGTGTCACCGTGAACACCGGGAAGTGGTCCACTTCGTTGTAGTAGCCGGTGTGATCGCCGTAGGGGCCTTCCGGCGCCATGTCGTCGGGATGGATGACCCCCTCGAGGATGATCTCTGCCGAGGCAGGAACCTCCAGGTCGGCATGGCCGCATTTGACCAGCTCGGTGCGCGAGCCCCGGAGCAGCCCGGCGAAGGCGTACTCGGAGAGCGTATCCGGTACCGGCGTCACCGCACCGAGGATGGTCGCCGGGTCGGCACCCAGTGCCACAGCCACCGGGAAGGGCTCGCCGGGATGGGCCGCCTGCCACTCCTGAAAGTCCAGCGCCCCGCCGCGATGCGACAGCCAGCGCATGATCAACCGATTCCTGGAGAGCTTTTGCTGGCGGTAGATGCCGAGATTCTGCCGGGTTTTGTGCGGCCCGCGCGTGACCACCAGCGGCCAGGTGACCAGCGGCGCGGCATCGCCGGGCCAGCAGTGCTGGATGGGCAGGCGGCCGAGGTCGACGTCCTCGTTCTCGAGGACCACCTCCTGCACCGGTGCCGAGCGCACCGTCTTGGGCCCCATGTTCATCACCTGCTTGAAGATCGGCAGCTTCTCCCAGGCATCGCGGAAGCCCTTGGGCGGGTCGGGCTCCTTGAGAAAGGCGAGCAGCTTGCCCACCTCGCGCAGCGCCTCGACGCTGTCCTGGCCCATGCCCATGGCGACCCGCTTCGGCGTGCCGAACAGATTGCCCAGCAGCGGCATGTCGTGGCCCTTGACGTTCTCGAACAGCAGCGCCGGCCCCCCGGCGCGCAGGGTGCGGTCGCAGATCTCGGTGATCTCGAGATAGGGGTCCACCTCGGCAGAAACCCGTATCAGCTCGCCCTGGGCTTCCAAGGCCGCGATGAAGTCGCGCAGGTCATTGTACTTCATTCGATTTCCCGTTTCCGGAACGACGAAAGGGGCAGCTTAGCATGCCGCCCCTTTCTGCACCGCCGATACCGCTTAGCGGCGCTTCATCGCCTCGAAGAACTCGAGGTTCGTCTTGGTATCTTTCAAGCGATCGATGAGGAACTCGGTGGCTGCGGTATCTTCCATCGGGTTGAGCAGCTTGCGCAGGATCCACATGCGCTGCATCTCTTCGTCGGAGGCGATCAGATCCTCGCGGCGGGTACCGGAACGGCGAATGTTCATGGCCGGGTAGACGCGGCGCTCGGCGAGCTTGCGGTCCAGGTGGGCCTCCATGTTGCCGGTGCCCTTGAACTCCTCGAAGATCACTTCGTCCATCTTGGAGCCGGTGTCGACCAGCGCCGTGGCGATGATGGTCAGGCTGCCGCCTTCCTCGATGTTGCGCGCCGCACCGAAGAAGCGCTTGGGCTTCTCCAGGGCATGAGCGTCGACGCCACCGGTGAGCACCTTGCCGGAACTGGGTACCACGGTGTTGTAGGCGCGCGCCAGGCGGGTGATGGAGTCGAGCAGGATCACCACGTCCTTCTTGTGCTCGACCAGTCGCTTGGCTTTCTCGATCACCATCTCGGCGACCTGCACGTGGCGCGCCGGCGGCTCGTCGAAGGTCGAGGCGACCACCTCGCCACGCACGGTGCGCGACATCTCGGTCACCTCCTCCGGGCGCTCGTCGATCAGCAGTACGATCAGGTGGCATTCGGGATTGTTGCGGGTGATCGACGTTGCGATGTTCTGCAGCATCAAGGTCTTGCCCGCCTTGGGCGGGGAAACCAGCAGACCGCGCTGGCCCTTGCCGATGGGAGCCACCAGGTCGATGATCCGCGCCGTGATGTCCTCGGTGGAACCGTTGCCGATTTCCATGCGCAGCCGCTCCTGGGGGAACAGCGGCGTGAGGTTCTCGAAGAGGATCTTGTGCTTGGCGTTCTCCGGCCGATCGAAGTTGATCTCGCTGACCTTGAGCAACGCGAAGTAGCGCTCGCCCTCCTTGGGAGGACGAATCTTGCCGGAAATGGAGTCGCCCTTGCGCAGGTTGAAGCGCCGGATCTGCGACGGAGAGACGTAGATGTCATCGGGCCCGGCCAGATAGGAGCTATCGGCGCTGCGCAGAAACCCGAAACCATCCTGGAGGATCTCCAGCACGCCGTCCCCGTAGATCGCCTCGCCGCTCTTGGCGTGCTTCTTGAGGATGGCGAAGATGATGTCCTGCTTGCGCGAGCGAGCCAGGTTGTCGATGCCCATTTCCCTGGCGATTTCCAGAAGTTCCGGAACGGGCTTTTGCTTGAGTTCGGTGAGATTCATCGGTGCGTTCGGAGGTTGCTCATATCAGCGTGACGGCGCGACGCCGCGGAAACGACGGGAATGAAGAACGGTACGCCGCAAGGGTGCGTTCATGACCCGGGAAGGCATCCACTGCGTGGCGATGACCGACGGGTGGTGAACAAGACGCTCGACGCGATTCAGCCAGAGGTCTCGGCTGAAGGACGCAAGCCGCAAGGCAGCATCATGGTCGAGGGAGCAGCGCTAGTGTCGCCTGGACTACCATCGCCTGCACTCGGCTCGCGTGCCTCCGTGATGACCGGCACGGGATCGAGGACGAAAAAAGGGACTGACTGACGACTTGAGTTGACCGCGACGCGAAGGCCGTGTCTCGGCCGGAAAGCATTCGGAACAGGCGAACGACTCGATGGTAGACAAGCCCGACGGGGAACGCAACCCCTGTCGCCACCACTGCTGGCGCGGCGATTGACAAGCCCCCGATGGCACCGCACCCTTTTGCCCACCTGCCGCCAGGACATTCCCATGACCGACGTCACGGACCGCAACTCCCCCCTTGCCGCTCGCCAACCCGCGCTGACCCGTCTGGCAGCCATCGACCTGGGCTCCAACAGTTTCCACCTGCTGGTGGCCAATGCCCTGGGCGGCCGCCTGCAAGTCGTGGCACGCCGCGGCGAGAAGGTACAACTGGCCGCCGGTCTGGATGATGCCGGCCGGCTGGATGACGCTGCCTTGGAACGTGCCATGGCATGCCTGGCACGCTTCGCGCCCTTCGTCAGCGACATCGCCCCGGGCAACCTGCGCGTGGTGGGCACCAACGCCCTGCGCGACGCCGCCAACAGCGAAGCGCTCATCGAGCGCGCCGAGGCACTGCTCGGCTGCCGCGTGGAGATCATCGCCGGCCGTGAGGAGGCACGCCTCATCTATCTGGGGGCCGCCCACTCCCTGGCCGAGAATGGGCGACGGCTGATCGTCGATATCGGCGGCGGCTCCACGGAGTTCATCATCGGCGAGCGTTTCGAGCCGCTGGCACTGGAAAGCCTGCAGCTCGGCTGCGTCTCGTACTCCCGCCGCTTCTTCGCCGATGGAGCCATCACCGAGAAAGCCTTTCGCCGCGCCGAACTGGCCGCCCACTCCGAGCTGGCCAATATCCAACGTCCCTACCGCGAGCTGGGCTGGAACGACCCCGTCGGCTCCAGCGGCACCATCAAGGCCGCCGCTGCGGTGATCGCTGCCGCAGGCGATGCCCCGGAAGGAACGATCACTCGCCATGGCCTCGAACGGCTCCGCCAGCGGCTGCTGCAGAGCAAGCACGTCGACAAGCTCGACCTGACTGGACTGAAGGCCGATCGTGCCCGAGTCTTTCCCGCCGGCGTGGCCATACTCGGCGCCATTTTCGAGGCTTTCGAACTGGCCACGATGCGCTACGCCGACGGTGCCCTGCGCGAGGGGGTGCTCTACGACATGGTGGGTCGCAACAGCCCGGAAGACACCCGACTCAAGACCATCGAGGCACTCGAGCAACGCTACGGCATCGACTCGCGCCAGGCCCGCCATGTCGCCGACACCGCCACGGCGCTGCTCGGCCAGGTACGCGAGCCCTGGGCGCTGGACGAGGAGCAGGCACGCTTCCTCGCCTGGGCGGCGCGCCTGCATGAGATCGGCCAAGCCATCTCCCACAGCCAGTTCCACCGCCACGGCGCCTACCTGCTGGAGCACTCGGATCTCGCCGGCTTCTCGCGCCCCGAACAGCGCCGCCTGGCCTTTCTGGTTCGCGCTCATCGGCGCAAGTTTCCGGTCAAGGAGTGGCAGGCTCTCCCGGCAGCCGAGAAACCCGCCCTCGGCAAGCTGGCCCGATTGCTGCGACTGGCGGTCTTGCTCAACCACGCCCGTCCCGAGCGCCTTCCGGCGATGCCGACGCTGTCCGCCAGAGGCGATGACCTGCACCTGCTGCACGAGTCCGCCGAGGATCCCTCGCTGCTGCACACCGACCTGGAGCAGGAAGTCGACTACCAGGCCGCTGCCGGGTTCACTCTGACCCTGGACTGAGTGGCGGCTCGCCCCGCCACCCCTCTCCAACCAGCAGCCATTGACATCGGTCCGGTGCCAACACGGCCACGGGCGTCCCGTCGTGCCAGACCACCAGCAGGCGCGCACGCTCCCAGGGCGGCACCGCCATCTCTTGCAGCAGACGCTTGAGGTCACGCACACCGCGACCGGGAAGACGCAGTCGCTCGCCGCCTCGGCGAACCGCCACACGCAACCCGACGACCGGCGTGTCGGTCGTCGAAACCAGCGAGGCCCGACATTCGCCAAACGGCGATGGAATGGGCGCCAGGCCATCCCAGTCGTCGATCCGCCAGTCGAAAGGAACCCCGGCGGACGGCGTCAACAAGTGCAGTATACCGCGCCAGACCCTCGCCTCTCCCCCGGGCCAGGCCACCTGCACTTCGGCATCGTATCGAGCGTCGAGCTGGCCGAGCAGCGTTTCCAAGCGCGTCGCAGGCGGCAGTGCCAACCCCAGGCGCTCGCAGCAGTGACGCACCAGCAACCGCCGACGCGGCAGCGAGAGCGCCGCCAGCCCGGCCACCTCGAGCCGAGCCGGCTCACCGCCAAGACGCACCAGATCCAATGCCGCGAGCTCGCCGAGCAGGCCGTCGGCCTCGCCCGCCCGTGCGGCACTGTTCGCCAGGGCTCGGCCGGCGCCGGACCAGCGCGTTTCGAGGAGAGGCAGCACACGATGGCGCAGGAAATTGCGATCCAGGGTCACGTCGCGGTTGGAAGGGTCGTCGATCCAAGTCAGACCCAGCGCCCTAGCCTTGGCTTCCAGCGCACTTCGCGCCTCGCCCAACAGCGGCCGCTCGAGCCGGCGCCCCCGCCAGTCGCGGCATGCCGGCATGGCGGCCAGACCGCGCACACCGCTGCCGCGCAGGGCCGCAAGCAGGAAAGTCTCGGCCTGGTCGTCGCGGTGCTGGGCCAGCCATAGCGTCTCGCCGGGCGCCACGCGTCGCGCGAAGGCGTCGTACCGCGCCTCGCGTGCCGCCCCCTCCAGCCCTTGGCCGTTCGCGACATCGACGACCGCGCTCTCCACGAACAGGGGCACCCCGAGCCGCGAACACAGGCGCCGACAGTGGCCTTGGAAATCATCGGCGGCCGCCTGCAGGCCGTGATTGACATGCAGGGCACGGAGCGGCCGGGGGTGGTGGCGGCAGGCAGCGGCAGCGAGCGTCAACAGCAGGCTGGAGTCGAGCCCCCCGGAGAGAGCGACCCAGACGCAACGCCCCGGCGGGGTTCTCGCCAGGGCGTCATCGATCAGCAACTGAAGGGACATCGGCAACCCTCACCCCCAACGGGGCCGCTCGAGCGATGGCCAGGGCAAAAACCGGCGCAATCGGCCGGGTTGGCACACCAGCCAAAGGCCCGTTAAGCCGGAGCGCCGAAGCTCATCAGCTTCTCGTAGCGCCGCTCGAGAAGCGTCTCGGTGTCCATGCCATCGAGGCGTTCGAGGCTTTCCTGCAAAGCCGTCTTGACGCGTTCGGCGGTGGTCTGCGGGTGTCGGTGGGCACCGCCCAGGGGTTCGGGAATCAGGGTATCGACCAGTCCCAGTTCCCTGAGTCGCTCGGCGGTGATGCCCATGGCCTGGGCCGCCTCGGCGGCCTTTTCGGCACTCTTCCACAGGATGGAGGCACAGCCTTCCGGCGAGATCACCGAATAGGTGGAGTATTGCAGCATGGCCAACTCGTCGCACACGCCGATGGCCAGCGCCCCGCCGGAACCGCCCTCGCCCACCACGGTGGCGACGATCGGCGTCTTGAGCCGCGACATCACCGCCAGATTGTAGGCGATCGCCTCGCTCTGGCCGCGCTCCTCGGCATCGATGCCCGGGTAGGCGCCGGGGGTGTCGATGAAGGTCAGCACCGGCATGCGGAAGCGTTCGGCCATCTCCATCAATCGGCATGCCTTGCGGTAGCCCTCGGGGCGCGGCATGCCGAAGTTACGGCGCACCTTCTCCTTGACCTCGCGCCCTTTCTGGTGACCGATCACCATCACCGGTCGATCGTCGAGGCGCGCCACTCCACCGACGATGGCGGCGTCGTCGGCGAAACGCCGGTCGCCGTGAAGTTCGTCGAAATCGGTGAAGACGTGCTCCAGGTAGTCGAGGGTATAGGGGCGCTGGGGATGTCGCGAGAGCTGCGAAACCTGCCAGGGCGAGAGGTCCTTGAAGATCGACTCGGTGAGCTTGCGGCTCTTCTCCTCGAGTCGGCCGATCTCGTCGCTGAGGTTGACCTGGCTATCGTTGCCGACCAGGCGCAGCTCCTCGATCTTGGCCTGGAGCTCGGCGATGGGCTGTTCGAAATCGAGATAGTTGGGGTTCATTGGCTGGAGGCCTTGTTGGGTTTCACCGCCCGGCCCGAATCGGGCCGACGGCGCGAAAAGTGAAAGTGGCTGGCATTATCGCACCCTCAACGCGCCACGCAAGGCGGGCCGCATCCGCGACAGGCCAGCTCGATCCGCAGCCTCGCTCGAGGCTGTTCCGGCGACAGGTCTCCGGCTATTCTCTGGCAGCCCGCAGCCCGCAGCCCGCAGCCCGCAGCCCGCAGCCCGCAGCCCGCAGCCCGCAGCTAGCTTATCGGTACTTGAGCCGCACGCCATCCTGCCCCTCGACGTCTCGCAGCCCGGTCAGCAGCTCGTCGCAGGGTGTGACCCGCCACTCGTCGGCCAGTTCCAGCCAGCCGGCCGCCACGGCGTTGCGGTACCGCAAGCGCACCGGCAGGCCCCCGACGTCGCGGTAAGGCGCCAGACTCGCCTGCAGACTGTCCACCAGCCGGCCGTTGGCACGAGTGCCGTCGAGCGAGAGCTCCACCGCTTCTCCATAGCGGGTGCGCGCCGCCACCATGGGCGTGACTTCCTTGCCGCGCAGGCGCAAACCGCCGGAGTAGTCGTCCGTCGACACTTCGCCTTCGACGATCAGCACCTGATCGGCTTCGATCTGGCCGCGCAAGGCGTCGAAAAGCTCGCCGAACAGCGACGCCTCGATACGCCCGGTGCGGTCGTCCAGGGTGACGAAAGCCATGGTATCGCCACGCTTGGACTTCATGGTGCGCAGACCCACTACCAGGCCGGCCACTCGCTGCGGTTCGCGAGAGGGCTTGAGATCGACGATGCGCGTGGCCACGAAACGCTCGAGTTCCTTCTCGTACTCGTCGATGGGGTGGCCGGTGAGGTAAAGCCCCAGCGTCTCCTTCTCGCCGGCCAGGCGCTCCTTGTCGCTCCATTCGCGCACCCTGAGATAGTCGGCGTAGGCATCGCCATCGGTGTCGTCGTCGACGAAGGCCTCGCCGAACATGTCCATCATGCCGAGATTCTGGTTGGTCTGGGTCTGAGCGGCAGCCTTGAGGGCATCGTCCAGCGCCGCGGCGAGCACGGCGCGGCTCGGCCCCAGGTTGTCCAGGGCACCGGAGCGTATCAGTGCCTCCAGGGTGCGCTTGTTCATGCGCCGCGGGTCGATGCGCCGGCAGAAGTCGAAGAGGTCGCTGAAGGGGCCTTCGGCTTCGCGCGCCTCGACGATGGCGCCGATGGGTCCCTCGCCCACGCCGCGAATGGCGCCCAGGCCGTAAACCACCCGGCCATCGCCGTCCACGGTGAACTTGTAGCCGCCGACGTTGACGTCGGGCGGCGTCATGGTGAGCCCCAGGTGGCGGCACTCCTCGATCAGCGGTACGACCTTGTCGAGGTTGTCCATTTCGGTGGACATCACCGCCGCCATGAAGGGCCCCGGGTAATGGGCCTTCAGCCACGCCGTCTGGTACGACACCAGCGCGTAGGCTGCCGAGTGCGACTTGTTGAAGCCGTAGCCGGCGAACTTCTCCACCAGATCGAAGATGTTGCCGGCCAGATCCGCATCGATGCCGTTGGCCTCGCATCCCTCCAGGAAACCGACGCGCTGCTTGGCCATCTCCTCGGGCTTCTTCTTGCCCATGGCGCGGCGCAGCAGGTCGGCCTGGCCCAGGCTGTAGCCGGCCATTACCTGGGCGATCTGCATCACCTGCTCCTGGTAGAGGATGATGCCGTAGGTGGGCTCGAGCACCGGCTTCAAGAGCTCGTGCTGGTAGTCGGGGTGCGGGTAGGAGATCTCGGCGCGACCGTGCTTGCGGTTGATGAAGTCGTCGACCATGCCCGACTGCAGCGGCCCGGGGCGGAACAGCGCGACCAGCGCGATCATGTCCTCGAGCGAGTCGGGCAGCAGGCGCTTGATCAGCTCCTTCATGCCCCGCGACTCGAGCTGGAACACCGCCGTGGTTTCGGCGCGCTTGAGCATCTCGAAGGTCGGCTTGTCGTCCAGCGGGATGCTGTCGATGTCGAGCGGCCCTTCCCCCGCCGCGGCACGCACCTTGTCGACCATGGCCAGCGCCCAGTCGATGATGGTCAGGGTGCGCAGGCCCAGGAAGTCGAACTTGACCAGCCCCGCCTCTTCGATGTCGTTCTTGTCGAACTGCACCATCAGCCCCGAGCCGTCCTCGTCGCACAGCAGCGGCGCAAAATCGGTGAGTTTGGTCGGCGCGATCACCACCCCGCCGGCGTGCTTGCCGGTACCGCGGGTGATGCCCTCGAGCTTCTCCGCCATCTCCCAAATTTCGGCGGCTTCCTCGTCGGCTTCGAGAAACTCGCCCAGCGCCGGTTCGGCCTCCAGCGCCTTGGTCAGGGTCATGCCCACCTCGAAGGGGATCAGCTTGGAGAGCTTGTCGCCCAGCGAGTAGGGCTTGCCCTGAGCGCGGGCTACGTCACGCACCACCGCCTTGGCAGCCATGGTCCCGAAGGTGACGATCTGCGAGACGGCATCGCGGCCGTAGCGTTCGGCCACGTAGTCGATGACTCGGTCGCGCTTTTCCATGCAGAAGTCGACGTCGAAATCGGGCATGGAAACCCGTTCGGGATTGAGGAAACGCTCGAAGAGCAGATCGTAGCCGATAGGGTCGAGGTCGGTGATCTTCTGGGCATAGGCCACCAGCGAGCCGGCACCGGAGCCCCGCCCCGGCCCCACCGGAACGTCGTTGTCCTTGGCCCACTGGATGAAGTCCATCACGATCAGGAAGTAGCCGGGAAAGCCCATCTGGATGATGATGTCGAGCTCGAAGTCGAGCCGCTCCCGGTAGCGAGCCTCGATGGCACGGTACTCCTCGCCGTCGCGCGGGTACCTCTCTGCCGGGTAGAGGAAGTCGAGACGTTCGTTGAGACCGTCGTGGGAGATCTTGCGGAAGAACTCGTCCTGGGTCATGCCCTCGGGAATCGCGAACTCCGGCAGGAAGATCTCGCCCAGGCGCACGTCGACATTGCAGCGCGCGGCGATCATCACGCTGTTCTCGAGCGCCTCGGGAATGTCCGAAAACAGTTCGGCCATCTCCGCCGGGCTCTTGAGATACTGCTCCTCGGTATAGCGGCGCTCGCGGCGTGGGTCGTCGAGAGCCTTGCCCTCGCCGATGGCCACGCGCGTCTCGTGGGCCCAGTAGTCGTCGCGGGCGAGGAAGCGCACGTCGTTGGTGGCCACCACCGGCGTTGCGCTCTCGACGGCGAGTTCCACCGAGAGATGCACGCACTCTTCCTCCAGCGGGCGCCCGGTACGGGTCAGTTCCAGATAGAAGCGCCCGGGAAAAGCGGC
Source organism: Billgrantia gudaonensis (assembly GCF_900100195.1). Taxonomy (GTDB): domain Bacteria; phylum Pseudomonadota; class Gammaproteobacteria; order Pseudomonadales; family Halomonadaceae; genus Halomonas; species Halomonas gudaonensis. The sequence continues at coordinate 297,042 of NZ_FNES01000003.1, forward strand.
ATTCCACTCATCGAGCAGCACGCGTGCTTCCTCGCGGTGATCGCTGAGCAGGTGGCGGCCGATCTCGCCCTCGCGACCGCCCGAGAGCGCGATCAGCCCCTCGCTCTGGTCGAGTACCCAGGCCTTGTCGAGCACGGCGCGCCCCTGCTGCTGCCCATCGACCCAACCCCGCGAGATCAACTCGGTGAGGTGGCGATAGCCGACCTCGTTCATGGCCAGCAGCGTCAGGCGGTAGGGATGCGCTTCATCATGGGGGTTGGTCAACCACAAGTCGGCGCCTATCAGCGGCTTGAGCCCCGCTCCCTCGGCACTCTTGTAGAACTTGACGAGCGCGAAGAGGTTGGCCTCATCGGTGACCGACAGCGCCGGCATGCCTTGTTCGGCCGTGGCCTGGACCAGCGGCTTGAGGCGCACCAGGCCGTCGACCAGGGAGTATTCGGTATGGACGCGAAGGTGAACGAAGGGCGTGGTCATGGTGGACTCGAGGCTTGACGGTAAATGGTCGGCACGGAAATGAAGCGATGGCACTGGCGACATATGGCAGCCTCGCTCGGAGCTACCCCGGCGACAGGCCTGCGGGGAGGCGCTGTGAATACCTCCTTGTACGCTACCGATTCCTTCCCTGGAATCGGACCTCCCCTGCGGCCTGCCCCCGGCGCTCCTCGCCATCAGGGCTATTCGTTGGCCTAGAACAACGCCAGTTGGCGCCTGACCGGACCGAAGGAGCGACGATGCTCCGGCAGCGGCCCCAGGCGCTCCAGGGCGGCCAGGTGCTCGCGTGTCGGGTAGCCCTTGTGGCGGGCGAAGCCATAATCGGGATACTGGGCATCCAGCGCCATCATCTGGGCGTCGCGGGCCACCTTGGCGAGTATCGAGGCCGCGGCGATGGCTGGATGGCGAGCATCGCCCTTGACCACCGCCTGGCCGGGAACATGATGCCCGGGCAAGCGATTGCCGTCCACCAGCAGGTACTCGGCAGCCGGCGTCAGTGCATCGATGGCGCGGCGCATGGCCAGGTGCGTGGCATGGTAGATGTTGAATTCGTCCACTTCGGAGGCCGAGGCTTCGGCCACGGCGAAGGCGAGCGCCGCATCGCGGATGTTGGCGTCCAGCGCCTCGCGCCGGTGCGCGGTGAGTGCCTTGGAGTCGGTGAGCCCTTCGATGGGGCGCGCCGGGTCGAGAATCACCGCGGCGGCGACTACCGCACCGACCAGCGGGCCGCGGCCCACCTCGTCGACGCCAGCAAGACGTGCGCCCCGATAGTCGATCACCAGCGGCGGAAACTCGGTCGTCCTTGTCTTGCTCTCCTTCACGATGCCAACTCCCCGGCACCCTCGGGAGTGACGCTGGCCGGCAGGGGCCGCCCCTCCACCAATGCCTCGATGGCCTCGCAGGCGCGGCGGCTGGCATCGCGTTGCAGACCGGCATGCATCTCGGCGAAACGCGCCTCCAGTACGGCACGCCCGGGGACATCGTCGAGCATCGCCGAAAGCCGTTGGGCGATCGCCGCAGCGCTGGCGTCGTCCTGAATGAGCTCGGGCACCAGCGTCTGGCGGGCGATCAGATTGGGCAGCGAGATCCACTCGGTCTTGACCAGACGCTGGGCCAGCCAATGGGTGGCCGAGGCCATGCGGTACGCCACCAGCATGGGGCGGTGACAGAGCATCGCCTCCAGTGCCGCCGTGCCCGAGGTGAGCAGTACCATGTCGCTAGCCACCATGGCCTCGTGGGCCTGGCCGTCGAGCAGGGTGACGCGCTCGACCAGTGACGGCCGCTGGGCCAGCAACGCCTCGAGTTCCACGCGACGCTCCGGTGTGGCCGCCGGAATCACGGCATGCAACTCTGCACGGGCCTCGCACGTCCGTTGGACGGCGTCGAGGAAAGGAGCCCCCATGAAGCGAATCTCGCTGGCCCGTGAGCCGGGCAGTACGGCCAGCAATTCGGCGTCGGAAGGCAGGCCGAGCGCCTCCCTTGCCGCCGCGCGATCGTTTTCCAGGGGCAGCTCGTCGGCCAGCGGATGGCCGACGAAGGCCACCGGCACGCGGTGTCTGGCATAGAAGGCCGCCTCGAAAGGCAAAAAGGTGAGCATGGCATCCACGGCACGGGCAATGCTCTTGACCCGTCCCTGACGCCAGGCCCAGACGGAGGGACTGACGTAGTGAGCGGTGGGGATGCCCGCTGCGCGAAGCTGTCGTTCCAGGCCCAGATTGAAGTCCGGTGCGTCGATGCCGACCATCACGTCCGGCTGCCAGGCCAGGGCGTCGCGACGCAGAGCGCGTCGCACCCCGACCAGACGAGGCAAGTGCTTGAGCACCTCCATCAGCCCCATCACCGAGAGCGTCTCCAGAGGAAAGCGGCCGTCGATGCCTGCGGCGAGCATGCGCGGTCCGCCAATGCCGCGAAACTCGACATCCGGATGGCGTGCCTTGAGCTCGCGCATCAGGCCGCCCCCCAGCCGATCGCCGGAGAGCTCGCCGGCCACCAGGTAGACCTTGAGCGGCTTGCCGGCCATGGTCAGCGCACGATGCCGCGAGTCGAAACCTCGATTGAAGCGGCAAAGGTTTCGGTTTCTGCCAGTCGATAGCGCTCGCGGATCTGCAGCAGCGCCTGTTCGACGGTGAGCCCTTGGCGATACACCAGCTTGTAGGCTTCGCCCAGTGCACTGATCGCCTCCTTGGAGAAGCCACGCCGCTTGAGGCCCACCAGATTGAGGCCATGAACCTGCGCCGGGTTGCCGTTGATCATCACGTAGGCGGGCGTGTCCTTGGTGATGATCGAGCCGCCGCCGGCCATGGCGTGAGTGCCGAAATGGCAGAATTGATGGACGGCAGCGAGACCGCCGAGGATGGCAAAATCGCCCACGACGACGTGGCCGGCCAATGTGGCCTGGTTGGCGAGGATGCAGTCGTTGCCGATCACGCAGTCGTGGCCCACGTGCACGTAGGCCATGAACAGGTTGCGCGAGCCGATGGTCGTTTCGCCGCGATCCTGAGCCGTGCCGCGATGCAGGGTCGCGCTTTCGCGAACGACGTTGTCGTCGCCCATCACCAGGCGCGTCGGCTCACCGGCGTATTTCTTGTCCTGGCAGTCTTCTCCCACCGAGGCGAACTGGAAGATGCGGGTACGCGCCCCAAGCACCGTAGGCCCCTTGATCACCACGTGTGGACCGATACGCGAGCCGGGCCCGATCTCGACGTCGGGTCCGATGACCGTGAAGGGACCGACCTCGACGTCCTCGGCCAGACGCGCCCCGGGATCGACGATGGCAGTGGGATGGATCAAGCGACTTTCCTCTCGGCACAGATGATGTCGGCCTCGCAAGCCAATTCTCCGTCCACGGTAGCACGACAGGCAAATTTCCAGATGCCGCGTTTCTCACGCACCACATCGGCCTGAAGAACCAGACGGTCGCCGGGCATCACCGGACGTTTGAAGCGCACGTTGTCGCTACCCACGAGATAGTAGACGTAGCCATCGGCCGGCAGCTTGTTGACGGTCTTGAACCCGAGAATGCCGCATGCCTGGGCGAGCGCCTCGATGACCAGCACGCCGGGCATGATGGGGTGGTGCGGAAAGTGACCGTTGAAGAACGGCTCGTTGATGCTGACGTGCTTGTAGGCAACGATGGATTCGCCGAGCGCCAGCTCCGTGACCCGATCGACCAGCAGGAACGGGTAACGGTGCGGCAGGTACTCACGAATCTCGTTGATGTCCATTACCATCGTAGCGACCTCTGAGGTATGGGGATGAGCCCGGGGGCAACGGTGGCTGCTCCGGCTTCCCGAAGGCCCCGCCCGCGCTGCAACCAGCGCTCGGCTGCGGCCAGCCAGACGGGCGAAGGATTATAGCGTCGCCCGTGCGGTACTCAAGCGTCGCGTTCGTGTTTCTCGAGACGCGCCAGGCGCCGGGCGATGTCATCGAGCTGCTTGAAGCGCACCGCATTCCGGCGCCACTGCGCGTTGGGCATGGCTCCGGTGCCGGACGAGTAGACACCCGGAGTATCGATGGAGTTGGTGACCAGGCTCATGCCGGTGACGTGGACTCCGTCGCAGATCGTCAGGTGGCCGGAGAGCCCCACGCCGCCGCCCAGCATGCAGTGGCGGCCGACGCGGGTGGAGCCGGCGATTCCCACGCACCCGGCCAGGGCGCTGTGATCGCCGATGCGCACGTTGTGCGCGATCTGCACTTGGCTGTCGATCTTGACGTCGTTGCCGATCACCGTATCGTCCAGAGCTCCACGGTCGATGCTCGAGCAACTGCCCACCTCGACGTCGTCGCCCAGCACCACGCCGCCCAGTTGGGCGATCTTGTGCCAGCGACTGCCATCGTGAGCGAAGCCGAAACCGTCGCCGCCGATGACGCAACCGCTGTGCAGAATGGCTCGCGCGCCGATCACTGCCCCACGGCATACGGTGACGTTGGCGTGCAACCGGGAGCCGTCTCCGATCCGGGCTCCGACCTCCACCACGCTGCCCGGTCCGACCACTACTTCGTCACCCAGAACGACCCCGGCCTCGATCACGGCGTTGGGACCGACCTCGACGTTCTCGCCCATTCGAACATCTTCGGCCACCACAGCAGACGCATGGATGCCCCCCGTCGGGCGTGCCAGGAAAGGATCGAACAGCTGGGACAGCTGGGCATAGGCCAGATAGGGGTTGTCCAGCACCAGGCGTGCCACGGGGCACGCCTCGGCGTGCTCGAGCTGGATCAGCACCGCGGCCGCACGGGTATCGGCAAGATCCTTGAGGTAGGCGGCATTGGCGAGGAAGGCGATATCCCGCGGACCGGCATCCTTCAGGGTCGCCAGGCCGTCTATGGGGCGCGATCCATCACCCTGGAGGCGTGCACCGAGACGTTCGGCGAGCGCACCCAGAGTGAAGCCGGAAGAGTCGTTTGGGGTCATGGAAGCCTGGTCAAAACAGGGGCGTCACGCGCCGAAATCAGAGAAGCGTATTCAGAATCTCGGTCACTTCCGACGTCAGGTCCGGCAGGTCGACATCGGAATGCAGCACGCCTTGCGGTTCCACCAGTACCTCGACGCTGTGCCGCGTGATCACCTGATCCACGGCCTGTTCCAGCTTGGGTTCTGCCTCGGACAGAAAGGCCTGCTCCGCCTCCTGTTGCGCCTGCATGATCTCGCCGCGCAGCTGTTCGAAGCGGCTGCCCTTCTGCTGGAACTCCTGCACCAGCGCCTGGCGTTCGCTTTCCGGCAGGCTGTCACCTTCCTGCTGCAGGCGCTGCTGCATTTGCTGAAGCTCCTGGCCCAGGGATTCGGCTTCCTGCTGCTGGCCGCCGATGCGGCTCTCCAGGTCACCCATGGAGCGCTGGGCGGCATCCGACTCCATCAGCGCGGTGCGCCAATCCAGCAGAGCGACCTCGGCCGCCTGAACCTGAGTCGATACGGCCAGGGCACTCAGCAGGCCGAGCCAGAAGACAGCGATGAATTTACGCATACGGGGTTCACCTCATCAAGAACGATCAGAATGTCTGGCCCAGAGAGAACTGGAACGCCTGAGTATCATCGCCGCTCTCATCGTTCAATGGCTCGGCGATGCTGAAGGTCAACGGCCCCACCGGGGTCAGCCAGGAGAGCCCCACGCCGGCGCTGTAGCGAAGATCGCCCAGGTCGGCGCCACTGCTGCAGCGAGAGGGGCCATCGCCCGCCACTACCGGATAGCAGTCGGTCAGGAAGGTGTTGCCGGCATCGACGAAGACGGCAGCCTGAAGCGAGCGCTGATCTTCCACGAAGGGCAGCGGGAAAAGCAACTCGGCACTCCCCTCGACCAGCACGTTGCCGCCCAAGGTACGATCGCGGTCCGACCCTTGCGACGGCGTGGTCGGCTGACCCAGGGTATTGCTGGTGAAGCCACGCACCGAGCCCAGGCCACCGGCATAGAAGTTCTCGTAGAACGGATAGGGGTCGTTGCCGATGGAGTCGGCATAACCCAAGGTCCCATCGAACTTCAGCCCCCAGGTCTGCTCCTCGTTGAACGGGAACAGCTGCTTGGCGTTGGCCCGTAGCTTGTAGTAGTCGGCGTCGCTGCCCGGCACGGCGGTTTCCAGTGAGACGCGCTGATAGCTGCCGTCGGTGGGCATGACGCCGCGATTGAGGTTGTTGCGCGTCCAGCTCGCGGTGAGCTTGAAGCTCTGGGCATCCTCTCCCTGGTCGTCAGCGTAGCGGAAGATTTCCGATGCTGTGTCGCGGTAGGTCTTGATCGTCAGATCCTCGGCGCTGAGCCCGAAGTTGAGGCGTGACAGCTCGCTGACCGGATACCCCATGTTGATGCCCCCGCCATAGGCATCGGTGGAGAAGGTGGAAATGTCCGAATCCTCGTAGTCGGTCTCGCGGTAAAAGACGTTGTAACCCAGCGAGATGCCGTCGAGCGTCCAGTACGGATCGGTGAAGCCGAAATTGATGTTGGTGAAGGTGTCGCTGCGCTGGGCACCGACGTTGACGCGATTGCCGGTCCCCAGGAAATTGTTTTGCGACAGCGCGGCACCGTAGATGACGCCCGCACTCTGCGAGTAGCCGATGCTGGCGGAAATGGAACCCGACGGCTGCTCCTCCACCGAATAGGTGACGTCCAGCTTGTCGGGCTCCCCGGCGACCGGCTCCGTCTCGACCTCCACCTGACGAAAGAACCCCAGACGCTCGAGACGCTGACGCGACTGGCTGATCGATTCCGTAGAGGCGGGCGCGCCTTCCATCTGGATCATCTCGCGGCGCAGCACCTCATCCTGAGTGGTGGTGTTGCCGACGAACTCGATGCGTCGCACGTAGGCACGCTGCCCCGGATCGACGCGAAAGGTCAGATCCACGGTGTCCTCGGCGTCTCCCGGCTGGGGCATCCCTTCGACGCTGGCGAACGCGAAGCCCTCTGCGCCGAGTCGATTGCGCAACGCCTCGCTCGATGCGGTCACGTCGCTGCGCGAGAAGATCTCGCCGCTCTCGACGGTGAGGAGATCTCGCGCTTCGCTTTCGCTGATGTGCAGATCGCCCTGGAAATGGATATCGCCCAGCCGGTACTGCTGGCCTTCGTTGATGTTCACGGTGACGAAGATCTGCGATTTGTCGGGACTGATCGAGACTTGCGTGGAATCGATGGAAAAGTTCACGTAACCGCGATCGAGATAGAAGGAGCGCAGGCGCTCCAGATCACCGGCAAGCGCCTCGCGGGAATATTCATCGCTGGAAAACCAGCCGAACAGCCAGCCGGGCTTGTCCTCGAGCTCGAAGACGTCGCGCAACTCGTCATCGTCGAAGTCGCTATTGCCGACGATGTTGATCTGGCGAATCTTGGCCACTTCGCCTTCGTTGATGTCGATGTCGACCTGTACACGACCTTCATCGATCTCGCGAACCTGGGCATCGATTTGCGCGCTGTAGCGCCCTTGGGCCTGGTAGACGCCTTCGAGCTCGCGCTGGATTTCCTCGAGAGTGGAGAGCTGCAGCACCTGGCCCTCGGCCAGGCCCGCCTCGCGAAGGCCTTCACGCAGCTGCTCGTCCTCGATCTGGCTGTTGCCCGAGATGTCGAGCCGCGAGATGGTCGGCCGTTCGACCACCTGGATGACCAGCACGTCGCCCTCGCGAGCCAGCTGGACATCCTCGAACAGGCCGGTTTCGAAGAGGCTGCGAGCCGCCTCGGCCAGCTCGCGCTCATCGACCCGATCGCTGGCACTGACGGGAAAGGCATTGAAGACGGAGTCCGGTGAAATGCGCTGTAGGCCCTCCACGCGGATATCGGAGACTTCGAAGGGTTCGGCCAGCGCGGCCTGCGCACCGGCTAGCAGCAGAGCCGCCAGTCCAAGGTTCTTGATGTTCATGCAGTCGCTTCGCTCGCGTTGTTCCGCCTGTCAATCCAGACAGGCACCTTATACATTTGTGCGGGTGACTGACAAGGTAGGCACCAGCAGATACCTACCCATGCCCCCGACCGGGGGAGTCGCTCGCTACCAGAGACGCATCAGATCGAAATAGAGCGCCATCACCATCAGGGTGACGACCAGTGCCAAGCCGATGCGCAGCCCCACGGCCTGGGTTCGCTCGGAAACCGGGCGCCCGCGCAGCGCCTCGACGAAATAGTAAAGCAGGTGGCCGCCGTCGAGTACCGGAATGGGCAACAGATTGAGCACTCCCAGGCTGATCGACAGATAGGCCAGGAAACTGACGAAGCTCTCCAGCCCGGTTCGTGCCGTATCGCCGGCCAACTGGGCGATGGTGATGGGACCCGACAGATTCGACGGTGAAATCAGCCCCACCAGCATCTTGCGAATGGCGTCCAGGGTCAACAGCGTCATTTCACCGGTGCGTCCCAGCGCCTGCCCCACCGCCGCCACCGGGCCATAGCGAATCTCGCGACGGTATTCGTCCGGCCACGCCACCGGCTCGACACCGGCACCCACGTAGCCGATGGTCGTACCGTCTTCGATCTCGCGCGCTCCTGGAGTGAGGGTCAGTTCGAGGCGCTCCTCGCCACGGGCCACGTCCAGTGACAGCGACTCGCCCGGGCTCGTCCGCACGCGGTTGACGAAATCCATCCAGTCGGCCACCGGTTCGCCGTCCACGGCGACCACCTCGTCGCCTGGTTCGAGCCCGGCCTCGGCAGCCGCCTCACCGTCCATCACCTGGCCGAGCACCGCGGGGATGTCCGGCTGCCAGGGGGTGATGCCCAACGTGGCGAGCGGCCGAGGCGGATCCTGGCGCACCAGGAAGTCTTCCACCGGCAGGCGATACTCACGCGGAGCGGCGGCGGCATCATCGCGGGCCTGCAGACTCAATTCGCCGTTGGCACCGATCGCCGCCACCAGCTTGAGGTTGATCTGGTCCCAGGAGCGCACCGTCTCGCCGCGCACCGCGACGATCTCTTCGCCACCGGAGAGGCCGGCACGCGCCGCAGGCGAGTCGGGGGAGACGTTGCCGACCACCGGCACGACCGCCGTGGTGCCCGCTACGAACAGAGCCCAATAGACGACGATGGCCAGCAGGAAGTTGGCCAGCGGCCCGGCAGCCACGATGGCGATCCGCTGCCACACCGGCTGAGCGTTGAAGGCCCGTTCGCGTTGATCGGGCGGAACGGGCGCTTCGCGCTCATCGAGCATCTTGACGTAGCCACCCAACGGAATGGCGGCCACGACGAATTCCGTGCCGTGCCGGTCGCGGCGCGACCAGATCGGCTTGCCGAAGCCTACCGAAAAACGCAGCACCTTGACACCGCAACGCCGTGCCACCCAGAAGTGGCCGAACTCATGGAAGGTGATCAGCAGGCCAAGCACCACGATGACGGCCAGCACGTTCTGGATCAGGCCCAAGTCACTCTCCTCGTTCCATTGGCATCATGGCGGTTTCCTCAGTCATCGCCCAGCAGGCTTGCGGCCGTGCGGCGCGCCCTGGCATCGGCCTCGAGCACGGTTCCCAGTTCATCCGCCCGCTCCACCGGCAGCGCGTCGCAGGTATGCGCCACCAGATCTCCGATAGCGGTGAACCCGAGCCGGCCGGTCAGGAAGGCATCCACCGCCACTTCATTGGCGGCGTTGAGTATCGCCGGCGCCGTTCCTCCGGCGGCCATCGCCTCGCGTGCCAGGCGCAGACACGGGAATGCCGTTTCGTCGGGCGCCTCGAAATCGAGGTGCGCGACGCGAAACAGGTCCAGCGCCTCGACGCCGGCATCGATGCGTTCCGGCCATGCCAGTCCGTAGGCGATCGGCGTGCGCATGTCGGGGTTGCCCAGCTGAGCGATCACCGAGCCGTCGCTGTAGGCGGCCATCGAGTGGATGACGCTCTGCGGATGCACCACTACCTGTACCTGCTCCGGGCGGGCATCGAACAGCCAGCACGCCTCCACCAGTTCGAGTCCCTTGTTCATCAGGGTCGCGCTGTCCACCGAAATCTTGCGCCCCATGCTCCAGTTGGGATGGGCGCAGGCCTGATCGGGAGTCACCGTCGCCAGACGCTCTGGCGTCCAGCCGCGGAAAGGCCCTCCCGAGGCGGTCAGCAGCAGTTGGGTCACCCCATGCCGGGACAGACCCCCGCGATGCTCCACGGGTAGACACTGATAGATGGCATTATGTTCGGAATCGATGGGCAGCAGGGTCGCGCCGTGGCGCGCCACGGCATCCATGAAGAGCGCGCCCGACATCACCAGCGCCTCCTTGTTGGCCAGCAGCACACGCTTGCCGGCACGGACCGCGGCAAGCGTCGGCAGTAGCCCGGCAGCCCCGACGATGGCCGCCATGACCACATCGACATCGCTGGCTTCGGCCACCTCGACCAGCGCCGCGGCGCCGAAACGCACCTCGGTGGCCAGCCCTTCGTCGGCGAGCCGCGACCGTAGCCAGGCGGCATCCTGTTCCCGGTCCAGGACCGCCACCTCGGGGTGGTGTTCACGGCACCGTCTCAACAGCGACTCGCGGGAGCGATGGGCGGTGAGCGCATGGACGCGATAGCGTTCGGGGTGGCGGGCGATCACGTCCAGGGTGCTGGTCCCGATGGAACCGGTGGCTCCCAGCACCGTGACGGCCCGCAGGCCGTGGGGGTCACGCTTCGCACCATTCATGTCACAGCACCCCCAACGACAGCAGCGCGAAGAGCGGCACCGCCGCGGTCAGGCTGTCGATGCGATCGAGCACGCCGCCATGGCCCGGCAGCAGTTGGCTGGAATCCTTGATGCCGCGATGGCGCTTGAGCATGCTCTCGAGCAGGTCCCCGAGCACCGACACCAGCGTGACCACGGCCGTCACGGCGAGCAGCGCCAGGCCGCCGGCCACCCCAAGCCCCTGCCAGGCGGCAAAGACGAGGGCCAGTGCCAGCGTCACCGCCAGGCCGCCGGCCACGCCTTCCCAGCTCTTGCCCGGACTGACCGCCGGTGCCAGCTTGCGGCGCCCCCAGGCCCGACCGCTGAAGTAGGCACCAATGTCGGCGCCCCATACCAGCAGCAGCACGAAGAGCAGCCACACGCTGCCGACGTCTCTCAACACGTTGAAACCGACCCAGGCCGGCAACAGCACCCATCCCCCCATCGCCAGGCGCCGCGACGACGCCTGCCACTGCTCGCGGCAGGCCGGGTAACGAACGACCCAGTAGAGGTTGACCAGCCAGCCGGCCAGGGCCAGCCACAGCGGCCAGATCGCGCGGGCAGCGTCGCTGACCCACAGCAGCACCATCGCCACCGCCAGGGCGGCGACCAGCAGCCCGCGCTGACGCCGGTGGGTCACGCCGGCCAGATTGGTCCACTCCCAGGCGGCGAGGAGCACGACACCCCCGGTGAATAGCCCATAGGCAGCACCGCTCAAGCCGAACAGCCCGCCCAGAGCCAGCGGCACCAGCCACAGGGCGGTCAGGATTCGCTGCCTAAGCACCGTCGGCCTCGACCTGCTCGTCGGTCTTGCCGAAGCGGCGCTGCCGACTGCGGAAGTCGTCGAAGGCGGCATCGAGGGCTTCGCCATCGAAGTCGGGCCACAGCCGCGGCGTGAAGTACAGCTCGGCATAGGCCATCTGCCACAGCAGGAAGTTGGAAATGCGCTGTTCGCCGCTGGTGCGGATGCACAGATCCACCGGCGGTACGTCGGCAAGGCAGAGAGCGCTCTCGACGGCCGACTCGTCGATGGCATCGGGGGCGAGTTCGCCGGCGGCGACGCGCTCGGCCAGCCGCCGCGTCGCTCGCGTGATGTCCCAACGACCACCGTAGTTGGCCGCGATCACCAGATGCATGCCAGGATTCTCGGCGGTCAGCGCCTCGGCCTGCTCGATGTACTTCTGGATGGAGTGCGAGAAAGCGCGGCGTTCGCCGATGACCGAGAGGCGAATGCCGTGCTCATGCAGCTTTCTCACCTCGCGCTTCAGCGCCAGCAGGAAGAGCTCCATCAGGGCACTGACCTCGGCCTCGGGACGTTTCCAGTTTTCGCTGGAGAACGCGAAGAGCGTCAAGGTCTCTACGCCGCGTTCGCCGGCACGACGGATCACGGCACGCACGGCCTCGACGCCGGCTCGATGGCCGCGCACGCTGGACATGCCGCGCGCCTTGGCCCAGCGGTTGTTGCCATCCATGATGATGGCCACATGGCGTGGCACGCCGGCACTGTCGAGTGCCGAGGGCCCAGTGGTGTGCGTTGACGTCATGGTGTCTCACATCGCGGGGTGGACGGGCCGGGCCCGGAAACGGCAGCCCGGCGGAATCACACCTGCATCAGGTCGTGCTCCTTGGACTCGAGCGTTCTGTCGATCTCGGCGATGTACTTGTCGGTGAGCTTCTGGATCGCTTCCTCGCCCTGGTGCTGCTCGTCCTCGGTGATCTCCTTCTCCTTGAGCAGCGCCTTGATGTCCCCATTGGCATCGCGACGCACGTTGCGCACCGCCACCCGGGCGTGCTCGGCCTCGCTGCGAGCTTGCTTGATGTAGCCCTTGCGCGTTTCCTCGGTGAGCATCGGCATCGGCACGCGGATCACGCTGCCCGCGCTGGCGGGGTTGAGGCCCAGGTCGGAGCTGATGATCGCCTTCTCCACCTTGGGCACCATGTTCTGCTCCCACGGTACCACCGTGAGGGTGCGGGCATCCTCGACGTTGATCGAGGCGACCTGATTGATCGGTACCGGGCTGCCGTAGTAATCCACGGTCACCGAATCGAGAATGCTCGAGTGGGCACGGCCGGTACGAATCTTGTTGAAGTTGGCATGAAGCGACTCGAGGCTCTTCTTCATGCGGCTTTCGGCGTCTTTCTTGATGTCATCGATCACGGTGTCAACCTCTGTCTATCAGGGTGCCTTCCTTGCCGCCCACGACCAGATTCAGCAGGGCGCCCGGCTTGTTCATGTTGAAGACGCGAACCGGCATGTCATGGTCCCGTACCAGGCAGATGGCGGTCAAATCCATGACGCCGAGCTTCTGGTCGATCGCATCGTCGTAGGTGAGCCGCTCGTACTTCACCGCCTCCGCGTGCTTCACCGGATCCTTGTCGTAGACGCCATCCACCTTGGTGGCTTTGACCACCACGTCGGCATCGATCTCGATGCCGCGCAGACAGGCCGCCGAATCCGTGGTGAAGAACGGGTTGCCGGTACCGGCGGAGAACAGCACCACGTCGCCGGAGGTCAGGTAGCGAATGGCCGTGCGACGATCATAGTGCTCCACCACCCCGCTCATGGGGATGGCCGACATCACCCGCGAGCGGATATTGGAGCGTTCCAGGGCATCGCGCATGGCCAGCGCATTCATCACCGTGGCCAGCATGCCCATGTGATCGCCGGTCACCCGGTCCATGCCGGCCTCGTGCAGTGCCGCACCGCGGAACAGGTTGCCGCCACCGACTACGATGCCCACCTGCACGCCGATTCCGACCAGTTGGCCGATCTCCAGCGCCATGCGGTCGAGCACCTTGGGATCGATGCCGAATTCGGCATCGCCGGTCAGCGCCTCTCCGGACAGCTTGAGCAGAATGCGCTTGTACTTCGACTTGTCGTCGCGCGACTTTTCCGCTCGGCTGGCGTCGGGACGGGGCGGGGCTTCGCTGCGATCGGCACTGGGCATGGGCATCTCCTGAATCAACGTCGAGTGGATTGCAAGGTTGGCGGGCCGGGCACGCCGGCCGGATACGCGAAGGCGTGCGCTCATGCGCACGCCTTCACGCGCTGGAAGCTCAGACCTCAGCTACGACCAGCCTGTTCCATGACTTCCTTGGCGAAGTCGACCTCTTCCTTCTCGATGCCTTCGCCCACTTCGAAGCGGGTGAAGCCGACCACCACGCCACCGGCGGCCTTGACGAACTCGGCCACGCTCTGGTTGGGGTCCTTGACGAAGGGCTGCTCGGTGAGGCTGTTCTCGGCCAGGTACTTCTTCAGACGGCCCTGAACCATCTTCTCGGCGATGTTCTCGGGCTTGCCGGCCATGTCCGGCTGGGCCAGGATGATCGCCTTCTCTTCGTCGAGCTTTTCCTGCGGCATGTCATCGGGGCGCGCCACGGTCGGGTTGATGGCAGCGACGTGCATCGCGACGTCCTTGGCCACCTCGGCGTTGCCGCCCTCGAGCACGGTCAACACGCCGATGCGACCACCGTGGACATAAGCGCCCACCAGACCGCCTTGCGGCGCCTCGACCACGGCGCAGCGCCGTACGCCGATGTTCTCGCCGATCTTCTGCACCAGTTGTTCACGAGTGACCTCGAGATCGCCGTCCATCACCGCGGCCACGTCCTCGCTCTTGGCGGCGAAGAAGGCATCGGCGACCTTGTCGGCGAAGGCCTTGAAATTGTCGTCGCGGGCGACGAAATCGGTCTCCGAGTTGATCTCGACCATCACGCCGTAGCTGCCGTCATCGGCGACACGCGTCACCACGGTGCCTTCGGCGGCGGTACGGCCAGCCTTCTTGGCGGCCTTGAGGCCGGAATTCTTGCGCAGGTTCTCGATGGCGACCTCGATGTCACCACCGGCTTCGGTGAGTGCCTTCTTGCACTCCATCATGCCGAGCCCGGTACGCTCGCGCAGTTCCTTGACCTGGGAGGCGCTGATCGCTGCCATGGTAGTTACCTCTGGAAATGATTCGACCGGTGATAGATCGCGTGAGCGCAGCGGGCGCTGGAGCGCCCGCTGCGGCCATCGCGGTTACTCGGCGGCAGCGGCGTCGCCGCTCTCGCCCTCGGTGACCTCGACGAACTCGTCGGGACGGCCTTCCTTCGCACGTGCGCAAGCGTCGGCGACGGCCCTGACGTAAATCTGGATGGCGCGGATGGAGTCATCGTTGCCGGGAATCACGTAATCGACGCCGTCCGGATCGGAATTGGTGTCGACCACGCCGATCACCGGGATGCCCAGCTTGTTCGCCTCGTTGATGGCGATGCGCTCGTGGTCGACGTCGATCACGAACAGGGCATCGGGCAGGCCGCCCATCTCCTTGATGCCACCCACGCTGCGCTCGAGCTTGTCCTGCTCGCGGGTCGCCATCAGGACCTCTTTCTTGGTCAGCTTGTCGAAGGTGCCGTCTTCGTGCATGGCTTCGAGTTCGCGCAGACGCTTGATCGAGACGCGGATGGTCTTGTAGTTGGTCAGCATGCCGCCCAGCCAGCGGTGGTTGACGAAAGGCTGACCGACGCGGGTGGCCTCTTCCTTGATGATCTTGCTCGCGCTGCGCTTGGTGCCGACGAACAGAATCTTGTTGTTGGCGGCCGCCATCTTCTCGACCACATCGATCGCCTCGTTGAGCGCCGGCAGGGTATGCTCGAGGTTGATGATGTGGATCTTGTTGCGGGCACCGAAGATGAACTGGCTCATCTTCGGGTTCCAGTAGCGGGTCTGGTGGCCGAAGTGGGCGCCTGCCTTGAGCAGGTCGCGCATGTTGACATGTGCCATGGATGACTCCTGAAAAATCGGGTTAGGCCTCCATGCACCCCATGGATCCGACTGCCGGGGGGAAACCGCGGCAGCACCCGGGACCATGTGCCGGTGCATGTGTGTTTTCAAGGCTTGAGGTTCACGGCGCGCAAAGGCGCCAGCGCCGTCGCTGCGGCCGAGACGGATCGGGCCAGGCCCGCCGGGTCGACATTGCAGGAAAGCGCGCGGCTTTATACCATAGTTCGCCAACGAGATGAAGTCGCCCGCTTCCGTTCCCGCCGCTTTTCCGGGCGATCCACCCTGTGAACCGAGATTTCATGAACATTCCCATCAAGACGCCCGACGAGATCGACAAGATGCGCGAAGCCGGCCGTCAGGCCGCCAGCGTGATCGAGATGATCACTCCCCACGTCAAGGCCGGCATTTCCACCGGCGAGATCGACCGCCTGTGCCACGACTACATCGTCGACGAGCTGGGCTCCACTCCCGCCCCTCTCGACTACCACGGCTTTCCCAAGTCAGTGTGCACCTCCATCAACCACGTGGTGTGCCACGGCATCCCCGATGACGCCAAGCGGCTCAAGAATGGCGACATCATGAACCTGGACATCACCGTGAAGACCGCCGATGGCTATCACGGCGACTCCAGCGTGATGTTCGTGATCGGCGAGACCATCCAGGGCGAGCGGCTGTGCCGCGTCACTCAGGAGTGCCTGTACCACAGCATCGCCCTGGTACGTCCGGGCGTACGCCTCTCCACGCTGGCCCGCGCCATCCAGTCCCATGCCGAAGCGAACGGCTACTCGGTGGTGCGCGACTTCTGCGGTCACGGCATCGGCGCCAGTTTCCACGAGGATCCGCAAGTGTTGCACTACGATGGCTATGCGCCGGAAGCCGACATCGAGCTCGCCGCCGGCATGTGCCTGACCATCGAGCCGATGATCAACGCCGGCAAGTACCAGACCAAGGTGCTGCGCGACGGCTGGACTGCGGTGACCCGCGACAAGAGCCTTTCCGCCCAGTGGGAGCACACCCTGCTGGTCACCCAGAACGGCGTGGAGGTGCTCACCGCTCGCGGCGATGAAGACCTCGCCTTCCTCGACCGCTGAGTCGATCGCTCATGCTCCTGCACCACTATCGTTTCGTGCCCGACGAGTCGCTGTTCGATGCCGAGACCTTCCGCACCGAACTCGCCGGCAGCCGCTCGCCCATCGCCCCTTTCAAGGCGGCCCTGCGCGATCTCCAGGTTCGCCTCGATGAACGCTTTCGCGCCGGCGCCGACATCCGCGACCTGGTGCACGGACGGGCCTGGTGCCTCGATCGGCTGCTGGCCATCGCATGGGAGCGCCACGCCTGGCCCGACGACGGCATCGCCCTGCTCGCGGTGGGCGGTTACGGGCGCGGCGAGCTGCATCCGCACTCCGACATCGACCTGCAACTGCTACTCGAGAACGACGACGACACGCCCTACCGAGAAGCACTGACGGCCTTCATCACCTTCCTATGGGACATCGGCCTGGAGATCGGTCACAGCGTCCGCTCGCTGTCCGACTGCGAGCGCGAAGCGGCCGGCGACATCACGGTGATGACCAACCTGCTGGAATCGCGCACTCTGGCCGGTCCCGAGCGGCTGCGAGAGGCCATGAGGGCTCGCCTCGCCCCCGAGCGCCTGTGGCCGGCGGACCGTTTCTTCGAGGCCAAGTGGCAGGAGCAGATCAGTCGCCACTACCGCCACAACAATTCCGAGTATCACCTGGAACCCAACATCAAGAGTTCGCCGGGCGGCTTGCGTGACATCCAGATGATCGGCTGGGTGGCCAAGCGCCATTTCGGCAGCCAGCGCTACGAGGACCTGGTCGCCAACGGCTTCATGAACGATGCCGAACTGCGCATCCTCAGCCAGGGCCAGGCCTTCCTGTGGCAGGTGCGCTACGCCCTGCACATGCTCACCGACCGCGCCGAGGACCGTCTGCTGTTCGACCACCAGCGCACCATCGCCGAGCTGTTCGGCTTTCGCGACACTCCCGAGCGGCTGGCCGTGGAACAGTTCATGAAGCGCTACTACCGCCACGTCACGGCGCTGGCCGGGCTCAACGACATGCTGCTGCAGCACTTCGACGAAGCGATCCTGCGCAAGGGCGAAGCGCTGCCCACCACGCAACTCAACGAACGCTTCGAGATCAAGGGCGGCTACATCCAGGCGCGCTCGCGAGCCATCTTTCGCGAAGCGCCTTCGGCCCTGCTCGAGCTCTTCCTGCTGATGGCCGAGCACCCCGAGATCGAAGGCGTGCGTGCCGACACCATCCGGCTGATCCGCGATCACCGTCACCAGATCGACGACCTCTACCGCGACGACCCCCGCCATCAGCAGCTGTTCCTGGATCTGCTGCGTTCCGGCGGCAACGTGCCACGCCAACTGCGCCGCATGAATCGCTATGGCGTGCTCGGCAAGTATCTCCCGGAATTCGGCCAGGCCGTGGGGCTGATGCAGCACGACCTCTTCCACATCTATACCGTGGATGCCCATACCCTGCGCCTGCTCAAATGCATCCAGCGCTTCCGCGAGCCCGAGGCGCGAGACGAGTTCCCGGTCGCGACGACACTGATTCACCAGTTGCCCAAGCTGGAGCTGCTGTGGATCGCCGGCCTCTACCACGACATCGGCAAGGGCCGCGGCGGCGACCACTCGGAGATCGGCGCCCGCGACGTGGCGCAGTTCGCCGAGCGCCATGGCCTCCCGGCACGCGACACTCGCCTGGTGAGCTGGCTGGTGGAACACCACCTGCTGATGTCGATGGTGGCTCAGAAGCGCGACATCACCGACCCCGACGTGATCGCCGACTTCGCCGGCGTGGTGCGCGACGAAACCCGGCTCGACTACCTCTACGTGCTGACCGTGGCCGACATCAACGCCACCAACCCCACGTTGTGGAACGGCTGGCGGGCATCGCTGCTGCGCCAGCTGCACGCCGAAACCAAACGTGCCCTGCGCCGCGGCCTGGAGAATCCGCTGGACCGCGACGACTGGGTGCGCGAGACGCGCGCCGAGGCGCGCTCGCTGCTGGCCACCGTGGGCGTGGACCTGGCACGGGTCGAGCAGCTGTGGGAGTCGCTCGGCGAGGACTACTTCCTGCAGTACGCGCCCAGCGAGATCGTCTGGCAGACTCAGGGCATCCTGGCCCACGGCGACAGCCAGCTGCCGCTGATCCTGGTCAGCCCGCCCGCCGACGAGCTGGACGATGGCGGCACCAAGGTGTTCATCCATACTCGCTCGGTGGAAGACCTGTTCGCGGCGACTGCGGCCGCCATGGAACAGCTTGGTCTGTCGATCCACGACGCCCGCATCGCCACTTCGAGCAACGACTGGACGCTCAACACCTTCATCGTGCTCGACGACCAGGGCCGCGCCATCCGCGACCCCGAACGCATCGAGGCGATACGTCGTCATTTGGTGGAAGAGCTCGACGACCCGGACGACTATCCGCAGATCGTCACCCGCCACACGCCGCGCCAGCTGCGCCACTTCAAGGTGCCCACCGAGGTGCGCATCGAACAGGATCCGGCCAACGAACGCACCCTGCTGGAGCTGACCGCCCCCGACCGTCCCGGCCTGTTGGCGAGGGTCGGGCGCATCTTCATGGAGCAGGACATCGCCCTCTCGGCGGCCAAGATCGCCACCCTGGGCGAGCGGGTGGAAGACGTCTTCTTCATCACCGACAAGCGCGGGGCGCCGCTGACCGACCCCGAGCGCCAGCAGCGGCTGCGCGAACGTCTGGTGGAAGTGCTCGACGTTTGAGGCCTCGAAGCGCCTTCCCTATAATCGAGCCCCTTCCGATCACGACAACGACGCCCGAGGCCATGGCCGGCAAGGCGCGCCTGGACACCCATGAACCCCGACCTCGACGCCCTCAAGCCCTACCCCTTCGAGAAGCTCGCCGCGCTCAAGGCCGGAGTGACGCCGCCCGAAGGGCTTGCGCCCATTCCGTTGACCATCGGCGAACCCCGGCACGCCCCTTATGCAGAGGCACTGGAAACGCTGGGCGCCCACCTGACCGAGATGGGTCGTTACCCGGCGACCTCCGGCCTTCCCGAACTGCGCCAGGCGATCGCCGGCTGGGCCGCACGGCGCTTCTCGCTGACCGCCGGCCTCGATCCCGAAACCCAGGTGCTGCCGGTCAACGGCACCCGCGAGGCGATCTTCGCCTTCGTCCAGGCTGCGCTGGACCGCACGCGCCCGGCGAAGGTGGCCATGCCCAACCCCTTCTACCAGATCTACGAGGGGGCCACCCTGCTGGCCGGCGGCACCCCCCACTACCTGGCGTGCCGAGCCGATACGGGCTTTCTCCCCGATGTCGGCAGCGTACCCGCCGAGGTATGGCACGAGGTGCAGATCCTCTTCGTCTGTTCGCCGGGCAACCCCAGCGGCGCGGTAATGCCGCTGACCGATTACCAGACGCTGATCGAACTGGCCGACGAGCACGACTTCATCATCGCCTCCGACGAATGCTACTGCGAGCTCTACCTGAACGAGGACGCTCCACCGTCGGGGCTGCTCGAAGCCTGCGCGACACTCGGTCGCCACGACTACCGCCGCTGCCTGGTCTTCCACTCCCTGTCCAAGCGCTCCAACCTGCCGGGGCTGCGCTCCGGTTTCGTCGCCGGCGACGCCGAGCTCATCGCTCCCTTCAAGCGCTACCGCACCTACCACGGCTGTGCCATGTCGCTGCCGCTGCAGCACGCCTCGATCGCCGCCTGGGCCGACGAGGCCCACGTCCGCGCCAATCGCGACGCCTACCGGGCCACTTTCGCCACCGTCACCGAGGTGCTGGCCCCGGTGCTTGATTTTCCCGCTCCCGAGGCCAGTTTCTATCTATGGCCAGCGGCTCCCGGCGGGGATGACGTCGACTTCGCCAGACGACTCTTCGCCGAGACCCACGTCAGCGTGCTGCCCGGCTCCTACATGGGCCGACCCGACATGGATGGCATCAACCCCGGCGCCGGCCGAGTGCGCCTGGCTCTGGTCGCGGAAACGTCCACCGTCCGGGACGCCGCCGAACGCATTCGACGGTTCATCGAAAGGAGCGCACGATGCTGACCCTGTTCGTGATCAAGAACTGCGACACCTGCCGCAAGGCACGCCAGGCCCTGGATCGCAAGGGCATGCCCTACCAGGTGCATGACCTGCGAGAAGACGGTCTCTCGGCCCCGCTGCTCGAGCACATCCTGCACCACGTACCGCTGATGACGCTGCTCAACAAGCACAGCCGAACCTGGCGCGAACTCGATGACGAGACCAAGGCCAACATCGATGCCAACACGGCGCGCGAGCTGATGCTCACCCACCCCACCCTGCTCAAGCGTCCGCTGCTGGATACCGGCGACGACATTCTGGTCGGCTACCGCGAAGGCGACTACGACAAGCTGTAGGTCGGCCGGCAGGCGCCAGCCGTCCCACGAACCTTGACCAAGCCAGAGGACACCACCCCATGCTGAGTTTTGCACTTGGAATCGGCACCCAGAACACCCAGGGCGACTGGCTGGAGATCTACTATCCCGCCCCCCTGTTCCAGCCCGACAGCGCCCTGATCGAGGCCGTCAAACGCGTGATGGACGTGCCGGACGGCAATGCCGCCGTGAGTTTTCTGCCCGAGCATTGCGCCGAGCTGGCCGGCGCCCTCAAGGCCGCGGGGCACGCCGATCAGGCCGAACTGGCCGAGGTGCTGGCAACCAGCCAGCGCCCGCTGGTGGCCATGTTCCTGGCCGAAGACCTGCCCCCGCAGAGCGCCCCGGAAGTCTACCTCAAGCTGCACCTGCTCTCGCACCGCCTGGTCAAGCCCCACGGCGTCGACCTGACCGGCATGTTCGGCCTACTGCGCAACGTGGCCTGGACCAACGAAGGCCCCATCGACATCGAGGAGCTGCCGACTCGCCGTCTCAAGGCTCGCCTCGAGGGACGCGCGCTCTCGGTGGACTGCGTCGACAAGTTCCCCAAGATGACCGACTACGTGGTGCCCTCCGGCGTGCGCATCGGCGACACCGCCCGGGTCCGTTTGGGTGCCTACCTGGGCGAAGGCACCACGGTGATGCACGAGGGCTTCGTCAATTTCAACGCCGGTGCCGAAGGCCCCGGCATGATCGAGGGGCGCATCTCCGCCGGTGTGGTGATCGGCAAGGGCTCCGACCTGGGCGGCGGCTGCTCCACCATGGGCACCCTCTCCGGTGGCGGCAACATCGTCATCAAAGTGGGTGAGGGCTGTCTGATCGGCGCCAATGCCGGCATCGGCATTCCCTTGGGCGACCGCTGCACCGTGGAGGCAGGGCTCTACATCACCGCCGGCGCCAAGGTGACGCTGCTCGACGACCAGGGGCAGGAGGTCGAGACCGTGGCCGCTCGCGAGTTGGCCAATCAAAGCGACCTGCTGCTGCGTCGCAATTCGCAGAATGGCCGCATCGAGTGCTTGACCAACAAGAGCGCCGTGGCGCTCAACGAGGCACTGCATGCCAACGACTGATCCCGCCGGCCTTTCGCCCACCCTGCAGTTGGCGTTCGAGCTGCTGCGCCGCCCTTCGGTGACGCCGGACGATCTCGGCTGCCAGGACCTGATGATCGAGCGCCTGGAGGCGCTCGGCTTCCATGTCGAACGCCTGCCCTTCGGCGACGTGGAGAACTTCTGGGCGACCCGAGGCCATCACGGCCCGCTGCTGGCCTTCGCCGGCCATACCGACGTGGTGCCCAGCGGCCCCCACGTCCGCTGGGACTACCCCCCGTTCGAGCCATGCATCGACGACGACGGCATGCTCAGAGGCCGCGGCGCTGCCGACATGAAGGGCAGCCTGGCGGCGATGGTCACCGCCGTGGAGCGCTTCGTCGCCGCGCACCCCGACCACCACGGCAAGATCGGCTTTCTGATCACCTCCGATGAGGAAGGACCGGCGGTGGACGGCACCCGTGCGGTGGTCGAACACTTGCGCGAGCGTCACGAACGCCTCGATTACTGCATCGTGGGCGAACCCTCGTCGAGCGAGGCGCTTGGCGACGTGATCAAGAATGGTCGCCGCGGCTCTCTGGGCGGAGTGCTGCACGTCAAGGGCACTCAGGGCCACGTGGCCTACCCACACCTGGCGAGCAACCCCATTCACCAGGCCATGCCGGCACTGAACGCCCTGGTGAACGAGTGCTGGGATGGGGGCAACGCCTTCTTCCCCGCCACCAGCTTCCAGATCTCCAACTTCCGCGCCGGCACCGGCGCCACCAATGTGATTCCCGGTGAGGTGGAGGTGGTGTTCAACTTCCGTTTCTCCACCGAGGTGACCCACCGCGAACTCCAGGCACGTACCGCATCGCTTCTCGACGCCCATGGGCTCGACTACCACATCGACTGGACGCTCAACGGCGAGCCCTTTCTCACCGCCGAGGGCGAACTGGTGGAGGCGGCCCTGCACGGCGTCGAGTCGGTAATGGGGCGCCAGCCCCGGCTCTCGACCAGCGGCGGCACCTCGGACGGGCGCTTCATTGCCACCTTGGGCAGCCAGGTAGTCGAGCTCGGCCCCTGCAACGCAACCATTCATCAGGCCAATGAACGCATCCATGCCGCCGACCTCGACGACCTGAGCCGTATCTACGAGGCGGTGTTGACCAAGCTGTTCGTCAACGGCAGCGCCCAGCCCTGAACACGACGAGAGAATGCCATGACGTCCAGCGACATCCCCTACCCGGACATCGAGATATACCTGGCCCAGGCACCGCAGGAGCCCCTGAACGCCTGGCTGGGGGAATTGCTTGACGCCGCTCCGCTGCACAGTGTCGGCCGCCATCGGTGGAAGACCCGCGGCCACCACGCAGGCCACGTCATCCCGGTGCTACTGGTGGAGAACGCTGCCGACCGTTTCGCCAGCCTGTGGTTCGACAGCGCCCACACGCCCTGGCCGCGCGACACCGACTGCGCCCGGGACGCCGCCACCCGGCTTGGCTGCGAGGTCCGCTGCTCGCTGGGTGGCTGGCAGCCTGGCGACGATCCCGACCGCTTCTGGCAGGTGCTGCCCGACGGCACCGAGCGAGCGATCGACTGGCCCGACTCCGGCCGGTAGCCGAAAATGACAGCGCCCCGCTCGAGGCGGGGCGCTGTCTCTTGAGGTGGCGGGGCTGGCGTTCTCGCGAAAGCCGGCGAGCGAAGGTCAGACAAGGCAAGAATCGACGAAAAGACGGAGTTTGCGGTAGTCAATGAGTACTTTGAGTTCGATTTTTGACGCAGTATGACCGAACGCAGCCGCTTTCCTAGGTAATCACGGTGACGTCGTCGGCCTGCAGTCCGCGCTCATTCTCGATCACGTGATAGCGTACCTTCTGCCCTTCGGCCAGGGTGCGATGGCCGCGGCCGCGAATGGCGCGGAAATGCACGAAGACATCCTCGCCGCTGTCTCGCTTGATGAACCCATAGCCCTTGTTGACGTTGAACCATTTGACCTCGCCGATCTCGCGGTCGTCGTTCTCGACCTCGGCGATGTTGGCCAACTGCGGCGTCAGGGCATTGACTGCCAGAGTGGCGACCAGCAACAGCAGGAAGACGGCAGCCGCAGCGGCCACGTAGACGACGGCGATGCCGCCGACCTCGAGGCTTGCGAACAGACGACGCGCCAGATCGCCGCCGGTAAGATGAACGAACAGGGCAATCAGCAGCGGGGCCGGCGCGGCCAACAGCAGGCTGATGAGGCTGCAACGAAGGATGACCTTACGATTCATGGATGGATAATGCTCGCTTTTGTTGGTGAAACGACACGGTATAGGAGTTGCGATGACGACACGGCATGGCACCGCGCCGCCCACTGAGCCTGTCGCGGTGAACGGCGACAGGCAGCGCGACGATTCTAGCACGAGCCATGAGCCATCGCCCGCCCGGCTGGCAACCCGCCTGGACGACCTGGAAAGCCGCATCGCCTACCAGGAGCACTGGCTCGACACCCTGGACCAGGCGGTAGCCACCCAGGAGCGGCGCCTCGTCCAGCTCGAACGGCTCAATGCGCTGATGCAGCAGAAGCTCCGCGAGCAGCAGCGGGCTCTGCAGGAGACGGATACGACGACACCCCGCCCGGAGGACGAGGTGCCGCCGCATTATTAGTTACGGGCTGCGGGCAGACAACCTAGCCCGAAACCCGGTCAAAGCTCGTCCAGATAACGCTCGGCGTCCAGCGCCGCCATGCAGCCGGTGCCGGCGGAGGTGACCGCCTGACGGTAGACATGGTCCATGACGTCGCCGGCGGCGAACACGCCCGGCACGCTGGTGGCGGTGGCATTGCCATCGAGGCCGGACCGAACGGTGATGTAGCCGCCGCGCATCTCGAGCTGGCCCTCGAAAAGGCCGGTATTGGGGCTGTGGCCGATGGCGATGAACACGCCCGGCACCGCCAGTTCCTTCGTCTCGCCGGTTTCGGTCGACTTGAGACGCACCCCGGTCACCCCGGTGTCATCGCCCAGCACCTCGTCGAGAGTGTGGTTCCACTCCAGCACGACATTGCCGTTCTCGGCCTTCTCGAACAGCTTGTCCTGGAGGATCTTCTCGGCCCGCAGGCTGTCGCGACGATGCACCAGGGTCACCTTGGAGGCAATGTTGGAGAGGTAGAGCGCCTCCTCCACGGCCGTGTTGCCGCCGCCCACCACGACCACCTCCTGATTGCGATAGAAAAAGCCATCGCAGGTCGCACAGGCCGATACTCCCTGCCCCATGAACTGCTGTTCCGATTCGAGCCCCAGGTAGCGCGCACTGGCGCCGGTGGCAATGATCAGGGCATCACAGGTATAGGTGCCGCTGTCGCCCTGCAGCGTGAAGGGGCGGCTGCGCAGCTCGACCTCGTGGATATGATCGAACGTCACCTCGGTGTCGAAGCGCTCGGCATGGCGCTTCATGCGCTCCATGAGCTCCGGGCCCTGAACGCCGGCATCGTCACCGGGCCAGTTGTCCACGTCGGTGGTGGTGGTGAGCTGGCCGCCCGCCTGCATGCCGGTGATCAGCAGCGGTTTGAGATTGGCACGGGCCGCGTAGACGGCGGCAGTGTAACCCGCCGGACCGGAACCGAGAATGATCAGGCGTTCGTGACGCGCTTCGCTCATGAGAAACCTCGTGACTCGCGGATAAGGTCATCGGGAAGGCGAGAGGGCAGCCGGAATCTGCAGGATGGCCGCCTAACGCCGATCGCGACTGCAAACGACCGCTATTGTATCAGCCTCCCGGTCCGGGCTCGACGCCCTACAACACCTCGTCGTCACGCCCAAGGGTCAGTTCTTCGAGGTCCCCATCCACCGAGGAGACGGCGATGCGCACCTGGATCGGTGCACAACAGTGCGGGCAATCCTCCCACGTCTGCTGGTCGCCGCCAGAGAGGTCGACCAGCAGGTCGAAGGGAGCGTCACAGTACGGGCAGTGAACCATTCGGCTTTCCAACCACTCCTCATGCATGACGGACTCCTATCGCCGCACCTATCGTCACCACTGTAGTTCAGTACGGCGCGCGGTGTCGTCGCTAGCGACCGGCACGGTCCCATCCTTGCTTGAAAATGCCAACGATCATGACCATGTGTTAATGGTGGCGCCAGGAAGGTTCGTCCACTCTCCCAAGGCGAGGCCGCAAAGGAGGACAGCAATGAGCAACGATCCCACCCCCGATACTCTCGACACACTGCAAGCCGGCGGTACCGACTACCACTACTACAGCCTGCCCAAGGCTGCCGCCGCATTGGGCGACATCGAGCGACTGCCCAAGACACTGAAGATCCTGCTGGAGAACCAGCTGCGCTTCGCCGATGACGACAGCGTATCCCGAGAAGACATGCAAGCGCTGGTCGACTGGCAGCAGCAGGGTCACTCCGACCGCGAGATCGGTTATCGCCCCGCGCGGGTATTGATGCAGGATTTCACCGGCGTGCCCGGGGTCGTGGATCTCGCTTCGATGCGTGCAGCGGTCGAGAAACTCGGCGAAGACCCGGCGCGCATCAATCCGCTGTCACCGGTAGACCTGGTCATCGACCACTCGGTGATGGTCGACAAGTACGGCAACCCCACGGCGTTCAAGGACAACGTGGCCATCGAGATGGAACGCAATCGCGAGCGCTACGAGTTCCTGCGCTGGGGCCAGGAAGCCTTCGACAACTTCCGCGTGGTGCCGCCGGGTACCGGCATCTGTCACCAGGTCAACCTCGAATACCTGGGCCGGACGGTATGGACCAAGGAAGTGGACGGCAAGACCTACGCCTATCCCGATACCCTGGTCGGCACCGACTCCCACACCACCATGATCAACGGCCTGGGCGTGCTGGGCTGGGGCGTGGGCGGCATCGAAGCCGAGGCCGCCATGCTCGGCCAGCCGGTGTCGATGCTGATTCCCGAGGTAGTGGGCTTCAAGCTCACCGGCAAGCTGCGTGAAGGCATCACCGCCACCGACCTGGTGCTGACCGTCACCGAGATGCTTCGCAAGAAGGGCGTGGTCGGCAAGTTCGTCGAATTCTACGGCGATGGCCTGAAGGATCTGCCGCTGGCCGACCGCGCCACCATCGCCAACATGGCCCCCGAGTACGGTGCGACCTGCGGTTTTTTCCCGGTGGACGACGAAACCCTCACCTACCTGCGCCTGACCGGTCGCGACGACGCTCAGGTCGAGCTGGTGGAAGCCTACAGCAAGGCCCAGGGGCTATGGCGCGACCCCGGCGACGAGCCGATCTTCAGCGACACACTGGCGCTGGACATGAACGAGGTGGAAGCCAGCCTGGCCGGCCCCAAGCGTCCCCAGGACCGCGTCGCCCTGAAGGACATGAAAACCGCCTTCGCCAAGGTGATGGAAGACGACGGCAAGCCGCTCTCTTCCACCGAGAACGGCAAACTGATGTCCGAAGGCGGGCAGACCGCCGTGGGCATCGATGAAAGCTACGACCACCATGACAGCCAGGACGTCGATCTCGACGGCGAAGCTTTTCGTCTCAACCCGGGAGCCGTGGTGATCGCCGCCATCACCTCCTGTACCAACACTTCCAATCCCAGCGTGATGATGGCCGCCGGCCTGGTGGCGAGAAAGGCCCGCGAGAAGGGGCTGGCCACCAAACCCTGGGTCAAGACCTCGCTGGCGCCGGGCTCCAAGGTGGTGACCGACTACCTGGCCGCCGGCGGCGTACAAGACGACCTCGACGCCCTGGGATTCAACCTGGTGGGCTACGGCTGCACCACTTGCATCGGCAACTCCGGCCCGCTGGCCGGCCCGATCGAGGAAGCCATCGAGAACGGCGATCTCACCGTGGCCTCGGTGCTCTCGGGCAACCGCAACTTCGAGGGCCGCGTCCATCCGCTGGTCAAGACCAACTGGCTGGCCTCGCCGCCTCTGGTGGTCGCCTACGCACTGGCCGGCAACGTCCAGGTCGACTTGGCGCGCGACCCCATCGGCACCGACCGTCACGGTCAGCCGGTCTATCTCAAGGACATCTGGCCCTCTCAAGCAGAAATCGCTCAGGCCGTGGAACAGGTCAACACCGAGATGTTCCGCAAGGAGTATGCGGAAGTCTTCGACGGCGACGAAGTGTGGAAGGCCATCGACGTACCGCAGAGCCAGGTGTACCAGTGGTCGGCTGACTCCACCTACATTCAGCACCCGCCCTTCTTCGAGGGCATGGGCAAGACGCCCAACCCGGTGGAGGACGTCGAGGATGCTCGCATCCTGGCCATGCTGGGCGACTCGGTGACCACCGACCACATCTCGCCGGCCGGCGCCATCAAGCCCGACAGCCCCGCCGGGCGCTACCTGCAGGAGCGAGGCATCAAGCCGGTGGACTTCAACTCCTACGGTTCGCGGCGCGGCAACCACGAGGTGATGATGCGCGGCACCTTCGCCAACGTGCGCATCAAGAACGAGATGCTCGATGGCGTGGTCGGCGGCGAGACCCGCCACGTGCCCAGCGGCGAGCAGATGGCCATCTACGACGCCGCCATGAGGTATCAGCAGGAGGGCACGCCGCTGGTGGTGATCGCCGGCAAGGAGTACGGCACCGGCTCTTCCCGCGACTGGGCCGCCAAGGGCACTCGACTGCTCGGCGTGCGCGCCGTGCTGGCCGAATCCTACGAGCGCATCCACCGTTCCAACCTGATCGGCATGGGCGTGGTGCCGCTGCAGTTCCCCGAGGGCGAGAGCCGCAAGACGCTCGGCCTCACCGGCGACGAGCGGATTTCCATCACGGGGCTCGGCGAGCTCACCCCCGGCGGCAGGGTCACGGTGACCATCGCCTCCGACAAGGGCGAGAAGAAGATCGAGGCGCTGTGCCGCATCGACACCGCCAACGAGCTGGAGTACTACCGCCACGGCGGCATCCTCCACTATGTGCTGCGCAAGATGATCGGCTCGGCCTGACGGGACGGCCTGAAACCCGCATCAGCGCTGCAGTGAAAGGCCCCGCCGACGCGGGGCCTTCTTTTAGCGTAGGCTTCGGGCTTCGGGCTTCGGGCTTCGGGCTTCGGGCTTCGGGCTTCGGGCTTCGGGCTTCGGGCTTCGGGCTTCGGGCTTCGGGCTTCGGGCAGCATTCTAGCTCGAAGCCCGTGGCTCGCGGTCTAGAACGACCGTCGGCGATAGCGCCGATACTCCGGCGTCCAGCAGTTGCGCTCGATGGCCGCACGCAGCTTGATGCCATCTGTCTTCAGCGCCACTCCCTCGCCTTGGGCTTGTGCTGCCACGTCGAAGGCGATGGCCTTGGAAAGCTCGCGAATCTTGCCCAACGGCGGTAGCAGCGCCCCCTTTCCCTCCTTGACGATGGGCGCTTCCCGGGCCAGGGCACGTGAAGCGGTCATCAGCATGTCGTCCGTCACCCGGCGCGCGCCGGCGGCCACCACGCCGAGGCCGATCCCCGGGAAAATGTAGGCATTGTTGCACTGCGCGATGGGAATCTTGCGTCCCTCATACTCGACAGGCGGGAAGGGGCTGCCTGTCGCCACCAGGGCCATCCCCTCGGTCCAGCGGATGACATCCTCCGGCAGCGCCTCGGCCTGGGACGTAGGGTTGGAAAGCGGCATGATCACTGGCATTTCACAGCCGGCATGCATGGTACGCACCACTTCCTCGGTGAAGATGCCCGGCCGGCCGCAGACGCCGATCAGTACCGATGGCGCGAGCTGGCGGATCGTTTCCACCAGATCCTGCCCCTGCCAGCCCTCGGTGAGGGCGGAATCGTGGGCCAGACGACGCTGGAAATCGCGCAGCCAGGCCTGGTCGTCGGTGACCAAGCCTTCGCGGTCGACCATGAACACCCGACTGCGGGCTTCCTTCTCGGAGAGACCTTCGGCCTGCATGGCCACCACCACCTGCTCGGCGATGCCGCAGCCGGCCGACCCCGCACCCACGAACACCACGCGCTGCTGGCCGATGCTCTCGTCGCGAGCCTGGCAGGCCGCCATCAAGGTACCCACGACCACCGAGGCGGTACCCTGAACGTCGTCGTTGAAGCAGCACAGTTCGTTGCGGTAGCGCTCCAGCAGGGGCACGGCGTTGGCCTGGGCGAAGTCCTCGAACTGCAGCAGCACATTGGGCCAGCGCCGCTTCACGGCCGCAATGAACTCGGCCATGAAGGCATCGTACTCCTCCTGGGAGATGCGCGGATGCCGCCAGCCCATGTACATGGGATCGTCCAGTAACGCCTGATTGTTGGTGCCCACGTCGAGCATGATCGGCAAGGTATAGGCGGGGCTGATCCCGCCGCAGGCGGTATAGAGAGCCAGCTTGCCGATGGGAATGCCCATGCCGCCGATGCCCTGATCGCCGAGGCCGAGGATGCGCTCCCCATCGGTCGCGACGATGACCTTGACGTTGTCCTTGGTGGCGCTGCGCAGGATGTCGTCCATGTACTCGCGGTCGGTGTAGCTGACGAACAGCCCGCGATGGTTGCGATAGATGTTCGAGAACTCCTGGCACGCCTTGCCGACCGTCGGCGTGTAGATGATCGGCAGCATCTCCGCCAGATGCTCCGAGACCAGCCGAAAGTAGAGGGTCTCGTTGTCATCTTGAATGGCGCGCAGGTAGACGTGCTTGTCCAGGTCGGTCCGGCACTGCTGGTACTGGCGGTAGGCCCGCTCGACCTGTTCGTCGATGGACTCCACATTCTGCGGCAGCAGGCCGATCAGGTTGAACTCGATGCGCTCCTCCCGGGTGAAGGCACTGCCCTTGTTGAGCAGTGGCATCTCCAGAAGCGGAGGTCCGGCATAAGGAATGTAGAGGGGACGCTTGGGTTCGGTGGTCATCTCTTCTCTCGATGCGGTGACTGGAACGTGCCGTAGGCTGTGCCTGGAAAGACGGCGAGCGCAGCCAGCTTTCGGACACAGTCTCGGCGCTCTAGTGGCGCCTCGTGCGACACTTTACCACGCCTGAAACGGCGGCGCCCCGGCCGGAGCCGGGGCGCGGCACGCTCGCCAGGTTCGCCACTCAGCAACCCTTGGCGGCCGGCTGACGAGCCGCCTCGCCCTCGAAGAACAACGGGCGCAGCTTGACGCCCAGCATGTTGCCGGCAAAGGCGGCCACCAGCCACACCCAGCCATGCAGACTGCCGGAGGCGATGCCGCTGAAGTAGGCACCGATGTTGCAGCCGAAGGCCAGGCGCGCCCCGTAACCGAGCAGAATGCCGCCGAGCACCGCAGCCAGCACCGACTTGGCCGGAATGCGAAAGTTGGGAGCGAACTTGCCGGCCAGCGAGGCCGCCACCAGGGCGCCCACCATGATGCCGACGTTCATCACCGTGGTGATGTCGCTCCATACGCTGTTCTGCAGGGCAGCAGCATTGCCGGGCGACTGCCAGTAGCCCCAGGCGGAGACGTCGCCGCCCAGGAACTCGAACCCCTTGGCCCCCCACAGCGCGAAGGCCGAGGTGATGCCCCAGGGCCGGCCGGCCAGGGCCAGGGTCGCGAAGTTGAGCAGCGCCAGTGCCACCGCACCGGCCAGCAGCGGCCAGGGGCCGGTCAGCCAGCGCCGGTTGCCGGCGTCGATACGCGGCGCCTGCTCCAGCTGACCATGACGGCGCTTTTCCATCAGTACGGTGAAGGCGGCAATGGCGGCGAACAGCGCCAGACTCACGACGATACCGCCGCCAGCGCCGAATTCGCCGACCAGCGAGACGGGACGAAACGCCGGCAGGCTCTGCCACCAGCTGAAGTGAGCCGTGCCGATCAGCGAACCGACGATGAAGAACAGCAGAGTGATCAGCATGCGCGCGTTGCCGCCGCCGGCGGTGAACAGAGTGCCGGAGGCGCAGCCACCGCCCAGTTGCATGCCCACGCCGAACAGAAAGGCACCGACCACCACCGAGACGCCAATGGGCGCCACGAAACCGTAGACCGACTGGCCGAACAGGCTGCCGGCACCCAGAGCGGGAAAGAATAGCAACACGGCGATGGCCAGCATCACCATCTGCGCACGCAGGCCGCGCCCGCGACGCTCGACGATGAATACCCGCCAGGCCGCGGTGAAGCCGAAGGCGGCATGGTAAAGCACCATGCCGAACAGACCGCCGACCACCATCAGCCAACCGATGCGCGCGCCAAAGGCGGCACCCACGGCCAGGGCGCCCAGCAGCAGAGCGCCTGCTGCCATGGCAGGTACGGAAAGGCGGGGGCGCTGGGTCAGGGCGAGTTCACTCACGGTGTCCTCCTGAAGTCGTCAAGGGCTAGTGCCCGATTGACCGGCAGGATAACCATCGAGGCAAAGCACGTAAAAGCATTTAAAAAAAGATATCAATTCTCTAAAGGAATAACGAGCGGTAACGCAATGCCAGCGGGCGCCCAAGGGCGCCCGCAGCATGGGTGGGTACCACCCGCAGAGTCAGACGAAACGACCGAGGCCCGCCGCCTGACGCAGGCGATCCATGGTGGGTGCCGCCTGGGCCCGGGCCCGTTCGGCGCCCTTCATCAGTACCGCCTCGATATGCCCCGGATCTTCCAGCAGCGCCTGGTAGCGCTCCCTGGGCTCCCTGAGGTGCTCGTTGAGGTAGTCGAACACGCGGTTCTTGGCCTCGCCCCAGCCAATGCCCGCCGCGTATTCCGCGCGCATCGCCTCGCGCTGCTCGCGAGTGGCGAAGGCAGCATAGATCTGGAACAGCGTACAGGTGTCGGGATCCTTGGGTTCGCCGGGTTCCAGCGAGTTGGTCTTGATCTTGCGAATCAGCTTGAG
The DNA here is from genome assembly GCF_900100195.1 of Billgrantia gudaonensis. Classification (GTDB taxonomy): domain Bacteria; phylum Pseudomonadota; class Gammaproteobacteria; order Pseudomonadales; family Halomonadaceae; genus Halomonas; species Halomonas gudaonensis. The sequence goes on from NZ_FNES01000003.1 coordinate 329,535, forward strand.
CAGCTTCTTCTCGGACACGAACAGCGGGATGGTGTTGTTGTAGCTCTTGGACATCTTGCGCCCATCGAGGCCGTTCAGGGTCGCCACGTCGTCGTCCACCACCGCCTCGGGCAAGGCGAAGTAGTCGCCCTTGTAGAGATGGTTGAAGCGACCGGCGATGTCACGCGCCATCTCGATGTGCTGTATCTGGTCACGACCCACCGGCACCTTGTGGGCGTTGAACATCAGGATATCGGCGGCCATCAGTACCGGGTAGCCGAACAGGCCCATGGTGATGCCCTTGTCGGGATCCTGGTTGCCGGCGGCCTCGTTCTCCGCCACCGCCGCCTTGTAGGCGTGGGCGCGGTTCATCAGCCCCTTGGCGCAGACGCAGGAGAGCAACCAGGTGAGCTCGGGGATCTCGGGAATGTCCGACTGGCGGTAGAAGATAGCGTTGTCGGTATCCAGGCCCAGCGCCAGCCAGGTGGCGGCGATCTCCAGGCGTGACGCCTGCACGCGCTTGGGATCCTGGCACTTGATCAGGGCGTGCAGGTCGGCGAGGAAGTAGTAGGACTGGACGCTGGGATCCTGGCTGGCCGCGATGGCGGGCTTGATGGCGCCGACGTAGTTGCCCAGGTGGGGCGTGCCGGTGGTGGTGATGCCGGTGAGAACGCGTGTCTTCTGGGAAGCTGCACTCATGGAAAGCGGACTCTGCTGATCGGAAATGCCCGCTATGGTAACGCGAGGGGACGGTCAAGGCGACCTAGCCAGATGCGGTCCCCCGCGGCTTTCCCGGCGACAGGCCTCCGTGGAGGCGCTGTAAATCCATCCCTGGGCGCTACCGATGCCCTGCTTCGCTCTCGCATCCTGCTCCGCTTGCAGGACCGGGGCTGGCCATCCATGGCCAGCCCGTTCGGAGCAGTGCTCCTCACCCATGGCATCGGACCTCCACTGCGGCCTATCCCCGGCGCCGCTCGCCACAGTGGGATGCCTAGGTGCTGAGTGATTAGCTCACCAGGCGCGCGGGATCGACGCTCTCAAGGTCGAAAGCTTCGGCCACGGCCCGGTAGGTGACCTGGCCGTCGTGGACGTTGAGCCCGGGCAGGAAGTGGGCATCGTCGGCCAGCGCCTGCTTCCAGCCCTTGTCGGCCAGGGCGATGACGTAGGGCATGGTGGCATTGGTCAGCGCCTGAGTGGACGTGCGCGCCACGGCGCCCGGCATGTTGGCCACGCAGTAGTGGACGACGCCGTCGACGATGTACGTCGGCTCGGCGTGGGTGGTGGCACGGCTGGTCTCGAAGCAGCCGCCCTGGTCGATGGCCACGTCCACCAGCACGCTGCCGGGCTTCATGTCGGCGAGCATGGCGCGGGTGATCAGCTTGGGCGCGGCAGCGCCGGGAATCAGCACCGCGCCAACGATCAGGTCGCTCTCGCGCACCGCCTCGTCGATGGCATCGGCAGTGGAGAACACCGTCTTCATGCGCCCCTGGTAACGGTCGTCGAGGGTCTCCAGCCGCGGGATCGACTTGTCCAGCACCGTCACCTCGGCGCCCAGGCCCAGCGCCATGCGGGCGGCGTTCTCGCCCACCACACCGCCGCCGATCACCGCCACCTTGGCCGGAGCCACGCCGGGCACGCCGGGCAGCAGCACGCCGGATCCGCCCTGAGCCTTCTCCAGACTGTGGGCGCCCGCCTGGATGGCCATGCGCCCGGCCACGGTGCTCATCGGCGCCAGCAGCGGCAGACCGCCCTGGCGGTCGGTGATGGTTTCGTAGGCGATGCAGGTAGCACCGCTGGCCATCAGGCCGCGGGTCAGGCGCTCCTCGGCGGCGAGGTGCAGGTAGGTGAACAGCGTCTGGCCGGCCTTCAGGCGCGCGACCTCCTCGGATTGCGGCTCCTTGACCTTGAGGATCAGCTCGGCGGCGTCCCACACCTTGGCCACGTCGGCTTCCAGCGCCGCGCCGGCCGCTTCGTAGGCGGCATCGGGGAAGCCCGCACCTTCGCCGGCACCGGCCTGCACGGTCACTCGATGGCCACGTGCCACCAGCTCGCGTGCGCCCGTGGGGGTCAGGGCGACGCGATATTCATGGTTCTTGATTTCCTTCGGGACGGCGATCTGCATGGGTACCTCCTGAGCATCTGCTGCGTGTTGTTAGATGGGAACACGCGCATTACAGCACAGGCAGTCAAAACATGAAGGAGCCAAAACGAAAAACGGTAACAAACTCCAAATATCAAATTCACATCAGAAAATCGTATCGAAAGAAAAAAGGCTGACAAAAAAAACACAGCCTCACTCGGCAATGCGCGCACCGCCGTAGATGGCAACGTATTCCTCGGGGAGGCGCCGCGGCCGACCGCTGGAGAGTTCGATGCAGGCGAAGCGTGTACGAGCTCGCAGCAGAGTACGGTCGTCGGCAGAACGTATCAGCTGGAAGCGCCGAGTCAGGGTGAGGCGGCCATCGCAGCCGACGATCCACGTCGCCAGTTGCAGGCGCTCTCCCTGAAAGGCCGGGGCCAGGTAGTCGAGTTCGTGACGATGCACCGCCATGGCGCGGTCCAGCTCGCGGTAGCGCGCCAGGTCGAGCCCCAGGTGCTCCGAGTGGGCCCAGCTCACCCGTTCGACCCAGCGCAGATACTCGGCGTTATTGGCATGCCCATATTCGTCGATGGCCGACGCGGCCACCGTGAGTTCGATGACGAACGGATCGGGAAGGTCCCACGCCTGCGACATGGCGCTCTCCTTGGCTGGATCGATCCTGGTGGAGTCAGGCTCTCGGCGTGCCACAGCGCCAACAGGTATCGAACGCCCCCTCCAGCGCCTCGCCGCAGCCGGGGCAGGTCCACCCCGGAGCCCCGCTGATGCCCGTCATGGCGGCGTGGATCAGGGCCTCTGCGCGTTCGTAATTGTGCGGCGCCACCCAGATTTGCGGTTCGCACTCGGTCAGCGGCAGCTCGCCGGCACCGCCGCCGAGCGCCAGATTGTGCCGCTCGACAGGAATGCCGGCTGCCTCGAGCAGATTCCCCACATGACTGACCAGCAGTGCATTGGAGTGGGCGAAAACGCGAACGTAGGAAAAGTCATTCATGGGCGTAGAGCCGGCAGCGAGCGCCGGCGTTCCCCTGCTAGTCCCGAAACACCCTGACGCCCAGCGCCTTCAGGTAGGCGGTTTCGGGAATCGCCGGATGCACCGGATGATCCCCCGCCTGATGGCCCTGAAAGATCACCTGACCGTGACGGTCCTGATGGCGCACGGCCCCGCGTACCACCTCCACGAGACGCTCGGGGGCCAGGTGCATGGAGCACGATGCCGATAGCAGCAGGCCATCGCGCCCCAGCAGGCGCATCGCTTCGCGGTTGAGCCGTGAGTAGGCGCGCTCTCCGCTGGCGATGTCCTTGCGCTTCTTGATGAAGGCGGGAGGGTCGAGGATCACCACGTCGAAGCGCTCACCCTCAGCGCGAAGTGCCGACAGGGCCTCGAAAGCGTCGCCCTCGCCCACCGCCACCCGTTCGTGCAGGCCATTGAGCGCGGCATTTTCGGACACCCGCTCCAGCGCCGGGACGCTGGCGTCCACGCACAGCACTTCCGAGGCGCCATGAGCCGCCGCCTGCACGCCCCAGCCCCCGACGTAGCTGAACACGTCGAGGACCCGTTTGCCGGGCACCAGGGCGTTGAGCCAGGCACGGTTGGGGCGATGGTCGTAGAACCAGCCGGTCTTCTGGCCGTCGAGCACCGGTACCGCGAAGCGTACGCCGTTCTCCTCCATCAGTACCGGCCCGTCGAGCGAGCCCTTGACCACCTCGACGCTCGCCTCGAGCCGCTCCTGGCGCCGTCCCGAGGAGTCGTTCTTGAAGACGATGACACGCGGTGCGAGCACCTTGTCGAGGGCGGCCACGACCTCCTCGCCGAGACGCTCCATGCCCAGCGTATTGAGCTGCACGACGACCACGTCATCGAAACGGTCGACCACCAGACCCGGCAGCAGATCGCCTTCGCCGTGAACCAGCCGGTAGAAGGGCTTCGCATAGAGCCGCTCGCGCAGCGCCAGTGCCTGGTTGAAGCGGTGCACCAGCAGCGAACGATCCAGCCGCACGCTCGGGTCGCGCGAGACCACCCTCGCGCAGATCAGCGAGTGGGGGTTGACGTAAGCGATGCCCAACGGCTTGCCGCCGGCCGCTTCCACCAGCGCTTGAGCCCCCGGCTCGAAGTCCTTGAGCGGCGTGGCGTCGGTATCGATCTCGTTGGAGTAGAGCCACAGATGGCCGGCCTTGAGTCGGCGGTCGGCATTCTTCTTCAGACGCAGCGCTTGGGTCATGATCCATCTCGCAGAAAAGGGGTCAGGTCTGGCAGCGGGCACAGAAGACGCTGGCTCGCTGGCCGAGCGTCACCAGCCGCAGCTCGTCGCCGCAACGCCGACAGGCCTCGCCGGCACGGCCATAGACGTTGAGGCGCTGCTTGAAATAGCCCGGCTCGCCGGTACCGCCGACGAAGTCTCGCAGGGTCGTTCCGCCTTGCGTGATGGCGGCGGCCAGCACCTCCTTCACCGCCGCGGCAAGGCGGTGATAACGCGCCAGCGAGACACGCCCGGCACTGCGTCGCGGATCGATGCCGGCCAGGAACAGCGCCTCGGCAGCATAGATGTTGCCCACGCCGACCACCACGGCACTGTCCATCACGAAGGGCTTGACGGCAAGGCGGCGTCCGCGCGACAGACGGTAGAGCCGCTCACCGTCGAAAGACTCGGACAGTGGCTCCGGCCCCAGCCGCGCCAGCCGGCGGTCGACCCCCACGCTGCCGGTCAGCCAGTCGACGAAGCCGAAGCGACGCGGATCGTGGTAGCGCAGGATGCCGCCGTCGCCGAGCACCAGGTCGAGGTGATCGTGCTTGCGCGGCAACTCGCCCAGGCGCGCGATGCGCAGGCTGCCGGACATGCCCAGGTGCCACAGCAGCGTACCGGGCTCGTCGCTCTCGACGGGCACCAGCAGGTACTTGGCGCGCCGGCCGAGCGGTCCCAGGCGAGCTCCCACCAGCCGGTCGACGAGGTCGGCCGGTACCGGCACGCGCAGACGCGGCTCGCGCACGATCACCTCGACGACCTCGCGCCCCTCCACGTGAGGAGCGATGCCGCGGCGGGTGGTCTCGACTTCGGGTAGCTCGGGCATGGTCTCGTCCGTCGATACGCAAGAACCCGACCTCAGGGCCGGGTTCAGGGACAGGTCTCGCTACCTGCGGAAGGATGCCATCAAGCGTTACTTGATCTTGGCTTCCTTGTACATCACGTGCTTGCGGACCACCGGGTCGAACTTCTTCATCTCGAGCTTGTCCGGAGTGTTCCGCTTGTTCTTGTCGGTGGTGTAGAAGTGGCCGGTACCGGCGCTGGACACCATTCTGATCTTGTCGCGCATGACTGCTCTCCCTCAGGTGAACGCTTGACTTAGACGGCTTCGCCGCGCTTGCGAATGTCGCTGAGCACCGCCTCGATGCCCTTCTTGTCGATGATGCGCATGCCCTTGGAGGAAACGCGCAGCTTGACGAAGCGGTTCTCCGACTCCACCCAGAAGCGGTGGGAGTGCAGATTGGGCAAGAAGCGACGACGCGTCTTGCGCTGGGAGTGTGAAACGTTGTTACCAGTCACCGGGCGCTTGCCGGTAACCTGACATACTTTGGACATGGGAGCCTCCAACCGCTTGGCCAGGTATTCGCGACATGAGCATTCGCGACCTGAGTGTTCAAAACCTGTCGGGCAAACCGGGAACGACCCCGTTGTGATTTGACCCAAGGGAATTCAAAGGCTGCACTTTATACCAGAGCGCCCCCTTACAGGCAAGTCCATCCGCAAAGACTTAGGGGAATCGCAGTTGGGCATGACGGGGACAGATCGAAGAGGCGGTCTAAAGCCAGCCGCGTTCGGCGAACGACACCACCTCCCCATCCCCGACCACGAAATGATCCAGCACCCGAATTTCGAACAGCGCGAGTGCCTCGCGGAGCCGCTCGGTGATGCGCCGGTCGGCTCCGCTGGGCTCGGCAACGCCGGACGGGTGATTGTGGGCGAAGATAACCGCTCCGGCTCCCAGCTCCAGCGCCCGGCGCGCCACCTCCCGAGGGTAGACGGAAGCACTGTCCAGGGTACCGCGGAACAGCGACTCGAAGCGGATGACCCGATGCTGGGTGTCGAGAAACAGCGCGGCGAACTCCTCATGGCCCAGGTGACGCAACTGGGAGGCCAGGTAGGCCCGCACCAGGGTCGGCGAGGTCAGTGCATCGCCCCGGGCCAGCTGGCTCGCCAGGTGACGCCGCGACAGCTCCAGCGTCGCCTGCAACTGAACGAACTTGGCGCTGCCCATGCCCCTGGCTGCACAGAAACGCTCGCGATCGGCCTCGAGCAACTGGCGCAGGCCGCCGAACTCGAGAAGCAGATCGCGAGCCAGGTCCACCGCCGAGCGACCGGCCACGCCCACGCGCAGAAAGATCGCCAGCAACTCGGCATCGGAAAGCGCCTCGGCCCCCAGCGCCAGCAGTTTTTCCCGGGGGCGCTCGCCCTCCGGCCAGTCGCGAATCGACATCCCTGTCTCCTTCTCGATGATGGCTTCAGCGTTGCGAGACCGCCTCACGGCATTCCCGCCGCATCCACCAGTGTAGCCGCTCGGCCAACGTCACACCGCGGCTGCGCGACATTCGCCAGGGTGGTAAGGTAGATGGCTGGATTCCAGCGCGGGAAGCCGTCATGTCGTCCTCTTTTTCCTCCGCCAACCGGCACGCCGGGCGGCGTTACCTGCTCGGCATCAGCGCCGGCATCGCCGCCTACAAGAGTGCCATGCTCGCTCGCCTGCTCAGGCAGGCGGGTGCCGAAGTCCGCGTGGTCATGACCGAAGGCGCCCAGGCCTTCATCACCCCCTTGACCCTTCAGGCGCTCACCGGTGAGGCGGTTCGTACTTCGCTGCTCGACCCCGACGCCGAAGCCGGCATGGGACACATCGAGCTGGCACGCTGGGCCGACACCATCCTGATCGCTCCGGCCACCGCCGACCTGATGGCGCGGCTGGCCACCGGCCAGGCCGACGACCTCCTCACCACCCTATGCCTGGCAAGCGACGCAGAGCGGATCATGGCACCGGCCATGAACCAGGCGATGTGGCGCCATCCGGCGACCCAGCGCAACGCCGACCAGCTCATTGCCGACGGCTGGCGACTGCTGGGCCCTGACAGCGGCGACCAAGCCTGCGGCGACACCGGCCCCGGGCGCATGCTCGAACCCGAAGCCATCGTATCGGCGCTCGGCGATCTCGATCCGACGACGGGTTCGCATGCCGCTGCGGGTTTCCACGTGGTGATCACTGCCGGCCCGACCCGCGAACCGCTCGATCCGGTGCGCTACCTCTCCAATCACAGCTCCGGCAAGATGGGCTATGCGCTGGCCACGGCCGCTGCCGCCCAAGGGGCTCGCGTCACCCTGATCAGCGGCCCGGTGGCGCTGGCCACTCCCCCAGGGGTGGAACGCCTCGACGTGGAGACGGCCCGCGAGATGCACGAGGCCGCCCAGCGGTTGGCCGGCGAGTGCGATCTGTTCATCGGCTGTGCCGCCGTGGCCGACTACCGCGCCGAAAGCCCGGCCGAGCACAAGCTCAAGAAGCGTGATGGCGAAACGGGCCTGACTCTGCGGCTGATCGAGAATCCCGACATCGTCGCCGAGGTGGCGGCGCGCCCCGACCGTCCCTTCGTGGTCGGCTTCGCTGCCGAGACCCGCGACCTCGAGGCTTACGCGCGGGACAAGCTGAACCGCAAGGGCCTCGACATGATCGTCGCCAACGACGTCTCCGCCGCGGGGCTGGGCTTCGGTGCCGACGACAATGCCGCCCTGCTGCTGTGGCGCGACGCCGACGGCGACGGAGGCGAGGTCCTGCCGCCCCAGCCCAAGTCAGCGCTCGCCCGTGCCGTCATCGAACGCGCCCTGGAACGGCGCCGAGCCACTGCCGCCCACTAGCCACCTTCCCACCCTCCTTGTCTGGAGCCGCCAATGCCCGACTCACATGCCGTCGTGCCCACTCCACTGCTCGCCGTCAAGCTGCTCGACGAGCGCATGGCCGACTTCCTGCCACGCTATGCCACGACCGGTTCCGCCGGCATGGATCTACACGCCCTGCTCGATGCTCCGCTGACGCTGCAGCCCGGACAGTGCGAGCTGGTGCGCACGGGGCTCGCCGTGCACATCGGCGACCCGGGCCTGGCCGGCATGATCCTGCCGCGCTCGGGCCTCGGCCACAAGCACGGCATCGTGCTCGGCAATCTGGTGGGACTGATCGATTCCGACTACCAGGGCGAGCTGATGATCTCCACCTGGAACCGCGGCGACCGCCCCTTCGTACTGGAACCCTTCGAACGCCTGGCGCAGTATGTGCTGGTTCCGGTGGTCCAGGCCGAACTCCGGGTCGTCGAGGACTTCGACGCCAGCCGGCGCGGTGCCGGCGGCTTCGGCAGCTCGGGACGCCGTTGACGCCCTTCGCCCCGGTTTCTCATCACCATCGATCGCCAAGGAAACGCCATGAGTCAGGTTCCGGCTTCCATCTTTCGCGCCTATGACATTCGCGGCATCGTCGACGACACTCTGACCGAGGCAGGGGTCGAGCGAATCGGCCGCGCCATCGGCAGCGAAGCCGCCGCCCGCGGCGAATCCACCGTCGTCGTGGCCCGCGACGGCCGCCTCTCCGGCCCGCGACTCGAAGACGCCCTGGTGCGCGGCCTCACAGCCGCCGGGCGCGACGTCATCGACATCGGCAGGGTCCCCACCCCAGTGCTCTACTTCGCCACGCATTGGCTCGAGGGAACCACCTCGGGGGTGATGGTCACCGGCAGCCACAACCCGCCGGACTACAACGGATTCAAGATCGTGCTGGATGGCGAGACGCTCTCCGGCGCGGCGATCACCGACCTGCATCGCCGGCTCGAGGAAGGCGACCTGGCCGAGGGCGAAGGCGAGGTGCGCCAGGAGGACGTGCGCGACGCCTACCTCGAACGCATCCTCGGCGACGTCAAGCTGACCCGCCCCCTCAAGGCGGTGGTTGACTGCGGCAACGGCGTGGCCGGCGAGTTGGGTCCACGACTCATCGCGGCGCTCGGCGCCGAAACGATACCGCTGTTCGCCGAGATCGACGGCACCTTCCCCAACCACCACCCGGACCCGGGAAAGCCCGAGAACCTCCAGGACCTCATCCGCACGGTGCAGGAGAGCGATGCCGACATCGGCCTGGCCTTCGATGGCGACGGCGACCGCCTGGGCGTGGTCACCCCGAGCGGTGCACTGATCTACCCCGACCACCTACTGATGGCCTTCGCCGAGGACATGCTGGCACGCAACCCCGGCGCTCGAGTGATCTTCGACGTCAAGTGCACCGGCAACCTGGCCCAGGTGATCGATGCAGCCGGCGGCGAGCCCGAGATGTGGCGTACCGGCCACTCGCTGATCAAGGCACGCATGAAGGAAACCGGCGCGGCCCTTGCCGGCGAGATGAGCGGCCACATCTTCTTTCAGGAGCGCTGGTACGGCTTCGACGACGGGCTCTACGCTGCGGCCAGGTTGCTGGAAATCCTGTCGAAGCAGACCGTCGACGCCGACGCCTTCTTCGCGCGCTTCCCGCAGGACATCGGCACCCCCGAAATCAACGTGCCGGTCAGCGACGAGACCAAGTTCGAGCTGGTGGACAAGCTCGCCCGCGAGGGCGACTTCGGCGAAACCGGCGTGAAGACCACTCTCGACGGCATCCGCGTCGACTACCCCGACGGCTGGGGGCTGTGCCGCGCCTCCAACACCACTCCGGTGCTGGTACTGCGTTTCGAGGGCAAGGACGAGGCAGCGCTCGAGCGCGTGCGCAGCCGCTTCGTCGCCGCCCTGACGGCAGCGGCACCGGAACTCGATGTGGCGCTCTGAAGCGCCGGGATCGACCGCCCGCCGCAGTCCCACTGCGGTGGCAAGAGACGAGGAAACCCGATGACCGAACAGACCCGCGACCCCCGGCTGGTGGTGGAGGTACTCTCCGAGGCACTGCCCTACATCCAGCGCTTCTCCGGCAAGACCGTGGTCGTCAAGTACGGCGGCAACGCCATGACCGAAGACACCCTGATCGACTCCTTCGCCCGCAACATGGTGCTGATGAAGGAAGTGGGCATCAATCCGGTAGTGGTGCACGGCGGCGGCCCGCAGATCGGCGAACTGCTGGAGAAGCTCAAGATCGAGTCGCGCTTCGTGGGCGGCATGCGCGTCACCGACGCCGAGACCATGGATGTCGTCGAGATGGTGCTCGGCGGGCTGGTCAACAAGGGCATCGTCAACCTGATCAACCAGTGCGGCGGCAAGGCCATCGGCCTGACCGGCAAGGACGGCGCCCAGATCCGTGCCCGCCAGCTCCGTGTGGAGCACCAGACCCCGGAAATGACCGCCCCCGAGATCATCGACATCGGCCACGTCGGCGAGGTCGAGCATATCTCCACCGAGCTGATCGAGATGCTCGCCGCGCGCGACTTCATTCCGGTGATCGCCCCCATCGGCGTCGATGCCGACGGCCGCAGCTACAACATCAACGCCGACCTGGTGGCCGGCAAGGTGGCCGAGGCGCTCGGCGCCGAGAAGCTGATGCTGCTGACCAACGTGGCCGGTTTGATGAATGCCGCCGGCCAGGTGCTCACCGGGCTCACCACCGCCCAGGTGGATGCCCTGATCGCCGACGGCACCATCCACGGCGGCATGCTGCCCAAGATCCGCTGCGCCCTGGAGGCCGTGAAAGGCGGTGTGGCGAGCGCCCACATCATCGATGGGCGCGTGCCTCACGCCACCCTGCTGGAAATATTCACCAATGCCGGGGTAGGCACTCTGATTACCGACGAGCGTCGCGAGGACCTCCCCGATTGAGCCGCCGCTCCCGGAGCCGCTTTTTTGCGCTGCCGCCGGGCGCCCATTAGGATGCAACGATACCCATAAAAGAACCGAACGACATGACGCAGGAAACTCACCCACCCAGCCGCCGCGAGCAGATCCTTCAGGCGCTCGCGCTGATGCTGGAGGAAGACAGCGGCAAACGCATCACCATCGCGGCACTGGCCCGCCAGGTGGGCGTTTCCGAGGCCGCGCTCTATCGCCATTTTCCCAGCAAGGCACGCATGTTCGAAGGGTTGATCGCCTTCATCGAGGAGACCCTGTTCGAGCGCATCACGCGCATTCTCGAGGAGGCCCCCGATGCCGTGTCGCGCTGCGGCCAGATTCTCACCCTGCTCCTCGCCTTCGCCGAGAAGAACCCCGGCCTGTCGAGACTGCTCGATGGCGACGTGCTGACCGGCGAGACGGCGCGACTGCGCCAACGCATCCACCAGCTCTTCGAGCGCCTGGAGACCCAGCTCAAGCAGGTGCTGCGCGAGGCCGAGCTGCGCGAAGGGCGTCGCCCCACCCTGCCCGTCTCGGCGACGGCCAACCTGCTGATGGCCCAGGCCGAGGGGCGTATCGCCCAGTACGTGCGCAGCGACTTCCAACGCCGCCCCACCGAGCACTGGGACGACCAGTGGGCTCTGCTCTCGGCCCAGCTTCTGCGCCCCGCCGCCCAGACCGCCTGAAGCACGCAAAGGTACTGCCGACGAAGAGCGTGCATCCTGTTCGCGAGCGTCGCTGGTAAACGCCTTCAACGCACGACGCCCCGGCCTTGGCCGGGGCGTCGTCGTGTGGCGGAGGCGATGAGCGCCACCGCTCAGGCAGCCAGCGTATCGCCCAGCTGCTGGCGAATCTTCTTCATGGCATTCTTCTCGAGCTGGCGTATCCGCTCGGCGGAAACGCCGTAGACATCGGCCAGCTCGTGCAGAGTGGCCTTGTCCTCGGCCAGCCAGCGTCGCTGCAGAATGTCTCGGGAACGTTCATCGAGCGCCTCGAGCGCTAGCTGAAGCCGACGGCTGGCATCGTCTTCCCAGTCGCTGTCTTCGAGCTGGGTGGCCGGGTCGGCGGCGGCATCGTCGAGATAGTGTACCGGCGCCTGATAGGCCGATTCCTCGTCATCGCTCGGAGCCGCGTCGAAACCGGCGTCGTGGGCGGCCAGGCGCCCTTCCATCTCGCGCACCACCTCGGGTTTGACGTCGAGATCCTTGGCGATGGCCTCGACTTCGTCGCCGTTGAGCCAGGCGAGGCGCTTCTTGGCACTGCGCAGATTGAAGAACAGCTTCCGCTGAGCCTTGGTGGTGGCGATCTTGACGATGCGCCAGTTGCGCAGCACGAATTCGTGGATCTCGGCCTTGATCCAGTGCACGGCGAAGGAAACCAGGCGCACGCCCTGATTGGGGTCGAAGCGCTTGACCGCCTTCATCAGGCCCACATTGCCCTCCTGGATCAGATCGGCCTGGGGCAGGCCGTAGCCGGAGTAGCTGCGGGCGATGTGCACGACGAAACGCAGGTGCGACAGCACCAGGCGACGTGCCGCTTCCAGGTCGCCTTCGTCGTGCAGACGAAAGGCCAGGTCACGCTCCTCGTCAGCGGAAAGCATGGGGATGCCGTTGACCGCCTGGATGTACCCGTTGAGGTCATGTCCCGGCGATAACTGACCCACCGGCAGAAGACTGGTGCTCATATGCAGGTTGTCTCCCTCGAAGCCCAATGTGCTGTTCACGTAAACCGCGTTCACCACCATAGCGTATCGGTCGCACGTTATGGCCGTCGTCGCCAAGTTTGACGGCCAGGACCGGAAAATGTTCCGTCATTGCCGGCTCGTTCGGCGGATCCTGCCGCCAGCGCTCCCATCCATGCCGAGTATCCACTGAGAAAGCGGGCGATCCCGCTATCGTGGACGCACTTCTGACAAGTGGCGGCTAACGGCGATCCAGGCGCCGAGCCAGCCCAATAGTATACTGCAGATCAATAGCGTTGCCGACCCTATCAGCCCCAGGTGCGGCATCGAGAAATTCGCGCCATAGCTCGCCGCCAAGGCACGTACCGGAGCGGCCAGCCACTGGTTACCGAGCGCCAGCAGCCCCCAGGCCAGCAGACCGCCGCCCAGGCCGTACCAGGCACCGCTGTAGAGAAAGGGACGGCGAACGAAAGCATGGGTGGCGCCGATCAGCATCACCACCTCGATCTCCTGGCGGCGGCTCTCGACCGCCAGGCGGATGGTATTGCCCACCACCAGCAGCACGCCGAGCCCGAACAGCACGGCAAGTGCCAGGGCCACGCGCTGCCCCAGCTCGGCCAGCTGGCGCAGCCGCTCGAGCCAGGCGAGGTCGAGACGCACCTCGTCGATGCCGGCCATCGCCTCGAGTTCACCGGCAAGGGAGCGCACCGCCTCGGGCGAGGGCTCGTCCGGAGTGATCACGATGCTCGCCGGCAGGGGATTGTCCTCGAGCCGCGCCAGTGCATCGTCCAGCCCCAGGGCCTGCTGGAATTCGGCCATGCCCTCGGCAGCGGTGATCAGGCGCGTCGCCGCGACCCCTGGCTGGGCGGCGATCGCCTCGTCGATGCGTCCCGCCTCGCCGGCGTCCACCGCGGACTCCAGGTAAGCGGTCAGCGTCGCGCTCGCGTCGAGTTCGGCATCGAGCAGTCGGGCGCTGTCCAGAGCGAGCCACAGCGCCGCTGGCAGCACCAGGGCGATGGCGATGGCCAACATGGTCAGCAGGCTGGCGATGGGGTGGCGCAGCAGGCGCCGAGCGCTGTCGGCGCTCATCGCCCGGTGATGACGCAGCCAGGCACGCAGTTGGCTCGAGGAGCGGGTGCGCTGGGTACGGGCACCGCGAGGCGGCGCGGCAGGCCGACGACTCATGCGGCCTCCTCGTCGGCGACCAACCGCCCTTCGCGCAGGCGCAGGGTCCGGTGGCGCAGCCGGGCGATCAGCGCCAGGTCATGGCTGGCGATCATCACCGTGGTACCGATGCGGTTGAAGTCCTCGAACAGCGCCATGATGTCGGCGGAGAGCTGCGGGTCGAGGTTGCCGGTGGGCTCGTCGGCCAGTAACAACGATGGTTTGTTGACCACCGCCCGGGCGATGCCCACGCGCTGCTGCTCGCCGCCGGAAAGCTCGATGGGCAGAGCACGCTCGCGATGCAGGAGCCCCACCTTGTCGAGCGCGGCGCGCACGCGACGCGACGCCTCGCGCGGATCCATGCCGCGGATCTCCAGCGGCAAGGCCACGTTGTGATAGATCGAGCGATCGAAGAGCAGTTGGTGATCCTGGAAGACCACGCCGATCTGACGGCGGTAGAACGGAACCTGGCTGGCATGCAGGCGGCCGATGTCATGCCCGGCGACCAGAATGCGCCCACGGGAGGGCCGTTCGAGACGCATGATCAGTCGCAGCAGCGAACTCTTGCCGGCCCCGGAATGGCCGGTCAGAAAAACCATTTCGCCGCGATGCACGCGAAAATCGAGGTTGGCGAGCGCATCGAAGCGACCGCCATAGCGTTTTCCCACGTGCTCGAAGACGATCATGCCGAGGCGCTGTCTCGTGCATCGCCCTGATCGAAGAGCGCATCGACGAAGTCCCTGGCCGCGAAGGGACGCAGGTCGTCGAGCGACTCGCCCACGCCGATGAATCGGATCGGCGTGCCCAGCTGCTTGGCAAGGGCGAAGATGATGCCGCCCTTGGCCGTGCCGTCGAGCTTGGTCAGGGTGATGCCGGTGACCGGCACCGCCTCGTTGAAGGTGTTGGCCTGGGAGAGCGCGTTCTGCCCGGTACCGGCATCGAGCACCAGCATCACCTCGTGGGGGGCGGTAGCGTCGAGCTTGCCCATCACACGGCGCACCTTCTTGAGCTCTTCCATGAGGTGCGCCTTGTTGTGCAGTCGCCCGGCGGTATCGGCGATCAGCACATCGACCTTGCGCGCCCGCGCCGCCGCCAGGGCATCAAAGACCACCGAGGCGCTGTCGGCGCCGGTATGCTGGGCGATCACCGGCACGCTGTTGCGCTCGCCCCACACCTTGAGCTGTTCCACGGCGGCAGCCCGAAAGGTGTCGCCGGCGGCTAGCATCACGCTGCGCCCCTCGCGCTGGAAGCGCTGGGTGAGTTTGCCGATGGTGGTCGTCTTGCCCACGCCGTTGACGCCGACGACCAGGATGACGAAGGGCCCCTCGCCCTTGGGCGGCAGCTCCAGCGGTTGGGCCACTGGATCGAGCATGGCCGTGAGTTCCTCCTGCAGAGCGCGGTAGAGCGCCTGGGGATCGGCCAGTTCCTTGCGCGACACCCGTTCGGTGAGCCGATCGACGATGGCGGTGGTGGCCTCGATGCCCACGTCGGCCAGCAGCAATTGGGTTTCGAGATCCTCGAGCAGCTCGTCGTCGATCTGCTTCTTGCCAAGGAAGAGTCCGGCGAGCCCATCGGTGAGGTTGGCGCGGGTCTTGCCGAGCCCGGCACGGATGCGCGCGAACCACCCCTTCTTCTCGCCGCCCGGCTTCTCCTGCAGCGCCGGGCGCGCAGGCGCTGGTTCGGGCTCGGGTTCGGGTTCGGGTTCGGGTTCGGGTTCGGGTTCGGGTTCGGGTTCGGGTTCGGGTTCGGGTTCGGGTTCGGGTTCGGCAACAGTCTCGGGCGGTGCCGACACGGCGCCATCAGCCGCCGCCTCGCGGTCCGCTTCGTCCGTCTCGGGCTCCGACTCTGTCGGCGCTTTCGTTTCCTCTTCCGCCTCCGGTGCCTGCCGCTCCCGGTCTTCCTGCTCGTCGTGCTGCTTCTTGCGCTTGAAAAAACCGAACATGGGGGAATTCAGCCTCGCGGGTGAATGATCGCCACATCCTACCACCGCGCATCATGACTGTGGATAAAGCGGCAGGTACAATTCCCTCTCATGAGTCGCCGCCACCCGTCTTCCCGCCAGCGTCACCCGCCGCGCCACGCGTCCCGTCGCGGCGGCCAACTGCGCCTGATCGGCGGCGACTTCAAGCGCCGCCGGCTGCCGGTGCTCGACAGCCCCGGCCTCAGGCCGACCCCCGACCGGATACGCGAGACGCTGTTCAACTGGCTGGCCGCGGCCACCCCCGGCGCCCGCGTGCTGGACCTGTTCGCCGGCACCGGCGCACTGGGGCTGGAAGCCCTCTCGCGCGGCGCCGCCGAGGCGCATTTCGTGGAGCGCGACCCGCGAGTGGCTCGCCAACTGACGGACAACCTCGCCACGCTGGATGCCGCCGCACGCGGCCGGGTGACCGCTGCCGATGCGCTGAGTTTTCTCGCCGGGCAGCCGCGCCTCTGCTCGCTGGCGTTTCTCGACCCGCCCTTCCGCCAGGGGCTGGTCGCACCCTGCTGCATGCAGCTGGAACGGGGATGGCTCGCCGCCGACGCCTTGATCTACGTCGAGATGGAGTCGGAAGCACGACCGGAAGTGCCGGCCAACTGGGCACTGCACCGTGAGGTGCGCGCCGGCGACACCACCGCCCGCCTGTACCGGCGCCACATCGAGTCGCCGACCGGCGACGCTTGCTGAGCTCTCGTCGCGGCGTTACGCTGCCAGCTCCAATTCCCGCCCCATCATGATGGCCGGCCCGGATCGCCAGGAAAACGTCAGGAGAAAAGGATGAGCAGCGAACTCTTCAACCGGCTCGAGCAGAAAGTCGCCAGCGCCGTGGAGGCCTTGGAGCTTTACAAGATGGAAGCCGAGGAGCTGCGCGAGGAGAACCGTCGCCTCAAGCAGGAACGCGATGAGTGGGAGCGCCGCCTCAGCGATCTGCTGGGCAAGTTCGACGATGTCGAGACGGAAACCACGGCCAACGCGCGCTGACCCGAACCGCTCAGCCTAGCGGGAGGGAGAGCAGCATCGCATCCTCCCGCTGTTCGCCCCCGGCTTGCGGCGGATAGTAGCCGCGACGACGTCCGTCCTCGACGAAGCCCGCGCGCGCATAGAGCGCCCGAGCCGGCGCGTTGCCGGCACGCACTTCGAGCAACAGTCGCTCGCTTCCCCAGGCCCGCGCCTGGTCCATTGCGGCGTCGAGCAGCCACCCGGCCAGCCCCTGACGACGCCACTGCGGCGCCACCAGCAGCGCCTGAAGCTCCGCATCGAAGGGCAGCCGCGCCACCACGGCATGCCCCACCAGCACGTCCCGGTCTTCCACGCCCAGCACGACCATGGCCGGGTCGCTCAGCGCCGCTGCCAACTGCCGCGAACGCAATGTCGGCGGCTGTGTCGCTTCCAGCTCCACCAGCGCCACCGCATCTCTCACGCCCAACCGACGTAACCGCCGCTCAGTCATGCTCGTCTTCGCCATGGCCGGGGACGAACTGGCCGTACCAGGCCTCTCGCCAGCCGGCCAGCCGCGGCCACAGTGCCCGCTTGGCGTCCGCGCTGGCGGCCAGCTCATCGAGGGAAGGCCCCTGCCAGCCCGGCAGATCGAGCAGCGTACAGCGCTCTTCCGTCATGCCCAGCAGCGGCACCAGAGTGTCATCATGGCCGAAGAGCAGCACTCGCTCAGGCGACCAACCCCGCCGCTCGGCACCCTCGATGAAGGCCTGCAGCCCCTGCCGCGCTTCCTCCTGCGGCTCGACGACCGACAACCCCTCCTCCAGCGGCCAGCCGAACGCCTCGAACGTCGGTGCCTCGGGCAGGTCGATGCCGGCCGCAGCAAGGATACTGCCGAGCAGGCGCACGCCGACTGCACCGGGATGCCGGTCACCGGGCAGCAGAACGAGCCAGCGCCCTTCCAGACAAGCAATCTGCACGGTGAAGCGCAGCGGCTCATGGGAGGCCTGCGTCACGGCATCGCGAACCGGTACGCTGGGCGCTGCCTCCCCTTCGTTCGCCATCGGCGTCGGTTCCAGCAACTGCCGCGTCCTCCCCGGGGCGGCAGCCTCGGACGACACCGACGGCGCCGGCTCACTCTCCCGAAGCGGGACTGCGGGCCGCCGTTGCGCCGCCCGTTCGGCCTCGTCGAGCAGTTCGTGGAGGCGCTGAGCCGGTGCAGCGTCGGGTTCCGGCGTCGCAGGCGACCAGTCGCAGGCCGCACTCTCCCGCGCATTGGGCAACCGATAGCGCGGCACCCAAGCCGTCAGACCCATGGCCTCCAGATACTGGAGGCGGTGTGGCTCGCCGGTCACGCCCCGGCGCCGCGGCAGTTGGGCGAGTCGGGACGCGTCTGGCCGCTCGCCTCCCACTCCCTGGGGGTATAGAGGTGCAGGGCCAGGGCATGCACCGGACCGGAGAGCTCGTCGGCGAGCAGCGCATAGATGCGCTGGTGGCGCTTGACCGGCATCAGACCCTCGAAGCATTCGGAAACCAGCGTCACCTTGAAATGGGTCTCCGAATCGCGGGGCACGGCGTGTCGGTGGCTTTCGTTCTCCACCGTCAGCACGTTCGGCTCGAGGGCCTGCAGCTTCTCTTCAATGGCGGCCTGAATGCTCATGAGGGCTCCTCGATGATGAGTTTGGCACCATTGTACTCCCTTGCCCGGACGGCGACGATGGCGACCGACGAGCCAGGGCGGCGCCGGCCAACGGCATTCGTGCCAGGCTGGCGATGAGGGAGAGCGAGCAGGCGGCCCCTCCCACCCACAGCGTGGCCTGCACGGGCGCGCCCGCAGCCAGGAAGGCGCCCACCAGGGCGACTCCCAGCGACTGCCCGACGGTGCGCGTGGTGCTCATCACCCCAGAAGCGTTGGCGCTGCGCTCGTGTGGCACGCTGGCCATCATTTCGCGGTTGTTGGGGGGCTGGAAGAGTCCGAAGCCGAGACCGCACAGCGCCGTGCGCCACAGGCCATCGACGATGCCCGCTTGCGCCTCGAGCCTGGCCAGGGCGATGAGCCCGCCGATCAACAACACCAAGCCGGCGCTGGAGAGCACGCTGGGATTGACTCGGTCGGCCAGCCGCCCCGCCAACGGCCCCACCAGCATGATCGCCAGCGGCCAGGGAGTGAACAGCCACGCCGTCTGCAGCGGCGAGAAGCCCATTTCCTGCTGGTAGAGGAAGGAGAGCGCCACGAAGGCGAGCCCCTGTCCGATGAAGGCCAGCCCCGAAGCGGAGACCGCCAGACTGAAGCGTGGTTCGTCGAACAGCGAGAGCGGCAGGAGCGGATGCGCAGCGTGGCGCTGGCGACGCACGAAGAAAACTCCGGCACCCACCCCAAGCGCCAGCCAGATCAGCGCCTGCCAGGCCGGCGCGCCATGACCCAGGGTATCCATGGCGATGAAGACGCTGGCCAGCATGGTGATCGAGAGCAACGCCCCGGCGGCATCGAAGCCGCTCCGTCGACCCGACTCGCGAGGCAGCGCACGGCGCGCCAACCATAGCGCACAGAGCCCGAGAGGCAGGTGCAGGGCGAAAAGCCACGGCCAACTCGCCACGGAGAGCACCAACCCGCCCAGTGCCGGGCCGGAAGCATAGCCGCCCGCCACCACCAGGGCACTGAGCCCCAGTGCGCTGCCCAGCAGCCGAGAGGGGAAGATCGCCCGGTACAGCGAAGGGCCGATGGAGAGCGTCGCCGCCGCCCCTAGCCCCTGCAGGGCACGAAAGACCAGCAACCATTCCAGGCTGCGCGACAGGGCCGCCCCCAGGGAGGCGCAGACGAACAGCGCCAGCCCTGCTACGTAGAGGCGACGCCGGGTGATCAGTTCGCTGAGCGCCGCGCACACCAGCAGGAAGGCCGCACAGGTGACCTGGAAGAGATTGGTCACCCACACGGCGCGCGACTCGGCCACGTCCAGGTCGCGGGCGATGCTGGGCAGCGCCAGATTGACCATGGTGGTGTCCACCACCGCCATCAGGGTACCCAATATCAGAGCCAGCACGGCCAGGCGTCGTTCGGGCCCCGGTAGGCCATCGTCGCCGGGACGGCTCTCGAAGAGTCGACTCATGCCGTTTCCATCGTTGCGGGGCCATCAATGACGAAACCGGCCGCAGCCGGTTTCGCTATGCAGGCAGGGCCCGTTAAAGGCTCAATCCTGATCGACGTCCATCAGCAAGCTATCGTCCACCTCGGAGATCTCCAGCGCCGCCTCGTCATCGAGGTCGATGGCCAGATAGCTGTGCTCGAACTGCAGGAAGCGCTGGAAGAGCGCCCAATCGAGGGTCTCGGGCCACTGTCGTTCGTCCTCTTCCCAAGCACGCAGCTCGGTCTCGAGAATCTCGAGATAACGTTCGCGCACGAAGGCCTCCAGAG
This sequence comes from Billgrantia gudaonensis, assembly GCF_900100195.1. Taxonomy (GTDB): domain Bacteria; phylum Pseudomonadota; class Gammaproteobacteria; order Pseudomonadales; family Halomonadaceae; genus Halomonas; species Halomonas gudaonensis. The sequence continues at coordinate 349,599 of NZ_FNES01000003.1, forward strand.
CCTCGGGCGTGTCCATCTCGGGAATCAGGTAGACGGTGCTTTCACGTTCGACATCGCCAAGCGTCAGGTCGTCATCGCCCACGGTGGGCTCCAGCGCATTGATCCATTCCACGAAGTGGCGGGTCGGCCGGACGCTCAGGGCGGAGCGGTTGAGCAGTTTCATCGGGGTCTCCTCGACGTCGAAACGCTGACCATTATGGGCGCTCGGGGCTCCCCTTACCAACACTTCCCGCTTATACCGTCAATGCAGTTGTCACTGCGGACGGCGAGACGCCGGGGGAGGCCGAAGAGGAGGTCATTCGACAGGGATGTCGAATGTAGCGCCCAGGGAAGGGTTCACAGCGCCTCCTCGTAGGCCCTCCCCCGGCGATCTTACTCGCTTGGCGGCACAGCCTTCAGTCCACTTCGGGACGCATCGCCGGGAACAGCAGCACATCGCGAATCGAGGCGCTGTCGGTCAGCAGCATCACCAGGCGGTCGATGCCGATGCCCTCGCCAGCGGTGGGAGGCAGCCCGTACTCCAGCGCGCGCACGTAGTCCGCATCGTAGTACATCGCCTCGTCGTCGCCGGCCTCCTTCTCGGCCACCTGCTCGCGGAAGCGCTCGGCCTGGTCCTCGGCATCGTTGAGCTCCGAGAAACCGTTGGCGATCTCGCGGCCGCCGACGAAGAACTCGAAGCGCTCGGTGACGAAGGGGTTCGAATCCTTGCGCCGTGCCAGCGGGCTCACCTCGGTGGGATAGTCGGTGATGAAGGTGGGCTGCTGGAGACGATGCTCCACGGTCTTCTCGAAGATCTCGATCTGGACCTTGCCCAGGCCCCAGCCGTCCTTGACGTCGATGTCCAGGCGCTCGGCGATCTGGCGGGCGGCACTCTCGTCGGCCAGCGCCTCGGCATGGATGTCCGGGTTGTATTCGAGAATCGAGTCGAAGACGCTCAGACGGCGCAGCGGCCGACCGAAGTCGTACTCGTAGTGCTCGAGCACCTCGCCGTCGCTGTTGCGCACGGTGTTGACCACGGTGGTGGTGCCCAGCACCTCACGGGTGATCGTGCGCAGCATCTCCTCTGTAAGGTCCATCAGCTCGTGATAGTCCGCGTAGGCCTGATAGAACTCGACCATGGTGAACTCGGGATTGTGGCGCGTGGAGAGGCCTTCGTTGCGGAAGTTGCGATTGATCTCGAAGACCTTCTCGAAGCCGCCCACCACCAGGCGCTTGAGGTAGAGTTCCGGGGCGATGCGCAGGTACATGTCGAGGTCGAGCGCATTGTGGTGGGTGACGAAGGGCCGCGCCGTGGCGCCACCGGGAATCGGCTGCAGCATGGGGGTTTCCACCTCCATGAAGCCGCGTGCTTCGAAGAAACGTCGCATGGCGCTGATCACCCCGGCACGGGTCTCGAATACCCGCCGCGAGTCGGGGTTCATGATCAAGTCCACGTAGCGTTGACGGTAGCGTGCCTCCATGTCGGTGAGGCCATGGAACTTGTCCGGCAGCGGCCGCAGACTCTTGGTGAGCAGCGTCGCCTCGTCCATCTTCACGTAGAGATCGCCCTTGCCGGACTTGTGCACCGGCCCCCTGCCGGCGACGATGTCGCCGATGTCCCAGCCCTTGATGTCCTCGAGCGTCTCGACCGGCAACCCCTTCTTGTCGACGTAGAGCTGGATCTGGCCACTGACGTCCTGGATGACGATGAAGGGACCGCGCTTGCGCAGGATTCGCCCGGCCACGCAGGCCTGGCGATCCAATTCCTCGAGCTCGGCCTTGTCCTTGTCGCCCAGTTCATCGATCAGCTCGGCGGCATGGCTGTCGCGGCGCACGTGATTGGGAAAGGCGCTCGCGCCACGCGCCGCCGCCTGCTCACGCCGAACGGCGAGCTTGGCGCGACGCTCGGCGATCAGGCGATTCTCGTCGGTTTGCGGGCTATCCGGTGAAGAGCTCTGGTTGGCCATGTCGTTACCTGTGAAGAAGTTGGGCTTCGGGCTTCGAGCTACGCGCGAGAAGGTGCCGCTCGCAGCTCGCCGCCCGTGGCTACAGGCCCTGCTTGAGGCTGGCTTCGATGAACTGATCCAGGTCGCCGTCCAATACCTTCTCGCAGTTGCTCGTCTGCACGCCGGTGCGCAGATCCTTGATGCGCTGGTCGTCGAGCACGTAGGAGCGGATCTGACTGCCCCAGCCGATGTCCGCCTTGGCCTCCTCGGCCTGCTGCTTGGCGGCGTTGCGCTTGTCCATCTCGTGCTCCCACAGCTTCGCCTTGAGCTGCTTCATGGCGAAGTCGCGGTTGGCATGCTGGCTGCGCTGGCTCTGGCACGCCACCACGATGCCGGTCGGCTCGTGGGTGATGCGCACGGCGGAGTCGGTGGTGTTGACGTGCTGGCCGCCCGCCCCGCTGGAGCGGTAGGTGTCGACGCGCAGGTCCGCCGGGTTGATCTCGACCTCGAAGCTGTCGTCCACCTCCGGCGACAGGAACACCGAGGCAAAGGAGGTGTGGCGACGCCCACCGGAATCGAAGGGACTCTTGCGCACCAGGCGATGCACGCCGGTCTCGGTACGCAGCCAGCCGAAGGCATAATCGCCCTGCACGTGCAGGGTCGCCGACTTGATGCCGGCCACCTCGCCGCCGGAAAGCTCGATGATTTCCGCCTTGAAGCCGTGGTGCTCGCACCAGCGCAGGTACATGCGCAGCAGCATGTTGGCCCAGTCCTGGGCCTCGGTGCCACCGGAACCGGCCTGGATGTCCAGGTAGGCGTTGTTGGCGTCCATCTCGCCGGAAAACATGCGCCGAAACTCGAGCTTCTGAAGGTTCGTCTCGAAGCCTTCGAGCTCCTTTTCGACCTCGGCGACGGTGCCTTCGTCCGCTTCCATCTCGGCCAGCTCGAGCAGGTCGCGGCTGTCGCCGAGCCCCTGCTCCAGCTCGTCGATGGTGGCGACGATGTCCTCGAGCGTGGCGCGCTCCTTGCCGAGTTTCTGGGCGTAGTCCGGATCGTTCCAGACGTCAGGGTCCTCGAGCTCGCGGGTGACTTCCTCTAGCCGATCCTTCTTCTCGGCATAGTCAAAGATACCCCCTCAGGACGTCTGTCCGCTCAGACAGGTCCTTGATGCGGTTGTGGATGGCGTTGGTTTCCAGCATGGATCGCTCACCTGAATCGTCAGTGGCAAAACGGCCGCCGCGGCACTGGTCGAACACCAGGCCCCGGCGGCACGGAAAAGACGGCCATTGTAGCGAATGTGCCGCGCCATCGCATCATGGCGGCATCGACCCGATGCAGGCGACCCGGCCGAAGCCGGGTCGCCTGCATCGCGATGGACGAAATCGCCGTCAGAAGCGGTAGGTCAGCTGTGCGCCGAAACCATGAGCCTCGTTCTTGTAGTCAGCGGTGTAGGTAGAAGTGATCAAGCCACTGGCATCCTCTCTATCCTGATCTACCTTCGTGCTGCGCTCGGTCAGATAGGAATACGCGAAGTCCAGCGTCAGATTCTCGGTGGGCGTCCAGCCGGCCCCCAGCGAGAAGATGCGGCGATCGTCCGAGGGAATTCGGGCACTGCGGAACTCGTCGCTGGTCGGCGTATTGTCGATGGTGACGCCGGCCCGCAGCACCCATTGCGGATTGAGCTGGTATTCACCACCCGCGGCAAAGGCCCAGGCATTGGAGTAGTCCTGTTCCTCATAAGTAATGGGAGGTCCATTCGGGTCATTTGGATCGACCACGCGAATTTCATCGAACTGGCTCCAGCGCGTCCAGGAAGCCCCGAACATCAACTTGAGGTTGTCGCTCATCTGCTGGGTAATGGAAAAGTTGATGGTCTCAGGGGTGGTCAGATCAAGCTGAGCATCCTTCTCTTGCTGTTCACCAGTCAGTGGATTGACGTAGATATTGCCACTCGCATCTCGTGCTCGATAGTCGCCTTCCAAGGTGTAGCTCACCTTGGAGCGATAGGTCAGGCCCAGCGTGGTTTCTGGTACTGGCTGGAAGACCACCCCAAGATTGTATCCCCAGCCATCATCATCACCCTCTACTCGCGCATCTAGCTCTTGCGTTCCAGTGACTGACGGTGGCATCCCGGAAAATGTTGGTGTAGGTACCTGTCGATGCAGCTCCCCATCCACGCGGTTATAGGTAAGACCCGCCCCTACCGACCATTGGTCGTTGAAGCGATAAGAAACGGTCGGCTGGGCACTCATTACCGTGAGCTGGGTGTAGTTGCCCAGGTTGCGGCCGATGAAGCCGTCTTCGTAGTCCGTCTCCGAACCAAAAGGCGCATAGACACCGAAGCCGAAGGCCAGCTTGTCGGTCACCGGTTGGGCATAGAAGGCGAAGGGAATGAATTTCCCAGGCACCATATCGCCATCAGCAGACCCATCAGTGTGAACCGGAGCACCATTACGGGTAGCGGTGGCATTATCGATATCGCTACTGACGTTGAGATAGGTGCCACCCGCCGTCACCTGGGCGCGATCGAGGAACGACATCCCCGCCGGGTTGCCGAACACGATGGTGGCGTCGTTGACGTTGGAACTGCGTCCGGCGTGGCCGTAGCCCTGACCGCTGACGCTCTGCTCGTTGACCTGGTAGCCGCCGGCGTGTGCCTGGCCGGCGATGGCGGCAGCGGCAATGGCCACGGCCCAGGACAGCTTGTTGAACTTGTTGTACATGGTCTCGATTCCTCTTGCTCGGACGCTGACGTTGTTGTCGGGCCCTCGACGGGGCGCTCTGCGTTCAGTTGTCGCTTATCGATCTTCACGGATCAAGGGCAAACGTTCGTTTTAATGCGTAAAACGCTCATACTTTAGTGGCAGATCCGTCTAAGCCATTGAACATACGTTTGATCGCAATGCCTGGCCGAGGCGCCAAAAACGACTTGACCCTTGTGTTACCCAAAGGTTTTACACTGTCGATGTATCGACAACCACGAGAGTCGTCATGAAAGTCAGCGAACTGGCCCGACACGCCGGAGTCACCGCCGAGACGGTGCGTCACTACACCCGCGAGGGTCTGTTGAGCCCCGACCGCGAACCCAGCAACGGCTACCACCGCTACGACGAGACCGACCTGGAACGGCTGCGCTTCATCCAGCGCGCCCGCACCCTGGGCTTCAGCGTGGCCGAGGTGCGCGACATCCTCGCCCATGCCGACCACGGCGACTCACCCTGCCCCATGGTGCGCGACCTGCTCGCCGCCCGGCTGCCGGAAATCCACCGCCGCATCGCCGAGCTGCAAGCGCTGGCCGCGCGCATGGAGCAAGCACTCGACGCCTGGGCCGACATGCCCGACGGCACGCCCGACGGTCATAGCCTGTGCCGGCTGATCGAGAGTTTTCCCGAACCGCTGCTAGGCGACGAGGAGCAGCCCGCCAAGGAGGCCCGATGAACGCTAGACGAACGCTGGTTCGCACCGTGCCCGGCATGAGCTGCCAGGGCTGTGTGGCCAACATGCGCCGCGCCATTCTGGCGCGTGATCCAGAGGCCGAAGTGACCGGTACGCCAGCCGAGAAGCGCCTGGAGGTCACGGCCGCTCTCGACGCCGAGACACTGGACGGTGTACTGGAAGATGCCGGCTATCCTCCCGAGACAGGATCCGGCGACGCCGACGAGCGACGCCGGCGCACCCGTAACGTGCCGGGCATGAGCTGCCAGGGCTGCGTGAAACGCATGCGCGAGGCGATCCAGGCCCGCGATCCGCATGCCGAGGTGACCGGCATGCCGGAAAAGCAGCGCCTGGAAGTGACCACCACACTCGATGACGATGCCCTGGACGAGATCCTGCACGAGGCGGGCTACCCGCCCGGCGAAGCGGCGGAGCCGCAAACCGACGGTACACCGGAAAGTGCGAGCGAGGAGGACCGTTCGTCCACGACCGCCAGCGATGCGCCCATGGAAGGGGCCACCACCCAGCGGCTGTCGATCAGCGGCATGACCTGCGCCAGTTGCGTGAAGAGCGTACAGCAGGCGCTGGAGCGCACGCCCGGAGTGGCCACGGCCAGCGTCAACTTCGGCACCCACGCCGCCCAGGTGCACGGTACGGCCGAGACCGATGCCCTGGTGGCGGCGGTAGAGTCCGTGGGCTACGGCGCCGAACCCATCGTCGACCTGCGCCAGGCCGAAGCGACCCGTGCCGAGAAGGACGAAAAAACCTACCGCCAGCGTCTGCGCGGCAGCGCCTGGTCGCTGGCACTCGCGGTGCCGCTGATGGCCAGCATGTTCGTCTACCATCCGCATCCGATGGGGGGCGGGCGCCTCTACTGGCTGGTGGTCGGCCTGCTGACGCTGGCCATCATGGCCTTTCCCGGCCGCCACTTCTTCGTCAACGCCTGGAAGAACTTCAAGCACCATCAGGCCAACATGGACACCCTGGTGGCCATGGGCACCGGCACCGCCTGGCTCTACTCCATGGCAGTGGTGGCCTTCGCTCCCTGGCTGCCCGAAGTGGCCCAGGGGATCTACTTCGAGGCCTCGGCGATGGTCATCGGCCTGGTCCTGCTCGGCAACGCCATGGAGCTCAAGGCGCGCGGCCGCACCAGCGAGGCACTCAAGCGCCTGCTCGACCTGCAAAGCCGCACTGCACGAGTGATCCGCGACGGCCAGGAGCAGGAGGTCGATATCGATGCGGTACGCGAGGGAGACCATATCCGCGTGCGGCCCGGGGAGCGCCTGCCGGTGGACGGCCAGGTCACCGAGGGCTCGAGCCACATCGACGAGTCCATGCTCACCGGCGAGCCGGTGCCCGTGGCCAAGGGCGAAGGCGACGAGGTGAGCGCCGGCACCGTCAACGGCAAGGGTGGCCTGGTCTACCGCGCGACCCGAGTGGGCAGCGACACGCGCCTGGGGCAGATCACCGAACAGGTGGCCCGCGCCCAGAACTCCCGTCCACCGATCGGCGAGCTGGCTGACAAGGTATCGAGCGTGTTCGTGCCCTCGGTGATGATCGTTGCCGTGATCACGGCGCTGGCCTGGTTCAACTTCGGCGCCGAGCCGCGGGTGATCCACATGCTGGTGACCGCCACCACGGTGCTGATCATCGCCTGCCCCTGCGCCCTGGGCCTGGCCACGCCGATCTCCACGATGATCGGTGTGGGCAAGGCGGCCGAACACGGCGTGCTGGTGAGAAGCGGCGAGGCACTGCAGACGGCGAGCAAGCTCACCACCCTGGTGGTGGACAAGACCGGCACTCTCACCGAGGGCAAGCCGCGTGTCACCGAGGCGCACTTTTTCTCTGGCGTAGGCCTCGACGGCGATGAGCGCACGGTGCTGGGATGGGTGGCCGCCCTGGAGCGAGGGTCCGAGCATCCGCTGGCCGCGGCGCTGCTGGCACATGCCGAAGCGGCCGACGCCGAGGTCGCCGACATCCACGACTTCGACAGCATCACCGGCGGCGGCGTGACGGCGCGCACTGCCGACGACGAACGACTGCTGCTGGGCAATGCCCGGCTCCTGGAGGACGCCGGCATCGACCTTGGCAGCGGTCGCCAGAAGGCGGAAACGCTGGAGGAGAAGGCGCGCACGGTAGTGTACTTCGCCATCGACGGTCGGTTGGCCGCCATCTTCGGCGTCAGTGACCCCCTGCGCAACGATACCGTGGCTGCCGTGAAGCGTCTGCAGGCCGATGGCCTCAAGGTGGTGATGCTCACCGGCGACAACGCCCACACTGCCGCCGCCATTGCTCGGGAAGTGGGCATCGACGACTACCGCGCCGGCCTCAAGCCCGAGGACAAGCACGCCGAGATCGAGCGCCTGCAGAACGCTGGCGAGGTCGTCGGCATGGTGGGCGACGGCATCAACGACGCCCCGGCGCTGGCCCGCGCCAACGTCGGCTTCGCCATCGGCCAGGGTACTGACGTAGCCATCGAAAGTGCTGGCATCACGCTGATGCGCGGCTCGCTTCACGGCATTGCCGATGCCATCGAGATCAGCCGCATGACGCTTGCCAACATCAAGCAGAATCTGGTCGGCGCCTTCGGGTACAACGCATTGTGCATCCCCATCGCTGCCGGCGTGCTCTACCCGCTCACCGGCATGCTGCTTTCGCCCATGATCGCCGGAGCCGCCATGTCGCTGTCGTCGATCACCGTGGTCAGCAATGCCAATCGGCTGCGGCTCAAGCGCCCGCAGGGCACCGCCCATGCCCCGTCCACCGCTCGCGCAACCCAGGAGGCCAACGCATGAGCTGGATCGTCAATCTTGCCGGACTCGCCCTGATCGCCGCCATCGCCTGGTGGTTCTGGAAGCCGAGCTGACGAGCCGACCTGCTAGGCTATAGAGGCAATCGTGTCAGGAGCTTTGCCATGCCCAAGCTAAACGGCGTGCTGGAAACCGCGCTCTACGTGGAGGACATGGACCGGGCGCGGATCTTCTTCGAAGGGGTGATGGGGCTGGAACCGTTCAATGCCGACCACCGTTTCACCGCCTACGACGTCGGAGCCAGCACGGTCCTGCTGTTGTTTCGCCAGGGCGAGACGCTGGAAACCGTTCACTTGCCCGACGGCATGGGCACCATCCCGCCCCACGACGGTAAAGGACGCGTGCACGTGGCCTTCGCCGTCGTCGCCAGCGAACTGCCCGCCTGGGAGCGCCAGCTCGACGATCACGGCATCGCCATCGAGGGTCGCACCCACTGGCCGCGTGGTGGCGAGAGCGTCTACTTTCGCGACCCGGACGGACACCTATTGGAACTCGCCACGCCCGGCGTCTGGCCCAACTATTGACAGGAGACGTGCCCACGCCACTGAAACGTCAGCGAGCGCAGCCACTTTTCAACTCACTCCCATGTAACGGCCGGGCTTGTGATTCAGGGCAATGATCAGGTTGAGCGCCACCGCGCCCAGCACCGAGAGACCCACCCGCTCCGGCGGTAGAACCAACAGGGCGGCGAGCATGATGGCGGCGTCGATGCCAAGCTGAACGTAACCCGCCCGCCAGCCGTAGCGATCCTGGAGGAAAAGCACCAATATGTTCACCCCGCCAAGGCTTGCCCGGTGACGAAACAGGATCAGCATGCCCAGCCCGATCAGACAGCCGCCCATCAGCGCCGCGTAGAGCGGCTGTAGCTCATCGATGACGACCCACTGCCCGGTCAGTTCCGAAAACAGCGAAACGAGCCCGATGGCGGCGAAAGTGCGCAAGGTGAACGACCACCCCATGCGCCGGATCGCCAACCAGTAGAACGGCACGTTGATCAGAAAGAACCACACCCCGAAGCGCCAACCGGTGGCGTACTGCAGCAGGAAGGCGAGGCCGGCGGTGCTGCCAGTGAGCAGCAGCGCCTGAGTATAGAAAGTGACGCCGAGTGCCACGAACAGCGTCCCCACCAGCATCGCCATCACGTCCTCGTAGGGACGATGGGGATCTTTCGGCAAGTCCTGTGGATCCATGGTGATGTCCTTATATCGGCTGCGTGAGCACTGATTTACGTCATGAGCGAAGGGAGGTTGGCCGCCGCCGGAGCGAAGCGACCGGAGTTGACTGGCCGCTCAATGAGGCTTGCGCCATTCCGCCAACGGCCAGGCTATCGAGCGCGCTACGCTTGTCTGAAAACTGCCTGCGCTCGGTCATACGGCGTTGAAAAATCGGCTCGTGCGCGAGTCCGATCTAAGTACTCATTGACACCACGTAAAGTCGCGTGCGAGCCCCGTCCGTCTTTTCACCGATTTTTGCCTTGTCTGACCATCGCTCGACGACGTTTCGGACAAAGCTGAGGAAATCAGGGGTCACGCTCGGCATGCTCCACCATCAGTTGCAGACTCTCCCTCCCCCGCCAGCGGTTGCGACTGAGCTTGTAGACGCAACGTAGCCTGTCGCCCACCGAGAAGTCGGGCAGCTCGCCGGGAGTGAGGGCGCGGAACCAGATGGCACGATGGCTGACGACACCGGCAGAGAGCTCGAGCATCAGGTGCGTGCCATCGGCACCGACCACGCGCAGATTCTCGACCAGGAATTCGCCTTCGAACAGCGGCGCATCGAATTCGCGACCGTAAGGGCCCAGGGCATCGAGCTCGGTCAGGGTCGCCAGGTCGAGTTGGGCGGCGCTGAGCTCGCCGTCGGTGAAGATGCGCGGCCCCAACTCGACATTGCCGAGCCGCTCGGTCACCGCCTGCAGAAAGGCGGCACGGAACTCATCCAGCCGTTCGTGCGGCACGCCGACGCCGGCGGCGCCGCGGTGGCCACCGAAGCGCGGCAGTGCCGCGGGGGCGAGCTCATGAGCGCGCTGCAGGGCATCGCGCAGGTGCAGCGCGTCGATGGAGCGCCCCGAGCCGGTCAACATACCCGGCTGGGCAGCCGGGGTGAGCACCAAGGTCGGCCGGCCATAGGCCTGTACCAACCGCGAGGCGACGATGCCCTGAACCCCGGGGTGGCCACTCTCCAGAAACACCAGAATGGCCGGTTGATCGGCGGATAGCGCCGGCAGAGCCAGGGCCTTGGCCTCTTCCACCATCTCGGCCTCGATGGCCTTGCGCGACCGATTGTCCTGATCCAGCGTGGCCAGGTGACGCTCCGCCGTGGCGTCGTCTTCCGCGAGCATGTAATGCAATGCCGCGTAGGGATCGTCGAGCCGCGAGCGGGCATTGATGCGCGGCCCCATCTGGAAGGCCAGCGTCTCGGCGTCGAAGGGTACGCTGTCTTCGCCGAGACGCGTCGCCATGGCGCGCCAACAGGCGGCATCCATGCGGTTGATCAGCGTGAGCCCATGGCTCACCACGGCCCGATTGGCAGGGCTGGCCCCCAGCGACACACAGTCCGCCACGGTCCCCAGGGCCACGTAGGAAAGCCAGGGCGAGAGCTTGGGCGTGGCCTCAGGCAGCACGCCCCACTCGATCAGCACGCTGCGTGACAGCGACATGACCAGCCAGGCGACCATGCAACCGGCGATGGTCGGGTCGGGATAGGGACAGTCGTCGCGGGTGGGGTTGACCACGGCATGTGCCGAGGCCGGCGGCCCTTCCTGCGGCAGGGCGTGGTGGTCGCTCACCACCACGTCGATGCCTGCAGTGGCGAGCCGGGCGATGCGCGGCTCGTCGCTGCTGCCGCAGTCGGCAGTGATCACCAGGCTCGGCTGCGGTTTGAGCGCGAGCGTGCGCTCCACCAGCGGCAGGCTGATGCCGTAGCCGTCGTGGATGCGGTGGCCGATCAGGCTGTGCAGGCGCGATTCCGGCACCCCGAACAGCTCCACCAGGGTGCGCCGGATCACCACGTGGGAGGTGATGCCATCGACGTCGTAGTCGGTGAGAATGCCGATGTGCTCGCCGTCGACCACCGCCTGGGCGATGCGCTCGGCGGCCCGGCGCCCGTCGGCAAGCCGCTCGGGGTGCTCGAGATAGCGCAGGCTGGGCGACACCAGCGGCGCCAGCTCGCCCGCATAGTCTCCCAGGCGTCCGGCCAGGATGCGGGCCTGCAGCTCGGAGAGCCCCTCGCGCTGGGCCTGGGCATAGAGCGCCGCATTGCGCGGGCGGGGCACCAAACGCGGGCGCAGGCGTGCGTGAAGGTCGGCGGATTCGGTCACGGCGTCCAAGCCTGGCTCCTATGGTTTGCATCCATTGGTACACGTCGGCGGGAGCGCCAGGGTGCCGGGGACATTAAGGCACTCTGTACACCGCTGGTGGCAGATGCCCGCTCCGGGCTGATCCGGCGACAGACCTATGAGGAGGCGCTGTAAATACGTCCCTGTACGCTACCGATTCCTTCCCTGGAATCGGACCTCCTCTTCGGTCTGTCCCCTGCGCCCCTCGCTTCTAGCTTTCAGCTTTAGCGACGATTCTCGGCGACGAACTTCTGCACCTCGGTCAGCTCCGCCGGCAGCACGACATAGCGTTCCTCGCGCTCCAGCAGGTCCTCCATGTGCGGCGGCAGCGGCACGCCCGGGAAGCCGGCCTTGACCACCGCCTCGGCGAACTTGGCCGGGTGGGCCGTGGCCAGGGTGATCATCGGCGTCTCGGCGTCGGCGCGCGCCCGCTCGGCGGCGCGGTAGCCGGTGGCGGTGTGCGGGTCGAGGATCTCCTGGGTGCGGTGGTGCGCTTCGCGGATCGCCTCGAGGATGGTGGCGTCGTCCACGCTGTGGCTGGCGAAGCGCTCGCGCAGGCTGGCCAGCGGCGCCTCGGCCAAAGCGGTGGGCTCGACCTGGAAGCGCTCGAGCAACGCCGCCACGGCGGCGCCGTCGCGCCCGTAGGCCTCGAACAGCAGGCGCTCGAAGTTGGACGACACCACGATGTCCATGGAGGGAGCGAGCGTCGCTACCAGCTCCCGCTTGGAGAAGTCATTGGCGGCCAGCGTGCGGTGCAGGATGTCGTTGGCATTGGTGGCGACGATGAACTGCTTCACCGGCAGCCCAGAGCGATACGCCATGTAACCGGCGAAGACGTTGCCGAAGTTGGCCGAGGGCACGCAGAAGCTCACCGCGCGGTGCGGCGCACCCAGCGCCACGGCCGAGGCCACGTAGTAGACGATCTGGGCCATGATGCGCGCCCAGTTGATCGAGTTCACCGCCACCAGGCGCGTGCCGTTCAGGAACGCCTGGTCGGCGAAGCTCGCCTTGACCATCGCCTGGGCGTCGTCGAAGTTGCCCTCGATGGCGATGTTGAAGACGTTGTCGGCGAGCACCGTGGTCATCTGGCGGCGCTGCACTTCCGAGACGCGGTTGTGCGGGTGGAGGATGAAGATGTCGAGGTTGTCGCAGTGGCGGCACCCTTCGATCGCCGCCGAGCCGGTATCCCCCGAGGTGGCGCCCATGATCACCGCGCGCTCGCCGCGCTTGGCCAGGAAGTGGTCGAGGATGCGGCCGAGCAGTTGCAGGGCTACGTCCTTGAAGGCGAGCGTCGGACCGTGGAAGAGCTCGAGCAGGAAATGGTTGGCATCGAGCTGGTTGAGCGGCACCACGGCATCGTGGCTGAAGGTGGCATAGGCGTCGCGTACGATGCCACGAAACGTCTCATCGTCGATCTCGCCGCCCACGTAGGGCTGCATGACGCGAAAGGCGATCTCGGCATACGACAGCCCGGCCATGGCGGCCAGGTTCTCATGGGACAGCCGGGGAACGGTCTCCGGAACATAGAGGCCGCCATCGCTGGCCATCCCGGTGAGCACGACCTCCTCGAAACTGAGCGCGGGCGCCTGCCCGCGGGTACTGATATAACGCATGCTTCACTCCGTGAGTGACGAGCTTCGAGCCTCGAGCTACGAGCTGTCTGTGCTCGAAGCCCGAAGCTCGCGGCTCGAAGCCGAAATCATTCCTGCTCGTCGAGGCTTTCCACCCGAATGCGGGTGACCGAACCGGCGATATCGGCCATCGACTCGATCTGGCGGATCGCCTCGTTCATGTGCTTCTCGCGACAGCTGTGAGTCAGCAGGATGATCGGCACCAGTTCGCCTTCGGTGGCCTCCTTCTGCACCAGCGCCTCGATGGAGATGCCCTGCTCGGAGAGAATGGTGGCCACTCGCGCCAGCACCCCGGGGCGATCCACCGCCAGCAGCCGCAGGTAGTAGGCGGTGACGATGTCCTCCATGGGCAGGATCGGCTGGTTGCCGTCGCCCTCGCCGATGCCGCTGAAAGCGAGATAGGGCACCCGATAGTGGTGATCGGTGGCGATGTCGCGGGCCACGTCGAGCAGATCGGCGACCACCGCCGAGGCGGTCGGCTCGGCACCGGCACCGGCACCGTAGTAGAGGGTCGGCCCCACGGCATCGCCCATGATGGCGATGGCGTTCTTGACGCCGTGCACATTGGCCAGCAGGCGATCCTTGGGAATCAAGGTGGGGTGCACGCGCAGCTCGAGCCCGGCGTCGGTACGCTTGGAGATGCCCAGGTGCTTGATGACGTAGCCCAGGTTGTCGGCCTGTTCGACGTCGTCGAAGGTGACCCGCGAGATCCCCTCGGTGTAGGCCTTCTCGAACTGCAGCGGCACGCCGTAGGCGATGGATGCCAGAATCGTGAGCTTGTGGGCGGCGTCGATGCCTTCGACGTCGAAGGTCGGGTCCGCCTCGGCATAGCCCAATGCCTGAGCTTCGGCCAACACGTCCTCGAAGGCGCGCCCTTCGCTGCGCATGTGGGTGAGAATGTAGTTGCCGGTGCCGTTGATGATGCCGGCCACCCACTCGATGCGGTTGGCGCCGAGCCCCTCGCGCAGCGACTTGATCACCGGAATGCCGCCGGCCACGGCGGCCTCGAAGGCGACGATCACGCCCTGCTCGTGAGCGGCCTTGAAGATCTCGTTGCCGTGCACGGCGATCAACGCCTTGTTGGCGGTCACCACGTGCTTGCCGTTGGCGATGGCCGTGAGCACCAGTTCGCGAGCCACCTCGTAGCCACCCAACAGCTCGACCAGCACGTCGACGTCGGGATTGCGCGCCACCTCGTAGACGTCGGTGGTGGTCTTGATGCCGGTGAGGTCGCACTCAGGGTTGAGGCTGCGATGCGCGACCTGTTCGACGACGATCGGGCGGCCGGCCCGCCGGGCGATGTCGTCGGCATTGCGCATCAGCACGTTGAAGGTGCCGCCACCGACGGTCCCCAGACCACAGATTCCCACTCTCACCGGTTTCAATGTCCTGCTCCCCTGATCGTTGTGTGTCCAGATTGTGAAGGGCGTGACGGTGCCTGGCACCGGCCGCCCTTTCATCGACGGCGAGGATGTCGCCGCTGCTGTCAGTCGTTCAACCCGAGCATGCCGGCCAATCGCTCCGCAGGCACGTAGCCTGGCACCAGACGGCCGTCCGGCAGCACGATGGCCGGCGTGCCCTTGACGCCGAGCGCCTGCCCCAGATGATACTGCGCCTCGACCGGATTGTCGCAGTCCGTGCCGTTTTCGAGCGACTCGCCGCGCTTGGCCGCCGTCATGGCGACTGCCGGGTTGTCGGCACACCACACCTGCTCGAGCAGCCGCGCGCCCTTGGCATTCATGCCGGTGCGCGGAAAAGCCAGGTAGTGTACCTCGATCCCCAGTTCGTTGAGGCGCGGCACTTCTTCATGGAACTGGCGGCAGTAAGGACAGGTCGTGTCGGTGAACACCACCACCTCGGCCTGGGTTTCGGTCGTGTCCCGATAGACAACCCGCTCCTCTTCGGGCACCTCGGCCAACCGCTCGGCACGCTCGCCGTTGCGGGTCCGCTCGCTGAGATTGACCAGCCCCTGCTCGCCGTTCTCGTAGAGATCCCCTACCAGAAAGTACTCGCCATCGGCATCGCTGTAGAAGGTCTCGCCGTTTTCCAGGAGAACTTCGAAGAAACCTTCCAGCGGCGTCTCGCGAACGCTTTCCACCGGCATCGACTGACCGCGCACTTCGAGACGCTCGGCCAGCCGTTCGGTCTCGCTGGCGTGTGCGGTGACGGACAGAGTCAAGCTCAGGGCCAACAGAACACCGGTACGACGCAAGGACGTTTCGAACATGATCAACCTCTGGGGTGATGGGCGGAGTGCAGGGCTTCGAGGCGCGCCTGCGCCACATGGGTGTAGATCTGGGTCGTCGAGAGATCGCTGTGACCCAGCAGCAGCTGTACGACACGCAAGTTGGCACCATGATTCAACAGGTGCGTGGCAAAAGCGTGGCGCAAGGTGTGCGGTGACAAGGGTCTCTGAATATCGGCAGCACGCGCATGTGCCTTGATGCGATGCCAGAACGCCTGCCGGGTCATGCAGGCATCGCCCCGACCGGGAAACAGCGCCGGTCGCGCCGGATCCCGCATCAGGCCCCCTCGCGCCGTACGCAGATAGCGCGTGAGCCAGTGTACGGCTTCCTCGCCCAGCGGGACCAGCCGATCCTTGTCGCCCTTGCCACGCACCCGCACCACTCCCTGGCGCAGGTTGACGGCATCGGTGGTCAGGCCGACCAACTCCGAAACGCGCAGCCCACAGCCGTAAAGCACCTCGAGCATGGCTCGGTCGCGTACCCCCAGGTCGGTGGCGACGTCAGGCGCGGCCAACAATCGCTCGACCTCGGCTTCGTCCAGGGTGTTCGGCAGGCCCGGTCGCACTCGTGGCAGACGTACCTCGGTCAGCGGGTCACTGGCAATGTGCCCTTCGATCAACGCCCAGCGATAGAAACGCCGCAGGCTCGACAACAGCCGGGCGTTGCTGGCCAGCCGGTAGCCGGCCGCGCGGCGTTCTTCGAACCACGCCGGCAGCGTCTCCGGCTGGGGGGCGAGCAGGCTGTCGCCCGCGGCCTCCAACTGGGCGGACCAAGCTTCCAGGTCACGGCGATATGCCGCCAGGGTGTGGTCGCTGGCCCCCTGCTCGAGCCACAGCGCATCCAGAAACGTCTCGAGCAGAGGAGTGTCTCGACTCATGGCCCCTTCCTCCAGGCCGAAATCACGAAACCCCGCCCCGCGAATGCGGTGGCGGGGTTTCCAGTCTGTGCAACGAGTCCATGCAACGGTTCGTTACGACAGCTTCTCCTTGATGCGGGCAGACTTGCCGCTGCGCTCGCGGAGGTAGTAGAGCTTGGCCTGGCGCACGTCGCCCCGACGCTTCACCTCGATGGAGTCGACCAACGGACTGTAGGTCTGGAAGGTCCGCTCGACGCCCACGCCGTGGGAGATCTTACGCACGGTAAAGGCAGAGTTGAGACCGCGATTGCGCTTGCCGATGACGACGCCTTCGAAGGCCTGAAGACGCTCGCGGTTGCCTTCCTTGACCTTGACCTGGACGACCACGGTATCGCCGGGGGCAAACGCCGGCACCTCTTTGCTCATCTGCTCGGCTTCGAGCGCCTGGATCACCTTGTTCTTGCTGCTCATGACATTGACTCCTCGATAACTTGACCCACCGGACGGCTTGAATTGCCGGCGGATCGTGACCCCGGCGCTCGAGCGAGCTCGAGAGCGCGGGTGCTTGGTTGGTGACACAGGTGCACGGTGACTAGTGCTGTGCCGTGCCCTGCACCTCCGCCTTGTCGGCGTATTCTTCGATGAACTCCGCGAGCAGCTCCCGCTGCTCGTCGCTCAACGCCCTGCCCTCCAGCAGGTCGGGGCGCCTTAGCCAGGTCCGCCCCAGCGACTGCTTGATTCGCCAGCGCCGAATGGCACCGTGATTGCCGCTGAGCAGCACCTGCGGTACCCGCCGGCCGTCGATTTCTTCCGGCCGCGTATAGTGCGGGCAATCCAGCAACCCTGCGTTGAAGGAGTCCTCGACCGCGGAATCCTGATGTCCGAGAACACCCGGCACCAGCCTGGCCGCGGCATCGATCAGCACCATGGCCGGCAGCTCGCCGCCGCTGAGCACATAGTCGCCGATCGACCACTCCTCATCGATGTCGGCTTCCACGACCCGCTCATCGATGCCTTCGTAGCGCCCGGCCACCACCACCAGAGGTGGGCCGGATGCCAGTTCCTGCACGCCCCGCTGATCCAGTCGCCGCCCCTGGGGCGACAGATAGATCACTCGCGGGCGCTGGCCGGTGGCCTCGACGGCCCGCTGCCTGGCGGCGTGAATGGCTGCCCGCAGCGTATCGACCTTCATCAGCATGCCGGGGCCGCCGCCATAGGGGCGATCATCCACGGTGCGATGGCGGTCGGTAGCATGGTCGCGCGGATTCCAGAACTCCAGCGCAACGCGCCCCGTGGCCACCGCCCGTCCGGTGATGCCATGGCGAGCGATCGCCTCGAACATTTCCGGAAACAGCGAGACGACGCCGACCCACAGCCCGGCTGCAGCTCGCTCGGTCAAAACGTCGGATCCCAGTCGACCGTCATCCGACCCGCTTCGCGATCCACGGCAACGATCACTTCATCGGGCAGAAAGGGCAGCAGTCGTTCGCGATCGTCGATGGCTGCCGGTTCGCCAAGGGGATCCCCCCGGACCACGAGAACATCGTTGGCGCCGGTCTCGAACAGGTACTGGACCCGACCGAGAACCTGGCCTTCGCGGGTCACCACCGTGAGCCCCTCGAGCTCGTACCAGTAGTAATCACCGCGCGGCAGCGACGGCAGTGCCGACTTGGGCAGCAGGATCTCGGCACCGGCCAGCGCCTCGGCCGCCTCGCGGGTGCCGCAGCCTTCGAGTTGCGCCACCAACCCCTTGCCGTGACGCCGCCCTTGAACCAGGCGATAGCGGCTCAGTACATCACCCTGACGCACCACCCACTCGCCGTAGTCGAGGATGCCGTCCATTGGGCTGGTGTAGGAGTAAACCTTGAGCCACCCCTTGACGCCGTAGGGGCTGGTCAACTTGCCCAGCACCACATGGTCGCCCGCCTCATGGCGTTCGGCCTGCGCGTTCATGATGCCACCCCCGGCGGGCAGGCTCAGGCCTGCTTGCGGGCTTCCTTGACCAGCTCGGCCACGCGAGCCGAAAGCTGGGCGCCATGCTCCTGCCAGTGAGCGATGCGATCCAGATCGACGCGCAGGCGCTCTTCACCGCCGCGCGCAATGGGGTTGAAGAAACCCAGGCGCTCGATGAAGCGGCCGTCCCGCGACTTGCGCGAGTCGGTCACGGTGAGATGATAGAAGGGACGCTTCTTGGCGCCACCACGTGCCAGACGAATGGTAACCATGGCCTAGTCTGTCCTTCGGTTGTGTTGGATTCGGTCACGACGATGGCCGCGGCATTCGCGGTCCTGCCAGTGAAGACGCAGCATTCTACGGAAAACAGCCCCGCTTGGGAACCTTTTTCGGGCCCAGAAGCCTGCTGGACTTGACCGATCGTCGCGAGAAGCTCGGGGTTCGAGACAGGTTCATCGACCCGACGAGGCGAATGACGCGCCATTCGACGAGCCAGGCGCCTACCGCCAGGGCATCCCGCCGGGGCCGCCCATGCCTCCTGGCCCGCCAGGGCCTCCCGGTCCGCCGCCGCCCATCATGCCGGACATGCCGCGCATCATCTTCTGCATGCCGCCCTTCTTGCCGGCCTTCTTCATCATCTTCTGCATCTGCTTGTGCTGCTTGAGCAGGCGATTGAGGTCGGGTACCTGCAGCCCGGCACCGGAGGCGATGCGCCGCTTGCGCGAACCGTTGATGATTTCCGGACGGCGACGCTCCTGAGGAGTCATCGAGTTGATCAGCGCCTCGAGCTTGCCGAGCTCCTTCTCTGGGCCCGGACCCTGTGCCATCTCGGCCATCTGACCCATGCCCGGCAGCTTGCCCATCAGCCCCCCCATGCCGCCCATCTTCTTGAGCTGCTGGAGCTGGTCGCGGAAGTCCTCGAGATCGAAGCCCTGCCCCTTCTTGACCTTCTTGGCGAGCCTCTCGGCCTTGCCCTTGTCGACGGTGCGCTCGGCCTCTTCGATGAGCGACAGCACATCGCCCATGCCGAGAATGCGCGACGCCACGCGATCGGGGTGGAAGGGTTCCAGAGCATCGACCTTTTCGCCCACGCCCATGAACTTGATCGGCTTGCCGGTGATGTGGCGCACCGAAAGCGCTGCGCCGCCGCGAGCGTCGCCATCCGCCTTGGTGAGAATCACCCCGGTCAGCGGCAACGCTTCGCTGAAGGCCTTGGCCGTATTGGCGGCATCCTGGCCGGTCATGGCGTCGACCACGAACAGCGTCTCCTGGGGCGCGACGGCTTCGTGCAACGCCTGGATCTCCGCCATCATGGCTTCGTCGATGGCCAGGCGGCCCGCGGTGTCGACGAGCACCACGTCGTGAAACTGGATCTTGGCGTGCTGGATCGCTGCCTTGGCGATGTCCACCGGCTGCTGATCGCTGCGCGACGGGAAGAAGTCGACTTGGACCTCCCTGGCCAGCGTCTCGAGCTGGTCGATGGCCGCCGGGCGGTACACGTCGGCGGAAACCACCAGGACCTTTTTCTTCTCGCGCTCGCGTAGGTAACGAGCCAGCTTGGCCACGGAAGTGGTCTTGCCCGCGCCCTGTAGACCGGCCATCAGCACGACGGCAGGCGAGCCCTTGAGCGCGAAGCCGTCATTGGCCTCGCCCATGACCGCTTCCAGCTCCTGCTGGACGATCTTGACGAACTGCTGGCCCGGCGAGAGGCTCTTGGAAACTTCCTGCCCCACGGCACGTTCGCGCACGCGCTCGATGAAGGTCTTGACCACCGGCAGGGCGACGTCGGCCTCGAGCAGCGCACGCCGCACCTCGCGCAGGGTTTCCTTGACATTGTCCTCGGTCAGGCGCGCCTGACCCTTGATGGACTTGAGCGTCTGCGACAGCCGCTCACTGAGGTTCTGGAACATGGGGCTCTCCGGCGACGAAACGGGTAGACGTCGATCCTGACCGGTGACTGACGGGACGGCTGCGACGATCCACCGCAGAAACCGTGTCTACCCGTGCGCAAAGCGGTGACGGGCCGGCTGGCAGCAGCCATCCGACTGTCCTTTGAGCGAAGATTATACGCACAGTGACCGCCAGTCTCCATGCATGACGAACGTCATCGCTGTGCGACCGAGCGCGTATTGGGTATAGTGACGTCGCAATTCACTTTCGAGATGCATTGACGCCGGCAACGGCGCACGGACGGCAACTGATGCAGGCGCTTCCACTGGCCATCATGGCTTTCGTTCTCTACTTGGGTGCCGCCTCCTGGCAGGGGCTCACGCTAATGCGGCGGGTACCGCCCCGGGCCGCCCTCGTGCGCATGCTGGGGCTCATGGGGCTGCTGTTCCACGTGCCGGTGGCGGCCAAGCTGCTCGGCCAGACCCCCGGCCTGCTGCCCGGCCTGTCGGCCAGTGCCGTGATCGTCACGGCGGTCATGGTCTTCCTGCTGCTCACGGTAAGCCTGGCCAAGCCAGTGCTCAACATTGCGGTGGGGCTGTTCCCCCTCTCCGGGGTGGCTCTGCTGATCGCGGTAGGGCTGCCAAGCCCCGCGGGCAGCGGCGGCATGACGCCGGGTATCGCCCTGCATGCCATCAGTTCGGCGCTGGCCTTCGGCGTGCTGGTGATTGCCGCCATGCAGGCGGTGCTGCTGGGCGTGCAGAACCAGGCGCTGCGCCACCATCACACCCGCGGCGTGGTGCAGGCCCTGCCCCCGCTGACCACCATGGAGCGCTTGCTCTTCGAGCTGATCTGGGCCGGCATGATTCTGCTCACGCTGTCGATCGTCAGCGGCTTCGTGTTTCTCGACAGCATGTTCGCCCAGCACCTGGCCCACAAGACCATCCTGTCGTTGGCGGCCTGGGTGATCTTTGCCATCCTGTTGATCAGTCACCACATCCTGGGCTGGCGCGGCATGCGCGCGGTGCGCTGGACGCTGGGCGGCTGCGCCGTGCTGCTGATCGCCTACTTCGGCACCAAGTTCGTGCTGGAAGTCCTGCTGCGCGGCTAGGCTGCCTCCGAACGGGGCGGACTCGCGACACGGCCTGCCGCGGAAGTCGCCTTGACACTCCCCGAGCGAACCCCTACAACACGGGGCTAACACGCCTGTGAGGATCCTTCGACTTGAGCGACGACTTCCCCTTGGGATTGCTATTCGGCCTGCTTGTCCTTCTCATCTGTCTGTCCGCCTTCTTCTCCAGCTCCGAGACCGGCATGATGTCCATCAACCGCTATCGCCTGAGCCATCAGGCGAGCAGCGGTGACCGCGCCGCCCGTCGCGTACTGCGCCTGCTGGCCCGGCCCGACCGCCTGATCGGCGTGATCCTGATCGGCAACAACCTGGTCAACAACCTGGCGGCGGCCATCGCCACGGTGCTCGCCATCCACTTCTTCGGCGAGGTATCGGGGCCGGCCATCGCTCCGCTGATTCTCACCATCGTGATCCTGATCTTCGCTGAAGTGAGTCCCAAGACCTATGCGGCGATCAAACCCGAGCGCATCGCCTACCCTGCCTCACTAGTGCTCGAGCCGCTGCTGAAGCTGCTCTATCCGCTGGTGTGGCTGGTCAGCACGCTGTCCAACGGACTGTTGCGCCTGGTAGGCGTGAAACAGATCGACGGAAGCGCCGACCACCTGACCCGCGACGAGCTCCGTACCGTGGTGCACGAGGCCGGCACGCTGATTCCCCATCGCCACCAAGCCATGCTGCTGTCGATCCTCGATCTGGAAAACGTCACCGTGAACGACATCATGGTGCCACGGCACGAAGTGGTGGGCATCGACCTGGACGATGACCTCGAAGACATCCTCGCCCAGTTGCGTACCAGCCAGCACACCCGGGTACCGATCTTCAAGGGCGACATCAACAACATCATCGGCATGCTGCATTTGCGCAATGCGGCGCGCTTCCTGTCGCGGCCGGAAGTGACCAAGGCGGCGATCGTTCAGGAAGCGCGCGAGCCCTACTTCATTCCCGAGTCGACTCCGCTGCATACGCAGTTGCTCAACTTCCAGAAACAGAAGCGACGCATCGGCATCGTGGTGGACGAATACGGCGACGTGGAAGGGCTGGTGACCCTGGAGGACATCCTCGAGGAGATCGTCGGCGAGTTCACGACCGACATGGCCAGCCAGGACCAAGAGATCTATCGGCAGGACGACGGCAGTCACGTCATCGAGGGTACCGCCAATATCCGCGACATCAATCGCCTGCTTGGCTGGCAACTTCCCACCGACGGTCCCAAGACCCTCAACGGGCTGATCCTCGAGCACCTGGAGTCGTTCCCCGACGGCGCTGCCTGCCTGCAGATCGGCAGCGTGCGCATGGAGATCCTCGAGGTCCGTGACAACCTCATCACCGCGGCACGCTGCTGGCAGGCACCTCAGCGTCGAGCACGCCCCGACTGAACGGGACGAGAAGCGCGCCTCAAGCGCGCTGGCTGAGCCCGGCGAGAATGGTGACGAGAAGCTGGTCGATGAGCTCGCCCACTTCGAGCTGCTGGCCCTGCCAATACCCCAGGCGTTCATTGAGGCCCAACTGGACCAGGCCGTGCACGCTTCCCCACAAGGTACGACTCAAACGCCGCGCCTCGAGGTCGTCCAGCGCCGGCTGGTACTCCTTGAGCGTAGCCTCGACACGCACGAACAGGGCCTCGATCATATCGGACTGGCGTCGATCCAGTTCGCCCTCCTGGGCCAGCGGGTAGTCGAACAGCAGTTGCCAGCGATAAGGCTCGCGCTGGGCGAATTGCCAGTAGGCCAGGGCCAACCCCTTGAGGCGCGCCTCGGGACCGGCATTTTCCAGCGGCGCTATCACGCCCCGCAGCAGATCCAGCGTCTCCAGGTTCACATGCTGGAGCAGATTGCCGAAACTGCCATAAAGCTTGAGCAGGGTGCTCGGAGCGCAGCCCACCTCGCGAGCCAACGCGCGCAGCGACAGCGAGTGGACGGGGTTGTCCTGCAGCCATGCATCGCAGGCGGACATGACCTGGGCATGGAGCGCTTCGGGCGCATGCTGTCGGGGACGGGCCATGAGATTCCTCGCCGTAAGGGGAGTGAACGGGTGCCTCGCGGTCACCCAGAAGCGTAGAATAGCGCAGATCGAACACTGTTTTCGAGCGCTGCAAGCCCCGGATGCCTTCGCGTACCCTGCTACGTCAACCATCCTGGACGCGCCATCACCTGGAGGCACCATGCCCGGTCGCCTGTACGTTCCTGCATTCGATCCCTCCAGCCTGCTGCCCGACCTGCGCTGCCGGGATGCGCTACGCTGTTCGCCCAACATGGCGCCACGCCGCTCCCTGTCGATCCTGCGCAGCGAACGGGGAGAAACCTGCCTGCGGGATGCCTTCTGGGGGCTCACGCCGCCATGGCTGGAGGTGCTCGACAGGGCCCCACACTGTGCTCGGGCAGAATCGCTGACCTCGCGGCACATGTTTCGCGAGGCATTCAGTGCACGGCGCTGCCTGGTGCCGGCGGGCGGCGTCTACCTGTGGAAGCCGCAGCTCCGTTTCAAGCAACCCTTCCTGGTGGTGCGAGCCGATCGCGGCCCGCTGCTGCTGGCGGGTCTATGGTGCCGCTACCACACCAGCCTGACCGAGCATGCCGACTCCATGGCGCTGATCACGGTGCCTGCCAACGCTCTGCTCGCCCCGCTCGGCGACCGGCTCCCAGCCGTCGTTCCACCTGAAGCAGCCTCCCGCTGGCTGGACCCGGACACCCCGGAAGCGCAGGCCCGGGCCCTTCTCACCCCCCCCGACGAGGAACTGTTGGGCGCTTTTCCGGTATCAAGACGAGTGAACGATCCCGCGAACCAGGACCCCGCCTGCGCACACCCCACAGGGCCCATGCTGCGCTGGCCTCGCGATCAGGAGAGATGATGCACATCGCAACCCGTAACGTGTCACGCCGTCAGGGCTTCGGCCTGACACTGAGCCTTGCCGCCCTCGTATTGTGGTCGAGCCTTGCCGACACGGCGGCCGCCGAGCCCGAAGAGGTCGCCGACGTCATCACGCCGCGGGTCAGCCCCCACGACAGTCGCGACTATCGTGTACTGACCCTGGAAAACGGCCTCACCGCACTACTGGTCAGCGATCCCGACGCCGACCGCGCCGCCGCCTCGATGAACGTGGGCGTGGGCAGCGCCCAGGATCCGGACGACCTGTCTGGCCTGGCGCATTTTCTCGAGCACATGCTGTTTCTCGGCACCGAGCCCTTCCCGGAAGCGGACGCCTATCAGTCCTACCTGCGGAGCCATGGCGGCAACCACAATGCGTTCACGGCTCCGCAGGACACCAATTACTTCTTCGACATCGATCCCGAGGCGCTTCCTGGCGCCCTCGACCGCTTCAGCGCCTTCTTCGTCTCGCCACTGTTCAACGCCGACCAGTTGGAGAGCGAACGCAACATCGTGCACTCCGAATACATGGCCCGCATCCGCGACGACGGCCGCCGCGAGAACGACGTCCTGAATCAGGTGCTCAACCCCGACAATCCCACCACGGGTTTCGCGGTGGGAAGTCGCGAGACCCTCGCCGACCGCCCGGAAGGCGAGCCGTCACTGCGCGAGCGGGTCATCGACTTCTACGAGCGCCATTACGACGCCGCTGTCATGCACCTGACGGTCATCGGCCCGCAGCCGCTCGATGAGCTGGAGCCCCTGGTGACGGAACGGTTCGCCACCATCGAGGGGCGTGACGCGGAACGTCCGGTGATCGAGGCGCCGCTGGTCGAGGAAAGCCAGTTGCCCCGCTACCTGGAGGTGCAATCGGTACGCGACAGCCGTCAGGTGCGTTTCCTGTTCCCCATCCCCGACCCCACGGACGAATACCGTCTCAAGCCAGCCGATTACCTGGCCAACCTGCTGGGCCACGAAGGAGAGGGCAGCGTGCTCGCCGTACTGCGTGAAGCGGGCCTGGCCGACGGCCTCTCCGCAGGCGTCACGCGGGGCGACGGCCGCCACGCCCTATTCGAGGTGAACGTGAGCCTGACGCCGAAGGGCGCCAAGCGCCTCGCGATCATCGAGTCCACGCTGTTCGAGGCCATCGAACGGCTGCGCGAAGAGGGGCTCGATGCCTGGCGTTACGATGAGCAAGCCAAACTCGCCGAACAGGAGTTCCGCTTCCAGCAGCATGGCTCGCCGTTGCAGGAAGCCATGCGGCTGGCCATGAACCTGGCTCACTTCCCCATCGAAGACGTGCAGTACGCGCCCTACCGGATGGATGACTTCGACCGCGAGCGCATCGCCGACTACCTGGCCCGGCTCACCCCGGACCGCTTGATCCGGCTCTACAGCGGCCCCGACGTCGACGGTGAGCAGCGCTCTCCCTGGTTCGACGCCCCGTGGCGCGACGTGACCGACGCGGCAACGTCCGGGGCCTCCCCCCTGGCCGGTCTCGCACTGCCCGAGCCCAACCCGTTCATCGCCGAGGACCTGACGCTGCTCGACGTCGAGGACGAACGTCCTCGACAGCTGGCCGACGAGCCGTCTTTCGCGCTGTGGCACAAGGCTGACAGCACCTTCGATACGCCCAAGGTGGAGTGGCGCCTAGGACTGCTCCATCCCAACGCCAGCAGCACTGCGCGTCAGGCAGCACTCTCACAGCTGCTCGCTGGCTGGCTGTCCGATAGCCTGAACGAACGCTTCTATCCGGCCCGACTGGCCGGACACCATCTCGATCCTTATGCCCATGCCCGCGGCCTGACCCTGGCCTTCTCGGGCTGGCGCGACCGCCAAGACCGCGTGATCGCCGACACGCTCACGCAACTGCAATCCGGCGAGATACGCTCCACCAGCTTCGAGCGCGTACGCTATCGTCTGCAGCGCGAATGGCGCAATGCGCCACAGGCTGCACTCTACCGTCAGGGACATCGCATGCTGGGAGACGTGCTGCTGCGTCCCAGTTGGACGAATCAGGCTCTGCTGGAGGCCAGCCGCGAGATCGAGCTGGAAGACCTTCAGGCATTCCGAGACGACTTCCTATCCGAGCTGCGCCTGGAAGCCATGGCCGTGGGCAACCTCGATGCCGATCTGGCCCAGCGCCTGGGCAGCCGGGTCGCCGAGACGCTGACCCCCAATCTCGACAGCGAGGCGATCCCCGAACTCACGCCGCTGCGCGCCACCAGCGATCTGCCTGATCTGCATCCCCACAGCAGCCGCCAAGAGTCGCTGGTGTTGAGCTACCTTCAGGGCGAAGATCGCTCCCTGGAGTCTCAGGCGCATCTCGCCATGATCGGGCAACTGATCAACACCCCTTTCTACCACCGCCTGCGTACCCAGCAACAGCTCGGCTACGTGGTCAACGCCAGCTACACGCCGCTGCTCGACGCTCCCGGCATCAGCCTGCTCGTGCAATCACCCGACACTCCGAGCGAAACCATTGCCGAACACGTCCAGGCCTTCATCGACGACTTCGGCGACCAGCTCGCCGCACTGGACGAGGGGCAACTGGCGACCCACCGCCAGGCCGTACACGACGAGCTGCTCAAGCGCGACACCAGCCTTTCCGGCCGCGCCGACCGCCTGTGGCGCTCCCTCGCCTACGGCGACACCGACTTCGATCGCCGCGAACGGCTGGCCGAACGCGTGCTCACGGTGTCGCCCGAGGCTCTCCGCGAGAGCTGGACGGCACTGCGCAGCGGCCATGCCGTGAACGTGACCTTCGACCCGGGCGATGAACCCAGCGATACCGCAGCCCTATCCCGACGGCTGGACCCCTTGCCCGAAAGCCGTGAGTGAACGGCCGAATGCGACGACGCCCGGCCTGCTGACCGGGCGTCGTCGGGGAGAAACCGATCCTCAATCGAATGCCTGGGGCGGCAGCATCGACTCCACGTGCATCACCAACTCCTCGAGCAGTTGCCGGTCGCGCTCCCCGAGCGAAAGTTCATTGAGGCGCTCGATTTCGCGCGCGAAGTCCTTGAGCGTGAAGCCGGCGAGCACCGGATCGTTCATTCGTTCCCAGCGATAGGCTTCCCAGCGAGCCCGCTCTTCGTCGGTGAGAGTCTCCGGATAGCTGCGCGCCCGATAGCGGAAGAGCATCTCTTCGAGTCGCGGATCCTGGAAGGCGAAACGCGCCTCGACCAGTTCCCAGGGGTCGCTATCGCGCACGCGCTGCATCTGCTTGCGGTCGGCCGGCGAGAAGAAGCCGCCCGAATAGAGCATCAGGTCCGGATCCCGTGGCCCCTCCGGCGGCGGCTCGGCGAACACCGCCGCCGCCTTGCGGCCAACCTCGCCGTCACGGCTGAGCGCTTGCCAGTGGCGGCGACAGGCGTCGAGATCGAGCCCCAGCCGTGCAACGACCTCGCCATATTCGCCCTGGTGCGGCCCGGCCACGTCCTTCAGCGCCGCCGAAGGCAGTACCACCGGGCTGCGATTGATGTGAATGACCTTGAGCGGCACCCGCACCTCGCCCTCGGCCAGGTCGTCACCGCTGACGAAGACGCGCTGGCGAATCTGCTCGGCATCGAGCGTCAGAAGGGGCTCGGGATCCACCGACAGGTCGTAGACGATCACGCCATTGGGATTGGTAGGATGTTCGGCCAGCGGCATCACCAAGGCGCTGCAGCCACGGCTTGCCGGATAGCGCCGCGAGACATGCAGCACCGGCTTGCGCGACATCAGGTCGAGCCGTTTGGCGACTGCGCGCTTGCGCCGCAAGCCCAGGAGGTGGTCGAAGAGCTTGGCGTTGCGGCTGTGCAACAGCCGCGCCAGGGCGATGGTGGCTCGCACGTCGGCCAGGGCATCGTGAGCGCCGGCATGCTCGATGTCGTTGGCGGCGGTCAGATCCTCGAGACGGAAGCTCGGCGTTCCATCATCGCGCTTCGGCCATTCGATGCCCTCGGGACGCAGGGCATGAAAGGCACGCACCGCATCGATCAGATCCCAGCGCGAGTTGCCGTTCTGCCACTCTCGCGAGTAGGGATCGAGCAGGTTGCGGTAGAAGAGGTGACGGCTCACCTCGTCGTCGAAGCGCAGGCTGTTGTAGCCCAGGGCACAGGTACCGGGTTCGCTCATCAGGTCATGCACTGCACCGGCGAATTCGGCTTCGGGCATGCCGCGGCGGCGAGCCTGTTGCGGGGTGATACCGGTGATCAGGCATGCCTGGGGGTGCGGCAGGTAGTCGTCCGCCGGCTGGCAGAACCATTCCACCGGCTCGCCGATCTCGTGAAACTCGCTGTCGGTGCGGATGGCCGCGAACTGGGCCGGGCGGTCGCGCCGCGGGTCGGCCCCGAAGGTCTCGTAGTCGTGCCACAGGAAGGTCATGGGGGCGGCATCGGGCTTCGCCATGCGAAGGCTCTCCTGACTCGGCTCGCTGGGCCGCCCAGCCTAGCACAGCCCCGCCGGCGACACAGCGAAGCCGTGCCGCCGGGCGTCAGCTACGCGGCAGGGTGACGTTGAGTTCCAGCACCGAGCAGTTGTCCTCGCTGTCCAGAGTGATGTTGATGGCGTCGTCGTCCACTTGCACGTAGCGGCGGATCACCTCCAGCAGCTCCTTTTCCAGCATCGGCATGTAGTCGGGCTGGCCGCGCTGGCTACGCTGGTGGGCGACGATAATCTGCAGCCGCTCCTTGGCGACCGATGCCGATTTCTTGCGCTCGCGCTTGAGGAATTCCAGCAACTTCACCGGCGACCTCCTCCGAACATGCGACTCAGCAGGCTCTTTTTCTGCATTTCGTGGAAACGCAGCGGCACGTCCTCGCCCAGCAGGCGCGACACCGTGTCGGCATAGGCCTGGCCAGCGTCGCTGTCGTCGTCGTGGATCACGGGAACGCCATGGTTGGAGGCGCGCAACACCGCTTCGGACTCGGGGATCAGACCAACCAGATCAATGGCCAGGATCTCGCGGATGTCTTCGAGATTGAGCATGTCGCCGTCGTCGACCCGCGAGGCGTTGTAGCGCGTGATCAACAGATGCTCCTTGATGGGGCTCTGGTTGTTCTCGGCACGGCGCGTCTTGGAGGCAAGCAGCCCCAGAATGCGGTCGGAATCGCGAACCGAGGAGACCTCGGGGTTGGTCACCACGATGGCCTCGTCGGCGTGGTACATGGCCAACTGGGCGCCGCGCTCGATACCTGCCGGCGAGTCGCACAGGATGTAGTCGAAGTCACCGCTCAAGCTCTCCAGCACCTGTTCCACGCCTTCCGCCGTCAATGCGTCCTTGTCGCGAGTTTGAGAAGCGGGAAGGATGTGCAGGTTGTCGACTCGCTTGTCGCGAATCAGCGCCTGGTTCAACCCGGCTTCCCCCTGGATGACGTTGACCAGGTCGTAGACCACGCGTCGCTCGCACCCCATGATCAGGTCGAGGTTGCGCAGCCCCACGTCGAAATCGATGACCACTGTCTTGTTGCCTCGCAGCGCCAAGCCGGTGGCAATGGCCGCTGCACTGGTTGTCTTGCCGACCCCTCCCTTGCCGGAGGTCACTACGATGATCTTGGCCAAGTTGTGCTTCCTTTCGAACGGTTCGAAAATGGGGATATCGCGCCTGCTCGGCGATGGCGACCTATGTCAGCGGGGTAATCTCGAGCTGGGCATCGTCCAGCACGACCTGAACCGACGTCCCCAGCAACTGCGGATCGATGTCCTCGAGCCGCTTGTAGTTGCCAGCCACGGACAGCAGCTCGGCATGCAGCTCGCGACAGAAGATTCCGGCCCGGGCGTCGCCGTGAATGCCGGCCAGCGCACGACCACGCAGAGCGCCGTAGACGTGCACGCTTCCCGCTGCGAGCACCTCGGCGCCGGCATTCACGGCACCGATGACCACCAGATCGCCCTCGGGGGCCGTTACCTGTTGACCGGAGCGCACCGTACCTCGGTAAATGCGCCCGCTCCCGGCGGTGGCCTCGGCGGATGAGTCGGTCTCGGCAGCAGGTTCCACCGCCGGCGCCACGCTCTCGAGGGGGCGCACTCGGCTGCCGTCGCTGGGCGGAAACCACCCCAGCCCCAGCGCCCACGCCGACTGCTTGACCGGATCCTGGCCACCCCGGACTGCCACGGGCAGCAGTTTGTGAGCCCGACACACCGCACAGATCCGCTCGAGCGCCAGATGCGGCTCATCGAGCCGTTCGACGCTCAGCACCACCGGCGTATGCTGAAAGAAGGCCGGCGACTGGCTGAGCTTGCCGGCAAGCTGCTCACGAATGCGCTCGGGGTCAGCGCTAGTCAGCTCCATGACCGTCATCGGCAGCATGCCCCCCTTGAAGGTGAACGCCATGCTCGCCCTATCCACATTGAGACTCATTGCCGGACTCCAGTCGGTGATATCGGGTCGTGGGTCTAAAGCTAAGCGACTCCTCTGGCCCCTGCAACCGATGATACGTCCAACGCCGGCCCAATGACATTGTCGCCATTTGGCCACAGGCTGCCATTCCTGCGACTTTTCTGCCGACGTAACGCATGCTTAGATAGCCATGATGACCACTGCCGAGCCCACCGCGACATGCCGACGCGTCCGGGCCGGCATCCCGCGCTCGATCAGGACAGCCCATGCCCGGATTTCTTCGCCATCTTTTCGCCCCACGCTGGCAACACCCCGACGCCGACAAGCGTCGCCAGGCCATTGCTCGGCTCGATCCTGCCGACGCTGAGCAGCGAGAGGCTCTGGAACGGCTCTGCCAGGATCCCGTGCGTGAGGTACGCCAAGCGGCTCTGGCACGCATCGATGACGTCGAAATCCTGCTGCATCTATACCGCTCTCGCCCTGGCGACCTGGAGCTGCGCCGACGCCTGACCGACCTGCTGTCCGGAGCGACCGCCAGCGGCGACCTCGCCCATCGCCAGGCGATCGTCGAAACCCTCGACGATCCGGTGCTGCTCGGCGCCGTGGCACTGCAAGGCGACAATCAACTGCTGCGCCTGGCCGCCGTGGAGCGCCTGAAAGACGAGGAGGAACTGATTCGCCAGGCCTGTGAGAACGGCATCGCCGCCGTGCGCCATGCAGCCGCCGCCCGCGTGGAGAGCGAGGCTGGCCTGCAGCGGCTGACTCGAGAAGCACGCCGCGACCGTCAGGTCGTGCGCCGCGCCCGCGAACGCCTCAACCGACGACGCGCCGATGCGGCCGAGCTCGCTGCCGTCCGGGAGCGGCGCGAGGCACTGCTTCGCGACCTGGAGGCGCATGCCCATGCGCCCTGGGAACCGCTCTATGCCGGCCGCTACCGCCACCTGGTGCGCGAATGGGAAGCGCTCTCCGACCTGCCGGACAAGCACCAGGAACGACGCTTCCAGGATGCCAGCCAGCGCTGCCGCAAGGTGATCACCGACCACGAAGCGCGTGCCCATGCCGATGCCGAGATGGACCACCGCCGCGAGCTGGCCACTCAGGCCCGCGAATCACTGCTCGAGGCACTGGAGGAGAGCCTGACCGCCCTGCCCAAGGGAGACCGAATAACGGCTCAGGACATTGCCAGTCTGCGTGCTCAAAAGCAGCTGCTGGCCAATCGCTGGCAGGCTCTTTCCGACCGCCACGTAATCGATGCTGCACTCAGCGAACGCTATGCCGCCGCACTCACCGACTACGACCGCCTGCTGACCGCCTGGGAGCGCCTCGAAGCCGAAGCCCCGACCATCGGCACGGCCCTCAAGGAGCAGGACCACGAGTCCCTGGCAACTTCTCTCGAGCGCGCCGCTTGGCCCGACGACCTCCCCCCGACGCCCCTGCTGCAACGCGCCCGGAATGCGCTGGCCAACGCCGAGCCCGACCGGAAAAACGACCTCGACACCCAGCTGACACGCTTCGCCAGCGACTTGGAGCAGTTGGAGACGCTCCTCGAACGGGGTGCCTTCAAAGGCGCCAGCCGTCTATACCAGAGCCTGCGCCATCGATCCGAGGCCCTGCCCCGTGAACGCCTCGGCGGCCATCTTGCCGCCTTGAAACGGCTCGGCGCCCAGCTCGCCGAGCTGCGCGACTGGCGCAGTTTCGTCGCCGGTCCCAAGCGTGAGCAGCTGTGCCAGGCCATCGCCGCCCTGGCCGAGGAGCAAGGACTCAGCGACGCCGAACTCGACCGTCGCCACCGTCAACTGATCAAGGAGTGGCGGAGCCTGGGCGATGCCGCCGCCAACCAGACATTTTCCGACCAGTTTCGTACCGCTTCCGAGCGCATTCATGAGCGACTGACCCCCTGGCGCGAGAAACGCGCTGCGGAGCGGGCTCGCAACCTAGCGGCCCGCACCGCACTGTGCGAACAACTCGAAGCGCTGCTCAGCTCTCCGGCCGGCGATGCCGATCCCGACGCCCTGCGCCAGATACGCGATCAGGCCCGAGAGGAGTGGCGCCGCCACGCCCCCGTACCCCGCGACCAGGCTCAGTCCATCGGTCGCCGTTTCGGCAAGATCCGTCATGACCTGCAGGCGCTCATCGACCAGCGCGCTCGTGAAGTCGCCGATGCCAAGCAGGCGCTGATCGATGAGGCTCGCGAACTGCTGGATCAGGACATCCCCGCAGAACGCCGTGCCGAGGCCGCCAAGGCGCTCCAACGGCGCTGGCGGGCGCTGGGACGCGCGCCGCGCGGCGAGGAACAGGCCCTATGGCGCGAGTTTCGCGAATTGTGCGATCGCATCTTTGCAGCCCGCGAGGCACGACGCGACGATCGTGCCCAGAGAGCGCACCAACGCCTGGAGGCGATGCAGGAATTGATCGACCGTCTCGATGCCTGGCAGCCAACCAGCGCCAGCGAACAAGACGTGCTGGAACACGCCATCGACGAAGCGGCTACCCTGGAGCCACTGCCCTCGGGACGGCGCAGCGAAGGCATGCGGCGTCGCTGGAGTGGCATCGTCCGTGCTCGACGCGAGCGCTTGACCAGACTGGCCGTGGCCGACGAAATCCAGCACTGGCAGACACTGCGCCCCCTGCTCGACGCCCACCTGGCCGCCGATGCCGCCAGACTGGATGGCGATGAGCCACGTAACGTCATGCCGGACCCCGGCCTGCCTCTGCCAGACGACATGCGGAGCGCCCACGAGGCACGTAACGCGGCCCGCCATGACCCACCCAACGCCGATGACGTTGCCGAACGCCTGGCGCGACTACGCGTACACCTGTCGTTGCTCGCCATGG
Organism: Billgrantia gudaonensis; assembly: GCF_900100195.1. GTDB lineage: Bacteria > Pseudomonadota > Gammaproteobacteria > Pseudomonadales > Halomonadaceae > Halomonas > Halomonas gudaonensis. Next base: position 382,830 of record NZ_FNES01000003.1, read on the forward strand.
GACGCATCGATCAGCGCGACGAGCCGTTGCGCCTGGCCATCCAGGTCGAACGGCTCAACGAAGGGCTGGGGCGCGAGTTGAATCGTGCCGAGGAAGTTCGCGCCATTCTGCGCAGTCTGCTGGCCACCGGCCCCGTCTCGGCAGACCAGTGGAGCCGGGAAGTCGGAGAGCTCGATGCCTTGCTGACGCACCTCACCCACCTGCCACCGCCTTGAACCAAGGAGCGGACACGGAAACGGGAGGCAAGGGCCTCCCGTGTCCATTCGCTTGGTAGCGGCGTGACTTTCGATGGGTTTCAGCCCATGAACTGCCCCCCGTTGATGTCGATATTGGCGCCGGTAATGAAGCCTGACTCCTTGTCGGCCAGAAACACCACCAGGCGAGCGATCTCTTCCGGCGTGCCGAACCGTTTAACCGGGATCGTCTCACGAATCGCTTCACGCACTTTTTCCGGCACTTTCATGATCATGTCCGTGGCGATGTAGCCCGGCGACACGGTATTGACGGTGATCCCCTTGGTTGCCGTCTCTTGGGCCAGCGACATGGTCAGGCCATGCATGCCGGCCTTGGCCGCAGCATAGTTGACCTGGCCGAACTGGCCCTTGCGACCGTTGATGGACGAGATGTTGATGATCCGGCCATAGCCGTGCTCGAGCATCCCCTCGATGACGCTTCGGCACGTATTGAAGACACTGTTGAGGTTGGTGTCGATGACCTCGTTCCACTGATCGGGGGTCATCTTCTTCAAGGTGCCATCACGCGTGATGCCTGCGCAGTTGACGAGCACGCTGATGGGACCATGCGTCTCTTCGATCTCCTTGACGCCGGCAACGCAGGCATCGTAGCTGGTTAGATCGACCCCGGAGAGCGCGATGTTGTCGAAGCCGTCGGCCTTCTGGGCCTCGAGCCAGTTCTTCGCCTTTTCCGGGTTGTGATAGCCCGCCACGACCTGATACCCCGCCGCAGCAAGCGCACGACAGATCGCCGAGCCGATGCCACCGGTTCCCCCGGTGACCCAGGCAACGGGTGCTGATTGAGCCATAGTAAACCTCCCTGATCATGACGTTCTTACGTAATAGCCTGATGCAGCGTGAAACAAGCCCGCCTCGACAGGATGGGACCCGAAGCGCAGCCCCTGCAAGGCTCCTTACTGATTATGGACGCTTAGGCGCAAGCTGCACGAAGCGTGAACGTTGACACTCCACTTGACACGACACCGCTATCGCGTAGAATAACGGCACGTCGATGCGGGGTGGAGCAGCCTGGTAGCTCGTCGGGCTCATAACCCGAAGGTCGTCGGTTCGAATCCGGCCCCCGCTACCAAATTCCGAAAAGCCGACTCTTCTGGAGTCGGCTTTTTCGTGCTCTTTCTCCGACGACTCAGTCGAAAAGTTCCCGGGCCGCCAGTGCGATGGCGCGGTCGTCACCGGCCGTGCCTCGACAGAAGGCTTCGCTGTAGAAGCGTCGAACCAGTTGGCGCTCCCGCAACCGACCGCCGCGCAGATCGTCGAGCCAGTGGCTGAGCTGTCCGGCCACCCGACTGCCGTCATGGGCGACCAACTTCTCGGCGGCACCGTCGCTCATCAGCGCAATGCCCGTCACGCCTTCCATGTCACAGCAGCCCGACTGCACCTCGTCGAACGTCAAGCGCTCATCCACGAAGGTCGTCTGGTTGGCGAATTCCCCGCGTCCCGACTCGCCGAGCAGACTCAGCACCGGCATGAGCACCGGCTCCTCCAAAGTCTCGGCCTGCGGGTCCGGTTCGGCTTGTTCGACGACGATGGCGCCATCCCCGACCTTTAGCCACAGCAGACGCGCGCGCCCCACCGCGGCCATGAGCAGCGTGCAGCGCAGGTCGCGCACTTCGCGGCGCTGCGCCTGCGCCGCATCTGCCAGCACCCCCTGGGCATGCCTGACCATCAGCCGCGCAAGATCACGGCAGGCATCATCGTCGGGTGGCTCGGTGGTATCGAGCAGGGGTGCCACTTGGCTTTCCAACGTGACGAGCAAACGGCGCAGTGCGCCGGTGACCGTCTGGGCCCCCTGCTCGGAGGCAGCGGCACTGCCAGCACCGTCGGCCAACACCAGCAGCGGACGCGGGGACACGGTGGCCAGGGCGGCATCCTGACACGGCACGGCAGGCTCGGTCTCCAGGTGCGCGAGCCCAGCCACGGCAACGGCCAGGCTATGCCAGCCATCCTTGGTATCGTCGAGGCACGGCTGGCGGCGATCAACGCACACTCTGCGCCCTCCCCCCGACCTTGCCACTGGCCACGATCAGTTCACGCCGGCACTCGCCGCTCTCGAGCTGCTCCCGATAGGCAGTCAATGCTTCATGCCATTGTGACAGCGTGGTGCGCTGGCCGGGGTTGTCGGCCCCGTCGATGAAGGTGGTGATGAAGTGTTCCTGAACCTCGTTGGGCAATGCTTGCCACAGCGCGTACCAGTCGCCCTGGGGTACGCTGCGCTGACCACGCCCATAGGCGAAGTTGCCGCGCCGCAAGTTTCGCACCGGATCGCCACCACCCACGATGTCGTAGGGGTGGCGCCCCAGCATGAGGCACTTGAAGAGCACGATGGCAAGCGAGAAAGCCTCGCTGCGCGGCGTACGAACGATGTCGCGAAAGGCCTTGCCCTGGTGTTCCTTGGGCGTCATGTCGGGGCTGCCCACCGGACAGGGATAGAAGGTACCGCCCACGCGCAGCTGGTAGCTGTCGCAGTCGATGAGCGTCACGCTATCGCTGCGCGGTACGCAGAACACGTTGTTGAGATTGTAGTCGCCGATGCAGATGCCGGCGCGATGCAACTGCTGGACGATCTCGATGTAGCGCAGCAGGTAGCCGACGATCTGGCGACGATCGAGGTTCGGAAAGTGGCGGGCATAGAGCAGCGTATGGGCCAGACACCCCATCTTGACGCCCTGGGCACGATACATGGCGAAACCGATCCAGCGATGCTGATGGTCGAAGACACGAATCAACGGCCAGCACACGTCCTGGGTGGTCTGGCTATCGCGCAGTTCGCGCATGGCTTCCACCTTGCGGTGCAACAGCTCGCCGCGTTTTTCCAGCACCTCGGGGTAGTACCACTTCACGATGACGTCGGCACGTCCCCGCAGGGCGAATATCTCGCCTTCACCACCACTGGCCAATCGCTGTCCCAGCTGGCGCGCCTTGCCCAGCGAATCCATCACTACCTTGCTGCGCAACGCTGAGTCCCCTTTCGGCCGAGTCCACGACGACCTGGCCCTCGTCTGCAACCCGACGTCCATGTCAGATGCTGTCCCAGCTGTCGGTCGGCGGCAGCCTCACCTGCTCGGTGGTCGAGGCCGACGCCGACACGCGACTCATGCTGGCCGACAACCACTGGAAGAACTCGCGGAACTTGAGCCCGTCGAGCCGCTTGGCGGGACGCGAAGAGAAAGCGCTGAGCGCTTCCAGGTCCGCCTCCTCGACGCCCACCGGTATCACCACCGTTTTGCGCTGCTGGGCCAGAGCACGCGAGCGAGCGGCCACTCGCTCCCAGGCATCGGTGGGCACGCCGTCGCTGATCACCACCAGCCACGGCTGATAGTAGGCGACGCCGGCCTGGCGATACGCCGCGGTTCGTGCATCGAGCCGATCCAATGCCAGCTCCATGGCCTCGCCCAGCGGCGTCATGCCGGAAGCGGTGAACTGCCGACACTGCGAGATGTTCATGGCCGTGGTGAACGGCAACTGCTCGGTGACATGGCCACCCGCCGTGATCACCCCCAGTTCCACCGAACAGGCCGCCATGTCGTCTTCCTGAATGGCGGCGATGAACGACTGCACGCCGGCATTCAATTCACGCATCGGCTCGCCGAACATCGAGGCGGAGGTGTCCAGCACCAGCATGCAGGCGCAGCGCGGAGAAGGGTTGTCTATCAGGTCGCTATCGCGGTTGAGTCGGTATGTTGCCATCGACGGTTCCTCGTATCCGGTCGCCGTGCCCTTGTCCTTCGGCCGGCAACGAGCGTACCACAGGTGGCATTGCCGTTGCCGCGGGACGGGCCGAAAGTCGTTGTCGAGACCTTGAATCGCTGCGTCATCACCCGCATCTTCGCGGTACATCCACCATCACGGAACGCATTGCCCATGGCCATCGTCGACCCTCATAGCGGTGCGCCGCTGACGCCGGAACCGGACACGTCCAGCGAATCTTCGGCACAGGCGGATATCCCCGATGAACAGTTGATCATCGATGTCGACCGCAACAGCATCCAGCGGGTGCTGGAATTCTCCATGCAGGTACCGGTTCTGCTCGACTGCTGGGCCCCTTGGTGCCAGCCGTGCAAGACCTTGACGCCGGTCCTGGAGAAGCTCGCTCGGGAATACCGCGGCTCTTTCGTGCTGGCCAAGCTCAACATCGACGACAATCAGGACATTGCCGCCCAGCTCGGCGTTCGCTCGGTACCCGACGTCAAGCTGATCAGCCAAGGCGGCCTGGTGGACCAATTCCAGGGGGCACTGCCCGAGAAGGAGATTCGCGAGTGGTTGGGGCGCTATTTCCCCGCTCCAGAAGAGGCCCCGGCGAGTCCCGAAGAGCAGGCCGCCGAGGCGCTGGCCGCCGGTGACACCGAAACGGCGGGAACGCTCTACGAGCGGTTGATCGAACAGTACCCGCAGCACCATGCCTACCAGGTGGAACTGGCGCGCGTCAGGGTAGCCGAGGGAGACCACGATGCGGCGCGTCGTCTGCTTGACGACCTGCCCCCGGAAGAACGCGATGCGCCTCTGGCGCGCGGCGTGCGCGCCAGCATCGAGTTCACCGAAGAGGCGCCTTCCCGCGAGGAGATCGCCGCCTTGGAAGGGCGCGACGACAGCGAGGCGCTCTTCAAGCGGGCCCTGCGCCGAGTAGCCGACGGCGACTACGAAGGCGGGCTCGAAGGGCTGCTGGAGCTGCTCAGGCGCGACCGGGCCTATGGCGACGATGCCGCACGCAAGACCCTGCTGCGGGTCTTCGATGCGCTGGGTGCCGACCATCCGCTGACCGTGACCTATCGGCGCAAGCTGTTCACCCTGCTGTATTGAAACGCACTGCGGTCGAGCCCTGGCTCAGCCGCACAGCACGTCATCCAGGCGCATCAGTGCCTGTTCGAGCTGCAGTGCCGTAGTGCCGAAATTGAGCCTCACGAAGCCTGGCCAACCGAAATCGGCACCGTCGGAGAGCGCCACCCCGGCCCGTTGGAGCAGTTCCCGTTGTGGCGAGGCCGTGTGGTCGACCAAGCCTTCGGCATAGCGCAGATCCAGCCACGCCAGATAGGTCGATTCGGGGGCGCTCATGGCCACTCCAGGCCAGTCGGCAACACGGGCCTGCAGTGTCCGCCGGTGCTGACGCAATACCTCGAGCAGGGCATGGCGCCATGGGTTGCCGTGGGCATAGGCCGCTTCGGCGGCCACCAGACCGAGCACGTTGGCGTCCGGTACCAGTCCTTGAATCCCGGCAGTGAAGCGGTGGCGCAGCCGACGATCGGGGATCACCGCACAGGCAGCGGTCAATCCCGCCAGGTTGAAGGTCTTGGAGGGCGCCCAGAGCGTCAACGTTCGTTCGACGAGTCCGGGAAAGGCAGCCGCCAGCGGACGGTGGCATGCATCGTCGTCGAGCAGCAGATCGCAGTGCAGCTCATCGGAGACCACCAGCAGGTCATGACGCTCGACCAGCTCGGCCAGACCGGCCAGTTCGTCATGGCGCCACACCCGGCCGGTGGGATTGTGAGGGTGGCACCACAACAGCAGCCGAGTCTCGGGAGTGATCGCTGCTTCCAGGGCGTCCAGGTCGAGCCGCCAGGGCGCACCTGGCTCGGCCGGCTCGGCCAGCGCCGCCCGCTGCGGCAAACGGCCGGTACGTTCGGCCACCTTGAGGAACGGCGGGTAGATGGGCGTCATGGTCAGTATCCCGTCACCCGGCTCGGTCAGCGTCAGACTCACGAGATGCAAGGCCGGCACCACGCCAGGCAGCCAACGCTGCCAGCCGGGTTCGATGGCCCAGCCGTAGTGCTCCTGACTCCACTGGCAAAGGGTGTGACGCAAGCTATCGGGTACCAGCCCGTAGCCGAAGACTGCATGGTCGACCCGTGCGCGCAGTGCCTCGACCACCGCCGGCGGGGAGCGGAAGTCCATGTCGGCCACCCACAGCGGCAGCACGTCATCGCCGTAGCGATGCCATTTCTGCGAGGGCCAGGCTCTTTCGCAGGGGTGGCGACGCTCGATGGGCGTGGCAAAATCGAACTCCATGTCCTTTCCTCGACTCAGGGAACCGCCAATGATGACCGAGACGATGCCGCAAAGCGGCTTCTATGCCAAGGCACGCCAAGGGATGCCGGGGCTGATCGACCAGTGGCGCCGACTCGGCCGCGGCGATGCCGACCGCCTCGCGCTGATCCTCGCGGAGACGGCGCGAGTGGCGCACCTCGGAGACCCCGAAGCGACTCCCGACGGCGCCACGCTCAAGGCCTGGAGTCAGCCAGGCGCGCAGAATGACATCCCCCTCTGGGCGGCACGCACCGCCACCTTCCTGCTCGTGCAGATGCCCGCTCGTCCGATGCCGCAGAGCGAGCAAGAGGCCTGTTCCTGGGCCTACTGCTGGCTGCTCAATCGCGATTTCGACAGCGTGGAAGCGGCTCGAGAAGCGTTGCCGGAGCATCTGCGCGAGCGCCTCGTTCACGCGGTCGGTGCCGCCTGGGCCGACCGCCAGGGGCTGCGCCTGATCTGACAAGCACCGGTGAGGCAGCGCCCGTCGGCACCTCCCCCCTACGCAAGGATGACACATGGACGTTCCCCTGAGCTGGCAACTGGCCAAGCTGCTGGTCTCCATCGCTATCGTGCTCGGCCTATCGGTGATTGCCGAGCGGGTCAGTACCCGTATCGCGGGGTTGCTCGCTGGCTATCCGCTGGGCACCGCCATTGCGCTGTTCTTCATTGGCCTGGAGATATCGCCAGGCTTCGCCGCCGACAGCGCCGTCTTCAGCCTGGCCGGCTTCACCGCTACCCTGGCACTCGGCGCGGGCTATCTGATCGGCGGCCGCCGTGATGGGCTGCGCGGGATACTCGGCGGTACGGCATGCGGTATGACGGCATGGCTGTTGGCCAGCCTGCTGCTGACGCGTGTCGACTTCACGCGACTCTCCGGCACCCTCACCACCCTGGTGGCCATCGGCGCCTTCACCTGGCTCTACCGCCACCTGCCCGATACCCGGGCAGCAGCACGCGGCGGCTTTCGCTGGCCGGCGCTGGCCTTGCGCGCGGGCCTGGCCACCGCCATCGTCTTTCTCATCACGGCGCTGGCGCATCTGCTGCCGGCTTCCTGGTCAGGCATGCTGGCCGCCTTCCCCATTTCCATGTACCCGCTGCTGGTAATCCTGCACCTAACGCATGGTGCCGCGCCGGCCGCCACGGTGATCAAGCACTATCCGGCGGGGCTCGGGGCTTTGCTCTGTTATACCCTGTGCGTATCGCTCACCTATCCCTCCCTGGGGCTCGCCACGGGGACCTTGGCCGGATTCGGCGTCGCCACTCTGTGGCTGCTCGGCTGGACGAGACTGCAGACTTGGCATGCTCGGCGCGCCCTGGCCGGAACTTGACCTAGCGTTTGCTCGGGGCAATGCTAACAACCGGCCCATCGTCCCGTGCCACTCTCAACGACAATGATCTGACAGGATACGCCCATGTTCGTGCGCACCATCGAGCCCGCCTTCTACGACACCGACGCCCTCGGCCACGTCAACAACACCCGGCTGCCGGCCTGGTTCGAACTGGCTCGCAACGACCTGTTCAAACTGTTCACCCCGGACCTCGATCCGCGCCGCTGGCGGCTGATCATGGCCCGCATGGAGATCGACTACCGCGCCGAGCTGCACTACGGCCACGAGATCGAGCTGCGCACCTACCTGTCACGGCTAGGCAACAGCTCCTTCACGGTGGCGCAGGAAGCCTGGCAGAAAGGGGAAATGACCAATCTTGGCCACACCGTGCTGGTGCACTTCGATCACGCCACGAAGCGAGCGGTGCCCATCGAAGGCGAGCTGCGTGCCGCCCTGGAAGCGCACTTGCAACCCGTCGAGGAAGCGGAGCAGGCATGACACCGGCTGTACGACGACTGGAGCACGATGGGGCCGACTTCACCGTGCTGCGCTACGACCACGACCCACGCACCCAGGCTTACGGCGAGGAAGCCATCGACGCACTGGGACTCGACCCAGCGAGCGTTTTCAAGACGCTCGTCGCCCGACTCGACGATGGCCGTCTGGCGGTCGCCATGGTGCCGGTATGCACTCGGCTGGACCTCAAGGCACTGGCACGAGCGGCGGGGGCACGCAAGGCGGCAATGGCCACGGCCGAGGCGGCCGAACGCGCCACCGGTTACGTGCTGGGCGGCATCAGTCCGCTGGGCCAGAAGCAGCACCTGCCAGCCTTCATCGATTCCAGTGCCGAGACGCTCGGGACCATCCACGTCAGCGGCGGGCGACGCGGCCTGGAAATCCGCCTCGCGAGCCGAGACCTGATTCGTCTGACCGAGGCTCGCCTCGCCCCGTTGACGCGCAGCGAAACGTCATGAGCCGAAAGCGTCGTTGCGCTGTCACAACCGATAGGCCCCGCCAGCGCGGGCCATTCTTGTCATCAGGAGCCGACCATGGCCATTCGCTATACTCTCTGGCTCGACCCGGACGACGTGGCCCAGCACCGTGCCGTGGAGGCCGACCTCGAGCGCTACTTCATGGAACGCTTCGCCGACTACCCGCACATCCGCTTGTTCGGGGCCGATCCCTACGATTATGATGCGCCGTTCAATCGCCTCTACGGCGTGCTGATAGCGCGGGCCCACGAGTACTGTGAGCGTCAGTGGTGTTACGTTCCCACGCCGGAGCAGCTCAACCGCACCTTCTTCCGCGCCGTAGGCCGCTCCAACAAGTTCGTCCGGGATCCTGCCGATGGTGATCAACGCCAATCAGACGCCTGATGCTCGCCAACTGGCCATCATCGCCGAGCAGTTGGGCCGCACTCCACGCGGCATCGAAGCGGTGGCCGCCATGGACGGCATGGGCACACCGCTGGTACTGCGCATGGCGCCCATCGTCGACGGCAAGCCCTTCCCCACTCTCTACTGGCTGTGCGACACCCGCCTGAAGATCGAGCTGTCGCGCATCGAGGCCGACGGCGTGATCAAGCGGCTGGAGAATCGGCTGCGCGACGACCCCGACTTCCTCGCCGCCTACTACGAGAGTCATCGAGATTACGTCGCCACTCGCTGGCGCTGCATGAGCGACGCCCAGCGGGCCGAGATAGCACGCCTCGGCTACGAAACGGTATTGACCCAGCGCGGCATCGGGGGCATCGGCAACTGGGGTCAGGTTCGTTGCCTGCACACCCAGTACGCTCACCATCTGTGCGGGAACAACGTCATCGGGCGGTGGCTCGATGCCGAGTTCGAGGTAGCCGATTGCCTGGCGTGATGCTCCTCCCCCCCTGCAAGGCCTGATAGGATGGAATGCCTTTCAAGGAGGTACGCATGGCGAGATTCTGTGTCTATCTAGGCTCCCGCGAAGGCCGCGACCCAGCTCATATGAAGGCAGCACGCGCACTGGGCGAGGAGCTGGCCAGGCGCGGCCATGGCCTGGTATATGGCGGTGCTCGCATCGGCCTGATGGGCGAGCTGGCCAATTCCGTCCTGACTGCCGGCGGCGAGGTGATCGGCGTGATGCCCGATCACCTCGTGGAGCGGGAACAGGCTCATGAAGGGCTGCCGACGCTGATTCGTGTAGCCAACATGCACGAGCGCAAGGCCAGCATGGCCTCGTACGCGGATGCCTTCATCGCGCTGCCCGGCGGCATCGGCACTCTGGAAGAATTGTTCGAAGCCTGGACCTGGCAATATCTGGGGCTGCACGACAAGCCCATCGGCGTACTCGATACCGCCAGCTTCTTCACGCCGCTGCTCGACTTCCTCGATGCCACGGTAGAGCAAGGCTTCCTCAACCCCGCTACCCGCGACTGCCTGCTGGCGGCCGAAACGCCACCCGCGCTGCTGGACGCCCTTGAAGCACGGCTAGCCAGCTCATGACGGATTCGGCCACCGCCGTGAGTTCGACACACGGATGGAGGCTCACTGCTGCGCCGCTAGCTCGCGAGTCCGCAGGTAAGTGAGCTGCAGCAGGCGGGCATCGTCAGCGGCACGATGTCGGTGGATGCCCAGTTCCTCCACCAGCGCCTCGCGGGTGACATGCCAAAGCGCGAGCTGACGCTCGTCGAGCAGCAGACGCAGGGCCTCGAGACGAAATGCCGGCAGCAAGCCGGCATGATGGAAAAGCAGCGACAGCCAGGTGTTGTCGTAGCCCCAACTGTCGCTGTAGGCCACGCCGATCTCTCCCAACTCATCGTTGAGCCAGCGCGCCACCCGGGCCACAGGCAAGCCTTCGCGCGCCAATCGTGCCCGGGAAATGCCATGCAGCAATTCCGCCTTGGGGTCCCAGTGGGTCCATTCCTCCAGCGGCTGCACGAGAAAGGCGCAGCTGCTGCCGTCAGCGCGTGCCAGGCCGATTTCTATCGGGTAGCTGCCGCGCCCGAACCCGGACGCTTCGATATCCAGTAGTGTCGGAAGCGTCACGAGAGGCAAGGATCCTTGAAAACGGGCACACACGAGACCGACGGAGCGGAGGGAGGGTCAGTGTCGCGCCTGGACGCGTTCACTGTCCAGTTCGATCTCGTCGAACGGCAGGTGCTGCTCGGCCAATCTCTCCCAGTGAGCCGCCTGTGTCGCATCCACGGGCAGCCCCAGCTCACCGTTGCGATACGCCTTGCCGAGGCGAGCGGCCGCCAGAGAATGGCCCGCCTCCCCCGCGCGCGCGTACCAGGTGACGGCGCGATCCTCGCGGCGCGGGTACTGGACGCAACCGTGTTCGAAGATCAGTCCGGCCTGGTACTGAGCCCTGAGATCGCCGCCCTGAGCAGCTTCCAATACGTAGCGGGCACCGCGCGCCTTGTCCTGAGGACTCACGCCACGATGGAAAAGCATGTGCCCATACAACGACAGCGCCGCCGTATGCCCAGCATCGGCGCAACGTTCGAACAGGTGCAGGGTCAACCGCTGCGTACGCGGTGAGCGTGGCAACCAGCGCGTATGAAAGAGCTGTTGGGCAAGACGGTATTCGAGCCGGGTGAACAGTGACGATGCCTGCGTCATAGCAAACAACCTTGCATCCCGTATGGTGGTCGACCTGACTCCCGCACCATCCCATGGGCGTCGTCATGGCTTGTCATCGCTTGCCGTCCGGACTCCGCCGGGGCCTGTGAGGGTGGCCAGCATACGCCCGCCTCGACGGCGACTCAACCCTTGTCGTTTGCGGCTCTGTCATGCCCCGGCTACCATTGGCTAGCGATACTGATGACCCCTTCCACAGGAGTGACGGATGCAGACGCGACCGCTGGGCGACACGGGAATCGAAGTCAGCCGACTGTGCCTTGGCACCATGACGTTCGGCGAACAGAACACTGAAAGCGAAGCCCACGAGCAGCTCGATCGCGCCGTGGCCTTCGGCATCAACTTCATCGATACCGCCGAAATGTATCCAGTCCCTCCACGCCCCGAAACCCAGGGTCGCACCGAGGCCTATATAGGCAGCTGGCTCAAGACGCGCACCAGCCGTGACGATGTCATCATTGCCACCAAGGCTGCCGGACCGGGACTCGACCACATTCGCGGCGGGCCACGCCTGACCCGCAAGCATCTCCACCAGGCCATCGACGACAGCCTTGCGCGTTTGCAAACCGATTACGTGGACCTCTACCAGTTGCACTGGCCGGATCGGCGCAGCAATTTCTTCGGGCGGCTCGGTTACGTGCACGACGAAGAGGAAGACGCCACCCCGCTGGAAGAAACCCTCAGTGCACTCAAGGAGCTGGTGGATGCCGGCAAGATCCGCGCCATCGGACTCTCCAACGAAACGCCCTGGGGCGTGATGCGCTGTCTGCAGCTGGCCGACACCCAGGGGCTTCCTCGTGTCGCCTCGGTGCAGAACCCCTACAACCTGCTCAATCGCTCCTTCGAAGTCGGCCTGGCAGAGATCGCCCACCGCGAAGGCGTCGGTCTGCTCGCCTACTCGCCGTTGGGCTTCGGGGTGCTTTCCGGCAAGTATCTCGACGGCACACGACCCGCGAACGCCCGCCTGACGCTCTTCGAGCGCTTTCAGCGCTATACCAGCCCCCATGCCGAAGAGGCGACCCGCGCCTACGTCGAGATCGCTCGCGAGCATGGCCTCGACCCGGCCCAGATGGCGCTGTCCTTCGTCAATTCGCGCTCCTTTCTCACCAGCAACATCATCGGCGCCACCACCATGGAGCAACTGGAAAGCAACCTGGAGAGCGAGTTCCTCAAGCTCGACGACGAGGTATTGGAGGCCATCGAGGCCGTTCACGCGCGCTTCTCCAATCCTTGCCCCTGAACCCTGCGGGCATGGCCTGGCTATGGCCTCGATAGCCCAAGTCCGCCGGGCGGCTTGGTATACTGACCGCCGATCCACCGGCCACAGGAGCGCCCCATGCTGAGCGTGATCTCGCCCGCCAAGTCCCTGGACTTCGAGACGCCCCCCACCACGGCTCACCATACCCAGCCCGACTTCCTCGACCGCAGCCAGACGCTGGTCGACATCCTGCGTGGCTACTCGCCACAGCGACTCAGCGAGCTGATGGGCATCAGCGACAAGCTGGCCGGCCTCAATGCCGCACGCTTCGCGGAATGGCAGCCCCCTTTCACACCCGAGAATGCCAAACCCGCCGCCCACGCCTTCCAAGGCGACGTCTATCAGGGGCTGGCCGCGGATACTTTCAGCGAAGCCGACAACGCCTTCGCCCAGGAGCACCTACGCATCCTCTCCGGCCTGTACGGCCTGCTGCGCCCGCTCGACCTCATCCAGCCCTATCGCCTGGAGATGGGCACCCGACTGGAGAACCCCGCAGGCAGGGATCTCTATGCGTTCTGGAAACCGCTGCTCACCGAGGAGCTTGGCAAGGCAGTGGCCGCCAGCGGCAGCCCGGTACTACTCAACCTGGCATCCAATGAGTACTTCAAAGCCATCGACCCCAAGCGTCTCAAGGCTCGAGTCATCACACCGGTATTCAAGGACGAGAAGAACGGCAAGCTGAAGATCATCAGCTTCTACGCCAAGAAGGCGCGCGGTCAGATGGCAGCCTGGGTGATCCGTCAGCGTCTCGACGATCCGGAGGGGCTGAAGGACTTCGACGTAGCCGGCTATCGTTACAACGCGACTCTCTCCGAGGGCGATACCCTCGTCTTCACGCGTGCCGAATCAGCCAGCTAACTCTGCCCGGCAGCCTGTCAGCAAAACCGCAAAGGCCGAGCGGCTCTGGGCTTGAGAAAGTGGCGGTGAACCGACTTGAAGCGTTCGCCATCACAGCGCTCCAGCCACTCGTAGGCCGCCATGTCCGCGCTGACCGGCACCGCCCCGGCCTGCACCATGCGTGACCTGGCCAGGGCGGCCTCTTCGGCACGCCGGCTGGCAGTGGCATCCGCCAGCCAATAGACCTCATAACCCGCTTCGAGCAGTCCGAGCCCCGTCTGCAGCACGCAGATATGGGCCTCAGTGCCGCATATCACAACCTGGTACCGCCCACTACCGGCCAGTGCATCGGCAAAATCCGGTTCGGACATAGCGCTGAAATGAACCTTATGCCATAAACGATGCCTCGGCACGGCCTCGAGAAGACGAGGCGCGCTGCCTCCCAAACCTCTCGGGTTCTGCTCCGTCACCCATACCGGCACGTCGAGAGCTTCGGCTACCCCTCCCAGCCAGCTAGCTTCGGCTACCGCCTGATCGCCACCATCTATCACCGGGACCAACCCTGCCTGTAGATCGACGACCAGCAACAGACTCTTGTTTCGCTCTAGGCGCATGGAAAAGTTCTTCCCGTTTCATGGTCGAGCCACCAGCATAGCCTTTGGTACTACAGACGCGAAATCCCCTGTCAGCACTGCCCCAACGAAAAGCCCCGAGCTCAGGCGAGCTCGGGGCTTTTGAATGAGCGCCTGCCGCGATTCGGGCCGGCCTTGCGCGACTCGCCCGGGGAGGCCCTTAAACGACGAAACCCCAGCCATTGGCTGGGGTTTCTGAATAAGTGCCTGACGATGACCTACTCTCGCATGGGGAGACCCCACACTACCATCGGCGCTGAGCGGTTTCACTGCTGAGTTCGGCATGGGATCAGGTGGTTCCCACTCGCTATGGTCGTCAGGCGAAACACCGTGAATCATGCCGACCAACGTCTCGTCGTATCCGTCAATCGTGCGCGTCATGCGCAGACCCCTTGGGGTTATATGGTCAAGCCTCACGGGCCATTAGTACCGGTTAGCTCAACGCCTTGCAGCGCGTCCACACCCGGCCTATCAACCAGCTGGTCTTGCTGGGCCCTT
>NZ_FNES01000023.1 GCF_900100195.1 Billgrantia gudaonensis
CGGCAGCCAGTATTGTTCGACCCTGTACCAGTCACTGGTGATCCAGCACGAGCTGAAGTGCAGCATGAGTGCCAAGGGCAATTGCTACGACAACGCGTGCGCCGAGAGCTTCTTCCATAGCCTGAAGGTCGAGGCGATCCATGGCGAGCGTTTCGAGACCCGGGACGCCATGCGGCGGCAAGTGTTCGAGTACATCGAGATGGACTACAACCGGCAGCGCCGGCACAGTGCGATTGGGATGATCAGCCCAGAGGCCTTCGAGGCCCGAGTGATCGCTTAGATCGGTGTCCACGATTGCTGGGTAAGATCAAGTGATGATCGAGGCGGAGTGGCACGCCGTCTGGCGTGACCCGGAAGGCGTCCTGATGGACATCACGCCCCGCCCCCAGGGGATGCGGCTTAACAAAATTGCTTTTCTGGCCGATGCGGATGGCCACACCAAAGGCGAAGTCCTTGGCAACGTCCGCAAGAACCTGGCTCGGAGTGGTCGCCGTAAGATGGTGGACCGCTATATCGCCCAGGCCGAGCGGGCTGAGCAGGCGCTTTACCAGGCGGACGATCCCGAGCAAGACGCGCTCGTGAGGGAAGAGCAGCACAAACTGCTCGAGCTCCAGGAAGCTCTGCGCCTGGGCCATAAACCAGGTTGGGCCTGACGTTGCCGCTTTGTTGACCAGCGGGCGCATCGGCAGCGTGGCTGTGATGGGTTGCGGGGCGGTCATGGCAGTGACTCCCTTGTGATGTGATTTGAAAGACTGTTTTCTAAGCATGTTGTTCAAACGAGCAACTGTCAAGGGTGAAATGTGTGACATTGAGCAACATTGGCGAGCGGCTCAGAGAAGAGCGAACCCGGCTAGGCTTGTCACAGACGGCTTTTGGCGAGGTTGGAGGGGTCAAGAAATTTGCCCAATCGAACTACGAAACGGGCAAAAGGCATCCTGATGCCCTCTACCTGGAGAGCCTTGCGAAGATCGGCGTGGACATTCAGTACGTGGTCAGTGGTATTCGTTCGACCAACGATGCTGAGGGGGTTGAGCCTGCAGAGGAAGGGCTTTCACCGGTGGCCATGTACGACATCGAGGCCGCCGCCGGTGATGGCCGCTCGCTGGAGCAGGAAGAGGTCGAGACCACGCTCTACTTCCCCACTGACCAACTGGCCGCCCAGGGGCTGGACCCGGCCCAGGTGGTCGGCATCAAGGTGCGCGGCGATTCGATGGACGGCACCCTCGCCGACGGCGACTGGGTGCTGGTGGACCGCAGCCGCCGCGAGCCGAAGCCGGAAGGGGTGTTTCTGCTGCTCGTGCATGGAGAGCGGCGCATCAAGCGCGTGCAGCGGGTGGCCGGCGGCGCCTGGCTGCTGATCAGCGATAACGAGCACTACCAGCCGGAATTGATCAAGCCGCAGGATATGAAGGACGTGGAGATCCTGGGGCGGTGTGAGATTCGGATTGGTAGAGTGAGTTGAGCTAGACATTCATTTTAAGTCGTATGAATTTTATCTATGCGGGGTGTTTATTTTGAGCTCTGTTAATTCTATTAGAGTTAGAAATCTACGTAGCTTTCCGATGAAATCAGAATATATCCCTATACGTGATATTAATGTTTTTGTGGGAAAGAATAGCTCTGGGAAGAGCACATTTGCTAGGCTATTTCCTTTGTTGAGGCAGTCAATGGAGGAGAAGACAAAAGGGCCTATTTTATGGTTTGGTAACTATGTGGACTTCGGGGACTTTGATGCCGCAATAAATGCTTTAAGAAATTGTGATGAGATTTTTTTTGATTTTGATTTAAGTATTTCGAGATCGGAGGATTATATATCAGAAACTTTTGATGATGAAGATAATCTAATTGATATCGTTATTCAGAAAGAGAGATTTTCGATATCTCCGAATATTAGTATAGGTGTTTCTAATTACAACAATACCACCTCTGCAAGCTCGTTAAAGATTGAGCTTGATAATACGGTAGTTGATTTAAAGATAAAAAACAATGATGTTTATAGCTTTGTGGCTAGAAATGATAAAGTTGGGTATGAAGTTGAATTTGAAAAATCTTATCGTGTAATTGCAGGTAGTCTTATACCTCGGGTGATTTTTAAAGAAAGGAGCTCTGGGAAGCGTGTGTTTTTGTCAAGACAAATATTCCCAGAGATTGTGGAAAAGATGAAAGATTACCTAATGTCTTGGCATCATAAAACAAAGCAGCCAGATTCAGTGCTAAGTGCAATAAAGTCTATGGGGCTGATGGGTAAGGAAGAAGGTTTTTCTTATTTTAAAAAGGCCTTTTATTCTAACAGTCAGTTTCAAAAGAATGTGGAAGGGTACGAAGATGAGGTTGGCGAAGTTATTCAGATGTATAATTTGTGCTTGCATATCACAGACGTGGTGCAAGAAGCGAATTCAACTCTGAATTCTTTTTTTCTGGGTGTTAGATATTTAGGTCCGGTTCGTGCATCTGCAGAAAGATTTTATAGGTATCAAGATCTCCAAGTTGATGAGATTGACCATTTAGGCTCTAACTTGCCAATGGTCATAAATTCTTTAGATAGTAGGCAAAAGAGCTTGCTTAAAAATTGGATGGAAGAGAATTTTGGATTCTCCTTGGAGATGTCGGGCAAGGGGTCGCATTACGCATTGCTAATAAAAGAGGAGGGCGAGGGCAAGTATTTTAATATCAGTGACATGGGATTTGGCTACTCTCAAGTTTTGCCAATCGTAGTCTCTATTTGGCTAGAAAAAGAAAATATTGTTGGGAGTAGGAAGTTTAATTTTTCACTTCGGCCCTTTGATTCTCTTATTGTGATTGAGCAACCTGAACTTCACTTGCATCCATTGTTGCAGTATAAATTTGCTGCTGCAATAGCCAAGCTTTCTTCGTTGAAATCTAAAAGAAAGATCAGGTTTGTTTTTGAGACCCATAGTAATCATATTATTGAAGCTTTTGGCGATGCCATTGAACGCGAGGAAATTGAAAGCAAAAACCTAGGGATAACAATATTCAACAAAACTGATGAAGGTTTGACTGAGACAAAGTCGTCCGGTTTTGATGAGGACGGCTACTTGATTGATTGGCCGGCCGGCTTTCTTTCAGCATAGTCGGGGGCGTTATGATTGTTAGAATCCCCGATTTTCCTGACTTCTCAGAGGATGAGGAGAACAAGCTCAGAGTAATTGGGCATGCAGTTAACTCATTTGGCGAAGGGAAAAATGTACTTTGGATGCCGAAGAGTCTAGTGCGTTATTTGATACAAGAAAATTGCCTCGGGCCATATGTTCAACGAGTGTTGTCTAAACTTAATGAGTTTGTAAGGGGCGCGAAAAGCTTTCATGAAAATTTCCTCTTTCATCTCGAGGTGAGCTTTGAGGATAAGGATGCTTTAAATTGCGTGGATGGTAAAAAGATTGTAGTTGGCTATCGTAGGCTTCTTGATAGTTCATTCTGGCAAAAGTCTAGGTTTGTTGTAGAGAACACTGACGATTCAGATATTTATTATTACGGTGCAATTTTTAATCTCATTCATAAAGGGCTTTATGGTCAGCACGATATCAGGTTTGCATGCTATCATGGGGGCGGTGCTACCACGTTCGATCAGTTTGTCAGGCTCTTAAACGATGGTAATCCTGTCCTATGTGTTTTAGATAGTGATAAATCTCACCCCGAAGGTTCGATTGGTGGGACGGCCAAGAGGTTTAATGGTTATTCGAAAGGACTTAATGAGTTATACTTTCTGGAGGTTTTGAACTGTAGAGAGATAGAGAACATAATCCCCAAGGAGATAGTTTGTAAATCTATTCCTCATGAAAGACGAAGTTGCTTAGCAAGGTTTGAATATTTGGATGATAAAGGTTTCAGAGATTTTTTTGACCATAAGAAAGGCCTTAAAATTGAGGATGCGTTGAATATTGATGCACGAGTTGGTGAAAGCTATTGGACTGGTTTAGTCAGTGAGTTCGAGGGTGAAGTGTGGGTTTGTGAAGGTATAAGTGAGAATATTGCGAGACATTGCTATAATACCATGGCTGAATGCTCGCCTCACAAGTCATATAAATTATTCAATCTAGATGAAAATAAGGAGTGGAGATGGCTAAGTGAGGTGGTCGCCGCTTGGGGGGTTTGTATAAAGAGAGTTACAAGATGAACTTATTTAAATATCCCTAAAGCTCAACACTTCACCTGTCCTCCGTCAGCCGCCGGGGCCCGAGAGCAGGCGCCACCCCACATCCTGAATCTGGGCACCTGGATCACAGCGGTTCGCCATCCCAGCGATGACGCGTCGCTGGTGATGGACTAGGTGTGGTGGGGCTACCGGCCGCACGAGCCGGTGAGCGTGCGAGTGAGTCGGCCGATGAATGATGATGCGGATTTGGTTGCTTCAGTACGGCGGGAGATTACCCTTACTCTGTGCTATCTTTTACTCCTACTTCAGAGGGCGCCGATGGGATGATCAGCTTCGATTATCGGGTCACCGGTGGCGTGATCAAACGCTTTTTGGAGGCCAAGGGCATCGGCGACAATTGTCCGATGTGCCGGTCTGGCCAGATGAGTATCTCGGTTTTCGAGCCTCACGGAGATCTTTTAGGTGAAGGCCAAGCCCCTGCTGTTAGAGTGTTGCATGAGCTGGAGGATGGTTCCCGCCGTGGTTACGGTGAGTTTTTGCGGGTTTGTTTAAACTGCGGCTATATCCACTACATCCGTGACATCGAAGTATTGGCGTTCATGGAAGATGAGGGTGACAATGGTTGACAGAAACGTTCGTCACTTGAGGCCGCTGGATGGCGGCGGGGAGCCACCGGATATGGACCAGCGCTTACGGCATCTGGAGCAGGAAGTGGCGGTCGTCAAGGAGACGATGGCCACCAAGGAGTCGCTTGCACGCACCGAGGCCAACATCATCAAGTGGAATGTTGGCACCATCATCGCGGTGGCGGCTTTGGTTTTTGCCATCATCCGCTTTGCAGGGGGCTGATTCTTCCTTCCTTCTCGCCTTCTATGCGCCTCGGTCCTTACCGGGGCGTTGATGTTTCTGGCCAGCCTCAACTGCAGGGATCTCTTCCCACCGCGTGGTCCAGCGTGGGGTGCGGTGCGCGCAGCGCAGGTGCCAGGCGGTGTGGTATGCCCTGTCTCGATCGTTTAGAGGCGTGGCCGCGGAGGAGCGCTTGGCCACTCGGCAAGCTCCGTGCCGCTCTCGATGCGTTCGGTCGTTTCTCCCAACCTGTCCAAGGAGAAACGCAAGCCGCACTGCCATACGATCAGCACTCGCCAGCCCAGACGCTGCAGTTCGGCCTGCTGCCTGCGATCCCTAGCGATGTTCTTGTCGAATTTTTCTTTCCAAAAGAGCTCGTTCGTTTTCGGTGTCGAAGCGTAGAAGCAGCCGGCGTGCCTATGCCAGTAGCAACCGTGCACAAAGATGGCGAGGCGGTATTTCGGCAGCACCAGGTCCGGCGTGCCCGGTAAGTCTTTGCGGTGGAGGCGAAAGCGATAGCCACGCTTGTGCAGGTAGCGGCGCAGCGCCATTTCGGGGCCGGTGTTTTTACCGCCGACCGAGGCCATTATCCTGGAGCGAGTCTTGGTGTCGACGTGGTCGATCAATGTGGCCTCCTCGCTCGTTAGGTGGCGGTCGGCGGTAGCGATCACTCCATTCTGGCGTAGACGTCGAGATCGGTGGAGGAGATCTCGCTCGAGGGCACGAGCTTGTAGTGCTTCTCGCGAACGACCTTGATCTCGCTGTCTTCTACGGTCAGCTCGAACATAGCGATGCGATCATCTTCCATGAACTGTGCGGAGACGGCGCGGCAGATCAGGTCCGGGAACTTCTGTTCGCAGCAGCGAATGTCTTGCTCGGTCTGGGTGACCCCGTGTTTGTCTTTGCCGCCTTTGGCTTGAACGGGGACGACGTACTGCTGGCCGTTACTGTTCACTCCGACATAGATCTCGTCGATTTCGATTTGGCCCAACCCTTTGACGGTCGTTCTCAGGTGGTTCTGGAGCGAGTAGGCGGCGATACCTAGGAATACGTCGATCAACCGGTTGTAACGCACCTTGGCCAGCAGACCCTGCTCATCGCCCAGGGCGTTGGTGCCGATGATTTCCGGCGTGGCGTCGGGAATCTTGACAGTGACGAGATCGTCGCGGGGTACGATTCGGCTAAGCTTTACTTGTTTGAACCGATACCTTGCACGTCCGGCACCTTCGATGATCCACTCCAGGTCCGGTTCTGCGGTCGATGTGATCGCTTCCGGGAGCTCGTTTCTGTAGCGGAACGAATAGAAAATGTCGCCGATGTTCTTCGGCAACTCGATCTCCAGCTCAGCGGCGATGGCCTCGGCTTCATCCCTTGCGAATTCGAATTCCATGTCGCCGGGCACGTAATGGTCGTCGAATATGCGCTGGATGATAGCCGTATAGCGATTGGGCTTGCGGCCCTTCTTTTCACCCGACATCGGCTTTATCCCTTACCACCTTTTTCGGTGCGTTTTTTCGCGTTCTTTGGGCGATGGTGTCGTGCGGTACGCCGAAGTATCCGGCGGCATCGCCCATGTCCATGTAGAGAAATTCGGCTTCGTTGAGCTCGAGCTTTCTCCTCGGCTTCTTCGGCGTCGCACCCAGGGCCTGCATGATCTGGCCGGCCACCGCTCTGCCGAGCAAGGGCGGAACGCTGTTGCCGATCTGCCTGAAGCCGTGCCACTTGGTCGAGTGCAGACGGAACCAGTCCGGAAACGAGTGGAGGCGAGCCGCTTCGCGAACCGTGATCACGCGAGCCAGGCTCGGGTGAATCGGCCGCGGCGAGGTGAAGGCGCCACGAGCGCTATCGGTGCCGGCACGCAGGGTATTGCACAGTCCTTCCGGATCCAGCTTGCGAAAGCGGCTTACGGGCTCGGTTTTACCGGGTTCCGTCGAAGCGAAGCGGCTCTTCGAAAGGTCGGTGTGCTCCGTGCGTAGGCTCGACGACAGGAGGTCGGGGTCGTGGATTCGAGGGTAGCTGTAGTCGCCTGGGTCGCGCTCGAGACCTCTCAGCCGCCGTGCGTATGTCGACTCGGTAGTCCATTCGGTACGCACGGCATCGGTCGTCTTCAGCTCTTCGAAAGTGTTGGCATCGGGCAGATCGCCGATGGCATCCCAGACGGTAGCGCCCTCCTTCAGCGGTTCCGGGTATGCCGGTGCGGGTAGCCCTTTCCGCGCTCCAATCAGGAACAGGCGTTGACGGGATTGGGGAACGCCGTAATCCGCTGCGTTCAGCACCCGATAAGGCATGACGACGTCGTAACCGGCAGCGTCCAGCGCCGATATCATTTCATCGAGGAATTTGCGGTGCTTTCCCAGCGTCAGCCCTTTGACGTTCTCGAAGACGCAGTATTTCGGCTCGAGCTCCTCGACCAGTCGAACGTAGTGCGATGCCAGCCGATTGCGAGGATCGTCGAGAACCCGTTTACCAATCAAGGAGAAGCCCTGGCAGGGTGCACCGCCGAACACCACATCGACCTCTCGGCCGCCGATTCCGGCTCGCTGTCTGATTTCGTCGCCGGTCACGTCGACGACACTGGAGCAGATCGCCTTCGAGTGGGGGAAGTTGTACTCGTGGGTTGCGCAGTGAATGGGGTCGATCTCGATCGCAGCGGCTACGTCGAAGCCGGCTTGCTCGAAGCCGAGGGACATGCCACCTGCGCCGGCGAAAAGATCGATTCCGATAGGTCTTTGTTTCGTAGACTTTTTTTCTGTCATCTGGGTGCCATCGGTGCTGTTGGTGAACCCGTACCCACGGCGGCCTACTATACCGTTTGTGATCGACGATTTCCCGGTCGTGAGCTTTTCTCTAATACTGTTGTTATATACAGTATTACAGAATCGTCGGTCATGCCAAGCGGTCATTGGGCTAGCTGGCCGTGGCCTAGATTGCGAGAAGAAGAAGCGAGGCAGGGCAATGCGCGTGATCTACCTGGGCCCGCTGGTGGCGGGCATGAAGCATCCGGCGCTGGCCGGGTATGACCTTTCGCAGTTCGCGCCGAGTTGCTACTTGGTGGAAGTGGGGGAAGACGCCGGGGTGTGCGGCCCGGTGATCGAGGGCGATTTGCTGGTAGTGGATGAAGCCCGCCCGGCCCAGCATGCCGACCTGGTGGTGGTCGAGCGCGAGGGCGAGCAGCGGTTGTTCAAGGGGCACCGGATCGGTGGGCGGATCCGGTTGATACCCACCGTCGGGCCGCGGGAGTCGGTCTGGGCCCGGCAGTCGGATCTGCGGGGCGTGGTGGTCAGCCAGGCGAGGCGGTATGCGTGGTGATGTCAGTTTTGGCTTACATGAGCCGGTGAAGATTGATGATGGAGCGGGCGCGTGCCAGGGGCAATCATGAGGGTGTGTCGCCGAGGAAGCGCGAGCCGTAACGGCCGCCATGGATGAAGGCACGCGGCACAGGTAATCGGCCCCTCACCAGGGATGGTGAGGGGCTTTCGCTGTCGGCCCAGGGTTTACTTTCCCTTCTTTCCTTTCGGACCGCACCCACCTTTGCTGGTCGTCTGCTTGTAGGTGGTTTTCGGGTTGCTCTTGACGGTGCTTTCCTTAACGAACCGTCCGGTGACAGCGCTCTTGTTGACCGAGCCCATGGTACACCTCTGATTCCATATATAGATCGCTATTACCCTATAGCTACAATATATAGTGTATTTTGGTCTGTAGGACAAGTGTCAATCAGCATCGGGTCGACTAGCCAGCTCCATCTGCAGCGAGCTGGTCAGCGCGCTGTCGCTGAGCTCGTGGCCGATCTCGGTGATCAGCCATGCCGTGGCGTCTATCTCGCGCTTCCAGCCGGCCAGCGTTACCGGTGTTTCGGGGTTGAGCTCGGGGCGGCCTTCGGCGAGGTCCAGGGTGAAGGCGGCGCCGCCGCGCTGCAGGCGCTGCCATTCGCTCTCTGCGGCGGCCAGGGCGTCGGCTTCGGTGGCGTAGGTGGGGCGCAGGCGTTTGGGTTCGCCGGCGCTGCCGGCGATGACCTCGCGCGGTTCGGCGGCATCGGGGTCGTGCCATTCGGCCACCACGCCGGTGTAGGCGTCGCGGTCGGTCACGCTGTAGCGGTGGCGGTCGCCGGCCTGGCGGGTGAGGCGGATGGGTGGGATCTCGGTGCCGCCGGCGGTGGTGCCAGTGCCTTCGGGAATGAACAGCAGCCGGCCGGCCTTCACGGTGGCGATGGCGTCGTAGCGTTCGGCCAGCCGCGTCAGGAAGTGCAAGTCGCTCTCTTCGGTCTGGTCGATGTGCTCGAGGTAGATGCCCTGGAGGTGCTGGCCGGTCTTGGGCTCCAGGTCGTGCCGTTCGGCGATGGTGGCGATGATGTCGCCCAGGGCGATGTCGTCCCAGCTCTGGGTGCGCTTGCCGGGCAGCCCCTGGCGCATGTCGGCGGATCTCGCGCGGATCGTTAGCACGTCCGGGGCGCCCGAGTGCTCCACTTCGTCGACGATGTAGGTGCCGCGGTCGACCAGCGGCTCGCCCTTCCAGCCCATGGCCAGGTGCAGCTCGGCGCCGCGGGGCGGTAGGGCGAGGCGGCCGTCGTGGTCTTCCAGGGTGAGGTCGAGCTGGTCGGCCTCGAGGCCGCGGCGATCGGTCAGGCGCAGGCGCTGCAGGCGCGCGCCGAGCTGGGGGCTGATGCGCTGGCCGGCCAGGGTCAGGCGGTAATCCGGGGTGCGGGCAGGGCGGCCCGGCTCGCTGAATAGGCTCATGCCAGGGCTCCATTGAGAGCGGGCACCAGGGCGCGCATGGCAGCAGTGCTGGCAAGGTGGCTGGCGTCGTCTTCGTCGATGCGCTCCAGGGTGAGATCGAACTCGATCTGCTGGGCGGCGCCGTCGCGCATGAAATTGCTTTTGCGCTCGTTGAGCGAGGCGATGACGTAGAGGCCGTAGTAGGTGCCCGTGCCTTCGATCAGCGGCCAGGCGGCACCTTGGTTGGCCATCTCGCGCAGCTGGTCGAGGCTCTGCTGCCCACCGGTGAATTGCGGCAGCAGGGTGCCGTTCAAGGTGATGCTCTCTTCGCCGATACCCAGAAACTGTCTGGCTGGACGTCGGCCGACTCGGCCCTGTGCCTGGTGCCGCCAGGCGGTCTGCCTTTGCAGTTCCTGGTAGGCGGCGGTGGAGAGTCCGAAGACGAACATTCCGAATGTCATCATCATCAGGGATTAATCCACATGAAAAATGTTGGTTTGAACATCGGTTTTGGCTTTACTCTTCTTACTGTGGTGGTCGCAGTTTTTTCTGTCTTCACTCTTGATGATAGAAGGGGGATATTCATGGTCGTAAGAAGTGCTGATATCCAAGGTTTTATGCTGCTTGTTGGTGTTGTTATAGGGCTTTCAAAAGCGAGGTCGCCTTATCTTGGTGGTGCGCTGATATCAGGTATTGTTGCCTCTGTTATGCAATTCTTTGTTTCTGGTGCTCCTTTGCCAGTTGATATGAGTGAGCTTGGTAAATTTCATGAATTTATCCTGACTTTTCTCTCGATTATCTTCTATGGAACTGCTGCGCTGACTGCTTTTTTTTGCATTAAAGGCTACAACGATATCCGTGAGTAAATGGACTAATCAGTATCATATAGAGCACTTCTTCTGCGGGCGGCGGCATCCCGCTCGGCCTCGGCCAGGGCGCGCTGCACTTCGGCGGCGACGTAGCGGGCCAGAGCCTGCTCGTCCATGCCCGGTGAGGGGTGAACGTTGATGTCGCCGATGGTGATATTCACGTCACCGCCGCCGGCGGCCTGTAGCGGCGGGCGGTTGTCGATCGGTACGTCCGCCGCGGCAGGCAGGGTGGCGGCGCCGATGGCCAGGCCGGCGCCGGCACGCTTGAGGCGGTTGCCGAACTCGCCGATCTGGCGCAGGGGGCCGGCCTCGCGGCGCTGCAGGCCCTGCCGGTAGCCGTCCATGGTGTGGCCGCCCAGCTCGGCGAACACGCGCGAGGGGCTGTTGATGCCGAGCTTGTCCTTGAACCAGTTCGTGACCGCGTCGGCGGTACCGCCGATGGCGTCTTTCAGCGCGTTCCACTTCTCGTCGATGCCGTTGACGAGCCCCTCGAGCAGGTTGCCGCCGAAGTCTTCGAAGACCTTGGAGGGCGAGGCGATGCCGAGCTTTTCCTTGAACCAGCCGGTGACGCCGCTGGCCATGCTGCCGATCTTGTCCTTGAGCGCTTGCCACTTGGCATCGATGCCGCCGATCAGGCCGTCGACGATGAAGGTGCCCAGCGAGGTGAAGCCCTTGGGGATCTCCACACCGAGCAGCTCGAGGGCGGTGCGGATGCCGCGCCACAGCAGGCCCAGCGGCGACCAGTCGAGCAGCAGGCGGGTGATGCCGCCGATGCCCTCGTCGAAGGCGGCCTCGATCGCTGCCCAGGCCTGGCTGGGCCAGGTCTTCATGTCGTCCCACAGGGCGGCGAACTTGGGGCCGATGGTTTCCCAGTTCTGCCAGAGGTAGAGGGCGCCGGCGGCGACCAGGGAGATCAGCGCCAGGATGGGGTGGCCCATGGCCAGCCGGCCGAGCCAGACCAGCGCTTGCCCCACGGCGGGAATGGCCTTCTTGGCCAGGCTGAGCAGCTTGCCGCCGGTGCCGCCGCCCATGATGCCGATCATGCTCAGGCCGTAGCGCACCATGGCGATGGGCCCGAGGATCGAGGCGAGCGAGAGGGTGAGCGCGCCGCCCACGGCGACCAGCGCGGCGATGCCGGCGGCGGCGGTGGCCAGCTGGGCGGTGAGCTCGGGATTTTCCTTCATCCAGTCGCCCACGGCGCGGGTGATGGCGGTGACGTTCTGGATCAGCTCGCGCAGCGGGCCTTCGTTGGTGTCGGTGAGGGTGATGCCCACTTCCTGCCAGGCGCTGTTGAGCGCCTTGAGATCACCGCCGATGTTGTCGGCCATGGTACGGGCCATGCGGGCGTTCTCGCCGTAATTCTCGCCCAGGGCCTGGACGATCTCGTCGAGCTGCCCCTCGCCCATGGCGTCGACCAGTTCGGCCATGCCGGAGCCGGCCTCGGCCCCGAAGATGTCCTGCAGGATGGCCTTGCGCTCGACGTTGCCGAGCTCGGCGGTGGCGGTGTTGATGTCGCGCAGGATCTCGGGCAGGGCGCGCATGTTGCCCTGGGCGTCGGCGATCTCCAGGCCGATGGATTCGATGGCGGCGGCCCCCTTGTCGGCGGGGTTGGTGAGCCGGTTCATCATGGCGCGCAGGGTGGTGCCGGCCTGGCTGCCCTGAATGCCGATGTTGCCGAGCAGGCCGGCCATCGAGGCGGCTTGCTCCATGGTGAGCTCGAGATCTTCGGCGCCGCCCAGGTACTTCATGGTGTCGCCGAGCTTTTGGAGATCCACGTTGGCGCGGCTGGCGGTGCCGGAGAGGATGTCGGCGACGCGCCCCATGGCGCCTTCCTGCTCGAGGTCGATCTTGAAGGCACCGGCGATGTTGGAGGCGATGTCGGCCGTTTGGCCGAGCTCGGTGTTGTTGGCGATGGCCAGGTCTAGCACGTCGCGCATCGAGCGGCGAATGGCCTCGGCGCTCATGCCGGCGCGCAGCAGGAATTCCTGCCCGGCGCCCACCTCGGTGGCGCTGAAGGCGGTGGAGGCGCCCAGATCGCGGGATTGCGCCTTGAGCGCCTGGAAGTGTTCGTCGTCGGCGTTGAAGCGGCCCACGGCCTGCACGGCGCTCATCTGCTCGCCGTAGGCGACGCCGGGGGCGAGCATTCGCGCGCCGGCGTAGAGGGCGGTGCTGCCGGTGGCCATGCCGGCGGCACCGGCGCCGGCCATTCTCGCGGCGCGGCCGGTGTCGCGGTGGTAGCGGCGGGCGGCGTCCGCGGCCCGGCGTTGCTTTTGTGCCGTTTTGCGTAGCTGGCGTTGCTGGGCCTCGAGCTGGCCGTTGGCCTCGCGGATGCGCCGGGTGAGCTCGCGCTGCTGGTCGCTGTAGCGGCCGGTGACGCCGTCCACCTGGGTCATGCCGCGGCGCAGGTCGTGCAGCTTGCGCTGTTCCTGCTGGTACCGGTCCTTGAGCTGCCGGGCCTGGCGGATGGCGCGTTCGCGCTGGCGGGCGAGGGAGGCGGTGTCGCCCTCGGCGTTTTGCATCTGGCGCGAGAGGGCGCGGATCTTGCCCTGCTGTTCGCCCAGGGCGCGGGAGGTCTTGTCGGACTGTTCCTTGAGCTGACGGAAGCCGCGCAGGTCGCGCTGGGCGCGCTCCAGGGTCTTGAGCTGCTCGCGGCTGGCCTTGAGGGCTTCGGCCGTTCGGCTGCTGCCCTGGGAGATCTGCTTGAGCGGCCGGGTGGCCCGGTCCACGGCATCCAGGATGACTTGGAGCTTGAGGTCGCGGGCCATCGGCGGTCCTTGTCAGCAAGGGTGAGGTTAGCGAGCGGGCTTGGGTGGCTCGGCGCGGCGGCGGGCGCGTTCGCGCCAGTCCATGAGTTCCTCGAGGGGCATGGCGTCCATGTCCGCCGGGGTCCAGTGGAACACCATGGCGAGATCCGCCATGGCGTCGTCGACGCGCTCCGGCAGGCTTACTCGCTGCCCTCCCGCGCCTTCCTGGGCAGCAAAAAACCGGCCACCACGCCGCCGCACTGGACGAGGTCGGCGGGGTCCATGTCGCCGATCTCGGCCTTGCTCAGGCTGGGCTGGGTGATGCGCGGCAGCACGGTGGTGAGGGCGGTGACGTCCATCTGCAGCACGTCGGTGAGGGCCACGCCGCGCAGCGCGCCGGACTTGGGCTTGCGGATGGTGAGTTCGGTGACGGTTTGGCTGCCGCGCTGAATCGGCACGTCGAGCTCGACGGTTTCGGTCAGCGGCTGGGGCAGCTCGGCGGTTTGTTTGTCGGTCATGGGTGTGGCTCCGGTGGTGGTGTGTCATTGGTTCAGCAGCAGATCCCAGGGGATATTGCCGATGAGGTAGCCAAGGGCGACGGTGAATGCGATGGACCAGAGGGCGTAAAAGCGCCCGGGAGAGAGGCCTTCGGTCATGGCTCGCAGCTCCTTCATGAACTTGCTAAGCTGTTCCACAGGTTCCCCCTAGCCCCTAGATAGGGAGTGAATCCAGAACGCCCCGCCGGCCCCTACCGGCGGGGCGTTCGCGTTTACAAGCCCAGGGCCCGGCGGCGCTCGGCCAGGCGGTCTTCGCCGCGGACCTTGAACACCAGGCCGGGCTTGTCCATCTCGATGACGGTTTCGCCGTCGACGACGAGCTTGTAGTAGCTGAGCGTGGTGGTGACCTCGCCGGGGGAGTTGTCGCCCTTCTGGGCTTCGCCCATGCCGATGGTCTTGTGGCGGCCGCGCACGGTGATCTCCACCGGCACGACCTGGCCGGTTTCGTCGCTCTCGTAGCTGCCGGCGAAGCGCAACTGGGCGGCGTCGTGGATCGGCGAGCCGAAGGTGTCGAACAGGCCGTCGATGATCAGGCCGCCCGGGCTCCAGGTCATCTCCTGGAGCTGGCTGCCCATGTCGACTTCGATGGGGCCGTCCATGCCGCCGCCTTCGTACTCGACCATGCGCCGGGCGAGCTCGGGCAGGGTGAGGCTCTGGATCTGCCCCTGCCAGTCGTTGCCGTCGCCGAAGAGGTTGAAGTCCTTCAGGATCTTGGGAAGTGCCATGCGTGGTTCTCCTTACGGGGTTCCCGATGCCGAACCGGCTCAGGCGGCGGCGACGCGGTCGGCGAAGTCGACCAGGTAGCGGTCGGTGATGCGCTGCTGCAGCATCAGGTTTTCGAGCGGGGGCACCGGGGTGTAGTCGTAGTCGATGTAGAGCTTGCCGGCCTTGAGCACCTCGGGTGTGTTGATCTTGGCGTCGAACCAGGCCTGGCCGTCGATGATGTAGCCCAGGCGCTTCCACTCGCGGAACTTGGCGTTGATGCCCTCGACGATGTCCTTCACCAGCGAGGGATGCATGGGCTTGTCGACGGCCCAGAGGTGGGCTTCGGCCATGGTGTCGGCGATCACCTGGGCGGTGCGGGTGTAGTTCTCGAAGGCGAACAGCGGGTCGACGCTGCAGGTGCGCGAGCCCCAGAAGCGGTAGCCGCCGCGGTTGATGAGCGTGGTGACCTCGTGGCTGTTGAGGTAGCCGGCATCGGTGTTCGGATCCTGGAGATCCCAGAAGACGTCCTTGCTGATGCCGCTGACGCCGTTGACCGGCATGTTGGAGAGCGTCTTGTGCCAGCCGATCTGCTGGTCGGCCTTGGCGCGCAGGCCCAGGGCGCGGGCCACGGCGCTGTGCTTGCGGGTGCTGGAAGTGGCGGTGTCCCAGCCGGTGAAGTCGGGCCAGACGATCATCACTTCCCGCGCGCCGAAGTTCTCGCGGTACATCGCAGCCTCTTCCTTGGTGGCACTGCCGCCGGCGGAGGCGTAGACGAAGCCGCGCAGCTTCTGGGCCACACCGATCAGCTCCGCGGTGACGTCGGCGTCGTCCAGCTCGGGCACGCCGAGAATCCTGGGCTTGACGCCGAAGCGCTGCTCGGCGGCGAGCAGCGCCTGCAGGCCGGTGCGCTTGCCGTTCTCGTCGACGCCGCCGATGACGTGGGTCTTGGTCTCCTCGTCGGTCTCGCCCTCGGCCACGCGCACCGCGACGATCAGCGTTTCGACCTGGTCGGCGATGGCGTCCAGCGAGCCGGCGAGGGTGCCTTCCTCGCCGGCGTCGCCCTGGGCGCCCAGCGGATCGGTGATCAGCACCGGGGTATCCAGCGGGAAGGGTTCGTCTTCGCCGCCGGAAAGGCGCTGCCAGCCGGTGGCGGCCACCACGCCGGCACCCGAGCCGGCCTCGGCGGCGCTGACCAGGGCGGCGGCATCCGCCTCGCCGTTCACCGCCGTGGCCACTTCGGCGGCGGTGCTGACGATCTCGCCTTCGGCATCGGTCGCCAGGGTGACGGTGATGTCGTTGCCGCTGACGGTGACTGCCAAGGTGGCGGAGGTGCTGCCGGGGTCGAGGTAGCGCACGCGGATGGCGTTGCCGTCGGTGCCCGTATTGGCGGCGGTGTAGGTGACGCCGCTGTTGGCGGCGGCGAATTCGACGGTGAGCGAGGCGGTCACGCCGGGCGTGGCCTCGGGGGCGGTAGCCACCAGGCCGACCACGGCCGTGGCCACGGTGCGGATCGGCCGGGTGCCGTCGTTCTTCTCCACGACGCGCACGCCGTGATGGTAGTCCTGGGCCATGTTGGGCTCCTGCGCAGGTGAGCATGACTGTGCCGTCATGCTTGCGCGGGAGGGGGTGAGGCTCTAGCAATGGGGGTTGTGTATCAACCTTCTACAACTGGAAGCTCTACTTTGCAGTCGGAAGCCAAGGAGAACGATACGGTGGAACCCGCCACGGTAGGTGCAAGAATGGTGTCGCTCTTACTCAAAGGGGCCTACTCCAAGCACATGGAATGGAAGTTCGAGAGGCTGGAAGAGAGAGCGCGCCAGGGGGGATTGAGTGTCGATGATTTGATTGCTAGCGATGAGCGGTTCGCCACCTTCATGAGGGTGGCGAGGGCCTTTGAGCATAGCTCGAATACAGACGTAGTGGATTATTTGGCTGACGCCTTGATCGGAAGCATCAAGTCGGGAGACGTTGAGGAAAAACCTGACTTTGTCCAAATGGCAATCGGTTCGCTGAATGGTTTGACAAAGTTAGAGCTTGATATATTGGCAGCGATGCATCGCTACCAGATCTATTACGACGCCGATTTTCGCCTTGACCACGAGAAGATTCGTGAGTCATTTATCCTCGAGTGCAAGACCTCTCTAGGTATCGATAGTTACATGTTGTCGCCGATCATAAACGGTCTTGTTCGTACTAGCTTGGTAACAAATGAGACTGCTGCGCTGAGTGGGCCAGTCCCTAACTCGAACAGTCTGTCCCCGTTAGCACGTGAACTGTTTTTTTATATCAACTTGGCTAGGCGGTTGGTGGAGTAAGCCCGCTGGGAGGCAGGTAGTCTTTATGCTCAGTCAAAGCCACCAATGCATGGACTCAATCCCCTCGCG
This sequence comes from Billgrantia gudaonensis, assembly GCF_900100195.1. Lineage (GTDB taxonomy): Bacteria > Pseudomonadota > Gammaproteobacteria > Pseudomonadales > Halomonadaceae > Halomonas > Halomonas gudaonensis. Next base: position 16,932 of record NZ_FNES01000023.1, read on the forward strand.
CTTCGCGGCCTGGCCCATCGTCTCATCCGCCAGTGCGGCATTGATCGCGTCCTTCCGATCCCAGCTGCGCTGCAGAAGCAGTTTGTAGTGGGTCATGGCGATGACCCAGTTGGGCGTAATCGGGTAGCGGGTGTTGGAGGCGGAGAATTCGACGGTGAGCGTGGCGGCCGTGGCTCCTTCGGCATCCGGTGCGGTTCCGACGATGCCGGTCACGCCCGAGCGCACGGTCTGGATGGGCCGGGGCCGGTTGCGATCTCGAGGATCTCGACCCCGTGCAGGAATTTCGCCATTGCGGTGTGCCTCTCGCCTGATCAGGTGATGAACTGCTGACGGTAGGCACAGTATGATTGGCGCACGCGAAAGGCTCCGCTGGCGGTGGTTCTGGTCAGCCTCAGGGGCTGTGGGAGCGCAATGGCCGAGTGGGGTATGCTACGCGCCGCTACCTTGGTGAAAGGTATACTCGGCGCAGAAACACACTTGATGGGACTTCATGGCATGGAAATTCTCTTTCACTACCTACACTTCGCGGTTGAAATAATTAAAGTGGTCGCTTGGCCACTTCTTATCTTGGTTTTAGCTTATTTTCTTAAAGATCACATCAAAGAAGTGCTTATAAAGCACAATGGTACAGAGTTCAAGGTCGTCACAAGGAATTTGAAAGATTCAAAGAAAGACCTCGAAAAATTAATCAATAAGATGGGCGGCATAACGTCAAAAGAGGCAGATGAGCTGCACGACAAGATGGACCGGTTGTACCGCAGCGCTATGGCTGTAGTAAAGGAGCGCGCCACGGAAGTGGAATCCGGCAGCAACAGCGATGGCAGTCACACGCTATATAATAACGGACAAACCATTCAGGAAATCACGATTGCTGCTGGCGATTTGCTGGGTAGAAAGTCCTACTACCTTCCTTCGCTTGTCAAAGGGGTGTGTTCTGTCACTTTTGTCGGCCAGGAAACACCAAGGCTGGTACATGTTGATCCCAGCCGGATCGAGGTTGAGCTAGATCAGGTAAACGAGTGCGAAATCAAGCTCATCGTCAGCGGCGTTGTATGATTTGCTTTCTGCCCCACAGTGCACAAAGCCCGCTCGGTGGCGGGCATGTGAGTTCTTCTTTATAGAGTAGCAATTGCCTACCAGGTTATTCCTTCAACCCCCTCCCGCTTCTCGTCCTCGCTCATTGCCTCATCGGCGAGGATCTCGTCGATCGCATCCTTCCGATCCCAGCTGCGCTGCAGCAGCTGCTTGTAGTGGGCCATGGCGTCGTCGGTCATGGCGATGACCTGGTCGGGTGTCATCGGGTAGCGGGTGTTGGAGGCGGCGCGGAATTCCTGGACGGCATCCGTTACGCCAGCGGCCTTGAGGTCGCGGGCCTCGATGGCCAGCCCCATGAGGTTCTGCCGGTCTTCGGCGCGCATCTGCACCACGTCTTCGGTGCCATCGGGCATGGTGTAGGGCATGCCGGCGGCGAGGGCATCGGCCAGGGCGGTGGCGATTTCGCGGCGCTTGCGGGCGGCGAGTGTGTCGATCCCTGGTGCTGGGGGATCCGCGAGTGTCGGTCTTCCCTGGCCATCGGGTACGATTCGCTGCCCCTTTGCCTGGCCTTCAAGTAACTCCGAGTACCGCTGTTTGGATAGTCGAACAGCGTCATCATGCATGGCCTTTGATGCAAATCCGCCAAGCGTCTTGCTGTAGTACATGGGACATTTCCTCAGTGGCCAATGAATAGGAAATAGGATGGATGAACGCTGGATTCGGGAGCGTCGGTAGCGAGTTCTACCGTTGTGACAGGTCCGTTTGTCTCTGCTGAGAAGGTGGCTATTCTTTCAGGACTTCCGTGATCAGATGAAGCACCTCCCCATAGCGCGTTAGGGAACGTTGTCGGCAATGTGTATGTTATGTTCCCGGAGAAATCCGCCCTTATCCATTGTATGATCAAGCCGCCCATCCAAGATGGGAACTCGACATAACCGTTGTATCCATAGTGGACGTTGAACCCCCACCGCAGCTTCTTCGGCGTCACCGCGGTGGCGTCATCCTCTCCGGTGTCTACTTGCTCCTGGGTCGCCACCTTGAGCATACCGGCGACGGTTTCCGTCGCTTGCTTCACCCAGTTGGCTGCCCAGTTCTTGAGCTTCTTCGCGGTGACGAACTTGCCATCGTCGTTGCCGGCATCGACCTCCGGCTGGCTGGCCTTGATGACCATGCCGCGGTCGTCTGCGGTGGCTAGCGGGTGATCTCGGCTCTCGGCGTGCTGCTGTAACGCCTCGGCGGCGCCTTGGGCGGTGGCATGGTCGCCGTCGTCGGCGTACTTGCGGGTGGCGAGCACCACCGAGGGGTCGATCTTGAGCTCGACGTTGGCGGTGTTGCTGAGGATGAGGTGCATGCGCACCACCTGGTTGCGGCCGGAACCTTGTGCCAGCAGTGGCTTGTAGCTGGGCGCGCAGTTGGCCACTGCGACGAAGTCGCCGTCTTCGTCCTCGATGCCTAGCTCGCGGATCCACCAGCCGCCGACGTTGGGTGGTAGCACGATCTCGGCAATCAGGATCGCGGGGTTGTTCGGATCCACGAAGAGCTGGTTGATGGCGGCGCGGTGTACCTGGTGGATCAGCTGAGTTTGGTCGTGCTGAGGTACCGGGTCGGTGCCGTTGGCGTCGCCCAGTAGCATGTGGGTCAGCTTCCAGGGGATCTCGAGGGCGTTGGCGTTGCTTTGCTTGGCCTCGCCGATCTCGGTGAGGAAGCCGCCGAAGGTGGAGTTTTCGTCAATCATAGAGGTAGACGTCCAGTGTGTCGGTGGTGGTGACGGCCAAGGCGTGCCCGATGTGGCATGCGACGTCGATGTCGGGGGTGTCCCAGGGCAGTACGTCGAGCTCGTCGCCGTCGTTGATGGCGACGCCGACGTAGGTGGTGAGGTCAGTGCTGAGCGTGATGTCCAGGCCGGTGATATGGCGGCTGACCGGCTTGGCGTCGTCGATCAGCCGCTCGAGCTCGCCGTACATGGCTTCGGTGATGCCGGTGTCGAGCACGCCGATGCGCAGCGAGAAGGTGCCGGGCGTGCCGGCCGGCTCGGTCTCCCACCACTCGACCACTTCCAGCAGGTAGCCCAGGGGCTCGACCACCCGGCGCAGCGCCGAGATGGTGCCCTTGCGCTCGTGCACGTAGAACGCCGAGGCGATGACGTCGCGCTTGGCGGCCTCGGACCAGGCGGGATCCCAGCGGTCCACCGAGAAGGCCCAGGCAAGGTAGGGCAGCAGGTGGGCCGGGCAGGTGGCCGGGCGCCACAGATCGCGCAGCGGTACCGGCACGCGCTGGATCTCGGCCAGGGCCTCGGCGGCGGCGCGCTCCAGGGGCGTGCTGCTGGGCGCCAGCAGGGGCGTGTCACTCATCGCTGCCCCCGATCTCGATTTCGACGCCGGTGCAGTGGGCGGCCTGGGTGCGGTCGAGCACTACGTCTTCGGCGGGCGCGGCGAGTTCGACGCGCTGCACCCCTTCCACGTGCAGGGCGGCGTGGATGGCCGAGAGGCGGATGTCGCGGCCGAGGCGGCGCTGCTCGGTGATGTAGCGCTCCAGGGCCGCTTGCGCCGCGGCGAGGATCGGTTCTTGCTCGGGGCCGGGGTAGACGTAGAGCGTGGCCTCGACGCGGTAGTCGACGATCTCGGCCGATTGCACGGTGAGGCGGTCGCCCACCGGGCGCACGTGTTCCGCGGAGAGAGCGGCGTCGACGATGCCGATCAGCTCGGCGCTGGCGGTGCCGTTGCCTTCGGTGCTGAGCAGGGTGACCAGCGCCTCGGCGGGTGCCGGGCTGGTGGCGGTGGCGTCGGCCACCCGGCCGTCGGCGCTGAGGGCGTGGTATTCGTAGGCGGCGCGGGGGCCGGCCACGCTGAGCCCCTCGAAAGCGCGCTGGGCGCGCAGGCGCAGGTCGGTATTGCTCTCGTAGGTGGGCGGTACCGGCGGCGTGGCGTCGGGGTCGCCCGGGTCGATCATGAGACGCTCGACTTCGAAATTCGCGACGAGGTTGTCGAGATCCTGGTCTTCTGAAAACGCGAGCATGACGGCCTTGGCGGCTTCGTTGACGCGCTGCCGCCAGACGAGCTCGCGATAGGCCGACTCTTCGAGCAGCTTGGTCAGCGGCTCGCTTTCCAGCTCGAGGGTGGCTTCGACCTCAGTGCGCTGGCTGGCCGGTACCAGATCGAGCAGGCGCGCCTTGCGCTCGGCCAGCACGCTCTCGAAGTCGAGTTCTTCGACGACCCGAGGCGCGGGGAGCTGGGAAAGATCGATGGTGCCGCTCATGCGATGGGCGCCTCCACGCGGATGGGCTGGCCCTCGACGGTTTGGCCGTCGATCTCGAGCGTGGCGCGGCCGGGCTGGCTGGCCGAGACGCTACGTCGCACGGCGGTGATGCGAAGGCGCGGTTCCCAGCGCAGCAGCGCCATGACGGTGGCGGCGTAGGCTTGCAGCAGCAGAGCGTCGCTCAGGGGCTGGTCGATCAGCTCGGGCAGCAGGCTGCCGTACTCGCGGCGCATGACGCGCGAGCCGATGGGCGTGGTGAGGATGTCGCGCACGGACTGGCGGATGTGCTCGAGGCGCTCGAGGCGGCGGCCGGTGCTGGCGTTCATGCCGGTCATTGCACGGGCCCTCCGCTCTGGCCGCTGCCGGGCACCACGCCGCTGTGGGGGTGGTCGTGGCCGACGTTCACGCCGTTGTGGGTTAGGCTGTCGCCGTTTATTGCGACCGCACCGTTGATGGTGGTGTCGGCGTTGATGACCAGGCCCGAGGGAGCGGTAATCTCGGCACTGCCGGGTAGGTTGGCGCGCAGGTGACTGGCGGCGTGGTCGTACTCGATCACCGCGCCGTCAGGCATCACGGCGCGCCACAGGTCGGCGCGGTCGGCCGGGGCCGGGTGGGCGTCGCGGTATAGGCCGGTGAGCACCACGGCGGCTGCCGGGTCGCCCCCGGGGGAGAACAGCACCACCTGCTCGCCGACGGTGGGCGGGTTCCAGGTGCGGGTGGTGCCAGCGCGGCACTCGATCCAGGGCCGCCAGGCGGTCAGCAGCTCGCCGGCCTTCACGCGGACGCGCGCGGCGGCGTGATCCACCTCGGCGATAGTGCCCAGGCGGACCAGGTTGTGGATCAGGCGCAGCAGCTCGGCGGCGCCGTGCAGGGGGCGTTGGCTCATGCCGCCGATGGTTGCGCGGCCCTGGGCGAGTGGCGAGTGGGGGGCGTTGTGGATGCTGGGTTTACAACCGGGTGTGAACGGTGGAAGCAGTGTTAGCTATCGGCTAAAATCCGTTGCTCGTTTTTAGCTTTGAGCTATAATTCTAGCCATGACGACGATCTCCTACAGCAAGGACGCCCTGAAGACGTTGAAGCGCATGCCGCGTCCGGATGCGCAGCGCATTCAGCGCAAGATCTCGGCCTATGCCGAAGACCCAACGGCTCAGCGCAATAACGTCAAGGCACTGGTGGGTAGCGAGTACATCCGCCTACGGGTCGGAGACTGGCGGGTGATCATGGACGACCGGGGCACGGTGCTTCTGGTACTCAAGATCGGCGCCCGCGGCGATGTCTATCGGTGATGAATCACGAGGAAACGGATCATGGGTACACCACAGTTCATCCAAACGCCGGCCGGCGAGCGCCTGGTGGTGCTCAGCGAGCAGGACTACGCCACGCTGCTCGAGCAGGCGGAAGACCATCACGATATCCAGGCGGCGGATGCGGTTCGCGCCCGCGTCGATGCGGGCGAGGAGACCTTTCCGTCCCGCGTCGTCGAGGCGTTGCTCGAAGGCACGGCGCCGGTGCGGGTGTTCCGCGAGTATCGCGGGCTGCGTGCGGGCGAACTCGCCGAGAGGGCGGGCATCAGTCAGGGCTATCTGTCGGAGATCGAGGCCAGCAAGAAAACCGGCTCCCTGGGCGTTTTGAAGCGCATTGCCGACGCGTTGGACGTGGAGCTGAGCGACCTGACGTGATCGGCGTCAGCCCTCCGGTACGTCCAGGTGGCGTAGGATCGTTTCAACGAGCATATCGATGTCGTCCGGCGTTGCGCCGAGCAGTTCGCGCTCGGGGTAGTCGTGGCGGACGTAGGCGTTGACCTGGTCGGTCAGCCCCTCGTGGTGGATGCGGGCGATACGGGCGATGCGTCCCTCATAGCCGACTGCGACGCCCGATGCCTTGGCGTCGACCCTCATGTACTTCGCGGTCATCAGCTTCTGGAACATCTTGTTGTCGGGGCTGCGTTGGCCCCGAGCGCCGGGGCGGGCCACCGGCGTCAGGTCGCGCTCGAGATAACGCACGATTCGCACCTTCTTGAAGGTGCGCAGGGCGCCGGCCTTCTGCTCGTCGAAGCCGAAGTAGGTCTCCGGGGTGGCGATCCAGTTGACGATCTCCCGCTCTTCCGGCTTGTGGCCGGGCTTCTCGTAGATGAAGCGCAGCCGGCGCCGGGCTCGACGCTCCCGCTTCTTGCCTTTGCGTGGGGTATAGGGGGTGCCGTCGACGTTGCGTTGGGCCTTGATGCGTTCGCGCTGGCTGCGCCGGAGTGCGACCCCCATCTCGCGGGCCAGGGTCTTTCGCTGCTTGGCGGTGAGACGCTTCAGCAGCGGCGCGACCCAGCCTTCGAGTAGGTCGAGATCGTCCTGGGTCACGGTGAGGCCCACTCGCTTTCGAGTTCGTGCTCGTCATCCTCCGGCCCTTTTGTGTAGAGCTTCCAGCGGGTGGCCGGGCAGGTTTCGATGGGGTATTCGGGCATGCGGTGCTCGCTGTCGATCCGGCCGGCCTCGCAGTTCACCAGGGCGACGACTCGCTCGGTGAGATCCATGGAGAAGATGAGATCGACGGCGTCGTGACGCTGCACCTCGGAAGAGAAGCGCAGCGCCGTCTCGGGGTCGAGATCCGGCTGGTAGTGAGAGAGCCACTGCAGTAGCGGCAGCACGACGGCATCGGTGCTGCCGTCGTGGTCGAGCAGTATGACCTCGGCGGTGAAGCGGTACTCGTGGCTGAGGTGTTGTCCCCGGTGGAAGCGAATGGTGCCTTCGGGCACGTAGGTGCGCAGTCGATCTGGGTCGCGGGCCAGCCCAGGGATGGCTTTGATCAGATGAGCGCGCAGGGATTGGAGTTTGTTCATTCGCCAGCGACCTCATCCATCAGCCGCCCGCGGCGTCCGCGCAGGGTGCCGACGATCTTCTCGCCGCTGCGCCCGGCGATGTAGCCGCCCACGCCGAGGGTCATCAGATTCCATAGCTGTTCGGGGAGATCCAGCTGCAGGCCGATGCCGAACATGGCGCCGAGGTAGGGCGCGAGCAGGTAGTTGTTGCCGACGATGGCCACGATCACGGTCATCAGCAGCGGCCGCCAGTTGCGCTGCAGCCAGGATTCGCCGCCGGCTTCGGCGAGGACGATCTTCATCTTGGCCTGCAGGGCGGCGTCCTGCTGTTCGATCAGCCGGCTGCGCAGTTCGGCCTTGAGCCGGTTGGCCTGGTCCTTGTCTTCCACGGCTTGGTCGATCACCTCCATCACGGGGCCGGCGACGGTGCCGAGGATATTGCCGATCAGGTTCATGCGATGGCCTCTCGTTGAGCGTTCAGGGTGTCACCACCTGGCGGGTCCGTGGGTGCGGGTATCCAGGTGGGTGAAGGTGGCGTAGCGGCCGATGCCGTAGGCGTCGGGGTAGCTGGCGTGAAGGAACGCCTGGACCGCTGCCGGTTCGACGCCGCGCACCTGGATGTCGGCGGCACGCCCGAGCGTGTGCTGGCTGTGCTCGGCTCCGCCGATCTGGGCGTTGTAGGCGGGGCAGCGACAGCCGCTGGTGACGATCACCGGGGCATCGAAGTGCCGGCGCACGCGTTCCAGTACCGCCAGGGTTTCGGCATCGACGGTGTCGAATCCGCAGCCGCACGAGCACGCGAACTCGGCACGCTGAAAGAAGGGGGAGTTCATGGCGTTTTCTCCAGGTCGGTGATGCGGTCATTCAGCTCGGCGACGCGGTCATCCAACTCGGTGACGTGCTCATTCGTTCGGCGCACGTTGTCCCTGAGGCTGCCGATCTCGCGGTCGGCGTCGGTCTTGCGGTAGTAGAGCTCGCTCCACTCGCGCAGCTCGCGTCGCAAGCTTTCGATCTGTTCGCCCTGGTAGACGAGGCGTTCGCGCAATACGGCGGTATGCTCGCCCAGCGTGACCAGCTTCAGGCCGGCCCATGCGAGCAGGGCGACCAGGGTGAGCTGTATGGCAGTCTGCAAGTGGCGTTCGAACATGCTGGGCTCTCGCTGGGCCATAACGTCCTTCAGGTCCAGAGTTGGATGGTGTCGGCGATGGCGGGCTCGTCGGCCGGTGCGTCGGGCAGGGTGACGAGAGTGCCCTGGGGCAGCACCGGGCCGAGCTCGGCCAGGCCGGGGTTCATGGCCAGCGCCCGTTCGGTGACGCCGGCGGTGCGGCCGAGCACCCGGTGGCAGAGCCGGTCCAGGGTCTCGCCTTGGTGGGCACGGGCTTCGGGCATCAGATCAGCTCCACGGTGGCGTGCCGGCGGCCTTCGATCTCGGCCACGGCCCAGCGGGCGTCGCGGCGCAGGTCGTCGGCGGCTTCGTCCTTGGCCTGGCCGCGCTCGTCGCCTTCGCCGGTGGCGGAGACGTCGCGGTAGCGCTCGAGCAGGCTGGCGTGGGCGGTGGCGTAGACGGCGCGGCGGTAGAGCAGGGCGTAGTGGCCGGCCACGGCCCAGACCGGGGCGGTCACGTCGTTCAGGGTGGCGGCGCCTTCGTCCTGGCGGGCCTGCTGCCAGGCCGCGAGCTGGCGGTTGACGTCGGCCATGGCCACCTGCAGCGCCTGGGTGAGCCGGGCCGCGGTGACGTTGCCGTCCAGCCGGCTGGCTTCGCGGAAGTCCGCCGGTTCGATGGCCGGCCAGAAACCGTTGTTGGTCAGGCTTTCCGGGTCTTCCGGGGCGGTGCCGGTGCCGGCGGCGATGAGTGACATGGCGGCGTCTCGTGTAAGAAGGGGGTGGACCGGTTCGGTGAGCTGTGCCGGGGCCGCTCATCGGCCGGTGCCCCCTTGGCGTCGGCGTGCGACTCGGTGGCGGCGGTCAGGCGTTGGCCTGGCCGCCGGCGTTCTTCAGCTCGCGCTCGAGCTTCTCGATGTCCTTCTTCACGCCGGCGCGCTCGTTGAGCTGCAGGGCGCGGCGCAGGTGTTCCACCGCCTCGGCGGCGTGGTGGCCGGTGTCGCGGTAGGCGTAGCCGAGGGCCTTGTGCAGCTTGGCGCGCACCGGGTCGTGCATGTCGGCGTCGCGGGTCAGGGCTTCGGCACGGCTGAGATGCATCACCAGGTCGGCGGCGACATGCCCCAACTCGACCCCGGCGTCCTCTCGGGCGGCGGCATCGAGCTGCCGCATGGCTTCTTCGGCGAGCTGCTCGGCGACGATGGCGGGCGTGTCGCGCTCGAAGCGGTCGGGGGTGTCCAGGCCGTGGCGCAGGGCGTACTCGGCGATGGCCAGGCCGCCGGCCAGGTCGCCCACGTCGAGCCGCCACAGCATCACCGTGACCAGCACGTCGTCCTGGGCGCCGGTGCCGGCCTCGAGCACGCCGGTCACGTAGGCGTCGAACGCCGGCAATAGCTCGCGCTTCTTGGCGATCTTGGCCTGGGTGGACTTGATAGCCTTGAGCGTGCGCCGGGCTTCCCAGAGGGCGGCGGCGTGCAGCTCGTACTGCTCGCCGTTCTGGGGCTGGCCGGGGTCGGCGGCCCCCGCCGCCTGGGCGGCGGAGACGCGCTGGAAGTGTCGGCGGGCGAGTGTGCTCATGTGGGGTTCCTTCAACCGTTCAGGGCGGCTTCGGAGAGCTCGACGTTTTCGATCAGGCAGCCGGCGCCGAAGTCTTCCACGACGTAGGCGTCGTTCGAGCTCTCGTAGTTCTCGATGCGGTTGCGCTTGGGGTTCTCGGCCACGTGGCGGCGGCGGGCGCCGTTCTGCCAGTAGATCGAGAGGTTATCCAGCGGGGTGACGAAGATGGCGTCGTCGGGGAAGTAGGGCACGTCCATGCCCTGCAGGCCGCCGATGCGCTTCTGGCTGATCACCAGGTCGGCCGCTTGCTGTTCGCTGGGCGGCAGCTGGTTGAGCAGCGGGAAGTACTTGTCGGCCATGAGGTTGCGGCCGACGATGACCACCATGCCCGGGGCGCGCCGGTACCAGGGCTCGATCAGGCTGTTCACGGCGTCGTAGACCAGGGCGTCCAGGGTGGCGTAGTCGCCGGCGATGCCGGTGATGTTGCCGTCGGCGTCCTTGGTCTTGGTCGGGTCGATGACGATCTTGCCGTCGGTCTTGCCGTCCTTAAGCACGCGCGCCGGGGCCTGGGTGCGGTAGTGCTGCAGCCAGCCGATGTTGACGTCCTGCAGCAGCGGGTTGGCGGCCTTGTCGGTGGCGGCGGCGGCACTGGTGCCGTTGAAGCCGATCATGATCCGGTCCAGGGCCTGTTGCCGCACGATGGCATCGCGCACCAAAGTCTGGAAGTTGCGGAACTTGGCCCAGGCGTCGAGCTTGGCGTAGCCGATGTGGGTGTCGAACTCGGTCAGGCGGCACTCGTAGCCCTGGGCGTCCAGGGTGGTGAGGTCGCGGGTCTGACGATCGTTCTGGCTCACGTCGGTGCGCGAGGCGATCGGCCCGGAGATACCGAGGGCCAGCTTCTCGCCCTTGAGTTCGTCGACCCCGATCACGTTGACGCGGTTGAGGAAGTCGCTGGACTCCTGAATGCGTTTTTCGAGCCGCTGCTGAATGGTCGGCTCGACGGTGAACATCTGGGTGGCGTCGGGCACGCCGTTGAGGCTGGCCACCTGGGCGGCGAACTGGTTGAAGACCGTGCGGGTGTCGTTGCGCATGGGGGAGGGTTCCTCAGATGTCGGTTTTCTCGGCGCCGCCGTCGCCGCCCAGGGCGGGCGCGCGGTTCGGGGTGTCGGGGGTGTCGTCGAGCTGGGTGTAGAGCGCATCGAGGCGGCGCTGGGTTTCCGCGTGGGCGTCCTTCAGCTCGGCGAACGCAGCGGCGTCGGGCCGCTTGTCGAGCTCGGCGGCCAGCTCGCCGTGCTTCTGCACGAACAGCTCGAGGGTCCGCTCGAGGTCGGTGCGGAAGGCGGCGAAGCCCCGGTCGGTCTTGGCGTCGTGGCGCTTGAACAGGGCCTTGACGGTGTCGAGCAGGCCGGGGCCTTTCTCGGGCTCGGCGGGCGGCTGGGTGAAGTCGAGCTGGGTCTCCACGGCGGCGGTGAAGACGTTGCCGGGCTTCTGCTTGCGGGCGGCCAGGGGCGAGGCGTCGCCCTGCTGGGCGCTGAATTGCAGCATTTCGGTGCCCAGACTGGCCGGGGTGTCGGTGACAGCCAGGCCGACCAGGTAGGCTTCGCCGGTGCCGGCGAAGTCGGGGTCGACCTCGATGCTGGTGTAGATCTTCTGGCGCTGTTCGTTGATCTGCTTGAGGCGGTCGGTGGGATCGATCTCGGCGAACAGGGCGAGCTTGCCGTCTTCGACCTCCTTGGCTTCCACGGCGGTGACGTCGCCCAGGGCGGGGAAGGGGCCGTCGTGGAACATGCCGCGCATGTGCTCCATCCACACGCGGGCGCCGTAGGTCGCGGGGTCGAAGTTCTTGGCCATCTGCTCGATCCACTGACGTGAGATCGTGCGGCCGTCGGTAGTGGCGCCTTCGGTGGCGACGCGAAACTTGGCCATGGGTGCCTCGTTGGGTTGCGGGTCGGGCGTTGCGGTCAGGTTCCGCGCCCCCGCCCGCCACCTCAACGCGGGGGCGTTGTGAATCAGCCATCTACAACGCTTGCGGGCATGGCCGCCCCGCTCGCGCGGGTAGGCTGGCCGCATGACGACCACGGCCCCCGATACCCCCGAATCCCCACGCCTGACGGCCCGCCATCTGTACTGGCAGGGCTGGCGAGTGGCGCGCATTGCCGAGTTCGTGGGCGAGAAGCCCGCCACGGTGCATAGCTGGAAACAGCGGGATGGCTGGGAAGAGGCCTCGCCCACCGAGCGGGTGGAGGGCGCGCTGGAGGCGCGCCTCGTGCAGCTGATCGGCAAGGAGCCTAAGGAGCCGCGGGACTTCAAGGAGATCGACCTGCTGGGCCGGCAGATCGAGCGGCTGGCCCGGGTGCACCGCTACCGGGAGAGCGGCAACGAGGCCGACCTCAATCCGAACATCGAGGCCCGCAACGCCGGGCCCAAGAAGAAGCCGCGGCGCAACGCCCTCACCGAGGAGCAGGTCGAGCAGCTGAAGGCGGCGTTCCTGGAGACCTGTTTCCAGTACCAGCTCACCTGGTACGAGGCTGGCCAGAAGCACCGCATCCGCAACATCCTCAAGAGCCGCCAGATCGGCGCGACCTTCTTCTTCGCCCGGGAGGCGATCGTCGACGCCTTCGAGCACGGCCGCAACAAGATATTCCTGAGCGCTTCCAAGGCCCAGGCGCACATCTTCCGCAACTACATCGTCCAGTTCGTGAAGGAAACCTGCGACGTCGACCTCAAGGGCGATCCCCTGGTGCTCGACAACGGTGCCGAGTTGCACTTCCTGGGCACGAACAGCAAGACGGCCCAGGGCTACCACGGCGACGTCTACCTGGACGAGTACTTCTGGATCCACCGCTTCCAGGAGTTCCGCAAGGTCACCAGCGGCATGGCGATGCACAAGAAGTGGCGCCAGACCTACTTCTCGACGCCGAGCTCGCTGGGCCACGAGGCCTACCCGTTCTGGAGCGGTGAGCTGTTCAACCAGCGGCGCAAGAAGAGCGAACGCCGGGAGTTCGACGTCAGCCACGCCGCCCTGGCCGAGGGCGCAGTCTGCCCGGATGGCCACTGGCGGCAGATCGTCACCGTGGAGGACGCCATCGCGGGCGGCTGCGATCTCTTCGACCTCGAGCAGCTGCGCCTGGAATACAGCCCGGACGAGTTCGCCAACCTGTTGATGTGCCAGTTCGTCGACGACAGCCAGTCGGCGTTCCCCTTGGCGATGGTGCACCCCTGCATGGTGGATGCTTGGGAGGTGTGGGACGACTACCGGCCGTTCGCCCCGCGCCCGGTTGGCGACCGCGGGGTGTGGATCGGCTACGACCCCACCGGTACCGGCGAGGACGGCGACGGTGCCGGCCTGGTGGTGGTGCTGCCGGCGCGCACCGCCGGCGAGCGGCACCGCATCCTGGAGCGCCACCGGCTCAAGGGCGAGGACTACGCGGCCCAGGCCGACTTCATCGAGTCGTTCCGCACCAAGTACCGCATCGAGCACATCGGCATCGACGTCAGCGGCTTGGGCGAGGCGGTGGCCGAGCACGTCGAGAAGTGGTTCCCGACGCTCACCCGCTTCCGTTACGACCCGGCGGTCAAGGGCCGGCTGGTGATGCAGGCGCAGCAGATCATGCGCAAGGGGCGGCTGGAGTTCGACGCCGGCTGGGCGGATCTCGCCCAGTCGTTCATGGCCATCAAGCGCGAGCTCACCGCGTCCGGCCGCCAGTACACCTACACCTCGGGCCGCAGCCGTGCCACCGGCCACGCCGACCTGGCCTGGGCCACCATGCACGCCCTCAGTCACGAACCGATCGACGGCCCCGCCGAGGGTGCGGGCCGCGCCATCATGGAGATGTACGAATGACCGCCACCGCCAGCAAACCCCGCATCCGCCTGCCGGCGGGCTATTCCGCGCCGGCCGCGGCGAAGGCCTCGCCGCCCCGGGCCGAGGCCTTCGGCTTCGGCGATCCCGAGCCGGTGACCAGCATGCGCGACATGCTCTACGAGGGGCTGTGGCTGTCGGCGAACGAGTGGTACGAGCCGCCGGTGCCGCTGCCGATCCTGGCCAAGTCGTACCGGGCCACGGCGCATCACGGCTCGGCGCTCCAAGTGAAGCGCAACATCCTGCTGCGCACCTTCCAGCCGCACCCGCTGCTCGGCCGGCGGACCTTCTCGGCGCTGGCCTTGGATTACCTGGTGTTCGGCAACGCCTACCTCGAAGAGGTGCGGGGCCGGCTGGGCAAGCGCCTGGCGTTCCGCCATCTCGCCGCCAAGTACATGCGGCGCGGGGGCAAGCACGCCGACCGTTACTGGTGGGTGCCCAACTACCTCGACCGTACCGAGCTGCCGAAGGGCAGGGTGGTGCACCTCCTGGAGCCGGACATCGACCAGGGCATCTATGGCGTGCCGGACTACCTGGGCAGCCTGCAGTCCGCCTGGCTCAACGAGAACGCCACCCTGTTCCGCCGGCGCTACTATCTGAACGGCAGCCACGCCGGCTTCGTGATGTACGTCAGCGACGCCGCGCACGACTCCCAGGACATCGATGCCATGCGCCAGGCGCTCAAGGAGTCGAAGGGGGTGGGCAACTTCCGCAACCTCTTCCTGTACAGCCCCGGGGGCAAGAAGGACGGCGTGCAGATCATCCCCATCTCCGAGGTCGCGGCGAAGGACGAGTTCTGGAACATCAAGAACATCACCCGCGACGACCAGCTCGCCGGCCACCGGATCCCCCCGCAACTGATGGGCATCATCCCGCAGAACACCGGCGGCTTCGGCGACGTGGAGAAGGCCGCTCGGGTGTTCGTCGCCAACGAGCTCGAGCCCCTCCAGGCCACGATGATGGAGATCAACGAGTGGGCCGGCGAAGAGATCGTGCGCTTCCGCCCCTACTCCCTCGAGGGCGACGCCGGCGGGCCGCGGCTAGACCCGACCAAATAGCACTGCCGAACGCCCCGGCCAGCCAGGACCTCATCACCAGGCCGCCCGACCGGGCGGCCTTTTCGTTTCGACCGCGTGGAAAACTTGGCCGAGACGCATTCGCTCGTCGTAGTGCATTCATCGCTCTGTGCGCTCGCCTGCCGGCCGCTGTCGCTCGGCCGATCCATCATGCGGCTCGAGCCGCGAACGCGCCGCAGGCTGCCAGCCTGGCCCCTCCCCACCCCGGCAGCGCCCCGCCGCGCGCCGTCGACACCCCGCCCCGCCTGCGCGCTAAACGTGCCGGTTTTTATGCACTCATGCGTCCCGGCATCAGGCCGCGCCGATGCTGGGCTCCGGAGGGGTAACAGGGTTGGGCCGGCTTATGCGGATCTATGCGCTTTTCGGCACTACTTATGCACAGCCGGTCGATGTGGCATGATGAGCGCAGAGATGGCGTAGGTCTGGCTCATAACTTGTTGATTCGTTTGGCTTGCTTCCGTCGGCTTGCGTAGAGATAGAATACGTAACGCACTGATTTTCCCGCTTAGTGTTGAGATCTTGTAATCAGTAGGTCCCGGGTTCGACTCCTGGTGCCGGCACCATCTCAAGCAGTGCAAAATCAGCTACTTACGAGCAAGAGTGGAATCCCCACCTGGCGTGTCAGTAGACCTGACAGCTTCGTGAAATAGAGACAGATCATCAGCCTCACACTTGTTTCCATCTGGAACCGAGGTGAGGTTATGCGCGTTGTATCTGTTATTTCGACCAAGGGCGGGGTCGGCAAGACCACCGTCACTGCCAATCTGGGCGGCCTCCTGGCCGATGCGGGCCTCAGGGTCCTGTTCATTGATCTGGACAGCCAGCCGACCCTCTCCAGCTACTACCCCCTTCGCACCGAAGCCCCTGGCGGCACCTATGAGCTGATCGCGCTCAGCGACACGGCGCCCGATCGCGTCATATCGCAGACGGCCCATCCCAATCTGGATGTGGTGATCTCCAACGATCACGCCGGCCAGCTCCCTCAGTTGCTGCTCAATGCCCCGGACGGCCGCTTCCGGCTTGCCCAGCTGCTCTCCAACCTGTCGGACTATGACCTAATCCTGATCGACACCCAGGGGGCGCGCTCCATCACCCTGGAGATGGCGGTCCTCGCCTCCGATTACGCTCTCTCTCCCATCACCCCCGAGCTGCTCTCAGCCCGTGAGTTCGTGCGCGGCACCGTTGGCCTGCTGCGCGACCTTGAGGCGCTTAGCCAGTTCACGCACCTCTCTGTTCCCCCCGTTTCCGTACTCGTGAACCGCCTGGATGAAACCGCCGATGCGCGGGGCATCCACCAGACCCTGGCAGAGATGTTCGCTGCCGGCGAGCAGGGCGTCACCGTCATGCAGAGCACCATCCGCGCCGGTGTCGCCTTCCGACAGGCGGCCAGCGCCGGACTGCCGGCTCACCAGTTCGAGCCGCGCAAGCCTGCCGGCCGCAAGTCTCCTTCTGCTGCCGACCAGGTCAAGGCGATGGCCCGTGAGCTCAACCCCGAGTGGCAGCCGCTGATCGACGCCATGGTCAGTACCACCGCCATGCAGGGAGGCTGCCACGATGAGTGTCATTGAGAACCTGGTCGAGCTCCGGGTGGCCGAGGAGCGCCCGGAAGCCGGCTATCTGCCGCCGCACAGCCTGGAGGCGGAGCAGTCGGTGCTGGGCGGTCTCTTGCTGGATAACGCCATGTGGGACGAGGTCGCCGACCGCCTGGCGCCGGCGATGTTCTACCAGCAGGGCCATCGCCTGGTGTTTCAGGCGATCAAGGCGCTGGCCGAGCGCGACCAGCCGATGGATGTGGTGACCGTCTCCGAAGCACTGGAGGAAGCCCACCAGCTGGAGCAGGCGGGAGGGCTCGCTTTCCTGGCCGAGCTGGCTCGCAATACGCCCAGCGCGGCCAATGTGGCGGCCTATGCCGAGATCGTGAAGGACCGCCATGCACTGCGGCAGCTGATCCACACCTGCTTCACGCTGAACCAGCAGGCCCTGAACGCCCAGGGCCGCACGGCCGCCGAGCTGATCGAGGAGGCCGAGCAGAAGCTCTTCGCCCTGACGGAGGAACGCCACGACCGGCTGAGCTCCATGAAGGAGATGCTGGGGGAGGCCATCAACGTCATCGATCAGGCCTTCAATGCACAGGGTGGGGTGACAGGGGTCCCGAGTGGCCTGAGCGAGCTGGACGCCATGACCGCGGGCTGGCAGCCCGGAGACCTCATCATCCTGGCCGGCCGCCCCTCCATGGGCAAGACCGCCATGGGGCTCGGCTTCGCGGAGCATGCCCTGACGGCAGAGGAGGCTACCGGTCCGGTCTTTATCTTCTCCCTGGAGATGCCCGAGTCGCAGCTGATGCTGCGGCTGATCGCCAGCCTGGGCAATGTCTCCCTGCAGAAGCTGCGCACCGGAAAGATGGAAGACGAGGATTGGCCCAAGGTAACCGCCGCGGTCAGTCGACTCACCCAGCTGGATGGGAAGCTCTTGATCGATGATGCCTCGGGCATCACCGCTTCCAGCCTGAAGGCCCGCGCTCGCCGCATGACCCGCCACTTCGGCCGCCCCTCCATGATCCTGGTGGACTACCTGCAGCTGCTGCAGGAGCCGGGCAGCGAGAACCGCACCCTCGAGGTGGGCAAGGTCAGCCGCATCCTCAAGGAGACCGCCAAGGAGTTGCGCACCCCAGTGATTGCGCTGTCGCAGCTCAACCGCTCCCTGGAGACCCGTCCCAACAAGCGCCCCTGCATGGCTGATCTGCGCGACAGCGGCGCGCTGGAACAGGATGCCGACCTCATCGCCTTCATCTACCGCGACGAGGTCTATCACCCCGATAACGAAGATAGCCACGGCCTGGCCGAGCTGATTCTGGGCAAGCAGCGCAATGGGCCCACCGGCACCGTGCACCTGGCGTTCCAGGGAGCGTCGGCGCGCTTCAAGCCGTTGGCCTGGCAGCATCAGGAGGTGACCCCATGAGCCAGTATCGCGTGCGCACACCCGAGCCCCCCTCCCGACTTTCAAAGGCGCTGGCTCAGGTCATGAACGAGACTCGCCAGCGTCAGCTTGAGGCTGAGCAGCAGGGGCTCTCATCCCTCGAGCATCTGATCCGTGTGGCACAGGGCCACAGCGGCCAGTCCCACCACCTGCGCCGTCTCCTCCTCGCGCTCTACAACGGCTACCGCTGGCCCTTCGAGATGCAGCGGCTGCGAGGGCTCGACGCGTCGCTACAAGCGGATGCTCTCGCGGTGATCCAGATGGCCACCTATAGCGGCCACGAGATCCACACCTTCATCGAGGGTGGTGATGCCTTGCTGACACGCTTCTGGGAGATCGAGGAGGCCAACGATGAGTAAGTCGCTGTCGGCAGCACGAGGGTGCAAGGGGATGCAGCGCCTGGTGCGCTATGCCGCCACCCGGGGGTGGGAGGTGCAGCGAACCAGCGGCGGGCACCTGAGGTTCAGTAAGCCCGGCTGTGCGCCGGTCTTCACCTCATTCACCACCAAGGACCGCCGCGCCGAGCTCAATGCACGCGCCCAGCTGCGCCGCGCGGAGTGGCAGCAGAGGTTCCGCCATGACGAGTGATGCCACTGTCATCAGCACCCAGGCGCCGCTAGCCGACGCTCTCTCTGCCCGCTTCGTCACCGAGGAATACCGCCGATGAAACGCCCGACCGACCAGCAGCTTCGCGAGCGCCTGATGCAGCCCGGCCCCAAGCGTCAGGGGCAGCCTGTGGATGCAGTGACTCCGCCCGATCAGGAGATGGCCGTCTGGGTCACCCTGGACGTGCTCAAGCCCTACGAGCACAACCCCCGGCAGGTCCAGAACCCCAAGTACGAGGAGATCAAGGCGTCGATCCGTGCCGCGGGCCTCAAGCACAAGCCCCCGGTCACCCAACGGCCGGGCGAGAAGCACTACACCATCTGCGACGGTGGCAATACCCGCCTGCAGATCCTGCGCGAGCTCTATGAAGAGACCGGCGAGTCGCGCTTCCACGCCTTCTATGCCCTGTACCGACCCTGGCAGTCGGAAGTGAAGATGCTGACGGGACACCTCAGCGAGAACGACAACCGCGGCCAGCTGCTCTGGATCGAGCGCGCCAAGGGTGTGGTGGACGCCAGGGCAATGTATGAAGAGGCGAGCGGCAACACGCTCTCGCAGCGCGAGCTGGTCAAGCGCCTGGCCGAGGATGGCTACCAGGTCGCCCAGAGCCATATCAGCAGGATGCTCTATACCGTCGAGCACCTGCTGCCCACCCTGCCCAACAGCCTCTACAGCGGACTGGGCCGCTCTCAGGTCGAGAAGCTGATCAGCTACCGGGAAGCCTGCCGGCTGCTCTGGGAGCGCTGCACCGAGGAGGTCACTCCCGAGGGCTTTGGCGAGGCCTGGCACCAGACCATGGCCTGGTTCGATGATGAGGGCCAGACCGAGATGAACTGGAGCATGGTGGTGGATCGGCTGTGCGGCATGCTGGCGGACCACACCGGCGTGCACTTCAACGTCTGCGAGCTGACCCTCGATAACATCGTCACCTACCGCAAGCGACGCTGGGACCTGGAAGAGCATCAGGCCTTCGAGGCCCTGGATGTGGAGCTGCAGCAGATGCGCGACCCTGACGCCCAGCCGCCCTCGCTTTATCCGCCGTTGCCCGAGCCCGCCACGGGCGGCGCGCCGGTGGCGAAGGTGCCCGCTTCAGATCCTGGCCGTGAACCTCAATCTCAGCCTCAACCCGCCCCCCAGGCCGAGCAGCTGCCATCGCCTCGGACCCTCAGCAGAGACGCGCCTACCGACGATGAGAGAGCAGAGAGCGCCGAGCTGCTTCGGCTACGTGAGCAGGTTGCCGCGCTGGAGCGCGAAAAGCAGCAGCTGAGCGAGTCACCGTCTCCCTCGGTGCCGGTATTCAGCGAGTCGGCATCTGAGGCGGGTCCAGAGCCCATGGTTGCACCCGCAGAAGAGGAGGGTGACTGGCCAGAGGGCGCAGCGCGGACGGAGGCCGAGCGTGCTGCCCGCCTTGAAGGGCTGACCCAGTCCCGCTGGGAAGAGACTCCAGGGAAGCGCGGCTACCGTCACCATCTGGCCAGCGAGCTCGGCGTGCCCAGCTTCGACTTCGAGCAGCTGGCCCCCCTGGCAGCACCGGTGCTCTCCGGTGAGACCACCCCGCCCATTGCCGACGTCTGGTTTATCGAAGGCGTCGAGGATGAGCCTCGCTCACTGCGTATTCGTATCCGGGAACTGGTGCAGGTCATCGCCCGCTGGGGCGGCTTCGGCGGCAGCGACGTGGTGATCGCCGACGATGACGGCATCGGTTTCGACCTCAACCCGCTGCCCGAGGCGTCCGACCGCCGTGCCCGCTTCGCCTGGCAGGCGCTGGCCAGCCTGCGCGGCGAGCTCAATCCCGAGTACCCCGCCGATGCCACCCTGTGGGGAGCGCTGCTGGGCACCCATCGGGAAGAGGGCACTGAGAGTGCCTGGGACGATGCGGTACTGCTTCGTTTTTTCCGTCTGGTGCGGCTGATTCGCCGCCTTCGTGAACACCTGCAGGGACAACAGGAGGCCCAGTCATGAGCTCTTCTTCCGCCAACCTGAATCAGGCGCTGCTCAGCCAGGTCATGGGGTTTCTTCGTGAGGGCAACATGCGTCGTGCGCTGGCTCTCGGCTTCAGTGAGGATGAGCTGCGTACCCTGCGGCGGCTGAGAGCGAGCGATATCGACTCGCTGGCCTGTGCAGGGCCAGTGGTAGCGCGTTTCTCGGTGGATCACGCCGCACTACGCGGCGTTCTGGCGCGCATCGATCGTGACCAGGATCGCGAGACCCTGATCGATCGCTGCCTGAGGTTGGGGGCCAGCGTCAGCATGATGGGAGCGTTCTTCGGCCTGACCGGCAACGACTGCTCGACGCGCCGTCAGCTGCTGGGCATTGCACCGCGCCAGGGGCGGCTGGCGATGCCGTCGGAGCAGGCAGAGCATGATGCCTGGGAGCGCTGGCAGCATATCGCCCTGGACCCCAAGGCAACCGACGACCTGCAGGGCATGGTTACCCTCGCCGAGGAAACCGACATTCCGTTGGCGGTGGTGTGGCACCTGGTCAAGCAGTGGGTCGACCCCGGCCAGCCGCGCACGGCGCCACCGGCCGAAGAGTGGGCGTCACCTGAAGGAGAGCGGTGATGGTGCAGCTGCGCGATGCCACGCGGCAGGGGCTGGATCGCTTGATTGGCCAGGCGGCTTCCGAGATGACCCAGCGCCGGGGTGACCCACCGGCGCCTGCCGTTGAGAACGGCGAGGCCGCACATTCGGACCTTGATGGATTGCTGTTTTTCGGGAACCCCCATGAGACCGTGCCGCGGTCTCTGCTGCTGGATCCGCGCCTCGGGCACGTCGACAAGCTTGGCTGGCAGATGATGCGCATGCTGGTCAATCCGGACCGAACCACCGCGGTGCCGACCTACGACGAACTGCAGCCCTTGCTGCGGGGGGCGCCGGGCCAGAAGGCGTCGAGGGCCACGGTCGCCCGCGTTATCGCTGTGCTTCGTCTGACCCGCTGGGTCAGTCTCGGTCACCGGGCGCGCAACGCGCAGAACGGCCGCATTATCGGCAACGTCTATATCTTGCACGACGAGCCGCTCTCGCCCGCAGAAGCTTCGGTGCTGGATGCAGACTACGTGGAGTACGTGTGTCGTTGCCTGGATCATCAGAACAAGGTGGTTAAGGCCGTCGCTACCATGGTGCTCGAGGAGCTCCAGGAAGCCGGGGCCCTGCATGAGCTGCCGACGCGTCTCGATACCATGGCCTCTCGGTCCAGGCAGGCCCAGCGCCGGTCGCCTGCCAGGTATGATTCTGCCCAGTTCTCCGCCGCGATTGAGCAGAAGAACCAGGGCAAAAACCAGGGCAGGCAGCCGAGTTCTCAGCGAGAACCCGGCCGAGTGAGCCGAGAGAACTGCCCTGGTTTCCAGAGAGAACTAAGTATGGAATCAAAGGCTTACCGGGCTGTCGAGGCGGTTCTCGATGAAAACTCGGGCAGTTCTTCCCGTACAGTACGTACTTCACACTGTGTAAAACCTACAGGTAACCCAGCCGTGAACCTGCACTGGCCGGCATGTCTCGCGATGGATGAGAGCGAGCGTCAGGCCACTCAGCTCCTCATGGCGGACCTGGCCGGAGACACCCAGCAGGCGATTCTCGACGAAGCGGCAGGGCGCATGAGCGGTGGCTCGGTGCGAAACCCCAAGGGCTTCCTGCGAGGGCTGGTCAAGCGAGCCATCGGCGGCGAGTTCGTGGCGACCGGCTATGCCCAGGCTCAGGCGGAGCGTCGGGCGGGAAGGGCACCACAGGGGATTCCCCCTGCCACCAAGCGGCCGGCAGCTCGAAGCGTGTCACCGTCCTCTTACCAGACAGCGGAGCCGTCGAGTGCCGAGCCGAGTACCACCTCGCCCGAGGTAGCCCAAGCAGCCCGAGAGCAGTGTCTGCGCTCGCTGGGTTTGTGGCCATAAGGCGGGGAAAACCCACTCAGCGGCCATTAACGATTCCCCTGTCTTGCCCACCTCAACTGATTGACAGTGCCTGCCGTACCGCGGACACACATCAGCATGAGGGCAACGCGACATGGCCGTTGATCGCTTGGGAGCACTGCGCAGCAAGATCGAGCTGACGCTTCATACCCACCACGCCGCACGGATCTGGAAGGGACGAGGCGTCGAGACAGGACGTCCGCAGATAATCGGTATGCGGCAGTTCCTGCTGATCTGCGGCGCGATCAAGCAGAACGCCGCCAAGGATGACCCATACGCGGATCACTGGCTGCTGCAGCTGGATGCCAAGCTTGCCGAGACGCGAACTCAGCTGGACCAGCGCCTCCAGGAGTTGGATAGCCTGCTGGCTCAGCTGCCGCCAGAGCTGGACGTGGAAGAGAACCTCAACCAGCAGCCCCTCAAGATTCCCGTCTATACCGGCGGCCAGCACGGCTGGCTCGCCCTGCGCCTGCTGATCGACTTCGACCGGTTCGTCAGGCGCGTCATGCTCGCCCACCATATTGCCCTGATTGGCCGTCGACAGATGGAGGAGTACGTCCGGGTGGGTGGTCACCTCCTGCGCAGCCTTTGCGCGAGCACCCAGAAGTACCCCGGCTTCAGCGGCGCCACCAGGGACGACTTTGCCGCCAACAATGCCAAGGCCCGAAATGCCATCGAGAAGTTCGGTGCACTGCCTGACGATGTGCTCTCCGGCAAACGGCGCAGCGAGTTTGCACCGCCGATTGCCAAGCCGGCGGATTCCCGGGTGGCCAGTGGCGAAGGCGAGTCGAAAGGAGACTCACCGCCTTCCGCTGGGGAGCCAGGAGACGCTCCCTCGACGTGATTCCACTGGAATCACCTGGGCAGCGGTGCCGAGGAGTCCTCTGGGGTGATGCCAGTGGCATCACTTGGCCGGCGATGCCGAGGAGGTCTTCGAGGTGATGCCAGTGGCATCACTTGGGCGGCGGTGCCGAGGAGGTCTTCGAGGTGATGCCAGTGGCATCACTTGGGCGGCGATGCCGGAGAGGATTTCGAGGTGATGCCAGTGGCATCACTTGGGCGGCGGTGCCGAGGAGGTCTTCGAGGTGATGCCAGTGGCATCACTTGGGCGGCGGTGCCGAGGAGGTCTTCGAGGTGATGCCAGTGGCATCACTTGGGCGGCGATGCCGGAGAGGATTTCGAGGTGATGCCAGTGGCATCACTTGGGCGGCGATGTCGAAGAGGACTTCGAGGTGATGCCAGTGGCATCACGGCAAGTGCGTGAGGGGGCAGCTTGGATACCGCATCTAATAGCTATGGCAACGACGCATTCAAGAGCTACGCAAAGGGTTTTTTAAAACCCTTTAAGGGTAAGGGGGAGCTGATTAGGCTCCGTGACGAGCTGGAGGAGTCGGCAAGAGCGGCGCGGCAAGAGGCGATCGATATAGCCTCGCAGGCGAATGGGGGCTTGCTGAAGTCGACCGACCTCTGGCTGACCCCATGGGGTAAATCAGGCGTCCCTGCCAGAACACTGCAGTGGCGCGATAACAGGCAGAGAAGCATGGGGCTTTGGCTGCTGGAAACGTTCCTGGCTCGCGACGACATATCAGAGGCGATACGGCAGTCCGTCATCGATCTCGAGGTGCAGCGCTGCGTGTTCAATGCCAAGGCGGCCACGATCAACTGGTCGATCAAGCGAATCGGCAAGGCGCTGGCCGATATCGAGCATGCCGTCTCATTTCAGCGATAACGACCAAGGAGGAGACTTATGGGCACACGCTTCTACGGTGAGGGGAATATCGGCAGCGATCCGGAGGTGCGGACCTTCCCCGTGCGTGAGAACCAGCCGCCCCGCACGCTGCTCAGGCTCAATGTGCGATTCGATAACCTGGTCCCCAAGGACGGAGAGATCGTGGATCGTGGTGGCTTCTGGGCCGATGTGGAGTGGTGGCACCGTGATGCCGAGCGCTGGTCGCGACTGTACCAGCGGGGCATGCGGATTGTAGTAGTGGGCAAGATGGTTCAGGACAGCTGGGAGCAGAACGGCGAGACGCGCACGGCGTTCAAGGTACAGGCAGACCGGGTCGCTATCTTACCTCACCGGGTGGCTCAGGTAATCATGGATGCCCCTCATAGCCATCAGCAGCTTGTGGAGCAACATGCCAGCACCCCGGAGGAGCGCCAGGAAGGCTAGGGGGCGCTGTGTGGCCATGCACTACCTCAGCCCATCGTCAGAGGTGCCGGCTCTAACGGCACCCAGATGTTGCTCCTCCTGGGCGACGTCATTGACGTCGCCGATCTGATGGCCAGCTCTTAAAGGCGTCAATGCAAAGCCGTTTTACTATCGTTCCCTTTCTTGCTTCGCTCCCTCCCACTACCTTGCCATGCTGCCCTCCATGCTTATGAGGGAGGTGTGTCAATGCGTCTATTCCTATGCGAGAAGCCTTCGCAGGCCCGAGATATTGCCCGCGTGATCGGTGCCGGCCAGCGCAGTGAGGGCTTTCTGAAGGGCGAGGGGTGTGTCGTGACCTGGGGGTTCGGGCATCTGCTCGAGCAGGCCCCGCCGGAGCAGTACGACCAGGCGCTCAAGCGCTGGTCGCTGGAGGCGCTGCCGATTCTGCCTTCGACTTGGAAGATGGAGATCAAGAAGAGCGGCCGCAAGCAGTTCGGGGTGGTGAAGAAGCTGCTGGGCCAGGCGACCGAGGTGGTAGTGGCCACCGATGCCGACCGGGAAGGGGAAACCATCGCCCGCGAAATCTTGGATCACTGCGGCTATCGGGGGAAGGTCACCCGCTTGTGGCTCTCGGCCCTAGATGATGCCTCGATCCGCAAGGCCCTGGCCGGCATCAGGCCCGGCGAGGCGACTTACCCGCTATATCTGGCTGGCCTTGGGCGTAGCCGGGCCGATTGGCTGGTCGGGATGAACCTGACCCGGGCCTATACGGTACTGGCCCAGCGACAGGGCCATCAGGGAGTACTCTCGGTGGGACGTGTGCAGACGCCTGCACTGCGCCTGGTTGTGGATCGCGACCGGGAGATTGCCAACTTCGTTCCCCAGCCCTTCTGGGAAGTCGTGGCGCATCTGCAGGCGTCGAGCGGGACCTTTCAGGCGAGGTGGCGGCCGAGTGATGCCTCGATCCAGGACGCCGTGGGGCGCTGC
This sequence comes from Billgrantia gudaonensis, assembly GCF_900100195.1. Classification (GTDB taxonomy): domain Bacteria; phylum Pseudomonadota; class Gammaproteobacteria; order Pseudomonadales; family Halomonadaceae; genus Halomonas; species Halomonas gudaonensis. The sequence goes on from NZ_FNES01000023.1 coordinate 42,246, forward strand.
ATCAGCGAGGAAGCCGCCCGGTCGCTGGCTCAGCGAGTCACCGGGCAGCAGGGGCGTGTCAGCCACCTCGAGACGAGCCGCAAGAAGGAGGCGGCGCCACTGGTGATGGACCTGTCATCGCTGCAGCAGGAGGCTTCGCGCCGCTTTGGTTACGGTGCCCAGCAGGTACTGGATATCGCCCAGGCGCTCTACGAAGTCCACAAGGCGACCAGCTACCCGCGAACCGACTGCCGGTATCTGCCGGAGTCGCAGTACGAGGATGTCGAGCGCATCGTGACGTTGCTTCTGCACTCGGACGAGGCGCTGTCGGCGCTTCGCCAGCGCCTGGACACGAGCCGCAAGAGCCGTGTCTGGAACGACAGCAAGATTACCGCACACCACGGCATCATCCCGACGTCAGCCTGCGACCTGACCAAGCTGAATGATGCTGAGCGCAACGTCTACGACCTGATTCGTCGCCACTACCTGGCCCAGTTTCTGCCGGATCACGAGTATGATCGGACCGATCTGCGAGTGGACCTGGAGGGCGAAGCGTTTGTGGCCTCAGGGCGGCAGGTGCGTGTGGAAGGGTGGCGCGAACTCTTTCCCCGGGCGGCGGTTGGAGAGGAGGGTGAGGAGGAGCGGGAAGCGCCTCCGCTGCCGTCGCTTAGCGAAGGGGAGTGCTGCCAGGCCCGGCAGCTTGAAGTGCTGGACAAGCAGACGACACCACCCAAGCCCTTCACCGAGGGTACCCTGATCGCTGCCATGAAGCATGCCGCTCGGTTCGTGACCGACGAGCGCCTGAAGGTGCGTCTCAAGGAGACGGCCGGGATCGGCACCGAGGCAACGCGGGCGGGTATCATCGAGACGCTGCTGAAGCGGGGCTTCATCAAGCGGCAGAAGCGTGCCCTGGTCTCGACGCCGACCGGGCAGCAGCTGATCGATGTGCTGCCTTCCGTCATCACCAACCCCGGCATGACGGCGCTCTGGGAGCAGGCGCTGGATGACGTTGCGGCAGGACGCCTGGCGCTGCAGGAGTTCATGGGCCGTCAGGCCGGCATGGTGGAGAAGCTGGTGCAGCATGCGCGAGCGTCCACGGTGACGATGCCTCAGCCGAAGAGAAAGACGCCAGGAAAAGACGTCGGTAGCCGGCGCAAGGCGTCATCATCTTGACCCTAAGAGGGGTAGGCTCAATAATGAGAGCCGTACCCCGTTGGTTGCTGACGGTCATCACGCAACGCCCTTTGAGCGCCAACGCTCAATCCCCCAAAGTATTCGCACCTCGCGAGACGAGTACGCCCCATCCCGCCTATACGGCTCACACTGCATCATCAACAGTCGGGGTTCGAGGTTCATTAGTCCCAGGCCAGCTTGGTTGGTTGGCCACCTATCTCATACGACGACCGGCCTGCCGGCTACCTTGATCCAGGGTAGTGGGCAGGCCGGTTGACGTTTCCATGCTGGAAACGCCTGCCCTTCTGCGGAGCCCGCCGCATCACCAACGGGAGCCCTTTGTACAGGGATCTGTGCTTGATCGACCGAATGCGTCCGCGAAGAGATTCGGGTGCCACCGTGAGCGAAGCATGGCAACGAGGGACATGCCTTGGCTCCAGTTGCATGGCGGACATCCTGATACTTGTCGATACGGCGACGACCCTGTTGATGCCCTCTATGGTCTTCAATCCCAAGACGTGGCGTGCCGCGTCTTGCGAGTGAGGATATCGAGGAGATGCTGCCGAGCTGACGGGCAGCCTCCCAGTGTGCAAGTGCCGCCGCTGGCGGCCCGGTGGTCTCGACCGGCTCCAACCGAGACACCACAGGCACCCAGGCGTTTCAAGGGTGCGCCGCTTGGCGGCACGCCATTTCCCAAGGCCTCGAGCATCCCGAGACGAGGCCGCCCGCCAGGGCTGGATGCCACTGCTACCACCCATTCGGGGAGATGCCTCCCCAGGGGGGCGGACCCCTGGAATCTGGAGGAATGCCCCATGGCCACGATTGTTGACGACCACTTCATGGTCTGCGCCGACTGCCTGATGATCATCGCTAATGACGATGCCACCGGGCTGGATCACTTCCTGGATGAAGAGAGCGCAGCCGCCCGCGAGCGGGAGGTGCGTCTCTCCATTGCGGCAGCGCAGCGCGACGAGAGTTACATAGCCGTCGGCGATAGCGAGCGAGACGAAGAGTTCTCAACGGCGTCCTGCGACTGCTGCAAAACTACTCTGGCCGGCTCTCGGCACCACTGCGTGCTGATGACCTGAGCCAACGCCTGAATCTACCGCCCACCGGGGAAGCCATTCGACTTCCCTGAGGGGGCGAAGTGTTTCCCTGGGGCTCATTTGTATCCACCGAGGAGACACACATGAAGACCACTACTCACCAAAGTGCCACCACTGGCTTCTTCGACCTGCATATCACCGGCCTGGGCTACCTCAACCGAATCCGGCAGGTGAAACCGAAGCGTGGGGAAGCGTTCTGGGCATGCGATATCGCGGCCCTGAATGGCCCCGCAGACGATGTAGGCTACACTCGCTTCGACTGCCGAATCAGCGGCCGCGATGCCGAAGTGCTCGTCAAACGCTGCCGTCAGGCGGTGTACCAGGGCCGCAAGGTGCTGGTGGGCTTCAAGCTGGGCGACCTCTGGACGGACACCTTCGTCTACTCCAAGGGCGACAAGGCTGGCCAGACCGGCGTTAGTCTCAAGGCCCGCCTGCTGTTCATCAGCTGGATCAAGGTGAACGGCGAGATGGTTTACCAGGCGCCCCCCCGCGACGAGCCGGGTGCCAGCAACGTCAGATCCGCTGCCTCAGCGGAGCCGCCTGAAGCCGACAACAGCTACGCTGCTGCCCACGCGGGAGAAGCGGCCGGCTCCTTCGATTCGCCGGCCATGCACTGATCCACAGCGCTTCGATCGACCCTACCCTGGCGGGGAGTGACCCCGCCACGTCATGCCTCGGCACTGACGATTCCCAACCTGCGAAGAACGCCCCATTCCGGGGCGTTTTTCGTTTCCCCGCCTGATTACGCTTTCCAATCGACCCGCCCCCGCAAACCCGAGAACCTCCTGCCTCAACGCCATTGAATGGACCCCTTGAGGCAACGCATGCTCAACCTTTCCACCCTCTCGACCGCTGCGCTGATCGCCACCACGCTGCTGGCGGGCTGTGCGCATCAGCCGCAACAAGCTCCCGAACCCTCGAACGCCGACTCTCTGGTGCTTTCGCTGCCGTACTTCGACGTAGACGGCGAGCGGCATCGGGCCGTGGTCACCGGCCCCAACCCGCCGATGACCGAGGCCGTGACTCCGGACATTTACAGCGACGAACTGCCCTCCGTTGAGGTCATTCGCACCGGGCGTTACCAGCTGGTGGCCACTCAGGCCTCGCTGGGTCAGCGCTACCTCCTGGAGCAGACCATCGACGTGCGCATTCCGGCATCCATGACCACCACCGTGGAGGATGCGCTCCATCACACCCTGCGTCATACCGGCTATTCGCTCTGCCCCGCGCCAGGTCCCGCCCAGCGCACCCTCTACCGCAAGCCGCTGCCGGCGGCCCACTACCGGTTGGGCCCCATGCCGCTGCGCGAAGCCCTCCAGGTGCTGGGCGGAGACGCCTGGGAGCTGGAGGTCGACCCGGTGGCCAGAGAGGTCTGCTACCAGGTGCGGGATATCCGCTATGCGCCGGGGCACGGCGACGACAGCCGTGACGAGAGCAGCGTGACGGTGGCGGAGGTGAGCGATGAGTGAGCCCACCGAGCTGTCGCCAGACCAAAAGCCGATTGGTCCTGCCTCCTCTGCGAAGCACCGCGGTAAGCGAGGAGCAGGGAAGGGCAGCAGGAAGGCCCTCTATGGCCTGCTGGCGGTCAGCCTGGTCGGCGCCGTGGTGTCAGGGGCCCTGCTGGTGAGACCGGTTCCCGACGAGGTTCCGGTGGAATCCTTAGTGCAGTCCCAGATTCAGCAGGCGTTGCGGCCCCTGGATGAGAGCCTGTCACGAGTGGAATCAAAGCAGGGGGCGCTGGAGCAGCGCCTAACGGAGCTGGATCAGCGTCTCGAGCGAGCCGAGCAGCGAGAGCAGGAGAATGCCGCCGCCATCACCGCCGTACAGGCGCAGCTGGAACAGCGGGATCCGCTTGAGCTCCGCCTGGCCGAGCTGGCCAAGGCGCTGAGCCACCTGGATGGCGAGCTCAACCTGCGTGTTACCGCCCAGAACGAGCAGATCCAGATGCTGGAGGAGCGCCTAGAGCAGAGCCGACAGGCGGCGTCACGCCCCGCACCTGCCCGCCAGGCACCGCGGCCAGCGGCTCCGCCGTCGCCCCCGTTCCAGGTTACTGGCGTCGAGTCCCGGGGCGGGCGCCCCTACGTGGGCGTTTCGCCCAACGGTCAGTCCAGCCTGCGTGATGTCCATCTGCTGGGAGTCGGGGATCGTCAGGATGGCTGGGAACTGACGAGGATCCGAGGCACCCATGCCGTCTTCAGTCGCCATGGCCGTTCGGTCGACGTCCAGATTCCTTGAGGCCACCGGAGATCTCGCGATGATCACCAAGAAACCTGCTGTCTTGCCGGTTGTGACAATGACCCTTGCCATGACGCTGCTGGCCAGCCAGGCCGCTGCCCAGACCACCCCGGAGAGCCGCCTCGATGCCTCCGCCGTGATTCAGGAGGCGCAGCGGATGCTCGAGAGCGAGCGGACTCGCACGCGCACGGAGCAGGCCGAGGCCTGGAGGCTGACCGAGCGCGATTGGGAGCGCTACGAGGCGCTGATGGAGGGGCCACGGGGCGTCTGGTCGCCCAACCTGGATCCCATCACCGCACTCGGCGTCGAGGCGCGCAGCGCCGAGGAGCGCCGCCGCTATGCGGAGCTGCTGGTACAGGTGGAACGCGCCCGCACCGAGCGCGAGCTGGCGTTCCAGCGGGCCTATGACGCGGCTTGGCAGCGCCTCTACCCCAACGAGATGCCGGTGGATGAGTTCACGCTTAGGCCACGCAATGCCTTTCACTTCACCGATGAAGGTGCACTTCAGGCGCGCTTGACGGTGCATGTGGCAGTGAACGACTGCGAGCGTTGTGACAGCACCGTCCGCGAGCTGTTGGCCCAGGGCACGCAGATGGACATCTTCGTGCTCGACAGTGACGGCGACGATTCGGTGATACGTGATTGGGCGCGACGTGTGGGTGTGCCGGCCGACCGCGTGCGCGCACGCGACATTACCCTGAATCACGGACAGTCGGACCCCGAGCGTGGCATCGCCGTGGGGTCGCTGCCTCAGGTCTACCCGAGATGAGGGCGACGATATGGGGGCTGAAAGCGTATCGGCGCATGGTGATGGGCTGTGCCTTCGGCTGCAGCCTGGCGGTGTTGTCATCGCTGGCGAATGCCACCGTAGTACCGCCTGCGTACTTCGACGCCGCAAGCCTGCACCAGGTCCCGCCAGAAGTGCTCTATGCAGTGGCCACGGCGGAATCGGTAGTCAGCTTGAAGGTGGGGCGCCGGCCCTGGCCCTGGACCCTGAACGTGGCGGGGGAGGGCTTCCAGTTCGCGACCCGTGAGGCCGCCTGCGACGCCTTGCTGCTGGCTCTCGAGGAGATCCGCCTCGTAGACGTGGGGATCACCCAGCTTAACGTGCGCTGGCAGCCGCAGCTGTTCGGCGCCGGCAAGCGCTTTTCCCATCCCTGTGATGCCCTGAATCCCTACGCCAACCTGGAGGAGGCGGCCCGCCTGCTGCGCGGCCACTTCGATGCCACCGGCGACTGGGTGCAGGCGGCCGGGCGCTACCACCGTCCTGCTGGGGGAGAGCCGGCGGCCCGCTACCGCCGCATCGTTGCCACTGAGCTCGAGCGGCTGAAAACGTCTCGCCAGCGGCAGCTGGCGGCTAACTAAGGGAGGTTCCATCGATGATTCACTCTGCCCCCTATCGTTGCCCTTACTGCGGGGCACCGGCCTGGCGCGAGCCCCGCGAGATCGAGCCGCCAATGGACTACTGCCATGAAGAGGCCCATGGCTCCTGGGAGGAGTACCTGGGGGAGTGCGGTGAAGATACGTCGGGGGAGGTGCCTGATGCGTGACCGTCGCTGCCGAGCTTTACCCGCCTTGGTCAGTGGGCTCTTCGCGTTGCTTGCCGCCGGCGCCCAGGCGGAAAAGATGCCGAGCATGTCCCCGGCCGAGCGGCCTGCCCTGGAGGTGCTCGCCGATCATGGCGGCGAGCCGGCCCGCCCCTACTTCGTGGCCATCGGCATGGCCGACGTGCCGGAGGAGGAGGGCTATACCCCGGATACGCGTGCGCCGGTGCCGTTCAGCGAGGCGGATATGCTGCCGGTGACCAGCGAGCGGTTATCGCCCGGCGAGGTGCGCTTTCGTCCACTGGAGCTGCCTAGCCGCATGACGCCCTTCTTCCTGGTCGGTGACGATGCGCTGTCGCTGCGCTGGCTGGAGGCCCGCGGGGAGACCCTGCGTGAGCTCAACGCGGTGGGATTGATCGTCGAGGTGGCCACGCCCGAGGGGCTTGAGCGCCTGCGCGAGGCGGCACCGGGGCTCGAGCTGCGCCCCACGCCGGGTGACGACCTTGCCCAGCGGCTGGGCCTGGCCCACTACCCGGTGCTGGTGTCGGCTCAGGGGCTGGAGCAATAGGAGCGCGCAATGAACCAGACACACCCCCTGGAGGCGCTGCTGCGCCCGGCGGTAGAGCTCAACACCGCCCTGGTCTGCCTGGCCTGTGCGGTACTCTGCATCATGGCGCCCTGGTCCCTAGCCCTGTCGCCCAGCGTGGGCTACGGCATGGCGGCGGGCTTTGCCGCCTTCGGGCTGTGGCGGGCTCGGCAGGCCTGGATGGTGCTGCGCTACCGTCGCAACATGAAGCGCCTGCCGCGCTTCGCGCTGCGCAGCCGGCAGATTCCGGTTAGCCAGCGGCTGCTGTGGATGGGCAAGGGCTTCAAGTGGGAGGCGCGCCACACCCAGCGGCTGCATGAGAGCCAGCAGCCCCACGTGCAGCGCTATCTGCGCCCGGGGCCGGCCTACCGCCTGGCCCGTGAGCTGGAGAACCGGCTGGAGCGCCATACTGCCGGTCGGCCGCTGGTGAAGCTGTTCGCCGCGGATGTGCCCTGGAATCCGGTGCGCCCGCTGCCGCCGGTGGGCGGCATGGCA
>NZ_FNES01000015.1 GCF_900100195.1 Billgrantia gudaonensis
ACCGCGGCTTTTTTTGCGATTTCAAGCTCTTCCGACTTCTCGGCCAGTTGACGCTTGAGCCGGGCATTCTCGTCGGCCAGGGCTTGCTCGCGCTCTGAGGCGCTTTGCTGCTGCTGGGCCTTGGCTCGCCACTGGTAGAGCTGGCTGGGCTGCAGGCCAAGCTCTCGGGCGGCGGCACTGATGCCGACACGGTCGGCGAGGGCCAGTGCCTCGGCCTTGTAGTCCTGGGAGTAGCGGGTACGGGTCTTCTTCATCGAAGCTGCTTGCCTTGCCATGGGTCACCTCGTCTCAGTGTACTGTCTTAACGAGGTGTCCACTGCTGCTGGGCAAGATCACTACCACCACATTGCACGCCGCCCTCCCCACCAGTGACGATAGCGGCAGATCAAGTGGGTGCTGCCCAGCCGCCTGCAGGCGGTGGAGGCCGTATTCGCCATGACGGTGCACGAATCCCAAGGCTCGGAATTCACCCACACCACCCTGATGCTCCCCGACGCCCCAAACCCCTTCCTCACCCGAGAGCTGGTCTACACCGGCATCACCCGCGCCCGCGACTGGCTCACCGTGGTGGAAACCGGCCGCAGCATGCTGGATGAAGCGGTGACGAGGGAGGTGAGTGGGTTGGGGTCTGGATTAGTAGATAACTGGCCATTGTCGTGAAATGCAGTGGCGAGTTATAAAAATCAGGCATCCTTAGCGCAATCTTCACTCCTGACAATCGAAAAACGCCTCCACATCATAGGGTGCACATATATTCTGCTATTACCTTTTACATTCGGATTTGTATATATCATTCTCTCTTCAAAACTCCATCGCGTAGGGCTCTGGGAATCTTTTTTAACCCCTACAACCCCAACCCTATAAAACGACCTTGCTATTTCTATTCTAAAAAAAGACTCAGAAATTTCACCATTAAGGAACTTTTCCGCAGAAAGACCTAGGGTGTCAGACTTATACCCATCCCTCTGCACAACCGAATTAGCAACAGCCATCAATTCTTCGCCATCAATAGAACCAAGCCTAAACCCATCCTGACGATTATCTAACAGCGGCAAAAATACTGAGAGATTTGGATATATCGACACCCATTCATCAATAATACTCCTTGAACGATCCTCACTATACTGCTCCTCAACACCTCTCACAACATCCTGAGTAATAGAGGACTTGCCAACCGATGCATCCAAAACATAATTAACATAAGTTATAACATCTCGCGGCCTATTAAATGTGCGCTGCAAAATATATTCAAACGTTTTCCTCTTTCCAACCTTCCCCGGAAAAATATCATCGAAGTTTATAGACTGACTTGTATACTTATATCTCAATAAATAATTTATCCTTTTCTCCACCAACTCCTGCAAATGCTCCTGACTCCACATCAATGGCATCATAAGATCGCGATACTTTTCTTCTTGAAATCCTGTATCATTAGCTTCACTGAATATCCTTTCTACTACATCCAGCCTCATGGCGACTACAAGCTTGAGAGTAGTGATCGAACGAAAAGTACGCATTTCCTCGATTAGCGCCCGCAATATCTTATACTTAATATCATCAGACGCCCAATTTTCATCCAGCCTGTCGATCAATACAAAATATTTCTTCTGTCTATCAGTAAAAACATCCTCAGCCAAAAAACTAACAACCTCACCAAGCTCTTTTATTTGAATTTTCTGTATGGCGCCTTTGCTTTTATTTACCACCTCTCTTCTTTCAGTCTCAGTTAGCTTTTTCGCCGCCTCAGCTCCACCCTGTAAATTAAAGGCGGAAGATGAGAACCCCCCACTCAACTCAGTTTCAATAGAAGAAACCACCTCCCTAACCCTGTCCTCTGTCTCTTCCCAAAATTGGTCACCCCATTTCTGAAGATATTCAATCGCCTTCTTTTTTGGCTTATCTTTCTTAAGGACCCCGCCAATTGCTTGCTTAAAGGAGTCCATAGCTGTCTCATTTCTAATGCTATACTTATACTTCAAAAGTTCAACAACAATCACATGCCGCCAAAGCAACCTAAACAAAACATCAAGATTAACACCAGAGGAATGCATGAACTGAAGTATATTGCTATTAGCTATATAATCAATAGAAAGGTTTTCTGGTGCAAGATCAATAGCATGCTCAGCCGTTTTACGCAACTCAGACAGGAGCGCAGTTTTTCCCACCCCTGTTCTACCGATAACTAGAGAGCATGTATTACTTAAATCCAGCAAGGCATCAATATCTCCTGTATCGACGTAACAAGACTCCAAAAAATCCGAATCTAGCTCTGCCTGAACAGCGCCTATCCTGTGATGACTTTTGAACTTAAAAACATTAGATTTAGATAAACCCTTCTTTCCCATATTCACCAACTTTATCTAGCACATCATTTTATGAAAAATCGGAGGCAGCCTCTCACCCCTCCACTTTTTTCATTTCTCATGATAAAACGCCAGCCTCCCCTCTATCTTCTCCATCCCCTCCAACGGCAACTCATAACTCCACGCCACATCTGTGCGATCACCAAACGAGAAATACGCGGCATCGCCCTTGAATGGGCAGTGGGTGACTGTTTCGGAGGGAGTCAGCAGGTCCATCCGCACGTCGTCGCGGGGAATGTACTGGCGTGGCGGATAGCCGCGTTCACGGAGCTCGATGGCGCGGGTGGTGTCGGCAAGCGGAGTGCCGTCGATGACGGCACGCACTCGGCGGTCGTGCGGGTGCAGGGTGATGCGGGGCTCGGAGGAAGCCGGTGCCATGGTGCCATCCCTTGCGTACGGGTTGTGTCGTTATGGTGTCATTGGTTTCAGCCTAGCACCGAAGGATGTTTTGCCCCATGCGTTGGATCAACGGAATGGCCGGGGCAGTACACTCAACGCGGTGGCCCATGGCCAGGCAAGCCGCGTCGATGAACCACACCATGGCTCCTGGAGATGCTAGGGTTCGAGGGAACCCTTCCCAATGGTTCCGCGACCATGCCCCACGTCGACATCACCGTGATCTCCGATGCCATCTGCCCATGGTGCTTCATCGGCAAGCGCCACCTGGATCTCGCCCTGGCCGAACTGCCTGAGGAAGTCGGCGTATCGGTGGCCTGGCATCCTTTCGAGCTCAACCCCGACATGCCCGCCGGGGGGCTGTCGCGACGCGACTACCGCACCGCCAAGTTCGGCTCGTGGGAGCGTTCCCAGGCTCTCGACGCCCAGGTGGAGGCGGCTGCCGCCCAGACCGGTCTCGAGATTCACCACGAACGCATGACGCGAACGCCCAATACCTTCGACGCCCACCGGCTGATCTGGCTCGCCGGGGAACATGGCGTCCAGTCGGCCGTGGTAGACGCGCTTTTTCGGTACTACTTCGTCGAAGGGCAGGACATCGGTGACAGCGCGGTACTGGCCAACGCCGCCCGAGACGGCGGGCTAGCGGATATCGACGTACCCGCCTTCCTGGCGAGCGACCAGGGCCGCAATGAGGTAAGAGCAGCCCTCGACGAGGCGCAGCGACTGGGTGTGAGCGGTGTGCCCACCTTCATCATCGACGATGCAGTGGGTCTGGCGGGCGCCCAACCGCCCGAGGCACTGCGCCAGGCGATCCTCGAGAGGATCGGCAAGCGCTGAGGGCCCGCGTCCCGACGATCTCGAGGGTGGCTGTCGTCGCTTATCGCGACATGGCCGCTTCGCCGTTGGGCTTCGAGAAGCCTGTTCCTGGCGGTTGGCGTTCATTGGTTCGCTTCGCTGTCGTCTTGTGACGGGTTGCCGTCTTCGACGATCAGGTTCATCACCAGGCGCACCATCAACTCTTTGGCCTTGGGGTCGCTCTCGGCGATCAGCAGGGTCAGGGCCGTAAGACCCTGCTCGTTCAGGGGCAGGTGCATGCCTTCCTGGCGCAGGTAGAGCAGGAAGAGGAAGGCACCGGAGCGCTTGTTGCCGTCCGAGAAGGGGTGGTTCTTGATCACGAAATACAACAGGTGGGCGGCGCGCTCCTCGCGGGTCTTGTACAGCGCCTCGCCGAACATGCTCTGTTCCAGGTTGCCCAGGATCGAGGCAAGCCCGTCGCTCCGGTCGCGCGCGAACAACTCGCTGGCCTCGCCACGGTCGCGCAGCTCTCTGGCCAGGGCATTCAGGGCGCGCCGGGCTTCTTCCATGCCCAGCACACCCCGGGCCGGCCGAGCCCCCGGAGGCACGCCCAGCGCGTTCTCGTCGTAATCCTGCAGCAGCCGCCAGGTGCGGGCGTAGCCCAGGATCAGGCTCACCACCTCCTGGCCCAGGTCCGATACCAGCTCTTGCCGGGTGAGCGTCTGGCCGAGCAGCTCCACGGCTTGCTCCAGCTCAGCAAGGCCCTGCTGGGCCAGGCGGTACTCGTTGAGGCTGTAGCCCTGAGTCAGGTGCTCGCGGAGGACTCTGGTGGCCCACTGGCGGAAGCGCACGCCTCGATGGGATTTGACCCGGTAGCCCACGGAAATGATGACATCGAGGTTGTAGTGCTCAATGGCGCGCTGAACCTGCCGCTTGCCCTCCTGACGAACTATCCGGAATTTCCGGACAGTTCCCTCTCGGTCCAGCTCGCCCTCTTCGTACACATTACCGATGTGCTCGCTGACGGTGCGCAGATCCTTGCCGAACAGCTCTGCCATCTGCTTCTGGGTGAGCCAGACCGTCTCGCCTTCCAGGCGGACCTCCACCGGCTGGCGGGCATCCTCGAAAATCACGATCTCACTCATACAGCCCCCTGCGGTTCATGCCGGCGCAACCGTCTCGTGCTTTCACGCCAGGTTGCGGGTATCCACCGGGAACGGCATGCGCTTGGCCCCGGCGTGCTTGAGCAGGCGGTAGGTGCTGGTGAGAGCGGTGAAGGTCTTGCCCGCGCCGATTGAACGTCAGCCTAGCACCGAAGCATGACTTGGCCCATAGGCGGCTCGGTCGAAGCGCCAGCGACGGCTCGCCATCGCGCATCAGTATCCCCAGGCAGTAAACTGAGCCCAAGAGACCCATGACAAGGCAATCCGCGTCGATGAAGAACTCCCGTACCCGTGACTCCCAAGCCCTTGCAACCGAGGCGCCCCAGCTGACGACACTGGGCGGCCGCCAAGTGCTTTTCGTGATGGCGGCCAAGGCCGAGTACGGCCCACACCTCAGGCAGCGTTTCACCCCGCTCATGACCGGCGTCGGCCCCGTGGAGGCGGCGGTGGAGCTCACCGCGGCCCTGGCCGCCCTCGCCCAGCAGGGGCGCCTGCCGGACCTGGTGGTGTCGCTGGGCTCGGCGGGCAGCCGGGTGCTGGAGCAGACCGAGGTCTATCAGGCGACCTCCGTCGCTTACCGCGACATGGACGCCACCCCGCTGGGCTTCGAGAAGGGAGTCACGCCCTTTCTCGATCTGCCGGCGACGCTGCCGCTGCCCCTGCGCATACCCGGCATTCGCGAGGCGACGCTCTCCACCGGCGCCGATATCGTCTCGGGCGCAGCCTATGACGCCATCGCCGCCGAAATGGTGGATATGGAGAGTTACGCCTGCCTGCGCGCCTGCACCCGCTTCGACGTGCCGCTGGTGGTGCTGCGCGGCATCTCGGATGGCAAGGCAGAGCTGCACCACGTGGATGACTGGACGGAGACCCTGCATATCATCGACGAGAAGCTCGCCGCCGCCGTGGATCGCCTTGACGACGCCAGGTTATGACGAAAGGCACGGCAGTTTTTCCATGAATACAGGACGGGAGAGTCGGCCTTTGTCGTCGCCAATAACGAGAGACTCGCTCAACTGGCTGACCGGTCAGTTTCGCCAGCCAAGCAGGGAATCGATGTATCGGCGTGACATCGATTCCAGAGTTCGCCTCGAAACTTGCCTGGCCCTTAGCGTGGCTGCCCTGGTCTTTGGCATGTTTGCCATTTCGGACTACTACTATACCGGCGTGAGCACCGAACTCTATCTGCTGCTCGCCATGCGAATCCTGGTGGTCGTCTCATGCCTGGCTCTGGCATTCGTGATCGGGCGCTGGGGAAACTATTCACGCAAGGGCTGGCTGCATGCCTTGCCACTCTGGATACTGGCGACGGGCATCATCTTGATCGTTCCCTTGCGTCCCGAGAGCCTCTCGACACAGGTCACCGCCGTGGTGGTGGCCACCATGGCCTTCTATCTGCTGATTCCCAACCTGCTACCCGTGGTGGCATTCGCCAGCCTCTATTTGAGCCTGGGCTTCCTGGCCTCAGCGATGATGGTGGCCGATATTCCTGCCGTGGTCGCATTGCGCATATTGCTGTTGCTCATCATGACCAATGCCGTGGGTTTCTTCGCCTTGCTGCGTCTTGAAAAACTGCAGCGAAAGCAGTTCGCGCTGTTGCAGGAAGAGCGCGTTCAGAACCGCCAACTGGTCGAGGAAATCGCTCACCGACAATCGCTGGAAACGCAGCTGCGCATGGTCGCCGAGCGGGATGCCTTGACGGGCCTGGACAGCCGAAGCCATTTCATGAAGCGCGCCGAGGCGCTGCTTCTACGCTCGCAGCTCGAGAAGACGCCCTTCAGCCTGTTCATGATCGACGTAGATCACTTCAAGGCCATCAACGACACCTGGGGGCACAGCCAGGGGGACCGGGTGCTGACCGCGATCGCGGGGACCTGCAAGCGATCCCTCAGGCCCCAGGACGTGATCGGGCGCTTCGGCGGCGAAGAGTTCATCGTGGCCCTGCCGAATACTCACCTGAAAGACGCCCGTATGGTCGCGGAACGCGTGCAGAAGACGGTCGCCGAACTGCCGGCGATGGAAGAAATGCCCGATCACCGTCTGACCGTTACCATCGGCATCGCCGGGGTATTCCATGAAGAGACCGACTTGCCCGCCCTGATCCAGCAGGCCGACCGGGCCCTGTACGCCGGCAAGCACGGCGGAAGGAACCGGGTCGTGATGAGCCACGAAGGCACGCACGAGACTTGAGGGTGGGAGCGGGTATACACCGGCATCACCCGCGCACGGAACTGCCTCACTGTGGTGAACAGCGGCCACGAAATGCTGGATGAAGCGGTGACGGGGGTAGCGAGGACGAGCGTCCACCGCCACCGAGTGCCGGCGCCATTGCGATTGCCAAGGCCGGTGGAAGCGTGGCTACAGCTGCCGGAACAGCGCCGCTGCGAGGATGCCGCCGGCAATGGCCGGTAGCGGCTTCTTCACCACCAGCATGATCGCGGCGGTGGTCAGCAGGGCCAGGCGGGCGCCGTGATCGCCGCTTACCGCCAGGGGCGCGAGCAGGGCCACCAGCACCGAGCCGGACATGGCGTGGATGAACTGCTTGACGCGGTAGCCGATGGGCACGAAGGACATGACGAAGACGCCGCCCCAACGGGTCGCCAGGGTCACCACGGCCATGGCCAGGATGACGGCCAACGCGCTCATGCCGCCCGTTTCAATGCTCATGGCTGCGCCTCCCCCAGGCGAGCCCGGCCAGGCCGCCGGCGAGTGCACCCACCACCACATGGCTGTTCTCGGGCAGGTAGCGCCAGGCCAGCAGGGAAGCGCCTGCCGCCATCGTCCAGATCAGCAGCATGCGCAGGTTCTTCTCGCCGCCCACCACCATGGCGAGCAGGAAGCAGCCCATCACCATGTCCAGCCCCAGACTGGCGGGGTCTTGCACGGCATTACCGAAGTGCAGGCCCAGCCAGGTGCCGAGAACCCAGAACGACCACAGCGCAATCCCGCCGCCCAGCACCAGCCCGAGCCCCGGCCGGCCGCGGCCGAACGCCTGCATGGCCATGGCCCAGTTGGCGTCGGAGGCGACGAACATCACGCCGTAGCGTTTTGCCGGCGAGTGGTGACTCAGCCAGGGATAGAGAGTGGCGCCCATCAGCAGGTGACGGGCATTGATGGCGAAGACGGTCGCCATCAGGGTGAAGAACGGAACCTGCGGTCCCCACAGCTCCAGGGCGGCGAACTGGGAAGCGCCGGCGAACACCAGGGCGCTCATGGCGATGATGGACGCCTCGTTCAGCCCGGCCTGGGTCGCGGCCAGGCCGAAGGCGGCACCGAAGACGATGACGAACAGCGAGATGGGCAGCAGCTCCTTGAAGCCTTCCCACGCCAGCGCGCCATCCAAGCGATGCAGCGCCGCTTCCTCCTTTGCCATGCCGAGCTCCTTTTGCGTGTCGTGCGGAGAGCGCCAGTGTGCCGCGGGTCGTTCCCCTCGGAACCGCGCTGGCAACCGCAACGAGGATGCCACTGCCAGCGCTCGACAGCCACTGCACCGCACGCCAGCATCTCGCCCCGATGGCGTCGGACCATCGGGGCGGGCATCACGGAGCAAGCCCGGGGCCGTTTCTCAGGTCGTTGACGCTGGCTCGCGGCTGGCCTGTCGCGGCGCCTGCAACCGGCCGATCAGCCCATCCACCTGGCGCTCTGCCGTCGCAATGGAGGCAGCCAACTGCTCTCCGCCCTCTTCCTGGTGCTCGATAGCCACGCGATGGATTCGGGTGATGCCGATGAATTCCAGCACCGTGGCCAGGCCGGGCTCCAGGTGGTTCATATGGGCCAGCTCGCCGCCGGGCTCGAATCCGGCTCCGCCTCGCGACGACAGAACGACCGCGTGGCGCGGCCGGTCGGCCAGGCGCGGCGTGAAGGGCGCATCCGGCCGGCTCGGGTCGTAATCCACCGTGCGCCCCATGCGCACCACCAGGTCCACCCAGGCCTTCAGCGCCGCCGGCATGCCGAAGTTATACAGCGGGGCGCCGATCACCACGACGTCGGCAGCTGTCAGTTCGTCGATCAGCCGATCGCTCTCGGCGAGCACCTCCGCCATCCAGGGTTCCTGGCGTTCCGGGGGCGTGAAGGCGGCCTGGATCCACCGCCGGTCGATGAAGGAGGGCGGGCTGCCGCCCACGTCGCGGTAGATCACGGTGGCTTCCGGTTGGCGGCCCTGCCAGCCGGTGACGAAGCGGTGGGTGAGGCGACGGCTGAGTGAACCGTGCTCGTCGGTGCCGGCGAGGCCGGGGCGGGCGCTGGCGTCCAGTTGCAGGATATGGGTCATGTCAGGCTCCTTGTCTTGTGAGCTGAACTCACTCATCGTTGATGGGCGACTTGAGCCTATGACCCAGTGATTGGGGCTACAAACGATGAATATTTGCCGATATAGATGAGTTGAGCTCAACCATGAACCCTCGCCGACTCCCTTCGCTGTCTGCCCTGCGGGCGTTCGAGGCCGCCGCCCGCCACGAGAGTGCCAAGCGGGCAGCCAATGAGCTGTCCGTCACGGCCACGGCCATCAGTCATCACATCCGCGGGTTGGAGGATGCCCTGGAGGTGGAACTCTTCGTGCGCAAGCCCCGGCAGTTGGTGCTCACGCCCCAGGGTCGGGAGCTCTTCCAGACCCTGGAAGCGGCGTTCGACAGCATCGGGGAGACCGTGGCGCGCTTGAAGATGCCGCCCGTCCGTCAGGCGGCCACGCTCTCCACCACCCCGGCGGTGGCCGTGCGCTGGCTGCTGCCCTGGGTATGCCTGCTGAGGGATTCGCACCCGGACATCGACCTGCGAATCCATGCCTCCCACGAACCGGTGGCGCTGGACGGCGTGACCGCGGATCTGGCGATTCGCTATGGCGACGGCCAGTGGCCGGGGATGGTGGTGGAAAAGATGTTCGACAACACCTTCATCCCGGCCTGCAGCCCCCTCCTGAACCTGAGCGATCCCTCCGAGCTACCCGACCATCCGCTGATTCACTTTCGGCCCCAGGACGCTTCGGTAACGCCCGCGGACTGGGCCGGCTGGCAGAAGCGCGCCAAGGTGGCGGGACTGGATGTCGGCGCCGGGCTGGTTTTTTCCGACGAGACCCACGCCATCTCCGCCGCCATCGGCGGTCAGGGCGTGGCCCTGATGAGCCGCCCGCTGATCGCCGACGAACTGGCGGAGGGGCGCCTGGTCCAGCCCTTCGGGCCGGAGCTGGAAGGCAAGCCGTTCTATCTGGTCTATCCGGAAAGCCGGCGCGATGCGCCGACGATACGCGCGATCCGCGACTGGGTGATGCGGGTGCCGGGAGGGCTGTGCCAGCTATCGGACAGCGCCTGAGGGAAAGTTGAAGCGCCATTCACGCTGGGGACGAAACTCAGACACGCAGCGCCTCACGCTCGACATGGGGCCTGAGCTCGGGGCGAAGCGCCTTGTCGGTCACCAGATCCACGGTATGGCCCAGCAGATCTTCCAGGTAGAATTGGACACCGAAATAGCGAGCTGAGGTTGCAGGGCCGTCGAAGCTCACCAGGATATCGATATCACTGTCCTCGCGCGCCTCATCGCGGGATAGGGAGCCGAAGAGCGCTAAGGACGTGACCCCATACTCCCTGGCCAGAGCCGGCATGTGGTCTTTCAACAACTGAAGGGTCCTGGCTCTATTCATCTTGGTTTCTCGACATGGCAGAACCGTACTCCATGAGGATATCAGGGCCCACGAATCATGGTTGCCCTTACGACTCGATGCCACTGTGATGGGTTTCCAACATTCAGCCTAGCACCGAAGCATGGCTTGGCCCATAGGCGGCTCGATCAAGGGCTCAGCGGCGCGACGGAACCAGCCACTCGGGGGCGAGTGCTGCGTCCTCCCCCTGGCCTGCCGGATCATCCTGCCTTCAACACCTCGGCATGCCGGCGGAAATTCTTCGCGGTGACGAAGAAGGCTCTGACGATGGGGTCCTGCGTTTCGGATAGGCGAAATACCGATTCGGGGCAGGGCGCTCCCATGCCGGTGACGGCGATGCGGTGGATGGTATCGGTGCGCCCCGTTCCGTGTCGCCACATGAAACCCACGCCCAGGCGGTTGGCCACCGCCTCGCACACCCCATCGCGCGTATCCAGCACCAGCCTGGCGCGTGGCTCGAGGCCAGCCTGACGGAAGGCGGCGTCGACCATCGCCTGGGTCGACGAGCCGCGGCTACGGAAGATCAGGGGGCTCTGCATCAGCTGTTCGCAGTCGATGCGGTCGAAACGCGAGATGGGGTCGTCGGGGTGAACGATGGCCACCACGTCCTGGTCGATCAGGCTCTCCCGGACGAAGCGTCTGTCCTGCGGCACGTTGGGCAGCACGCCGACATCCAGCTCTCCTTCCACCACACCCCGGATGATGTTGGCGAAGTCGCTGAGCACCACCGACAGCGTCACGGCGGGGTATTCACGCTGAAAGGCAGCGATCAGCGCCATGCCGGGCATCGAGTTGCCCAGGCCGATGCGCAGATGGCCCGACTGGATCGATTGGCGGCGTTCCAGCAGCCGGGCCGCCTGCGCTTCCAGGACGTCGATGCCCTCGGTAATGCCGGTCAGTTCCTCGCAGAAGGCGGTCGGCACCAGGTGGCCGTCGCGGCGCTCGAAGAGCGGGGTGCCGCAGTGGCGCTCCAACGCCTTGATCTGTTGAGCGATGGCGGGCTGGCTCACCCCGGCATGGCGTGCCGCCGCGGCATAGGAGCCGGTGGTCAGCACGGCATGCAGCGCGCGTCTTGCCGAAGCGGAAAAGGTCATGGTCGATTCCTAGTGAAAGTTCAGTCACTAAAAGATCAGCTTTAGGTTGCAACAATATTGTCAAAGCGTGACTTCACTCTGCTCCCGTGAGCCCATTCACCGGAGCCCGACCCTTGCCGCAACGTGCCCCCACCCTGGCCGCCGAAAACCGGCCTTTCCGATCACCCGATGTCATGGCCCCCCACTGGCAGGCGATTCTCTGCGACCTGGATGGCTGCTTGATCAGCGGCGAGGTGGCATTGCCGGGCGTCCCGGCGTTCTGCCGCTCCATCGGCGAACGGCTCTGGATCGTCTCCAACAACTCGACGGACTCGCCCGCGAGCCTTGGGGTCCGGCTGCGCGACCTGGGGCTGCCGATCACCGACGAGCGGCTGATCCTGGCGGGGGCCGAAGCGGTGAGGGCCTTGTCGCAGCGAGCGCCCGCAGCGCCGGTCGCCCTTTTCGCCAGCCAGACGCTGGTCGCCTACGCCGAGCGGCTGGGTCTCGACGTCTCGGAGCAGGAACCCGGCACCGTACTGCTGTGCCGTGACGTCGGCTTCGACTACGCCGCATTGCGACGCATCCTTGGCCTTCTCGAGGCCGGTGCGGAACTCGTCGTGGCGAATCCGGACGTCAGCCATCCCAGCCTTGCGGGCACGCCGGTACCGGAAACCGGCGCGCTGCTGGCGGCGATCCGCAGCATTCGTCCCCGGCAGCGCTTCCACGTGATCGGCAAGCCGGAACCTCACCTATTCGCCATCGCCATGGAGCGTGCCGGGGCGACCGCCGACCGAACGGTGATGATCGGGGACAACGAGGCGACCGACGGCGCCGGTGCCGACGCGCTGGGCATGGCATTCCTTCGGGTGGAGCCGAACCTCGGTCTCGGGCATCTGCTGGGAGACGCGACATGCTGAGCTTTCTGTCGATGCGCCTGGTCAAGCTGGTCGTCACCCTATTCGTGGTGATCACGCTGGTATTCTTCGCCACTCGCCTGTCGGGAAATGCCATCGACTTCATTGCCGGCGAGGGGCTGGACGCCCAGAGCCGCAGCGAGCTGATCGCCTACTACGGCCTGCGCGAAGATATCCTGACCCAGTACTGGCGCTACCTGCGCGGTATCGTCGAGGGGGAGTTCGGGCTTTCCTTCACCGAACGGCGCCCGGTCACCCAGGTATTCTGGGAGCGCGTCGGCCCCACCCTGCAGCTGATCGGCGGTGCCATCCTGCTGACCCTGGTCGTGGCCGTGCCCGCCGGCATCTTCGCCGCGGTGAGGCGGCGCGACGCCTCCGCCCAGGGGGTCATGACGCTGGCATTCCTCGGCTATGCCACCCCCAACTTCGTGCTGGCCACCCTGCTGCTGCTGGTCTTCTCCTACTGGCTGCAGATCCTGCCCAGCGCCGGCAATGGCACCTGGGCCCACTACCTGATGCCGGTCACGGCACTGTCGCTGACCTACATCGCGGCGCTCATTCGCTACACCCGCAATGCCACCCTGGACGTGCTGGGGCAGGATTACCTGCGCACGGCACGCGCCAAGGGACTGTCCGAGCGCGAGGTCGTGATTCGGCATGTGCTTCGCAACACCCTGATCACGGTGCTGTCGGTATTCGGCCTGATGGTCACCGCACTCGTTTCCTCCGGCGCGGTGGTGATCGAGAGCATCTTCTCCTGGCGGGGCATCGGCGATCTGCTGGTCCGCGCCGCGATACGTCGCGACTATCCGGTGCTGCAGTTCGGCGTACTGGCGGTAGCGGTTGCCGTGGTCACGATCAACACCCTGATCGACATCGCCTATGCATGGGTCGATCCCCGCGTGCGCCTGGGGGCGCGTCTCACATGACCGTCATTGCTGCTCACGCTTCCCGCGCGACCGCCGCCTGGCGCGATAGCGACCTGTCGTTCCGCCTGGCAGTCATCGCCGGCCTGGTGCTGCTGACGGTGGCGGCCCTGGCGCCCTGGCTGGCGCCGTTCGATCCCGACCAGCAAACGCTGCTGGCCCGGCTGAGCCCGCCTATCGGTTTCGAGGGGGCCAAGGCGGGACACTGGCTGGGCACCGACGAGCTGGGGCGCGACATCCTCTCGCGCGGGCTGCATGCGCTGCGCATCACCTTGGGCATCGGCATGGCCGGCGCCTCGCTCGGGATGCTGCTGGGCCTGACACTGGGGCTCATCGCGGGGCTCAAGGGTGGGCTCGTCGACGACCTCGTGGCCGGGGCCATCGACATCCAGATCGCCTTGCCCTTCACGCTGCTGGCACTGCTTGCCGTGGCGATCTTCGGCGGCGACCTGACGGTGCTGATCGTCGTGCTGGGCATCGCCGGCTGGGAGACCTTTGCCCGGGTGGTGCGTGGCGAGGTCATGAAGCTACGTGGCCAGCCCTTCATCGAGGCGGCACTGGCGGCCGGAGCGTCTCCCTGGCGGATCGCCACGCGGCATCTCCTGCCCAATCTGGTCTCGCCGCTGGTGGTGATGTTCGCCCTCAGCTTCTCGCAGATCGTCCTTCTCGAATCGACCCTGTCGTTCCTGGGGCTCGGGGTGCGTCCGCCGACCGCCACGCTCGGCAGCATGGTCGGCCAGGGCCGCGACTACATGCCCAGCGCGCCCTGGCTGGTGATCGTTCCGTCGCTGCTCGTGCTGCTCGTCACCCTGGTCGTGCAGCTGCTTGGCGACTCCCTGCGCGACCGCACCGACATCCGGTTGCGGCAGCGCTGAACCCAGACCCAAGTGCCATCGCAAGTGCCATCAATCGCGGCCCAAGGCCGCTCAAGGGGGAAACATGAAACGTGTCTTGTTAGGTGCCATTGCCGCCGTGCTGGCGGTGCAGTCCGCCAGCGCCCAGGAACTGCGCGTCGGCGTCCAGAACATGAACAACTATCTCGATCCGGGCAGCGACCACTCCAATGCCGGCTCGCAGTACTACTACAACAGCTTCGATACCCTGATCGATCGCGACCACGGCGGCTCGGGCGATTTCGTGCCGGGGCTCGCCACGGAGTGGGAGATCGTCTCTCCGCAGATGATCGAGTTCACCCTGCGTGAAGGGGTGCGGTTTCACGACGGTTCGGAAATGACCGCCGAGGACGTGGTCTTCTCGCTGAATCGCATGTTCTCGCCGACCTACCCGCCCTATCTGGTGCGCAAGCGCGACCGCCTGGACAACTTCACCCGCGCCGAGGCCACCGAGGATGGCAAGGTGCGCGTCTACACGGCGCGCCCGGAGCCGATCTTCGAGACGCTGCTGTCGATGCAGCAGACCATGATCGTGCCGAAGGGCTACCTCATGGGACTCACGGGGCACCCCGAAGTCGATGAGGTGGGCGACTACGAGGCCTTCGGCCTGGCCCCGGTGGGCACCGGCCCGTACCGGATCGCCGAGTTCGTGCCGGGAGAGCGCATCGTCTACGAGCGCTTCGACGATTTCTGGGGCGAGCCGGCGCCCTACGAGCGTGTCGTCGCCACGCGCATTCCCGAGACGGTCAGCCGGGTCACCGCGCTGCGCTCCGGGGAAGTGGACATGATCACCAACCTGGCGCCCGACCAGCTCGACCTCGTCGACGGCGACCCCAACCTGAAGACGGCCGGTTCGGTCACGCCGCTCTTCCACGTGATGATAATGAACGTCAATCATCCCGAGCTGGAAGATCCGCGCATCCGCCGCGCGCTGAGCCTGGCCATCGACCGCGACCTGCTCAACGAGTCGCTGTGGAAAGGCATGGCCGAGGTACCCTCGACGCACACCATGGAAGAGTTCGGCGAGCTCTACATGCCGGAGCTCGAGACCTTCCGTTACGACCCCGAAGAGGCACGCCGCCTGCTGGAAGAGGCCGGCTACGACGGCGCCACCATCACCTACGACACCCACTCCGCCTACTACACCAACGGCCTGCTGGCCGCCCAGGCGATCATGGAGATGTGGGACGCCGTGGGCGTGAATGGCGAAATCAACGTGACCGAATCCTGGACCACCTGCGTGCCGGAGATGATGACCCGCAACTGGTCGAACCCCATGTATTTCGCCGACCCCTTCGGCTCCTTCGGGGTGATGTGGGGCCCTGGCGGTCCGTCGGAGAGCTGCGATCGCTTCAATACCGACGAGGCCTACCAGGAAACGTGGGAGCGCTTCCGCTTCTCGGAAACGGTCGAGGAGCGTCGCGCCGCCTACGCCGAGCTGATGGAGTTCATCGAGCAGGATCCCCCCGTCCTGCCGCTCTACCGCCCTTATGAGGCCTGGGGCATGCAGGCGGATATCGATTGGGAACCGCTGCCTAGCCATATCCCCTACGTGCTGGACTTCCGCGCCGGCCGGATCACGCCGGCAGCCAACTGATCCGTCAGCGACTGCGCGCCGTCCCCGGGGCGGCGCGCTCGATAGGAGCTCGACCATGCCCCTGCAACTGGCCGTCATCACCGATATTCACCATGGGCCGAACACCCGCACCAAGTGCGGGCAAACCGCCCTCGAACTGACCCGCGAATTCGTGGCGGACGTCAATGCCCGTCAGCCGGATGCGGTCATCGAATTGGGCGACCGCATCTCCGACGTCGACCCCGGCACCGACCGGCGCCTGGCACGCGAGGTGGCCGAGGTTCTTGCCGATATTCGCTGTCCCCGCTTCCACGTCAACGGCAACCATGACCTCGAGCACCTCTCGGTCGCCGAGAATGCCGAGATCCTTGGCCAGCCCATGGCGCATGAGGTGGTTTCGCTGGGAGACTGGGATCTGGTGCTGTGGCGGGCCGACCCCCGGCTGCATCCGGGCGGCGCGCGGCGGCTGATCCTGCCGGATGCCGATCTGGAGTGGCTGGAACGCACCCTGAGCCGGGCGAAACGGCCGCAACTCGTCGTCAGCCACATTCCGGTTTCACCGAACGAACCCTCGGGAAACTACTATTTCGAGCGCGCTCCGCACCTGAGCGCCTATCCGGAGGCACCCCGGGTGCGCGATGTCCTGTCGCGGGCGGCAGTACCCGTGGTTCATCTCACCGGGCACGTACACTGGAATGCCTTCACCCAGCTGGGCGGCATCTTCTATCTTGCCCAGCAGTCGCTCACCGAGAGCTTCACCACGGATGGCCAGCCGGCCGGGGCCTGGGGACGCCTCGAACTCGGCGACGCCGTTCGCTGGCAGGTCGTCGGCAAGGACCCGCTCAGCGTGGGCTTCACCCCCCGCGCAGGCCGTTGGATGGCGCCGCTGCAGCCCGAGTCGCGGCCGCTGACCCGGCAGGCGGCCTCATGAGCGCCCCGCTGCTCGAGGTGTCCGACCTGCACGTCCGCTTCGGTGACAACGAAGCGGTGAAGGGGCTCGATTTCACCCTGCATCGCAATGAGACCCTGGCGCTCGTCGGCGAATCGGGGTCGGGCAAGTCGGCCACGGCGTTGGCCATACTGCGCTTGATCGAGCGTGAAGGAGGCACCATCACGCGCGGACGCATCCGCCTGTTCGATGAAAAGCCCCATGACCTGACCCGGCTCTCCGACCGGCAGATGCAGGCGATACGGGGTCGCCTGGTGTCGATGGTCTTCCAGGAGCCCATGACCGCGCTCAATCCGACCATGACCGTTGGCCGGCAACTGACCGAGGTACTGGAGCGGCATGCTTCCCTGACGCGCCGCGAGCTGCGCCGTCAGGCAGTGGCGGCACTCGAGCGCGTGCAGGTACCGCGAGCCGCCGAACGCCTGGGCCAGTACCCGCACGAACTCTCCGGCGGCCAGCGCCAGCGGGTCATGATCGCCATGGCGCTGGCCACCGGGCCGCGTCTGCTCATCGCCGACGAACCGTCGACGGCACTCGACGTCACCACCCAGGCAGAGATCCTGGCACTGTTGCGCCGGCTGCAAGCCGAGACCGAGATGGGGGTGCTGTTCATCACTCACGATCTGGGTGTCGTGGCGGAAATGGCCGACCGTGTGCTGGTGCTCAAAGCCGGCAGGCAGATCGAGTCGGCCCCCGCTCGAGCCCTGTTCACCGCGCCGCAAGCCCCCTATACCCGTCGACTGCTGGATGCCGCCCCGCGCCTGGGTGCCGGTTCGCCGACGCTCCCCGCGACGTCGCCGCTACTGGAAGTCAGCGATCTGGTCACCGCCTATCCGGGCCGACGAGCTCACCCCTTCGCGGCGCGTCAGCCGGTGCGCGCCGTGGATGGCGTCAGCCTGCAGATCGGCCGCGGCGAGACGCTGGGACTGGTCGGCGAGTCGGGGTGCGGCAAGTCGAGCCTGGCGCGCTCGATCCTGCGCTTGGCCCCGATCCAGTCCGGCTCGATACGCCTGGAGGGGAGCGTCGTCTCGCAGCTGCACGGACGGCACCTGCTGCCGATGCGCCGCGCGGCACAGATGATCTTTCAAGACCCCTTCGCCTCGCTGAATCCCCGCTTGCCGGCCTGGAAGCTGGTGACCGAGCCCGCCCTGATTCACGGCCTGGTCGGCGAACGCGAGCGGCGCGACCTGGCCGCCTCGCTGCTGTCGGAGGTGACGCTCGACAGCGCGCACCTCGACCGCTATCCGCATCAGTTCTCGGGTGGCCAGCGCCAGCGGTTGTGCATTGCCCGGGCGCTCTCGGTGCGGCCCCGCTTGATCGTCGCCGACGAGCCGGTATCGGCGCTGGATGTGTCGATCGCCCGGCAAGTCACCGAACTCCTGCAGGACATACAGCAGCGTCACGGCTTGTCCCTGCTGTTCATCACCCACGACATGGCCGTGGTGGAGCGCATCAGCCACCGTCTGGCCGTGATGCTCGGGGGGCGTATCGTCGAGACCGGGCCTACCGCGGAGGTGCTGACGTCGCCCCGGCACGACTACACGCGAAAGCTGATCGATGCGGTGCCCCACGCGGAAATTCCCCGACGCGTGGCGACGGCGGTGTCGCCGCCGGAACGCCATGCCGCGGCGTGGGGGTGAGCTCTCGGGCACTCCGATGGCAACGCCTTGACACGCGGCTGTCACACTCGTCCGCCATGCTCGATGCGAAGAGCCATGGGAGTCCGACTGCATGCCGCCGCGTCAACCGCTCAGCCCGGCAGAGCTGAAAAGCCTCACGCGACTGGCCCAGGGCAATGCCTTGGCCTTGCAGCGCCGGGCCGAGCAGGAAGCGCGGCAGGCCCGGGTCACTGCCACCTTGCAGGCCGCCGGACCCTCGGCAGCAGACGCTTGCGGCCTGAATATCCTGATGATCACGGATGTCTATCTGCCGCGAGTCAATGGCGTCTCCACGTCCATCGCCAGCTTCAGCGCCGCCCTGAAACGCCTGGGCCACTCGGTCACGCTGGTCGCGCCCACCTACCCGGTGGGACAGACGGATGCCCCCGGGATACTGCGCGTCCCCTCACGCGGCGTGCCCGGCGATCCGGAGGATCGCATGATGCACTACCGCCAGGCATTGGCGCTGTCATCCGCGTTGGCCGCCCAGGCTTTCGACCTGATCCATGTGCATACGCCCTTCGTCGCGCACCATGCCGGCATCGCCCTGGGCAAGCGCCTGGGCATTCCCGTGGTGGCGACCTACCACACCCTCTTCGAGGAGTACCTGCACCACTATGTGCGCTGGCTGCCGCGAAGCGGGCTGCGTTTTGTCGCCAGACGACTCTCGGTTCGCCAGTGCCATCATGTGAGTGCCGTGGTCGCTCCCTCCCGCGCCATGCGCGAGGCTCTGGAGCGCTATGGCGTGACGACGTCCATCGACGTGATTCCCACCGGCCTGGACCTGGAAGCCTTTACCCACCCCCACGAAGAGAGCGACTTTCGCGCCAGCTATGGCCTGCCGCCGACGGCACGGCTGCTGCTCTACGTGGGACGCGCCGCCCATGAGAAGAACATCGAGTTTCTGATCGATATGCTGCCGCAAGTGCTGGCCGAGCACCCCGAAGCCCGGTTGATCGTTACCGGCGAGGGCCCGGCGCAGGCATCGCTGGCCCGGCGAGCACGGGAGGCTGGGCTAGGCCAGGCAGTGCTCTTTCTGAGCTACTTGGACCGCGACGGTCCCCTGCAGGCCGCCTACCGCGCCGCCGACGCCTTCGTCTTCGCTTCACGCACCGAAACCCAGGGGCTGGTGCTGCTGGAAGCCCTGGCACTGGGCACGCCGGTGATCGCCACCGCGGCAATGGGCACCCGTGACGTTCTGGAAGAGGGCCAGGGCTGCCTGATCGCCGAAGAGACGCACGACGACTTCGCGGCCAAGGTCAACCGCGTACTCGGCGACTCGACGCTACGCGAAGAACTCGCCCGCCGCGGCCCGATTCACGCCGCGCAGTGGCATGAAGATACCCAGGCGGCAAAGCTGGCAAGGTTGTATCGGCGATGCGTCACGGCGACGGTGGGATGAGGCGATGGCATCCAATGCACGGCCTGGTCATGTGCCGTCTCAAGCTGCAACGAGTTTCTTGACGTTGAGCTCTTTACGGTGTTGCTCGGCATGCCAGAGCTCATACTGGGACTGCTGATTCAGCCAGCTTTCTGCCGACGTATCGAAAGCGATAGAGAGCCGGATAGCCATTTCGGGACTTCGGCCGAACCCTGGCGGAGAGAGCCCGAAGATTCAGCGGCTCGGCCGCCTACCGCGGGGCAGCCAGCATCTCGAGCAACTCGTCGTGCCGTTCGGGATGTGCCACCAGCAGGCTGGCCCACTCGTCGGGCGTCGGGTCGCCGGCCAGATCGGTGACCGTGCAGCCGGCCTCGCGGGCGATGACGATGCCGGCGGCGACGTCCCACAAATCGAGCCGAGCGCCCTGAGACCAGAAAGCATCGAAGCGACCGAGGCCGGCATAAGCGACCTCGAGAGCCGCCGAGCCAGGCACGCGGATGCCAGCGACTCGAGGCATCAGCGTCGTCAGATGGGCCAGGCTGGTCGAGCAGTCGCCCTTGTCGTGATAAGGCAGACAGGTGGCGACCAGCATCTCGTGAAGGCCTCTGGCCGGCGGCACGACGATGCGTCGCTCGTTGCGGTACGCACCTTCCCCCGCCACCGCCCACATCATCTCGTCCAGTAGCGGCTGATAGACCACACCGTGGGTCAATGAACGGCCCTGGCGCACGGCGATGGAGACCGAGAAGTGAGGCACCCGATGCAGGAAGTTGTTGGTGCCATCCAAGGGATCGATGATCACCGTGGTATCACCGGACGCGGACGGCGTCGCGCCGCTTTCCTCGCCGAGGAAGGCCAGTCCGGAATGAGCGCGTTGGAGGCTTTCGATGATGATCCGCTCTGCCACTCGGTCGTAGTGGGTCACGAAATCGGAGGCCCCCTTGGCTTCGAAGTCGATGGCACCGACACTCTGGTAACCCTCGAGAAGGCGTTCACCGGCAAGACGGGCAGCGTGTTGCAGTGATGCGATCAGAGACGACTCGTGCATGATTCCTCCCGAGGCAACGTGGAGCGCGCGACGCGACGATGCGCCACCGATGCCATGACGATAGCAGGACAAGATGTCCGCGGGATGGCAGGCGAGGCTGCCATCATGTGTTGTCACCGCGAGCAGTCCCTCCTTTCTGGCTCATCGCACGGGCCTGTTTCCGCCCACGACCTCGTGCCCCCTGGCGCACCAAGGCGATCCGCATCAAGCGCTGGAAGGTCGGGCATTCCAGATGACTGGGCGCGGTGCAGGTCGCGGCATGACGCAGGCCATCACGCAGCGCACTCAGCTCCTCGATATGGCGATCCACAGCGTCTGCCTTGGCAGCCAGCATGTCTCGGTCGATGCTTGGCTCCTTCTCCTGCCCAAGCATTCCGCGGATCTCGGCCAACGAGAATCCGGCAGCCTGCCCCAAGGCTATCAGCGCAAGACGCGGTAGCACATCGGGCTCGAAGACACGACGCAGACCTTTCCGCCCGACGGATCGAATAAGCCCGACTTCCTCGTAATAGCGCAGCTTCGAGGCAGGAGCCCCGCTTTTTCGTGAGAGCTCAGAGATGTCCAGCATGCGACTTGACTTCAAGTTGACTTGAAGTAGTAGCTTATTCGACTTCGGCTGACGTCCCAAGGGAAGCAACTCACTTGGCAAGTCCCGGTACCCATGATCGCGCCCCTCACAGGCAAGGTCGCGTCAATCTGGAGTGCACTGAGATGAAAGATTCGCTGCTGACAGGAGGAAATCGGCCATGACCGACCTGATGATAGATGCCTTGCCCATTGGCGTAGGCGCGACCCTCTTCATGGACGTGATCGCCTTGCTGCGACGTCGCCTGTTCGGCATTCCCTCACTGGATTACGCCATGGTGGGACGCTGGCTGGGGCATCTTCCCGACGGCACGATCGTCCATCGCCCTATCGACAACAGCAGGCGGGTTCGCGGCGAATCCGCCCTGGGATGGGCTGCGCACTACCTCATCGGGATCGCCTTCGCCGCTGTATTTCTCGGTCTGACCGGAGCGGAATGGCTCAACCGAACGACGCTCATGCCTCCGCTAGTGTTTGGCGTGCTGACGGTACTCGTCCCCTTTCTTGTCCTGCAGCCTTGCTTGGGAGCGGGGATAGCCGCTCGCAAGACACCCCGCCCGAACGTTGCCAGGATTCGCAGCCTCTTCACACATACCAGTTTCGGCCTTGGCTTATGGATCGCAGGCCTTGGCTACACCCACATGCTCCCAGGCTGATTCCTGCCGGCGGGCGGAAAGCTCATGACAGCAGACCCGCTCACGCGTGCTGCAGGATATTGACCAGCTTGCCGAACGGATCGCGGACGTAGAAACGCCGTACGCCCCAGGGCTCGCTGACGGGGCCGTATTCGATGGGCACGCTCGCCGCCTCGAAGCGTGCCAGCGCGGTCTCGAGATCGTCGACTTCGATGGAGAGATCGGGCACCTCGGTACCCGAACCGCCCTCGGCGCCAAAGCTCACCTGGACCCGCATTCGCTCGTCCGAGCCGTAGGTACGAAACCAGCCGTGGTCCATGAGCCGCTCAAGGCCCAGGATGTCACCATAGAAGGCTTCCGCCTTGTCGAGGTCTTCCGTTGCCGTGTTGGCCATGATGCGCTTGACCTTCATGCGTCTCCTCGTCCGCTGTGCTTCTCGTGAATTCGATTGTCGCCCGGGAACATCTTGCCGATGTCGATTACTGTAGTCGAAACGCCCGGTGTTCGAGCGGCCACAGACGGCTCTTCACGAAGACACGCCGCAAAAGAACGGGGCCACGTCGAGACGTGGCCCCGCAACGGCACGGGTAACGACATCAACCCGCCGTCAGACTCGCGACGGCCTGGCCCAGATAATCCTTCATGCGTTCATCCATCCAGGTACTGTCCTTCAGTGCCGGTTCCTGCTCATTGGCCTGCCGGATCTTCTGGTGCGTGGCCGGATCGTCGCCGGCGAAGCGCTGCAGCAGGGCCAGCCATTCCCGGGCCAACTGCTGTGCGGCCGGCTCCTCCGGGCGGGTGCCCTGCTCCAGCAACCGACGCAGCCGGGCCATCAAGGGCGGCCATTCATGCATGCACTGAGGATAGCGCTCCCGCATGAGATCGAACTCCGCATCCGACAGATAGCGCCGATAGAACGTCAGCTTGTACTCGGCGAATGCCTGCATCACGAAATCCGACACCCGCTTGGAAATGCCCAGTTGCTCCTGAGCATCGGGTTCGTTGGCATGCATGGCATTCAGCTTTTCGAGCAGGGTCGGGTCGCCGGCGGTATCGCGCTCGAGTTTCGCCATCCAGCGCATCGCCAGATCCCGGGCTTCGGATGAGGCGGGAGACGCTCCCTGATGCAACAGCGCCTCGGCTTCCTTGACCAGGTCCTGCCATTCCGCCCGGCGCGCGTTGTCGGCCTGATAGAGCGGCAAGCGATCGAGTTCCTCCGGGGAAAAATAGCGGTCGTACATCGTCATCAGCTCCAGTGTTTTCAGCCAATCGTCCATTGCCGGTTCCTCGCCGTTCACGACCTGGCGATGCAGGCTCGCCAGACGGTCGAGCAATTGGTTCTTCTGCGCGATCTGGCGTTCCAGCAAGCGCATCTGTCGCTCGATGACGGTCGACAGCGGTGGAGACGGCTGGTCGAGCAAGGTGCCGATATCGGCCAGCGACATGCCCAGGGAACGCAGCGCCTGTATGCGATGCAGGCGCGCGACATCCTGGCGTCGATAGAGCCGATAACCGGCGTCGGAACGCGTGGAGGGTTCGAGCAGGCCGATGTCGTCGTAATGGTGCAGCGTCCGGACGGTCAGCCCGGTGCGTTTGGCCAGTTCACCGACGCGTAACAGCATGCTTCATCTCCTCTTGTCCACGCGTGGCTGAAGTCTGGAGCCTCACGTCGCGTGAGGGTCAAATGCCCTGCAACACGGAGATTCAGGTCCTGTTGGTGGACGATCCACCGTCCACGGGCACCGCACTGCCACTCACGAAACTCGAGGCCTCGGAGGCCAGGTTGGTCGTCCAGAGAGGGTAGGCCACGATCGGCGACTGGCACGGCGCGCCGTACGTTGCAGCGCAAATATGATCACGCAATGGGGCCTCTACTCCGGCTTGCGCGCCAGCATGGTGGCGAACTGCAACTGCGCGCCGTTGTGCATGGTGCCCAAGTCTTCGTTGTATTTGACCAGTTCCCACCCCGTGTAGGCTTCACGCAGCTGGGATTCCTGAAGAGTGAACGGGAAAGGTACCGGGCATGGGTGCTCTTGCGTACTCATGGCGCACACGATCAGGTTATAGCCGCCGGGCCGGGTGTGCGCCTGCATATCGGCAAGCACTGCGGGAACGCTTGCCGGGTTGAGAAACATCAGGGTGACGGTGCAGGCAATGAAGTCGTAATCCGCATCCAGCGCAGCAGTGTCGATGTCGTATACCTGCGCCGTGACGTTGGCGATCCCTTCCGCGTCCACGATTTGCTGCAGCATGCTGATCGCGCCGGGGTTGTTGTCGACTGCGGTCACGTCAAAGCCGAGCTCGCTCAGGTATAGCGCGTTACGCCCGTTGGAGCAGCCCATGTCCAGGGCGCTGCATGGCGCGATCGTCTTGCACGCTTCCACCACTTCGCTATGCGCCGGGTTCAGGCCGTAGCGGTCGTTCAGATTGGACGTCATGATGCTCACCTGTGTCTAAACGGGGAAGCCGCATGGTACTACGACGATCACGGGTGCCGAGCGCAATACCCGAACATTTCACTACAGTATTGTTCCATGTCATCCATTCAGCTCCACTGCGCCTGCGCCAGCAAGATGAGCGTTCGGTGATCTTCAGCGGTAGACGCTGAACGGACATAAGCAGCATTGAAGAATCGATAACTCATTGCCCACCTGAGCCACTCGTGGCGACATGGGAATGAATGACGTGCAGCGCGCGACTCAGTTGCACCACGCTCTGCCTTGCCCACCATCGGTGAAGGTGTCATCGTCACCTGGACCCCTTTGAGCGGCCAACCACGAGGAGCGAGCAACGTGTTCATCGCCATGAATCGTTTTCGAGTCAATCCCGAGAGAACGGACGAGTTCGAGCAGATCTGGCTGGAGCGGGAGACCCACCTGCAGGGCCTGCCCGGCTTCGTCGAGTTTCACATGCTGCGCGGGCCCGAGGAGGAGGATCACGTCCTCTACGCCTCGCACACCATCTGGCGCTCGCGCGAGGACTTCGAGGCCTGGACGCACTCCGAAGCGTTCCGTGCCGCCCATGCCAACGCCGGCCAGAGCCGCCGCGAGGGGCTCTACCTCGGCCCGCCCAAGTTCGAGGGCTTCGAGGTCATCCAGACGATCGGCGAGTCGAACGACGCCTGAACGCACCGAGGCCTGCCATGCGAAAGATCGTGCTCGTCGACAACGGCTCCCTGCGCCCGCAGGCCACGCTCAACCTGCGTCGCCTGGCTCACGCCCTGAGCCGGACCACTGGCGAGGCGGTCGAGGCCGCTTCCCTGCTGCACTCCTTCAAGATCCCCGCAGAGAAGCTCGACGGCCGCAAGGCCGTGTCGCTGGGGCCGTTGGCCGAGCGTTATGCCCAGCAGGGCGTGACCGAGCTGCTCATCCTTCCCTTCTTCTTCGGCCCCAGCCAGGCGCTGACCGGCTACCTGCCCGAGCGCCTCGGCGAGGTGCAGGCCAGCTACCCGCAGTTGGGCGTCAAGGTGGCCCTGCCCCTGGTCGAAAGCCAGACGACGGTGGACCTGCGCCTGGCGCAGCTGCTGGCGGACAACGTGCGGGAAAGGATGGCGGGGCTGTCGCGGCCGAAGGTCGTGCTGGTCGATCACGGCAGCCCGAACCCGGAAGTCACGGCGGTGCGCAACTATCTCGCCGGCCAGCTGAGCGTGCTGCTGGCCGATGCAGCGAGCTGCGTCACCTTCGCCTCCATGGAGCGCCGCGACGGCGATGCCTATCGCTTCAACGAGCCGCTGCTGGTCGACCTGCTGGCTTCACCGGCGATGGCCCACGGCGACGTGATTCTCGCCATGCTGTTCCTCTCCCCGGGTCGCCACGCCGGCGAAGGGGGCGATATCGCCGAGATCTGCCAAGCGGCAATGTCGCGCTCGCCCGGCCTGAACGTGACCGCGACGCGGCTGGTCGGCGAACACGACGCCATCGTGGATATCCTGGCGACCCGCCTGCAGCAGGCCCTGGCCGGCGAGCCGCTGCTGACGGAACTGCCGCCCGCAGGCGGCAGCGTCATGCCAGACTGAGCCACGGCCCGGCAATCGCTCGCATGCCGGGCCAGGGGGAGGATCAAGGGGCCTCGGCTTCCACTTCCAGCCATTCGTCGATCAGATCGCGATGGTCGTCGATCCACTGCTGGGCACCCTCGACGGGATCGCCGACTTCCTCGATGGTCGCCATCAGGCCGCCGAGGCTGTCGTCGTCCATGTACCAGGCGTTCAGTACGTCGGTCAGCCAGGGCTCGTCGCTGGCGAAGTCGCCGCGCGAGAACCAGTAGATGGTTTCGTTTTCGCCGTAGATGCCCTTGGGATCCTCGAGGTACTTGAGGTCGTATTCGGCGAAGGCCCAGTGCGGACTCCACAGGGTCACGACGATGGGTTCCTCGCTGGCATAGGCGCTGTCGAGCGCCGACATCATCGCCGGGCCCGAGCTGTTGATCTGCGACAGCGGCAGTTCGTACGCCTCGATGGCGTCATCGGTCAGGCCGGCGATCGCGGAGCCGCTGTCGATGCCCAGGATGGAGGGGCTGCCCTGGTATTCGAACTCGTCCGCACGTTCCACGAGCTCCGGAATGGTGTCGATGTCGACGTAGCTGGGAACGACCAGACCCAGCCCCGTGCCCTCGTACCAGGCGTCGTGCACCTGGAGTTGGTCCTCGTAGGGTTCGAGGAACGGCTTGTCGGTGATCGGCAGCCAGATCTCCATGGAGATGTCGATATCGCCCTGGGCCATGGCCGTGTATAGCGCATTCTTGCTGACATTGGAGAGCTCGACATCGTAGCCGTACTCGTCCTCCAGCAGGATCTTCCACATGTTGGCGACGGCGATGTTCTCGGCCCAGTTGTTGGTGCCGATGGTCAGGTTCTCGTCCTGAGCCATGAGGGCCTGGCTCGCCGGAATGAGGGCAAGGGCCAGCAGTGCGGATGACAGTTTCTTCATTCGAAAAATCTCCCCGTTATGGCGTTGTTTTATGGAAGCTCGATACTAACAATCTCTTCGCCACTCCCCTCCCTTGGATTGAGAATGCCTGCCATGAGAAAAGGGAATGGCGCCGGTGCTCGTGCCTAGCCGATCAGCCTGGAATCGAGGGGATAATCCGACAGCAGCTCGACCCGGCCGTCGTCGCGGACGTACAGCTGTTCCTCGAGCTTGACGCCCTCGCCGCCGTCTTCGTGGCCGATGAAGCTTTCCACGCACAACGTCATGCCCGGAGCGATGACGCCGTCGTAGCCCTTGTCGTCGATGTCCTCGCGATGAACGATGTAGGGGTATTCGCCGTTCATGCCCACCCCGTGCGCCAGGGCGAAATAGCGCCGCGCCCGGTAGGCGGGTGGAATGCGCCAGGCACGCTCGGCGTATTCCTTGAAGCTGACCCCGGGCTTGAGGTTTTCCATGTTGGTGCGGATCTGCTCGTAGGCCAGCTTGTAGAGGTCCCGCTGGGCCGGGCTCGCCTCGCCCTGGCCGCACAGGAAGGTGCGCGAGAAGTCGGCATAGTAGCCGTATCGCCCCACCACGTCGGTATCCAGGGCGACCAGCTCGCCGTCGCGGATGAGGCGGTCGGAGCACTCCTGGAACCAGGGGTTGGTACGCGGCCCCGAGTTCATCAGCCGCGTCTCGACGAAGTCGGCATCGGTGGCGATGATGTGCTCGTGCAGCTTGGCCCAGACGGCGTTCTCGCTGACGCCCGGCGCGATGGCGGCTTCCAGCTTGCGCACGCCGTCTTCCACGGCACGCAGCGATGAGCGGATCATCTTGATCTCGTTGGGCACCTTGTAGGCACGCGCCCGTTCCAGCGGCTCCTGGGCGTCCAGCACCCGGAAGCCGCGCCGCTGCAGCTCGAAGCCCGCCTCCGGCGTGGCACTCTCGATGGCGATGCGCTCGCCGCCACCGCACTGGCGTACCAGCTCGACGATCTCGTCGGCCCAGGCGCGGGTCACCGCTGCGGTGTTCTTTTCGTTGAAGTAGTAGGAAATCGCCTTGGCCGGCCGGATCTCGTCCACCGTGGGCAGGTGGCTGGCCAGATGCTCGCAGCCGGAGAACTCGAACAGCACCACCGGGCCCTCGGCGGGCACGAAGGCATAGCGCGCGGGGTTGCGCGAGCTGTAGACCTGCATGTTGCGCGAGCCGGTGGCGTAGCGCACGTGGGCGGGGTCGAACAGCACCGCGGCGGTGATGTCGCGCTTGGCCAGCTCGGCGCGCACCCGTCCGAGCCGATCCAGCAGGATGCGTGGAATCTCGTCGGCGGAGGGCTCGCATTCCGCCGGTTCGTGGGTGGGCGGCAGGATGCCCATGGACGCCAGGTCCATTCTCATCGGTGTCTCCTCGTCTCGGGGGCGGTAGTCATCGTTGTTTCGGTTCAGTCGATCAGGCCGTCGGCACGCGCCTCGCGGCGCTCCTCTGCCAGCATGTGCTGCTCCGAGACCCGGCCGTAGAGCTGGCGGGTGCGCTCAAGGCGCCCCACCACGTCGGGCGCCTGCGAATAGGCGAAGATCGCCGTCAGGCGCGGCGTGTCGCCTTCCACGCGCGTGACCCGGTGCAGGCTGAAGCGCCCTTTGAACAACTGCAGATCGCCCGGCTGCAGGTCGAGCCGCTTTACGCCTTGCGTTCGCTCACCACGAATCACCGCACCGACCTCGGCGTAGTTCTCGTCCTGGGGGTTGCGGATGTTGGGGCAGTATTCGAACACCCCGCCGCTCTCGGGCTGCTGGGTCATCATGGTGACGATGAATTCGTTGGTGTCGTAGTGCCACGGCTGCTCGGTGCCGTCCGGCAGTACGTTGAGCACCAGCCCGGCGTACGGGTCGGCGTACTCGTAGATGCGCGGCTCGCCCAGGCAGCGCTGCACCAGCGACTTCATGGCGCGTGAGACGTAGAGCCGGTGGATCAGGGTGTCGGCAGTGATCATGTCGCGGGTCACGAAGCCGCTGGTGCGGGTCATGAACAGTCGCCGGGGATCCTCCTCGGGCAGCTCGGGGTCGTCGGCGGTGAAGTAGGCGTTGACCTCGCGGGTGTTGTAGAAGCTCGTCTCGGCCATCCGCGCGCTCTCCGCGCGGACGCGCTCGAGGCGGTCCTGGCGCAGGAAGCCGCGCAAGACGACGCAGCCTTCGCGGTCCAGGTGGGCGCGGGCCATCTCGACGGTCTCGAGCAGCGCCGGGTCATCGGGCCGGTGCAGGGGATATCGCGCGGTGTCGACGATATCGGAAAGGTCCAGGGCCTCGGCGTCGGCCAGGCCAGGGTCGGTGGCGCTCATCGGTAGCCTCCTGGGGTGTCGGTCGTCTTCGGTCAGGCTTATGCTGGACGCCCCACAGCCATTCGAAAAACGAGTCATTCCGATGGATTCAATCGGCGATTCCGATCGATCGCGCCTGCCCGCCCTGGACAGCGACCTGCTGCTGGCTTTCGTCACCGTGGCCGACAGCGGTGGTTTCACCGCGGCCGCACGCTATCTGCACAGGACGCAGTCGACCGTCAGCCTGCGGGTGAGCACCCTGGAGGATCGTCTGGGCACGCGGCTACTGAACCGCACCAGCCGCCACCTGGCGCTGACGCCGGACGGCCAGACCTTTCTGGTCTACGCGCGGCGCCTGCTGCAGCTCCAGCGCGAGGCGTTGGGGGCACTGAACGTCTCGAACGAGCCGATCACCCTGCGTTTCGGGCTGCCGGAGGACTATGCCGGCACCTGGCTGCCCGCCCTGCTCGAGCGTTTCTCGGCGAGTCATCCCGAGGTGCGGGTGCATATCCACTGCCGCATGTCCACCGAGCTGCTCGACCGGCTCGATGACGGCTCGCTGGATCTGGTGCTGGCGGTGCGCCACGCCGCCGACAGCGGCGGCGAGGTGGTCGGCGAGGAGGCCGTGGTATGGGCCGCGCATCGCGACTTCCGCCCAGACCCGGAACGCCCACTGCCGCTGGCCCTGTTCCCCGAGCAGTGCGTGTATCGGCGGCGCGCGCTCCAGGCGCTGACCGAGCGGGGACTGGCCTGGCAGGTCGACTCGACCAGCCAGAGCCCCAGCGGCCTGCGCGTCATCGTCGATCAGGCCCGCGCGGTGACGCTCTGCGAGCGGCGCATGGTGCCCGAGCGCTGGCGGGTGCTCGGCGAGGCCGAGGGCCTGCCGCCCCTGCCCGCCGCCGAGCTGGAGATCCATCGCTCGCCCAGCCTGACGCATCCGGCCTTCGAGGCCTTCGTGCAACGGCTGCGCGAGGTGATGACGGAGGCGCTGCCCGCAACGCTATAACGAGCGCTCCAACGAACGCTCCGGGGAGCTGTCGCTGGCTACGGCGCTGAGCAGCCAGTCGCGCAGCAGCGTCAGCGTCGGCTCGTCGCCCTGCCCCGGCCGGGTGACGAACCAATAGGATTGATGCCCGGGCATCGACGCCGCCAGCGGCTGCACCAACGCTCCCTTGGCCAGCTCCCGGGCGACCATGGCACGGTCGGCGATGGTGATGCCCAACCCTTCCAATGCAGCGCGAATCGCCAGATCCAGCAGGTCGAATTCCAATCCGCCCTGGGTATCGACGCCCTCGATCCCCGCCGCATCCAGCCAGTGCCGCCAGGTCGGGAAGCGATCCTCGGTGGTGCGCATCACGTGCAGCAGCGTCTGCTCGCTCAGGTCCAGCGGCTGGCCGCCTCGCAGCAGGCGCGGCGAACAGACCGCAATGTGGTGTTCCTGCATCAGGAAGTGCGGTTCGACGTCGCTCCAGTCGCCGTCGCCGAAGCGAATGGCGGCGTCCAGCGCGCTGTCGGCGGCCAGGTCGTCGACCTCGCGGGTGGTCAACGTCAACGACAGGAAGGGATAACGCCGCCGCAGATCGTCCAGGCGCGGCACCAGCCAGCGACTGGCCAGGGTCGGCGGCACGTTGAGGCGCAAGCGGGTGAGATCCGTCGGCGAGGCGAGATCGCGCACCGTCATGGCGATGCGGTCGAACGACGTGCTCAGCGCCGGCAGCAGGCGCCGCCCCGCCTCGGTCAGCCGCAACTGCCCCGGCCGCCGCTCGAACAGGCTCACCCCCAGTTGCTCCTCCAGATGACGCACCTGACGGCTGATCGCGCTCTGCGTCACGTGCAGCCGCTGCGCCGCCAGGGTGAAGTTCTGGCACTGCGCGGCGGCCTCGAAGGCCTTGAGGGCGTTGAGCGGTGGCAGGTAGCGACTCATGGGCGACGGCCCCTCATGCGTTTTTATCGGGAGATGGCGTTTCGGAACGCGAGCTTTTTCGGTACGTCATGCGTTTTACTCATGCCCAGGGTACCAAATTCTCGTTTGTCGCCCCATCCGACGCTGCCCAGACTGGCCATCGAGACCCTCAATCCTCAGCTCTGGAAATCGATCACCATGGCCGACGATACCGAAACGCTGATGCCCCGAACGCGCGAACTGGCAGGCTGGCGCGGGCTGGCCGAGCGGTTGCCGCTGCCCCGTCGCGCCTATGTGGGCGGCGAGTGGCGCAATGCCGAGTCGGGTCGCACCTTCACCGCCCGCAACCCCGCCACCGGCGAGCCCCTGGCCGAGGTGGCCGCCTGCGACGCCGCCGATGTCGACCGGGCGGTAGCGATCGCACGGCGCACTTTCGAGGCCGGCGAGTGGCGCGAATTGCCGCCCACCGAGCGCAAGGCGCGCATGCTCGCCTGGGCCGATGCCATCGCCGCCCACGCCGACGAGATCGCCCTGCTCGAGACCCTGGAAACCGGCAAGCCCATCGGTCAGACCACCAGCGTGGACGTGCCCGGGCTGGTCGGCGGGCTGCGCTGGTACGCCGAAGCGCTCGACAAGCTGTACGGCGAGACCGCGCCCAACGGGGCGAACAGCGTCTGCCTGATCGACCGCGAACCGGTCGGCGTGGTCGCCGCGGTGGTGCCCTGGAACTACCCGCTGATCATCGCCGGCTGGAAGCTCGGGCCGGCGCTGGGCGCCGGCAACTCGGTGATCCTCAAGCCCGCCGAGCAGTCGACGCTGGCCACCCTGCGCGTCGCCGAACTGGCGCGGGACGCCGGCATCCCGACCGGTGCCTTGCAGGTGATCACCGGCCTGGGCCACGAGGCCGGCCAGGCGCTGGGCCTGCACGACGATGTCGACGCCATCGGCTTCACCGGCTCCACCGAAGTCGGCAAGAAGTTCCTGGAATACTCGGCGCGCTCCAACATGAAGCGCATCGGCCTGGAATGCGGCGGCAAGAGCCCGCACATCGTCACCCGCAACGTCGACGACCTCGACCGCATCGCCATGTATGTCGCCTACGGCGTCTGGTACAACCAGGGCGAAACCTGCCACGCCGGCACCCGGCTGATCGTCGACCGCACCATCAAGGACGAGCTGCTGGCCCGGGTGCGCCAGTGGGCCGACGAGCTCCAGCCCGGCGATCCCCTCGATCCCGATACTCAAATGGGCGCGATGATCGAGCCGGAACACGCCGACAAGGTCATGGGCTATCTCCAGCAGGGCCGCGACGAGGGCGCCCGGCTGCTGTTCGGCGGCGAGCGCGTGCGCCGGGACAGCGGCGGCGACTTCATCACGCCGGCGATCTTCGACGAGGTCACCAACGACATGCGCATCGCCCGCGAGGAGATCTTCGGGCCGGTGCTGGTGACGATCGGCGTCGATGGCCTCGACGAAGCCCTGGCCGTGGCCAACGACACCGATTACGGCCTGGGCGCGGCGATCTGGACCAACCGCCTGAGCGACGGCCACCGCGCCGCCCGCGCGCTGCGCGCCGGTACCGTCTGGGTCAACTGCTACGACCACACCTCCATCAACGCCCCCTTCGGCGGCTTCAAGCAGTCCGGACAGGGGCGCGACAAGTCGCTGCACGCCTTCGACAAGTACACCGAACTCAAGACCACCTGGATCGAGCTGGACGCCTGACATGCCGATGAACTTCACGACCGGCCGGCAGGTGCCGCTGGTGGTCGGCGCCGGCACGCTGGCGCAACTGCCCAAGCTGTGCCGCGACCATGACGCCGGCAGTGCGCTGATCGTTGCCGACGCCGGCATCGCGGCCACCGGCCTTGTCGACCGACTGGCCTCGCTGCTGGACGATGAACTGCCCGTGACGCGCTTCATCGCACCCGCCGGCGAGCCGACCCTGGCGACGGTCGACGCCGGCGCCGAGGCCGCCCGCGAGCTCGAGTCGCCGCTGGTGATCGGCCTGGGCGGCGGCACCGCCCTGGACATCGCCAAACTGGTGGCCGCCCTGGCTGAGA
The DNA here is from genome assembly GCF_900100195.1 of Billgrantia gudaonensis. Lineage (GTDB taxonomy): Bacteria > Pseudomonadota > Gammaproteobacteria > Pseudomonadales > Halomonadaceae > Halomonas > Halomonas gudaonensis. The sequence continues at coordinate 33,193 of NZ_FNES01000015.1, forward strand.
GCCCCGGCGCCATGGCCGACTACCTGCTCGCCCGCACGCCCTGGGCGGGACGCGCCCCCGCGGTGATGATCCCCACCACCTCGGGCACCGGCTCGGAGGTCACTCGCACCTCGATCGTCGCCGACGACCGGGGACGCAAGCAGTGGGCCTGGGGCGACGCGCTGCTGCCCGAGGCGGTGCTGCTCGACCCCGAACTGACGCGCACCCTGCCGGCGCCACTGACCGCCGCCACTGGCCTGGACGCCTTCGTGCACGCCCTCGAGGCGGCCAGCGGCCAGGGGCGCCACGTCTTCATCGAGGCCAGCGCACTGCAGGCGATGCGGCTGATCGGGCGGGCGCTGCCCCGCACGGTGGCCGCCCCCGACGACCTAGAGGCGCGCCAGCAGATGCAGGTCGCCGCCTGCCTCGCCGGCCAGGCGATCGACAACGGCGGCACGGGCCTGGGGCACAACATCGGCCATGCCCTCGGCTCGCTCTACCACCTGCCGCATGGCGTCGCCGTGACGCTCGGCGTGGAGGCCACCCTGGCCTGGACGATCGACGGGCGCGAGACCGTCTTCGCCCCGGCAGCCGAGGCCCTGGCGAAAGGCGACACGGCGCACGATCTGCCCGCCCGCTTCAGCACCCTGGTCGATGCCGCCCGCTTCGATGCGGCGCTGGCGCCTTTCGCCGATCTCGAGATGGACGCCGAAGCCCTCTCGGCGACCATGCAGGCCGAGGAGAACGCCCCCATGGCCGACAACGCCGCGCGACGGCCGGAAGCCGACGACTGGCACGCGCTCGCCGAGGCCACGGTGTCGCTGTTCGAGCGCCGTCTGGCCCACCTGACAGCCGCCCAGGAGCACCCCGCATGAGCGTCATCGACCGCATCGAGATCACCCACCACCAACAGCCGCTCGAGCCGCCCTTTCCGGCGGCCTGGGATAGCCAGCCGCGCCGGCGGTTTCCGGCGACCCTGGTCCGCGTGATCGACAGCGAAGGACGCGAAGGCGTGGGCTCCGGCGATGCGATGTATGGCTTCGAGGACTTCCGCTCGCTGTTCATCGGCCGCGATCCGCTGGAGCTGGAACGCCACAGCGGCGTGATCGACAACATCGGCTTTCACGCCGGACGCTGCTGGCCGCTGGAGGTCGCACTCTGGGATCTCGCCGGCAAGATCCGCGGCGAGCCGGTGTGGCGCATGCTCGGCGGCACCTCGAACCGCCTGCGCGCCTACGCTTCCAGCGGCACCCACCGCCCGCTCGAGCAGCTGGTGACCCTGGCCGAACGAGTGCGAGACGCCGGTTTCCCGGCCATGAAACTGCGCTTCGGCCGCCCCAGGATCGACGACGACCTGGCGGCCCTGGCGGCGGTGCGCCGGGCGCTCGGCGATGAATACACCCTGATGGTGGACTGCAACCAGGGCTGGCGCATGCCGTGGGACGTGCAGACCCCCTGGGACCTGGGCAAGGCCACCGAGGTGGCCGAGGAACTGATCCGCCACGACGTGCTGTGGATGGAGGAGCCGCTCTACCGGGGCGACTATCCCGGCATGGCGGCGCTCAATGCGCATGCCGGCGACCGGCTGAAGATCGCCGGCGGCGAGATGACCCGCGAGCCCTACGAGTTCCACGAGATGCTGCGGCGCGACTGCCTGGACGTCTACCAGCCCGACGCGGTCTGTTCGATCGGCATGCTGGGGCTGTCCCGACTGGCGCGGGAGGTGACCGCGCGCGGCAAGTGGTTCACCCCGCACACCTGGGGCAACGGCATCGGCCTGATCGCCAACCTGCACCTGACCGCCGGCACCGTGGGCCCCGAAGGTTGCCCTTACCTGGAATTTCCCTTCGACCCGCCGGAATGGACGCCCGAGGCCCGCGACTATCCGCTCCTCGCCCCGCTAACCGCCGACGACGCCGGCTGGCTGACCCTCTCCGAAGCGCCGGGCCTGGGCATCGCCCTCGACGAGCAGCGCCTGCGCGACACCCGCGCCGACCAGGCCACCTATGGCTGACATGAAGCGGCCTCTTCATAGCGCGGTGCAGAGTCAGTTCGTGCCCTCGGCCTTCAGCGTCCCCCAGTCGCGAGGGGCAGCCACACATGCTCGTAGCCGATGGTGATCGCGACCCACAGCAGCAAGGCCGCCATCGCCAGGCTGAAGCCCTTGAGGATTCTCGGGTTCTCGATGCGCTTGCCGAGCAGGGCGCCGACCAGCGCATAGCTGCCGGGCGCGCCGACCGCCAGCACGGCCAGCCCCATCGACCAGAGCACCAGGGCAATGCCGTGAATGCCCGCAGCGGGAAACTGGATCGTGGCAATCGGCAACGTCGCGACGATGCCCTTGGGGTTGCAGAGTTGCATGATCAGGCCATCGCGAAAGCGCATCACCCGCGGGGCCTGGCGCACGGCACCCAGATCGATGCTCGAGCGAGCGATCTTGATGGCCAGATAGAGGATGTATCCGCAGCCCAGGGCACCCACCACGGCGAGCACGTCGCCTTGTACCCAAGCGGCGCCGACCCAGCCGAACAGCAAGAAGAGAATGAGCATGGCCGCCCCCACCCCGAGGAAAAACCCCAGCGTGGCCCTGGCCTGTCCATGAAGCCCGGCATTCAGACCGAGCAGGTTCACGGGCCCGGGCGTGTACATGACGCCCAGGGCATAGGCAACGATCGCTAACATGGCGAATTCCCGGTTACGAAGTGACGCTGCGCTGGTACTGGTTCGGCGTCTTGCCGTAGATGCGCTTGAAACGGCGGTTGAAGTGGCTGAGGTCGGTAAAGCCATAGCGGAAGGCCACTTCCGCAGGTGCCACGCCGGCCTCCAGGGCATGGCACGCGGCATTGACCCGACAGTTCAGCACGTACTGATGCGGCGTAATGCCGAACTGCTGCCGGAACAGGCGCAGGAAGTGATACTTCGAGAGGTGGGCGGCCTGGCTGATGTCGTCCAGCGACACATCGTCTTCCAGGTGCGCGAGGATGTACTCCTTGGCGCGCATCAGCAGTGCATCGGGGCGACTCGCCTTGCCGGCCCCCTGGAACTGGCCGGCACGCTGCACCAGGCGCGACGCTATCCGGTAGAGGGCGTGCTCCTGCTCGATGCGCGAGCCCACTCGGTGGATGACGAGCTGGGAGAGTTCCAGGATGGCACGCCGCAATTCGGGATCCGGGATCAAGGTGTCGCCACAGCGGAATGCGCCGGCACGTTCGCTCCCCGCCGCATCGGCGAACAACGCCTCGAGCTGGGCGGCCGGTACGTAGGTCATGACGTAGCCCAGCGTGCTGTCATCGCCCGGGTGCCCGTCGTGCACCTGTTCGGGATTGAACTGGATGACGTTGCCCGGCGAGCTGCGGTGAAACTCCCCGCCGCTGAAGAAATCCTGCCGCCCGGCGAGGGTCACGCCGAAGGCATACTCCTCATGAGCATGGCGGTCGTAGCTGAAATCGCTCAGCGCTGCCCGCAGCACCTTGAGCTCGGGAATGTGCCGACTCTTGTAGTAGTCGAAGCGACTCGTCCGTTCCACCGTGCCAGGCCTCCCCTGAACGTCACTCGGGCATAGTCTAGGCGTAACGCCAGGCCACCGGCTTGGACATTATTGCGGAATTCGACGGGCAGTGAGCCAACCGCGGTATCGACCTGACCCGCGACTGGCATGCCATAGCGCCATCCTCGCGAATTTCCGCCCTCATGCCGAGCGCACTTCGCCAGGGAATCGCTTGACGCCTCTGAGACGTTGTACTGCAATAGGGTCACATTTAGATAGATCGGTCTATATAGGAGAGGCCGCCGATGCCAGCTTCCAAGCGCGACCAGTTGCTCGCCACTGCCGAGCGCCTCTTCTACGAGCAGGGGTTTCATGCCACGGGCATCGACCGCATCGTGGCGGCTGCCGGGGTGGTGCGCATGACGCTCTACAACCACTTCGCCTCCAAGGAGGCACTGGTGGCCGCCGTCCTGGAGGCCCGCCATGAGCGCTTCATCGCCAGTCTCGATGCGGCTGTGGCTTCCGCCTCGCCGGGCGAGGAGACGCGCGCCCTGGTCGAGGCGCATGGCCGCTGGTTGGAACGCTACAGCCCGCAGGGCTGCATCATGGCCAAGGCGATGGGCGAGTTCGCCGAGCACAGCGCGGAGATACATGCCCTGGCGGCGGCCGCCAAGACCGAGCTGCTGACACGCCTCGAAGCCGCCGTGGCCCGCGACGGGCTGGATCCCCACGTCGGCCTGGCGCGCCGCCTCTTCCTGGTGCTGGAAGGCAGCAATATGGCGGTGGCCTTGCTGGGCGCGCCGACGGCCCTGGCCGACACCCGAGCGGTGGTCGAAACCCTCCTCGCAACGGCCCGGAGCGAGACCCCATGAGAACCTTGTCGAACATCGGATTCGCCCTATTCGGTGCCGCGCTGATCGCCATCAGTTATGGGCTCGCGCGCTTCGCTTTCGGCCTGTTCGTTCCTTCCATCAGCGCCGAGCTGGACATGACGCCGTACCTGATCGGCATCGTCGGGGCGCTGCCGTTCATCAGTTTCGTGCTCGCCACGCTGGTCGCGCCACTGGCCGCCGATAGCCTCGGCGCTCGCAACTTGGCGGTGCTCTCGGGTAGCTTCGGTGCTGGCGGCCTGGCACTGATCAGTCAGGCATCGGATGCCCTATGGCTCGGTGTCGGCGTGTTCATCTGCGGCATCTGCACCGGTTTGATGATGCCGGCACTGACCGCCGCCATGCAGGCCCTGGTGAGCCGCACGATGCATGGACGCGTGAGTTCCATCATGAATGCCGGTACCAGCGTCGGCATCATCGTCGCAGTGCCGACCGTCGTCTTCCTATACGATGAGTGGCGTTTCACGTATGCCATGTTCGCCGCGCTGGCCGGCATCGGGATCGTTGCCGCGTGGTTCTTCCTTCCCTCGGTATCACGGATCATGCCGGCAAATGCCGCACCGCCGCCCCCGATCACTCGGTTGCAGTGGTCGCGTCTCGCTCGGCTCACGCTGTTCGCCTTTGCCATGGGTTTCGTGTCGGCGGCGTACTGGCTTTTCGCGCCGGACCTGGCGGTCACGCTCGGCGCGCTTCCCTCCGGCCACACCGGTTGGCTGTGGCTGGCGGTCGGTATCGCCGGCCTCGGCGGTGCCATGGTGAGCGACCTGGCCGACCGCAATAACCCGCCGATCACGCAAGCCTTGATGCTGATGATGCTCGCCTCGAGCCTGGCATTGCTCGCCGCCAGCCCGGGCCGGCTGGGGCTGGCGATCTTCTCCGCGCTCGTCTTCGGCCTTGCCTACATGAGTCTGACCGGGCTGTACCTCATGACCGGCATCCGGCTGTTGCCGGGCCGCCTCTCGATGGGGCCGGTGTTGCCATTCATGGCCTGCGCGCTCGGCCAGGCGGTTGGCTCTCCGGTCGTCGGCGCGCTGGTCGACGGATTCGGATACGCCGATGCATTTGCCATCTTCACGATGATCGGCATCCTGCTGGCGATGCTGTCGCCGATTTATCCGGGCCATATCGATTACTGGGCGGACTGGACGGAAGACGCCACAGAACCGCAACAGGAAGAGCCGCCGGCGGTTGACGAGACCGGCCTTCAGGCAGCCTACGACCACCAGTTGCTGGACGAGAATGGCGAGCCAATCGAACCCGTGGCGAAAGAGGACGGGCTAGCCTAGCCACACATCCGGAGGCTCGATGGCCTGCCGCGGGACCGTCGCCAACGTAGGAAACTCCCGCGGGATGGTCCACTCTGAACAGGTAGGGCGCGCCCCGAAAGACCGGGGCCGCTTCTCGACATGCATCCTCTCGGACGGAAAGGAGCGTTTCATGAGCGATAGGGAAGCCTACGAGCAGAAGTTGCAGGCCAAACTGGACGAGTGGCAGGCAGAGATCGACAAGCTGCGGGCCCGGGCCAAGGGCGCCGAGGCCGATGCCCGTATCGATAGGGAGAAGGAGGCCGCACGCCTCGAAGCGAGGCGCGAGGAAGTGCGTCAGAAACTCCAGGAGATGCGCGAGGCCAGCGACGACGCCTGGGAGGATGTGAAGGCCGGCGCCGAACGCGCCTGGGATTCGCTGAGCGAGTCCTTCGAGAAGGCTCGCTCGCGCTTCAAGTAAGCCCTGCCGGCAGTTCGTTTCAAGGCCGGCGCATCGCTTCCCGGCGTGGCGCAATACGCATACCGCCCACCCAGCGCTCGCCGGGAGCATGATCCAACCAGTTGCGACTTCCCGCGAGGATATCGTGCCCGAGGTCGGTCAGGCTGAGTCGGCGATGGGGCCACTCCTCGTGAGCCTCGCCGATCTCCAGCGGCGGTTGGGGCGTTGCAATCAGCGGTTGCAGCAACCACCAGAACGTCAGATCGCCCAGATAGGGCAGCGGTTCGTACTCGCGCATCAGGTAAGCGAAGGCCTTGCCCACCGGCAGAGGGCCATGGTCGCGTACGGTCTCCAGAATGAGTCGCTCGGTCAGGCCGAGACCGGTATTCGGTGCGGGCAGCTCCTGTAGATGGCGCCCGAGCGCCTTGCCCATCATCGGCAGGGCCGGCGTACCGGTGGCGATCAGGGATTCCAGCGCCTCGGGGGTATCGGCCGTGAGTGCCTCCCAGGCCCGGGAGCCCAGCTCGAGCAGCGGCGCCTCGACGGGACGACGCCGACGCCACAGCCAAGCCAGCAGGTCCGGGGCTAGCTGGCCGATACCGATGAACCGCTCCACGCCAGGGATGGTCTCCACGGCTATCAGCTCGATCCTGGCGTTGGGTGGGTTCGCCCGCAGTCGGTGCAACAGGTAGGCCAGCAGCAATTGGTCGTAACTGTCATGCTCGAACCACAGCACCAGCCGCGCATAACGGTCCAGCTCGGCCAGTCCCCGGTAGCTCCGGAGAAGACGCGCCAGAACGTCGCCCTCGGCCATTCCGGAAACCTCTGCCAGGTAATTGGCGCGTAACCGCATCAGTTCCTCGGGCAGCAGATCCTTCAGCGGGCCAATGCAGAACGGATCGGAAAATTCCAGGAAGTCGCCCTCAAAACCAGCGGTACGCAGGCTGTGCTCGATATCCGAACCGCAACGGATGTGCAGCGTTGCCAGGTCACCGTCGCCCCGTTCGGCAATCAGCCGCCGCGACGCCTCCAGGGATTCGATATGCGCCTTGAGCCGAGGCCAACTGGGAAAACCGCATTCGCGGGCGATGACGAACTGGGCATCGGCAAGCTTGAGCGGTGCCTCGCGTGGCGAGAGGTGCCGAAGTATTCGCGCGAGAGCGGCCGGCTCGTCGGCGCGGGCTGCCTTGAACAGTTCCTTGGCGCGCTTGCGCTGCTGCTCGAGATTGAAGCGGCCATGCGACCGGGCATCCGGCCGGGGAAGCGTGGTCATACGAATCCCTCCATATGCCTGCGTCCGCCGGACAGGCCGGGAGTCGTATGGGGAAGCCGATTGGAAGCGATGGGCGCAGCCCTTTCCGCGGACGGGGACGCCTGGCGGCGCTGCGTTTAGCGTACCCCAGCATGGCGCGGTGTCAATCGGAGGCTACGCAAACCCAAGCATGACGGATGCGACCAAATAGCGACAGCCATCCAGACGTTGGCCATCGGGGAGTGCGACATCGTGAAATCCGAGCCGGGTATAGAGCCTGGCGGCAGGGTTCTGGGGGTAGACGTAGAGAGCACACTCGTTGACACCCAGCGCTTGCACTCCCTCACTTGCCAGGGCCGCGATGAGCTGAACACCCAGGCCCTGACCGCGGCGGAAGGGGGCGACGGCAAGCCGTGCCAGGTGGCAACGTTCATGTCGTCGGCAGTATTGGCCGAAGCCCAGCAGTTCGCCCTTAGCGTTAAGCAGCGCGCGGCTCGACATGTTCTCGAGTTGCAGATCCTGGCGAAACTGTTCCGGGATGATAGGGAAATGCATGTCAGGACCACCCCACAGGCGGCAGCTGTCGGCATCTGGCCACCAGTTCTGCAATATTGCTAGGTGGCGTTCCTGAACTGGCGCCAGATGGAGCGAGGTATCACGCACGAGCCCGCTCAAATGCCCAAGTTTAAGTGTAGTCACCAGTCACAGTCCTTAGCATGAGCACTACCATCGGAGTACCAGCTTACCAGGCAGCGCTCACGGTAGCCGAAGCGATGGCCCTCAGGGCAGCGCCTCCAAGTCACGCAGGGCCTCGCGCACGATGGCATCGCGCTTGGGGATGTCGTCCATACGATCGGGGGTGTCCATGTTGAGGGCGAAGAACACCGGCCCGCTGGGCCATTCGACCCAGCCCACCCACCAGGCCAGCTCGCCGGACCAGCCGGTCTTGCCGCGCAGGATCCAGTCGCGGCCAGCCTCGGCGATCATCAGGTCCTTGACCAGCCGCTGGTCGGCCTCGTCGAACGGTAGCGCATTGCGATAGAGCTGCTGCAGGAAGCCGATCTGCTCTGCGGCCGAGACCTCCAGATTGTCCGGCTCCAGCCAGAAATTCTGGATATCGGCACCGACCTCGGCATTGCCGTAGTCGGTCGCCTCCAGGTAGCGGCGTTCGCTCTCCTCGCCCAGTTCCCGGGCGAACTGCTGATAGAGCCAGACCGTCGAGTTGCGCAGGGCGGAGCGCAGATCCTGGTCGGCATTCCATGCCGGGACACCGCGATCGGTACCGTCCCAGGCAAAGACCTGGAACTCGTCTTCCACCACGCCGGCATCCAAGGCGAAAAGAGTGTGCGGCACCTTGAAGGTGGAGGCAGGCACGAAGCGTTGCCTTGCGCGCTCGGCGTCATGCACCCAGGCCGCTTGGGTATCCTGACGCTGATCCACCACCAGCAGGGAGCCCTCCGCGTCATAGTCCTGAAAAAGCGCCTCCCAGACGTCCCGCTCCTGCCAGGAGTCGGCCATCGCGCCCAGTGGCGTCAAGGTCAGCGCGAGGGCGCCAGCCAGTAAAAGTTTCAGGGTCATGGTTCCATCCATCGTTTCATGAGGCCAGGCGACAGGCCTACGGTGAGAGCGACCAAGCGCTCATGGGGCCTGCATGAGCCGCGCCAATTCCTGCCGATACGCCACCTCATGCCGCGCCGGATCGGAGGGAAAGCGACCGAGCTCGACGGCCAGTTCGAAGAACCCCTGACGGGGCAACTCGCCGCGGCGGCTGACCACCAGCGCCGCGATCATCGGGCGGCCGGCGGCAACGTCTTCGCGCATCAGCGTTTCCAGCGCCTGAGCTACGCGCTGGATGGTGCCCGGCGGCGACAATCCCAGGGCCTCGGCGGCCTGCCGGTAGGTGATCGGCACGGCCTCGGCAGGCAGGTGCAGGAGCAGCTCGCGCAGGCGCGGTGCCAGGTCGGCTTCTTCAACGGTGCCCATGGTCGAGATCCCGATATCGGCGGAGGTCTGCCGGCAAGGCTGTCACACCATCGGCGCGAATCACAGCGGCAGATGCAGGATGGCGCCGCGTAGGCCACGCGCATCGGCCCACAGTTTGCCGAGAGTGATGGGCAGGCGGAAGCGGCGCTTGCCGGCGGCGCCGGGGTTGAACAGCAGCCGGCCATCCTGCCATTCGTTACGCGGTTTGTGGGAGTGGCCGTGGAGCACGGCATCGCAGGAGGTGGCGGGATCGAACTCCCGAAGGACGTGCACCAGGTGCAGACGCCAGCCGTTGACGGCGAGATCGCGGGTCATCGGCAGCGTCTCGGCCCAGGGGGCAGTGTCGATATTGCCGCGCACCGTCGCCAGCGGAGCGAGCTCGGCCAGGCGTTCGAGGATGGCGGCGTCTTCGTCGCGATGGCCGACGTCGCCCAGGTGCAGGATCAACCCACAGCCCTCCAGCATCGACAGCGCTTCGTGGCGCAGCAACCCATGGGTATCGCTGATGACGCCGATGGGCCGCTCGGTAATGATGGCCTGCATGAAAACGGCCTCAGGCGAGCACTTCAGCCATCGATCGCTGGCCATCGAGCAGGACGAACTCGCGGTCGACGAGTTCCCGAGCCTTCACCAGGTGCAGCAGGGCGTGGGCGACGTTGCCGCGCGAGACGCGGTTCTCGCCGTCGGTCTCCTCCAGCGAGGCGGCCACCCGCTCGCTGGCGGGGTCGTCGGTGAGCCGCCCCGGCTTGAGGATCACATGGGGCATGCCGGAAGCACGCAAATAGGCGTCGGCGGCGAACTTGGCGGCCATGTAAGGACGCAGTTTCTCGGGTGCCGCCTGGGGATTCTCGGCGCGCATGGCGCTGACCATCAGGAAGCGAGAGAGGCCACGCTCACGGGCGGCGTCGACGGCACGGATGGCACCGTAGAGGTCGATCAGCAGAGTCTTGTCGGGACCGGTGTGCGGGCCGGAACCGGCGGTGAAGACGACCTGATCGCAGTCGTCGAAGGCGTGGGTGAAGTCGCCTTCCAGGTCGGCAATCACCGTTTCGATGCCGCGCTCCTCGAACCAGGGTTGTTGGCCGGGATGGCGAATCATGGCGCGGATGGGCTCGCCCGCCGCGTGGGCCAGCGCGCAGAACTGGCAGCCGATCTGGCCGTTGGCACCGATTACCAGAGTCGTCATGGGCTCTCCTCAGGATTGCGGGCTGATTGGACGTCGCCTCGCCGCCTCGGCAACGGCCTGCCGGCGAGACGGGCTAACGGGTGCACTAACGCATATCAGGCAGGCCAGGATCAATACGATGCCGACCCAGCCGAGCGGTGGCAGCCGCTCGCCGACGATGGCTACGGCCAAGCCGGCGGCGACCACCGGCTCGAAGAGCGTGATCGTGGTTGCCGTGCTGGCGGGGATGCGTGCCAGGCCGTGGCCGAAGCAGAGATACCCCAGCAGCATCGGCACCAGCGCCATGTAGAGGCCGACGGCGGCGTTGCCCCAGGAGGCCAACAGCGGCGCACCGGTGACCAGCAGCACCGGCATCAGCAGCAGGCCACCGATGCCGAAGGTGGCCCCCATGGCGGCGCGCGAAGCAATGCCGCGCTGCATCAGGCGGCGCGCCGTCCAAGAGTAGAGAGCATAGCTGAGCCCGGCCAGCAGCCCCAGCAGAACGCCAGGCACCACTTCGTCGCCGGTGGCGACATGGCCACCGCCTTCGGCCAGGCACAGCAGCAGCATGCCGCCAAGCCCCAGGGCGGCACCGGTGGCCCAGCGCACGGTGAGACGCAGCCCGTCCAGACGGTTCTCGATCAGTACCGAAAGCAGCGGTGCCGAGCCGATGGAAACCACCGTGCCAATGGTCACGCCGGCCAGGCGCATGGAGGCATAGAAGGCCAGCGGGTAGATGGCCACGGCCACGGCACCGAGCAGCAGCACTCGCCGCCGAGCGCACAACGCTCCCGCATGGCGACGGATACGCCCGGCAGCGAGCAGTGCCTGCAGAAGACCGCCCCCGCCCATCGCCACCGCACCGATGGCCACTGCGCTCACCTCGGGAGCGAAGGTCGCAGCGGTGCCGGTGGTGCCCCACAGCAGGGCGGCGATGAGCACCGTCGCCGTACCCAGCAGGCGCTCTCGGGTCGTCGCGTTCATCGTGCCTCCAGCAGGGCCGCGGCCATCTCGCGCGCCTGGCGCAGGCAGTCGCTGCGCCCCTCCAGTCCGGCACGCGCCATGGCCCCCTCGAGCAGGAAGGCGAGCTGCCGTGCCACCTCGGCCTGGCGCGCCGGGTCGGCACCGAACAGTTCGCCGAGCGGTTCGGCCAGCAGCGCTTCGACCTCCTCCTTGTGTTGCCTGACGGCCTGCCGGCCAACATCGCCGGCGGGCAGCTCGGCGGCGGCATTGAGCAACCCGCAGCCGCGAAAGCCATGCTCGTAGGCGTGCTCGGCATGATCCTCGTAGGCCTGGAAGACCGCCAGCACCCGTTCCCTGGGCGAGCCGGCCCGGTGCAGGCGGGCCTCGTAGAGCGCCCGCCACTCGGCGTGGCGGGCCTCCAGATAGGCGGCCACCAGTTCGGCCTTGGAGGCGAAGTTGTTGTAGAGGCTCTTCCTGGCCACGCCGGCGCGCTGCACGATGGCATCGATGCCGGTGGCATGGATGCCGTGGTCGTAGAACAGCGCGGCGGCCGCGGCGAGCAGTCGGTCGCGGGCGCTCTTAGGCGACGGAGGTCGTGCTAGAGGCATGAAGAGCTCATCTCAGCGACAGGTAGGTAGACCAGTCTACCTACTCTAGCCATCGCAGCAAGGGGCGTCGCCAGAAAAAGGCGAGGCGACCGCATTCATTGGGTCAGGCAACGCAAACCGGGCCGGTGGTGCGCATTCGGCACGACCTGCTATCGTGACAGTCCTATCGGCTTCGGTCAGCCCGGAGCCCGGATCGAACGCCGCACGCCCCCCTTCCCCGAACACGCCCACAAGGAGACGACCGTGAGCCTGGAGAGCGCACGTACCTTCCTCGCCGAGAAAGCCCCGGACCTCGAGATACTGGAACTGGAAACCAGCACCGCCACGGTCGCCCTGGCCGCCGCGGCCCATGGCGTCGAGCCGGGGCAGATCGCCAAGACGCTGGCCTTCCGCGTGGGCGAGCGCCAGGTGCTGGTGGTGGCCGGCGGCGAGGCGCGCATCGATAACCGCAAGATGCGCGAAACCTTCGGCGGCAAGGCGAAGATGCTCGACGCCGAAACGGTGCTGGCCTTGACCGGTCATCCGGTGGGCGGCGTCTGCCCTTTCGGCCTGGCCACCCCACTGCCCGTCTACTGCGATGTCTCGCTGCGCGCGTTCGCCGAGGTACTGCCCGCCGCCGGCGCCCTCAACAGCGCGGTGCGCCTCACTCCGAGCCGCCTGGCCGAGCTGGTCGAGGCGGAGTGGGTCGACGTCTGCAAGCAGCCGGTGACGGCCTGAGTCGGCACCCGCACCGGGGCTTGGCGCCGGCCCAATCGAGGTTCACGAGGCGCGCCGACCCTGCCAGTCTTCCCGATCGAGTTCGGGCTTTGCGGCACGAAAGCGGGCGTAGAGGTCGATTCCGCGGGGGTCTTCCAGGATGTCGACCTGGACGCCCTTCTCGCTCAGCAGCGACTCGGTTCCCGAGGCGTTGGTGACGTCGCCCACCACCACGCGCGAGAAACCGCGCATGTAAAGCAGCGTGGCGCAGATCTCGCACGGGCTCAGCGAGGTGAACAACGTCGTGCGGCTGAAGTCGATGCGACCGGCATCGCGCACGGCGGAAGTCTCGCCGTGATGGTACGGGTGGTTCTCCTGCACCAGCGTGTTGTGGCCCTTGCCGACGATGCGCCCGGTGTCGTTGTCGACGATCACCGCGCCAATGGGACAGCCGCCCTCGTCGAAGCTCTTCTGCGCCAGCAATACCGCGATGCGCATGAAATCGCCATCGGTCAGCCGCCTCGCGAAGGCCTCGTCCATCAGCACCGGCAGGCTGGCCGTGGGCATGTGAGCGATGGCGGCCAGGGCCGCGTGCGTGACTTCCGTGCGTGCGTTCAGCAACGTTTCCATGGTGCCTCCGTTCGAATTGTCACTCTATCCTGCCGCCTTGACCCGAGCGATGCCACTCCTTCCGGGCAATCGCGACCGACGGCCATCGGCATGAACGCCCGGGGCTCTCTCGGCTCGTTTCTTGACCGGGCAATTTATCATGATAAATTGCTCAGTATGCGCCGGTACCCCCACTCGCCGGCGCACGGCGAACAAGGACAACGACATGAGTACAACCGAGCAGGCGCTGTCACAGCGCAAGAAGAAGTGGTACCAGACGGTACCCGACCCCATGGTGCTGATCTTCATGATCCTGCTGGCCACCTACGCTCTCACCTTCGTGGTGCCGGCGGGTGAGTACGAGCGGGTCCAGGAAGATGGACGCACCCGCGTGGTCCCCGAATCCTTCACCTATCTCACCGACGTCGAGGCCATCTCGCCCTTCGACATCTTCGTGGCGGTTCCCCGCGGCCTCAACGAGGCATCGCTCTACCTGTTCATCGTGTTCATCGCCGGCGGTCTGTTCCATATCCTGCAGCGCACCGGCGCGCTGGAGAATGCCATCGGCGTCGCGGTGAACCGGGTCGGCGTCGAGCGACGCAACATCATCATCACCGCCGGCACCTTCATCTACGGCTTCTTCGGCGTGGCCGTGGGCTTCGAGAACAACATCGCCCTGGTACCCATTGCCGTGCTCATCGCCAGCGCCATCGGCTGCTCCAGCCTGGTCGGCACCACCATGGCGGTCGGCGGCATCGGCATCGGCTTCGCACTGTCGCCCATCAATCCCTACACCGTAGGCGTGGCCCAGGGCATCGCCGAACTGCCCACCTTCTCCGGCGCCTGGCTGCGCACCCTGCTAGTGGTCTCTTCCCTGGCCCTGCTCTCCCTCTACATCTGCAAATGGGTGGTCAAGATGGACTTCGAGGAGCCGGACAACACCAAGGCCATGACCAAGTCCCTGGATGAATACCAGCTGACCAAGAGCAACAAGCTGACCCTGGGCGTATTCGTGCTGGGCCTGGCCGCCATGCTGGTGGGCGTCTTCACCCGCGGCTGGTACATCAACGAGATCGCCGGCATGTTCCTGCTGATCGCCATCGTGATCGGCATCGTCAACGGCCTCTCCGCCAACGAGATCGTCAAGCAGATGATGGAAGGCGCCTCCAAGGTCACCCCCGGGGCACTGGTGATCGGCCTGGCGGCCTCCATTCAGGTGATCCTCGGCCAGGCGCAGATCATCGACACCATCGTGCATGGACTGAGCGGCCTGATTCAGGATATTCCGGGCGCCCTGTCGGCGATCATGGCGAGCGTGGTGCAGGGGGCGATCAACCTCTTCGTGCCTTCCGGTTCCGGCCAGGCCCTGGTCACGATGCCCATCCTGATACCGGTGGCCGACCTGGTGGGCATGAGCCGTCAGTTGATGATCACCGCCTTCCAGGTGGGCGACGGCCTGACCAACCTGATCGTGCCCACGTCCGGCGGAACCCTGGCCATGCTGGCTCTGGGTCGGGTCTCCTACGTGGCATGGCTGAAGGCCATTCTGCCCTTCATGGTGCTGGTCTACGTGCTGGCCTGGGTCGGCCTGATCATCGGCCACGTGACCGGATACTGAGCCCGCCATGACCTTGTCGCTGATTCACGTGCAGCCGGCGACCGGCACGGTCGCCGCGCTGACGGCCACCGGCGGTGTGGCGGTGGGTGGCTACGTGCACCATGCGTGGCGCGGTCTGGGTGCCTGTGCCACCCAGGGTCTGGCCACCAATCCGTGGTACCCCGAGGGCATTCGCCAGGCACTGGAGCAGGGCCTCGATGCCCGACGAGCGCTGCAAGAGACGATCGAACGGGACAGCGGTGCCTCGCGCCGCCAATGCCTGGCGATGGATGCCGATGGCCGGGCCGCCGTGCACTCCGGCAGCGACAATCTGGCGGTGGTGGCCGCCGAGCTGCGCCCCACGGCCGCTGCGGCCGGCAACATGCTGGCCGACGAGCGGGTCGTGGAGAGGCTGCTGCGAACCTTTCTGACGCAGACCTGCACCAACCCCGACGCGGCGTGGGGCCAGGCCGCCACGCCCCGCTACCGCGATGGCTACGAGGCACGCCTGGCGGAGAGTCTGATCGAGTCGCTGGAGGCGGCGTTGCAGGCCGGCGGCGACGCTCGCGGCACCCGCTCGGCGGCCCTGCGCATCGAGTCCTTCGATGCGGCGCCCATCGACCTGCGGGTGGACTGGGCCGACGACCCCGCTGGCGCACTTCGGGCACTGCTCCAGCGCATTCGCGAACCGGCGTTCGCCGCCTTCCTCGCCTCGCTGCCCACACACTGATTCCAGGAGAGACCATGACCGATTCCTCGACGCAGGCGGCCCTCGGTCGTCGACTGATGGCACGCCTGGATGAGGCCGCGCGCCACTCGCAGCCCGGCCCGGGCGTGACGCGGCTGTTCTGTTCCGACGAACATCGCGCGGTGCTGGAACTCATCGCCGACTGGATGCGCCAGGCGGGGCTGAGCCCGGAGCTCGATGCCTCGGGCAACCTGGTGGGACGCAACGCACGAGCCGCACGGGGCGAGCGGACCCTGATTCTGGGCTCCCACCAGGATACCGTCACCGAAGGGGGCAAGTACGACGGCATGCTGGGCGTCGCCCTGCCGCTGCAGGCCCTGCAAGCCCTGAAGGAGGCCGGCACCGAGCTGCTCTACGGGGTCGAGGTGGTGGCCTTCGGCGACGAGGAGGGTACCCGCTTCCAGTCGACCCTGATCGGCAGCCGTGCCCTGGCCGGTACCTTCGACCCAGCCAGCCTGGAGGCCCGCGACGCCGAGGGCGTGACCCTCGGCGAGGCGCTGGAAGCCTTCGGCGGCAACCCGCAGGCGATCCCACAAGTAGCCCGCCGGCCCGAGTCGGTCTTCGGCTTCGTCGAGGTGCATATCGAGCAGGGGCCGGTGCTCGAGCAGCGCGACCAGGCGGTGGGCATCGTGACCGCGCTGACCGGCATCGAGCGCCACCGCCTAAGTCTGCGCGGCAAGGCCGGACACGCCGGCACCACGCCGATGGCCGGCCGCCGCGACGCCCTGGTCGGGGCAGCCGAGATGGTGGTGGAAGCGGATAGGGCCCTGAACGCCACGCCCGACCTGGTCGGCGTGGTCGGCAAGCTGGATGTCCGCCCCAACGCCGTGAACGTGATTCCCGCCGAGGTGAATTTCACGCTGGAGCTGCGTTCCCCCAGCGCGGACGTGCGCGAGAAAGGACGTCGGGAAATCCTGGAGGCCTGCCAGCGGATCGCCCGAACGCGCGGCCTCGAGCTGTCGAGCGAACCCACCTACGGCGCCGAAGCGGTCGCCTGCGCCGAGTGGTTGATCGAAGCGCTGGAAGGCGCCTGCCGGGCTTGCGACGAGCCTACCCAGCGCCTGTTCAGCGGCGCCGGCCACGACGGCCTGGCCATGCACGACCTGACCGACATCGGCATGCTCTTCGTACGCTGCAAGGAGGGCCTGAGCCACCATCCCGACGAAGCCATCAGCGAGGAAGACGCCGGCCGCGCCACCCGCGTGCTGATGCGCTTTCTCAGCGACCTGGGATCGGCACCCGAGACCCGCGACCGGGACTGACGCCCGCCGTCTCAGTCGGCCAGAAAGCCACGTCTGACCTGAGCCTCGTTGTCGTTCATCACCGCCTGGGCCGAGAGCATGTGCTCGCGCATCAGCTCACGGGCCAGGTCGGCGTCCCCTGCTTCGATGGCATCCAACACCCGCGCGTGATACTGGCAGCCGGTGGGCCCGATCTGGTGATCGCCGGGCTCGTAGAGCCGCCGGTAGACGGTCAGGTCGGAGAGCATCTGCACGGTGAAGCGGATGATGAACGACAACAGCGGATTGCCCCCGGCCAGTTCGGCGAGCATCTCGTGGAAGCGCAGCGAATCGATGTGCTGCTGCCGCTCGGTTTCCATGTCGGGAGCAGCCGTGGCATAGCTGTGCAGGCTGGCACGCAGGCGGGCCAGATCCTCGGCCCCGACCTTGCCCGCCAGCGAGGCGGCGAGTTCGGGCTCCAGAGCCAGGCGAATCTGGTAGATGTCGCGAATCGAGATGTCCTGGAAATAGAAGTAATGGCTGAGCAGCGAGGTCGCCTTGGCCTCGCTCATCTTGCACACGAACACGCCGCCACCCGGGCCGGTGCGCGTCACCACCAGGCCTTGCGCCTCCAGAACCCGCGTGCTCTCGCGGATGGTGCCCTTGGAAACGTCGAGGGTTTCCATGAGTTCCGCCTCGCTGGGCAGACGGTCGCCCGGCATCAGTTGCCGATCCACGATCCAGCCCTTGATGGTATCCGCGACGTGGTAGGGAAGGCGACGCGATGCAGAACCAGCCATTGCTTCTCTCATGCCGACACAGGGACATCAAGGGTAAGCCATTGGCCGGTAAGGGGACAGTCTGGCCGGATCCGACGTTCGGCTAGGCTCTGTCGGTCTGCTCCCTGCGTCCACGCGGGCGTGGACGCCTCATTTTCCGGAATGGAGAGCGAACACCTCTTCGCCGGTGAGGTTCTTCGTCGTTTGCGAAAACGCGTAGAACGCCGGCTTCTGGTCGATGAAGATCTGTTCGGTGAGACGCCACGAGTCGTCGTCATCGAACAGCCCGACAGGCATCGCGTAGTGCCCTCCCTCCTTCAAACGGTAGAACAGATGCGTGCCACACGTCCGACAGAAGCCACGCTCCGCCCACTCCGACGAGCTGAAGACGGCGATGTGCTCCTCGCCTTCGAAGGCCACAGCGTCGTCACACTCCACCGCAAACAGCGGACCGCCACCCCAGCGGCGACACATCGTGCAATGACACACGCCCATGCTGTTGCCCTTCGTACCGGCAGTGACTCGAACCGCACCGCATAGACAACGCCCTTGATGCTCGAAGTTAGCGTCCATACCCCGCCTCCTCAGGCTGCATGACAATGGCTCGACGGCCGTTTCATGGTGGGGGCAACGTGCCCGGAGAAGCCGCCGAGGACATCCGGGTATCAGCTTAGCAAGCAGCGGCAGCGGATGCCCCATGGCATACTCGGGGCTTTGCCCAGGAGCGCGACGCGTGAAGCCCGAGGATCTGGAAGAACTGGTCACCCGGAAAATGCCCTACGGCAAATACGAAGGCTGGTTGATCGCCGACCTGCCCGGCCCCTACCTCAACTGGTTCGCCCGCCAGGGCTTCCCGCCCGGCGAGATCGGCCAGCTCCTGTACCTGATGCACGAGATCGACCACAACGGGCTGAGCCCGCTGCTCGAGCCGTTGCGGGAGCGGGAGTGAGCCTGGTGATCGCTTCATCGTCATGTTCCGCCGCCTGACCGGCGAGACACCGGTGAGGGCGGCAAGAGCATGAAGCCGAAGGGTCAGGGCCTCACGAGATGGTGCTGGCAAGAGGGAAAGGTTTGCTATTTATCCCTATCGGGAAATTCACCGTGCCTCCGTGCCCTTCCCCTGTCGTCGGGCAGAGCGCTGGTAGGGCAAGGCGACACGAGGCAGCTCAGTAGCGCACCCTGTCCTTCATTCCACCCTCACCTCGAGCTTCCCGGAGTCGAAGGCCAGCCGCTCGGCAATATCGGCCATCGCCTCGAATGGTGCCTCGTAGCTCCAGGCGGCGTCGCTGAGCGACTCGCCAACGAGCTCGATGGCGTAGTAGCTGGCTCCGCCCTTGAAGGGGCAGTGAGTCACGGTATCGGTGCGCACGAGGCGCTGCATGGCCACGTCGTCACGCGGCAAATACTGCCGGTCGGGGTAGCCGGTCTCGCGCAGTTCGACGGCGTTGCGGGTGTCGGCGAGCAGCGTTTCGCCGGCCCAGACCCGCACGCGCCGGCCGTGGCGGTGCAGCGTGATGCGGCCGGTCGGATCGTGGATCATGGCGTTGTCCTGGGGTCGGCTCGGGTGGCGAATTGCTGTTGGAGGTAGGTGCGCAGCATCGTCAATAGCTCCGCCTTGTCTCGATTGTCGCCGGATACGATGGCAACGTCTACCGATTCCAGCGGAGGGAGCTTGGTAGCGGCGCCGATGAGCACCCCGGGCGCATCGTGAGAAATACCGTGCAACGGCAACGCCGAGGCGCCGAGTCCGGCCGTCACGGCACTCCACACACCTTGCCGGCTCGAGCTGGTATAGGCGGCACGCCACGTTACGCCCCCCGCCTCGAGCGCCTGAATCGCCCTCGCCCGATAGCCGCAGCCGTGAGTGGAGCAGGCCAGCGGCAGTGTCTGGCCCGCTTGCCAGCGGATATCCCGGTGCAGGGCCCAGGTCAGCGCCTCCCGATACAGCGTGTGCACCCGGAGACTGTCGCTCACAGCGCGGGTACAGCGGTTCACCAGCGCCAGGTCGATCCGACCCGTCGCGACCCACTCTTCGAGTTCGCCCGAGGAGGCGCAGGTCACTTCGAGCTCGACCAGGGGGTGGGACGCCTGCAGGCGGGCCAGCGCCTGCGAGAGGTCCTGATGGGCCGTCTCGTCGGAGAGGCCAAGACGCACCGATCCACTGAGCTGCCGCCCACGGAGTGCGGCGATCACCCGGTCATGGGCACGCAGCAGGCTGTGCGCGTTTTCCAATAGCCGCTGCCCTGTCGGCGTCAGCGCCCCCGCCCTTCCTTGCGTACGATGCAAGAGCCGCAGGCCCAGGCGGCGCTCCAGACGCTTCAGCTGCAGGCTGACCGTCGATTGGGTGCGGTGCAGCCGTCGCCCAGCGCCGGTGAAGCTGCCCTCCTCGGCGATGGCGACGAAGGCGCGTACCAGCTCTATCTCCAAATCGTGCATGGGCGCATAACTCTGAAACTAAATGATAGATACCGCATAACCAATTTAAAAAATTATGGTGCATCGCTTAGCGTGAAGCCAATCACGCATCGACTCGGCTAAGCTCGCCGGGCGATATCGCGCGGGGTCTCCACTCGAGGAGCGGAAAGACAGCGTGAAGCACATACACGAGAGCGATGCACCGGCCGGACGGCAGGCAGCATCCGCCCCCTATCGTTGGTGGGTGCTCACGGCCGCCGTGACAGCACAAACGACGGCTGCCGTCGCGACTCAGGGCATCGGCGTGCTCGGCGGATTCCTTCAGGCGGACCTGCAGCTCTCCCATGCCAGCGTCGGGGTGCTCGCCGGGGTGCTCAACGTGGCGCCCATCGTGGGGCTTATGCTGGCCGGCGAGTGGCTTGACCGGGCTGGCGAGCGCCGGGTGATCGGGATGGGCGCGCTGATCATGGCCCTGGCCATGACGCTGGCGGGCATCACCACCACCTTCCCGGGCCTGCTGTTCTGCCTGTTCTTCGTCGGCATCGGCTACAGTACGGCACAGCCTGGTGGTACCAAGGCGGTCTTCCACTGGTTCCCCGTTCGAGAGCGCGGCCTGGCCATGGGTGTCCGCCAGGCTGGACTACCGCTCGGCGGCGTCGTTGCGGCTGCGCTCTTCCCCGGCATAGCAAGTCATATCGGCTGGCAAGCGGCATTCCTGGTCGGCGCCAGCGTGATCGTCAGCGGTGGCGCCCTGTTCTGTCTGGTGTATCGCTCGTCACCCGGCGTTGCGTCGCGGCACGGCAGCGCCGAGAGCCCCCAGCAACCGTGGCTGCTCTACGCGCGCCGGCTGCTCACCGCGCCGAGGTTCCGCCTGGCCGTCGTCGCCGGCGTGGCGCTGATTACCGTCCAGACGGTGGCCCTGATGTTTCTGTCCCTGTATCTCCGCGACCGCTTCGGGTTGCCGTTGGTGGCCGGGACTGGCCACCTGCTGGTCATGCAGCTGTTCGGCGCGGCGGGGCGTGTCCTGCTGGCGGCCTGGAGCGACAAGATACGCCACGGGCGTCCCCTCATCGTCCTGATCACCGCCGTGGGGTCGCTGCTCGGCCTGTGTGCCCTGGGGCTATTCCCCGGCCACTGGAGCCCGGACCTGCTGTACCTGGCGTCCGCCTGGCTCGGTTTCTTCGGCTTCGGTTGGTACGGGCCCTGGGTCGCCTGGATCTCCGAACTCAGCCCTCGGCACAGGCTCGGCACCACGCTTGGCCTTGCCATGGCCATCAATCAGGTCGCGATCGCGGGCAGCCCCATCCTCTTCGGGTGCCTCGTCGATGTCTTCGGCAATTATGCCGTTCCGGGTGGGCTGCTCGCGACCAGCTTACTTATCTATATCGCCTACGCCGGACTGCGCATGCTCAAGCGGGAAGGAGTCTGACCCATCTCCCCTAGCGCGAGGCGTGAAGCTCGGGGACCTAGAAAAGCCGGTCACCCGGAAGATGCCCTACGGCAAGTACGAAGGCCGCTGACCACCGACCTGCCCCTACCTCAACGGGCTCGCCGCCGGGATCAACACTACGGCTGGTAGCGCTTGCCAGGCGCATGGTCCATGCCAGTTACGCTCCCCTTCGAGGATGATCCGGCCCAGCGCGAGCAAGGGCGACGCTGGCGCCACAGCCAGGCTGTAGGCAGGGGCCGCACAGCGGCCATCACTTCATCTCGAAGCCGCGCTCGATCAGGAATTCGCGCATGTGCGGACGTAGCTTGGTATCGAACAACGGCGTGAGATTCTGCGACCAGGTGCTGTCCTTGGGACCGCCCTTCCGACTCCGGTAGTAGGCATGCATGGTGTCGTCGAAGGCTTCCACCCATTCGCGGTCGTCGGTGTAGCGGTCCTCCTTGAGAATCGCCTCGACGGGCAGGCGGGGCTTCACGTCGGGATCGTGAGCCGGATAGCCGAGGCACATGCCGAACACCGGATAGACGTGCTGGGGCAACTCGAGCAGGTCGCTGACGGCCCGGGGATCGTTGCGGATGCCGCCGATGTAGCAGATGCCGAGCCCTTCGGACTCGGCGGCCACCGCCACGTTCTGAGCCATCAAGGCGGTGTCCACCGTGGCTACCAGCAGATGCTCGGTCATGCCACGCACCACCCGGGCACCGGTACGCTCGGCGGCTTCGGTGGGCCGCTTCATGTCGGCGCAGAACACCAGGAAGGCGCCGCAGCTGGCCACGTAGCCCTGACCGCCGGCGTAATCGGCGATCGCCGCGCGTTTCTCGGGGTTCTTCACGTGAATGACGCTGCAGGCCTGCACGTGGCTGGAGGTCGCCGCTGCCTGGCCGGCGCGAATCAGCTCTTCCAGCAGTTCGCGGGAGACGGGCCGGTCGGCGAACTTGCGAATCGAGCGGTGGGATTTCAGCAATTCGATGGTCGGGTTCATGACATCTCGCAGTCGAATGGTTCGGGATCAGGCGTCGTCGGCTTCGGCTTGCGGCTTGGCACCGCCCTGATGCGCCAGCGGCGAGGCGGTGTCGAGCCGCGGGTGATTGTCGAGAAACTCGCGATGCGGGTCCGGCAGGGCATCGAGCGCCTGGAGACTGCGGGTCAGGGCATGGATGGCAGCCAGCACGTCCTGAGTATTGCCGGTTTCGGAGATGGTGTGCATGTTGCGGATGGGAAAGCCCATCGAGGTGGCGGCACAGTCCACCGCGGCGAGCACGCCGGCCATGCCGTCGGTACCGGTATCCACGCCGACGATGTCGCGCTGCAGGGGGATGCCGTGCTCCCGGGCGGTGCTCTCGATGATCCGGTTGAGCTGCTCGCTGGCAATCGAGCCCACCGACAAGGTGCAGCCCTTGCCCATCTCCAGCGGCTGCATGCGGCGATCGCCGATGCCGGGAGCCGCCACGTAGTCGTGGTTGACGTCCACGCCGATCAGCACGTCGGGTTCGAGCTCGCCGGCCAGCACCCGGCTGCCGAAGCGGCCGATCTCCTCGTAGCTGGCGATGGCGAACAGCAGGCGCACCTGCCGGGTACCTCCGGCCTCGGCGATCAGCCGTGCCACTTCGGCGGTGACGAAACAGCCCAGGCCGTTGTCGAGGTAAGCACCGTAGAAGGTGTTGGGGCTGAAGCCGGGACGAATGGGGCGGTCGAGCAGGATGGTGTCACCGGGACGCACGCCGAGGTTCTCGACCTGCTGCTTCTTGTTCTCGCCGTGAATCTGCAGATCGAGGTAGATCTGTTCCTTCTTGATGCCCTTGCTGCCATCGCGCTGGCCCGGGTCGGAGAAGTGGATGGCGCCCAGCGCTTCCACGGTGCCACCGCGGATGATGCGATAGCGGCCCGGACTGGCCGGATCCTCGCTGAACAACTTGACCTCGTGACCGATCAGCACGGTGGGCAGGAAGGAGTCGGTGTTGATCCATATCTTGCCGTCGTCGCCGATGGAGCGCACCTGCATGCGAATCTTGTCGGCATGGCCGATGATCATCACCTTGAAGAGGTCGTCTCGGCCGGGGTGGGAGTCCAGCACCACGCCGGCATGCCCCTTGAACTGATGCAACTGCCAGCCTTCGGGGGCGAAGCTCTCGAAGTGGGGCTTGAGCACGCCGTAGGTCATGGCCCCTTCCAACCCGACGGGGCTCGGGGCATCGAGGATTCGCCGCATCAACTCGAACTGCGATTCCGGCATGGGCTGGGTCCAGGGCTGGTTCGCTTCGCTCATGGCTACTCTCGCTGTGTCGGGGAAGAAAGCTTCCAGTTTGCCAGATTTCACGACTCTCGGCTGCGCACCCGACCGAGATCAACAGCAAAGGCTCCATCAGACAAACGTGAAACATCCCTCCGCAAGTCGGCATGGAAAGGGGTATGCTGTGACATGGTTCATCGACCGGGAGGCTTCATGTCGAACTTCACCCTGAGACCACGTCCCCGCGGTGGCCGCTGGCCGGTGGCACCGGCCCAGCTGGGCTTCGTGCTACTGGTGGTCGCGGCACTGATGATGGGCGGGGCCGGACCGGCCTACCGTCTGGATCTCCTGCCCCTGGGCACCGCCTTCGATGTCCTGCGACTGGGCGCCTACGTGGCCGTGGGCGCGGCGGCGCTGGGGCTGATCGCCGTGCTGATCGCCACGCTGTGCCGACGCTGGAAACCGGCATTCGCAGGGCTGCTGGTGATCGCCGCGGTCGCGGCCATGCTCGTGGGGCCCTGGGAAATGATGCATCGCGCCCAGCGCGTGCCGCCCATTCACGACATCACCACCGACACGACGAATCCGCCCGCCTTCGAAGCACTCGCCGAGGCCCGCGAGGCCGCCCCCAACGGGGTGGAGTATCCCGGCGAGTCCTTTGCCCGCCGTCAGCGCAGTGCCTATCCCTGGGTGCAACCGATCACGCTGCCGTTGCCGCTGGCCGAGGTACGCGACGCTGCCGAAGCCACGGCGCGCGAGATGGGCTGGGAGATCGCCGCCGTGGAGGAACGGCACATCGAGGCGACGGCCACCACGCGCTGGTTCGGCTTCAAGGACGACGTGGCGATCCGCCTGACTCCGGAAGACGATGGCGTGCGCGTCGACGTGCGCTCCGCCTCGCGCCTCGGCCAGAGCGACCTGGGTACCAACGCCGGGCGAATTCACGATTACCTGACGGCCCTGCACGCCCGCGTGGAGTGATGCCATGTTAGCCTGCCCTCTCACCCGGAAGTCGAACGAGCCTCACCATGCTGCGCATCTCCAACTCCGTTGAACTGGGCGACTGGGAGATAGAGATCCACGCCATTCGCGCCCAGGGGGCCGGCGGCCAGAACGTCAACAAGGTCGCCTCGGCGGTGCACCTGCGCTTCGATATCCCCCGTTCCAGCCTGCCGCCCTTCTACAAGGAGCGGCTGCTGGCGCTCGGCGACCAGCGCATCAGCAAGGAGGGCGTGGTGGTGATCAAGGCCCAGCGCTTCCGCACGCAGGAGCAGAACCGCGAGGATGCTCTGGAACGCCTGCGCGAACTGATCCGCGAGGCGATCAGGCAGCGCAAGGTTCGCAAGCCGACCAAACCCACCAAGGGCTCTCAGCGGCGGCGCCTGGACAAGAAGACCCGCAAGGGCCAGACCAAGGCGCTGCGCGGCAAGGTTCGCGAGTGACCCTCGACAACGTGAAGGCCATGGAGAAGATGCCTCCCAGCGAAAAACGCCTCGCCTCACCCTGCATTCAGGTCTGCCGGATCGACTCGACGACGCAGCGCTGCGAAGGCTGCCGGCGCACCCTCGATGAGATCGCTCGCTGGCGCAGCATGAGCGAGACCGAGCGCGCCGCGGTGTGGGCACGCCTGGCCGCCGACCCTCATTCCCCGGCGTGATGGCCGCTGGTCAGAATGTGGTGCAGACCCGCACACTCCACCATGGGATCCTCGCAATTGACCACCACTTCGGCACGCGAGAGGACGTAGCTCTTGCCGGTGATGGTGTTTTCCACCACCTGGTGGGTGCCTTCGCGACGCGTGCCGGTGAACTCGCCGATGAAGCCGGTCTCGCGCAGTGAGACGGTTTCCAGCCTGTCGCCCGGTTTGATGAGTCCCTCATGGTTCATCAGGGCCAGGCGCGCCGAGGTGCCGGTGCCCGTGGTGCTGCGACAGATCACCCCGGGGTGCACGTAGGTGGCCGAGCGCGAGCGGTAGAAGTCATCGGCCACCTGTTCCACCGGGCCCATGAAGTGCAGAAAGGGCAGCGGCCCCACATCGCCCAGGGTGTAGTGCGAGAAGCCCCGCTCCGCCTGGATCGCCTCGACGATCCTGTGGGCACAGTCCGCCAGATCGCGCTCCTCGTCTCGGGTCAGGTCGAAGCCCAGCTCGGCGGCTTCCACCAGCGCATAGAAGCCGCCGCTGTAGGCCACCGAGTAGGTCACGTCGCCCAGGTCGGGCACGTGGATGCTGGACCGATAGGTGTCGATGTAGCTGGGCAACCCCTCGCAGGTGATCGCCTCCACCACGCCGTTCTCCACCAGCGCCTCGATGTGCACGAGCCCCGCCGGCGACTCCAGCGTGAAACGCTGGCGCCCTTCCCGCTTCTCCACCAGACCGAGTTCCAGCACCGCCGTGGCGGTGCAGATGGTGTTGGAGCCGGAATAGATCGGATAGCCCATCACCTCCATGATGATGTAGCCCACCGCCGCTTCGGGGTCGCTGGGCGGTACCAGCAGGTCCACCGACATCTCGGGAATGCCGTAGGGTTCGTCGAGTAATAGTTTGCGCAGGCCATCGGCATCGTCGCGCAGGTAGTGCATCTGCTCGCGCACCGTGGCGCCGGGCAGCAGATCGATGCCGCCGGTGACGATACGGCTCACGTCGCCGCCGGCGTGGGTATCCATCATCTGGAAGACGAGTTCTTCCTTCATGCGTTTCCCTCGAGGGCGAAGCGCGCCCCGTGCGCACTCCATTGGCTGTCGGGCACGATCACGATCTTGCCCAGGTAGTTGCTGCCGCGGGCGACGAAGTAGCGCTCGGCGTCGTGAAGCTCGGAGAGCTTGAAGGCGGCGTGCAGCACCGGCTTGAGGTCGCCGCCGCGTATCCAGGCCACCAGCTGCTCGGCCTCCTCGCGAGTGCCGTGAGAGACGCCGAAGATCTGCACCTGATAGAGGTAGATGCGCGTCCACATGATCTCGCTGAGGTTGCCGCCGCTGGCCCCGGCGATGGAGAGCCGTGGATAGGTGCTGCGGGCCTTCATGTCGCCGATCATGGTGTCGATGAAGCGGTCGGTCATCTCGCCGCCGACGAGATCCATCACTGCGTCGATGGGCGCTCCACCGGTGACCGAGAGGGTGCGTTCGACGAATGAGGCCAGGTCGCCGCGGTCGATCACCGCCTCGGCGCCCAGCGACAGCAGGGCGTCGGCCTTCTCGGGCTGGCTCACCGCGTAGGGAATGGCACCGACGATGCGACACAGCTGGATCAGCGCCGTGCCCACGCCGCCGCTGGCGCCGGTGACGAGCACCCGCTCCCCCGCGCTGACCCGGGCCGAGGTCATCATGTGGTAGGCCGTCTGGTAGGAGCACATGCCCATGGCGGCGAGTTCGGCATCGGCGAGCTCCGGGTTGGGCACGTGGTGAAACTGGTCCGAGGGCACCGCGACGTACTCGGCGAAGCCGCCGTCGGCACCGTGACCGTAGTAGTCGGGCATCAGGTTGATATCGCGGCGCGCATCGGGATAGAGGTTGAAGTCGAGCAGGCCGCGCTCGCCGATGCGCCCGGCCTCGACTCCCTCGCCGACGGCGACCACGCGCCCGGCCACGTCGGCGCCCTGGATGCGCGGAAAGGTCAGGGTCGCTTCGCCGCCCATGGCAAAGGAGGTCACCTCGCCCTTCTCCTTGGTGGGATAGAGCCCTTCGCGCGCCTTGCGGTCGGTATTGTTCTTGGCCGTTGCCGTGACCTGCACCAGCACCTCGCCGGGTCCCGGCCTGGGGGTGGGCACGTCCTGGCGATAGACCAGCTTGTCGATATCGCCGTGCCCGGTGAGCACCATGGCGGCCATGGTCTCGGGCACGGTGTCGGGAAGGGGTGCGCTAGCCATCGGCTGCCTCCTGGGTTGGGCCGTGTCAAAGGCGCGACGATAGTGCAATCGGCCGTCGCATGAAAAGAGCGGTTCGTTCTTGATTTGCCCGGTTTTCTCGCAACTTTTTCTGTTGCCTCGCCGCGCCGGGCATGCTGCCCTGCGAGCGGAGCCGGTAGCTCGCTACAACCAGTGCTTGCGACGGAACAGCCACAGCAGCGAGACGCCGATGGCCAGCATCACCGCGAGCACCACGAAGTAGCCATAGCGGTAGGCGAGTTCCGGCATGTGCGCGAAGTTCATGCCGTAGATGCCGGCAATGAAGGTCAGCGGCACGAAGATGGCGGTGATCACCGTCAGTACCCGCATGGTGAGGTTGAGCTGGTGCGAGGAGAGCGAGATGTAGCCGTCGATCAGATCGCCGCAAATGTCATAGTACATCTGGGTCAGGCTGTGAAGGCGCTCGAATCGCTCGTGCACGTCGTTGATGGCGTGGAAGGTATCCTCGTTGCCCCGGGGCAGGTGGGAGTAGTCGTAAGCGGTCAGGTCCTGGGTGATGCCGACGTGGTAATTGAACACCCGACGCATTTTCACCAGCCGCGAGCGATAAGCGATGATGCGGCGCATCAGGGCGTCGCTGCCGTCGTCTAGCAGGGCGTCTTCCAGGTCGCTCAAGGCATTCTCGAACTCGAGCAGGCTGTCCAGATAGTACCCGGCAGAGAGGTACATCACGCGCAGCGCCACGTGCTCGGGCGAGCGGCGCAGCAGCACGCCGCCCTCGGCGTCGAACAGGCGGTCGATGCTCAGCGCCTTGCCGGGATGCAGGGTGATCAAGAAGCGCTCGCCGAGAAAGAAGGCCATCTGCTGGGG
This sequence comes from Billgrantia gudaonensis, assembly GCF_900100195.1. GTDB lineage: Bacteria > Pseudomonadota > Gammaproteobacteria > Pseudomonadales > Halomonadaceae > Halomonas > Halomonas gudaonensis. The sequence goes on from NZ_FNES01000015.1 coordinate 61,680, forward strand.
CGTGTAGTTGAGCTCGGCATCGAAGGCGGAGATTCCGCGGTAGAGGATCAGGGTGTGGTTCTCGAACTCTTCGATCTTGGGCGGATGACGCTCGCGATGGGCATCCTCGATGGCCATGGGGTGGCAGCCGAACGCCTCCAGCAGCTCGCGCTCGCGAGCTATCGGCTCTCCCTGCATGTCGATCCAGATATGCCCCTGCGGCGCCGCCTGCCAGGTGGCGATCAGTTCCTCGCCGCCCAGATGCTCCTGGCCTTCGCCATCCAACCATCGCGTACGAATCATCGCGTTCTCCCTCACGGATTACTTGTCTTGGCGCGTCTCGCCACCGCCCGCGTTTCGCTGGTTGCCAGCATAGCGAAATCGCCGGCCCCGGTACGAGACACTCGGCTCCGCGAGACTCACGGTGTCGGCGCCTGAGCTTCCGCCTGGGCTTCGGTCAGCCGCTCCAGCGGCACGGGCCCCTCGAGAAAGCCGAACATCCAGGTCAACGCCCCGGGCAGGCTGGCCCGCCACACTCGCCAGGTATGGCCGCCGGAAAACGTCTCCAGCGTGATGCGGTAGGGCTGGTTCGGCTCCAACGCTTGGTAGATCAGACGCGTGTGATGCAGGGCATTGAAGACGTCGCGGTCGCCGGCACTGAGGTAAAGCGGCACCACCAGTTCGCCGGCCAGGTAGGCATCGAGGTGGGCAGTGTAGTTGCGCGCCTTCCACAGCGCGACATCGAACTCGCCCGCCGCATCGAGAAAGGCGGGATGGCGCCAGGCGGAGGAGTCGTCCGGCGGCAGGGGATGGTAGCTGGCCGGACTCAGCGCGGCCGCGGCGGCGAAGCGTTCGGGGCGCTCCAGGGCGAAGTTGACGGAGCCGTAGCCACCGGCGGATAGACCGGCCACGCCGCGCCAGGCGCGCTCCGGAACCACCTGCCAAGTGGCCTCCACGTGGGGTATGAGATCGTCGAAGAAGGCGCGCCGGGCGGGCTCGTTGTAGCCGTCGATCCACCAGCTGCGGCTGCCGGGCATGACGATGACCGCCGGCGGGATCACGCCCTCGCGGATCAGGCGGTCGGCGGTACGCTCGAGGCCGCCGCGCTCGACCCAATCGGAGGCATCGCCGAAGGAGCCATGCAGCAGATAGATGGCCGGATAGGCCTGCTGCGCACTGCGATAGCCGTCGGGCAGATAGAGCGTATAGGGGTAGTCGCGGCCCAGCACCGCGGACGCGAAGCGGTGATGACTGATCTGGCCGGCCAGCAGCGGTGAGCAGAACAGCAGCACTAGCATGCCGATGGCACAGCACCGAAACGTCATGATCGGACTCCCGATACCCAAGCGAGAATGACATCGTCATTGCACGAGGAATGTTTGCGTTCCGACGTGGTCGGACAGCCTGGCAGGCGCCGACGTTCCACTCCGCTTCACACGACGACACGACACAGGCCCGGTAGCCCATGAAAGGACGCATCGAGGAAATCTACTGGCTCAGGTTCTACGGCTGCCTGGCTGTCTTCCTTTTCCACCTGATCCTGCGCATCGAAGACAACTACCTGTCGCACCTGACCCTGGATCTCGCGCGCATTCCATTGGTCCTGGGCACGCCGATCTTCATCTTCATTTCGATCTTCCTCTTTTCAGCCCGCTATGGCGACGCCGTCCCCCACCACTTCCTGGCCAACCGTTTCAAGTACGTCATGGTGCCCTACCTGGTCTACGGGCTGATCTACTCGCTGGCCGAGTATGTGCGGGTCAAGGCCAATGGCGATTCGCTCGGTTTTGCCGGCCACATGACCGAGTACCTGGTGTTCGCCGGCTGGCACGGCTATTTCCTGATCATCGCCATGCAGTTCTACGTGCTGTTCTGGCTCTACAATCGCTTCCGGCTCTGGCACTGGCTCTCTTCGGGTCCAGGGCTGGTAATCGGAGCGCTCATCAGCATGGGCTACTGGGGCTACTTCCGTTGGCAGGGCCTCGAGCCACCGGGATACCTGCACTGGATCGCGCCAATCGGCTGGATCTACCTGTTCTTCCTCGCCGTGCTGCTGGTCAGCGCTTATCCGAACCTGATGAAGCGACGCTGGTTTCGCTGCTTCGCCAATCCGGCCTGGCTGCTGGCTACCGTGGCGGGTATCGTGCTGTTCACGCTGCGCGGCGAGCTCGAATACTCCTCCAAAGAAACCTGGGTGGTGCCGCTGTTCATCTTTTCGGCGCTGTGGGCCATGAACTGGCTGGCCGATCGTCCGGCACCGCGATTGGTGAAGCAAGTCAACGAGTATTCCTTCGGCATTTATCTGGCTCATCCGCTGTTCTTTTCCGTCGTCGACTTCGTCACCTGGCAGGTCAAGGTTCCACTGTGGCTCTATGCATCGGCACTGGCGGCAGTCGGCATGGGCGGCTCGGTCATGCTCAATCGGATCGTCAACCGCAGCCACTGGAGCGGACTGATGTTCGGCAAGCGCCTGCACGTTCCATGAAGACGCCGATTCGTCAACTGCGCTAGGCTGGGAGGACGATGTTGGGCTGACTGGGGGGTTCCCGATGAGTGAGCGCGTTTCGCTGGTGATGGTACCGGTAGACGGTTCCCCGAGCGCCGCGGCCGCGACGCGTCATGCTGCCATGCTCGCGCGCTTGCTGGACGCGCGCCTGCAACTGTTGCACGTCATGCCGCTCAACCCGCCCGAACTCAGCGACGTGCCGGCCAACCGGCAGGCCGACAGCGATCACGACAGGGCTCTGTGCCAGCACACGGCCAGCGAGGCCTTGAGGCTGGCCCGCGAAGCCATCCAGCCGCCAATGGCGACCCCGCCCGAAGAGGTGACCCTGGAGGATGCCACCTTCGTGCGCCACCCGGCGCGCATCATCGTCGCGCATGCCCAGCGCCAGCCGGACTGCCTGCTGGTGATCGGCGCCCGTCACCTCAGCGACATGGGCAAGTTCGTGGAAGGCAGCGTCAGCAACGAGGTGGTGCACCGCGCCAGCTTTCCGGTCACCGTGGTTCACGCCGAATCCGCCGAAGAAGACGCTCAGCGCATCGACCGGGTGCTGCTGCCGGTGGATGGGTCGCGTCACAGCGACAAGGCCGCCGCCCTGGCCGGCGACCTGGCGCGCAGCGCCGAGGCGAGCGTTGCGCTGCTGTTCTGCCGCCCGGCGAGTGAGGCGGCGGATGACGGCAACATGGACGACGAAACCCGGCACATCTTCCATCGCGCCCGCCAAGCGCTGGGCGAGATTCCCGCCGGCGTGACGGAACGGGTGCTCTGCACCACCCACTACGCCGACGCCATCACCGCCGAGGCACGCCGGCACGCCGACCACCCGATGATCATCATGGGCAGTCGTGGGCTCGGTACCTGGCGTGAAGCCTTGCTGGGCAGCGTGAGCCACCGGGTCATCGACCGCGCATCCTGCCCGGTCACCGTCGTGGTCTGATCGCGGCCTGAAAACGACACGAAAAAAAGGCCCGCCAGGGGAGTGGCGGGCAACCAAGCGATAGTGTCATGCAGGGGATCGGCTCGGTGAGACACGAGATCGCATGCCTGCCGGAACCGAATGACTGAAGATTATCCGGAGTCCCGCCCCGCAAGCCAATAAAGCCTGTGCATGGCTCTCATAGGCGAAGACGTGCTCGTCACTTGGGTCACGCTTCCGTGGCAGCGATCACGGCATCGAGTGCCGCCCGATAGCCCTGAGACCCGAACCCGGCGATGACCCCGTCCGCGCGAAGCGACACGTAGGAGTGGTGGCGAAAGGCTTCCCGCCGGTGCACGTTGGAGAGGTGCACCTCGATCACCCGGCCATCGAAGGCGTTGAGGGCATCGAGAATCGCCACCGAGGTGTGGGTATAGGCCGCCGGGTTGATGATGATCGCCCGTGTGCCATCCTCCCGGGCGGCGTGGATGGCATCGATCAGCGCTCCTTCGTGGTTGCTCTGGAAACAGTCGACTTCCCAACCGGCGAGCACCGCCCGCTGGCGCAGATCGTTGTCGATGTCGCCGAGGGTCTCGCGACCGTAGATTTCCGGCTGGCGGGAGCCCAGCAAGTTGAGGTTGGGGCCGTGCAGCACCAGCACCTTGTTCATGTCGTCGTTTCCTCATGCCGACACCCGACCACCGCCATGGGCGGCCGGGCATGCGCCCATCGAACTCAGGCCACCGGCGTCAGCCAGCGCTTGTCGAGTGCCTGCTTGCCGCGCACCAGATCGAAGTACAGCGACTGCACCTTCTCGGTGACCGGGCCGCGGCGCCCTTCGCCGATGGTGCGACCGTCGAGCTCGCGAATCGGCAGCACCTCGGCAGCGGTGCCGGTGAAGAAGGCTTCGTCGGCAATGTAGATCTCGTCGCGAGTGATCAGCTTCTCGTGCAGTTCCAGGCCCAGGTGTTCCGCCATGTGCAGCACGGTGTTGCGGGTGATGCCGTTGAGACAGGAGGTGAGCATGGGCGTGTAGATGATGCCGTTCTTGACCACGAACAGGTTCTCGCCCGAGCCCTCGGCCGCATAGCCCTGAGGATCGAGCAGCAGCGCCTCGTCGTAGCCGCCGCGCTGTGCCTCGGCCAGCGCCATCATGGAGTTGATGTACTGGCCGTTGGCCTTGGCGCGAGTCACCGAGATGTTGACGTGGTGGCGGGTGAACGACGAAGTCTGCACCTTGATGCCCAGTTCCCGCGCTTCGGGCGACATGTAGGAGGGCCACTCCCAGGCGGCGACGATGACGTGGGTCTTGAGATTGTCGGCACGCAGGCCCATGCCCTCGCTGCCGAAGAACACCATGGGCCTCAGGTAGGCTTCTTCCAGGCCGTTCTCGCGCACCGCCGCCCGGCAGGCCTCGTTGATCGTCTCGCGGTCGAAGGGCATCGACATGCCGAGAATCTTGGCCGAATCGAACAGCCTGTCGGTATGCTCCTTGAGGCGGAAGATCGCCGTGCCCTCGTCGGTGGCGTAGGCGCGCACGCCTTCGAAACAGCCCATGCCGTAGTGCAGGGTATGGGTCAGCACATGGACCTGGGCATCGCGCCAGGGGACCAGTTCGCCGTCGAACCAGATGAGACCGTCGCGGTCAGCCATCGACATAGTGTTCGTCCTTACTTATCGGTGAGTCGGGTTGGGTGGCTTTGGAGCTGACCGGCGTCAGCGTAACGGTTCCATCAGCCGCTGACGGTCGCGCCCCGGCAGCCGGTCGGTCGCTTCCAGTGCTTCCAGAATACGAATATTGACGCTGTAGGCCAATAGATCGGGCGTTTCGGCTTCCAGCGACCGGCCACCAACCCGCGGCGACGTCACCTCAAGGGCTCGTAGGGCAGCCCCACGTAGTTCTCGGCAATGGTGGTCAGCCCCGCAGTGGAACTTGCCAGGTAGTCGAGTTCGGCCTGCTGCATGCGGGTGGCGAAGTCCTCCTGGTCGGAAAACTTGTGCAGCAGCGAGGTCATCCACCACGAGAATCGCTCGGCCTTCCAGATGCGCTTGAGCGCTACCTCGGAGTAGCGCGAGATCAGCTCCGTACGCCCCTCCCGGTAGGCCGCCACCAGCACACGATAGAGGGCATTCACGTCGCTGGCCGCCAGGTTGAGACCCTTGGCACCGGTGGGCGGCACGATATGCGCGGCATCGCCCACCAAAAAGAGGCGGCCGTACTGCATGGGCTCGACGACGAAGCTTCTCAGCGGGGCGATGCTCTTCTCGATGGAAGGGCCGGTGACCAGGCTGTCGGCCACGTCCTCCGGTACGCGGCGCTTGAGCTCCTCCCAGAAGCGCGCGTCGGACCAGTCTTCGACCTTCTCGTCGAGGCCCACCTGCACGTAGTAGCGGCTGCGCGTCGCCGAGCGCATGCTGCACAGAGCGAAGCCGCGGTCATGCCGCGCGTAGATCAGCTCGTCGGCCACCGGTGGAGTGTCGGCAAGCAGCCCCAACCAGCCGAAGGGGTAGACTCGCTCGAATGTCTTGATTCGGTCGGCGGGAATCGACTGGCGCGAGATGCCATGGAAACCGTCGCAGCCGGCCACGTAGTCGCAGTCGAGGCGATGCGTCTCGCCATCCTTTTCGAAGGTGACGTAGGGAGTCTCCGACTGGAGGCCATGAGGCTGGACGTCGTCGACCTCGTAGAGGGTAGTGGCGCCAATGGCTTGGCGAGCTTCCATCAGGTCGCGGGTCACCTCGGTCTGGCCGTAGACCATCACCGTCTTTCCGCCGGTCAGCCCGGCTAGGTCGACCCGCACCCGACGGTTGTCGAAGGCCAGTTCGACGCCATCGTGCACCATGCCCTCGGCATCCATGCGCTCGGCGACGCCGGCCTCGCGCAGCAGGTCGACCATGCCCTGCTCCAGCACCCCGGCGCGAATGCGGCTGAGCACGTACTCACCGCTGCGCCGCTCGAGAATCACGTTGTCGATGCCCTGGCGAGCCAACAGCTGGCCGAGCAGCAAGCCCGAGGGGCCCGCACCGATGATGGCAACCTGTGTTTTCATGGGGGTGGCTCCGTTGTTGTCTTTTCAGTGAACAAATGTTCGCCTACCGGATTGCATTTTTCACTGAAAACCAGCCCCCTATAAGGCACTATTGGCAGAATTGCTTGGACAATTCCAGCATAATGGGTCGACTTTGGTCGCACTCTGCTGGTCGGAGCCCGCATGTCTCACACCGCCGTCCCCGTCTTCAAGCTGTATGGCGAGACCCGCCACTGGCCCACCCCGGATCTACTCCACTGCGAGTCGATCCCCGAGCGCAGTCGCCTCCATGACTGGCGGATCCGCCCCCACCGCCACGCCGACCTCGTGCACGTCCTGCACGTGACCGCTGGCAGCGTGGCACTGGAACTGGAAGGCAGCACGCGGCCGCTACAGGCTCCCTTGGCCATCGTGGTGCCGGCAATGAGCATCCACGGCTTCCAGTTCTCGCCGGATATCGGGGGGCAAATCCTCACTCTGGCCAAGCCGTTGGTCGAGCGCCTGCAAGGCCTGCTGGCCGAACGAGCCGGCGTGCTCGACCGCGCCGCGGCCCATTCGCTGACCGGACTCGAGGCTGCCAGCCGGATCGACACCCTGGTGACTCAGATCACCGCCGAGTACCGCCATCCGGCCCCGGGGCGCGACCGCCTGCTGGAGGCTCTGACCCAAGCCCTGGTGGTGGAGCTGTCACGTTGCGCCGATCATCGAGTGCTGGATGGCAGCCGGTCGCTGCGACGCCAGCATGATCGCGCCAGCCAGCACCTCACGAACTACCAGGCGTTGATCGAAACCCAGTTCCGCCAGCAGCCCAGCATCGAGGCATTCGCCGACCAGTTGGGCATGACCGGCGCCCATCTCAACACCCTGTGCCGGCGACTGGCCGGGCGCAGCGCCCTTCAACTGCTGCACGAGCGCCTGCTGCTGGAAGCCAAGCGCCAACTGACCTACACCAACATGACCATCAGCCAAGTCGCCGACAGCCTCGGTTTCTCGGAACCGGCCTACTTCACCCGCTTCTTCAAGCGCCTGACCGGCCTGTCACCGCGGGAATTTCGCCGGCGTCAGCCCGACCCCTGACACGCAACGCAAGCGCCCCCGGAAAGCCATGCCTTCCGGGGGCGCGGGGTAGCGCTGCAAGGGCTCAGCCAGCGACGGCCAGTGCCTTCTTTTCGAAGGCCTCGGCATTGGGGCAGAAGCCCCGGCATTTTGCCCAACCTTCACCGCCACGCATCGCTCTCCAGCAGCGCCCTACTGTCGGGCAGCGATTGCACACCGCCTGCAGTTCGGCGAAGTGGGTCGCCTCGTCGGCGCCGAAATCCTCAGCGGCCAAGTCGAAACGCTGCATCATCTCGGGCATCAAGGTCTCGGCAGGGATCAGCTCGCGATCGCCGCCGCGGTTCAGGGTGCGCGCCACCTCGCGCTCCAAGGCCGGTGCCATGGGGGTGGCGAGATCGCGCACCATCTCGCGGTAGCTCGTGGCAGCCTCGTTGCGCATTCCCTGCACCAACTGCGGCATCGATGCCGCGAACAGGCGCTCCTCCAGGCGGGCCAGCCAGCCCTGACGTTCGCTCTGCTTGTCGCTCATGTTCACCTCCGATTCGCCCGTGGCGGCCGTGGCCGGCCTGCCTTCGTACCGGCAGCATGAACCGCGCCGCCTGGCGTGCCAATTGAGGTTTCGGCGAGATGGCATAACCGGGGAGTTATCGCGAAGCGCCCCGACTGTCGCCGGGGCGTCGCGTGCTGGCCGATGGCACACTCAGATCAGGAAGAGCGTGGTCAGCACCGGGAAGGCGATGAGCAGCGCCAGGCGCACGAAGTCCGAAACGATGAACGGCGCCACGCCGCGGAAGATCTCGCCCAGCCCCACGTGGGGTGCCATGGCCTTGATCACGAAGACGTTCATGCCCACCGGCGGAGTGATCAGGCCCAGCTCCACGGTCAGCACGGTGATGATGCCGAACCACACCGGGTCGATGCCCAACGACTGGATGATCGGGAACACCACCGGCACGGTGATCACCAGCATGGCGATGGAGTCCATGAACATCCCGAGCACGAAATAGAGCAGCAGGATGCACAGTACCACCACGAACGGCGACAACTCCGCCGCGAACAGCATATCGCTGATCGAGAAGGATATACGCGACACCGAGATGAAGTAGCCCAGGGTCTCGGCGCCCACCAGCATGAAGAACACCACCGCGGAGAGTGCCAGGGTCTCCTGCACGCTGCGCCACAGTTCGGCGCCGCGTAGCCCCTTCACCAGGGCATAGAGCAGGGTCGCGAAGGCCCCCACGCTCGCCCCCTCGGTGGGGGTGAAGGCGCCGAAGTAGATCCCCAGGATCATCACCAAGAAGACCGCGAAGAACGGCACCAGACCGCCGAGCGAAGCCAGCTTCTCCTTCCAGGCGGTGGGCTCGCCGGCCACCGCCATCGACGGCCTGAGGCGCATCACCACGCTCACGGTCAGTGCATACATCACCAGACCCATCAGCCCGGGCACCAGCCCGGCCATGAACATGTCGCCCACCGACTGCTCGGTGAGGATGGCGTAGATCAACAGCGCGATGGAGGGCGGAATCATGATGCCCAGGGTGCCGCCGGCGGCCAACGCTCCGGTGGCCAGACCGCGGTTGTACCCGTAGCGCTCCATCTCCGGCAGGGCGACCCGGGTCATGGTACTGGCAGTGGCCAGCGACGAGCCGGAGATCGCCGAGAAGACCCCGCAGGAGCCCACCGCGGCGATGGCTAGCCCCCCTTTCCAGCCGCCGCAGATCACCCGCGTCGAATGGAAGAGCTTGCCGGCCATCCCGGAGTGCGCGGCCAGCACCCCCATGAAGATGAACATGGGCACGGCGCTGAAGCTGTAGTTGGAGAGCACCTCCACCGGCACCGTCTTGAGCTGGGCGATGGCCGCGTCCCAACTGATGATCTGAGCGAACCCCACCACTCCGACGACCAGCATGGTCAACGCCACCGGCACCCGCAGCACCATGAGGAGGAGCAACAGGCCTAGCCCCAGGGCTCCGATCGCTTCACTCCCCATGGGACACCTCCCCGTCGGCACCGAACACCGCACTGAGCAGTGCATGGATCAGACTGCGCAGCCCGAGCAGCAGGCTGAGCGCGGCCGCCAGATAGTAGATGGGCCCCATGGGCAGGCGTAGATCCTGCGTCACCTCGCCGTGGCGCGCCGCCGCCGCGGCCGAATCGAGCAAGCCAATGAACAGAATCAGGCCGAGTGCCGCGAACCCCAGCAGATAAACCCCGTGCAGGCGGTTCTTGAGGTTGGACGAAAGGCCGTGAGAGAACGCCTCCACCACTACCTGGCTCTTCTCAACGTTGGCCGCCATGGCCGCCAGCAGCGAGAACAGCATCAGGTAGCTGACCAGCTCCACGCTGCCGGAAACCCGCAGAGCGATGGCGCCGTCGGTGATCCGATGCAGGTAGCGGGTACCGACATCCGCGATGGTCACCGTCAGCAGTGCCAACAGGGCGATGCCGGCCACGAGACGACAGACAAGGGCCAGCCAATGGCTGGCCCTTTCCAGGGAAGGCATCATCACGGCTTACCCTTGCTCGGCAGCGCAGGACTCGCTGGCCGCCAGCGCCGCTTCGTAGACCTCGCGCCCCGGCAGGTCGCGTTCCTCGAGTTCGGCGAGGTAGCTGTCGATGCCGTCCTGCAGGGGCTTCTGCCAGTCCGGATGCTCCAGGGGATTGTCGATCTCGCGAATGGTGTGGCCGGCCTCTTTCGCCTCCTGCTTGCCTTCCACATCGAGGCGGTCGAAGACCTCTCCGGCGTTCCCGGCCCATTTCATCCCGGAGTTGGCGTCGATCACCGCCTGCTGCTCGGGGCTCAGGCCGTCATAGGTGCGCTGGTTCATGGTGGCCACGAAAATCAGCGTGTAGAACGGCACCTCGGTGTGGTACTCGACCAGTTCGTTGATGCGGAAGCCCTTCAGGCCCTCCCAGGGGAAACTCAGGCCATCGATCACGCCGCGCTGCATGGCCGTATAGATGTCCGGTGCCGGCATGCCCACGGGGTTGGCGCCCATGTTTTCGAGCATCTCGCCGGCCACGGCGGTGGGACGACGGATGCGCAGCCCCTCGAGATCGGAAGGCTCCTGGACGTCGGTGTCGATGGTGTGGATGCCGCCCGGGCCGGTGGTGAAGAAGAACAACGGCCGAGTGTCGGCATACTCTTCGTCGAGATGCCCCTCGTCGTAGAGGGTCTGCAGCACGCAGGCACCCTGCGTCGCCGTCGTCGCCACGCCGGGCAGCTCGACGATCTGCGACAGCGGGAAGCGACCGGCGGTGTAACCCTGGGCGGTAGCGCCGATATCGGCAATGCCGTTGACCGCCGCCTCATAGATGGAATCCGGCTTGGCCAAGGTGCCGGAAGGGAACATCTCGACTTCGAGCTCGCCGCCGGACTCCTCCTCGAGCGTCGCAGCCCAGGCCTCGAAGATATCCTGGTTGATGCCGGAGGCACCTGGCCAGAAGTGCGCCATGCGCAAGGTGGCGCCCTGGGCGGAAGCCGCGGTCAGACCGGCGATGGAGGCTGCCAATAGGCAGCGAGTGAGCGTGCGGTTCATCAGGATCCTCCAGGATTATCGTTGTCGGCGACTGCTGGTTCGCATCACGAACTTACGTTCGCATGTTGTGTAAAAAGTAACTCACCCCGTCGCCATCCGATAACCCACTTTGGTCTAATGCCTTCCGCGGCAGCGGACGAGACAGGGACTCCCGGGACCACCATAGCGGCCCATTTCGGCAGCAACCGATCAAATTGCCATGCATACTTGGACTTTCCGCATACTGCCGCACGACCAAAGTCGCATCCCGCTCCACCATCGCAGCAAGCGCGACGCCCTCGAGTGGCGATAGAAAAAAGGGCCCGGACCGCCTCGCAGTCTCGGGCCAAGGAGGATTCAAGGGGAGGCGGTCAGCGGGTCGCCGCACCGGCCTTGCGACGCCGGGGCAGCTCGAGAGCGAACTCGAAGTCCCGGAACTCGACGAGCATCGAGAGGCCCGCCCCCAGCACCAGCGCCCAGAAGGAGGCGCCGATGCCGAAGATCTGGATGCCCGACACCGCGATCAGGAAGGAGAACATGGCGCCCACTTCGTGCTTGCCGGAGAAGGTCATGTGCATGGCCGAGCTGATCACCCGCAGCAACGCCAGCCCGGCGATGATGGAAATGAAGTAGCCCGGCATGGCCTCGATCAGGTTGAACACGAAGCCGTAGAACGGCGCCGCCGCGACGAAGATGATGCCGACGATCACCGCGGCCACCCAGCGCTTGTCGTGGCTGCCGGCTTCGGGCCCCGAACAGATGCCGGTCATCGGCGCGGCGATGCAGGTGCTGTGAAGGTTGAAGAAGGCCGAAAGCATGGTGCCGAAGCCGCCCAGCGCGGTGATGGCGTTGGCCGGCGCCTCCTTGTAGCCCATGCCCTTGACCAGTCCCACCCCGGCAGGGGTCTCCATGCCCACCAGGATCAGCGCCAGGGGCAGGCCGTAGGCCAGGAAGGCCTCAAGGGTAAACGTCGGCATGATGAACTCGGGAAACCGGAACGAGAAAGCCACATTGGAGAAATCGGCCCCTGAAAGCGCCATGTAGCCGATACCCACCAGCAGGGTGACCACCAGCGGCGGCACCCGGCGCAGATAACGCGCGGCGAAGAAGAAGGAGAGAATCATCACCCCGGACGGCACCAGGGCGTTCTCTAGCGGAGACACCATGTCGATGCCGAACTTGAGCAACACACCCGCCACCATGCCCATGACGATGGGCATCGGAATCAGCCGCATGACCAGGCTCATCCACCCGGCCAGGCCGACGACCAGCGCGATCGCCCCGGCGATCAGCGTCGCCCCAAGAGCCTCGTTGAGCCCCACCACGGGGACGATGGAAGCGAACAACAGCGCCCCGGGAATGGAATTGGCCATCGGCAGAGGAAGACGGTAATAAGCAGGCAGGAAGAGCCCGAACAGACCGTTGATCATCAGGTAGCTGATCACCCACAGCAGGGTGAACTCCTGGGGCAGCCCAGCAGCGGTGCCGGCGCTGATATGGATGATCCCGGCGCTGAGGCCGAAGATGCCCGCCACCAGGCCCGCGCTCAGGTTGTCGGCGTTGAGGTCACGCAGGAAGTCGCGGGGCGCCGACGCCAGGCCGACGCCTTTCTCGAGGTGCTTCATGGTGAGTGCTCCAGGGGATTTGTTGTGATTGGAATCCGGATCGGGGGGGCGGGCGGCTAGCCCAGGTCCCCTCCCGCCACCGGCAGCACGCTGCCGGTGATGTAGCTGGCCTCATCGGAGGCCAGGAACAGGATCGGCGCGACCATCTCGTCCAGGCTGCCGTAGCGGCCCATCAGGCAGCTCGCCTTGGTCTGGTCGATATGCGCCTGGAACCAGGCCTCCTCCGTCGCGTTGCGCGGCTCCGGGGTGCCCCGCGAGATGCGCCGCGGCGGCGCTTCGGTGCCACCAGGCGCCGTGGCCACCACGCGAATGCCGTGATCGGCGACCTCGAAGGCCAGCGACGCAGTCAGAGCATTGATGCCGCCCTTGGCCGCCGAGTAGGGAATGCGGTGGATACCGCGAGTCGCCGCCGACGACACATTGACGATCACGCCGCTGCCCTGCGCCACCAGGGTGGGCAGCGCGGCATGGCAGCACCACAGCGTGGGCATCAGCGAGCGGGTGATTTCGGCGGCAATCTCGGCCTCGCCGAACTCGGTGAACGGCTTGAAGTGGATCGCCCCGCCGACGTTGTTGATCAGGATATCGAGGCGCCCGTAGTGCGCGACGGTTCGGGCCATGACGTCCTCGGCGCCTACCCAGGTCTCCAGGTCGGCCTGCAGGGCGATCGCCTCGGCGCCCTGCTCGCACAGGCTCGCCACCACGTCATGGACGAGGTCGGCGCGGTCGACCAGCGCCAGGCGCGCCCCTTCCGCGGCGGCGCGCTCGGCAACCCGCCGGCCGATGCCCTGAGCGGCGCCGGTGATCACCATTACCTGGTCAGCAAAGCGAGTCATGCTGCCTCCCCGGGTGCCTGATTGGGGGTGAACTTCTCGTAGTGGAAGCTCTGCGGCGCGATGTCCTCGGCATCGAAATGCTCGAGCACGGCGTCGACCATGGGGGGCGGCCCGCACAGATAGACGTCGATGTCACCGTCGTGCAGCACCTCGGCGTCCATGTGGTGGGTCACGTAGCCCTTACGCGGATGGTCGCTCATCTCGTCCACCACCACGGTGGCGTAGCTGAAGCCCGGCAGCCGCTCGGCGAAGGCATCCAGGGCGTCGGTCTTGACCAGGTGGTCGTCCTTGTTGACCCCATAGATCAGGTGCACCGGCTGATCGCAGCCCTGCCCTTCTTCTCGCTTCCGGGCCAGCTGCTCGAGCATGGAGAGGAAGGGGGCGAGGCCCGTGCCGCCGGCCAGCATCAGCACCGGCCGGGCGATCTCGCGCAGGTAGAAGCTGCCCAACGGGCCGGTCAGCGTCAGGCGATCGCCCGGCGCACAACGCTCGGTCAGGTAGGTGCTCATTACCCCGTCCGGGATGTTGCGGATCAGGAAAGTGGCACGCGCCTCCCCCGGCAGCGAGCTGAAGGAGTAGGAGCGGTGCTCGCCGGTGCCCGGCACCTCGATGTGGATGTACTGGCCGGGCAGGAAGGCCAGACCGGCCTCCTCGTCGAGGTCGATGGCCAGTTCGATGCTGTCCTCGGAGAGCGGCTCGACCACGGCCACCCTGCCCTCGACCTTGCCCACCTGGGTCTTGCACAGGGTGGAGGCCACCGGCACCTGGATGACGCAATCGGAGGACGGCACCATCTGGCAGGTCAGCACCTGCCCCTCGGCGGAGAGCGCCTCTTCCAGGTACTCGTCACCCATGTCGAACGCGCCCTGTTCGCAGTGTCCCTTACAGGTGCCGCAGACACCGTCGGAGCAGTCCATCGGCAGGTTGACCTTCTGCCGGTAGGCGGCGTCGAGAACCGTTTCCCCTGCCTTGCAGCCGATGAAGCGGGTCACCCCGTCCTCGAAGTTGAGCGCAATGGTATAGCTCATGGTCGAATCTCCTCCCTCACCAGTCAGATGTGATAGACATCGATGACCTGGTGGATGTAGTCGTTGTTGAGTTGCACGACTTTTCTGGTGATCAGAGGCTCCTCGCCCGACACGTCCAGGGTGTAGAAGGAGGTGCCGAAGAACTCCGTAGTCTTCTTGTAGCGGTGGTTCAGGGTGTGCCAGTTGAAGCGCAGCTCCACCCGGTCGTCCGCCTGCTCTAGCACCTCAACGTTGCTGACGTGGTGGGTGGTGCGCGGCTCCGGCGTGCTCGCCCCGCTACGCTCGGTCTTGATGCGATAGACCCGGTCCTCGAGCCCCTCGCGATTGGGGTAGTAGATCAGCGAGATCTCGCTGTGCGGGTCGCCAGTCAGCCGGTCGTCGTCGTCCCAGGCCGGCATCCAGAACTCGACGTCCTTGTGGTAGCAGGTCAGCCACTCGTCCCACTGGCGGTCGTCTAGCAAGCGCGCCTCGCGGTAGAGAAAGGCCTGGAGTTGCTGGTAGTCGATGCTCATCTGTGTTCTCCCCTCTAGCGGATCTGCCGGCGTTACGCGGACTGGGTGGCAATGAACTGGCTGCGCTCCTTGTCGATGGCGCGCAGCATCTCCTCGACCCAGTGCTTGTGGTGCAGCACGTAGAGGCCCTCGTCTTCGGGCGAGGCGCCGCTCAGGCGCGGCTTCATATCGATCTGCCTGGCGTTGTCGTCGGCGCCCTCGATCCACTGCTTGGCGCCACGAGAGAGGTCGTTCCACTCGGCGAGCGCCCCGTTGTAACCCTCCTGGCAGGCGCGGAATTCCTCGAGGTCGTCCGGGGTTCCCATGCCCGAGACGTTGAAGAAGTCCTCGTACTGGCGAATGCGCACGCGGCGATTCTCGGCCGACTCGTCCTTGGGCGCGAAGCAGTAGATGGTGACCTCGGTCTTGTCCACGTCGATGGGGCGCAGTACGCGGATCTGGGTGGAGAACTGATCCATCAGGTAGACGTTGGGGTAGAGACAAAGGTTACGCGTCTGGTTGACGATGGCGTCTGCGCGCGCCACGCCGAGTTCCTTCTCGATCCACTCGCGATTCTGGTAGACCGGACGCACTTCGGGGTTGAGCAACCGGGTCCACAGCAGCATGTGGCCGTTCTCGAAGGAGTAGAAGCCGCCCAGGCTCTTCGACCAGCCATCGGCGTCCACCGCCTGGGTGCCGCCGGCCTCGTAGTTGCGGCGCTCCATGGTGGAGGCGTAGTTCCAGTGCACGGTGCTGACGTGGTAGCCGTCGGCGCCGTTCTCGGCCTGCAGCTTCCAGTTGCCGGTGTAGGTGTACGACGAGGTGCCACGCAGGATCTCCAGGCCGTGCGGCGCCTGGTCGACGATGTTGTCGATGATCTTGGTGGTCTCGCCCAGGTGCTCCACGAGCGGAGCGACCTCGGCGCTCAGGCTGCCGAACAGAAAACCCTTGTAGCTCTCGAATCGCGGCAGGCGCGTGAGGTCGTGGGATCCGTCCTGCTTGAAGCCGTCCGGGTAGGCGCCGGTCTTTTCGTTCTTGGCCTTGAGCAGCTTGCCGTCGTTCTTGAAGGTCCAGCCGTGGAAGGGGCAGGTGAAGGTGCCCTTGTTGCCCCGCTTGCGTCGGCACAGAGTGGCGCCGCGGTGAGCGCAGGCGTTGATCAGGCCATGTAGCTCACCGGCCTTGTCGCGGGTGACGATCACCGGCTGGCGTCCCATGGTCACGGTCATGTAGTCGCCGGGTTCGGCGACCTGGCTCTCGTGGCCCAGGAATAGCCAGTTGCCCTCGAAGATGTGCTTCATCTCGAGTTCGAAGAACTCGCGGTCGGTGAACATGCTGCGATGGCAGCGGAAGATGCCGGCCTCGGCGTCGTCGACGACGGCGCCGCGCACGCGCTTCTCGAGCTGATCGAGTTTGCTGGTCATGGTCAGGCTCCTCGCTATGTTGTCGTATCCGTCTGTGGGAGCTCGGTCGGCGGCAGGCCGCCTTCCTCTTCGGCCTGTCCCCTGACGCTCCTTATGGGAGGTCAATGGCAGCGATCACACCTTGGCGGTACCCGCCAACTGGCTGGCCCGGTCCTGCTCGTCCTCCTTGGCACGCGGACGGGCGTGGCGCACCTGCAGCTCGGGCGCATCGGTCCTGGCCAGCTCGACGTCGAACACCACCTCGGCGAAGGGGCCATCCAGCTCGCGCCTGGCGATCTCGGCTGGATCATCGATGCGTTGGGCTGGCACCACCAGCTCCTCGCGGGTGGCGAAGGCGAAGTCGTCGTAGGTGTAGGGGTCGCCTGCCAGGTTGATCTGGGTGGTGAGGTGCTGGTGACCCGGCGCGGAGACGAAGTAGTGGATGTGCGCCGGACGCTCGCCATGGCGACCCAGCGCCTTCAGCACCTGGTCGGTGGGAGCGCCTTCCGGTACGCCGTAACCGGAGGGAACGATGCTGCGCGCGGTATAACGACCTGCGCCGTCGGTGACGATGGTGCGGCGCAGGTTGTACTCGCTCTGGGTCTTGTCGAAGAAGGAGTAGCCGCCCTTGGAATTGGCGTGCCAGATTTCGACCTTGGCGCCGGGAACGGGGTTGCCGTCGAGGTCGCGCACTTGGCCGGTCAGCCACATGGTCTCGCCGTCCGGATCCTGGCCGTCGTCCATGCGCGCGAAGCCCTCGGCCTCCGGCGCGCCGGCCACATAGAGCGGGCCCTCGATGGTACGCGGGGTGCCGCCGGTGCGCTTGGCCTCGGCGTCGATGGCATCCTGGCGCATGTCCAGGTAGTGATCGAAGCCCAGCCCCGGCGAAAGCAGGCCGAACTGGGTCTCGTGGCCCAGAGCGTTGAGCAGGTCGACGGCGGACCAGTACTCCTCCTGGGTGACGTCGAAGTCGTCGATCAGCTTGAACAGGTCGGAGAGCAGGCGGTGCATGATCCGCTTGGCGCGCTCGTTGCCGCCTGCCTGATCGAAGCCAGCGACGCTGTTCAGGAAGTCCTGGACCTCTGGAGTATCGAAAATCTTCACGGTCATGGTGTTGTCCTCGTTGTATCGGTCGGTTCCGCCCGTGGGCGGAGGCTGGCGCGATTCGTCCGTGACTCAGGCATCGTCCTCGCAGATGGAGGAGGGGTGTCGGCACAGCGGCTTGACGCTGATCGCCATGTAGGGGAAGAGCGGCAGGTTGCTCACCAACTCCTGGAGCTCGGCGTTGTCCTCGACGTCGAAGATGCTGACGTTCGAGTAGCTCCCGGCCACGCGCCAAAGGTGGCGCCACTTGCCGGCACGCTGCAGTTCCTGGGCGTAGGCCTTCTCGGTCGCCTTGATCTCGGCGGCACGCTCGGCCGGCATCTCCGGCGGCAGCTTCACGGTCATTTCCACCTGAAACAGCATGGGGTTCTCCTCTTCAATCGGGTCGCGTGCGGTTACTTGCGCGAATAGTGAGCAAGCTTGTCTTCGTCCAAGGTCACACCGAGCCCGGGGCCGCAAGGGAGCTCGACCCCGAAGTCGCGGTAGGCCAGAGGCTCGGCGACGATGTCGTCCTCGAGCAGCAGCGGGCCGAACATCTCGGTGCCCCAGGCGAGCTCCGGCAGGGTCGCCCAGGCGTGCAGCGAAGCAGCGGTGCCGATGGTCCCCTCGAGTAGGGTGCCGCCGTAGAGGCCGATGCCGGCGGTCTGGGCCAGGTGGGCCAGTTCCAGCGCTCCCTGCAGGCCGCCGGACTTGGCGATCTTCAATGCGAAGGCGCCGCTGAAGCCGCCGGCCGCTAGGTCGAAGCCGTCGCGAGCGTCGGCCACCGACTCGTCGGCCAGCATCGGCACCCGGAAGCGATTGGCCAGGCGAATCAGGCCGGCATGCTCGCGCGCCGGGATGGGCTGCTCGATCAGCTCGATGCCGGCGTCCTGCAGAGCGGCGATGCCGCGTACCGCGGAGGCTTCGTCCCAGGCCTGGTTGACGTCGACCCGCACGCCGGCCCGGTCGCCCAGCGCCGCCTTGATCGCCGCCACGTGGGCGACGTCCTGAGCCACGGGGTTGGCACCGATCTTGAGCTTGAAGTCGCAGTGGCAACGGTCGTTCAGTCGCTGAAAGGCCTCGTCGATGTCCTTGGCGGTGTCGCCGCTGGCCAGGGTCCACAGCACCGGCAGGTGGATCTGCTGGGCACCGCCCAGCAGCTCGGCCATGCTGAGCCCCAGGCGCTTGCCCTGGGCATCCAGCAGTGCCGTCTCCAGCGCCGACTTGGCGATGGCATTGCCGCGGGCATGACGCGCCAGCTGAGTCCGCAGGGCGTTGAGGTTGTTGGCGGGCTGGCCGATCAGCAATGGCGCCAGGTAGGTATCGATGTTGCGCTTGATGCTCTCGGGGCTCTCCGGGCCGTAGGCCAGGCCACCGATGGTGGTGCCCTCGCCCAGCCCCTCGATGCCTTCGCTGTCGCGCAGGCGCACGACGACCAGCGTCTGCCGTGCCATGGTGGTCATGGAGAGCTGGTGAGGGCGGATGGTCGGCAGGTCGACCAGCAGCGTCTCGATGGTGTCGATGGTGGATGACATGGCGGCTCCGAGTTCCGGCAATGCAGTGAATTAACCGGGAGTGTGATTGCCGCCGGAAAGGGGAACCAATATTGTTTGAGTGCCCAGCCATACCCTGGAGGTATCATGGAACTGCGCCACCTGCGCTACTTCTGCGTGGTCGCGGAGGAGCTCAACCTGACCGCTGCGGCCGAGCGCCTGCACATGTCTCAGCCACCTTTATCGCGACAAATCAAGCAGTTGGAGCAGGAAGTGGGCGCCGAGCTGTTCGAACGCGGCCCGCGTGGCCTGCGCCTGACGGCCACCGGCCAGTTTTTCCATCAGCATGCCCTTCAGATACTGGAAAAGGTGGACGCCACCCTGGAGGCGACGCGGCGCCTAGCCCGCAGCCGGCGTGTGATGTTCGGCATCGGCTTCGTGCCGTCGGTGTTCTACGGGCAACTGCCACTGCTGGTGCGTGAATTGCGACAAAAGGATAACGTCGAGCTGACGCTGGCCGAGCTGACCACGGTGCAGCAGATCCAGGCGCTCAAGGCAGGGCGCATCGACCTGGGCTTCGGTCGCCTGCGCATCGACGACCCGGACGTGGAGCAGGAGTCGTTGTTCGACGAACCGCTGATGGCCGCCCTACCCGCCGGCCACCCGCTGGAAGGCTCCGAGCCCAGCCTGGAGGCGCTGGCCCGCTATCCGTTGATTTTGTTTCCCGCCAAGCCGCGCCCCAGCATGGCCGACATGGTGCTGGGACTGTTCCGCCGCCACGGTCTCAAGGTGGACGTGGTGCAGGAGGCCAACGAGCTGCAGACCGCGCTGGGTCTGGTCGCCTCGGAGATCGGCATCACCCTGGTGCCCGAGCAGGTCATGCGGGTGAAGCGCGAAGGCATCGTCTACGCCTACCTAGCCGACAAATCGATCACCTCGCCGGTGCTGTGCAGCCGCCGCCGCGGCGAGACGCCCTCGCCGCTGATGCGCGAGGCCGACGCCATCCTCGAGGTGCTCGTGGAAAACCGCCGCAGCGGGCGCTATCCGTAGACGCTAAAGTCGATCAGTGACGAGGTCCCACTGGTACGATGCCACTGGGGTTCAACGCCTTGATCGAATAGTAGCCCGCCTTGATGTGGTCGAGATCGACGGTCTCACTGATACCGTCCAGCGCCAGGATGCGGTGCAGGTAGGCGTGCAGGGCCGGCATGGCATTCAGGGTGTTGCGGTTGCACTTGAAGAGCCCGTGATAGGCCGCATCGAAGCGCACCAGGGTCACGAACAACCGGATGTCAGTCTCAGTCAGGACATCGCCGAAGAGATAGGGCCGCCCATCGCCGAGGCGTGCCTCCAGCGCATCGAGCCGGGTGAAGATCTTGCCGTAGGCCTCCTCGTAGGCCGGCTGGCTGGAGGCGAAGCCGGCCTGATAAACACCGTTGTTGAGATCAGTGTAGATATCCCGGTTGAGCGACTCGATCTCGGCGGCCAGGGCCTCGGGGTAGAGGTTCGGCCCTTGGTCGACCAGGTGCGAGAAGGCGCTATTAAGCATGCGCAAGATGTCGGCCGACTCATTGTTGACGATAGCGCCGGTCTGCTTGTCCCACAGCACCGGCACCGTGGCACGGCCGGAGACCTGTGGATCGGCGCGGGTATAGAGCTCGTGCAGGTAGCGTGAGTCGTGGAGCGGGTCCTCGTCGGCGCCGGGAAAGCCGCCGAACTGCCAGCCCTGGTCGGTCAGGCGAGGGTTGACCACGGTCACGCCGATCATTGCCTCTAGCCCCTTGAGCCGGCGCGCCATCAGGGTGCGCGAGGCCCAGGGGCAGATGTAGGCCACGTAAAGGTGATAGCGCCCCGCCTCGGCCTTGAAGCCGCCCCTGCCGGTGGGACCAGAGGCGCCGTCGGGGGTGATCCAGTGGCGGAAGGTCGAGGTCTGGCGAATGAAACGCCCCTGCTCGTCCTGCGCCTGAACCGGCTGCCACTTCTCCTGCCAGATGCCGTTGACCAGCATGCTGTTTCCTCCATTCATTCGGTAGGGCGCCCTCCAGGAGGGAAGGCGCCGAGACGGGTGGTTGACAGCGGTGGCTCAGAGGCGCTTCGCCACCAGGCCGTCCACGGAGAGGCGGCCGGCACCCTGGAGCGTCAGAGCCACGGTGGCGGCCAGCAGAGCGAGGCCGAACTCGTAGCCGTCGTTGGCGAGGAACAGGCCATTGCCGAGATGCACGCTGACGATGGCCACCAGCATGGTGAAGGCGGAAGCCAGCGCCGCGGGGCGGGTCAGCAAGCCAAGCATCAGGGCCAGGCCGCCGAAGAACTCGGCGCCGCCGGCCAGCAAGGCCATCAGCATGCCGGGCGCCAGGCCGATGCTCTCCAGCCACTGGGCGGTGCCCGCCAGGCCATAGCCCCCGAACCAGCCAAAGAGCTTCTGGGCGCCGTGGGCGGCGAGGATCAGGCCCACCGGCACGCGCAGGGCCAGGGCGCTATAACCGCCGGTGGTGTAGAACAGGGTCTTCATCGCTTGTGTCGTCATAGTGCCTTCCTCATCCGGGTGTTGGGGTGCGCTGAGACGCCGAGTGGTCTCGAACGATGAGGCCACTCTACTCTCGCCAGATAAGCGAAATAAGGACACCAGTGTTGCATGATTCTCCATGAAACATGGATAATCAGCGGATACCCTCACCCAGAGAGCCCGCCATGGACCGCCTCGATGCCATGCGCACCTTCGTCACCGTGGTTAGCGAGGGGAGCTTCACCCGGGCGGCCGAGCGCCTTGCGCTCTCCCCGCAGCTGGTCAGCAAGTACGTCTCGCAACTGGAGCAGCACCTCGGCGTGCGCCTGCTCAACCGAACCACCCGTCGGCTTCACCTGACCGAGGCGGGGGCTGCCTACCGGCAGCGCGCCGAGCAGGTGCTGGCCGAGATCGACGACATGGAGAGCGAGCTCGGCGCGCTGCAGACACAGGCCCGCGGACGGCTGCATGTCAGTGCACCGGTATCGTTCGCCATCCGCCACTTGGCGCCGCTGGTCAACGACTTCCAGCGGGCCAACCCCGCCGTGGATATCGACCTGCAGCTCAACGACCGCAAGGTCGATATCGTCGAGGAGGGGTTCGATATCGCGCTGCGCATCGGACGGCTCAGAAGTTCCTCGCTGATTGCCAAGCGCATCGCCCCCGTGCGCCTGGTACTGTGCGCCTCGCCCGAGTACCTGGCCACCCACGGCACCCCCAAGCATCCCAGGGGCCTCGCCGGGCACCGTTTTCTGCGTTACCGCTACATGGAGGAGAGTCAGGAGCCACTCTTGCAGTGGCTACCGCGCAGCGGCGGCGGGGGTGACAAAGCGCTGAGCGAGCTGACCAGCAACAATGGCGATGTGCTGGTGGAGGCCGCCCTGGGCGGGGCCGGCATCGCGTTACAGCCGACCTTCCTCTGCGGAAGCGCCATCCAGCAGGGCAAACTGGAAGTAGTGCTCGCCGAGCATGAGCCCGAGCCCCTCGGGCTCTATGCGGTGTACGCCCACCGCCAGCTGCTGGCGAGCAAGGTGCGCCACTTCGTCGATTTCCTGGAAGGCTACTTCGGCGACCCGCCCTACTGGGATCGTTTCTGAAGGCAGGCCCTCACTGCCCAAAGGGACGTTGCCCCCAGCCTATCGATATAAATGAACCATTCCGACTTTCATAGAAACATATTGCCACCACCGCCTTGGTGGATCAGGGCGCTCATGAAGCGTCTGCTCCAGTGCATCCAGCACTATGTCGGCACAGAACGCGCGGGAGCGCTCAGGAAGCAAGGGGTCAAATCGGATAGTGCCGTGGTCCCAGCTGCAGCGTGAGCCAGCGCAGATCGGTGAACTCATCGATGCCGGCCTTGCCGCCGAAGCGCCCATAGCCGCTGGACTTGACGCCGCCGAAGGGCATCTGCGGCTCGTCGTGCACGGTCGGAGCATTGATGTGGCAGATGCCCGACTGGATGCGCCCAGCCACCTTCAGAGCGCGTGCCGTATCGCGGCTGAACACCGCCGCCGATAGGCCGTACTCGCTATCGTTGGCGACCCGCACGGCCTCCTCCTCGCCGTCGACGCGGATCACCGCCACCACCGGCCCGAAGGACTCCTCGCGATAAAGCCGCATGTCGGGCATCACCCCATCGACGACGGTGGCCTGCATGATCACGCCGTCGGCTCTGCCGCCGCTGGCCAGACGCGCCCCCTTGGCTTCGGCATCGTCGAGCATCGCATTGAGCTTGTGCCCCGACTCGGCATCGATCAGGGTGCCCAGCGCATTGCCTTCGTCACGCGGATCGCCGGCCTCGAGCGCCGCGGCACGGGCGGCGAGCTTCTCGACGAAGGCATCGGCGACCGAGGCATCGACGATCAGCCGCTCGGTGGACATGCAGATCTGCCCCTGGTTGAAGAAGGCGCCGAAGATCGCCGCGTCCACGGCGGCGTCCAGGTCGGCATCGTCCAGCACCAGCAGGGGCGCCTTGCCGCCCAGTTCCAGCAGCACCGGCTTGAGATGGCGCGCGGCCTTCTCGGCGATGATCCGCCCCACCCCGGTGGAGCCGGTGAAGTTGATGCGTGCCACCTCGGGATGCGCGATCAGCGCTTCCACTACCTCCGGGGCATCCGCTGGTGCATTGGTGATCACGTTGACCACACCGTCGCCGAGCCCCGCCTCGACCAGCACTTCGCCGATCAGGTGGTGGGTGGCCGGGCACTGCTCAGAGGACTTGAGGATCACCGTGTTGCCACACGCCAGCGGCGTGGCCACGGCCCGGGTGCCGAGGATGATCGGCGCGTTCCAGGGCGCGATGCCCACGACCACGCCGCACGGCACGCGCACGCCCATGGCCAGGCTGTCGGGCACGTCGGAAGGGATCACGTCGCCCTGGACCTGGGTGGTCAGCGATGCCGCCTCGCGCAGCATGCCGGCGGCCACCATTACATTGAAGCCGGCCCAGCCCGGGGTGGCGCCGGTCTCATCGACCATGCGCTCGATGAACTCGGCCTGACGGGCTTCCATGAGGTCGGCGGCCTTGAGCAGCTTGGCGCGGCGCTCGCCGGGGCCACTCTGCGACCAGGTCTCGAAAGCCTTCGCCGCGGCATCCGCCGCCGCCTTGGCATCCTCGACCGAAGCGGCCGCCGCCTGGGTGACGGCCTGGCCGCTCAGCGGATTGGCGCGCTCGAAGGTGGTGGACTCGTGGGCAGGCCGGGGCTGGCCGCCGATCAGTAGTTCGAGTGTCGTCATGGGTCTCTCCTTGGCATTGTTGTTGGCTTCGTCTTGCTCTCATTTTCCCCGAAGCCAACCGCCGCATAAGGCAAAATCGGCGGGATTACTTGGACTTTTCCCGTATCTCGTCTGGACTTTAGTCGCGTTTCCCGACACCAGACGCGGCCGGCGACATCCGTTGTGCTTCAGCTCGGCTCCACGGGACATTCGTCGCGCAGCTCGAGCGCACGCTGGTAGATCTCGCGCGCATTGTCGAGGCCTCGCTCCTCGAGCCGCTCGAGATAATTCTCGGTACCCTGCTCGAGCGGACCGGACCAGTCGGGATCGTCGAGCGGATCCTCCACCTCGTGGATGGTGTCGCCCTGGGCCACGGCCTCCTCGCGCCCGGCCTCGTCGAGCGCATCGAAGACCTGCCCTGCCCGAAGGGACCATTCCATGCCGCTGTTCTCGTCGATCACCGCCTGCATCTCGGGGGAAAGCCGCTCGTAGCTCGCCTGGCTCATCGTCGCCACGATGGTGCCCGCGTAGTACGGCACCTGCAGGTGATAGTTCGTCAGCTCGTTGATGCGAAACACCTTCATCGCCTCCCAGGGAAAGCTCAGGCCATCCATCACCCCGCGCTGCAGCGAGGTGTAGATGTCCGGCGCCGGCATGCCCAGGGGCTGAGCGCCCATGCTGGCGAGCATCTCGCCGGCCACCTCGCTGGGGCGACGGATGCGTAGGCTTTCGAGGTCGGCCGGCGTGCGGATCTCGGTGTCTCGGGTATGCAAGTAGGCCGGCCCGGTGGTGAACAGGAACAGCACTCGGGTATCGTCGTACTCCCCGGCGATGTCCCCTTCTTCAAAGAGGGTCTGCAGGATGCATGCGCCCTGGGAGGCGCTGTTGACGATACCGGGCAGTTGCACGATCTCGGTGAGCGGGAAGCGCCCGGCGGTATAGCCCTGCAGCGTGACGGCGATATCGGCGATGCCGTTGACCGTCGCGTCATAGGCCTGATCGGCCTTGCTCAACGTCTGCGAGGGGTAGATCTCGACTTCGAGCTGGCCCTCGGAGTCCTGCTCCACCCGTTCGGCCCAAGCCCGGTAGATCTCCTGATTGACCGCGGAACCCGCCGGCCAGAGATGCGTCATGCGCAGGGTTTCGGCGTGGGCGGAGACGACGAGCCCCGCTGCACAGGCGGCGAGCAGGCTCCGTAAGATGGCGTGTTTCATGGCGTTGACCTCTATATCGTTGTGGTTATGGATGTCCCATTGCGGCTGTCCCCCGCTTCGTCAGGAAGGCAGGGTCGGCACCTCGATCAACAGCGGGCGATCCGTCGCGAAGCCTTCTTGCAGGGCTGCCGCCAGGGCCTCGCGGGAATCGGCCAGGCGCGCCTCGACCCCATAGCCGCGAGCCAGCGCGCAGAAGTCGATGTCCGGCACGTCGAGCCCGGGGGCGTCGTCCACGGCCATGTGGCGAGCGAAGCCGCGCAAGGCGCCGTAGGTATCGTTCCTGAGAATGATCAGAACCGCCGGAATCCGGTACCGCGCGGCGCTCCATAGCGCGGTGATGGCGTAGCTGGCCGAACCGTCGCCGATCACGCCGATCACCTGGCGCTGCGGCTGGGCGAGCTGCACGCCCAGCGCCGCCGGCAAGCCGAAGCCGAGCCCACCCGCGGCGGGAAAGAAGTAACTGCCGGGCTCGCGCATCGCGACGCGCTCCCAGAAGAGCTCCACCGTCGAGGTCGACTCCTTGACGTAGATGGCATCCTCCGGGGCCAACGCATCGAGGGTGTCGAACACGTTGGCCGGCGCCAGGCGCCCCTCGCCATCCTCGACCGCAGCCGGCTTCGGCAACGGTTCGGGCATGGCCCGCTGGCTCGGCGCGATGTGCGGCAACAGCGCCTCGAGGGTGGCGTGAACGTCGCCCACCAGGGCATCGCCCATCGGCGCCCGGGCCGCCTCCGCGGCATCGCCGGTCACGTGCACCAGCCGAGCCCCCTCGGGCAGGTAACGCCCCGGCGCATACTGGTGATAGCGGAACACCGGGGCACCGACCACTACGATCAAGTCGTGCCCCTCCAGGTGTGCGGTGATACCGGCAATGGCCGCCGGCAGCACGCCGCGGAAGCAGGGATGACGGTTGGGAAAGGGGCAGCGCGAGGCGGAAGGCGCCACCCACACCGGCAAGCGCAGGCGCTCGGCCAGCGCCACGGCCAGCCCGTTGGCCTGGCGGGAATCGACCTCGGGCCCCAGCACCAGCACCGGGTTGTCGGCGGCATCGAGCCGCTGGGCCAGCCGCTCGAGCTGCGCGGGCGACGGCACCCCGGCGTGGTCGATCTCGCGCGCCACCACCAGCTCGGCGTCTTCTCCGGCGTCGCAATCCCAGTCGTCATGGGGAATCGAGACATAGACCGGACCGCGCGGCGGCAGCGAGGCGCTGTGGATCGCCTGGCTCAGGGCACGCGGCACGTCCTCGGGGCAGGCCGGCTCGTAGCTCCACTTGACCAGCGGCTTGGGCAGTTGCGGCGCTTCGACGTTGGCCAGCATCGACTCCACGCCGATCATCGAACGCGCCTGCTGCCCGGCGGTGATCACCAGCGGCGAGTGGGAATACCAGGCGTTGGTCAGCGCCCCCATGGCGTTGCCGGTGCCCGCCGCGGCGTGCAGATTGACGAACGCCGGCCGGCCGCTGGCCAGCGCGTAGCCGTCGGCCATGCCGGCCACCACGCCTTCGTGCAGACCGAGTACGTAGCGAAAATCCTCGGGAAACCCCTTGAGGAACGGCAGTTCGTTGGAGCCGGGATTGCCGAAGACGGTCGTGATGCCCTGGCGGCGCAGGAGCGAATAGGTGACGGCGTGAACGCTCGGCATGCTCGATTCCTTGTCCTTGGTGCAGTACGTGCCTTCACGCTAGCCGGCGCTGCTACAATCGAGCAAATCGATGCTTTTTCTATCAAAAATAAAACGTGTCTATGCAATGAACCATGTCGACCTCAACCTCATGCGCACCTTCGTCCTGCTGTACGAAACCGGCAGCGTCACCCAGACGGCCGAGCGTCTTTACGTCACCCAGCCCTCGGTGAGCTATGCGCTGGCCAGGCTGCGCGACCTCTTCGAGGACCGCCTGTTCGTGCGCACCCGCCAGGGCATGGAACCCACCATTGCCGCCCGTCAGCTCTATCCGTCGCTGCGCGACGCCCTGCAGCAGTTTCAGGACACCATCGAGAGCAGCCGCGATTTCGACCCGGCCACCTGTACCCGCCGCTTCCGACTGGCGCTGACCGACCTGGGGGAGATGGCGCTATTGCCGACGCTCATGCGCCACCTGCACGAGCAGGCGCCGCAAGCCGAGCTGGAAGTGGTACCGCTGGAGATCGAACACGCCGAGGAGTGGCTGGCGGCCGGCCGGGTCAACGCGCTGATCTGCAGCCGCCCGCTGACGAGCGCGGCGATTGCGCGGCACGTGCTCTTTCGGGACCGCTACGTGTGCCTGCTCAACCCGGAGCGCTTCGGGGGAGGCCCCCTGACCCGCGAGCGCTTCATCGCCGCGCGCCACGTCGCCGTGACCTCGTCTTCCGGGCACGGGATGGTGGAAGAGGTCATGCGCCAACACGGCATTCAGCGCAAGGTGAGCCTCGAGATCCCCCACTTCTCGGTACTGCCGAAGGTGCTCCACGACAGCGACCTGGTGGCGATCATGCCGCTGCAGGTTGCCGCCAGCTTCACCGAAGGCTCGCCGCTGACCATCCACGAACTGCCCTTTCAGGTGCCCGAGTTCGAGGTCGCCCTGCACTGGCAGGCGCACGCCAGCCGCTCCCCGTCACAGCGCTGGTTCTGCGAGGGCATCATCGAGGCGATTGGGGAGCGGGAGGGGTGAGGCTGGGAGAGTGAAGCAAAGCGTAAACCAAATAGGGTCGGCCTTCGCCATGCCTTGGGGCAAAACATGGCGACAGGGAGAGGCTTTACGGCCGCGGCAGCACTTCAGCCAGGGCTGCGAGGCAGGTGTCGATCTCGTCGGCACTGTTGTAGTGCGCTAGCGAGACTCGGGTGACCGCCTTGAGCCCGAGCGGGCGCAGAATGTTGCCAGAATAGACGTCGTCGCTTCGCGCGTGGACGCGTATGCCCCGCGCCCCAAGTTCAGCAACCACCTGGTTGGCATCGACTCCCTCGACGGCGAACGACACCACACCCTCGCGGTACGGTGAATCCGCCTGTCCAATCAGTTGCAGTCCGGGAAAGTCGACCAGCCCGGTCTGACCCGCACCGCCATGGAGCAACCGATGCACCAGAGCACGCTCGTGGGCGCACATCGCCTGACCGGCGGCGACCAAACAGGCACGGCGAGACGGCTCCTCGGTGAAGTGCCCGCCCAGCCAGGTGAGGTAGTCGACCATTGCGCTGACCCCGGCCAGGGCCGACGGGTCGCGGCTACCCAACTCCCAAGCATCGGTGGGCTTGCCCGAGAGCCGATCATGATCGACCACGCTCAGGCGATCGGAGAGCCAGGCGTAGCCGTTGTTGAAGCGACAGTATGCTTTGTAGGGCGAAATGACATAGGCATCGACACCGTAGTCATCGACGGCCAGGAAGCCATGGGGCGCATGCTGGATACCATCGACGATGATCATGCACTCGGGGGCCACGGTACGGATGGTTCGCGTGATCTCGGCAACGTCCATGCTCATGCCAGTGACAGGGCTGGTATGCAGAATGGTCGCGATGCGGGTATCCGGACGCACACAATCGGCGTAGTGCGCCGCCGTCACGCGGCCTGCTTCGACATCGAAGGGAACCTCGATCCAGTCGCGGCCGGTGCGGCGCGCCCACTGGGCGGTGGCATCATAGGTCGCAGGATGCTCCACCGAGCACGCGACGATGCTGCCGCCCGCCTCGGCGGCGAGTGCCGCTGCGCGGATCACGCGGAACAGGCACTCGGTACCGGTCTCGCCACCGAAAATGACCCCACCGCTGGCACCAAGGAAGGAGGCCAGGTCGTCGCGCCCAGCGGAAACGATCCGCGACACGGCATGGGAAGCGGGGTTATCGCGGTGCTCGTTGTCGGGAATGCCGGCAACTTCGGCGCTGCGCGCTACCACCGACTCGAGCGTCAGCGAGCCACCCGCATTCTCGAAGAACACCCGCTTGCCAGTGAAGGGGCAGGTATCGACGTGAAGGAAGTGCCGCCGTACTTGGCTCAGTAGTTCCCGGGGAAGAAAAGCACCTTCCGCCGCGAGGGGCTGGTGTGCGGTCGCGGTGGGGGTTGGCGTTGTCGTCATGGTCGAAATCTCCATCGGTCAGGCACAGGGCACCCTGACCTTCCTAGAAAAGCAGTGGGAATCAGTGCTGGACGCTGCTGCTGCGGCAGCGCCGCCACTGAGTCCAGAGCGGATACGCCAGCGCCAGCACCACCAGCAGGCAGAGCGTTAGTGACAATGGCCGGGTGAAGAAAGTAGTCAGGTCCCAGTGAGCAATCTGCATCGAGCGGCGGAAGTTGACCTCGAGGATGGGACCGAGGATCAGGGCGATCACCAGAGGCGCGGCGGGGTAGCGCCAGCGCTCCATGAAGAAGCCCACCACGCCGAAGGCTACCGCAAGCCAGACATCGAAGACCTCGTTGCGCAGCGCATAAGTGCCTATCACACTGAATATCAGGATCATCGGCCCCAGCACGGCACCTGGTACCTTGGTCACCACCACCAGATAGCGACACAACCACAGGCCAGTCACCGCAAACAGGATGTTGGCCAGGAAGAGAGACAGGATCAGGGTGTAGGTGGTCTCAGCGTGCTGGGTGAACAGGCTCGGCCCAGGAATCATGCCGTGGATGGTCAAGCCGCCGACGAACACGGCCGTCACCGCATTGCCGGGAATGCCCAATGTCAGGGTGGGAATCAGCGTGCCGCCTGTCACGGCGTTGTTGGCCGACTCCGAGGCCGCCACCCCTTCCAACTCCCCTTTGCCGAAACGCTCAGGAGTCGGGGAGTGACGACGCGCCTCGTTGTAGGAGATGAAAGAGGCAATGCTAGTACCGGCCCCGGGTAGAATGCCGACTATCGAACCGATCACCGAGGAGCGCAGCAGTGTACGCAGACAGCGCCGGATATCGTGCCACAGCGGCAGGCGGCGCCCCTTGAGCGGCTGCCCCTTGCCCGTCAGCACGCCCCCGCCTTCGGGCACGCAGAGGTTGAAGGCCTGAGAGACCGAGAACAGCCCGATCAATACCGGCAGCAGCGGCACCCCATCGAATAGCTCGCTATAGCCGAAGGTGAAGCGCTGCATGCCGGTAAAGGCGTCCAGACCGACACAGGCCAGTACCAGCCCCACTGCCGCCGAGAGAACGCCCTTGAGAGGACGATCCGACGCCACACCGACGATGGTCACCAGCCCGAAGATCGCTAGTATGGTGTATTCCTGAGGGCCGAAGGCCAGCGCCACTGTGGACAGCGGCGGGGCGATGGCGATCAGCACGACCACGCTGAAAAGCCCGCCGAACAACGAGGCGAGAGTCGCCATGCCCAGCGCTTCGCCGCCCCGCCCGGCCTCGGCCAGCGGATAGCCATCGAGGGCGGTGGCGATGGAGGCATCCGTGCCCGGGGTTCGCAACAGGATCGCCGTCACCGACCCGCCATAGACCGAGCTGACGTACACCGCGCCGAGCAGGATGAGCGCCAGATCCGGCGGCATGCTGAAAGTAATGGGAATGCACAGAGCCACGCCCATCGTCGAGGAGAGCCCCGGCAGCGAGCCGATTGCCATGCCGGCCAGCGTGCCGAGAAGCAGCGTCAGCAAGGCCATCGGCGTCAGCACATTGCCGAGGGCAAGAAACAGTACATCCATAGGAAGCCTCTTGGCTGAGGTCGCCTGCCGTCTAGCCTGCCAGCCAGCCGGCAGGCAGGGGCACGGACAGCAGGTATACGAAGACCCCGTAGATCACGGCAGAGAACGCCACGGCGATGGCTAGGGCCGCTGGCCACCGCAAGTGGCCCAACCAACGCAGGCTGACCAGCAGAAACAAGGGCAACGCAACGAAGGTGCCGGCCATGATCATCAGCCCGAGCAGCCCCAGCACGCACAAGCACCATACGGTGAAGCGCTGCCATGCCAGCGGCGGGGGAAGCTCGTCAGGGATACGGCGGCGAAGGGTGCCCAGCACGATCCCCGCGCAGGCCAACACCCCCAACGTGCCGGCGATCACGGGGAAGACCCCCGCGTCGCCTCGCATGCCCAGGCCCGTGACCACCGCAGCCGCACACATCGCTCCCACCAGCACGGCCACGCAACGGTCGATCGTATCGAGAGTCATGGGATTATCTCTCCGAGCGTCCTATCACTGCTCGATCCAGGGATCTTTCTCCCAGAGCGACTTCAGTCGATCGTGGCTATCCTGAATGAAGTCGACGTACTCCTCCCCATAGATGGGGTTGACCGGCATGTTGAGCTGCTCCATCTCAGCACGGAATTCCGGGTTCTCGACGACACTGCGAGTCACGTCCAGCAGGGTGTCGTAGATGTCTTGAGGCACATCCGCCGGCACGGCGAATCCGCGCGACGCGGCGGACTGGACGTCATAGCCTTGCTCCTTGCCGGTGGGCACATCGGCGATGGCTTCGACCCGCTCGTCGGCCCATACCGCCAGCCCACGCACCTTGCCTTCCTGGATCTGGGCTGCCGCTTCCGACATGTTGCCCTCGAAGGCGGTGATGTGGCCGCCCAGCAGCGCGGCGGTCGCCTCGGCGTTGCCGTTGTAGGACACGAAGCTCAGGTCGATGCCCGCCTCCTCGGCGAAGTTGAGTGCGGCAAGATGATCGTCCCCCCCAACGCCCTCATGGGAGATAACCACCGATTCCGGATCGTCCTGCACTGCGGCGACCAAGTCATCCAAGGACTGGTAGGGACTGTCGGCAGCGACCGCCAGTACGCCGGGATCGGTAATCACATTAGCGAGAGGCCGAATCTCGTCAAGCGAGTAGCCGACGGTCTCCTCGCGAGTGAAGGGGTATACCTCCACCACTGGTGAGTTGATCAGGCCGATTGTGTAACCATCCGGCTCGGCATTGGCTAGGTGTACCCAGCCCAGTTCACCGCCCGCACCAGGCCGGTTGACCACCACTACCCGCTGGTCGAGCTCCTCCTCGGCGTACTTGGCGAAGATGCGCGCCATGGTGTCGGTACTGCCCCCTGCCCCAAAGGAGACAATCATTTGAATTGGCTTGGTGGGGTAGTCAGCTGCCAGTGTCGCTGTGCTCAGGCCACTCGTAAGCAGCGTCGTCATCGCGCCCAGCATCACCTTTCGCATCGATATGGGTTGAGTCTTCATCTTCTAACTCCTTATTGCTGTTATATTTTCATGGCCAGCACAGGTAGCTGGACGGGGCCAGCCCTAGCCTGACGCCGAAGAGCACTCACCCACTACTTAAAAGCACTCCACTCTTTCAAAAAAGCGAATAAATTGCATATATTATGAGTCGAAATTTTCATTATTCGGCGAAGCCATGTTGACCCTCAAGCAGCTCGAAACTTTCGTTCAGGTGGTCGAGCTCGGCACGTTCGAGCGTGCCTCCCAGCGCCTCAACGCAACGCAGTCCACCGTCTCCAAGCGTATCTCCGAGCTGGAGCAGGCCACCGGCCTATGCATCTTCGACCGCTCGCGCCGCAACGCGCGGCTAACCGAGGAGGGTGAACGGCTGCTGGAACTGGCCTACACGACGCTCGACGGCGCGAATCGGATCCTCGAGCTTAACGAGCAACCCGAGCGCACCCTGCATCGTGTGCGTATCGGCTTCACCGATCTGGCCGCCCTTACTTGGCTACCGGGCTTCCTCAGGGATTACACCACAGAGCGACCCGACATCCGGCTGGACATCACCATCGACATGAGCCGTACCCTGTACCAGCAGTTTCAGGACGGAGAACTGGATCTGGTGGTGATACCGCAGGTCCCCGAGGCCTTCGCCCAGCCGGGCGTGGAAGCCCTGTTACTGGAAGAGGTGGAGATGGCCTTCATGGCCAGAGAGAACTTGGTGGACGGTCCTCGCCCCATCCCGATAGGAGCGCTCGAACGCTACACACTAATCAGCCAGGGTAAGCGCTCCGGATTCGCACAGGACGTCAATCGCTGGCTCTCCCACCAGGGCATGGCCGCCGCCAACCTGACTGCCGATAACCTGCTGGCGCTGGTTGGCCTAGTCGCGGCGGGGCGTGGCATCAGCGTATTGCCAAGACTCTGTGTCCAGCGTTTCGCCCGCGAGCAAGGGCTGGAGATTCTCGAGACCACCCCTCGCCTGCCCATGATCGGCTACTACGCGCTATACCATGGTGGAGTGCGTATCCGACTGCTCGAGGAACTCGCCCAGCGCCTCGGCGACGCAGCCGACTTCACCCGCCCCTTCTTCTTGTCCGAGAAACGCACCGTACGTGATTGACGCAGCCAAAGTCGCCCTGCACTGGCAGGCGCACGCCAGCCGCTCCCCGTCACAGCGCTGGTTCTGCGAGGGCATCATCGAGGCGATTGGGGAGCGGGAGGGGTGAGACCCATGGCCGTGTCGGACAAGACCTACAGCATATGTGGCAAGAACTGCTCGCGCCGGTCGATGATCTCGCCGGCCACCATGAAGACACCGTCGCCGGTGTAGTGGAGGGTCTCGGGGTACTCGGGCGCTACCGCCGCGCGGGCCGACACGACTTCCCAGATGAAGAAGTCGTAGCGCTCCACCAGGGAGTCGTCGAACAGGCGGCATTCGAAATGCGCATGGCACTCATCGATCAGCGGGGCGCCCACCCGTTCCGCCGACTGGGCGGTCAGCCCGAAACGTTCGAACTTGTCGACCTCGGCACCGCTGCTGTTGCCGATGCCCACCACCTGATCGGTCAAGGCCGTCGTCGGCAGGTTGATGACGCATTCGCGGCTACGGCGGATCATCTCGAAACTGTGGTTGCCGGCCGAGATGATGCAGCCCACCAGCGACGGCGAGAACGCCATCACCGTATGCCAACCCATGGTCATGATGTTGTGCTGCCCATCGCAAGCCGACGAGACCAGCACGATGGGCCCCGGCTCCAGGTAGCGGCGCACCTTTTCCAGCGGCACGGGAGCTTTCTCGACACGTTCGCTCATGATTGCGCATCCGATCAGCAGCTATCGACACCGACAGCAGTGTAGCAGCCGCAGGGAAGGCAAGTTTCGACCAGGATCAAAAAATCAAACGATTCTTATATAACGTCTTGGCTTTGCGACGCACCGGAGCGCTAGCGCAGGTGCGTCCGACAACAGTCAACAGTGATGCATTGAGCATTTTAAATGTGCGCCCTACTTTTTGAGCTTTTTATCGACAAGAACACCTTGCTGCCATTTCCCGGGCTTTTTGTCAGTACGATGAATGCAGCCAGGCCAGCAGCACGGACGCCTCTTACCATCCGCAAGCTCCTCAACAGTACGACAAATCCGCTTCACCCTGGTCTTTTCTTGCTTCGCATCTTCAATCCAGCAAATGAACTCATTACGTGCGATAGGCGTCAGGCTTTCCCAGAGATCAATCGTTTTCTTGCTCTGGCTTAAAGCACTAGCCAAGTCTGCTGGCATTTCGTGTACAAGACCGCCTGAAATAGTATACATAATTTCTAGACCTACAAATTGCATTCGCTAAGTCAACATGGGGCGAAATGTATAACGCTGCTAAGCACGTGCGGCTACGAAATGGAGACGAAGCCGCAATGTAGTAGACGCCGCCGTGACTTGCATGGTTATAAATTTTTACCGCCGTTACCCTCTTTTTTCAGCCAACCGAGACCCCCTTTTCCGTCGGACAAAAATCTACAGACAGCACGAAACCCAAAGTTGAAGTATAGAAGGGATCCCACCTGAGGTTTGGCAGGCACACGACCCGTCGGTTGAACAAGTCGACCACCACAGTTTGGTACAGCCAACCAGCGGGTGTCTTGATATAAGTGCAGCAAGGACATCGAGGATGCCCTGCTGCGGATTCAATAGGGCCTGGCCCGGCGCACACACCGGATCAGGTGCGTTTGATGCCGCACTCCGTGTCCAGGGCGTCGCTCCGTTCCTTATCAACCGGAAGGGTCAGCGCCCCTTCGGCGGGGGCACCGAGTAGCACGGCAACCACCTCGGTCTCCGCAGTACGGCTCGGGTTCAGCGCCGTGTGGACGGTGTCGCCCGGATCCACCAGCGCGTCCCCGGGGCCGTACTTCCGATTCTCACAGTCTTCCGCGAAAATGAACTCGAAGTCGCCCTCAGTGACGGTGATCAGTACCGTGCCCGGGTGGGTGTGCCATGGGAAAACAGCGCCCGGCTGAATGGTGAACCGCACCACCGTGAGATGCGATGCATCGTCAAACGAGATGGCCTGTTCAGGTAGTCCTTCCAGTTTCTGGGTGATCCTGACTGAGACATCGCCGTCAAAGACGTGTCGCTGGGTGAGCGGCTCTGCCGCGATCGGCTTCGATTCATCTGCCTCAGCGACAGCACTGACAATCAAAGCCATCAAGATGGTGGCAATTCCGACTAATTTTTGTGTATGGATCATAAAATCTCTCCCGTTCGCTCTCGTTGAAACATGGTCTTGCGCCGTTACCGGTTTCAGGACATCTAGTCGATGCGCCAGTCAGTGGTCACTTTGGTGCCACTTTGCAGCGTCTGGAATACAACACAGCAGTGCTCGGCGCTTGCCATCAGGGTGTTGAGAGTTCGCTGGCCGGTATCGGCGGGCACCTCCAGGCTCACATCGCAATGCAGGCGCTGGAATCCCACCGGCACGCTTGAATCCACCATCAGGGCCCCGCGTACATCCACCTGTGCTGTGGCCATGACCTCGCTGCTCAGGATGGTCACGCCCAGGCGCTTAGCCACCATGCGCAGCGTTGAGTGCAGGCAGGCCGCCAGCGCGGCGCAAAGGTAGTCTCCGGGGTTCGGGGCATCGTGGTCGCCACCCACGGCGCTGTGGATACCGTACTGGTGGCGAACGCCCCCGCTGTTGGCCAGCTCGACGGCTCCGTGAACCGGGTCTTTCTTCTCGCCGGGCATCGCCCGCGCGTGATCGGTGATCCAGGCATCCTCTGGCACATCGAGATAGTGTCGGTTAAGGCTGTCCTGGCGCTCTGTGAACGAAGATGTTTTCTCTGCGACTGACATGATTTCGCCTCCTGTGCTGCTTAGCATGTCGTAGGTTCAGCCTACGAAGCGAAACCACGCTGCACATGAGGCAGGTGTCCCGGGGAAGGTCATGAATATCAGAAAAACCGGGACGACTGTCCTGGGGGAGGGAAGGTCAGCAACTCATTCGTCGCCAAAACCCGCATTACGGGCTTCGACTACCAGTTCCGAGCGGGTTGAGATCGCCAGCTTGCCGCAGATGCTGCTGACGTGATTGCGCACGGTTTTGGGCGCCAACGACAAGGTGTCGGCGATATGGGTGTTCGAGCGCCCGCGGGCAACCTGCTCCAGCACCTCACATTCGCGGCGAGTGAGCTCATGGAAGAGGGAAGGTTGGATCACGCCCCTTAGTGGGTTGTCATCGAGAAAACGCCGGATTTCCTTGATGAAGGGTCGCCAGCCCGGATCGTGAGGCTGCAGGATATGATTGCGGCCCTCAAGCGGTAAAAATCGACAGTCGGGAATCCGGCTAGCCAGATCCCGCCCGGCCTCAAAGGGCACCATGTTATCGGCTTTGACATGCGCGGCCAGGGTGGGTGTCTGCAACTTGGGCAACTGGCTGCGAATATCAATCTCATGAAAGCCACGCCAAAGCCCGGCAGCGGTCGACCGGTCTGCCGTCAGGCGCTGAAGATCGTCCCACCAGGTAATCTGATCCGGGGCATCGGAGGGCGACAGTAGGCGGGCAAAGACTTCTCGGAAGGCACCGGTTTTGCGGCCCCAGCCAATCTCGATCATGCGAGCCAGGGTTTCGGCTTCCTCAACCCGGTATTTCGACATGCCCTCAGAAAACGCACCGCATGAGTAGGCGTTGTAAAGAATCAGGTGGCTGACTCGCTCCGGGTGCCGCAGTGCATAGGTCACGGCAATCGCCGCTCCCTGGCATACGCCCAGAATCGGGAAACGTCGCCAGCCCAGGCTGTCCACCACGGCCTCCACGTCGCGCACCCAAGCTTCCAGTGTCTGCCCATTCACGTCCCTGTCGGACAGGCCGGAACCGCGAATGTCAAAACGCGCCAGCGTATGATCGCGCGTCAACTCTCGCAGCCAGTGCCGCCATATCGGGCTGTCCCAATCATGCTCGATATGAGTCATCCAACCGCCCACGCGCAGCAACGGCCTACCCCGCCCGGCAGTTGCGTAGGCGATGCGCACATCATCCGTCGTGGTGCAGAAACCGATCCGTTGTCTCATATCAATAGCCCAATGCTTGTTCTACTCGACGCCCCACGCCGGCCATCAGAGGCCAGCGAAAGCAAGCGCAGCGCCGGTTTCGAAGGTCCCCCGAATGGTTTGTTGGGTGTCGAATCTGGATCATGCATAACCGGCGTCAAGGAATTCACGAACGATCGGATTGACCAAATCTGGATGGGTGAGCGGCGCCATATGGCCTCCCTCGCCCACGGAGTGGAAAGACCAGTGAGGACAGGCCTCGGCAAAGATATCGACGATCTCCCGCATGGGTAATCGGGTCGCCTGATCGCTGACCAATAATGTTCTCGCAGTTAGGCTTTTCCATTCCTCAACCGTGGTCTCCTCTTGCATCACGGCATCCCATTCGAAAAAATTAGGCGGCAACGCTTCGGCGAAGGCGACCCGCCGCTTCTCGGGCATTGCACTCCATGCTCCGTCACCTAGCCAGTAGTCGTCAAAGCGTTCCGCCACGCTTGACCAATCTCCCAATGCGCCAAAGTATTTCACATGATCTCGCAGAGCGCATGATTCGAGGAATGCTCGCGTTCGACCATTCTGCTTGAGTAAATAAAACGGGTTCGGTTCGAAGAGAACAAGGCTGCCAACCCGTGGCCCAAGCAGCATGGCGGCCTTCAACGCCACAGAGCCACCGAAGGAGTGCCCGACAAAGTGGATGGGACTCGCTACTTCCTCGCTCAAGGCCAGAACTAGTTGGGCCTGTGCATACAAGGATTGCGGAGACGTTCCTGGCCAGGCGGTCGTCTCTCCGTAGCCGAATAGATTGACCGCCAGGACTCGGTAGCGATCCTTCAGAGCTTCGGTGAGTGCACGCCATTGCCGATTGGCGCTGACGGAACTATGGACCAGTACGACGACCGGACCCTGCCCATCGTCCGTGTAGTCGATCTTTAACCTTCTTTTTGAGAGAACTGGCATAACGCCGAGCTGAGCGGCGGGCTTGGAGCGGAGCGGAAAGCCCGTCCGGCGCAGGCCCGGCTAGGGCCGGAGCGAACTCGAGCGACTGGTTATGCATCACCTAGCTCGAGCCGCCTACGGACCGCCATCCTAATCGCGATCTCACGCGCTTGATCTGCTGTACAAAAGAATCATCACCGCGCTCCGCCTTTATCCGCGCTTCGCTTTGCCCTGCCCACCTGAAAATTTGCTCAATACTGCCGTAGCCCCGCTTAAATGCTTTTGCGAGCCGAATCGTGTTTTCTTTGGTGGGTGGCGTACTAAGGATCAGAAATAGCTCTTCATCAGACCATGGCTTCCGAGAATTCGACTGATCATAGCTGGAGTGCGCCTCATAGTCTGCAATTACGCGACGCAGGAAATGATACTTCTCTGTCTCGGATAGGCCCTCGATATCGGCGGCCAACAGAGACTCTAACTCTGACTTAGCTAATGACTTCTTCAAGTCAATCTCCTCCCGACGCATAACGCTTGGCTCATTTGCGCCACTTTTCGGCGTCAAATGGAGCCACTCGTTAAGCTTTTTTGCTTTTGCCTTTTCTTATTTCTTTAGCCGCTGTTACTTTATTTCCTTTGTGCTTTTCTAGTAGTTCCTCTGATCCTTCTGGAGCCTCAGACTTGGATTCCACCCCTGCAACCGTATTTACAGTGCCTAGAACTCTCCTAATCGTGATGACAGTCATCACTGCCGCCAGAAAAAGAGCTGAAACTCCCACGCTTTTGGATTTTATGGACTGACCAAAAACTGATATTTCAGCATCACCAGTAGCGTCTAAGCAAACCAATACAATACCGATCAGGCCAAATGCTAGGGCCAACAAGAATGCTCCTTTAACGATCAAGCTAAATAGCGGTTGTATAGCTCCTAAATATTTAGACATAGCTCTATCTCTGATTAGCTTAACTGTTCAGCATTTTTTCGCCGTGCGAAGCATGGCGGATAAATGCCTGTTGGACTAAGCCGCCCGTCAGGCTACGACGCCGCTTCTATAGGGTTTTGTATTGGCCGGAGCGTGACCGGAGGCATCCGGTCGCGAGGGTACGGACCTGTGATGCCGCGTCCGGGCCGTGAGATTGGCCATGTTTTCACCCCTTTCCGAACCCAATTCAACCCAACCTAGCGCGTCTATGGGGCAAAATCCATCCGCGGAACGAGCGCCACCGCGGCCCGCAAGCGAGCCGGTTCGCCGAGTCCGTTGTGTGGGGGTGGCGTTAGGTCATGTTCGATACCGTTGCGTCCTGTGGTTGTCGAGTCGG
>NZ_FNES01000016.1 GCF_900100195.1 Billgrantia gudaonensis
CTCTTCGAGGTGGACGTCGAGCTCGAAGTGCTCAGGCACTTCGTGCGCCACGCCCATGCGCGGCGCTTCATCAGCGCCAAGCGCCTCAAGGTGGCCACCGAACACATCGCGGAGATCGGCCGCATCATCGGCGGGCTGATCAAGCGATTCAAAGGGTCAAGACCGTAGGCGGCAACTGGACGAACGGCGCCGAGGCCGGCGCCCGTTGCGTGAACCTGAACAACAATCCGTGGAATGTGAATAGCAACAATGGCGTCCGGGCCGTCTGCGACCCCTGGGGTTGGCACCGACAGCCGCTGATCAAGGTCACGGCTGCACGCGATCCATCAAGGAATCGGGGTCTTGATCCGCGTCAGGGAAGGCGAAAGATCCACCGCGCGGCGCGGCGAGTAGGCCAACGGCTGAAAGTGGCGCCGCCTCTCATTCAGCACCAGGCAGGGAGCCATCATGCCGAAAACGGCCAAGCACCTCTGGGAGGAGGTCATCAGCTGGGAGAACCTCATCGCGGCCTACCACGAGGCGCGCAAACGCAAGCGTTACAAGATCGACGTCATGCGCTTCCACCGCCGCTGGGAAGAGGAGCTCCTCAACATCCACAACCACCTGGTGTGGCAGAGCTGGCAACCCAGCCCCTTCTCCGCCTTCACCGTCTACGAGCCCAAGGTCCGGCTCATCGAGGCGCCCGCCTTCCGCGACCGCGTCGTCCACCACGCCCTGCATCGCGTCGTCGAACCCTACTTCGAAGCTCGCTTCATCCATCACAGCTACGCCTGCCGCCGCGGCTTTGGCGCACATCGCGCCTCGCAGCACGTGCAGCGTTGCCTAGCCCGCGCTCAGCAGCGTTGGGGCAAGGTATACGTTCTGCAGGGTGATATCTCCAAGTACTTCCCCAGCATCCACCGTGAGCGCCTCCTCGAGCAGCTCGATCGCACCATCCGCGATCCCAAGGTGATGGCGCTATGGTCGCGCATTGTCCATACAGACGATGCCGATCACGGCTTGCCGATCGGCGCGCTCACCAGCCAGCTGGCCGGAAATGCCTATCTCGATGTGCTTGACCACTGGGTACAGGATGACATGGGCTACACCGAGTACGCGCGCTATATGGATGATTGGGTTGTTCTCGGCCCCTGCAAGGAGCAGATGAAGCGCCTGCTAAGCACCCTCGAGCAGCGCCTCGGCGACGATCTCGATCTTCGTTTGTCCAAGGGCTTGGTCTACCCTGCGAGCCAAGGCGTGGACTTTGCCGGCTACCGCACCTGGGCGACCCATAAGCTGCCCAGGCGCAAGAATGTCGTCGCTGCCCGCCGGCGCCTAAAGGCTCTCGCGGCACGCTACGCGGCAGGCAATGCCAGCTACTACGAGCTGCGCCAATCCCTCTCATCTTTTCTGGGGCATATCCAGCACGCTGACGCCCACCGAGTGGCGGTCAGCGTGGTGGAGGAAGTGGCGGTTAAGGCCCGTCTAAATGCCCGTTAGGTGTGTCGCAAACCGCGTGGCGCCGCGTCGCAATCGTCGCGACGCGCTACACTCAGGGACTATTGATTGAGCCACAAGTCAGCGGATATGCCAAAGAAGCCGCAAGGCGATGAGGGGGAGGGGTCAGGCCGCCAGTGCCAAAGTAAGCGCGAGGCTGTGCCAAGTGCGGCGCGCGGTTACAGCATCCTGGCACGAGCAAAGAACGAAAGGCTATAAAGCAGCGCCAGTATACCGACCGCCCCCGCCTGCGCGAGAGGTCGAGTTAGCGGTGTGACAACGTTTCGCAGCAGTGCCAGCGGTTTCGCTCATCGCCCGCTTTCCTTATAATGCGCGTCGTTTCACGCCCGTTTGCCCTCTTAGCTCAGTCGGATAGAGCAGCCGCCTCCTAAGCGGCAGGTCGCAGGTTCAAATCCTGCAGAGGGCGCCACCGCTTTGCTCTTCCCTGCCGAGCCCCGGTTCGTATTCTTACTAGCGACCACGCTCGGATGAAACTTGTTGGCTTGCCATATGTCCCATTTTGGGACATGCTAAGCTTATGAGGATCATCGCTGTCAAGAATCTGAGAGACTTCTGGGAGCAATACCCCGATTCCCGAGCGCCGCTGGAAGCCTGGGTCGATGAGGTGAAGCACGCCACTTGGAAAGCGCCGCATGACATCAAGGCCAAGTACCGACACGCCAGCCTGGTCGGCAACAAGCGAGTCGTTTTCAACATCAAAGGCAATGACTATCGGCTGATCGTTTCGGTCGCCTATCGCTTCGGAGCGGTATACATCAAATTCATCGGCACGCATCGTCAGTATGACGCAATCGATGCCGAGACGGTGGAAATGGAGTGACCCATGCATATCCGACCCATTCGAACCCATGACGACTACAAGGCAGCCCTGCAGGAAGTGTCCGCCTACTTCGACGACGAGCCGGAGCCCAATAGCGAGGAAGGGGATCGCTTCGAGGTGCTGCTGACCCTGATCGAAGCCTACGAAGCGAAACACCACCCGATGGATCTTCCCGATCCCATCGAGGCCATCAAGTTCCGCATGGAACAGGAAGGGTTGAGCGCCAAGGATCTCGAGCCGGCCATCGGCCGTCGCAATCGCGTCTACGAAATCCTCAACGGCAAGCGACAGTTGACTCTGTCAATGGTCTGGAAACTCAACCGGATGTTCGGGATCCCGGCGGAAAGCCTGATCAAGCCACCCAAACCCCTCGACCCCGCCTGACGCGCCGAAAGCGGCACACCCTCTTCACGGCCCCGAATGGCGCCCCGCGCCCTCTTCGGCCAGGGCGACCAGGGAGACGTGGTCTTCGATGCACAGTTCGCGGCCGTCGACGCTGACCAGCCTCTGCTCCTGAAAGCGGGCCAGCACCCGGCTGACGGTTTCCAGCGCCAGGCCGAGATAACTGCCGATGTCCGAGCGCGACATGGAGAGATGAAAGCAGTAGGGCGAGCAGCCGCGGGAGCGGAAGCGCTCGGAAAGACCCAGCATGAAGCTGGCCAGGCGCTGGTCGGCGGTGCGACCGGAAAGCAGGCACATCATGCGCTGGTCGTTGCACAGCTCGCGACTCATGCAGCGGAAGAGCTCGCCGCGCAGCTCGGGCACCTGCTCGGCCAGATCGTCCAGCCGATGGAACGGCAGCTCGCAGACGAAGGTCGATTCCAGCGCCACCACGCTGCCGTAGCAGCGCGATTCGGCGATGCCGTCGAACCCGACCACTTCGCCGGGCAGATAGAAGTGGGTGACCTGGTCGCGCTGACCGGGCTGCTCCACCACCTGCTTGAGGCTGCCCGAACGCACCACGAAGAGGCTTTCGAAGGTCTGGCTCTGGTGCATCAAGCGCTGGCCGCGCTTGAGGGGGTGGGGATGTTCGATGATGGCATCGAAACTCGACAGCGCCTCGACTTCCAGCCCCAACGGCAGACAGCGCGCAT
Source organism: Billgrantia gudaonensis (assembly GCF_900100195.1). GTDB lineage: Bacteria > Pseudomonadota > Gammaproteobacteria > Pseudomonadales > Halomonadaceae > Halomonas > Halomonas gudaonensis. The sequence continues at coordinate 3,412 of NZ_FNES01000016.1, forward strand.
ACAGCGCACAGCGCTCGCAGCGCGTCTCGCGGGCTGGCCGCGACCGACTACCCGGCCCCGACCTGTCGCTTTTTCCCCTGACGATGGCAGTCACCGCTCTCCTCCTCGGCTCGCACTTCCAAGCCATTGCATAGCCCACGAGCGTACGCCTTCACCCTGGTCGGCGAGTTGATGCCGGTCAAGGCTTTTCGGGAGAACGTACCATGCACATGAAAAAAACCGGCCCCCGAAGGAGCCGGTTTCGTAGCGCTTTCCTGCTAAGCCAGGGGCTTAGAAGAAGTAGCGAGAACCGACGATGGCGTAGGTTTCGTCTTCGCCGTCAACTTCCTTGCGATCCTTGTCGTGGAATTCGGTGAAGATATCAAAGTTGTCGGCCACGCGGTAGTAGGCGCCGAAGGCCAGCTCGTCGCTGTCGTAGTCGAGCTCGTGGTCGCTGCCGCGATCCTTGCGGTAGTAGTCGGCGCTAAGGGTCAGCTGATCGCTGACGCTCAGCAGACCACCGATACCGTAGACCTTCTGTTCGTTGTCGTAGGTAGCTTGCTCGGTCGGATTCTGATCTTCGAAACCGACGCGCAGGGTGAACATGTCGTTGAAGGCGTAGATACCGCTGAGACCGGCATTGTAGCCCGCATCGAATTCGCCGTTGTTGGGGTCAACGACTTCTTCGTCGGACTCGGTCAGACCGGCAGCGAGACGCAGGCCGCCCACTTCGTAGCTGACAGTACCGGCGAACAGCACCTCGGAGCTGAGGTCGTTTGTAACACCATCCGATACATCAACTGTACCGGTAACTGGAGTACCGTCCGCGAGGCCATCGATATCGAAGTCGACTGAACGCTGCGGCTCGAGGTCAGACTGGCTGTAGTGCTTGGCCTGCAGGGCCGCCTGAAAACCGGAGAGGTTCGGCGTGATGTAGGCGATGGCGTCGCCGCGACCGTTGTCGCCCGGGGCATGGAAGCCGTAGCCGGCAGACATGGCGTAGTAGTCGAACGCCTGGAACACCTGAAGCTTGTAGATGTTGTCGAAGTTACCGGCCTGCAGGGTACCCCAGTTGGCGCTCTCGGCACCGATCCAGGCGTGACGCACTTCGTCGAAGCCGCTGTCAGTGTCGCGCTCGTCAGCATTGAAGCGCCACTCGACGTGACCGAAGAAACGCAGATCGTCGCTGACCTGGTTGGCCACATCCAGCTTCAGGCGCGAGCCGGCACTGACGAAGTCGCTGTTGCCTTCGTAGTCGGACTCAACGCCGACGCCAATACGACCGCTGATGTCGATGCTCTTGCCATCCTGATCGTACAGGGTAGCGGCCTGAGCGGCGGAGGCGACCATGGCGCCGGCAATGGCAGTCGCTAACAGTGTCTTTTTCATCGCGATGGTTCCTTTTTGACTAGCTTACTGTTTCGATCGTTGTGGCACCGCTGAACGGTACCGCCGGCTTGCCGGGCATGCGTCCCGCCTCTGGCGGCCTCGCTCCTTCTCAGGAGGCAGGCCGGGCCGGGCATGGCCGCAGCGAAGCCTTGTTATAGTCCAATGCTCGCAGGTAGAACTCTATACCGGGATTAGCAGGAACGCAACAAGAAAAAAACACTGTTTTCCTTCGCCGCGAACACTGTTCCTCGATATGTCTCTCTGAAACGGCGGAACGCGCCCGTTGCCCCGCGTGCCGCCGCCCCAGCCCGCCGCAGCGAGTACCTGGCAACGATGAGCAGGCACATGATGCCCAGCCACCGCGCCGCTGGCAAGCCATAGAGACATCAACGCAGGGCTATCGCAGTTAGCAAGCTCACTCGGTGCTGATCCGTCGACAGGTCTACGAGGAGGCGCTGTGAACCCCTCCCTGGGCGCTACTTTTGCCCTGCTTCGCTCTCGCATCCTGCTTCGCTTGCAGGACCGGGGCTGGCCATCCATGGCCAGCCCGTTCGAAGCAGTGCTCCTCACCCATGGCAAAAGACCTCCTCTTCGACCTGTCCCCGGCGCACCTCGCCTTGTTCGACTGCGATTGCCCTGGGACGAAAGTGCAAGTTCGAGCTTCAGCGCCGGCCGTTGTGCTTGGCCACCAGCGCCGAGAGTTTGGCTTCCATGCGTACCTCGGGGGAGGCGCGTTCGCCGGGGGGCGTGGCATCGGGAGCCGGTTCGGTACCCACCTTGGGGCGGGGCGAATCCGGCTGTGGGGCATGGCGGCGAGCCTTGGTGCGCTTGGCATCGTCACCCTTGCGCTTGGGCGCCCTGCCCTTGCCGCCGCGGCGCTGGCGTTCGGCCTGCAGGCGCTCCAGCTTGCGGTGGGCGTGCTCGGCGGCCTGGGCGTCCACCGTGCCCTGGGGCTGGCCGTCGAGGCCGATGCGCTCGGCACCTTCGCGCACCCCCTTGAGATAGCGCGGCAGATTGACGTAGCCGGCCAGAGCCCGGCGCACCAGTTTTTCCGGCCAGGGCTCACGGGCCGCGAGGTCGAGATGAATGCCCACCTTGAGCGGCCGGGTGTGGCCCTTGAAGAAGGTCCGAGGATAACGCTCGTACCACTGGGCCAGCAGAGCGTCGGGCGACGGGGCCTGCTCGATGGGCAGGCTGGCCTGGCGCTCGGCTGCGTCGCTTGATGCCTGGCTGTCGAGGCCATTACCGGCGCTGTCGGCAGTGCCTTCGTGGGAGTGGCTCTGCTCGGCCGGCGCCGCCGGAGATGGCGCCGCCGCTCGCGGGCGGTGGCCGATCAACGCCGAGAGGCCCTGGGCGGGCCGCGCCGAGGCGAAGGCGGGCGCCGGCTCGCCGCGCTGCAGGCGCTCGCGCAGCCGGGCGTTGTCTTCGTCGAGCTCGCGGTTCTGCTCGGTGAGTTCGCGGTTCTCTTCGCTGAGCTCCAGGCGCAGGGCCTCGAGCTCGCTGACGCGCTCCTTGAGCTCACGCAGTTCGCGGCGGCGCGCGGCCAGCTCGTCCAGAGCGGCGCCGGCACGGTCCTCCAGGGTGGCGAGCAGGCGGTGTGAACGTTCCTCGGTCAAACCGGTTTCCTCCAACTCGGGCGTAACGGCAGGCCCATCAAGAGTCAGTCTGTGCCAGAAGCCCGGCGGTGACAAATGTCGCGGCGAAGCGACGGCTACCGCCGCCGATAGGCCACGAAGGCGTAGGCCGGCTGGCCTTCGGCCGGCTCGCCGGATACGCGCTGCACCTCTTCCCATTCGGCGGGGTCGAGGGCGGGAAAGCGGGCGTCGCCTTCCACCTCGACGTCCACTTCGGTGAGGTAGAGCCGGCTGGCCAGAGGCAGCGCCTGGGCGTAGATCTCGCCGCCGCCCATCACCATGATCTCCTCCGCGGCATCGATGGTGGCCTGTCGGTCGGCCAGGGCCAGCGCCGATTCGATGTCGTGGCAGACGCGCACGCCATCGTGATGAAAGTCGTCGGCGCGAGTGACGACGATGTTGAGCCGCCCCGGCAGCGGCCGGCCGATGGACTGGAAGGTCTTGCGGCCCATCACCAGCGGCTTGCCCTGAGTCATGCGCTTGAAGAACTTGAGATCCTCGGGCAGGTACCAGGGCAATTGCCCTTCGACGCCGATCACGCCGTTGCGTGCCACGGCGGCGATCATGGCCACGGGAACCAGGGTTTCGTCGTTCATACGGCGACCTCGGCCTTGATGTGGGGGTGCGGGTCGTAGCCTTCGATGGCGATGTGCTCGAAGCGGAAGGCGAACAGGTCGCTCACGCCAGGGTCGAGCGCCAGGCGCGGCGCCGGGCGCGGCGTGCGGGTGAGCTGCAGCTCCGCCTGCTCCAGGTGATTCAGGTAGAGATGGGCATCGCCCAGGGTGTGGATGAACTCGCCGGGTGCCAGGCCGGTGACCTGGGCGATCATCCGGGTGAGCAGCGCATAGCTGGCGATGTTGAACGGCACGCCCAGGAAGATGTCGGCGCTGCGCTGATAGAGCTGGCAGGAGAGCCGCCCTTCGGCCACGTAGAACTGAAACAGGCAGTGGCACGGCGGCAGCTGCATCTCGTCGACCTGCGCAGGGTTCCAGGCCGAGACGATCAACCGCCGCGACTGGGGGTTCGTGCGGATCTGCTCGAGCACCTTGGCGATCTGGTCGACGTGGCCGCCGCGCGGGTCGGGCCAACTGCGCCACTGATAGCCGTAAACCGGGCCGAGATCGCCGTTCTCGTCGGCCCACTCGTCCCAGATGCGCACGCCGTTTTCCTTGAGGTAGGCGATGTTGGTGTCGCCGGCCAGGAACCACAGCAGTTCATGGACGATCGAGCGCAGGTGCAGCTTCTTGGTGGTGACCAGCGGAAAGCCGCGGGCGAGATCGAAGCGCATCTGGTGGCCGAACAGCGAACGCGTGCCCACGCCGGTGCGGTCGCTGCGCTCCACGCCGTGCTCGAGCACTTGGCGCATCAGATCGAGGTAGGGCTGTTCGAGAGGCGGTCTTGAATCGGTCACGGCGTTCATCCGGACTCATGAATGGGTTGGCCATTCTACAGGCTGGAAGCTGGAAGCTGGAAGGCAGCCTGTTGTCACCCAATCAGGTAGCAAGGTTTTTCTTCCAGCTTCCAGGCACGAAGTGCCGCTCTTAAAGCTTCGAGCTCCCGGACGCAGTCCGGGCTCTTCCAGCTCCCGGGCGAAGCCCGGGTCAGAGGATCGGCTGCTTGCGCGACCAGACGATCAGCGCCGCGCCGACGGCGATCATCGGCAGGGTGAGCAGCATGCCCATGGTCACCCAGCCGAAGGCGATGTAGCCGATGTGCGCATCGGGCAGGCGCACGAATTCCACGCCGAAGCGGAACACGCCGTAGAGCGTGAGGAACAGTCCGGAGACCAGACCGCGACGCCGCGGCGAGGCGGAGACGAACCACAGCACGGCGAACAGCACCGCCCCCTCCAGCGCGGCCTCGTAGAGCGAGGTGGGATGGCGCGGCTCCGGCCCCATGCCGGGAAAGGGCATGCCCCAGGGCAGTTCGGTCACGCGGCCGGGCAGCTCGCGGTTGATGAAGTTGCCGATGCGCCCGGCCCCCAGGCCGATGGGCACCAGCGGCGCCACGAAGTCGGTGAGGGTGAAGAAGGCCATGCCCTTCCTGCGCGCGAACCACAGCGCGGCGAGTAGCACGCCGGCCAGCCCGCCGTGGAAGCTCATGCCGCCATCCCACACGCGGACGATCCACAGCGGATCCTCGGCCCACTGGCCGAGGCCGTAGAAGAGCGCATAGCCCAGGCGACCGCCGAGCACCACGCCGAGGGCGGCGTAGAAGAGCATGTCGCCCACGTCGTCGGCGGTGAGGCCGAAGCGCGCGGCTCGCCGCCGCCCCAGCCACCAGGCGGCGACGAACCCGACCACGTACATCAGGCCGTACCAGTGCACCTGGAAGGGGCCGAGCGAAATGGCCACGGGGTCGATATCGGGGTAGTCGAGCATGGTCGGTCCTTCAGAGCAGAAAACGGATGCCCACCACCGCGAGCAGCGTGGCAAAGGCGAGGCGCAGCACGTGGGCCGGCAGCACGTGGGCCAGGCGCGCGCCGACGCGGGCGAAGGGAACGCTGGCGATGACGATGCCGAGGAAGGCGGGCCACATCACGAAACCCGTGGCGCCGGCGGGCAGCAGAGGATGGCCCCAGCCGACCACGACGAAGGTGACGGCCCCGAACAGCGCAATGGGCAGCCCGCAGGCCGCCGAGGTGCCCACGGCCTGGGTCATGCTGGCCCCGCAGCGCGACAGCCAGGGTACGGTGAGCGTGCCTCCGCCGATGCCGAACAAGGCCGAGATGCCGCCGATCGCCACGCCGGCCACGCCCATGGTCAGCTTGCCGGGCCGCGCAGCTCCCGCCTTGGGGGTCAGGCCCAGCGCCATCTTGACCGCTACCGCCAGCACGAAGAGGCCGAACAGCGTGCCGAGCAGCCCGCCGGAGAGGTTGCCCGCCACGAAGACACCGGCCACGGCGCCCAACATGAGGCCGGGCAGCAGAGCCATGAACCAGGGGCGATGGATGCTGCCCTTCTGGAAGTGCGCCCAGGCCGACGAGGCCCCCGTCACCACGATGGTGGCCAGCGACGTGCCCACCGCCAGGTGCATGGCGATGCCGGCATCGACGCCCTGCAAGCCGAAGGCGAACACCAGGGCGGGCACGATGATCAGCCCGCCGCCCACGCCGAACAGGCCGGCCATGGTGCCGGCGGCCGCGCCGAGGGCCAGGTAGCCGATTAGCGTCGCGATCAAGCTCATGTCGTCGTGGATTCCTTGAAGGCATCGGGGCGCCAGTGGCGCAGCATGGCAATCAGCGCATTGGGACGATAGGGCTTGGCCAGGTAGTCGTCCATGCCGGCGTCGCGAAAGCGCCGCTGGTCGCTCTCCGAGGCGTTGGCGGTGAGTGCGATCAGCACGCTGCGCGTCGCGCTGACCTCGTTCGCTTCCGCTTCGCGCCAGTGGCGCACGGTTTCCACGCCGTCCATGTCGGGCATGTAGATGTCCATGAAGACCAGATCGTAATGCTCGCGCCGCCGGCGCTCCAGTGCCTCGCGACCGCTGGCCACGCAATCCACCGCCACCCCCTGCCCTTCCAGCACCTGGGTGGCGAGCATGCGGTTGACGGGGCCGTCGTCGACGATCAGCACGTGCACGCCCTGGCGAGAGGTCACCGCGCGCGTGTCGAGCCCAGGCTGATGCTGCTCGTCGACCAGACTGTCGAGCAGCAGGCGGACGTCGGCAGCCCGCTCGCGCAGCTCGCCCCGGCGCTGCGCCTCGACACGGCCCAGAGCGCTGTCGAGCTCCCTGTCGAGATCGTCGAGCAGCGGCCCCAGCTCGCGATTGAGCAGCGCCAGGTAGCGGGATTTCAGCCGCGACTCCTCGCGGGCGCGCTCGCGGGCCGTGAGCAGCTCGTCGAGTTCGCGAAAACGGTCGCGTGGCTCGGCGAACAGCATCAGTTCGTAGCCGGGGGTGGCGAACCGTTCCACCTGACGGTGATGCCAGTGTCCCTTGGCATCGAGTATCTGCATCAGCTCGGGGCCTGTCTCGCCATTCCCCAGGCTGTGCAGGCGCGGCAGGGGATCCTGCCCCAGCAGCGCGTCGAGCGGTTCACCGAAAAGCTGCTCCATGGACCGGTTGATGGCCACGATTCGCCCGTGGAACAGCAGCACGCCGGGCCGCGGCGTGGCACTGAGCAGCCGCGGCAACGATGGTTGCTGCTGCCAGCCCGACTGCAGCGCCAGCAGCGCTTCGTTGAGGTTGCCCAACCGGGCGATCAGGGCGGACTCATCGCCGGCGGACAGGTCCGCTTCGTGCAACCAGGGCGGGAGCAGCGTGCCGAGTTCGTGGGTACGCCGCTCGAGCTGCTCCAGCCCGTGGTCGAGCTCCGACTGGCAAGCACGCAGACGATGGCGAAGCTGCAGAAGGAAGGCGGCGGTGGTGAAGGTCGTGCCCAGCAGCAGTGCCAGCAGCAGCCAGCCGACGGCCGTCCAGGATGCCGGCTCGGGCTGCCCCAGCCACAGGAAGAGCGCCACGGCCAGACACAGCAGCACGACCGCCAGCTGGGCCAGCAGCAAGGGCCACAGCAGCGGCCAGACGAGGCGAGTCCAGAAGCGATCCGTGCGCAGCGCGGGCATGGTCATCCCTGTGGCGAGTCGACGATGGCCTGAGTGTACGCGGCCGGACGAAGACTGTCATGACGGGGAACGCCGCAGCACGACGTCGAGTTCGTTTTCGCCAAGGGGCGCACCGTGGGGGCCGAAGCGACGCTCGCCGAGCCGGATGCGCTGCGCGTCGGCATCCCACTCAAGCCAGGTCGTGGCGCGGGTACCGTAGCGCTCGCCCAGGATGAACGGCGATGACAGCTGGCGCTCCCGTTCGAGACCCACGCCGGTGTCGGGCAACTGGGTATCATCGGCGGGCCGGGTATCGGCCAACGCCGCCAGCGCCTCAGAAGGCCACGCCCCGACCCGCTGGGCATGCTGCAACGCCTGACGGGCACGGATCAGCTTGGGCCAGGGGGTGTTCAGGCTGGCGTTGGAGAGCCCATGGATACCGGCAGCGACCGGTGCGAGCTGAAGGCGTTCGCGCCCGCGGTGCAAGTGCCACAGCCGCCGGCCATCGCCGGCCAGCAGGTTGAAGCCGGCGTAGCGCCACCCCTGCCCCGCCGCCAGGCGCTCGAGCCACTCCGCCAGGTCGTCGCACTCCAGGGCCTCGCGCACCAGTTGCCCACGGCTGGGCGCATCGGACGCCACCTTCAGCGCCGGGTCGCGCACGTTGGTGACGGCGGCAAAGCGTCCCCGGCGATGCACGGCCAGCCAGGTACCGCCGGCCTCGAGGTCGCGACCGCCGACGATGTCGGGCGCCTCTTCCCAGACTCCCAGCGCCGCCGCCGGGCGTGCGTGGAACTCATCGCGGTTGGCGACCAGCCGCAGCGGCACCGCGGTACCGGGGGCAAAGCGAAAGGCGATCAGGCACATGCCGTCAGTCCCGCGGCGGCAAGAGGTGGGCGAGCTGCCACTCTTCGGCCCAGTCGATCAAGTGGCTGCGCACGGCCTTGGGCGTGTTCAGAGACAGGGTTTCGTCCACCAGGCGCTTGGCGGCATCCAGTGGGACACGGCGAATGGCGGCGCGTACCCGCGGCAGGCTGGGCGCGTTCATGGACAGCGCATCGAACCCCATGCCCATCAGCAACAGCGCCCCGGCGGGGTCGCCGGCGAGTTCGCCGCACACCGAGCTCGGCTTGCCCAGGCGCCGGGCATCCCGGGCCAGGCGAGACAAGGCGGAAAGCACCGCCGGATGGCAGGCATCGTAGAGGCCGGCGACCCGCGGATTGTTGCGATCCACGGCCAGCAGGTACTGGGTGAGGTCGTTGCTGCCCACCGAGAAGAAGTCGGTGCGCTCGGCCAGGGCATCGAGCTGGTAGAGCGTGGCGGGCACCTCGATCATCACCCCCACCTTGGGGCGCTGCACGTCGGCGCCCTCCTCGCCCAGTTCGCGAATGGCGCGGTCGAGCATGCGCAGGGCATCGTCGACCTCGTCGACGTTGGTGACCATGGGCAAAAGGATGTGCAGGTTCTCGAGCCCCTGGGAGGCGCGCAGCATGGCGCGCAGCTGCACCATCAGCACTTCGGGGTGATCCAGCGTGACGCGGATGCCGCGCCAGCCGAGAAAGGGGTTGGCTTCCTCGATGGGAAAATAGGGCAGGTCCTTGTCGCCGCCGATGTCCAGGGTGCGCATCACCACCGGCAGCGGCGCGAAGCTCTCCAGCTGGTCGCGGTAGAGGCGCGTCTGCTCCTGCTCGCCGGGAAAGCGCTCGGTGATCATGAACGGCACTTCGGTGCGGTACAGGCCCACGCCGCTGACGCGCTTCTTGAGCGAGGCCACGGCATCGATGGCCAAGCCGGTATTGACCATCAGCGGCATGGCGTGGCCGTCCGGCGTCTCGCTGGGCAGGTCCTGCTCGTGCTCCAGCACCTCGGTGAGCGCCTGCTCCTCGGCGATGAGGCTCGCGTAGTGGTTCTGGAGCTCTTCGGAGGGGCGCACGAAGAGCCGGCCGCGATGGCCGTCGAGCACCACCGGAGCGCCGGAAAGACGCGGCAGCGGCAGATCGACCATCCCCAGCACCGTGGGAATGCCCATGGCCCGCGCCAGTATCGCCACGTGAGAGGTGCTCGAACCGCGCACCGATACCAGCCCCGCCAGCCGTTCGCGGGGCACCTCGCCCAGCATGGCGATGCTGATCTCGTCGCCCACCAGAATGGTGCTCTCGGGGAAGGTCTCCGGCGTCTGGGGGCTCTCCTCCTGCAGGTGAGCGAGCACGCGACGGCCCAGGTCGCGCACGTCGGCGGCCCGCTCGCGCAGGTAGTCGTCGTCGACCCGTTCCAGGTACTGCACGTGACGGCGCACCACGTCGGCCAGGGCACCGGGCGCCCACTGCCCTTCGCGAATGCGCTTCTCGACCTCCTGGGAGAGCGCCGCTTCGCCGAGCATCTGCTGATAGACCTCGAACAGCGCCAGCTCCTGGGCGGAAATGCGGTTGGCCAGACGCTCCCCGGCGGAGCGGATCTCTTCGCGGACCCGCTGGATGGCCTCCTTGAGGCGAGCGGTCTCGTAGTCGACGTCGGTGGGAATCAGGTCGGGGACGCTGTCGAGGTCGGCAGGCGGGGCGATCACCACCGCCTCGCCGATGGCCATCCCGGGCGAACCGGCCACCCCGGTGAACACCGCCTGGCCGCCGCTGAGACTGGGGCGGTTGAGGCTGCCGGTCGCCACGGCATGGGCCAGCACGCCGGCGAGCTGCGCGCCCATGGTGACCAGGAAGGCCTCGTCTTCCTCGTCGTAGCGGCGCTTGTCGCTCTGCTGCACCACCAGGACGCCGAGCATGCGGCGCTGATGGATGATCGGCACGCCGAGAAAGCTCGAATAGCGCTCCTCGCCGGTCGCGGCGAAGTAGCGGAACTTGGGATGGGCCGTGGCATCTTCCAGGTTCAGCGGCTCCTCGCGCTCGGCCACGAGCCCCACCAGGCCCTCGCCCACGCGCAGGCTGACGCGCCCCACCGCCTGACTGTGCAGGCCGATGGTTTCCATCAGCACCAGCTCGTCGATATCGGCATCGTACAGGTAGAAGGAGCAGACATCGGTGCGCATCGCCTTGCGGATGCGGCGCACCATGGTGGCCAGGGCCGCATCCAGGTTGCGTGCCCCGTTGACCTCCTGAATGACCCGGCGCAGAACCTCGAGCATCGGCGTCTTACGTTCCATGATTCTTTTCTCCCGCTGCACAAGCCGTGACGCGCCAGGCGCATCGTTCGCCCCGGGACCGGGCCTTCCCGACCCGGTGAGTGGTATCAGCTTCCCTCCAGGGCGAGGCGCTGGGCGCGGGGAGAAAGCTCCCGCAACGCCCGGCGATAGACCTCGCGCTTGAAGGGCACCACCTGGCCCAGGGGATACCAGTAACTGACCCAGCGCCAGCCGTCGAACTCAGGCTTGGCCGTGCCATCCATGCAGATGCGGCTTTCCTGGCAGCGAATGCGAAGAAGGAACCACTTCTGTTTCTGGCCGATGCACACCGGCCGGGAATTCGTGCGAATCATGCGTCGCGGCAGGCGATAGCGCAGCCATCCTCGGGTACAGGTCAGCACTTCGACGTCGTCGGCGGTGAGGCCGATCTCCTCTTCCAGCTCGCGATACAGAGCTTGCCTGGGTGTCTCGGTTGCCTTGATGCCTCCCTGGGGAAACTGCCACGCATTCTGTCCTACCCGACGCGCCCAAAGCAGCTGCCCCTGAGCGTTGGCGATGATGATGCCAACGTTGGGGCGAAAGCCGTCAGCGTCGATCACGGACGTCACCTTGTTAAAACATCATTGAATCCATTCTTCCACAAGGGGACAAAGCGCATCAATACGCAGTGCACGGCAACGGTGCAGGGACGGCCCGCTTTTCGCTCGGCACGCCGATCTGCCATAATCGCCGGCTTTGTGCCGTCTGACGCATCGGACCGGCCGCTTCAACGCTACGACACAGAGAGGTAAGCCGTGAGCCTGGCCATCTTCGACCTGGACAACACCCTGCTGTCCATCGACAGCGATCATGCCTGGGGCGAGTTTCTGCTGGAGCAGGGGGCGGTGGATCCCCAAGCGTATCGTGAGGCCAACGACCGGTTCCTGGCCGACTACGAAGCCGGCACCCTGGACATCCACGCCTTTCTCGAGGTGGCGCTGGAACCGCTGGCCGAGAACAGCCCCGAGCAACTGGCCGCCTGGCATCAGCAGTTCATGGCCAGCCGGATCGAGCCGCACATCCTGCCCCGCGGCGAGGAGCTGCTGGCCCGTCACCGCAGCCGCGGCGACACCCTGCTGATCGTCACCGCCACCAACCGCTTCATCACCGGCCCCATCGCCCAACGTCTGGGCGTCGACGACCTGATCGCCACGGAGCCGGAAGCGATCGACGGCCGCTACACCGGCCGCGTGAGCGGTACGCCGAGCTACCGGGACGGCAAGGTGACACGCCTCCACGAGTGGCTGGCCGACAAGGACCTGACCCTCGACGACGCCTGGTTCTACAGCGATTCGCACAACGACCTGCCGTTGCTCGAGCTGGTCGAGCATCCGGTGGCCGTGGACCCCGACCCCTCGCTGCGCGAGGTGGCCGAAGCGCGCGGCTGGAAGATCATCAGTTTGCGGGACTGAGCGGGCTGCGGGCTGCGGGCTGCGGGCTGCGGGCTGCGGGCTGGTAGATTTCAGTTGGGATTGACGGCCGCCGCAACGAATCGCCCCGCCAGGCAATGCCTGGCGGGGCGATTTCAGCTCGAGGCTCGAAGCTCGAAGCTCGTCACTTCACCCGAGTGTGATCAGCCGAGCAGATGCTCCACGGCAGCGCGCTCTTCGCGCAGCTCGTCTTCGGTGGCCTTCATCTTCTGCTTGCTGAAGTCGTCGAGGTCGAGGCCCTGGACGATCTGGTACTGGCCGCCCTGGCAGGTCACCGGGTAGGAGTAGATGATGCCCTTCTCCACGCCGTAGCTGCCGTCGGCGGGAATCGCCATGCTGACGATCTTGCCGTCGGTGCCCAGCGCCCAGTCGCGCATGTGGTCGATCGCGGACGAGGCTGCAGAAGCCGCGGAAGAGGCGCCGCGGGCCTTGATGATGGCGGCGCCGCGCTGCTGCACGGTGGGAATGAAGTCGTTCTCGTACCAGTCGCGCTCGACCAGCTCCGGCGCGGGCTTGCCGGCCACCTTGCAGTGAGCGATGTCGGGATACTGGGTGGCGCTGTGGTTGCCCCAGATGATCATGCCTTCGACGTCGGTGACGTGCTTGCCGGTCTTCTGGGCCAGCTGGGTCAGCGCGCGATTGTGGTCCAGGCGGGTCATGGCGGTGAACTGACCCGGGTCGAGATCCGGCGCGTTGCAGGAGGCGATCAGCGCATTGGTGTTGGCCGGGTTGCCCACCACCAGCACCTTGACGTCACGGCTGGCATTGTCGTTGAGCGCCTTGCCCTGCACGGAGAAGATCGCCGCGTTGGCTTCCAGCAGATCCTTGCGTTCCATGCCCGGACCGCGCGGACGAGCCCCAACCAGCAGCGCGTAGTCGGCATCCTTGAAGGCGACGTTGGCATCGTCGGTGGCGACGATGTCCTGCACCAGCGGGAAGGCGCAATCGTTGAGCTCCATCACCACGCCGCTGAGGGCGTCCATGGCCGGCGGAATCTCGAGCAGCTGCAGGATGACCGGCTGGTCCTTGCCCAGCATGTCGCCGGAGGCGATGCGGAACGCCAGCGAGTAGCTGATCTGGCCGGCAGCGCCGGTAATGGCAATACGGACGGGATCTTTCATGGTGGCTCCTTCGGTTGTCGCCGTGAGGATGGGCCGGGCCGGCAGGTCACCGTCTCGGCCGGAAATCGAACCGCCAAGATGGTATGCCTGCGGTGCACAAAACTCAATGCGACCTGCGGCTAGGCCGGCGCGAAGGAGCCGAACGGCCGGCCTTGAGAAAGGGGGAGCCTCAGCCTTGGGTGGCCTGCGCCGCCGCCTTCGGCGTGTGGGCGGCATGCAACCGGGCGATCAGTTGATCCTCCAGGGCGAAACGCTCGGTGAGACCACGCGCGAGGCGGTCGAGCCAGGCAGGCAGACGAGGCAGATAGTGGCGGCAGCGCACCGGTGTGGCGTAATCGGCCTCGAAGGCGAGCATCAGTTCGGTGGACATGTCGAGTCGTTCGAGCAGCTTCTCGGCAATGGCCAGCGCCTGGTCGTCGTCGAAGGCGCTAGCCTCTTCGCGAAGTTGCGGATAGATCTCGAAGTGGCCGGCGCTGATGTAGTCCATCAGCAGTTCGCTGAAACGGTCGATCTGCAACTTTTCGACCGCTTCCAGCTCGGCGTCACAGGCCTCCTTGAGGTCCACGAAGCACACCAGCAGCTCGCGTCGCTCGTCGAGCCAGCGATCGATGAGGCGATGGACCCCTCCCCAGCGTTCCTGGGCGTTCTTGCAATCCTCGAGCATGGCCACCTCCCTTGCGACGCGTCACCGGAACCCGATCGGGCCGACACGGTACGGCCCGTCTGGCCGACCTCGCTCAGACTCGCTCGCGGCCATGGTCGCTGTCAATCCCGATGCGTCGGTGCCATCACCGGCGTTCAACGATCCAGGAACGATATAGCAGCCCCAGCGGCGCCAGCGCCAGCACCAGAAAGCCCACGAGCGTCCAGCCCGGCAGCGAGACGCCGAGAAACAGGAAGTCGATGTTGGCACACTCGCCGGAGCCGGACAGCACCATGGAAACCACTTCCTGCAGGGGCAGGATGTCCATCATGTAATCCAGACTGGGGCCGCAGCTGGGTACTTCGTCGGGCGGCAGCGACTGCAGCCAGAGGTGGCGCCAGGCCACGCCGACGCCGCCCAGCACGGCCGCCAGCGACAGAGCACCGTAGACGCCGGCACCGAGCCGTCCCGCCGGGTCGTGCAGCGCCGCCACGAGAAACACTGCCGCCGCCGAGAGCACGGCAACGCGCTGGAAGATGCACAGCGGACAGGGCGCCAGCCCCACCACGTGTTCGAGAAACAACGCCACGGCCATCATCAGCACGCAGAAAGCCAGGCCGGCCAGGCTCCACTGGCGCACGCGCCAGCGACGAAGAGAGGTCATCACGAGGCGTCTCCGGCACGCTGCATGGCGGGTGAGTGCCCGGCCGCCGCCATGCGAGGCTCACGGGCACGGGCGAAGTACTGGTCGAGAAAGACTTCGAAAGTCTCGCGTTCGGCCGCCTCGATGTCCCGCTGCTGACGATGCGAAGTGGCTGCCAGGTCGGCGAACAATGCCTCGCGGGCGGGGTCCAGCGACTCGGCGCGCAGTTGAGCGGCCTGCTCGCGCGCCAGCGCCAGCATGGCATCGACGAACTCTTCGCCGGTCTCATCGAGGCGTGCCAGCAGGCGGCCGGAGGGCGTCAATGCGGGATCGCGAAGACTCGGCTCGAGCCGTTCCAGGGCATCGGCATGCGGCGTTCCCTCCACCGAGGCATCGAGAAGCTCGGCGACCTGGGCGAGTTCGGTGAAGATCTCGCCGCCCCACTCCGCCACCGAACGGCGCCGCCCATCGTGCTCCAGGCGCATCTCGGGGTCGCGACCGCGCTCCACCACCCGCTGGCGATTGTCGTCCAGGCGGTCGCACTCGTCGTCGGGGATCCACGGGCTCTCGGAAAGCAGACACCACATCAGGAAGACGTCGAGAAAGTGCATGCGCGCTTCGTCGATGCCCAGCGCATTGAAGGGGTCGAGGTCGAGACAGCGCACTTCGATGTACTCCACGCCGCGCGCCTCGAGCGCCTGGCTCGGCGTCTCGTCGTGGCGTGCCACCCGCTTGGGGCGAATGTCGCTGTAATACTCGTTCTCGATCTGCAGGATGTTGGCATTGAGCTGGTGCCACCGGCCGTCTTCGCGGACGCCCAGTGCCTGGTAGGTCGGCCACGGCGTGCTGATGGCGTGACGCAGGGTGCCCACGTAGTTGGACAGCGAGTTGAAGCAGATCTTGAGCTGCGCCTGCACCTTGTTCTGGTAGCCGAGGTCCGACATGCGCAGGCTGGTCGCGTAGCGCGAGATCAGGGTATCGCGACCGTGGGGCTCCAGCTTGTCGGGGACACGGCCGTCCGGCAGGAAGCTACGATCGAGCGCCGGCGAGGCTCCGAACAGATAGAGCAGCAGCCAGCTGTGGCGCCGGAAGTTGCGAATCAGCCCGAAGTAGCGCGCCGAACGGTAGTCGTCCAGCGGCGTGTCCGCAGCGCCATCCATGTCGCGCAGCGCCGTCCACAGCTCGTCGGGCAGCGAGAAGTTGTAGTGCACGCCGGCGATGGCCTGCATGATGCGCCCGTAGCGCACGTCCAGCCCGCGGCGATAGACGTGCTTCATCATCCCGACGTTGGAGGTGCCGTAGTCGGCGATGGTCACGCTGTCGTTGCCGTCGAGGCGCGCCGGCATGCTACCCGGCCAGATCAGCTCGTCGCCCAGATGGCGATAGCTGAAGCGGTGCAGGTCGGCGAGAAAGGCCACGGCATCCGCCGGACGGCAATAGACCGGAGTGATGTACTCCAGCAGTGCCTCGGAGTAGTCGGTGGTGATGTGCGGATGCGTCAGCTTGGAACCCAGCGCCGAGGGATGAGGCGTCCGAGCGATACGCCCCTCTTGATCGACGCGCAGCCCCTCCTTCTCGACACCACGCCGGAGAGAGCCGAAGCGTCGCTGGCGAGCCAAGGTCGAGAGACGCGAAACGGTGGCGGTCAGTGAATCGGCCAAGACTGAAATCCCATCTGTTGGCTGCCCCAGCAGCCTGTCGAAACGAATCGGCCGAACTCAGCGGCCGAATGCCATGGTGCCCAGTATGACGGCGCGCTCGCCGGGTTCAAGACTTGCCGCGCTGCGCCTGGCGTAGCGCCTCGCCGAGCGCCCCCAGCGAGCCGCCGGCGTCGCCCTGCCGCTCCTCGCGCCGGGCCCCCTTGCGCGGCGGCTTGCCGCCCTTGGCGTTGCGCCCTTCGCCGCCACGGCGGGACTTGCCGCCCTCCTCGCCCGGCTGGTCGTCGAGACGCATGCTCAGGCCGATGCGTGCGCGCTCGAGATCCACGCTCATGACCTTCACCTTGACGATGTCGCCGGCCTTGACCACCGAGCGCGGATCCTCGACGAAGCGCTCGGAGAGCGCCGAGATGTGCACCAGACCATCCTGGTGGACGCCGATGTCGACGAAGGCACCGAAGTGGGTCACGTTGGTGACGCTGCCCTCGAGGATCATCCCCGGCTCCAGGTCCTTGAGGGTCTCCACTCCCTCGCGGAACTCGGCGGCCTTGAACTCGGGGCGCGGGTCTCGGCCGGGCTTGTCGAGTTCGGCGAGGATGTCGGTCACCGTGGGCACGCCGAAGCGTTCGTCGGCGAAGTCGGCGGGCTTTACCGCCTTGAGGGTGGCGCTGTCGCCGATCAGCCCGGCCAACGGTCTGCCGCTGCGCTCGGCAATGCGCTCCACCAGCGGATAGGCCTCCGGGTGCACGGCGCTGGCGTCCAGCGGATTGTCGCCATTCATGATGCGCAGGAAGCCCGCACACTGCTCGAAGGTCTTGGGCCCCAGGCGGCTGACGTCGAGCAGTTGCTGGCGGCTGGTGAACGCGCCTTCGGCGTTGCGTCGCGCCACGATGGCCTCGGCCAGCGCCGGGCTGAGGCCGGCCACCCGGGAGAGCAGCGCGCTCGAGGCGGTGTTGAGATCGACCCCCACGCCGTTCACGCAATCCTCGATCACCGCCTCGAGGCTCTTCGACAGCTGCAGTTGGGAGACGTCGTGCTGGTACTGGCCCACGCCGATGGACTTGGGCTCGATCTTGACCAGCTCGGCCAGCGGGTCCTGCAGCCGCCGGGCGATGGAGACGGCACCGCGAATGGTGACGTCGAGATCCGGCAGTTCGCGGGCCGCGTACTCGGAGGCGGAGTAGACCGAGGCGCCGGCCTCGCTGACCATCACCTTCGACAATGCCCTTTTTCCGGCGAACAGCTTGACCAGATCACCGGCCAGCTTGTCGGTCTCGCGGCTCGCCGTGCCGTTGCCCACGGCGATCAGCGTCACGTCGTGCTTGTCCACCAGCTTGGCCAGCTCGGCGAGCGAGGCGTCCCAGGCGTTGCGCGGGGCATGAGGGTAGATGGTGGCGTGTTCGAGGAACTGCCCCGTGGCGTCGACCACCGCCACCTTGCAGCCGGTGCGCAGGCCGGGGTCGATGGCCAGCGTCGCCTTCTGCCCCGCCGGGGCGGCGAGCAGCAGATCCTTGAGGTTGGCGGCGAACACGTCGATGGCTTCCAGTTCGGCGCGCTCGCGCAGCCGGCCCAGCAGCTCGGTCTCCAGGTGGGTGTAGAGCTTGACCCGCCAGGTCCAGCGCACCACGTCGCGCAGCCACTTGTCGGCGGGCCGTCCTTCGTCGCGGATGTCGAAGTGCCTGGCGATGGCGACCTGGGCGGGGTGAATGGGCGCCTCGTCCTCGCCGGGCAGACGGATGGCGAGCGTCAGCACCCCTTCGTTGCGGCCGCGGAACATCGCCAGAGCACGGTGCGAAGGCACCTTGGCGAGTTTTTCGTCGTGCTCGAAGTAGTCGGAGAACTTGGCGCCCTCGCGCTCCTTGCCCTCGAGCAGGCGCGCACTGAGTTCGCCCTCGCTCCACAGCCGCTCGCGCAGCGCGCCGACCAGTTCGGGATCCTCGGCGAAGCGCTCCATGAGGATCTGCCTGGCCCCATCCAAGGCGGACTTGGCATCCTCGATGGCAGGAATGTCGCCGTCGGCAGCGCGCAGGTACTTCGCCGCCTCGGCTTCGGGGTCGAGGCTGGGGTCGGCCAGCAGCGCCTCGGCCAGCGGCTCGAGGCCCGCCTCGCGGGCGATCTGGGCCTTGGTGCGACGCTTCTTCTTGTAGGGAAGATAGAGATCTTCCAGGCGCTGCTTGGTGTCGGCGGCTTGGATCAGCCGCTCGAGTTCAGTCGTGAGCTTGCCCTGCTCGTCGATCGCCGCGAGCACCGCCTCTCGGCGCTCCTCGAGTTCACGCAGGTAGCGCAGGCGCTCGTCCAGCTGGCGCAGTTGGGTGTCGTCGAGCCCGCCGGTGACCTCCTTGCGGTAGCGGGCGACGAAGGGCACGGTGGCGCCGCCGTCGAGCAGCTCCACAGTGGCCGACACCTGCTGCGGGCGAACGGCGAGCTCCTCGGCGAGGCGCGAAATGATCCGGGTCGTGGCGTCCATGACTTCCTTGGTATTGCGACAACGAAAGATCGCGCCAAGGTACCACAAACGCCACGCCGTCGCCGCCGCGATCAGCGACGCCAGCCGCTGACGTCCCACGGGTAGCGGCGCGCCTCGCGAGCCACGTCGCGGCGAGTCAGTCCGATATCGCGCAGTTGGTGATCGCTGAGCTCCAGCAGTTGGTTACGTTCGCGGCGCAACTGCATCAGGTGGCTCAAGCGGCGCATCCACTTCCACGGCAACGAGATGAAGCGCTGAGCGCTCTCAACGCAACCAGACGCATCGCAGGATGAAGCATCGTAGCAGCGATTGGGGGCCCTCATGTCTGGTTTCCTCCGGGTCATGTCGAGTGATGGAGAAAGTCTCGCTGAGCCGATAAAATCAATCCAACAAATACTTCTAATGCCATGCATCAGCAGAAATGATGGAAACCAATCATGCTCCACACCATCGATCATGAGCTGCTACGCACCTTCGTCGCCATCGTCGACCATGGCGGCTTCACCCGCGCGGCCCAGGCGGTCAACCGCACCCAGTCGGCGGTCAGCATGCAGATCAAGCGGCTCGAGGAGGACGTGATCCAGCGCCCGTTGTTCGAACGCCAGGGACGCCAGATGCACCTGACCAGCGAGGGCACCACGCTGCTCGGCTATGCCCGCCGCATCCTCGACCTGCAGGGCGAGGCGCTCAACAAGCTGCGCAAGCCGGAGATGATCGGTCGGGTGCGGATCGGCGTGCCCGATGACTTCGTCATGCGCTTTCTGCCGGGCATCCTCAAGTCCTTTTCCCAGAGCTGGCCGCTGGTCGACGTCGAGGTGCAGTGCGCCCCTTCATCGGAGCTGCTCGGACGTCAGCAGGGCAGTCTCGACCTGAGCATCGTGACCTGCGAGGTAGGCCAGGAGATCGGCACCATCCTGCGTCGCGAGGAGACCGTGTGGGTGGTGGCGGAGAGCCATGCCGTACATCGCCAGTCGCCATTGCCGCTGGCGCTGTTCGAGGAGCCCTGCTTCTGCCGGCGCCACGCCTGCAACGCCCTGACCCGCGCCGGACGCCAGTATCGCATCGCCTACTCGAGCCCCAGCCTCGCCACCCTGCAGGCCGTGGTTGGCGCCGGGCTTGCCGTTTCCGCACTGATGAAGAGCCTGGTCACCCCGGGCATGCGCATAGTCGGCGAGGCCGACGATTTTCCCTCGCTGCCAGAGGGCTCCATCGTGCTGCTGCGCTCGCCCGAGGCCAACTCACCCGCCGTGGATGGCCTGGCGCGGCATATCGTGGAGGGATTCAGGTAGCCGCCGGCACGAAGGTCAGCGCCAACCCGTTGTTGCACCAGCGCAGCCCGGTGGGGTCGGGGCCGTCGTCGAAGACGTGGCCCTGGTGGCCGCCGCAGCGCGCGCAGTGATACTCGGTGCGAGGCAGCAGCATGCTGAAATCGAGCTGGCTGAGCAGATGCCCTTCCACGTGCTCGAAGAAACTCGGCCAGCCGGTGCCGGAGTCGTACTTCATGGCACTGGTGAACAGCAGCAGGTCGCACCCGGCGCAGCGATATTCGCCCTCGCGCGTCTCCGCATCCAGTGGGCTGGAGAACGGCTCTTCGGTGCCGTGATCGCGCAGTATCCAGAACTCATCGCGGGTGAGTCGCTCGCGCCACTCGGCTTCGGAGAGCTCGAGCGGCTCGATGTCCTCGGCGCGCTCCAGGTTCAGGCGGACGAAGCCCAGGCTCACGCCGGGAATCAGCGTGGCCGCACCGGTCACGCCGATCAGCCCCAGGAAATGGCGACGTTGCATGATCTGCCTCCTGCGGGGTGACGGCCACCCCGGATGGCATGGATTCCAACGCAGACGGGGAAGGGCCTGCGCCCTTCCCCGTTATGACCGCGATCGTCCGCGGCGGTTCGGCCCCAAGAAGCTTCAGACGAGACTCGGCCCCGCCTTGACGATGGCCTCGCTGACGCCGTCGAACTTCTTGAAGTTGTCGACGAACTTGGCGGCCAGGTCGTCCCGCTTGCGATCGTAGGCGGCCTTGTCCTCCCAGGTCTCGCGCGGGTCGAGCAAGCGCGTATCGACGCCCGGTACCGCGGTGGGCACGTCGAGATTGAGCCCAGCGATGCGCTGGGTCTCGACCTCGCGCAGCACGCCGGACTGGATGGCGCTGATGATGGCACGCGTGGTGGGAATGGAGAAGCGCGAACCGCCCTCGCCGTAGGCACCGCCGGTCCAGCCGGTGTTGACCAGGTAGACCTGAGCGTCCTTCTCGGCCACGCGCTTGATCAGCAGATCGGCATACTCGCGGGCCGGACGCGGAAAGAAAGGCGCGCCGAAGCAGGTGGAAAAGGTGGCTTCGAGGCCGCTGGAAGAGCCCATCTCGGTGGACCCCACCTTGGCGGTGTAACCGGAAAGGAAGTGATACGCCGCCGCTTCCTTGGACAGCACCGACACCGGCGGCAGCACTCCGCTCATGTCGCAAGTGAGGAAGATGATGGCGTTGGGCTCGCCGGCGCGGTTCTCGGGAACGCGCTTGTCGACGTGCTCCAGCGGATAGGCCGCCCGCGAGTTCTGGGTCAGACTGTCGTCGGCGAAGTCGGGCTCGCGACGATCGTCGAGAACCACGTTCTCCAGCACGGTGCCGAACTTGATGGCGTTCCAGATCACCGGCTCGTTCTTTTCGGAGAGGTCGATGCACTTGGCATAGCAACCGCCTTCGATGTTGAACACGGTGCCGGGGCCCCAGCCGTGCTCGTCGTCACCGATCAAATAGCGTGCCGGGTCGGCGGAAAGCGTGGTCTTGCCGGTGCCGGAAAGACCGAAGAACAGCGTGGTCTCGCCGTCTTCGCCGACGTTGGCGCTGCAGTGCATGGGCAGCACGTCGGAAGACGGCAGCAGGAAATTCTGCACCGAGAACATGGCCTTCTTCATCTCGCCGGCGTAGCGCATGCCGGCGATCAGCACCTTGCGCTGGGCGAAGTTGATGATCACGGTGCCGTTGGAGTTGGTGCCGTCGCGAGCCGGATCGCATTCGAAGAATGGCGCGTTGAGGATCGCCCACTCACTCTTGGTGGCAGGATTGTAGGCGGTGGGCCGCACGAACATGGTACGCCCGAACAGGTTGTGCCAGGCGGTCTCGGTAGTCACCCGAACCGGCAGATAGTGCTGCGGGTCGCTGCCCACGTGAAGCTCGGACACGAAATGCTCGTCGCTGCTCAGGTAGTCTTCCACGCGCCCCCACAGGGCATCGAACTTGTCGGCATCGAAGGGGCGGTTGACGCTGCCCCAGTCGATCTGGGCGCTGGTGGAGGGCTCATCGACGATATAGCGATCCTTGGGCGAGCGACCGGTGCGCTCGCCGGTGTTCACCACCAGGGCGCCATTGGCGGCCAGGCGGCCTTCGCCGCGCAACACCGCTCGTTCGATGAGTTCGGCGCTGCTGAGGTTGGCGTGGGCTTGGGGGGCGACTCGAGGTTTGGTCATGTCGGTTCCTGGGCCTTGCGGCCGGTTCTCTCGTGGGCCTGGCGCTGAGCACGCCATTTGCTAAGGGGTTTCCGATCGCTCCCGAGGGGGTCACCGTACTTGTCGCTGTTATATGAGCAGGGCAATCGGCCGAAAAGCGGGCGCCATTATGGCAAAAAGCGAGGCCATGGGGAACGCTGCCGTTGGCCGAAGTTCTTGTAGTTTTACTACTACATCGGGACCACTTCGCGGCAGATTGTCGCACGAGCCATGCTGCTGTGCAGCGTTGCTGCGGGTTGCGGGTTGCGGGTTGCGGGTTGCGGGTTGCGGGTTGCGGGTTGCGGGTTGCGGGTTGCGGGTTGCGGGTTGCGGGTTGCGGGTTGCGGGCCATAGCCTAACTCGCCCCTCGAAACCCGAAACCCGTATCTCGAAGCGGCCCTTCAGTGCAACGTCGGCGGCGTGGCGTCGTCGCCCTGCAGCAGCGCTTCGACCTCGGCGACGCCGAAGCGGTAGCAGGTGTGGCAGAAGTGACACTGGGTCTCGACGACCCCCTGTTCGGCGAGGATGTCGCGAACCTCCTCGGCACCCAGCGTCAGCAGCGCCTGGGCGATCCGCTCGCGCGAGCAGGTGCAACCGAAATGCAGCGCCTTGGGTTCGAACACGCGCACCGTCTCTTCGTGATAAAGGCGATGCAGCAGCTCGTGCTGGGGCAGGCCCAGCAGCTCATCCTCGCTCAGCGTCTCTGCCAGATGAACGGTTCGCGCCCAGGCATCGTCATCCTGATTGAGCGACTCGTCCGGCAGGCGCTGCAGCAGTAGCCCGCCGGCGCTCACCCCGTCGGCAGCCAGCCACAGCCGGGTGGGCAGCTGTTCGGACTGGGCGAAATAGGCTTCCAGACAACCCGCCAGGCTGTCGTGGTCGAGCGCCACGATGCCCTGATAGCGATTGCCTTCGCGCGGGTCCAGGGTGATCACGATCTGGCCGTCGCCCACCAGATCGCGAAAAGCCGCGTCGCCTGCCGGCAGCTCGGTCTCCTCGCTCAGGCGGGCGATGGCGCGCATCTCACCGCCGGGATTGGACTCGGCCATCAGCAGCGAGAGTGCGCCCTGGCCGCGCACTTCGAGGCTCAGAATGCCATCGAGCTTGACGGTATCGGTGAGCAGGGCTGCCGCCGCCAGCAGCTCGCCGAGCAGCCGGTTGACGGCAGCGGGGTAGGCATGACGCTCGAGCACGTCGGCGTAGGCGCGTTCGAGGGTGACGATCTCGCCACGCACGTTGGTGCGCTCGAACAGGAAGCGTTGGATCTGGTCGGTCATGGTCTCTCGAATCTCTCGGGCTAGTCGTCTTCGCCCTGGCGGCGTTGGAAACGCTTGATCTCGCGTCGCTGCTTCTTGTCGGGGCGTTTGAGCGGATGCTGCATGGCCTGGTTGGTGAGGCGCCGCGCCTCGGCTTCGCGAGCGCGCCGCTCGACGCTTTCCGGCGTCTCGCGGTAGAGTTCGCGCGCCTCGGGGGCACCGCGGCGCTGGTCGGAGAGCGCCAGCACTTCCACTTCCCAGACGTCCCAGCCCTGGGGCACCCGGATCAGGGCTCCCACCTCGACGGTCTTGCTGGTCTTGGCGCGCCCGCCGTCGTAATGCACCTTGCCCCCTTCGATGGCCTTCTTGGCCAGCTGGCGCGTCTTGAAGAAGCGCGCCGCCCACAGCCACTTGTCGAGCCGCACGCCGCTCACGCTTCCCCCTCGGCATCGCGGCGCGCCTCGCGCGGCAGTTCCCGGGGCAGAATGGTGGCGAAGCGATCCAGGGCGATGAACTCCTCGAGCTCCTTCTCCGGACGCGTGCTGTCGGGCTGCTTGATGCCGAGCAGATGGCGGATGCCGAACTCCCGGGCGCTTTCCAACACGCTAACGTTGTCGTCGATGAACAGCGTGCGCGCCGGATCGAAGGGCTCGACCTCCTGCAGGGCGAACCAGAACGCCTGGGCCTCCTTGGGCACGCCCAGATCCGCCGAGGAGACGATGGCGTCCAGATAGGCTTCCAGCCCGGTCAACGGCAGCTTGAGCGCCAGGCTCTCGCGGTCGGCATTGGTGGCCAGAACCACTCGCGGATGGGCGCTCTTGAGCCATTTGAGGAAATCCAGGGCATCGCTGCGCAGGCCGATCAGATGCTGCACCTCACGCTTGAGCGTCAGCACGTCGACGCCCAGCTCACGGCTCCAGTAGGCCAGGCTGTACCAGTTCAGCGTGCCCTTCTCGCGGATGATGCGCGCACGCACACGCTCCTGGGTGGCGTCGTCCAGGCGGTGCAGCTCCACGTAGCGACGCGGCAGGTGCTCGAGCCAGAAATGGCTGTCGAAGTGCAGGTCCAGCAGGGTGCCGTCCATGTCCAGCAGGACGGTATCGATGGCGCGCCAGTCGATCATCGCGGCTCCAGGTGGCGTGCGGTCAGGGGCAAGCGTGGTAGTGTATCAGCCAGACTTCATGACAGAAACGGAGTTCCCATGTCAGAGACCCCCTGGCCCCGCAAGCCACAGGTGCTGTCGTGCCAATCGGTGGCGAAGAGCCGGCTGTTTCACGTCGAGTCGCTCGAGCTGCGCTTCGCCAACGGCGCCGAGCGCACCTTCGAACGCCTGACCGGCAGCGACCAGGGTGCGGTGATGATCGTCGCCATGCCCGACCCCGACCACGTGCTGCTGATCCGCGAGTACGCCGCCGGTTTCGAAGACTACGTGCTGACCCTGCCCAAGGGGCTGGTCGACCCCGGCGAAGACGTGATCAGCGCGGCCAATCGCGAGCTGATGGAAGAGTGCGGCTTCGGGGCGGAGCACATCGAGCCGCTGGTGGAACTATCCTTGGCACCCAACTACATGCGCCACCGCATGCAGGTGCTGCTGGCCACCGACCTCTACCCCAGGCGCCTGCCCGGCGACGAACCCGAGCCGCTGATCGTCGAGACCCACGCGCTGGAGGAACTTCCGGCGCTGCTGTTGCGCGAGGACTTCCACGAGGCGCGTGCCATCGCCGCACTGTACATCGCCCGCGACGCCCTGCGTCAGCGCCAGTCGAACGAATCGCCGCTGAGCTGGTAGCTCAACGCCCCAGGCCGTTCAGATGGCGCGGCCCGCCCTCTTCGCGCAGGCGAATCCAGCGCCCCTGGCGGTAGCTGTCGAGTCCGGCTTCGATCAGCGTCATCACCGCCAGGGCCTGATCGACGCTCACCGGCGGCGCAGCCTCACCGGCCAGGGCGTCGACGATGCCGGCGTAGAACGCGGGGTAGTCGCCGGGTACCGCGGGGTGCGCCTGACGCACCAGCGACACCTCGCCTTCCTCTCCCTGGTCGAGCAGCAACTCGCCGGGCTGCGGGTCTTCCCCCCAGGCCGGGGCGGGCAAGCGCCCTTCCCGCAGCCAGCGCTCCTGAGGGTCGGCTCCGTACTTGACGAAGCTGCCCCGCGTGCCGTGCACCGCCAGTCGCGGCGTGGTCTCGGCCACCAGCGAGCTCGCCTGAAGCGTCACGCGCATGTCTTCGTAGTCGAGCAGCGCCAGGAATTCATCGTCGACCTCGGCCTTGTCCCGGGCAGCCGCCAGCTCCAGGAAAATGGCCTTGGGCATGCCGAACAAGACATGCGCCTGGTCGAGCAGGTGCGCACCCAGGTCGTACCAGATACCGCTGCCCGGCTTGTGGTGATCGCGCCAGCGGTCCACCACCTGGGGGCGGAAACGGTCGAAGCGCAGCTCCAGCGATACCGGCCGGCCCAGGGTTTGCGCCTCGAGCAGTTTCTGGAGCGTCAGGAAATCGCTGTCCCAGCGCCGATTGTGGAAGACGCTGAGCATCCGCTCGGCCTTCTCCGCCTGGGCCTTGAGCAACCGCGCCTCCGAAACCGACACCGTCAGCGGCTTGTCGATCACCAGATGCTTGCCCGCCGCCAGGGCGGCCTTGCCCAGCGGGAAGTGGGTTTCGTTGGGGGTGGCGATCACCACCAGGTCGATATCGCGCCGCGCGAACAGCGCGGCTGCCTTGGGCACCGCCTCGACGCCGGGCAGCGCCTCCTGGACGGCATCCGCACGACTGCTGGCGACCGCCAGCAGCTCGAGCCCAGGCGTGGCCTGGATCAGTGGAGCGTGAAAGTGGCGGCCGGCGACACCGAAACCGACGAGGCCGACGCCATAGGTCTGCTGCTTCATGTAACTGCTTCCTTGCCAGCGTGTCTCAGTCGAGCTTGGTGAGGTCGCGCACCGCACCCTTGTCGGCGGAGGTGGCCAGCAAGGCATAGGCCTTGAGTGCCGCCGAAACCTTGCGATCACGCTGGATGACTGGCTTCCAGGCGTCGCTCCCCTTCGCCTCCATCGACTCGCGCCGTGCGGCCAGCTCGTCGTCGGAGAGCGTGACGTCGATGCGGCGATTGGGGATGTCGATACGGATGACGTCGCCGCTCTCGACCAGGCCGATGGCGCCGCCCGCCGCCGCTTCCGGCGAAACGTGGCCGATGGAGAGACCGGAGGTGCCGCCGGAGAAGCGCCCGTCGGTGAGCAGTGCGCACGCCTTGCCCAGCCCCTTGGACTTGAGGTACGAGGTCGGGTAGAGCATCTCCTGCATGCCGGGGCCGCCCTTGGGCCCTTCGTAGCGGATGACGACCACCTCGCCTTCCTTCACCAAGCCACCGAGGATGTGCTCCACGGCCTGATCCTGGGACTCGACCACGTGAGCCGGGCCCTCGAACACGAGGATGGAGTCGTCGACGCCGGCGGTCTTCACCACGCAGCCGTCGCGCGCGATGTTGCCGTAGAGTACGGCCAGGCCCCCTTCCCGGGAGAAGGCGTGCTCCAGGTCTCGCACGCAGCCGGTGGCGCGGTCGCCGTCGAGGCTCGGCCAGCGGGCGCTCTGCGAGAAGGCCGTCTGGGTGGGAACGCCGCCGGGGCCGGCCTTGAAGAACTCCACCACCTCGGGGCTCGGCGAGCGCATGATGTCCCATTCTTCCAGCGCCGCCTTCAGGGTGTCGCCGTAAACGGTGGGCACCCGGGTATCCAGCACGCCGGCACGGTCCAGCTCGCCGAGGATCGCCATGATGCCGCCGGCGCGGTGCACGTCCTCGATGTGGTACTGCTGGGTGTTGGGCGCGACCTTGCACAGCTGCGGCACCTCCCGCGACAGGCGGTCGATGTCGGCCATGGTGAAATCGATCTCCGCCTCCTGGGCGGCGGCCAGCAGGTGCAGGATGGTGTTGGTGGACCCGCCCATGGCGATGTCGAGCGTCATGGCATTCTTGAACGCCGCCTGGGAGCCGATGGCACGGGGCAGCAGGTGCGCTTCGTCGCCTTCGTAGACGCGCTTGGCCAGCTCGACGATGCGATGGCCGGCGCTCTCGAACAGCCGGCGGCGGTCGGCATGGGTGGCGAGCATGGTGCCATTGCCCGGCAGCGCCAGGCCCAGCGCCTCGGTGAGGCAGTTCATGGAATTGGCGGTGAACATGCCCGAGCAGCTGCCGCAGGTGGGGCAGGCGCTGCGCTCCACCTCGGCCAGGGTGGCGTCGTCGACGCTGTCGTCGGCGGCCATCACCATGGCGTCCACCAGGTCGAGGCCGTGGTCGAGCAGCTTGGTCTTGCCCGCCTCCATGGGGCCGCCGGAGACGAAGATGGTCGGCACGTTGAGGCGCATGGCCGCCATCAGCATCCCCGGGGTGATCTTGTCGCAGTTGGAGATGCACACCAGGGCGTCGGCACAGTGGGCGTTGACCATGTACTCGACGCTGTCGGCGATGATGTCGCGGCTGGGTAGCGAATAGAGCATGCCGTCGTGGCCCATGGCGATGCCGTCGTCCACCGCGATGGTGTTGAACTCCTTGGCCACCCCGCCGGCCTTCTCGATCTCGCGGGCCACCAGTTGCCCCATGTCCTTCAGGTGTACGTGGCCGGGCACGAACTGGGTGAAGGAGTTGGCCACGGCGACGATCGGCTTGTGAAAGTCGTCGTCCTTCATGCCGGTGGCGCGCCACAGGGCGCGGGCGCCGGCCATGTTGCGGCCGGCGGTGGTGGTGCGGGAACGATACTCGGGCATGGTGTCCTCTCGTGCTCAGTCACGCCGTCTCGGGCCATTCATGAATGACCTAACGGTCTAGTGTCCAGTCGGACCACCGATTCTGTCACGAGCGGCCCAGCCTTGCCACAAGGACGGGCTGCGGGCTGCGGGCTGCGGGCTGCGGGCTGCGGGCTGCGGGCTGCGGGCTGCGGGCTGCGGGCTGCGGGCTGCGGGCTGCGGGCGATAGCCTAACTCGCCCCCCGAACCCCACAACCCGAAACCCTTATCTCGTGTCTCGCGCTCGTGGCCCGTGTCCCGAGGCTCGCTGCTCGCCGCCGAACTTAGCCGAACACCACCTTGGCCACGTCCCGATAACGCTTGGCGAAGTGCACCGTCATGCCCTCCTTGAGGTAGTCGGGCAGCTCATCGTAGTCGCGGCGATTGGCGTCGGGCAAAATCACCTCGAAGATCTCGCTGCGCCGGGCGGCGATGACCTTCTCGCGGATGCCGCCCACCGGCAACACCTGGCCGGTCAGGGTCAGCTCGCCGGTCATCGCCAGCGACCGATCGATGGCCTGGTGACGAGCCAGCGACAGCAGTG
The DNA here is from genome assembly GCF_900100195.1 of Billgrantia gudaonensis. Lineage (GTDB taxonomy): Bacteria > Pseudomonadota > Gammaproteobacteria > Pseudomonadales > Halomonadaceae > Halomonas > Halomonas gudaonensis. The sequence continues at coordinate 32,136 of NZ_FNES01000016.1, forward strand.
CCGTGGTCATGGTGACCCCGGCCGAGGGGCCGTCCTTGGGTGTGGCGCCCTCCGGCACGTGCAAGTGCACGAAGGCGGAATCGAAGAAATCGGCATCGGCCCCGTAATCGGTCAGGTGCCCCAGCACGTAGCTGTAGGCGATGTTGGCGGACTCCTTCATGACGTCGCCGAGCTGGCCGGTGAGCTTGAAACCGCGGTCCAGGCCGTGGACCTTGCCCGCTTCCACGGGCAGGGTGGCCCCGCCCATGGCCGTCCAGGCCAGCCCCGTGACCACGCCCTCGCCCTCGAGCACCCGCTCCTTGCGGAACAGCGGCGCACCGAGAAAGGTCTCCAGGTTGTTCACCGAGACCCGTACCGATTGCTGGTCGTGCTCCAGCAGCTTGACCGCCGCCTTGCGCACGATGCGGTGCAGCTGTTTCTCGAGCTGACGCACCCCGGCCTCGCGGGCATAGCCTTCGATCACCTGTCGCAGAGCGGCATCGGTGAGGTTGATGCGCTTCTTCGGCATGTTGTCGCGCTTGAGCAGCTTGGGCCACAGGTGGTGCTTGGCGATGGCCATCTTCTCTTCGGCGATGTAGCCGGAGAGGCGGATCTGCTCCATGCGATCGAGCAATGGGCCGGGGATCGAGTCCAGGGTGTTGGCGGTGCACACGAAGAGCACCTTGGAGAGATCCAGGCGCACGTCCAGGTAGTGGTCGAGGAAGTCGACGTTCTGCTCCGGGTCGAGCACCTCGAGCAACGCCGAGGCCGGGTCGCCCTGGAACGACTGGCCGAGCTTGTCGACCTCGTCGAGCATGATCACCGGGTTCTCGACCTCGACCTCCTTGAGCGCCTGGACGAGCTTGCCGGGCATGGCACCGATGTAGGTGCGCCGATGCCCCTTGATCTCCGCCTCGTCGCGCATGCCGCCCACCGAGAAGCGATAGAACTCGCGGCCCAGGGCCTCGGCGATGGAACGGCCCACCGAGGTCTTGCCCACCCCGGGCGGACCGACGAGCAGCAGGATGGAGCCGCCCACGTCGCCCTTGAAGGTGCCTTCGGCAAGAAACTCGATGATGCGCTCCTTGACGTCCTTGAGGCCGTCATGATCGCGGTCGAGCACCGTTCTTGCCTGAGCCAGATCGAGCTTGTCTTCGCTGCGCACGCCCCACGGCATGCTCGTCAGCCAGTCGAGGTAGTTGCGCGTGGTGCCGTACTCGGGCGATCCGGTTTCCAGCACCGCGAGCTTGTCGAGCTCCTCCTCGATGCGCGTCAACACCTTGGGCGGTACCGTGAGCCCCTCGAGGCGGTCGCGGAAAGTGTCGACGTCGTTTTCGCGGTCGTCCTTGGAGATGCCCAGCTCGCGCTGGATCACCTTGAGCTGTTCGCGCAGGAAGAACTCGCGCTGGCGCTCCTGCATCTGGGCGTTGACCTGCTCGCTGATCTCCGTCTGCAGGTGGGCGACGTCGATCTCCTTGCGCAGCAGCGGCAGCACGCGCTCCATGCGCGCCTGCACCGGCAGGGTGTCGAGCACGGCCTGCAGCTCGTATCCCTTGGCCGAGGTGATGGCGGCGGCGAAGTCGGTGAGCGGACCCGGCTCGTGGGGGCTGAAGCGGTTGAGATAGTGCTTGAGCTCCTCGCCATACAACGGATTGATCGGCAGCAGCTCCTTGATGCCGTTGATGATCGCCATGGCGTAGGCGCGCGTTTCGTCATCCTCGGCGTCCACCGGCTCGCGGGGATAGGTCACCTCGACGAGATAGGGCGGCTCCTTGGAGAGCCAACGCTGGATGCGGAAGCGGCGCAGGCCCTGGGCAATGAACTGCAGCTGCTGGTCTTCTCCGTGCAGCTTGTGCATCTTGACGGCGGTACCGATCTGCGGAAAGGCGCCGTGGCCGAGCTCTTCCGGCTCGATGTCGCCCACGAAGGCCACGCCGAGAATGTGATGTGGCGTGTTGCCGACCCGCCGCACGGTCTCTTCCCAGCGCTCCCGGTTGATCACCAGCGGCTGCACCTGGGCGGGAAAGAAGGGGCGGTTGTGGATGGGCAGCAGGTAGATGCGCTCCGGCAAGGTCTCGCTGGCCGGCACTACCGCCTGGCCGGCGGACTCTTCCCGTTCGCCATCGGAACGCGCCAGCGTCTCGTCGTTCACCTCACGTGCCTGTTGCCATTCCTGGTCGTCCCGATCGTGCTCGCTCATGGAATCCTCGTCCTGAAGCCGATTAGCTATTGCCCTGTGGAATGCGGGCAGAGAGCGCCGACTTCAAGTCGTGAAGCGACTAACGACGCAAGGGTGGCAGCGGCCGCCCGTTCACTCTCACCTGGCCGCGGGCGACGTCGATCTGCAGCGTGCGGGTATCCAGTGGCAGTCCGAGCCATAGCGCCACCACGGTGGGCAGCTCGTGCCACACGAAATCGCCGTCGAGGCGACGGCGCCACCGCGCCCGAGTCGCGGGATCGTCCAGCCCCACCAGGCTCAGCTCGTCGAGGTCGCTGCCATCGAAGAACAGCGCCCCGTCCACCTGGGCGGAAAGCTTCATCATCGGGCTGTCGAGATCGAGTTCGAGCAGGTCGAGGCGCGGCGAATCCTGAAGGCTGGCCAGCAGCAGCGGTTCCAGTTCGACAAGCAGGGCCTGGCCGTCGAGGGCCTGGTCACCGCTGGCGGCCAGGCTGCGCAGACGCTGCATGGTCCGGCGCAGAGAATCGCCGTGCAGGCGTGACAGCTCGGCATCCACGGCACCAGTGAGCAATACCTGATCGGCGGTCAACACCTCGCCCAGGTCGAGGTCGATACGCAGGCGCAGCTCGCGGTCGTCCAGAATCATGCGGTTGACCAGAACCAGATCGTGCGCATCCAGATCGAGGCCGGGCTGGTGCCAGGTGAGCGAGGCGATCTCCAGGCGGTCCTGCTGGGTGAAGGCCTCGGCACCCTCGGTGTAGGCATACTGGCTGTCGAGCACCATGGGCCCCGAGGCCAGCCACGTATCGCCATCGGAGAGCCGCCACTCGTCCAGCCGCCCCTGCAGCCGCCAATCGCCATAGACGCCGCTGAAATGGAACTGGCCGCCGCCGAAGTTCAGCTCGCGATCCTCCTGGGTGATACGAAACGGTTCCAGCCGAATCCCACCTTCCAGTATGCCGCTGAGCGTGCGGTAGCTGGCCTGCCAGCGCGGCGCGGCGGCCGGCAGGGAATCGCCGAACAGCCGCGTGCCGTCGGTGCCGTAGCGGATGACGGCCTTGCCCGAGACCTCGGTGCTGAGCACGCCATGGTGCGCCTCATAGCCGAGCTCGAGCTGCCAGGCATCCCCCAGCAGCGGCGCGAGGCGAATGCGGCCGGAGGAAGACCACCAGCCCCGCTCCACGTCGTGGCGCTCCACCGACAACTCGCCGCGGGCGGCAAGGTCGTCCAGGGTACGCGCCATTCCGCGCTCGAAGAGCAGGCTGGAAATGCCCTGCCCCGCCAGCCAGGCCAGCAACAGCACGACCAGCACGGGCACGATGAGACGTTCCTTGCGCATGGGGCCTCCTTGTCGCCTCACCCGGCAATCCTCATGGTGAGTGTAGCCACCGCCGTTCTCGGCGCTCTCACGCTGGAGGCGCGCTCAGTGAAGCCACAGCCACAGGTGCATGGTGCTCCAGGCATATATCCCGGCCAGGATGTCGTCGATCATGATGCCGAAGCCACCGGCGACGCGGCGGTCCGCCCAGCGAATCGGCCAGGGCTTGAAGACGTCGAAGACGCGGAACAGCACGAACCCCCACAGGGCCGCCTCCCAGGAGAAAGGCACCGCGGCCATGGTGAACCAGTAGCCGACGAACTCGTCCCACACGATCCCCGAGTGATCGTGCACGCCGAGATCCCGAGACGTCTTGTCGCACAGCCAGATGCCCCAGAAGAAGGTCACCATCACGATGCCCAGATACCAGCCCAGGGGCAGTTCGGACATCAGCCAATAGAAGGGAATGGCCGCCAGGGTGCCCACCGTTCCTGGCGCCCAGGGCAGGGCTCCGCTGCCCAGCCCGAAAGCCAGGAAGTGCACGGGGCGATGCCACACGCTGGCCGGTGCGCGGTTCATGGGCGCCTCCTCGGAGTACGCGCCCCGAAATGCTGCCAGCCACGCACGCTCGAGGCGTCGACGCCGGCGATTCCCGGCGCCTCGTTCACTTCGCCGATGACGCTCAGCGCCAATCCGACATCGGCGAGTCGCTGCCGGGCCGTGGTCAATCGCGCCGCTGGCAGCGTGACCAGCAGCTCGTAGTCGTCGCCGCCGGCGAGCGCCGCCCGGCAGGCCGCGTCGTCACCCAGCGCCGCGACGAGCCCCTCGGCCAGCGGCAGGGCCGACGGCTCGAGACGCGCGCCGACGCCGGAGGCTTCCAGCACGTGCTCCAGATCGGCGAGCAGACCGTCGGAGATGTCGATGGCGGCCGTGGCCAGGCCGCGCAGCGCCAGGCCGGCCGCCAACCGCGGCTGGGGTCGCAGGTAACGCGCCAGCAGCGGATGGGCCAGGTCGCGCTCGCCGCGCTGCCACAGCGCCAGGCCGCCGGCCCCCCCGCCCAGCGCGCCGGTCACGGCGATCAGCTCGCCGGCGCTCGCGCCGCTACGCGTCAGGGCCAGCTCCGGCGGCACCTCGCCCATCACGGTGACGCCGATGGCGAGCTCACCGCCGGTGACGTCGCCGCCCACCAGCGCCGTGCCGGTGGCCGCACAGAGAGCGTGAAAGCCTCGCGCGAAGTCGGCGAGCCACGCCTCGTCGGGCTCGGCCATGGACAACGCCATCAGGCACCAGCGCGTCTCGGCGCCCACGGCCGCCAGATCGGAGAGACTCACCGCCAGGGCGCGATGGCCGACCGCCTCGGCCGGCGCCGCAGCGGGAAAATGCACCTCGGCCACCGAGGTGTCGACGCTCACCGCCAGGCGCTGACCGGGCCGTGGAGCGAGGAGTGCGCAATCGTCACCCACGCCGAGCGCCACGCCGGCCTCGGGAGGCAGCGTGGCAGGGGTGAAGTGGCGGGCAATGAGGTCGAATTCGCTGGCCACCAGGGCACCCTCAGCGACGACGCGCGCTGACCTCGGCGCTGCGCAGGCGACTGGCCAGCTTGTCGAGAATGCCGTTGACGTACTTGTGGCCATCGGTGGCGCCGAACGACTTGGCCAGCTCGACGCCCTCGTTGATCACTGCCCGATAGGGCACTTCGAGGCGTCGCGAGAGCTCGTAGGTTCCCAGACGCAGGATGGCCAGCTCGATGGGGTCGAGGTCGACCAGGCGACGATCCAGCAGCGGCGAGATGGCCGCATCGAGCTCCTCGCGGAAGCGAATCACGTTGTGCAGCAACTCGTGGAACAGCGCCTGGTCGGCGATTTCCATCACCTTCAGCCAGTTCTCGTGCGCCTCGAGATCGTCATCGGGCAGCAGGCTGCGAAACTCGGCCTCTACGTCGGTGACCGGCTTGCCGGTCATCTGCCACTGATAGAGGCCCTGCACGGCCAGCTCGCGGGCGGCGTGGCGCGCCTGCTGACCCGCCGAGGGCGTGCGCGGGGTGCGCTGGGCACTCATGTCGACTCTCCCTCGCTTGGCGTATCGTCGCCGAAGCCGCGCAGCAGCGAGACCATCTCCATGGCTGCCATGGCCGCCTCGGCGCCCTTGTTGCCGGCCTTGGTGCCGGCCCGCTCGATGGCCTGCTCGATGGAGTTCACGGTGAGCACCCCGTTGGCGACGGGGGTGTCGAACTCGAGCTGCAGATTGCCCAGCGCCGTGTTGCAGCCGCCGGCCACGTACTCGAAATGCGGCGTGCCGCCGCGAATCACGGCACCCAGGGCGATCACCGCCTCGGGGCGGACCACCTGCAGAACACGCTTGACCGCCAGCGGCAGCTCCCAGGCGCCGGGAACGTGGACGATGTCGATGCCGTCGGCATCCACCCCGTGGCGAACCAGGCTGTCCACGGCCCCTTCCACCAGGCTATCGACCACATGGTGATTGAAACGCCCCACCACGATCACGTAGCGGCCGTCGACGTCGACGAAATTGCCTTCCAACTGAGAGAGGGTATGCATCCGGTTATCCTGCTGACGATGGTGCTGCTGAAAACGATGGTGTAGTGCCGGTATCCGTCGGACCCGCGTCGCCGCCCGCTCAGGGCTCGGCCGACGACGTGGCCGCCCGCCCCGCTTCGCCCGGGCCCACGAGCTCGACCACTTCGAGGTCGAAGCCGGAAAGCGCCGAGAACTTCCACGGCGAACTGAGCAGACGCATGCGACCCACGCCCAGGTGGCGCAGGATCTGCGAGCCGGTGCCGATGGTCAGGTAGTTGCCCGCGCCGTCGGAGTCGCTGGTGCGCGGTGCACGCTTGCGCTCCAGGAACACCTCCAGATGCCCGAGCAGATCCTGGCGAGGCCGGCCGTCGTCGAGCAGTACGAAGACGCCCTGCTCGGCGCCGGCGATCTCGTTCAGTGCGCTGTGGGCCGTCCAACTGCCGCCCTCGCCCTTCTGCAGGGCGAGCAGGTCGCGCATCACGTCGGCCAGGTGCACGCGCACCGTGGTCAGGCTGTCGGGGTGCGGCCGACCCTTGACCAGGGCCAGGTGGTGGGCGTTCTGGATGCTGTCACGGAAGACGTGCAGGGTCAGTTCGCCGAAAGCGGTGCTGACCGGCGTGGCCTCCAGATGCTCCACCGTCTGTTCGTTGTGGATGCGATAGTGGATCAGGTCGGCGATGGTGCCCATCTTCAGGCCGTGCTCGGCGGCGAAGCGCTCGAGTTCGGGGCGCCGTGCCATGCTCCCGTCGTCGTTCATCACTTCGCAGATCACGCCGCTCGGGTCGAGACCGGCCAAGGCCGCCAGGTCGCAGGCCGCTTCGGTGTGCCCGGCACGGCGCAGCACGCCACCGGGCTCGGCCATCAGCGGAAAGATGTGGCCAGGCTGGACGATGTCCTCGGGCTTGGCGTCGCGCGCCACCGCGGCCTGCACGGTGCGGGCGCGATCGGCCGCGGAGATGCCGGTGGTCACGCCTTCGGCAGCTTCGATGGAGAGCGTGAACTTGGTACCGAAGCCGGAGCCGTTGTCGCTCACCATCAGCGGCAGCTTGAGGCGCTCGCAGCGACTGCGTGTCATCGGCAGGCAGATCAGACCACGGGCGTAGCGGGCCATGAAGTTGATGTGCTCCGCCTCGACCTTCTCGGCGGCCATGATGATGTCGCCTTCGTTCTCGCGATCCTCGTCATCCATGAGGATCACCATCTTGCCTTGGCGGATGTCCTCGATCAGCGCTTCGACGGGAGCGAGGCCCCCCGGGGCGGATTGCACCATGGAATCTCCGACTGGTTCTGCGTGACGGGGTGTCACCGGGCGGCAACGTCGGCGTCGCCGAGGGTCGACGCCCCGCCGTGAATGGGCGTCAGGGTACCTTGGCGAGGCCTTCAGCGCCAGTGGCAACCGGCCGCGCCGTGATCCGCCAGTCGCGGCCCACGGCACGAACGTCGAGGATCTCCAATGGGCGCTGCTGGGCCATGCGTTCGAGCCCGGGCAGGGCGAACAGCGGTCGCGCCTCGCCGCCCAACAGGGTCGGGGCCACGAACAGCTGCATCTCGTCCACCAGGCCGGCATCGAGCATGGCTCCGGCGAGCGTGGCGCCGGTTTCCAGCAGCACCTCATTGGCCTGCTCGTGCTCGGCCAGGTGGCACAGCAACGCCGCCAGATCGACTCGGCCGTCCTCGCCGGCCGGGAAGACGACCACCTCGGCACCGGCCGCCTCCAGGCGCTCGCGGCGTTCGGCATCGTGGCCGGACACGGTGGCCACCAGGGTGCGCCCCGGCTCGCGCAGGCAGGCCGCCGCCACGGGCAACCGCAGCCGGGTATCCACCACCACGCGCAGCGGCTGGCGGGCCGCAATGGCCTCGGCATCGTCGAGATCGAGCTGGGACGCCCGCACGGTCAGCCGCGAGTTGTCGAAGATCACCGACTCCACGCCGGTGACGATCGCGCTGGACTGGGCGCGCAGGCGTTGTACCGCGGTGCGTGCCGGCGGACCGGTGATCCACTGCGACTCCCCCGAAGCCATGGCGGTACGGCCGTCCAGACTCATGGCCATCTTCAGGCGCACGAAGGGACGACCGCGCGCCATGCGCGAGACGAACCCGGGATTGAGCGCACGCGCCTCGCTTTCCAGCAGGCCGACCTCGACCTCGATACCGGCCTGGCGCAGCATGCCGATGCCCCGTCCGGCCACCACCGGGTTGGGGTCCTGCATGGCGACCACCACCTTGGCCACGCCGGCCTCGGCGAGCGCCACGGCACAGGGGCCGGTGCGACCGTGGTGGGAGCAGGGTTCGAGCGTGACGTAGGCGGTAGCGCCCCGCGCGGCCTCGCCCGCCGCACGCAGGGCGTGAATCTCGGCATGCGGCTCGCCGGCCCGCACGTGCCAGCCCTCCCCCACGCAACGCCCCCGGTCGACCAGCACGCAGCCGACGCGGGGATTGGGGGCGGTGGTGTAGTGGCCGCGACGGGCCAGCGTCAGCGCCCGGGCCATCCAGGCAGCGGGGTCGGTCTCGGTCATGTCGCTTCCCGGTTCAGTCAGCGCAACGGGGTGCAACGCCGCCTCAGCGGCGCGGCTCGCCATCGGTCGTGTCGGCATGCGGCTCTTCGGCGAGCCGGTCGATCTCGGCGCGGAACTCGTCGATGTCCTGGAAACGACGATAGACCGAGGCGAAGCGGATGTAAGCCACTTGGTCGAGCTGCTCGAGCGAGCGCATCACCGCCTCGCCGATGTCGCGGGCCTCGATCTCGCGTTCGCCGCGTGCGCGCAACTGCTGGCGAATCCGCTCGATGGCGGCTTCGATGGCCTCGGCGCTGACCGGCCGCTTCTCCAGTGCCCGCAGCATGCCGGCGCGCAACTTGCGCTCGTCGAAACTCTCCCGCGAACCGTCGGCCTTGACCACCCGCGGCATGACGAGCTCGGCCGTTTCGTAGGTCGTGAACCGCTCGCCGCAGGCGCTGCATTGGCGACGACGACGCACCTGGTCGCCGTCGGCCACCAGTCTCGAGTCGGTCACGCGCGTATCCTGGGTGCCACAGAAGGGGCAATGCATGACGAGGTCCATCCACATGGACGACGGCCGCCGATCCAGCCATCATCCGGTTGACGATCCCGACATTGTACCGGTTACGACAAGGATTTTCCCCATGCCCCGATTTCCGCTGTGGTGCGCCAGCACCTGCCTGCTCCTCGGCGCCTTCCCCGTTTTCGCCGTGGAAGACTGGCCGGCACCGGTACAGGCTCTCACCGAGCAGGGACTGACCATTCACGGCCGCTTCGACGCCCCCGACGGCCTGACCGGTTTCGCGGCGAGCTATCAAGGCGGCGAAGTGGCGATCTACCTGACCCGCGACGGCGAACACGCCATCGTCGGCACGCTGGTCGACGCCCAGGGCAATGACCTGTCGAAGGCGGCACTCGACGAGTGGGTGCGCGTTCCCCAGGAAGCCGCACTGTGGGAGAAACTGGACGCCAGCCATTGGATCGTCGACGGCGATGCCGATGCCGAGCGCGTGCTGTATACCTTCACCGACCCCAACTGTCCCTATTGCAAGCAGTTCTGGGACGATACCCGGCCCTGGGTGGCCGCCGGCGAAGTGCAGCTGCGCCACATCATGGTCGGCATTCTCGAACCCGACAGCCCCGCCAAGGCCGCCAGCCTGCTGGGCGCCGACGACCCCGCCGCCGCACTGGCCGCCCACAGCGAGGGCGACGCCCCCATCGAGGCCGCCGCCCAGCCGCGCGACATCGAGGACCGCATCTATCGCAACAACCAGCTGTTCGACGAACTCGACCTGCTGGCCACACCCACCACCTTCTACCGAGACGGCGACCGAGTCAGGCGTCTGGAGGGCGTGCCCGACGAGGACGACATGGTGGAAGCGATGGGAGGCGCGCAGCCGTGATGCATGCGGCTAGCCAGCAGCCCCTTCTTCCCGGATCAACGGCAGCGTCAGCCGGGCCTCCAGCCCGCCCTCGTCCGCACGTGCGAACCGCACCCGACCACCGAAGCGTTCGGCAATGGCCGCTACCACGGCGAGCCCCAGGCCACTGCCCTGCTGCTGACTGGCGCGCCAGAACCGTTGGGTGAGCTGCCGACACTCCGCTTCGGACACCCCCTCGCCATGGTCACGCACGACCAGCGTGATACGCCCTTCGCACTCGGACCGAGCCTCGAGCGCGACCGGTTCGGCACCGTGGCGCAGCGCATTCTCGATCAGGTTGCGCAGCGCCGTCGCAGCCAGCGACCGCGGCAGCGCCAGCCGATGCGGCGGCCAGCGCCCCGGCGAGACGATATGCGCCCGCCCCGCTGGATCGACATCGCGGCAGGCCAGGTTCACTACCTCGGCCAGCTCGCAGCCCGCTTCGTCATCGACATCCAGGCGACCCTCGACCCGCGCCAGCATCAACAGCTGATCCAGAGTACGCGACAGTCGCCCCACGCCCTCCTCGGCATGCGCCATGGCGCGCTGGGAAGCAGCGCCGTCAACGCGCCGGGCGACCTGCAGGTGCGTCTTGATGGCAGTCAGTGGCGTGCGCAACTCGTGAGCCGCATCGTCGGTGAAGCGCTGCTCGCGTTGGAGTGCCCCGCGCACGCGAACCAGCAGCGCATTGAGCGCATCGACAAAGGGGCGGATCTCGGCGGGCACGCCGCGCTCGGCGACCGGTTCCAGGGCTTCCGAGTGACGTTGCATCAGCGCTGCCCGCAGCCGCTCGAGCGGCGCCAATCCACGCACGACCCCCGCCCACACTGCCGCCAGGCTGCCCAGCAACGCCACGATGAAAGGCACCACGGCCACGCGCACGACTTCATCGAGCAGTTGGTTGCGCTCATCCATGCGATCGGCGGTGGTGATCACCAGGCCGCCGCGCTCGTAAGTGAACACCCGCCAGGTGACGCCATCGGCCTCACGGTAGGCATGGCCGCGCTCGCCGGCGGACAGAATCGTCTCCAGGTCGGTATGGGTGCGTGCCACGATCTCGCCGCGTGGCGAGTGCACCTGGCACGCCAGTCCCTCGATGGGCGGAATCGACAGCGCCCGCCGATCCGCCTGCTGCCACACGTCTATCGGCAGCTGTGCCATGAGCCCTGCCACCATGCGTGCCGACTGAGCCAGACGCTGATCCAGGGTCGCCACCACCTCCTCGTGCAGGTCGCGCATCATCCAGGCAGCCGCCACGCCCCACAGCAGCAGCAAGGTCAGCCCAAGCGTGAGCAGCAAGCGCAGGCGCAGGCTCATGACGAGCGGCCTGCACGCCGGTTCGCATCGCCGATCCGCTCGGGCACGCCCAGGCGAAAACCCAGCCCCCTCACCGTCTCGATCACCTCGTTGCCCAGCTTGCGACGCAGGTGATGGATGTGGACGTTGAGTGCATTGCTCTCGACCTCTTCCAAGCCATAGAGGCTGTCCTTGAGCCGTTCGGCGCTGAGCACGGCCCGCGGTTCATTGAGGAAGGCTTCCAGCAACATCAGCTCACGCCGCGGCAGCGACACCGGCCGGCCATCGAGAGTCACTTCGCGGGTGACTGGGTCCAGCGACAGGCCACCGTGGACCAGGCACGGCCTAGCGCGCCCACGGGCACGGCGCAGCAGCGCATGCAGGCGCGCCACCAGTTCGTCGAGGTCGAACGGCTTGACCAGGTAGTCGTCCGCTCCGCCTTCGAGGCCATCGATGCGTTCGCTGACGGCATCCCGTGCCGTGAGCACCAGCACCGGCACGTCGCACCCCGCCTCGCGCCACGCTTCCAGCAGGGTCAAACCATCGCCATCGGGCAGGCCACGGTCGAGAATCACCACATCGCTGCGCACGGTTTCCAGGGCACGGCGCGCCGCAGCCATGGAGTCGACGCAGTCGACCGCGAAATCGTGCACGGCCAGGCCGGCCTGGATGCCGGACGCCACGAGGGCATCGTCTTCGATGAGCAGTACGTGCATGACGATTTCCTCCAGCAAGGGCGGGTGAACGGCATCGCCCCTGCCGGCGAGCCTCAGGCGGCGAGGCGAGTCACCCGGATCGGCAGGCCCTGGCGCACGCTGGCTCCGCTGATCGGCTCCAGCCAGGTACCCGCCACGCTACGGGTCGGATCCTCGAATCCCAGATCGTTGATGTTGATGCCGGCGCGCAGCCATTCGAGATCGGGTTGGGACTCGCCGTCGATCACGTGAGGCGTGGCGCCCAGGTCGCGATGGCCATAGCCGTGCTCGATGCCCAGCGCGCCCGGCATCACGCCCTCACCGACCAGCGCCAGGGCGACCACGCTCCCGCCGGGGCTCTCGATGCGGATGGTATCACCGTGAGCGATACCGAAGCGCTCGGCATCCTGGCGGTGCATCATCACCGGGTTGTAGGGCTTGATCATGCGCAGCCGCTCGAGGCCGATGGCGTAGGAGTTCATCAGGTTCGACTTGAACGAGAACGCCAGCAGCGGCCACTCCTCTTCGCTGAATACTCCGCGCATGTCACGGCCGTCGGCCAGCTTGGGCAGGCTGTGACAGGGCACGCCGCGATTGCGCTGGCCGTTCTGGGTGTTGATGCTGGTACCGACCCGCTCATTGTAGACGCACAGGGTGCGCTTCCAGGCACTGGTGAGATTCTCGCCGTCGAAGTGCGCCTCGAAGTCCTCATAGCGCCCGCCACGGGCATAGAGATAGGCGACCGGGCCACGCTCCTCGGGCTTCAGGGTGCGCTCCAGCTTCGGCAACAGCGGTGCCAGCCCGGCGTGGGCGATATCGCTCTCATCGGCAGCCGGCAGCGGCTCGCCCTGCATGGCCACGTTGGCCGCAGCACGCAGGTAGAAGTCCTCGGCGCGGTCGAGCGGGTGCAGGTTGCCCTCGGCATCGGGAATCGCCTCGTCGCCGAAGCCCGGCAGACCCAGGCGTTTGGCCACGGCAATGAAGAAGCTGTCCATGGAGACCGGTTCGCCTTCCTGCGTCTTCTGCTGGCGGGGTTCGACCACCGGCCAGCAGGCGGTGGTCATCTTGCCCAGCGCGCCCCGCCAGGCACCGGTGAACCCCCATACCTCGTACATCACCGAATCCGGCACGATGTAGTCGGCGTAGCGGTTGGTCTCGTTGAGGAAGCCGTCGATGGCCACGAACAGCCCCAGCCGCCGGGGATCCGCGAGCTTGTCGGCGACCAGCGCCTCGAGGCCCGCCTGGCCGTAGAGCGGGTTGGCCATGCAGCCGATCACCGCCTTGATGGGATAGGGATAGCCATCCAGCGCCGAGGGTAGATGCTCGGTCAGCGTCGGCGGCGCCAGCGAGCGCCATGGCGCCCGTGCCGGATAGGGATTCTCTCCGGCGGCCACCTTGCGCTGGTATTCGGAGGACTTCTCGTACGGGAACCGCGAGCGTGACAGAAAGATGCCCTGGGGCCCGCGCTTGCCGGGAAAGTCGGCCAGGTCGTAGCGCGGCCCGCTGCCGGTGCCGTTGAACTGGCCGCCGCCCGGTGCGCTGCCGCCCTTGCGGTTGTGATTGCCGGCCAGCAGGTTGAGCATCTGCACGGCGAAGGCCGCATAGAAACCGTTGCCGGACATCATGCCGCCATGGCAGTTCACCGCCGCGCGGCGGCCGTGGCTGGCGTAGCGCCGGGCCAACTCGACGATGGTGGCCTCGGGAATGCCGCAGTGCGCCGCATACTCGGCCAGCGTGTGCTCGTGGGCCGCCTCGCGCAGCAGGGTCATGCTGCTCTTCACGCGCACGCGCGCTCCGTCCGCCAGCGACACCTCACGGTCGACGAACAGCGCGGCGCGCATCACGCTCTCGCTGTCGACCAGTTCGCCACTCTCGCTCATCACCATCGGTACGTCGCCATCGCTACCCGCTTCGGCACGCCCCAGGTCGCTGACCCGCAGGAAATGGCCGCGACGCGAATGCCCCTCACTGTCGATCACCAGATGCGTGGCGTTGGAGTGGGTCACCTCGCCCGCCGACTCGGCAGCCGCCTGCCCCGGCAATTCGAGAAAGTCCTCGGCATAGCCCTCGTTGTCCAGCAGCCACTGGATCAGCGCCATAGCGAAGGCACTGTCGGAGCCCGGGCGGATCGGTACCCAGCGATTGTGGTCGGCAGCGTGCGATGCCGAGGCATTGAGCGCCGGGTCCACCACCACGTAGTCCAAGGTGCCGGCAGCACGAGCCTGGGCAATCAGCCGACCCTGGCGCTTGAACGGATTGCCGGCCTGACTGGGAGCACTACCGATGTACATCAAAAAGCGCGCGTTCTGGATGTCCGGCTTGACGTGAGCGAATTTCTGCATGTCGTTCATCACCGCACCGGAGCCCATGCGAAAGGCCAGGCCGCAATAGGAGCCGTGATGGCCGTAATTGCGAGTACCGAAGGCATTGAAAGCGAAGCGCTTGAGCAGCGCCGAACGACCATAGTCGGTGGCCTCCATGACCATCAGCTGGTTGGCCTTCGGACCGTACTCGGGGTTTTCCGGATCGATGGGCGTCGCGACGTCATGGATGGCGCGCAGCCCCTCCACCTCGCCCTCGCCGAACAGGTCGCCCCCCTCGCAGACCTCCTCGATCAGTTGCTCGAAAGAGATCTTCTGCCACTCGCGATCACCGCGCGCCCCTACCCGCTTGAGACAGTGGGTGACGCGGAAGGGGCTGTCGATCTGCGCCATCATGGCGTTGCCGCGAGCGCAAGCGGTGGAGCGGTTATGCTGGCCCTGGTCACCATGGGCACTCAGCCCGCGCAGGGCCTCGGCCACCGGGGTACGCATGGGCAGGTGCTCGTCGGCGGAGAGCGGGTTGTAGGGGTTGCCGGCGACGCGCAGCACTCGATCGGTGGCGTTGTCCACCCGCACCCGCACGCCGCACTTGGTGGTGCAGCCGTAGCAGACGGTAAAGGCCACGCGCTGGTCGGGGTTGAGGGTCAGCTCGCCGCTCTCGGGGTCGACGGAGTACTCCGGTGTCAGTGAGTTGCCGTGGATGCGATGCTCGGGCTTCTCGCCGGCACTGCCGGAAAGGCCTTTGCCCATCTTGAGCAGCGGATCGGAGTAGCCGGCGGCGAAGGTGGCAGCCCCACCCGCGGCAACGGCACCTTTCATGAAACGACGGCGTGACGGATCGACACGAGATTCAGCCATGGCTGGGAGCTCCTTCAACGTCGAATGAAGCGGGTTCGGTAAGAGAGATGTCGGCGGCAGCGCCACCCTGGCGGGCCTGGCGCCACGGCAGGAAGAGGTCGACCAGCAGGATGGCAGCCAGCCACAGACCGAAAGTGCCGACGATGCCGAGGATGCCGGAAGACCCGGCGGGAATGCCGTAGTGGTGGAAACCGGCGCTGTGGCGAGCCACGGTCTGCACGTCCATCAGCACCACCCAGCGGAACATCCAGCCCACGTGCAGTGCCACCAGGCCCAACGTCCAAGCCCAGGCGTAGAGTGCCGGGCGGCGAGAGACGGGGCGGGTGAGCAGGTAGAGCACGGCGCCGAACAAGACCACGCCGGTGAGGCCGCCCCATAGGGCGGTGCTGCGCCACTCGGCGCTGCCGCGTACGGATTCAATGGCCGCGGCCACCGAGCCGACGTTGGCATTGACGCCGTCGAGGAACCAACTGCCGGCGACCAGACCAGCCACCAGACAGGCACCCAGCATCACTTTGAGCACCTGGCCGGTCACGATGCTGTCGCGCCTCCCTCCGATCCGGTCGAGCACCAGGATCAGGCCGCAGGCGGCAATGAAACCGGTGGCCACGAACATCGGCGGCAGCCACACCGTGTTCCACAGCGGGCGCCCCTTGACGATGGCGACTTCGGCGCCGGTATAGAGCATGATGCCGGTGGAAAGCGCCAGGGTGCCCAACCCCACCAGAGCGACCAGGACGCGTGGCGTGGGCCCATCCCCCAGCGACAGCCAGCGGGCGAGCAAGCCGGCAACGCCGGGCAACTGGCGACTGGCCTGCAGCGCCGGGCGCCACGCCAGCCAGGCCAGCACGATCACTCCCGCCACGTAGAGCGGCAGCACCAGACTGCCGATGGACATCCAGGAGTGGCTGTTGGCGAAGGCGTAGAAGTGCCAGAAGCGCAGCGGCTGGTGCAGGTCGGCGAGCAGTGCCACCGGTGCCACCAGGGTGGTGGTGAGGCAGGCGAGCAGCGCCAGGCGTGCGGTGGGCAGCCAGCGTTGCTTGCCGAACACCAGCGCCGGGGCGGCCAGCCACAGGGTGGCGTAGGAGAGCGCGATCAGAAAGAAATACTGCACCGCCCAGGGGTACCAGGCGATGTCGTAGCGCGGGGCGAGCAGCTCAATGGCGGAATTCATAGCCCATCTCCTTGCCGTGGGGGTCGAGGACTTCCAGGGCGACCGGCTCGGCGTCGGGGCGAGTGACGAAGCGCTCGTCCATGCCGAGGTAGAAGACCTGGGGCAGGGTGTTCTTCTCGGGCTGCAGCACCATCAGCTCGTCGCGGTACTCATCGAGCATGCGGCTGATCTGGCTCTCGGGGTCGCGCATGTCACCGATGATTCGCGCCCCTCCCACGCAGCTCTCCACGCAGGCCGGCAGCAGCCCCGCTTCCAGGCGATGGGCACAGAAGGTGCACTTGTCGGCGGTCTGGGTACGCTCGTTGATGAAGCGCGCGTCATAGGGGCAGGCGTTGACGCAGTACGCGCAACCTACGCAGCGGTCGCTGTCCACCACCACGATGCCGTCCTGGCGCTGGAAGGTGGCCTCCACCGGACAGACCGGAATGCAGGGCGGATTCTCGCAGTGGTTGCACAGCCGCGGCAGCATGAAGGTGGCGACCTCGCCGCTCTCCTGGTGCTGCACCTCGTACTGGGAAACGGTGGTCCGAAAGCTGCCCAGCGGGGCGGCGTTTTCGATATGGCACGCCACCGTGCACGCCTGGCAGCCGATGCACTGGCGCAGATCGATGAGCATGCCGTAACGCTTGCTCGAGTCGCCTTCACGGCGTGGCGGCTGATCGTTGATGCCGGCACTGGCGAGGCTGGCGATCGGTACTAGCGCAGCTCCAGCGCTCAGGCGGGCCAGCTGGCCGAGAAGGGAGCGGCGGATGGAATCCATGGCGCCTCCGGTAGACGATGAGAAGTCGGCGCGGCGCGATGCCGGCGCGACCGGTACCGGTAGACTAGTCTCGACCAAGGTCGATGAGCTTGATATGAATCAACTAATCATTAGCAAGCTCTTAATATTGGCGTAATGTTTCAATAAGCCATTGATAACAAGGATGTTCGAAGAACATTTTTTTCCAGAAAAAAGCCCCCGCATTCGCAGGGGCAATGGGAGGTAGTGGTAGTGCGACAGGCGTCGGGTCAACGTGCCTCGCGCAGACCGGCCTTGCGCAGAATCGTCATCATCGGGCACCAGCGGGTGAAGGCGGACTGCATCAGGTTCAGCGCCACGAAACCGGTGAACAGGAACCAGCCGGGGTGGACGAAATAGCCAAGCAGCACGGAGAGCAGCACGAAGGTGCCGGCGATCAGGCGAAGGGCTTCATCGATGGTCATGGTCGATCTCCTTGGATGGTCTTACCAGCAGTGGCTTATCTCGAGGCTGATCCGTCGACATGTCTACGAGGGGGCGCTGTGAACCCCTCCCTGGGCGCTACATTTGCCCTGCGGCGCTCTTGCATCCTGCTCCGCTTGCAGGGCCGGTGCTGGCCATCCATGGCCAGCCCGTTCGGAGCAGTGCTCCTCACCCCTGGCAAATGCCCCCCTCTTCGACCTGTCCCCGGCGCCTCTCGTCGGGTGGACTGCACCAGCGTAGGGCGTGGCGCCCTAAAAGCTGTAGCGGGCGCGCAGAAAGACGTTGCTATTCTCCTCGAACTGCCCGTAGAAGGTGCTGTCGCGGTCGCCGGTGAACAGATTGGCCCCGGCGTCGAAGCGCAGGTTGTCGCTGTAGCGCCAGCCGACCGCAGGACGAATGAAGGCGTCGTCGTCGCTCGGCGAGTAGAAGTTCATGAGCCCGAGAGTGAGGTCGTCGCGCAGCATCCGATAGGTCAGACGCAGAGTGACCACGTGACGGAATTCGTCCCGCCGGTCTTCGGTCGCGAAGGGATAGCTCGCCACGTAGTCGTCATGGTCCTGCAGCCACTCCAGGTAGTACTGGGTCCCCACCGTGAAATTGGTGGCCATCTCGCGCTCGTAGCCGCCCAGCAAGCGCAGCTCGCTGTTGGGCACGTTGGGGTCGCTGCCATGACGGTCGTCCGCGGAGTCGTACCAGGCCGTCTCGAGATTGTAGATCCCGCCTTTGAGCGGCCCGCGCAGGCTCGCCCCCAGACTGTTGAGCCGGGCGAAGGTGGCCACCCCGCGTTCGGGGTCGAAGGCCGTGGGCTGGCCGAAGAAGCCGCGATAGCCGTAGATCGCCCACTCCTGACTGCCGGCCAGACCGTAGAGTCGCAGCGCCAGTTCGGCATTGTCGGCGGAATGGGAAGGCTCGTCGGCGTCGAGCTCGGGCGGAGCGCCGACGATCACACCGCGCGCCGGGTCGTAGTAGCTGAGCCGCGAGCCGTCCACGTAGCGGTCGGGCTCGAAGCGCGGCGTCACCACCGCCTCCAGATTGACCGCCTCGCCGAACCAGCTGATCCGCGCGGCGTCGCTGGGTGCCTTGAGATAGTCGTCGTCGCGGCCACTCAGAAACGACTGCCAGTCCTTGGGGAATAGATCGTTGAGAAACAACAGGTCGCCGGTGCCCCAGGTCAGCACCTGGCGCCCCAGGCGCACGTCGATGCGCTCGCCGGGGGAAAAGCTCACCATCGCTTCGCGTACCTCACCGGTCAGCTCGTCCTCGACGCCGTCGGCCACGCCATCCGCCTTGAGGCTGAGGGTGCCCCAGTCGGCCAGATACTCGCCTTCGAGCTGCAAGCGCAACTCCTCGAGGGTCATGTCGTCATCGATGGCGGAGTCGCTCTGCGTGCGCCAACCGCTCGCCCCCTCGACGAAGCCGTACCAGGAGAAGGGCGAGGCCTCCTCGCCCCAGGGATCGTCGCCCCAATCATCGTCTCCGCCCTCTTCTTGGGCGGCCAACGGAGCGGCGGCGAGCAGCAGAATCATCGCCAACGCCACACGGCTGCGCGCTCTCACCTCGGACCAGCCTCCCATCACTGCCGCTCCAGCCATTCTCGCGGCGGGTTGCGCAGCGAGCGCTCGGTGAACACCGACTCGGGAATGCCCAGGTCGTAGGCACTGAAGCGGAATTCCACCAGGGTGTGGCCGCCGGAATCGAGATCCTCCATGCGCATGCGCGTACCGGTGGGATAGCCGTCGATCTCCTCCACCGCCTCGATGGTCATGCGCCGATAGACATCGCCGCCGCCGTCGACGTACTCGCTGCGCATGGGCAGCCAGGTATCGCGGTCGATCCAGGTAGTGAAGTGGGCGAACTCGACGCTGCCGGGATTCTTCGGAGTGCTCTTCACCACGTAGTGCTCGTCGGTGGTCTCCACCAGTTCATGGCGGTCGTCCTGCAGGTGGCGGCCGGAGACATCCTCGTAGAAGACGTGCGAGCCGACGAAGCTGGTGCGCTTGTCGCCCGGAGCGATGCGCCGCACCAGATCGAGCCCCGGCAGGTAGAGCCAGCGGTCGTCATCGGCGCCGGGGTGCTTGTGCACCAGGAACACCGTGCCGCGTACGTCGGCGGGCCGGCTGAAGGCCACCAGGTAGCGCTGGTTTCCAGCCTCGCCGTCGCGGCGCAGCAGGGCGAACTGGCGCACCTGCTCGCGACCGCTGCCGTCGACGATGCGCATGCGCGCTTCGCTGCGGCCGTCGTCACCGGCATAGAAGGAGGCCTGGTTGGCGCGCTCGACGATCTCGTTGACGTCGGTGGACTGGGCATCGGCCGCCGAGGTCAGCGCGCTCAAGCCCAGCGCGGCAGCGGCCAGCAGGGTTCGATATGGGCGGATGGAGTTCATCTCACACCTCCTTGGGGGTATCGACCGGCGCATCGGACAAGGCGTGCGTCGGCTCGGCGAAGAAGCGATGCGGCCAGGTGGATACCACCGCAGGCAGCATCAGCAGGGTCACCACGGCGGACACGGCCATGATGCTGGCCAGGAAGAGGCCAACGGTGACGTAGGGCATCAACGGCGCCACCAGCAGCGGCGTGAAGCCCAGCGCGATGACGATGGCATTGCGGGTGATGGCACGGGCCGGCTCCTGGAAGACGAGCGCCAGGCCCTCGCGCCAGTTGCCGCACTCGGCCACGGCCTCGCGCAGCCGCTGGAGGAAGTGAATGGCGAAGTCGACCGACAGTCCCAGACTCAGCGCCGAGAGCACCGCCACCGGCATGTCGTAGTCCTTGCCGACCAGCCCCATCACGCCGTAGATCAACGCCACGGTGAGGGTCAGCGGCAGCATGGCGAGCAGGCCCAGCCACAGCGAGCGGAACAGCACCACCATCATCACCAGCACCACGGCGAAAGCGGAGAGCAGCGCCAGCAGCATCCCCTCGACCATCTCGCCCTGCCACACTAGGTTGATGTAGGTGCTGCCCGCCCATTCGAACGCCAGGCCCTCGGGCAGCGGATGGTCGGCCACGTAGGCCTCGACGGCATCGAGCACGCGCTGCATGTCCTGGTTGTCGCCGCTGGGCAGCTGCAGCCAGACGTTAGCGGAGCGATAGTCGTCGGCCACGAAGTGCCACAGGTCCCCCGGCCGATGCGACGATTGGTAGCTCAGAATCGTCTGTGCCACGCCGGCGGTACTGTCGGGAATGCGAAAGTCCTCGGGCTGGCCGCTGACCAGTTCGCGATTCACCGTGCGTACCAGGTCGGCCAACGAGTTGGCCTTGCCGACATGGTCGCCCTCCTCCAGATACGCCTGCAGGTCGGCCAGGTAGCGCAGGATCTCGGGATCCTGGAAGGTCAGCGCCTCGCTGCGCACCGCCTCGGCGGCGTCGAGCAACCGCTCCCACCAGCGGGCCTCTTGGCCACTCACCTCGAAAAGGCGATCGTCGATGGCGAACATCAGCGCGTCCAGCGTGGCCTGGGCATCCTTGCCGCGACTCGCTTCCAGCAGGCTCTGCCAATCCTCCCTCAGGTTCACGCCGGCTTCGCGCGCCTCGACGAGAATCGGTTCGGCCCGCTCGGCGAGCAGCGACTCCAGGTCGCCCCCCTCGCGTTGCTCCACCACCAGGTAGGCTTCGTAAGTGCCGGCGAAGTGCTCGTTGAGCACCCGGTCGGCGACGCGGATCTCGTGGTCGGCCTTGAACCAGCGCGTGGGGTTGTCGTTGATCTGGATCTGGGTGATGCCGTAGACGGCAACGCCGAGCAGCCCCAGGAAGAGCACCAGCAGCACTCGCCCGCGACGCGTCGCCAGACGGCCGGCGCTGGCGACGAAACGGCACAACCGGCAGTCGCCCCCCGTGCCCTCGCGCTCGTGGCGATGCACCCGCGCCCTCATCGCCTCGATGGTGCGTATCGGCAACGCCGCCACGTAGGCCGGCAGGAAGGTCAGGGTCAGCACCATGGCCAACAGCACGCCGAAGGCCACGAAAGCGCCGAACACCTGCACCGGCGGTATCGGCGACAGCATCAGCGAGGCGAAACCGACGCTGGTGGTCAGCGAGGTGAAGACGATCGGCTTGTACAACTCCCGGATCACCTCGGTCATCACCTGCCGCGGATCGCTGCCCGGCCGGCAGCGGTCGGAAAAATCCGACATCACGTGCACCGAATCCACCACCGCGATGGGCATCAGAAAGATGGGGATCATCGAGCTCATGATGTGCACGGTGTAGCCAAGCCCGATCAGCAGGCCCATGGTGGCGATCACCGTGGCCATGGCCAGCAGCATGGGCGCCACCACCAGCGGCACGCTGCGAAAGAAATAGACCATCACCACGAAGATCAGCAGACCGGCGAGCGGCGCCGAGATGGCCATCTGCTGGAACATCTGCACGCCGAAGGTATCCTGGGCCACCGGCTGGCCGGTGATGTGCACCGCGTCCTCGATGCCGAGCTCGTCGACCGCCGCCTCGATCTCGCCGGCGATGCGGTGACTCTCGTTCTTGTCTTCGATGGGAACGAAGATGCCGGCGGCACGGCCGTCCTCAGAGACCAGCGAGCCCGAAAACATCGGCAGGCGCTCCACCGCTTCGCGCAGTTCGGCGGCGGCCTCGGGCGTCGCCGGGGGGACATCCATCAGCCAGTCGAAGCTGATGGTGCCGGGCGAGATCTGCTCGACGTCATCGACGGTGGCCAGCGACATCACCTCGTCGGCTACCACCCCTTCCATTTCCTGTACCGCACGGGTCAGGGCGTGCAGGTCGGCCAGCGACTCGGGCCGGTAAATGCCCGCCTCGTCGCGCTCGCTGACCAGGCCTACCACGATGGTGTCATAAAGATCGAAACGTTCGTCGATGCGGGCGTCGTAGACGCGATCCGCCTGGTCGCTGGCCAGCATGTTTTCCGGATCGGTGTCGATGGCGATGCGCGGAATCAAGGCCCCCAGCGCCACCACCAGCGCCAGCACCGCCGCGAACACCCAGCGATAGTGCCGCATGCTGAACCTTGCAAGGGTGTCACCCATGGCTCGTAGATCTCCGAAGAACGAGGAAAGGATCAGTCGCTGGCGGTCGTGGATGACTCGGTCGCGGCTGGACTGCCGGACGGCGTCGCCCCGGCACAGAACTGCGTATAGAGCACCTGCAGCACGCTGAGCACCTTGTCATCGGCGATGCGGTAGAAGATGTGCTTGCCCTCGCGGCGCGTGGCCACCAGCCCCTGCTTGCGCAGCACCCCGAGCTGCTGGGAGAGGCTCGGCTGGTGGATGTCCAGGCGCGCCTCCAGATCGCTGACGCACAGCTCCTCCTGGCTCAACTGGCACAGCAGCAGCAGGCGGTCCTCATGGGCCAGAGCCCGCAGCAGAGCGGTCGCCTCAGTGGCGGCATCGCGCATGTCGTTCACATCGAGCATCGAGGTATCGGGCATCGTTCGGGGCTCCGCAGTTTCTCGGCAGGGTCATCGCCTACAATATATCCATATACATTATATATTCAAGTATATTGTTTGATGCAACGGCACTTTTCTCGACAGCGCCCGAAGGGCCGCCCAGGCCGGGACGATGGCCTCTAGAAACGGTTGAGCGGGACCTTTAGATACACCTGCCCGTCGTCCTCCGCCGGTGGCATCTCCCCCGCGCGCATGTTCACCTGCACCGAGGGAATGATCAGCCGCGGCATGCCCAGGGTGGCATCGCGTTCGGTACGCATCTCGACGAAGGCATCCTCGGAAATGCCGTCGTGAACGTGCACGTTGTGGGCACGCTGCTGCGCCACCGTGGTTTCGTGCTGGTAGGTCTCGCGCCCCGGCGCCTGATAGTCGTGACACAGGAAGAGCCGCGTCTCATCCGGCAGTGCGAGCACCTTCCGGATGGAGCGGAACAGCGTACGCGCGTCGCCCCCCGGGAAGTCGCAGCGCGCGGTGCCGTAGTCGGGCATGAACAGGGTGTCGCCAACGAAGGCGGCATCGCCGATCACGTAGGTCAGGCAAGCGGGCGTATGACCGGGGGTGTGCAACACCCGGCCTTCCAGCTTGCCGATGGCGAACGTGTCGCCTTCCTCGAAGAGGCGGTCGAACTGGCTGCCGTCACGCGCGAACTCGGTGCCGGCATTGAAAACCTTGCCGAAGATCTCCTGCACTTCGACGATCCTGGCGCCGATGCCCGTCTTGCCACCCAGCTTGTCTTGCAGGTAAGGCGCTGCCGAGAGATGGTCGGCATGAACGTGGGTCTCGAGGATCCACTCGACGCGCAATCCTTCACGCTCGATGAAGTCGATGATCGCATCGGCCGAGCGCACGTCGGTACGCCCCGCCGCATAGTCGAAGTCGAGCACCGAGTCGAGAATCGCACAGGTCCGACTGTCGGGATCGCGAACGACGTAGCTGAAGGTATTGGTGGGCTCATCGAAGAAGTGGGTGACCACGGGGCGCGACATGGTGTGCCTCCTTGGTTTTTGCATACCCAATGGAAAAGACGATGTCAGCAGCGCGCTCGTCATCGGGACGACGCTCGAGGGCAAGACAAAGCGGCGCCCTCCGCAGCCCGAAGGGCACCACTGCGCATCCGGCGTCCAGCCCTACTGCTTGAGCTTGCAAGTGCTGATACCGAACAGCTTGTAGGCTGGACAGAAGTTGAACAGCCCCGTTGCCAACGGTACCACGCCGATCCAGCCCCAGACGCCGATGGTTCCGGTCAGGGCCAGCAGTATCAGCACGATGCCGACGGCGATCCGGGCAATCTTGTCGATGCCGCCCACGTTGCTTTTCATGACTGTCACCTCCGCAATGGATGGTTTAGAAAGAGTAGGTCGGAATGGACGGATCGCGCATCATTTCGGCCATGGGGCCGGGAGCCGCCACGCCGACGCCGTCGCGCAGATCCGCTTCGTCGTACTCGCTGTTGGGCAGATAGATGGCACAGACGTCCACCTGGGCGCCGTTGTCCATGAGCATCTGCAGGATGCCTTCCGGCTTGACCTGGCCGGCCGGGTTGCTGGGCGGCGTCGCGATGGCTTCGGCGCTGGCATAACCTTCGACCGCCAGATCGCCGGCCGCATCGCACAACAGAATCGACAGATCCGTGCCCTGCTGCTGCATGGCATTGGAGAGAATCATCGCCATGCCCTGGGTCTGCAGCGAATCGCTGGTCAGGATCACCAGCGCCCGGTCGTCGTCCTGCGCCAGCGCGAACGAGGCCATTACCGGCAGCGTCAGTGCGGTGGCCACCGTCATCACGGACATCTTTTTCATAACCAAACCTCATTAGGTAATAATATTTATCTCTCTCACAGGCTAATCCTGTTTCGGGCATCGTGCATGGCGCAAGCAATATATCTTGATTTGCATCAATTCAAGTGACCCAGTACGTTGCCATGAGACATCATGGCGCACTCCTATCGTCCACGAATCCCGTACTCTGGACACGAATGCCAGGAGTCTTCGTCATGCCTTCTCCCCTGCAGTGGCTCACCCTCCCCTATCGTCGCTACCCCATGGCCAGCGGCATCGTTCTGGCGCTGCTGGTCCTGTTCGTCGCACTGGTGCTGCCAGGCCTGCTGGAAGACACGCCGCCCGAACTCGACGCCCAGGGGCGCACGCCCCTGACCCGCGCCGCCGAGCGAGGCGATACCCAGGCAGTCTTGGCGATGCTGGACGCCGGCACCGACATCGACGCCAGCGACGGCTGCGGCTGGACGGCGCTGATGAAGGCGGCCGCCAACGGCCACGTCGGATTGCTCGATGCCCTGATCGCGCGGGGCGGCGATCTCGAACACCGCGACGCGGCCGGCTATACGGCACTGATGGTCGCCGTAGTCAACGGTGAGGAGTCCGCCACCCAACGGCTGCTGGAGGCCGGCGCCAAAGTCGATGTCGCCGACCGCGACAGCGGCTGGACGGCGCTGATCTGGGCCGCCAAGGACGGGCGTCTGGCACTGGTGGAGCGGCTCATCGAGCACGGCGCCGACGTGAACCATCGCGCTCTGGACGACACCACGCCGCTCTCCTGGGCGCGCAAGGGAGGCCATGACGCCGTGGTCCAACGCCTGCAGACCGCCGGCGCCAGCGCCGACTGAACGCCTCGAGAAGCTCATGCGCCCTCCTCGGCCGGGCCGAACAGCCTCGGCGTCAAGCGTACGTACCAGGCCGCAGCCTGCACCTGCACGACATAGGCCAGCGCCACCAGCAGGGCAGCATCGGTACCGGCCTCGCCGAAGGCATTCATGGCCAAGGCCAAGGCGATGGAGAGATTGCGCATCACCGTACCGTAGACCAGCGCGATGCCGTCGCCGCGCGACAGGAAGCGGTGGGCCACCCAGGTGCTGAGTGCAAAGTTGATCAGGTAAAGGGCGAGCAGCGGCGCGGCGATCTCGATCAGCAATGCCGGTTGGCCCAGCAGCTCATCGGCCTTGAGCGCCATGGCGACGAAGACGATACCCAGCACGCCCAGGGTCGACAGCGGTGGGAATCGCGGTGCCCATGCCTTCTGAAAGGCGGCCTGGCCGTGCTTGCCGACCAGATAGTGCCGCGTCAGCTGGCCGGCAACCAGCGGAAGCCCCACCACCAGCAGGATCTGACGGAACACGACCAGCATGTCGACCGGTATGCTCGCTCCCATCAACGCCTGAACGTAGAGTGGCGTCACCAGCGAGCCGAGCAACAACCCCACCACCGTCATCTTGATGGCAGTAGCGACGTTGCCCTTGGCGAAGCCGGTCCAGGAGATCGTCATGCCGCTGGTGGGCAGCAGGGCCGCCAGCAGAAGCCCCAGCGCCAGATAAGGCTGCTCGGCGAACCACAGCCACCCCATGGCGAACGCCACGAAAGGGATCACGGCGAAATTGATCAGCTGCGCCAACCCCAGCGCACGGGCATCGCCCCCCTGCCACAGTTGCTTCAGCTTCAGATTGACCATCATGGGGTAGACCATGAGCAGGGTCAGCGGCACGACCAGAGCCGTGAGCCAGGCCACCGGTGCCACGCTGCCGTAGACCAGCCCCAGCACCATGGTCAGCGGAATGGCAATGAGCAGATTGCGCGTTAGCCTCGCCAGTATCGCCATGCCGTGCCCCCTGCCGTCGACGGCCAAAGGGCCGTGCGCTCAAACAATATACAAATTTATATAATGTTTGGGCGCAAAGGCCAAGGGGCATGTTGTCGCACCCCGCTCTTATCAGCGCCAACTAGAGCGGAATGCAGTCCTGAAAGTCGGGAATCTCGGCATCGATACCGGCATCGGCCAGTGCCCGTTGCAGCACTCGCTGCGCCTCCGGCTCGCCGTGAACCAGGTAGACCAGCGGCCGATTGCGAAAGGCGCCGGCCCAGCCGATCAGCTCGCTCTGCCCGGCATGGGCGGAAAAGCCGCCGATGGTATGTACCTTGGCCTTCACCGGCAGCTCCTCGCCGAGCACCTTGACGCGTTCGGCACCGTCCACCAACGCACGTCCGAGAGTGCCGGCAGCCTGGAAGCCGACGATCACCACTCGCGTGCTGGGCTTGGCCAGGTTATAGCGGAAATGATGGAGAATGCGCCCGCCATTGCACATGCCGGCACCGGCAATGACGATCGCCCCACCGTGGATACGGTTGATCGCCATGGACTCCTCGACGCTGCGGGTCAGGCGCAGGATGGGAAGATACTGAGAAGGGTCGCCCTGGGCCGCAACGTTGAGCACCTTGAGATCGTCGCGGTTGAGCGAATTGCGTAGCCGGTCGTAGAGCTCGGTGACGCGAATCGCCATGGGGCTGTCGAGGAACACCACCTGCTGTTTCAGCCGCCCTTCATGGTAGAGCACGCTCAGGTGATAGAGGATCTCCTGAGTGCGCCCCACCGCGAAGGCGGGAATCAGCACGTTGCCGCCGGCCGCCTGGGCTTCGTCGAGCACCTGGGCGAACTCCTCCAGGGTCTCCTCGAGCGGACGGTGATCGCGGTCGCCATAGGTGCTCTCCATCAGCACCAGATCCGCCTCGTGCAGCGTCTCGGGATCCTTCATCAGCACCGAACTGGGGTTGCCGAGGTCACCCGAGAAAACCAGATGGCGCTGCCGGCCGCCGGAAGGCACCATCAGCTCGACGATCGCCGAACCGAGGATGTGCCCGGCATCGCGGAAGACCAGGGTCACGTCGCCGGGAAGATTGACCGGCTGCCCGTAGCCGTGGGGCACGCACAGCGCCAGGGTGTCGGCCACGTCGTCGATGGTGTAAAGCGGTTCGACGAGCGGCTTGTCGGCGCGCTTTCGCCACTTGTTCTCGAACTCAATGTCCTTGGCCATCACGAAGGCCGCATCCTGGAGCATGATCTCCAGCAGTTCGGCAGTATCCCGCGTGCAGTGGATCGGTCCGCGATAGCCCTCCCTCACCAGCTTGGGGAGCAGGCCGGAATGGTCCAAGTGGCCGTGAGACAGCACCACTGCCTCGAGCCGCTTGGCCAGCGCTCCCAGCGGCCTGGCATTGGCCCGGTCGGCCTCCGCCCCGCCCTGATGCAGCCCGCACTCGAGTAGCAGCGCATGTTGCCGACCGTCGCCATCTACCTCGAGCAGATAACGCGAACCGGTGACTTCTCCCACCGCTCCCTGGAAGGTCAATGTCGACATGACGACGGCTCCTTGCTGGAATGGATGCTCGGCTTCAGCATAACGGAGTCACGCATCATGCCGATAGCAGGGGCCAAGCCAACGCCACCGTCCCAGCACTGGCACAGGAGCCAACATGCACTTCACCACCCTAGGCCCCGCCGGCAGCAACCACGCGCTGGTACTCGAGCGCTATCTCGCCGCGCGCGGCATGAGACAAGCGAAGGTCCAACTGGCCGAGCGTTTCATGGACGCCTTCGACGCCCTGCTCGAAGGCACCACCGACTTCGTGTTGCAGTGCACCGCCCATCCCAGCCATGGCGAGTGCGTGGGCCGCTACATGCACCGCGCCTTTCCGGTGGACGCCTTCATCGCCGGCAGCAAGCCGCTGGCGGTGCTCGCCAGGCAGGAGATCGAAATGCCGCGCACCATCGGCCTGCAGCCGGCCACCCGTCACTACACCGACCTGAGCGGCTATACGGAGCAGATCGAAGCGCCGACCATCGTCGACGTGGCCGAAGGGCTTCTCGAAGGCCGCTTCGAGGCCGGGCTGTGCGCCCGGGAGGCCTTGGAGCAAAACCCCCAACGCCTGCGCCTGGTCGAAGACCTGGGGCCGGCACTGGACGCCTGGGTGCTGTTCGGGCGCGAAAAGCTCGCCGAGGACCCGGCGATCTGGCCGCAGGCGCCAGTGGTGCGACAGTTCGGCGCGTGAGGCCTCGCCAGCCGACCTACACCACGAAGATCACCACCGCCCCGGCCAGTATCAGCAGCCCACGCAGCCAGGCCGCACGCCGGGCGATCACGCCATAGGAAATCGCCCCCAGGCCCACGGCGATCTTCGACGCATCGAAAAGTGCCCAGGCAGGGTCGAAGGCCAGGCGAATGACGTCGGGATTGGCCACCATGGCCAGCGGAATCAGGTAGAGACCGATGCCCAGCGCCATCGCCTTGAGAGCGACCTTGAGCCAGTTCTCGCCGACCATGCCGGCGGCGATGAACACCCCGCCGCACACCGGCGGGGTGATGGTCGACAGCAGCGCATACCAGAACACGAAAAGGTGCGCCAGCAGCGGCGACAGCCCCAGCTCGGTCAGCGCCGGCCCGGCCACCGACACGCAGATCACGTAGGCCGCGGTGGTCGGCACTTCCATGCCCAGCACCAGGCAAGCCAGCGCCGTCAGCAACAGCGCCGGCCACAGCAGGTCGCCGGACAGCGACAGGATCCCCGAGGTGATTTTCACCCCCAACCCGGTCATGCCCAGCACCCCGATCACCAGCGAAGCGCAGATGATGATGGCGCCGATGGTGGCCACCTGCTTGCCGGCGATCACCAGCGCCTCGGCAAGGCGCTCGGCGAACCCCGACAGCGAGAAGCGCAGCGTCACGTCGAACAGCAGCAGCGCCACGCCCACGAAGATGGCCAGGCTGGCGGCATACTGTGGGGTCAAGCCACCCACGAAGATGCGCTCGAGCAACACCACGAACGGCACGGCGAAGAACAGCGAGGTGATCAGCACCTCCTTGGCACTGGGCTGCTCGCTGGCCGCCATGGGTCGCAGGTCGTGGCGAGTGGCGAAGGCGTTGATGCCCACCCACACCGTGGCGAAATAGAGCATCGCCGGCAGCATGGCCGCCGCCATGATCTGGGTATAGGGCGTGCCGGTGAGTTCCACCATCACGAAGGCCCCGGCCCCCATCAGCGGCGGCATGATCTGTCCCCCGGAGGAGGCCACCGCCTCGACGCCCCCGGCCAGGGAACGGGGGTAACCCAACCGCACCATGCCGGGAATGGTGATGGCGCCGGTCGAAGCGACGTTGGCCGAGGCGGAACCGGAGATCGACCCCATCAACGCCGATGAGATCACCGAGACCTTGGCCGCCCCGCCGGTCAGCCGCCCCGCTACGGCGCTGGCCAGGTTCATGAAGCCACGGCCCGCCTCACCGGCATTGAGCACGGCGCCGAAGATCACGAAAATCGCCACCACGCCCACGCTCACTCCGGTCAGCTTGCCCCACAGACCGCCCTCGGTGATGGTCAGCGTGCCGATGAAGCTTCCCGTGGGAATGCCCTGATGGCCGAACTGGCCCGGCACGTACTCGCCAAGCAACCCATAGAGCAGTGCCACCAGAGCCACCAGCGGCAATGGCCAACCGATGGCTCGCCGCGCCGTCTCCAGCGCCAGGCCGATCAGGAAGACGCCGATGGCCATCTGCCAAGGCGTATCGATGAAGCCGTACTGATTGGCCAGCGACGACTCGTTGAGCGCAACGTAGGCACAAGCCGCCACGCCAAGCAGCGTCAGCCCCCAGCCGCTGGTGCGCTGCCAAGGCGTACGCGCCGCGAAAACGAGCACCCAGGGCAGCAGCAGCGCCATGTGGATGGGGCGACTGATCATCGCCGGCGTGAGACCGTAGAAGATCAATCCCAGATGAAAGATGACGGACACCGCACCGAGCACCACCCAGGCCGGATGCACGCGCGTGGAAAGCGAACCGGCGGCCTGCGCCGCCGGTGATATCGTTGATGTCATCATCGATGAGCCGTTGTGGAGAATCAGCGCAGTGCGTCGGGGATCTCGATGCCTGCCTCGTCGTAGTAACGCACCGCCCCCGGATGCAGGCTACCGGCAATGTTGCCGATCATGTCGTGGGTGATGCCGCCCCACCAGGGCGACTCCTCGGCCATCGTCTCGCGGCGCTCCCAAAAGGTCTTGGTCAGCGTATAGGCCGTCTCGTCGTCCATGTTCGTGGTGGTGTAGGCGATCACCGGCAGCGAGGTGGTCTCGACGTCTTCATCGATGCCGTTGTAGGTGCCGCCCGGAATCGTCTGATGCGCTGCGCCGGTCTGCTCGATCTGCGCCTCGGTGAGGCTCACCAGACTGATCGGCATGCTGGCCGCGGTCTCGATCACGTTGGGCGTGGGAAAGGAACTCGCCGTCACGAAAGCATCGATCTGACCGTTCTTGAGCGCGTCGGGGCCGCTGCCGATGTCGGCATCCGCCACCTCCACCTCGTCATCGAGATCGAAGAGCTCCAGATAGCGCTGCGCCTCGCGCGCGCCGAAGCTGCCGCGTCCGATCAGGATGTGCTTGCCCTCGAGGTCCTCCAGCGCCAGCACGCCGGCATCGTCGGCCACCACGAAGTGCATGGTGATGGCCGGAATCGGGAAGAGTCCGCGAATCTCCTGGAAGCGGGGACTCTGGCGATCGGCGAAAGGTCCTTCGCCGGCCTGGGCGCTGTCGATCAAGCCCGGCGGCGTGGTGAACACGTAGTTGCCCTGGCGGGCCATCACTTCCATCACGTTCTGCACCGAGCCCTGGCTCTCTTCCAGGGTCAGGGAGACCTCGCCATCGGTGCCCCGATCGATGGCCTCCGACAGCTCCACGCCCATTTGATAGTAGGCGGTGCCGGCCGAGGCCGACTTGTACGTCACGCGGGTCTCGGCCTGGGCGCCGAAGGCGCTGGCTCCCAGCACGACGGCGATGGCCGAGGCGAGAAGGGGGCGGGACAGAGGGCGAGTAGTGCGAGAACGGGAAAGGCGGGACATGTAGGGCTCCTTTCTGCGTGTCCAGTGGTCGGGGCGAGTTTGTTATGGATGCTCCGCGAAGGGCATCGGATACCGCTCCCTATCATGCCGATTTTTCGCCGCATGAACACCCGTTTTCCAGCGTCTCGACCACGTCGTGTTCGCTACCCTGCCACCCTGGGTCGCGAAACGGGGCCGCCCCTGGCGCTCACGAAAAGCTTCCCAGCGCCACCTCGTAGGAGCGCTGGATATGGTCGTCCATGAGATCGCGGGCGGCCTGCACCCGCCGGTCCAGCGCCAGGTTCACCAGCTCGCCATGCTGTGCATCCAGCACGCGACGCACGTCGGGAACGTTCGGTGCCAGGCGGCGGTAGCGGTCGAACTGATCGTGCAACTGCTCGATGAAGCGAAGCAGCCAAACCGAGCCGCAGGGAGCCACCAGGGTCCGGTGGAAGCGCGTATGCATCGCCTCCCACTCGTCGACCTTCTCGGGTGTTTCGTCGGCGCGCTTGAGGCGATGCGCCACTGCCAACAATTCCGACTCCCACTCGGCATCGCCCCGCTCGATGGCACGTTCCAGCGCCATGCACTCCAGCTCGCGGCGCATGTCGGCAATGTCGTCGAGTTCCTCCCGCGCCAGGCGTGGCACCCGGAAACCTCGCTGATTCTCCTGAATCAGCAACCCGTAGGCAGCCAAGCGATTGAGTGCCTCTCGCAGCGGGCTCAAGCCCACGCCATAACGCTCCTTGAGCGAGCTGATCGCCAGCTTCTCGCCCGCCGCAAAGCGCCCGTTGACCAGTTCCTGGCGCAAGGTGTCGTAGATTCGACTGGACGCCGTGACGCCCTCCTCGCGATTGAAAGCTCCCATCTTCCCTTCTCCCTTGCACGGCCCCCGCACTTCGGAGGTTGACGACGGCTCATCGAGCAACCTATATTCTAGACCATATAATCGATTTTTTGACTTAAAAAGTGATCATGACAACAAAATCAATTCCAAACCCCCATCGCCGAGGTCGGGCATGACTCGGCAGACCCCGGCCCCGCTCGGCTCGCTGCTGGGTGCCTTCACCCGCATCGGCCTGCTGGGCTTCGGCGGCGGGCCCGCCATGATCCCGCTGATCCGGCAAGAAGTCGTCACCCGCCACCGCTGGCTCGACGACGAATCCTTCGCCGACATTCTCGCCATCGCCAACACGCTGCCCGGCCCCATCGCGACCAAGATGCCCGGCTACATCGGCTACCGCATCGCCGGCTATGCCGGCTGCATCATCGCCGTTTCGGCCGTCATCGTTCCCATGATCGTCGCCATGATCCTGCTGCTCGGGGCCTTCCGACACTACCGCGACCAGAGCTGGATCCAAGGCATGAGCCAGGCCGTCATCCCGGTCGTCATGGTGATGATGGCGCAGTTGACCCTCGACTTCTGGAACAAATCGCGCCTGTCTCTCGGCAACGCCGTCAGTCTGGGCATGTGTGCCGCCGCCGGCGTATTGATCTACCTGCTCGGCCTGCATCCCGGCTGGGTCATCGGCGCCTTGCTGCTGGCCGCCATGCTCAAGCCCGACGGAAACGGGCAGGAGGCCGACAAGTGATCTACTGGGAACTGTTTCTGGCCTTCTTCATCCCCAACATCATCGGCTACGGCGGTGGGCCCGCCATCATTCCCCTGATCGAGGCCGAGGTCGTCGGACGCTACGAGTGGATGTCCGCTCAGCAATTCGCGGAAACGCTGGCGCTCGGCAACGCCCTGCCCAGCCCCATCGCCACCAAGATGGCCGGGCAGGTCGGCTTCGAAATCGCCGGCGTGGGGGGCGCCCTGGTCGCCGTGCTCGCCACCGTCGTGCCGTCTCTACTGCTCATGCTCGGCGCCCTGGGGCTGCTGTATCGCTACCGCGACTCCCCGCGGGTGAAGCGCATGAGCCAGTGGGTTCGCCCGGTCATCACCATGATGATGGCATGGTTGACCTGGAGTTTCTTCAGCGAAGGCCTGCACGCGGCCGGCCTGCTTCACACCTTGGTGATCGGCGCCGTCGCTGCGCTTGCCCTGCTGCGTTTTCGCATCCACCCGGCCTTCATCGTGATGGCCGCCCTGGCCTATGGAGGTGTCTTTCTCGGCTGATCCATACGACCCAAGAACATGCCATTCAACAACAATCGACGCGCCGGAGCACAGGCTCACACCCCAGCTCTTCGCCCCGCGAAGAGCGCCAAGACAAAAGACACAAGACGAGGTGTTACCATGATCCGCAACAAGCTGACTCCCCTAATCGCCGCTTTCGGCCTCGCCGTCGCCGGTTCGGCCCAGGCCGATTACCCCGAGCAGGACATCCGCCTGGTCATTCCCTATGGTCCCGGCGGCGCCACGGACATCATCTTTCGGCTGATCTCGCAGGAGGCCGAGCAGCATCTCGGCGAATCGATCGTACCCGTCAACCAGGCGGGCGCAGGTGCGACGCTGGGCTCGCGCAACGTGAAAGACGCCGACCCCGATGGCTATACGCTGCTCGGCAGCCACGACACTATCGCCCTCTCCAAGCTCGCGGGCACCGTGGACTATTCCTACGACGCCTTCGAACCCATCGCGCTGCTGACCCAGACCATCAACCTCCCGGTGGCCCATGCCAATCACGAGGTCAAGAGCGCCGACGAAATCGCCGACTACGTGGAAGAGAACCCGGGTGAGGTTCGCTTCAGCATGATCCCCAGTTCCACGGATCACTTCTTCTGGGTGCAATTCTTCGATGCCGCCGGCATCGACATGGCGGACGTGCGCCTGGTCGGCTATCCGGACACCGGCGAACAGGTGTCCGCCCTGCTTGCCGAAGAGATCGACTTCGCCATGTTCAACCTGCCCTCCGCCGGTCAGTTCTTCGAGGACGGCAGTTTCACGCCGCTGGGCGTCGCTCACCCGGAACGGCTCGACAGCCTGCCCGATGTCGCCACGCTGCGTGAGCAGGGCATCGAAATGGACCACTCCACCAGCCGCGGCCTGTTCGCTCCCAAGGGAACGCCCCAAGAGGTGCAGGACACCCTGGCGGAAGCCTACGGCAAGGCACTGGAAGACGACGAGGTGCGCAGCCGCATCGAGAACGAATTCGGCTCGGTGGTGCGCTTCCTGGCCGGTGACGACTACCAGGACTTCCTCGACGAGAACGAAGCCGCACTCAGCGCCGCCGCGGAAAACATCGACTTCCAGAACTGAAACGGCACTTCCCTCCGGTGACCCAGGCCACCGGAGGGAATCCGGAGACACTGACCATGCTGACCTTGACGAAGGATCGCGCGCTTGCGCTTGCGATGTTGCTCATCACCGGCATCATGCTCGTGGAAACGCGCAACATTCCCGAACCCACCAGCTGGCAACCCTACGGCTCCGCGCTCTTTCCGCGCATTCTACTGGCGGTGGTCGCCTTGCTGTCGCTGCTCATCCTGGTGCGCACGTTCTTCGGGTCGCCCAACCACTCCCCCGCTCCGCGTCACGCCTGGCGGGAGTGGATCATCCAGAACCGCTCCATACTCGCGCTGTTCGGTGCGTTCGGACTGTATGCCGCATTGCTTCCGATCATCGGCTACATCGCTGCCACCCTGACCTTTCTGCTCGCCTCTCTGGCTCTGCTGATGGGGGTGGACACGAAGCGCAAATGGCTCATCAATCTGGCGGTTTCCGTGACCCTGACCTTCTCGGTCTACGTCATCTTCCGCTTCGGCCTCAACGTCTGGCTGCCGTGACATCGTTGGAGTGACCCATGGCTGACTTCTTTCTCCAAGCCCTCTCCCTGGTCAGCAGCCCCTCCGTGCTGCTGCTGATCCTGATTGGCGTTCTTTTCGGCATCGTCGGCGGCAGCATACCCGGCTTCACCGTCACGATGGCGATTCTCGTGGTATTCCCCTTCACCTTCGCCATGGACCCGGTCAGTGGCGTCGCCTTGATGGTGGGCGTCTTCGTGGGGGGCTACTCGGGAGGCATCGTATCGGGCGTCATGCTCGGCATTCCCGGCACCCCTTCCTCGATCACCACGGTCTACGACGGCTATCCCATGGCTCAGCGCGGCGAGCCCGGGCGCGCGCTGGGCATCGGCGTCGCCGCCTCGTTCATCGGCACGCTGATCAGCGTGGCCGTGCTGGTCTATTTCGGCCCACTGATCGCCCACTTCAGCATGCAGTTTCGCCCCTGGGAGATCACCGCGCTCATCCTGTTCGCCCTGACGCTGGTGGCCGGGCTGTCGCAGGGCGCCCTGCTCAAGGGGCTGCTGGCCGCCGCACTCGGCCTGCTCATCACCACCGTGGGCTACGATCGCAACAGCAACCTGCGCTTCGATTTCGGTTTCCCGTTCCTGGATGCCGGCTTCGAAATGCTGCCGGTGATGATCGGGATCTTCGCCTTCTCGCAACTGATGGGAAACCTCGAGGATCTACGCGACGAATCGCGCGTGGCCGGCCAGAAGGTCGACACCAACGTCTCGATCCCTTACCGGCGCATCGCCCAGGACATGGCCGGCCAAAAGGTCAACACCCTGCGCTCGTCGCTGATCGGCAGCCTGGTGGGCGCCCTGCCCGGCACCGGCGGCACCGTGGCCAATTTCGTCAGCTACGACCAGGCCAAGAAATTCTCGCGCCATCCCGAACGCTTCGGTACGGGAACCCCGGATGGCATCGTGGCCTCGGAAGCCTCCAACAGCGCGGTAGCCGGCGGCGCCTTCGTACCCACGCTGGCGCTGGGCATTCCCGGCGACCTGCCCATGGCCATCATGATGGGCGTGCTGATCCTGCACGGCATCACGCCAGGGCCGTTGATGTTCGAACAGAACCCGGTCTTGGTCGGCGCCATTTACGCCAGCCTGCTGATCGGTGCCGTCATCATGGTGCTGTGTCAGCTCTTCCTGGTCCGCTGGTTCGCCAAGATATCCTTGATTCCCCAGCAGATTCTCGTTCCCGTGGTGCTGATGCTGTGCGCCATCGGCTCCTACGCACTGAACAACAACCTGTTCGACGTCTGGGTGCTGTTCGGCTTCGGGGTCGTCGGCTATCTGCTTTGGAAGGCCCGCGTGCCGCTGACGCCACTGATTCTCGGCGTGGTACTGGGCAACAATCTGGAGCGCCAACTGTTTCGGGCGCTCGAGCTCGACAGCAGCTGGCTGACCTTCCTGACGCGCCCGCTGTCGGCCCTGTTCCTCGCTCTCGCCCTCGCCTCGGTGATCTTCTCGCTCTATCAGAACCGCAAGATCGAACGCCACCGGCGCGAAGCGGCCGCCAGCCACGACGCCTGATCGCTACCGAATACCCATGGAGGATTTCGCATGCAGCACGATGCCCGCTTTTACCCCAGCCCCTCCCGACGCATGGCCACGTTCGGCCGGCGCGGCATGGTCGCCACGTCGCAACCGCTAGGTGCCGAGGCCGGCATGCAGATGCTTCGCCAGGGCGGCAACGCCGTGGATGCCGCCATCGCCACCGCCGCCGCCCTGACGGTGGTGGAGCCGACGTCCAACGGCCTGGGCAGCGACGCCTTCGCCATCGTCTGGATCGATGGCAAGCTGCACGGTCTGAATGCCAGCGGTCCGGCCCCGCAAGCGGCCACCCTCGAGCGGGTGCGCTCGCTCGGCCACGACACCATGCCCGAACACGGCATGATCCCGGTCACCGTGCCCGGCGCGCCCGCCGCCTGGGCGGCCCTTTCCGAACGCTTCGGGCGTCTGCCGTTCGCCGAACTGCTCGCCCCGGCCATCGCCTACGCCGAGCGGGGCTTCCCCATTTCACCGGTCGTCAGCCAGATGTGGGAAGAGGCCTTCGACGGCTACGCGGCTTACGAAGAACCCGCCTTCCGCCCATGGTTCGATACTTTCGCGCCCCACCAGCGAGCTCCACGCCCCGGCGAGATGTGGGCTTCGCCCGATCACGCCTCGACGCTTCGCAGCATCGCCGAAACCCACGCCAAGTCGTTCTACGCCGGCGAGCTGGCCGAGCGGATCGACGCCTTCTTCCGCGAACACGGCGGCCTGCTGCGCCGCGAAGACCTGGCCGCCTACGCGCCGGAATGGGTCGAGCCCATCGGCACCACCTATCGCGACCACGAAATCTGGGAGATCCCGCCCAACGGCTGCGGCCTGATCGCCCTGCAAGCCCTGCGCATGCTGGAACACCTCGGCGCGGAGGGACGCGACCCGGTGGAAACGCTGCATCGGCGAATCGAAGCCACCAAGCTGGCCTACGTCGACGGACTGCACTACATCACCGAGCCCGGCGACATGCAGCCCAGCGTCGACCAACTGCTGGATGACGGCTACCTGAAAGCGCGCGCCGCCGCCATCGGCGAGCGCGCCCTGGACCCGGAGCACGGCAATCCGATCAGCGGCGGCACCGTCTATCTCGCCACCGCCGACGACGACGGCAACATGGTGTCGTTGATTCAGAGCAACTTCAAAGGCTTCG
Organism: Billgrantia gudaonensis; assembly: GCF_900100195.1. Classification (GTDB taxonomy): domain Bacteria; phylum Pseudomonadota; class Gammaproteobacteria; order Pseudomonadales; family Halomonadaceae; genus Halomonas; species Halomonas gudaonensis. Next base: position 70,131 of record NZ_FNES01000016.1, read on the forward strand.
GCTCCGGCATCGTGGTGCCCGGCACGGGAATCAGCCTGCAGAACCGCGGTTGGTCCTTCAAGCTGGACCCGAACCACGCCAACGCCCTGGCCCCGGGCAAGCGCCCCTATCACACCATCATTCCCGGTTTCATCACGCGCCACGGTCAGGCCGTCGGCCCCTTCGGCGTCATGGGAGGGTTCATGCAGCCCCAGGGCCACGTGCAGGTGATCACCGGCATGCTGGAAGACCACCTCAACCCGCAGGCCGCCCTGGACACGCCGCGCTGGAAGTGGACGCGAGGCCGAACCGTCGAAGTGGAACCGCACTTCCCCGACCACCTGGCACAAGCCCTGGCACGCCGCGGCCACCACATCGTCAAGCAGGCCGACCCCATCAGCTTCGGGCGCGGCCAGGTCATCCTGCGCGACCCGGACAGCGGCGTGCTGTGCGGCGGCACCGAGCCCCGCACCGATGCCGCCGTGCTGGCCTGGTAGCCCAGCCGGCACTCGACTCGCGGGGCCGAGGTCGAACTCGGCCCCTCGAGATTCTCATCGAGGGCGAGGCGCCGACCCGCGCGGGCAGGCGATGCGCAAGGCCGCCGTCAGGCGAGCCACTGCATGAGAGAACCGACCCGATCGCGCTGCGACAAGGTTTGCGTCCAATCGATCAAACGATCCACGGCTTCGACCTCCCGCAAGCCACCGGCGTCGGCCAAACAGCGGAACTTGGCCAGTCGCTCTTCCTCGCTCAACGGATTCTGAGGATCGCCCTTGGGATGATCCAGGCGGCGCTCTATCGTACGCCGATCCCGCGTGGTCACGACGACCTTGCCGACCCACTTCCGTGGGTAAGCAGCATCGACCTCCGGGTCGAATGCCATGGTGACCCGCTTCGCGAAATCACGGACTCGTGGGTTGCGAATCGTGTCGAGCGTGAAAGCCTCGACACCGGCAGAACCGTAATGCGCCAATAACCCCAGCACACAGCCCATCGAAAACTTCGCCTCACTGATCGTCTCGGGGGCGACCGACGGGTTGAGTACGTCAAGCGCCCCTCGATGCACGCCAACGCTGACGCCGACGATATCCTCCATGGCCAGTCGTTCATCCTTGCACAGCGACACGAAAGCATCGGCTCCAGGGTGGGTATGGCGACAAGAAGCATGGTATTTGAGCGACGTCTCGAGCACTCCCCAGCGGCGGCCTAACCCATCGACGAGGCGATCCGCGTCGATGCAGTCGGACATCGCCTCTCCCATCCCCTGCCGGCCCAGCAAGATGTCACTGGCCCCCGTGACTCCCTGCTGAGCGAGAGCGGCGGCCAGCAGCCCATTGCTGGCCGCCTTGGCGGCATGCAATGGGCGCGAATCGGCATCATCGTGAATGAAGGCCCAGAGGCCGGACGCTTGCGTGCCGGCACTGCCCAGGGCATGCAACATGGATCGGTGGTCGAGACGCATCGCACGGCCGGCAGCCATCGCCGCGGCCAGCGTCCCCACGGTAGCCGTCGTGTGCCAGCACCGATAATGCGATGCGCCGAGGCACTCACCCACCCGGATACCGGCTTCATAGCCGGCCACGGCAGCGACGATCGTGTCACGACCGCTAAGGCCCCGTTCCTGGGCAAGAGCCAGAACGACAGGAAAAACCACGGCTCCGGGATGCAGGATCGACGCGTTGTGCAAGTCATTCTGCTCGACGATGTTGCCCGCCGCTGCATTGATCATCGACGCCGCGAAGGAAGAGCGACGAGAAGCGCCAGTCAGGATATCGCAAGCCCCTTCGCCGGGAGCGATACCCTCGACGACGCGCCCGAAGCAGGGAGTCGGATGCAAGTGACGACCGGCAATTCCCGACCCCAGCCAATCCAGCATCAGGTTCTGGGTCGTCTCGACGACCGCGCTGGGCAACTCATCGAATGATAGATTGGTGACGAACCTCACCAGATCATCGGTTGCTGTCATTGTCATTCCCGCCTCGAGAGAGGGCGCGGTCGAACGTCGGCTTCGATCACGCCCCGACGATTCACGCAAACGAGGAAACGCTACCCATCACTTCGGACAAGAGAGCCGAAACGTCTTCCGACTCATCGATGCGCTGAGTCTGCGCAAGAATCGCAGCCTGAGTCGAAGGATCGATCAACCCGGCGGTACACGCCCTGAACTTGTCAGCCAGGTCGTCATCGGACATCGGCTTGGCCGGTCCTCCGCGATACCGGTCGTCGGCCTCCTTGACGAGTACCTGACCGTCTTCGAGAGTGAGCTCGATTCGCGAACGAATCTTGTCGAATCCGATGCTCTCGATATGCCGATCCAGATGCGTGTGGACCCTGGCCTGCATGTCCTGCATGGCATCTCCAGCCACGACCTCATCGGTGAACTGCTGCCGACCGGCTTGACGATAGAGAACGATCATCGACAACAGCGCTGCCATCGAGAACTTGGCTTGCAAATGATTCTTGGCAACCGCGTAGCGAATCGGGTTGAGAATGTTGCTGCCCGCAAAGAAATCGATCGACGTCACCTTCGCAGGATCGACGTCATGCTCTTTCACGAGTTCCAGCAAGGCATCCATCGACTGGTGCGTGACGATACCGGAAGGGTAAGGCTTTATGCTCACGCCAGGCGATACGATGGACAGAGGATTGGCGAAACCGGCCGCCGCCTTGTCGGCCGATACGCCACCCGACATGACCGTAGGCAAGCCCCAGCGGCCATCGAGTGCGGTCGGATCGGCCGTCACCCCTCTGGCGGCAAGGCGCGCGGCCGTCACGCCGTTCTCAGCAGCGCGCCCTACGTGCAGCGGCTTGGTCATCGTGCCGAAATTGCAGCGAATGCCTGCCGCAAAGCTGGCCGCCATGCCGATGGCATGACGTAGAGAGTCACCCTTCAGACCCATGATCTTGGCTGCCGCGACACAGGCGCCAAGCGTGCCGACGGTACCCGAGCTATGATGGCCTCGCAGGTAATGGTCTGCCTGCATCCACTCGGACACCTTGGTTTCGACTTCGAAACCGGCCAGGAAAGCCGTCATGATGGCCCTGCCGCTGGTGACCCCCTCGGCCTGGGCTGCGACCAATGCCCCAGTCAATGGTGGAACGGAAGGGTGCGTGAGCAATCCATAATGATGGTCGGGATCATGACTCACTTGAGTGTCGTCCCAGTCATGCGCATGCCCAGCCGTTCCCATCACCCGCGCCGCCTTGCTGCCGGGCACCTTGCGACCTCCCCCCATCAACAGCAGGGCTTCAGGATTTCCACCTTCATCGAGCGCTTCACGCGCCAGGATTTTCACTACGTCTTCAGAGGTTCCGGCAATGTACAAGCCAACCGTATCCACGATGCAGCGCCGAGCAGTTTCCAGGGCCTCCTGAGGTATGTCTTCATACTGAAACGTCTCGACGAAAGAAACTGCCATGTCCGTAATGTTGATGTCTTTTTTCATCATGCAATCCTTCTTTTAGGTTGATATGGCGCACTCCGCCATGGCGCACCGACCATGCACCGACAGCTAGATGATTCATTTGACCGACTCAGGCGATCAGGACGATCCCGCTAACCTCGAACCGTATCGGGTAGAAACGTAGCAATCTCCGGAAAGACGATGAGCAGAACCGTAGCCACGACCAGCAACAGGAAAAATGGGAAAGCGGCACCCGCAACATAAAGCAGGTTTTTTCCGGTCATGGATTGGAGAATGAACAAGTTGATCCCGACCGGCGGCGTGATTTGCGACATCTCGATCACTATCACGATGAAGATTCCGAACCAGATCGGATCGACGCCCGCCTGATTGATGATGGGCATGATCACTGCCGCCGTCAGCACGACGATCGAGATACCGTCCAGAAAACATCCAAGGACGATGAAAAGCAGGGTCAGTGCAATCAACAGCTCGAACTGGCTCAAGCCGAGCGAACCCACCCACAGAGCCAGCTCACGAGGAATGCCGGTATACCCCATGGCAACGGACAGGAAAGCCGCTCCGGCAAGAATCAAGGTAACCATGCAACTCGTCATCATGGCACCCATGACGCTCTCTCGCAGCGTTTGCAAGTTAAGCGACCCCGTCACGTAAGCCAGCACCAGCGCACCGACGACACCAACGGCAGCGGCTTCCGTCGCCGTCGCTATCCCAAGATAGATAGAGCCGATGACCGCTACCATCAAAAGCAGAATGGGAAAAAGCTTGGTAGAGCGCTTCACTCGCTCTCGCAATGGAATGCTCGGTTCTCTGGGCGGAACCTTGTCCGGATTCAGCAAGGACCAAATCGCCAGATATCCCATGAAAAGCGCCATCAGCATCAATCCTGGAATGACACCGGCAATGAAAAGCCGACTGATCGAAACGTCAGCAGCGACGCCATAGACGATCAGAATGATGGAGGGTGGAATCAGGAATCCCAGCGTAGACGAGCCGGCCAGGCTGCCGATCACCAGCTTGGGATGATAACCACGCTGAAGGAGCTCAGGGATGGTGATCTTCCCAATCGTTGCCGTAGTGGCAGCCGACGAGCCGGAAACGGCGGCGAAGATACCGCAGCTCACGACATTGACATGCTTGAGCCGACCGGGAAAACCGGCAAGCCACGGAGTCAACCCTTCGAACATGTCTTTCGCCAGGCGCGTTCTGAAAAGAATTTCCCCCATCCAGATGAACAGCGGCAACGCCGTCAGTGCCCAGCTGGAACTCTGCCCCCAGACCACCGTTGCCTGAATCGACCCGGCGGGAGCAGCGGAAAACAACACGATACTGAAAAGCCCCGCCGTCAGTAATGTGATGCCTACCCAGATCCCAGAGGCAAGGAGAAGCAGCATGAATGAAGCAACGATGATACCGATCAGTGAAACATCCATGGTCAATCCACCCCTAGGGTCTCTTTATTCTTTTCGAAGTTTGGCGACATCCCCAGCAAAGTCCGAACGAGATCCTCGATCAAAGCCATGGAAAAAAGCACCATGCCAATCGCCATGGACAACTGAGGAATCCACAATGGGTAGCTGATGATACCCGATGACATTTCTCCGAAATCCCAGCTCAGGTACACCATGACCATAGTGTTGTAAGCGAGGTAGATGACCATCGAGGAAGCCAGTGCCAATGCCATCACCAGCACCCAGCGCCTCATGGCCTGAGGCAGTTGATCGGTGAGCAAGGTGACGCGAATGTGGGCCCCCTGGCGAAACGAATATGCCAGGCCAAGAAAACTCGTAGCGGCTAGAGAGTAACCGGCGAACTCGTTGGCGCCGGGAATTTGTACTCCGATGAGGCGACCCACGATCTGTGCAACGACGAGCACGGCAATAACGACGAGGAAGACACCTGCCAACGCACCTGAAATGCGAAACACGCGGTCCAGCAAGCTCGACAACATGATTTTGCGCCTTTTGCGATTGAAGATGGAGGGCCAGCGCAGTGCGCCGACCCATCCCATGCATCCGTCACGGACTTACTCAATCGCCTCGAGCACGGTCTGGCCATCCGGACCGACCTCTTCGGACCACTCGGAAGCCATCGTCTTCCCAATCTCGTTGAGCTGCTGGCGAAGGGTGTCAGAAGGCTCGAGAATGGTCATCCTCTCGCCCAGGTCGGCGGTCGATTCCTCGAATACCGCTTCGCTCATTTCCCAACCGCGAGTTTCCGCTTCCTGAGCGGCATCCAGTACCGCCTTCTGCTGTTCTTCCGGCAGCGCATCGAATGCATCCTGGCTGACGAAGATCATGTTCTTCGGAAGCCAGGCCTGAAGGTCATAGTAATACTCCGAAAACTCCCAAGCTTCTGTCCGGTGCCCCGTCGCTGCCGACGTTACCATGGCGTCGACCACGCCTGCGGAGAAGGCCTGAGGAATCTCGACCGCCTCTACCGTCGTCGGAGTCGCCTCCATCAACGTCGCCATCTCTTCGGTCATCGAGTTGTAGGTCCGGAAACGAACACCCTCCATGTCGGATATGTCGTTGATTTCTTTCGTCGTAAAGAAACCCTGACCCGGCCAGGGAACGGCATAGAGCAGTACCAGCCCATCATCCGCCATACGCTCCTCGACGAAGGGGCGCTGGGCGTCCCAGAGCGCCCCGGCCTTGTCGTATCCATCGATCAGGAACGGAATGGCATCCACGGAATACATCGGATCTTCATTCGCGAGGTTGCTCATCATGATCTCACCGGCCGCGACTTGACCGGTTCGAACGGCACGGCGAATTTCAGGATGCTTGAACAGCGACTGGCCCGAATGGATGGTGATGTTCAATTCACCGCCCGTCATTTCGCTGACATCTTCCGCAAAACGATTGATGTTCTGAGTGTGAAATTCAGCCTCCGGATATGGAGTGGCCATATTCCACGTCGTCTCGGCAGAGGCCGTCGTCGCAAAGCCCATGGCCGCCAGGATACCGGCTGTCGTTAGAGCCTTTTTCATTGTTAACCTCCAACTATTCTGAGTTCGGTCTTTCTTGTTATTGCAAGTCATTCATCCAGCAGGTCTTTCTGCAATGAACCACTCCGCAATTCGATTGGAACCGGCAAAGGTGATGTCAGGATGTGATGCCAGTTCCTGGATCAATTTTTCGAAGAACGTGAAACGGTGGGGCACACCGACCAGATGAGGATGCAAAGCGATGGTCAACACTTGGGTCGTGTTTTCCGCCTCTCGCAAAAGAATCGGCAACGTCCACTTCACACGGTGATAAAGCTCATCGGAGCCATAGGCATTGATCGCCCATATCGGCACGTCATTGAGCTCCAGCGAATAAGGAAGTGCCAACAAGGGGCCGTGCTTGGTCGTCATCCAGCAGGGCTGATCGTCGACCATCCAGTCCTGAGTGAAAGCGAGTCCCTCCGCCTTCAGGTGGTCGGCCGTGTCTGCCGTTTGCGCAATTCCCGGCCCCAGCCATCCCTCGATGGGCCTGCCATAGAACGCGGAAAGGCGGGACAGGCTTTCACGAATCGTTGCCACTTCATCGTCGACGGCTTTCAGCGATTGCTGCATCACGCCGTGGCCCACGATGTCCCAGCCTGCCTCGCCGATACGCTCGGCCACTTCGGGATACACGTCGCACACATTGGAATTCATGGTGGCCGAGGCGTGAATTCCATGATCGTTGAGCAAGTTCAGCAACCTCGGCATCCCGCGTCTCAAGCCGTATTCGACCCAAGAGAAATTGGGGACGTCCGGCGACTCGGCCGGCTTGCCATGCGGCGCAGTCATCAACGCTCGCGGCATGGGCTTGTCGTAAGGCCAATGTTCGACATTGACGACGACATTGATCACGACCCGCTTCCCTTGGAAGTGGGCAGGCGCCTCGGCCGTACCGGGCATCGCGAAAGGAATTCGTGGATTGGATTGCACGCCGACTCACCCTTGTTGTTATGCATCTGTGTTAGCGATGGAGCCCAGTATTGGCACCATATTGACAACTGTCAACAGTTGACTGTAGCTTGTCATCAAACGCTCCCGGCCGGAAACTCGCCATGACGACACCACGACCCTGCGCGACCGCGCCTTCCTTCACGCATCACCTTCGGGTCAATCGCGGCGGTCGGCACACCGTTCGCGATTACCTGGAAGACCGCCTGGCCACGCTGGACGCTCTCGAGCCATCCGTGGGGGCCTTCGTCTGTCACGACCTGGAAGCCGCTCGTCGCGCCGCCGACGAATCCGACCGCCGCTGGCGGTCGGGCCACCCGCTGTCACCGATCGATGGCCTGCCCATCGGCGCCAAGGACATCATCTACAGCGCCGACTTCCCGACCCGCCTGGGAACGCCGCGCGACTGGTCACCGCGTCCGCTCATCGATGCCGCTTGCCTTCAAGCCATCCAGGAAGGTGGCGCCCTGCTGCTCGGCAAGCTGACGACGACGGCCTTCGCCATCGGCGGCGTATCGACGCAAACGCGCAATCCTCACGACCTGGCTCGCACGCCGGGCGGCTCGTCGTCGGGTGCCGCCGCCGCCGTAGGCGGCGGCATGCTGGCCGCCGCTTTCGGGACGCAGACGCAAGGTTCGTTGATCCGGCCCGCCTCCTACTGCGGCACCATCGCCATGAAGCCCACCTGGGGCACGCTATCGGTACAGGGCGTGCATCCCGTCGCCCACAGCCTCGACCACCTGGGGTTGATGGCCGGCGACCTCGACGACTTGCAAGGGCTGCTTGGCTGGCTGAGCGTCAAGGCTCCCGGGCCCGGCCAAGCGGGTCGCTTGCTCGACGACACGCCCGTTGCCACGCCCCCTCGGCGCATTGGGGTCTTGCTCACCTCGGGTACCGACGAGCTATCGGATGCCAGCCGTACCGCCTTCGACCAAGCCCTGGAGCGGGTCGCTCGGCAAGGCGTGGATGTCGTCACTCCGACGCGGCATGACGGCCTGAAGCGTTTGTGCGAAGACCTGGAACGGGTGCACCGCTGGTCGCTGCAGTTGATCGGTCTGGAAATGCAATGGCCCTATCGCCAATACCTCGCCGACAACGATGGCAGCATCGATCAGCGCATGATCGACCTGATCGATCAAGGAAGCCGGATGAGCGTCAGCGACGCACGAACGCTTCATGAGCAACGGCTCGGCTTGATGGCGCGCTGCGATGGGCTGCTCGAAGAACTCGACGCCCTGGTTCTGCCTTCGGCATCGGGACCGGCTCCCGTCGGTCTCGCCAGCTCCGGCAGCCGCAAGAACCTGGTCTATGCCACCTTCCTGGGACTGCCCTGCTATTCGCTCCCCGTGATGCGCGTCGACGACATGCCTTTCGGGCTTCAAGTGATCGGCCAACGCCACCGCGACGTCCATCTCGGCAACATCGCTCGTTGGTGGCTGCAGCATGGCTAACCCGACGCTCTCGCGTGCCGGCATGCCACTGGCGACCGTGGTGGCCACCCTCTCCTTGGGGTATTGGCTCGATGGAGTGGGAGTGCCGCTGGGCTGGATGCTCGGCGCCATGCTGGCCAGTGGCGCCATGGCCGCCGTCATGGGGGCTCCCTTCCCGTTGCCCCCTGCCCTGCAGCGAGCCGGCCTGGTCGTATTGTCGACCAGCACGGGCCTGACGGTAACCGCCGCCGCGGTCGAAACGCTTTGGCAGTGGATACCCACCATCCTGGCAACCATCGTGGTCCTGGTGATGATCTCCACCCTCGCGGCAATGCCTTACGCCAAGGCTGCCGGTGTCGACCGCCCCACGGCCTTTTTCTCGCTACTGCCGGGAGGCGTGGTGGAAATGGCCAACCTGGGGCAACGCTATGACGCCAATCAGTCGGTCATCAGTGCCCTGCATGCACTGCGCGTGGGCATGATCGTGCTGATGCTGCCGGCCACCGCAGCGCTGTTCAGCCATGCCGAGGCGTCATCCTCCATCGGCTCGGCCGCCGGCATGCTGGGCCCGGGGCCGCTACTGATCGCCCTGTGCATCGGTTCGCTGGGCGGTGCCATCGGCCACCTGCTGAAGCTGCCGGCCGCCTGGCTACTCGGCGCCCTCATCGCCGTTGCTGGCGTCTCCAGCACAGGCCTCATCGCCACGGGCAGCGTGCCCTCGATCTGGATCGTCGCCGCTCAGTGGCTCATCGGCCTGTCCCTCGGACTGCGATTCACTCGTCAAACGATCACCGCACTGCCCCGGGCCCTGATCGTCGGCATACCGGTTCAATGCGCTCTGGTGTTCGCTTCCGCCATGGTGGCACTGATCCTGTCTCGGCTGTTCGATGCCTCCCCCACGACCCTGATTCTCAGCACGGCAGGCGGCGGCATGGCGGAAATGACCCTGGCCGGCAAACTACTAGGGGCCAATGTCGCCTTGATCGCCGGGTTTCATACACTCAGGGCAGTTGCCGTCAACCTGCTGGCCATACCGATATGGAAATGGATCTCCCAACAACCGGCGGCAACCTGACCGTTTCGCGCCACTTTCGACCTTGCTCGACAGACCACCAAAAAACGCCAGCCTTCACGAATCACCAGGGGATAGGAACATGATGGTTTCTACGAACACTGCCCAAAGTCTCGCCATCCGCCGAGAAAAATCGCTGACCACGCAGGTCGCGGAAGAAATCGAACGCATGATCACGAGCGGGTCCATCAAGCCCGGCGAACGCATCAACGAAAAGCATCTCGCCGACAGGCTCGACGTCAGCCGAGGCATCGTACGTGAGGCCAGACGAGGCCTGGAGCACAGCGGACTGTTGATCAGCATTCCCCACAAGGGCGTGTTCGTTCGTCGCGTCAGCCCCGAGGAGCTCGAAGAGAACAACGACATGCGCGCCCTCGTCACGGGATTCATCTGTGCTGAGGCAGCCAAGAAGATTTCCGTCGAGCAACTTCGGCGACTGCAAGACCTGATCGACGCCATGGACACCTATCTCCAGGACGATCACTACCAGGAATATTATCAGGCGAACATCGAATTTCACGATGCCCTGCTCGAAGCCGCGGGCCATCAGCGAGCGGCCTCCATCTACAACCAACTGGTCGCCGAGTCGAACCTTGCCCGCAAGATCGTGCTTTCCAATCACGACCACATGATCGCTTCCAACAGCGAGCACCGGGACATTCTCGACGCCGTCAGTCGGGGCGATGCCGAAGCGGCTCGCCATGCAGGAGAACTCCATGTCAAGCAAGGGTACGAGCGATTTCGCCAGCAGGTCGTCCCGACGTTGAACGCTTCCGATCCCGCCTGACCTCAGGCCAAGTCCGCCACCGTCACTGCGCACGCCTGCCCGACCGGCACCCCGTCGGCGGCATCTCCCGGATGCCGCATGCCCGCCGCTGCGGCTCGACACAACGAGGAGAGAGGACACGATGACCGACGACACGTTGAGCAGCTGGATCGGCAAACGCGAGACGAGTCACGACCGACTGTCACTCGAACTGGCGAAACGAATCGCCACGACATTGGGTGACGACATACCGACTGCCGATGCTCCGCTACCGCATCTATGGCACTGGGCATTCTTCCAGGAGCCCGTCAGTGAAGCGTGTCTCGGTCGCGACGGTCATCCACGGCAGGGCATGCTCCTCCCCCCCATCGACGGCAAGAACCGGATGTGGGCGGGCGGTCGCGTGCATTTCCATCGACCGCTGCGCATCGGCGAACCTGCCCGGCGTCAGTCCACCATTACCGCCGTCGATGAAAAGCAGGGCAAGAGTGGAGAGCTGCTGTTCGTGACCGTTCAGCACCGTTACTACCAGCACGACCGGCTTTGCATCGGCGAAGAGCAGAGCATCGTCTACCGGGAACCGAAGCCCGCAACCCAACCCGGTTCTCGGCCCGTTCCTCGGGTGGAGTGGAAGGAAACCATCGCCCCCTCCCCGGTGCTGCTGTTTCGCTATTCGGCCATCACCTACAACAGCCATCGCATCCACTACGACCAGCAATACGCCACCGAGGTGGAAGGCTATCCCGGACTCGTCGTCCATGGCCCCATGATCGCCACGTTCATGCTGCGCAGTTTCACCCGCCGCTTTCCGCAGCGACGCCCCATCGCCTTCACCTATCGCGGCATTCGCCCCCTTTTCGCCAGCACCCCGTTCCATGTCGGGGGGCACCACTCGTCTGCCACCCATTGTGCGCTCCATGCCTACGATGCCGATGGTCCCGCGCACCAGGCAGAGATCGAATACAAGGAGAACGCCTGATGTTCAGCCACGATACCGACTCGCTCAATGCGCTACGCGACGGCGTACGTAGCCTCTGTGCCAATTTCGACGACGCCTACTGGCGCCGTATCGACGAATGCAAGGCCTTTCCCGAAGCTTTCGTCGATGCGCTGACCGAAGCCGGCTGGCTGGCCGCCATGATTCCCGAAGAGTACGGCGGATCGGGCCTGGGACTCACCGAGGCCTCGGTGATCCTCGAGGAAGTCAACCGCTGTGGCGGCAACTCCGGCACGGTGCACGGCCAGATGTACAACATGTTCACCCTGCTCAAGCACGGCAGCGAGGCCCAAAAGCAGGCCTACCTCCCCAAGATCGCCGCGGGGGAACTTCGCCTGCAATCCATGGGCGTCACCGAACCGACCACCGGCACGGATACGACCCGGATCAAGACCACGGCGGTACGACGCGGCGACAAGTACATCGTCAATGGCCAGAAAGTGTGGATCTCGCGCATCCAGCACTCGGATCTCATGATACTTCTGGCACGCACGACTCCGCTGGATCAGGTGACGCGAAAATCGCTTGGGATGTCGATATTCCTGGTCGATCTTCACCAGGCCATCGGCAACGGCCTGAGCGTTCAGCCCATTGCCAACATGGTCAATCACGAAACGAACGAACTGTTCTTCGACGACCTGGAAATACCTGCCGACAGCCTGATCGGCGAAGAGGGAATGGGCTTTCGCTACATCATCGACGGCCTCAATGCCGAGCGAGCCCTGATCGCTGCCGAATGCATCGGAGACGGCCGCTGGTTCATCGAGAAGGCCAGCCACTACGCACGCGAGCGCGAGGTCTTCGGCCGCCCCATCGGCAAGAACCAGGGCGTGCAGTTCCCGATCGCCGAAGCCCACATCGACGTGGAAGCCGCCGACCTCATGCGCTGGCGCGCCTGCCATGAGTACGACAGCGGCCAGCCGGCCGGCGCCAGTGCCAACATGGCCAAGTACCTGGCCGCCGAAGCCTCATGGAAGGCTGCCAATGTCTGTCTTCAGACCCACGGGGGATTCGGTTTCGCTGCCGAGTACGACGTGGAGCGCAAGTTCCGCGAAACTCGGCTCTACCAGGTGGCTCCCATCTCGACCAACCTGATCCTGTCCTACGTTGCCGAGCATCTGCTCGACCTGCCCCGCTCGTTCTGACCGATACGGAGATAGACTCGATGGACCCACAGCGCCCTCGCCCCCTCGACCGCATCACCGTCGTCAGCCTCGAGCATGCCATCGCCGCCCCCTTCTGCACGCGGCAGCTGGCCGATCTGGGCGCCCGCGTGATCAAGGTCGAACGCCCCGGCAGCGGCGACTTTGCGCGCGCCTACGATGAGCGAGTCGCCGGCATGGCCTCGCACTTCGTCTGGACGAACCGCTCCAAGGAGAGCCTGACCCTGGATGTGAAGTCGCCCGACGCCAACGACGTTCTCGACCGATTGCTCGAAAGCACCGATGTCCTGGTACAGAACCTCGCGCCCGGCGCCGCAGCGCGCCTCGGCCTCTCCTTCGAGACCCTGCACGAGCGCTTCCCCCAGCTCATCGTCTGCGACATTTCCGGCTACGGCAGCGACGGCCCCTATCGACGGAAAAAAGCCTACGACCTGCTGATCCAGAGCGAAGCCGGCTTTCTCAGCACCACCGGCACCCCGGACGAGGACGGCATGGCCAAGGCCGGCTGCTCGATCGCCGACATCTCGGCAGGCATGTACGCCTACAGCAGCATCCTTTCCGCGCTGATGCTGCGCCAGCAGACCGGCGAGGGAAGTCACATCGACGTCTCCATGCTGGAGACCCTGGTCGAGTGGATGGGCTATCCGCTCTACTACGCCTATCAGGGAGCGGAACCGCCGCCGCGCGCCGGCGCTTCGCACGCCACCATCTACCCCTATGGCCCCTTTCCGGCCGGCGACAGCCGCGCGGTGATGCTGGGCCTGCAGAACGAGCGCGAATGGCAAGCCTTCTGCGAACGCGTCCTGGGCGATCCCGGGCTGGCCAGCGATCCACGCTACGCCAGCAACGCCCAGCGTTCGGCCAACCGCGACAGCCTGCACCGGCTCATCTGCCAAGCCTTCGCCGACCTGACCGCCGACGAAGTCATCGAACGATTGGAAAAGGCGCAAATCGCCAACGCCCATGTCAACGACATGCACGGCGTTTGGCAGCACCCGCAGTTGGCAGCCCGGCAACGCTGGACCACCATCGAGAGTCCGGCCGGTGAGCTGCCGGCCCTGTTGCCACCGGGGCGCAGCAACGCCTTCCAGGCCCGGATGGACGCCGTCCCGGCTCTCGGAGAACACAGCGAGCGAATTCTGGAGGAGCTCGGTTACCGCGACAGCGAAATCCAGCGCCTGAAAACCCAGGGCGTCATATGAGCAGAGTCGCTCACCTCCCGGAGACAACGACCATGCCCCTTGCCTTACATCGCTCGCTATTGTTCGTGCCGGCATCACGTCCCGAGCGCATCGCCAAGGCCCTGGCCAGCGATGCCGATGGCGTCATCGTCGACCTGGAAGATGCCGTCGCCCCCGATGACAAGGAAAACGCCCGGCAATGGCTCGACGACTACCTCGTCAAGACGCCGGACGCTCGTTTGATGGTTCGTGTCAACGCCGTTTCCAGCGACGCCTTCGACGCCGACCTGGCACTGTGCGCCAGGCATCCCGGCATCGTCGCCGTCATGCTGCCCAAGGCGGAAACCCTCGAGGCAGTGGCGCGGGTCAGCGACACCGGCAAGCCCGTGTACCCCTTGATCGAGACGGCCAGGGGGCTGCTCGCACTCCCCCGGCTGTGTCAGGCCCACGGCGTGGCCAGAGTGAGCTTCGGTGCGCTGGACATGGCCACCGAGCTCGACCTGATTGCCGGCACGCCAGGCGCCGAAAGCATGCTCGACCAGTGCCGCTACCAGCTCGTCGTGGCCTCGAGCGCTGCCGGACTGGCGCCTCCGCTGGAAAGCGTGGTTCCCGAGATCGACGACCTGGCGAGGGTGGAGTCGGTGGCCCGGCGAGCTGCCGAGATGGGTTTCGCCGGCATGCTGTGCATTCACCCCCGGCAGCTATCCGCCATTCATCCCGCCTTCACACCCAATGCCGCCACCCTGGACTGGGCCGCACGCGTCGTCGCTCGGGCCGATGAGGGTGCCAGCGCCTTCCAGTTGGACGGCCGGATGGTCGATGCGCCGGTGATCGCACGCGCCAGATCGCTCCTGGCGCGTGCCGAATCGCTACGCATGAATCCCCCGGTCGAAGGCGGCCAGCACTGACTCATGCAGGGCTTCCGACAGCGTGGGGTGGGGAAAGACCGTGCGCATGATCTCCAGCTCCGTCGTCTCCAGGGTTCGACCCAGCGCATAGGTGCCGATCAGCTCGGTCACGTCCGGCCCGATCAGGTGAGCCCCCAGCAACTCGCCGCTGTGCGCATCCATGACCGTCTTGACGAAGCCCTGCGAATCGCCCAGGGCCAGGGCCTTGCCATTGCCCACGAAGGAAAAGCGGCCGACGCTGACCGCATGGCCGCGCTCCCGGGCTAGCGCTTCCGTCAACCCCATGCTGGCCACCTGGGGATGGCAGTAGGTGCAGCTGGGAACGGCGTCGGGATCCAGCGCATGCGCATCGGCAAGCCCCGCAATGCGCTCGATGCAGGCCACCCCCTCATGGCTGGCCTTGTGGGCGAGCCAGGGCGGGCCGGCCACATCGCCGATGGCGTAGACCCCCGGCTCGCCGGTGGCCGACCAGCGATCCACCACGATGTGCCGTTTCTCCACCTGCACCGCGGTGTTCTCCAGCCCCAGGTCCTCGACGTTGCCGACGATGCCCGCCGCCACTATCACCTTCTCGCTGTGATGGTCGAACCGCACGCCCGCCGCGTCGACCGACATGCGCACCCCCGAGGCCGTGACCTCCGGCGCCTCGGCCCGCACACCGACGTGAACGTCGATGCCCTGTTCGGCGAGGCGTGCATGCAGATGAGCGGCGATCTCCTCGTCCTCCTGCGGCACGATCCGCTCCGCCGCTTCCAGCAGGGTGACCTCGACGCCCAATGCCGCATAGAAACTGGCGAACTCCACGCCGATCGCCCCGGCACCGATGACGGTCAACGAAGCGGGCAGGGCCTGGGGCGTCATCGCCTCGCGGGCCGTCCAGATGCGTTCGCCATCCGGCGTGAAGCCTGGCAGTTCGCGCGGGCGGGCACCGGTCGCCAGCACGATGTGGTCCGCGCTCACCTGCTGCGTACCGTCACCGCCCTCGATGCGTACCCGACCCTCGCCCTGCAGGCTCGCCTGGCCCGTCAGCACCTGCACGCCATGCTTCTTGAGCAAGCCGCGCACGCCACGGTTCAACCGCCCCGCCACCTCGCGGGAATGGGCGACGGCCGCCCGGATGTCGAACCGCACCGTGCCATCCATCACCACACCGAAGGCGCCGCTCGACTGCGCCTGCCGAAACAGCTCGGCCGAACGCAGCAGCGTCTTGGTGGGAATGCACCCCCAGTTGAGGCACACGCCGCCGAGCTCGGCGCGTTCGACGATGGCCGTGGCGAAGCCCAGTTGGGCCGCACGAATCGCCGCCACGTAGCCACCCGGCCCGGCGCCGACGACGAGAACTTGAAACTGCGCCATTGCGGTCTCCTATACCAGCAGTTCGAGCGGATCTTCGAGCAGCACCTTGAGCTCGGCGAGAAACCGCGCGCCGACGGCGCCATCCACCACGCGGTGGTCGGCCGAGAGCGTCAACGTCATCAAGCTGCCCACGGCCAGTTGGTCATCGCGCACCACCGGCCGCTTCTCGACCGCCCCTACGGCGAGGATGGCCGCCTGGGGCGGATTGACGATGGCGGCGAACTCGCGAACGCCGTACATGCCCAGGTTGGATATCGTGAACCCGCCCCCCTGGTAGTCCGCGGGCGCCAGCCGGCCGTCGCGGGCCCGGTGAGCCAGCTCGCGAATCTCGCCGGAAAGCGTCGCCAGTCCCTTGCGGTCCGCCTCGCGGACGACCGGCGTCACCAGCCCTCCCGACGTCGCCACCGCCACGCAGATGTCGACGTCCCGGTACTGCCGGATCGCCTCGTCGCTCCAGCTGGCATTGACCTCCGGCACACGGCGCAGCGCCCTGGCCGCGGCGAAGGCCACGAAATCGTTGACCGACAGCCGATACCTCGGCTCGGCCCGCTCGCCCTTGGCATTGAGCCGCTCGCGCAGCGCGAGGAGTTCGTCCAGCAGACAGTCGATCGTCAGGTAGAAGTGCGGCACCTGCTGCTTCGATTCGCTCAGTCGCCGGGCGATGGTCTTGCGCATGCCGCTGTGCGGGATCGTCTCGACCCGCTCGCTCGATGCCGCAACCGTTTCCTCGGCGGGAGCGGCGACGGCCGCCGGGGCGGAATCCCGGGCTCGCTCCACGTCGAGCCGGACGATCCGCCCATGGGGTCCGCTGCCCGCCAGCCCCTCCAGCGCGATGCCCCGCTCCGCCGCCAGGCGTCGAGCCAGCGGACTGGCAAAGACGCGGCCTTCCGCTCCCTCGGCCGCCCGGGGCGAACGCGGCACCGGCGCAGTGTCGGCGCGGTCGGATCGGGGGGTATCGGCGGGCGCACCATCCGGTGCGCCGGCCGGCGACGGCTCGGCCGCTGCCGGCGGCTCGGCCGGGTAGTTCGCCAGTGCCGACGCCTCCTCGCCCGGTTCCATCAACACGCCGATGACGGTGCCCACCGGCACTCCATCGGTGTCGCCGGGCACCAGCACCCGGCCCAGCACGCCGCTCGCCTCGGCCTCCACTTCCATCACCGCCTTGTCGGTTTCCAGCTCCGCCAGGGTCTCGCCCTTGGCGACCGACTCCCCCTCGGATTTGACCCAGCGCACCAGGGTCGCCTCTTCCATGCCGGCGGCGACCGACGGCAGCTTGATCTCGATTGCCATGTTCAGGCCTCCTGCACGATGCCGGGCCAGCCGGCCCAGCGATCACGATTGTCAACGAGCGCCGGGGCATCGCCCCTCACCGTCTGGGGAGCTCGTGGTTGCATTGCGTGGTTTCCGGTTCAGTCCAGCGGACGGCCCTGCGCCGCCATCACCTGCCGCATGCCGGCCTCGATCTCCTCGGGGCCCGCACAGGCGGCGCGCTCCAGCACCTGGGAGATGCTCGGCGAGGCTTCGCCGCCGTGCACGCGCTGCACCGGCTGGTCGAGCCAGTCCAGGAAGCGGCGCTGAACCTCGTCGCCCAGCAGCACGCCATACGCCGTACCCAACGAGCCCTGCTCCACCACCAGCACGTTGTTGGTGCGACGGATGCTGTCGCCGATGGTCTCCCAGTCGAGGCCGGCGCGATCCAGGCTGCGCAGGTCGATGACCTCGGCATCCACGCCCAGCCGCTCCGCCGCCTCGATGCAGGGCGCCACCATGGAGAGGTAGGTCAGTACGGTCACGTCCCTGCCCGGCCTCACCACCTTGGCCTTGCCCAGGGGAATGCAGTAGTCCAGATCGTCCACCGGACTCGGGAATTTGGCGTTGTAGAGGTCGGTATGCTCGATGACCAGCACCGGGTCCTCGCACTGCAGGGCGCTATTCATCAGGCCCACGTAGTCGTACGGCGTGCTGGGCGCGACGATCCGCCAGCCCGGCGACGTGGCGAAGATGCCGGCGGGGTCCATCGAGTGCTGGGAGCCGTAGCCGGTCCCCATGGCCACCTTGGTGCGCAGCACCAGCGGCATGGCGCTGTCGCCGCCGAACATGTGCCGCGCCTTGGCGATCTGGTTGAAGACTTGATCGGCGGCCACCCACATGAAGTCCGGATACATGAACTCCACCACCGGGCGATAGCGGCCATCCATGGCGATGCCGCCCCCCAGGCCGACGAAGGCGTTCTCGCTGATCGGCGTGCCCAGGCAACGCCCCGGAAACGCCTGGGCCAGGCCGCGGGTCGCCCCGTTGGTGCCGCCCTTCAGGCGGTGCACGTCCTCGCCCATCACCACGATGCGTTCGTCGCTTTCCATGCGTCGATGCATCACCTCCGCCACGCTGTCGACGAACTTGCGCGGCTCCAGCGTGCCGCCATAGGCCTCCTGCTCCACGTAACGGGCCGACGCCAGCTCGGAGAGGTCGCCGCGCACGTGAGCGTCGCGGAAATCGGGCGAGGGCCACAGATCGGCACGCACCGCGGGTTTCTTGCCGCCGGTATCCAGCAGCTCGGCCGCGGCGCGCTCCATGGCGCTCCGGGCCCGCTCGCGCAGGCCGGCCACGCCGGCCTCGTCGATCAGCCGCCGCTCGACCATCGCCTTGGCCACCCGGTCGAGAGGATCTCGTTCGCGCCATTCGGCCTCCTCCTCCTTGGTGCGATAGCCGAAGGCGCTGCCGGGCAGCGGGCCGTTCTGGTGGAAGAAACGGTAGACGTCGGCTTCGATGAGGGTCGGCCCGCCGCCCTCGCGCATGATGGCCAGCGCCTCCTGCATCGCCAGGTGCACTGCCAGCGGATCCATGCCATCCACCTTCCAGGCGGGAATCCCGAAAGCCTGGCCCCGCGACGAAAGGCGCGCCTCGGCAGTCACCTCGCCGACCTCCGTGGAGACGGCATAGCGGTTGTTCTCGATGAAGAAGCACAGCGGCAGCTTCCAGGCCGCGGCCAGGTTCATGGTTTCCAGCACCGAGCCGATGTTCACCGCGCCGTCGCCGAAATAGGTCACCGCCACGTCGCCCGTGCCCGCACGGCGATGCGCCCAGGCGGCACCCGCCGCCATCGGCACGCCACCGCCGACGATGGCATTGGTGCCCAGCACCCCGGCATCCGCCCAGCGCAGGTGCATGGAGCCGCCACGCCCACGGCAGAACCCTTGGGAAAGCCCCATGATTTCCGCCAGTGTGCGCTGCAGCAGCGCCTGGGTGGAATCGCTCACCGGCTGCGCCGGATCCAGGCCTTGCGGCGCCACGAAATGCAGACTCTTGGCCAGGAACTGATGGTGGGCACGATGCGAACCGTTGATCTGATCCGAGCTGCGCAGCGCCAGCGCCGAACCGACCGCACCGCCCTCCTGACCGATACTCGAGTGGGCCGGGCCGTGAACCAGGCCCTGCCCCGCCAGCTCCAGCACCTTCTCTTCGAACGCCCGAATCAGGTGCAGGCTCACCAGCGTGGTCGCCAACAGCGAGGCATCCGCACGTTGCCAATCGCGCTCGGTGGTCGCGAGCTCGCGCCAGGGTGCCTGAACCGTCAGCTTGCGGGAACGGGGCATATCAATCTCCTCTCGATAAGGTGCGTTACAGGTAGCCATTGGCGGTCCAACCGCCATCCAGTCCGACGATCTGCCCCGTCATGAAGCGCGTCTCGGGAGACGCCAGAAAGAACGCCAGGTCCGCGACTTCCTCGACGGTGCCGAACCGTTTCTGGGGAGTCCGCCCCAGCAGCGCCTCGGCATCCACGCGTCCATCGGCGATGAGCTCCTCGAGCAGCGCCGTGCGAATGTAGCCCGGCGCGATGGCATTGACGCGGATGTTGAGCTCCGCCCACTCCACCGCCAGCGACTTGGTCATCATCGCCACGCCGCTCTTGGTCGCGCAGTACCCCAGCCGGTTGGGGGCGGCAACGACGCCGTACATGGAACACAGGTTGAGAATCACGCTCTCGGTGTCGCCGGCCGATACCCGCCGGGCGAACTCGCGCGCGCACAGGAAGACTCCAGTCAGGTTGACGTCCAGGGTGCGCCGCCACTCGTCGAGCTCCAGCTCCAGCGTCGGCCGATTGCAGGAGATGCCGGCGTTGTTGACCAACACCGCCAACTGCGCGTAGCGCTCGACGGCCAGCTGCATGGCCTGGGCCACGTCCTCCTCGGAGGTCACCGAGCCCACGAACGTGGAGGCCACGCCACCGTGCGAGCGGATATCCCCGGCGCAGCTCACGGCGGCCGCTTCGTCGCGGTCGAAGATCAGCACCGGATGGCCCGCCTCGGCAAAGCGTCTGGCGATCGTCGCCCCGATCCCCTTGCCGCCGCCGGTCACCACCACGGCACCTCTCATGGCGGGATGCTGCTCACTTCCGCTACTGCCTCGTGACGTCGTCATTGCCTGAAAGCCTGCCCTGCCTTTTCATAGATCGTTGTTTTTCATAGACAAAATATGGGAACCAAAAAGTTGTCATATGACCTTACGTTCGGCTAAGATGAAACTTGTCATACGACATGACAACGCAACTTTAGTCGAATACAAAGAGAACACGTCATGCCACAACAACGCCAACGAGTCGCCGTCATCACCGGTGCCGCCGGGGAGATTTCCCAGCAAATCGCCCTGTTTTTCAGCAAGCGAAACATCAAGTTAGTACTGACCGACATCGACGAGGCGAGCCTCGAGCGCTTCGCCGCCACGCTGGGCGGCGAGCCCGACTGCCTGGCCATTCGTCACGATGTCGCTAAGATGGAGGACGCCGAGCGCGTTGCCGAGGCATGTCGAGAGGCTTTCGGACAGGTGGATTACATCGTCACCGGCGCCGGTCTCTACCAGCACCTGTCGCTGGCCGAGATCGGCGAAGCGGATTGGAGAAAGAGCATGGCCATCAACCTGGACGGTGTCTTCTTTACCATCCAGGCCTTGCGGCCGCTCTTGAGCGAGGACAGTTCGATCGTCAACATCGCCTCGCTGGCCGGCCAGCGAGGCAGCCTGAACCATACGCCCTATGCGGCGGCGAAAGGCGGCGTGCTGACGCTCACCCGGTCGCTGGCCCAGGAGCTCGCGCCGCGCACTCGCGTCAATGCCATATCGCCGGGACTCATCGATACGCGGATGATGGAGTCGCTGGATTCGGCCAAACGCCAGGCCATGATCGGCACCACCCCCTTGCAGCGCCTGGGCCGGCCCGATGAAATCGCCAGCGTCGTCGACTTCCTGTGCAGCGATGCGGCCAGCTTCATGACCGGAGAAAGCCTCCAGGTCAATGGCGGGCTCTATATCAACTGACACACGAAGGCGCGCCTTTCGGCCGAAGAGCGCCGCCTTCTTTCGCAATGGACGCCATGATGAACACAGCACCTTCAAGCACCATCGCACGCGGCCACTCCCTGCCGGACGAAGTGGCCAAGCGCATCAGAACGTCCATCGAAAGCGGCAGCATCGAGCCGGGCAAGCGCCTGCCCACCCAGCAGGAGCTCGCCGAAGCCTATGGCGTCAGCCGCCCGGTGATTCGAGAGGCCGTCTCCATCCTGAAGTCGGACGGCCTGGTGATCTCGCAGCAGGGGCGCGGGCACTTCGTCAACCCGCAAGGCGCCTCGGTCTTCCGTCTCGAGCCCAGCTTCGAAGACAAGGAAGACCTTGCCGACCTGTTTCAATTCCTCATGGCCGTGGAAGTGGCGGCCACCGAGCAGGCCGCCACCCACCGCTCACCCAGCGACCTCGACGCCATCCGCCAGCATCTCGACGGGCTGGAAACCGCCATTCGGGAAAACCGCAACGGGGTCGACGAAGACATGAAGTTCCATCGCGCCATTCTCCAGGCCACCCACAACGCCTACTTCATCAGCTTCGGCGAATTCCTGGAGTCGCGCGTCCGCAACCTGATCCGCACCGCTCGCGAAAACACCGCGCGCAGCCAGGACATGGTCAAGCGCGTGCAGCATGAGCACGAGGCGATCTTCAAGGCCATTGCCGCCCAGGACGCCGAAGGCGCCCGGGCCGCCGCCGCTCATCACCTCGACAACGCCGCCCAGCGGCTGCGCATCTACCTGACGCCCGCCGATTGACCCGAGCGACCTGAACCGGCCGCCCGCAGCACGCCCAGCAACCCCTGCAACGGGTGGGGCAGCGCGGTATCGGAGAGGCGCCGGGCCTGGCTCCGGCACGAGTAGCCGGTGGCCAGCAGGCGGCCGGCGTTGGCCTCATTCTCCACCACCGGCTGCCACGACTGGGCGTAGACGGTCTTCGAGGTCTCGCGGTTGCGGGCCTCGTGGCCGTAGGTGCCGGACATGCCGCAGCAGCCGGTGGCCACCAGTTCGAGCTCCAGGCCGAAGGCGGCGAACACCCGCTGCCAGGCGCCGGGCGCGCCCGGGGCGGTGGTCTTCTCGGTGCAGTGGGCAAGCAGCTTGAAGCCGGGGTCGGCGAGCGTACGGTCCTCGGTAGCGAGCCGGCGGCCTAGGGACGACGCCAGGGTTGAAGAGTGAGCGACCAGCCACTCCTGCAGCAGCTGCACCTCGGGCACGGCGTCCGGACCCAGGGCGTGCACGTACTCCTGGCGGTAGGTCAGCGTCATGGCCGGGTCGATGCCCACCAGCGGCACGCCGAACTCGGCCAGGGTGCGCAGGCGCGCGGCCTGTTTCTCGGCGGTACGCTCGAAGGCGCCGAGAAAGCCCTGGACGTTGAGCGGCTTGCCGTTGGGGCTGAACGGGGCGACGAACACCCGCACGTCGAGCCGGCCGAGCAGCTCGACGATGTCCATCACCAGCTTGGCTTCGTAGAAGCTGGTGAAGGCGTCCTGCACCAGCACCACGCTGTTGGCCTTCTGCGCCGCGGTGAGCCGGCCCAGCGCGGTGGGCGTGGCCTCGGCGATGCCCCAGGCGGCGAGCTGTTTCTTGAGGTTCGCCCGCGACAGGCGCGGCGTGTCGACCAGGCCCAGCGGCCCGGCCAGCAGCCGCTCGACCCAGCGCTGGCCCAGGGCGGCGTTGTAGAGCGGCGCCACGCGAGCCAGTGCCGGCATGACGAACTCCAGGCCGCCGACCAGGTAGTCGCGCAGCGGGCGCAGGTAGCGGCCGTGGTAGACCTCGAGAAAGCGCGCGCGCGAGTCCGGCACGTTGACCTTCACCGGGCACTGCCCGGCGCACGACTTGCACGCCAGACACCCCGCCATGGCCTCGTAGACTTCATGGGAGAAATCGTCTTCCCGGCCGCGGCGCAGGGTGTTGCGCAGCCGCAGCGGGAAGTCCCGGACGAAGCCCCAGGCGCCCTCGGCCTTCTTCTTGCGCGACTCCTCGACCAGGTCGATGCCGGCCTCGCCCTGCTGGCGCAGCCACTCGCGGATCAGGCTGGCGCGCCCCTTGGGCGAGTGGATGCGCTCGCGGGTGGCCTTCCACGACGGGCACATGGCGTCGTTCGGGTCGTAGTTGTAGCAGGCGCCGTTGCCGTTGCAGTAGACGGTGGCGGCGTGGGCCTGCCACGCCCGTTCGTCGATGGTGCGGTCGAGCTGGCCGCGGGTGGGCACGCCGTCGACGGTCAGCAGGCCCGGGTCCATGAGTTTGACGCTCTCTTCGCTGCGGCCTGCCCCCGATGTCCTGTCGTCAGAGTGAGGTTGGTCGGGTGTGGCGATCTTGCCCGGGTTGAGCTGGTTGTGCGGGTCGAAGGCGGCCTTGACCCGCTGCAGGCTGGGGTAGAGATCGCCGAAGACCTGCGGCGCGTACTCCGAGCGCACGCCCTTGCCGTGCTCGCCCCACAGCAGGCCGTGGTATCGCTGCGTCAGCTCGGCGACCTCGTCGGAGACCTCGCGGATCAGCCGCTCCTGGGCCGGGTCCTTCATGTCGATGGCCGGGCGCACGTGCAGCACCCCGGCATCGACGTGGCCGAACATGCCGTAGGCCAGCCCCCGGGCGTCGAGCACGGCGCGGAACTCGCCGATGAACTCCGCCAGGTGCGCCGGCGGCACCGCGGTGTCCTCGACGAAGGGGATGGGGCGCTTCTCGCCCTGGACGTTGCCGAGCAGGCCCACGGCGCGCTTGCGCATGGCGTAGACCTTCTGGATCTGCGGCCGCCCCTCCGCCAGGGTATAGCCGAGGCGCGGCACGCTGGCATCCGTTTCCAGATGGCGGCAGAAGGCCCCGACGCGTTCGCTCAGGCGCTCGGGGTCGTCGTCGTTGAACTCGATCAGGTTGATGCCGTGCACCGGCGTCTCGCCGCTGGGGAAGAACTCGGCGACGCTGTCCCACACGAAGTCCTCGCGGGCCAGGCCCAGCACGGTGTCGTCCACCGTCTCGATGGAGGTGGGGGTGGCGCGGCTCGCCATGAGGGCCTTGGCGTCGCGCAAGGCGTCCATGAAGCCGGCGTAGCGCACGTTGACCAGCGTCGAATGCCGGGGGATGGGCAGTACGTTGAGCACGGCTTCGTTCAGCAGGCCCAGCGAGCCCTCCGAGCCGCACAGCAGGCTGTTCAGGTCGAGCCGGCATTCGGCGTCGCGCAGGTGCGCCAGGTCGTAGCCGGTCAGGCAGCGGTTGAGCGGCGGGAAGGTGGCGGCGATGCGCTCCGCCTGGGTGTCGACGATCTCGCGGGCGGTGCGGTAGGCGCGGCCGGTGACGTCGTCGCGGCGGCACAGCGTCTCCAGTTCCGTCTCATCGACCGGGCGGCTCACCAGGCGTTCGCCGCCCAGCAGCAGCACGTCGAGCTCCAGCACGTGGTCGCGGGTCTTGCCGTACTCGCAACTGCCCTGGCCGCTGGCGTCGGTGGCGATCATGCCGCCGATCGTCGCCCGGTTGGAGGTCGAGAGCTCCGGGGCGAAGAACAGGCCGTGGGGCTTCAGGGCGGCGTTGAGCTGATCCTTGACCACCCCGGCCTGCACGCGCACACGGCGGTTCGCCACGTCGATGTCGAGGATGGCGTTCATGTGCCGCGAGACGTCCACCACCAGGCCGTCGGTGAGCGACTGGCCGTTGGTGCCGGTGCCGCCGCCGCGCGGGGCGAGCACCACCTGGCGGTGTTCCACCTGGCCGGCGAGGTGGGCGATGCGCGCCAGGTCGTCGGCATGTTTGGGGTAGAGCACCGCCTGGGGCAGGCGCTGGTAGATGGAGTTGTCGGTGGCGAGCACCGTGCGGTTGGCGTAGTCGGGGGCGATCTCGCCCGCGAAGCCGGCGTCGGTCAGCGCCTCGAGGAAGCGCAGGTAGGGAGCGGCGAGGCGCGTGGCCGGGTCGGTGTGGGCCGTGTCCAGTCTGGCGATCATGGTAT
>NZ_FNES01000042.1 GCF_900100195.1 Billgrantia gudaonensis
GGGGTAGAGCCCACGCTCGCGGCAATAGGCGCTGAGTTCGGCCTCGTTCATCGGGGCCGTCTCCAGGACGATCTGGAATTTCTCCTGGCTGGTCCACTGGTCGGGCTCGTTCGAACGTGATGGCAAAACCTGTCCTCGTGCTCTGGCCTGTTTCCGCCAATTGTAGAGGGTTGTCGCGGTGATGCCTTCCTGCTCGGCCAGTTCCGGGATGGTTATGCTCATCGGCGGCGCCATCTTCTTGAGGATGGCTTCCTTACGCTCTGCGGGGTAACGCATGTTGATCACCTCTCAATCCGTTTAGGTGACAACTACGTTGACGCATAGGGCACTTCCCTCTAAAAAACTTTGATAATTGATTTCTGCACTAGCAAGGAGAGGACCAAACACAGAGGTTGATAGCCGATCCGCCCTTGGTAGTAAAAGGGCAATAGCGTGACCAGCAGGCGCACCTGTTCGTGATAGCGGGCCTCAATGCTCATCCGTGAACGCCTCCGGGACCGTGACCTGATATTCCTTGTCCAACCGCCCTCCCTTGCAGAGCTGCCGCTTGCCCTTCCCAAGGTCGAGGCTGTGGGTTTCCAGTCGATGGTACCAGGCGTGGCCGGCATGGCGAGCCAGCACCAGAAAGGCGCGCTTGGTCTTCACCGAACGGCACCCTGCCAGCAGCGCCTGCAGCCGGCGCGGGCGCAGCGTATTGAGCCCGGTGAAGGTATCCACCAGCTCGCTGCTGAACAGCAGATCGTTGGGCGTGATGGCGATCCACTCGAGGATAGCGCGCTCCGGCGTCGATATCCGTAGGGCAAACCCCGCCCCGGGCGGGTTGTAGTCCGTGAGGCTACCGGAAAGATCCACCGACAGCCCCTTGTCCTGGTGCAGGTCGATCGCTCCGGCCCAGTCGGCCTTCTCCAGCCACACTGGCAGCTGCGAGCGGCGCCCCGACCCATACAGGTGAGTGGTGTCGTGCCCCATGGGCAGGTAGTGGGCAAAGCCCTGCAGGGCCAGGGCGGTCTGGCCCCCCGGCCAGAACGGCGGTGCTGCGGGGTCGCTGAGCGCCTGCAGTGCAAAGACCCCGCTCTCCCAGGTCAGCGGGTCGCCTGCCCGGCAGTAGGCGCCTCGTCCAATGCGCTTCAGCCAGCCGGCCTCTGTGAGCTTGGCAGCATGATTGGCGCTGATGCCGTGGGCCTCCAGCCACGCCGTGGTCACCACGGCGCCATGGGGATCTGCTGCCACAGCCGGTTTATTTTCGTTGCCATAGATTGCCCAATCAGCCAACTATGACGCTAATTATAAACCGAAGCGGTTTAAGATGAGCGTCTAAAATGGAAGATTAGGCCAATTTCAGCAACTTTTCTAAACCCATGTCTACGTCGCGTGTCCGATGCCCCGGGCCTCGTCCAGCCGCTGGGTGATATGCAGCACCGCCTCGAGCTCCGAGCAGCCCTGCTCGCGCATCACCCGCATGCGCTCGGCCTTCTCCTCGCCCTCGGTGCCGGCCAGGGCCAGGTAGAGGCTGGGCGGCACCACCCGGAACAGCGCTTCCAGGCGCCCTGACAGCACCACCCCCTCGGTGTACTTCTTCGAGACCTTGGTGGC
>NZ_FNES01000034.1 GCF_900100195.1 Billgrantia gudaonensis
TCTTCTTCATCGAAGCTGCTTGCCTTGCCATGGGTCACCTCGTCTCAGTGTACTGTCTTAACGAGGTGTCCACTGCTGCTGGGCAAGATCAATCTACTCTCGCTTGAGCATAGCGAGAAAACTCCTCAGCGAGGACGGCGTTATCATGATCAGTATTCATGATGGCGAATGCCAAAACCTTAGAAAGGTACTCGATGAAGTATTTGGAGAAAAAAACTTTGTCGCTCAGCTCGTTTGGGAAAAGAAAAAGAAGGGGGCTTTTCTTTCTGGGGTGTCAACTAATGTCAAGGAGTATGTGGTTTCTTATGCAAGGAACATAAGTTCCTTTCAAGGCCTTGTGGGACAGATTGCGAGAGGTGAAGAAACTTACCCCGTAATAAAAACCACCAACTCTCGGGGGGTGAGGGTTGTTAAAAAGGGTATACCCAGCAAGTACAGGGAGAAAAATTATCGTCTAGCGGCAGGAAATAGAATTAGCTCTGGCAACATGGAAATGATCCTTTTGTCTGATCTTGTTATTAAGGATGGCGTGCTATCGGAGGATGTGAAGGTCGATAGCAATTGGATTTACTCGCAAGAGCTTCTTGATGTTTACGCTGAAAACAAAAGTCTCTATGTGACACAAGACCTCTACTTTCGCCGAGTTGTGAGTGAGCCCCGCAAGAAGATGTTAAAGGATCTACTCCCTATGAAAGGTGATGAGTCGACAGGATTTGAATTTGTTTTTTCGGACGACTTATTCTCGGATGGCTGGGGTACGAATGAGGACGGTTTTGACGAGCTGCATTCGATACTTGGTTCGCAAAGTCTTATGAGCTTCCCAAAACCATCCAAGCTTATAGCAAAGTTGATTTTAGCGGTTTGCAGATTTGATCCTTCTTGTACAGTACTTGATTTTTTCTCTGGCTCCTCGACTACCGCGCATGGCGTTATATCCCTTAACTCTCAGGATGGAGGTAACCGAAAGTTTATTATGGTGCAGCTTCCAGAAAGGTGCGACGAAACTTCTGAGGCATTCAAGGCAGGATACAAGACTATTGCTGATTTAGGCAAAGAGCGTATACGACGAGTCGGAATGAACGTGCTAAAAGGCGACTGTCATCCAGATTGGAACCGCGATGTCGGCTTCCGCGTGCTCAAAATCGACACCTCGAATATGAAGGATATCTACTACCGCCCCGACGAACTGTCCCAGGGCGACTTGCTGGAGGCGGTGGACAACGTCAAACCCGATCGCGTGCCGGAGGATCTGCTATTCCAGGTGCTGGTGGATTGGGGTGTTGATCTCACACTGCCGATTCGCAGCGAACCCCTGCAGGGCAAAACAGTGTTCTTCGTCGACGACAATGCACTGGTGGCCTGCTTTGATATAGGCATCACCGAGGATCTGGTCAAGGAGCTGGCCAGGCATGAGCCGCTGCGTGTTGTGTTCCGCGACAACGGCTTTGTCTCAGACGCAGTGAAGATCAACGTCGAACAGATCTTCCGCCAGCTATCGCCCAGCACTGAAGTCAGAAGCCTCTGAGGAGTCGTGGCATGGACCAGCCAGCCCTGAATGCGTTGCTTGAGGCCCTGATCAGCACCTGGGAAAACGAGATAGTGGAGTTCAAGCAGGCCGGAAACGATTACGACACCAACAAGATTGGTGAGTACTTTTCGGCCCTCAGCAACGAAGCCAATCTGCGCGGGCAGGAGCGTGCCTGGCTGGTCTTTGGTGTTAGCAACAAAACCCGTGGCGTGGTGGGCACCAACTACCGGGAAGAGCCGGAGCGTATGCATGGTCTGAAGCAGCAGGTGGCGCAAGGCACCGAGCCCAGCGTCACCTACCGAGACATCCATGAATTGCAGCATGCAGACAGACGGGTGTTGCTGTTTGAGATTCCCGCAGCGCCGCGGGGCATCCCCATTGCTTGGAAGGGGCACTATCACGCCCGTGCAGGTGAAAGCCTGGGCTCCCTGGGCCTGGACAAGCTGGACGAGATTCGTCAGCAGACCCTGGCGCAGGACTGGAGCGCGCAACTGGTGCCGGCTGCCAGCCTGGCCGACCTAGACGAGGCGGCGCTGGCTAGGGCACGGGAAGCCTTTGCCCAGAAGTATGCCAACCGCTTCAGTGCCGATGAAGTCATGGGCTGGCCATTGACGACCTTCCTGGACCGGGCACGACTCACCCAGAGCGGCCGGGTCACCCGCACAGCGTTGTTGCTGCTAGGTAAGCCCGAGTCGGTCTGGCACCTGTCACCCCACCCGGCACAGTTGACCTGGAAGCTGGAGGGAGCCGAACGGGCCTACCAGCACTTTGCACCGCCGTTTCTGTTGACCACAACCCAGCTGTATCAGCGCATTCGCAACATCCAACTGCGCTTATTACCTCAGGATGAGCTGCTGCCCATTGAGGTCTCCAAGTACGATCAGAAGATTGTGTTGGAGGCTCTGCATAACTGCATTGCCCACCAAGACTACACTCGCGACGGTCGGGTGGTAGTGATAGAGCAGCCCGACCGCCTGGTATTTGAAAACGAGGGCAATTTTTTCGATGGTGCACCAAGTGACTATCTGGAAGGCAATCGTATACCGCGCCGCTACCGTAACCCCTTCCTGGCCCAGGCCATGGCCGAGCTGAATATGATCGACACAATGGGATACGGCATTCACGATATGTACGCCCGCCAGGCGAAGCGGTACTTCCCCATGCCGGACTACGACCTGGCAGAGTCCGGGGCGGTTAGGCTGACCATCTACGGCAGCGTGGTGGACCCGGCTTATAGCCGGTTGCTGATTCAGAAGACAGACCTTCCGCTGGCAGATGTGCTGGCCCTGGACCGGGTGCAGAAAAAGCTGCCGATTCCAGACGAGGCGGTGAGCCGTTTGAAGCGCGCGGGGCTGATTGAGGGACGTAAGCCTCGGTTCCATGTGTCAGCCAGTGTGGCCAAGGCAACAGGGAACATGGCGGACTACATCCGTACCCGCGCCCAAGACGATGAGTTTTACGCCAAGCTGATCACCGACTATCTGCAACAGTCAGGTCAGGCCAGCCGTGCCGACATCGACAAATTGCTGGTCGACAAGCTTAGCGATGCACTGACCCCGGATCAGAAGCAGCGCAAGATCGGCAACCTATTGACCAAACTGAGGCGACGCGGACGCATTCTTAATGCGGGCTCTCGAGGCAAGCCTGAATGGAAGCTTGCAGAATGAGTAGAGTGCCACAAGCCAGTCATGTCCTATAAGAATCAAACACATACGACTTTCTGCAAGCAGGTCATTCCGTGCATATGCAGAAAGAATGCAGAAAGAGATTGCCATGAAGCTGAAGTTTAAAACTCAAGCCTACCAGACCCATGCCGTAGAGTCCGTGGTGGACTGCTTTGCCGGT
This sequence comes from Billgrantia gudaonensis, assembly GCF_900100195.1. Lineage (GTDB taxonomy): Bacteria > Pseudomonadota > Gammaproteobacteria > Pseudomonadales > Halomonadaceae > Halomonas > Halomonas gudaonensis. Next base: position 3,374 of record NZ_FNES01000034.1, read on the forward strand.
CAACCTCTGCTCGATGGCCTGACCTACAGGATCGATCCTGGCCAGCGTTCACAGGCCAGAGCCTTTGACGAAGAGGGCTTCAAGAACGCTGACCTGGCACTCAGCGAAGCCCAGGTGCTGGAGAACATCCAGGCCGTCCAGCGCCGCCAGAACCTGCCGGTTGCAACGTCACTAACCGAATTCACCACCTACGACAACAAGGGCAACCGTGTGCCGGTCAAGGCAGCCTACAAAAAGGACGCCCTGGCAGCCACATGCATCCACCTGGATGTGGAGATGGAGACCGGCACCGGCAAGACCTACTGCTACATCAAGTCTATTTTCGAGATGAACAAGCGCTATGGCTGGAGCAAGTTCATCATCATGGTGCCCTCCATCGCCATCCGTGAAGGGGTGTTTAAGTCCCTGCAGATTACGGCGGAGCACTTTACCGAAAGCTACGGCAAGAAGGCGCGATTTTTTATCTACAACTCCAAGCGGCTGCATGAGCTGGAGAGTTTTTCGTCCGACGCTGGCATCAACGTGATGGTGATGAATATCCAGGCGTTCAATGCCCGTGGAGCGGATAACCGGCGTATCTATGACGAGCTGGATGACTTCCAGTCGCGCAAGCCGATTGATGTGATTGCCGCCAACCGGCCGATTCTGATTCTCGATGAACCGCAGAAGATGGAGGGCAAAGCCACTATGGAGGCCTTACCGCGGTTCAAACCGCTGATGATTCTGCGCTACTCGGCCACCCACCGTACCCAGCACAACCGGATTCACCGCCTGGATGCACTGGATGCCTATAATCAGAAGCTGGTGAAGAAGATAGCCGTGCGCGGCATCCAGACCCGTGGTCTCGCCGGAACCAATGCCTACTTGTATCTGGAAGGCATCGACATCTCCAGGCAGGCCCCGGTGGCACGCATCGAGCTGGAAGTGAAGCTCAAGTCTGGTGAGATCAAACGTCAGCTGCGCCGCCTGCAGTTCCGGGATGATTTGTTTGCGGAGTCAGGCGAGTTGGACCAGTACCGCGATGGCTTCACCATCAGCCAGATCGACGCCACCACCGACACCGTGGAGTTTACTAACGGGCTGGTACTGAAAGCCGGTGAAGCCAGCGGTGACGTTTCCGAGCGCGACATTCGCCGCATCCAGATCCGCGAGACCATCAAGGCCCACCTGGACCGCGAGAAGCAGTTGTTTGGCCAGGGCATCAAAGTGCTGTCGCTGTTTTTTATCGACGAGGTAGCCAAGTATCGCGACTACGATCAGCCCAATGAGAAGGGTGAGTATGCGCGCATCTTCGAGCAGGAATATCAGCTACTGAAAGACGAATACCTGTCCGAGATGGCCATCGATAACGAGGCTTACAGGAAATATCTGCACGATATTGACCCGGCAGACACGCACAACGGTTACTTCTCCATCGACAAAAAGACCGGGCGGGACATTGATGGGGCTATCAAACAGGAAAAGGATGCCGAGACTGGACGCCGCGTTGCTGTGTCTCAAGACGTTGATGCCTACGATCTGATTTTGAAGGACAAGGAGAGTCTGTTGTCGCTTCATAGGGCTTCAGATGATGCGGAAACCAGTGCCAAACGAAAGGTAAGGTTTATCTTCTCCCACTCGGCCCTGCGCGAGGGCTGGGATAACCCCAATGTCTTCGTCATGTGCATGCTCAAGCACAGTGACAACACCATCTCCCGCCGCCAGGAGGTGGGGCGCGGCTTGCGTTTGTCAGTAGACCAGTACGGTGACCGCATGGATAACCCGGCGGTGGTGCACAGCATCAACGTACTGACGGTGATTGCCAGTGAGAGCTATAAAAACTTCGTGGCAGGTCTTCAGCAGGAGATCAGCGAAACTCTGAGTGCTCGCCCACGGCAAGCTACGGCTGCCTTTTTTACTGGCAAAGTGCTTGTTACTGAGCAAGGCCAACTGGAAGTTAACGAAGATATGGGCTCAGGAATTGAATATTACCTGGTCCAAAATGGATATGTAGACCGACAAAAAAATATTTTGGATAAGTATCATGAGGCTAAAGATGCTGGAGAATTGGCCGAGCTTCCAGACGACCTGAAGCCCTATGCTGACCAAGTGTTCGACTTGATTGACACGGTGTTCAGTGAAGCTCAACTTCCGGAGATACAGGATGGTCGAAAGCCGAAAACCAACCCGCTCAATGCCAATTTTGACAAGAAGGAATTCCAGGCGCTGTGGCAGCGCATCAATCGCAAGGCGGTGTATCGCGTCGATTTTGACTCGAATGAGCTGGTGAGAAAATGTATCGCAGCACTGGACAAGAGCCTGCGCGTAACCCCATTGCAATACACTGTCCAGAAAGGCATTCAGCAGGATGGCTTGACCGACGAACAACTGATCAAAGGGGACGGCTTCAAGGTTGAAGAGACCAAAACCGAATCGGGTGGCTCTATCCACTCTCTGGTCCGGTATGACCTTTTGGGAAAGGTGGCCGAGAATGCCCACCTGACCCGCCAGACTACCGCCAGGATTCTGCAGGGGTTAAAGCCGGCTGTGTTCAATCAGTTCCGGCAGAACCCGGAGCACTTCATTGCCGAGGCATCACGGCTGATCACCGAGCAGAAAGCCGCCATGGTGATCGAACGTCTGGCATATGATGAAGTCGATGAGCGCTACGACGTGGATATTTTCACCGACAATCAGGTCGGTCAGGACTTCTCTCGCGCTACACAGAAGCTAAAGAATCACGTCCACGACTACGCCATTACCGATTCGGATGTCGAGCGCCGATTTGTCCAAGAGCTGGATATCAGCAGTGAAGTGGTGGTCTATGCTAAACTGCCGCGAGGCTTCCTGATTCCTACCCCAGTGGGCGACTACAACCCGGACTGGGCAATTTCCTTCCGGGCTGGTAGCGTGAAGCACATCTACTTCGTCGCCGAAACCAAGGGCACTATGTCGTCCATGAAACTGCGCGAGATCGAGAAAACCAAGATAGAGTGTGCGCGCAAATTCTTCGATAAGATTAGTCAGCAGGTAATAGAGGACAAGGTGAAGTATGACGTGGTGACTGACTTTGCCAAGCTGCTGGATTTGGTTGGGAAAAGTGTATATTCCTGAGTCATCAGGCTTGTGGGTGACTTCGGATAACATAAAAATATATAACTGGTTTTGAAAAATTGGCTTGATTTTTCCCTAGCAGGCGGTTAACCCGCCTGCTAGGTTTTATTAGCTACTCAAGGCGGCCTGAAAGTCGTTGCTGAAGCCGAAAAAGAATTATCAGCGGTAACCCACTTATACTTCGTGCCACCCTCGCCGCGGACACGTGCTATCTGGCTATAGAGCGACAATTACTCTGGCCGACCGGTCAAAGTAGTTGACGTCGCATAATCTGGCGCCGCTCCCAACCCGCCCCCGGCTTCGCCGGCGTCTGCGTCATTGCCAAGGCCTGGTGGTGGTGTACCCTGACGCCATCGCTCACGCCTCGATGAGACGCCAATGTATCCGACCACCTACCGCCACTACCCCAGCTTCACCCGCCGCTACGTGCGCTCGGTGATGAAGATGATGGGCCTGCCCAAGAAGCCCAGGGTCGAGGCCGAGCTGTTCGAGAGCATGCTGCAGGATCAGGAACTCGCGCTGTCGATCAACGGCGAGGTGCTGATGCTCGAGTGGCACCACGTCCGCGAGGGCAGGGTAGTGGTACCGGAGCCGTCGTTGTCGCAGTGGCTGCAGACGGTGAAACTCAGCAAGGTGCAGGGCGATGCCTGGTCGTGGCCCTGGGAGTTCAGCACATTGTCCTTCCCCACCGCGCAGACCTTCCACGGCCACCCGGTGGACGGGGCTCTAGTGACCTGGGTGGACTCGACCACGCTGCCCAGCCGCTACGAGGCCTTCCTGGGTGGCCACGGCAACCCCAACGGGGTCGACATGCGCGGCATCGGCGAGCCGTGGCTGATGGTGGCCATCCACAATCCGTTCGACGACAGGCCGAGCGAGAACCCCACCATGCTGCGAGGCGCCTTTAAGCCATCGCAGATCAGCGACTTCATCAACCGCGAAGCCATCGAGCATGCTGGCGGCCGCGCCGCCCCGCTGGCCGACGAGGAGGGCATGATCCTTCGCGACGTAGTGCGCTACGTGCTGTCGCTGGGCATGTACCTCTCCGCCTATCCTGAGGCGCAGTCGAGCGGGGTGCCAGCGTGGATGAAGAACAAGCACCCCGAGGGCAGGAAAGGCGTGCCCTTTGCCCAGGTGGGCGTCGACCGCGAGGACCGAGAGCTCAAGCTGGCCATGACCGCCCCGCACTCGGTGTCGCCCTACTGGCGGCAGCTGCGCGATGCACGCTACTATCGCGGCAAGTGGGCAGACCACCGCCCCGGCAGCCGCTACGTGCTGGTCAGCGGCTACGAGGTGGGGGCAGGCAAGACGGTTGGCGTCGAGCAGGTTGAGGAGTAGCAGCATGGTGGAAGTCATCGACGACGACTTTATGGTCTGCACCGACTGCCTGCCTATCATCGCCAACGACGATGCCAGCGGTCTCGACTATTCGCTGGGTGAGGAGCCCTATGCGTCAACGTAGTTGTCACCTAAACGGATTGAGAGGTGATCAACATGCGTTACCCCGCAGAGCGTAAGGAAGCCATCCTCAAGAAGATGGCGCCGCCGATGAGCATAACCATCCCGGAACTGGCCGAGCAGGAAGGCATCACCGCGACAACCCTCTACAATTGGCGGAAACAGGCCAGAGCACGAGGACAGGTTTTGCCATCACGTTCGAACGAGCCCGACCAGTGGACCAGCCAGGAGAAATTCCAGATCGTCCTGGAGACGGCCCCGATGAACGAGGCCGAACTCAGCGCCTATTGCCGCGAGCGTGGGCTCTACCCCGAGCAGGTGGAGGCCTG
>NZ_FNES01000018.1 GCF_900100195.1 Billgrantia gudaonensis
CATCTCCCGTGAAAACGGAGTGGAGCGTCTCACCCTGCTGTCGGCAGTGCCGCCAGCGCCCGGCGAGGAAGGCGTATTCTACGTGATCGGCGCCGACTGTCAAGAGCGAACGTGTCGCTCGGCGGCCGACTCACGCCAGTGACGAAACCCGCGCAATGCCGGCAAAAAACCTCGCCGCATCAAACGCTTCCGTCACTCTCCACCGCTGGCAACGTGGCCCGTCGCCGGCAGCGGATGCGTACTTTACGGGCAACCCGCGTACGACGCAAGGGGTTCGTGCAGAAAATTTCCGGGGGCAGAATTCGTCTCGCGCTCGATCCTTTTATCCACAGGCACGCATCATCATCCGCCTGTGGGTATTCCGGCTTCACGGTTGCTACAGCGGCTGGCTGGCTCGTTCGAGCAACGAGAGAATCGAACGATAGGGAATGCCACCGTGCTGAGCCAGCCCGATCTCGCAGGTCCGGGAGTTGGAATATCCGGCATCGCAGCCGGCCACCTGTTCAGCCAGACCCTGGAGCGCCGACGCGTTGAGTTCCGGCGTCACCAGACCCTTGTCGCCCGCAAAGCCACAGCAGGTGATTTCCGCCGGCACCACCACGTCACGAGCACAGGCACGAGCCAAAGCGACCATACGCTCGCCGAGCCCCATGTGGGTGCTGGAACAGGTGACGTGCACCGCTACGCGCTCATCCAGCGGCGTGACCCGGAGACGCGGCAGCAAGTGGTCATGCGCGAAGCCGACGGGCTCCTGCACCGACAAGCGCTCATCCAGGCGCGACTGCAGGTGCAGCACGCAAGGGCTGGTGTCGCTGACGATCGGATAGCGACCGTTCTCGCTGGCCACCAGCAACTCATGGTTGAGTTCGCCAGCCTTGCGTGCCGACTCATCGAACTGTCCCTTGGAGTGGAAAGCCATGCCACAGCAGAGACGATCGGACTGTGTCGGCACGATGATCTCGAAGCCGGCGCGCTCGAGCAAGATCAGGACGACCTCCATGATCGAGCGCGTCTCGCTGTCGCCATGGCTCGCCCCGAATACGCGCGTGGCACAGGAAGGCAAGTACACCACCTTGTCTCGCCTCTCGCCGCGACCCGTGGCTGGGCGCTGCAATACCCGAACCGGCGCTGCCTTAGGTACGCTGGGCACCCACTGCGGGACCCGTTGCCCACTGAGACGCGTCACGGTGCGGCTCACCCCGGCGAGCCCGCGCTCGCCCAACGTGGCACGACCGACGCCGGCCAGGCGCAATACGCCCCGCGCAGAGCGCGTGACGGCAGAGAAATGTCGCCCTACGCGAGCCGCCAGCCCAGCAGCATGAGCGAGCCGTTCATGGCGAATGTCGCGGATCAATTCGCCGGTATTGATGCCGACCGGACATTGGGTCGCGCAAAGCCCGTCGACGGCGCACGTCTCGTCACCCGCGTAGCGGTAATCCTTACGCAGCCGCTGGAGACGTTCGGCCTCTTCACTGTCGAGGCTTTCGCCCAGCGCCTCGAGCCGAGCCATCTCGCGCGCGATGACGATGCGCTGGCGCGGAGTCAGGGTCAGGTCTTTCGAGGGACAGACGTGTTCGCAGAAACCACACTCGATGCATTTGTCGACGATGGGATCGGCAGACGGCAGCGGCTTGAGGTTCTCCAGATGCAGCGTGGGGTTGCGGCTCAGGATCACCTCGGGATTGAGCAGGTTCTCCGGGTCGAAGAGTGCCTTGATCCGCCACATCAGAGCGTAGGCCTCGGGTCCCCACTCGAGCTCCACGTAGGGAGCCATGTTGCGTCCGGTACCGTGCTCGGCCTTGAGCGAGCCGCCGTACTCCACGCCCACCAGCCGGGCCACCTCATCCATCAATGCCTGGTAGCGCTCGACCTCACCAGGCTTCTCGAAGCCCTGGGGGAAGACGAAGTGCAGATTGCCCTCCAGGGCGTGGCCGAAGAGGATGGCGTCGTGGTAGCCGTGACGGTGGAAGATGTCGGTGAGCGCCAGCACGCCCTCGTCGAGTCGCTCGATGGGAAAGGCGACATCCTCGATGATCACCGTGGTACCGACCTCGCGCACCGCCCCCACGGCGGGGAAGAGACCCTTGCGGATCTTCCAGTAGAGCGCATAGGTGGCGGGGTCACGAGTGAAGGCGACGGGCTCGAGTGTCTCGATGTCGGCCAGCGTCGTCTGTACCGCCTCGAGCCGGGCGGCGAGGTCGCCCTCATCATTGCCGCGCACGTCGACGAGCAGTGCCGCTGCACCTTCCGGCAGGGTGCCGAGCGTCTCGGGCATGCCCGGCTCGTCAGCCACCGAGCGCAGGGCGGCGCGGTCCATCAGCTCCACTGCCGATACCGGTGCCCGCTTGAGGGCGATAGTGGCGCGGCAGGTGGCCGCCATGTCGGGGAAGAAGGCCAGCGCTGCTGCCTTCTCCGGTTCATCGACCACGGTCTCGTAGGTGATGGTGCTGATGAACCCCAGCGTGCCCTCGGAGCCGATCATCAGGTGTTTGAGAATCTCGATGCCATCATCGAAGTCCACCAGGCTGTTCAGCGCGTAGCCGGTGGTGTTCTTGAGCCGGTACTTGTGGCGAATCTTCTCGGCCAACGCCGCGTTGGCGCGAGTCTCGGCAGCGAGCTCCTCGAGCCCCTCGACGAGGTCGGCATGGCTGCGGCGGAAGGCTTCGCGGCTCGACGGATCGGCGGTATCCAGCCGTGTGCCGTCGGCGAGGATCACGCGCATGTCGCGCACCGTGCGATAGCTGTTCTGGGCCGTGCCGCAACACATGCCCGAGGCGTTGTTGGCGGCGATGCCACCCACCATGCAGCTATTGATCGATGCCGGATCAGGACCGATCTTGCGACCATGAGGCGCCAGAAGCTGGTTGGCGCGTGCGCCGATCACTCCGGGCTGCAGGCGGATGGCCCGGCCGCCGTCGAGGATCTCGTGACCGCGCCAGCCGCGGCCCAGCTGAATCAACACCGAATCGGTCACCGCCTGGCCCGAGAGCGAAGTGCCTGCCGCACGGAAAGTAACCGGGAGGCGGCGATCTCGACACTCAGCGAGCACCTGAGACAGTTCGTCCTCATTGGCCGGGCGCACTACCAGCTGGGGAATCAGCCGATAGAAGCTGGCATCGGTGCCATAGGCCAGGGTACGCAGCGGGTCGTCGATCAGCCGCTCGGCGGGGAGCGTGTCGCGCAGCGTTTCGAGCAGTGCCTTGTAGGGAGCTTTCATGACGACTCTCGATCAGCGAAGGGATAAGAGCGGACGTGGCCAGGCATTCAGTCAACGCCGTGGCTCGCCCCCGACACCAGCGAGGCCGAACCGAGATCGGCAATGGAACGCGCCCCGGTGAGCGTCATCGCGACCCGCATCTCCTTTTCGAATAGCTCGAGCAGATGAGACACGCCCGACTCCCCGGCAGTGGCGAGTGCGTAGATGAAGGCACGACCGAGCAGAACGGTATCGGCCCCCAAAGCGATCATCCGCACGACATCGAGCCCATTGCGCACACCGGAATCGGCCAGAACGGCCAGATCGCCCTTGACCGCATCGGCGATGGCGGGCAAGGCACGCGCGGTCGAGGGAACGCCATCGAGCTGGCGACCGCCATGATTGGAAACGACGATGCCGTCCGCACCGAAGCGGACCGCATCGCGGGCGTCCTCGGGATCGAGTATTCCCTTGATGATCATCGGGCCATCCCAGAATTCACGAATCCACTCCAGATCCTTCCAGGAGATGGAGGGGTCGAAGTTGTTGCCGAGCCAAGCGATGTAATCCTCGAGCTCCGTCGGATGACCGCGATACTCCGACACGTTGCCCAGATCATGAGGGCGGCCGTGAATGCCCACATCCCAAGCCCAAAAAGGATGCGTCGCGGCCTGCAGCATCCGCCGAATCCCGCCGTGCTTGCCGCTCATGCCGGAATGGGCATCGCGATAACGTGCCCCCGGCACCGGCATGTCGACCGTGAAGACCAGCGTCTTGACGCCGGCGGCCTTGGCCTTCTCCAGGACATGCTTCATGAACCCCCTGTCCTTGAGCACATAGAGCTGAAACCAGATGGGACGTTCCACCGCCGAGGCCACCTCGTCGATGGGGCATACCGATACCGTCGACAGCGTGAACGGTATGCCTTTCCCGGCCGCCGCACGCGCCGCCTGCACCTCGCCACGCCTGGCGTACATACCGGCCAGCCCCACGGGAGCCAGGGCAATAGGCATGGCCAGAGACTCACCGAACAGCTCCGTTTCCAGCGACAACGTGGACATGTCCTTCAGCACGCGCTGACGCAACGCGATGCCGGCAAGATCCTCGACATTACGCTGCAGCGTGTGCTCGGCGTAGGCTCCCCCGTCGGCATAGTGAAAAAGAAAGGGCGGAATGCGACGCTTGGCGGCATGGCGGTAATCAGTGGATGCTGAAATGATCATGGCGGGCCCTGTGCAGTTGATGCGCTATGCATGAATGGCCATCGAAGACATCATGTCGAGCGCTCAGAGGGTATTGACGGAATAGGCGAACGAAGACGATCATCATTGTGGTAAATTGGTAAAACCAATTTACCGACAAAAGTGTTTGAACCTTAGGGGCCGGCCCTCACACTGTCAAACGCACTACCGGCTTTTGCCGCTTCAAACCCCCTATACTTTGGTATCAAGCGAGAGTCGGCATGCGCCAGTCGTTTGACATGCATCGACTTTCCGCGCTGGCTCCGGCATTGCAAGACGCCCATCGACGCAGGCACTATTGGTTTGACCAATTTGACACCCTTCGGGAATCGCGCATGACCTACCAAGCCCTCCGGCAGCCACGGCTGGCCGACGTCATCACCGAACGCCTCGAAGCCATGATCCTCGAGGGCAGTCTCAAACCGGGGCAACGCCTGCCGCCGGAGCGCGAGCTGGCCGAGCGTTTCGGAGTCTCGCGCCCCTCGCTGCGCGAAGCGATCCAGAAACTGGCCGCCCGTGGCCTGCTGAGCAGCCGCCAGGGAGGTGGCACCTTCGTCACCCAGGAGCTCAATAGCGGCTACAGCGACCCCCTGCTGGACATGCTCTCGCGGCACCAGGAGTTCCACCTCGACCTGCTGGAATTCCGCGACGCCATGGAAGGCCTTTCGGCCTACTACGCGGCACTGCGCTCCACCCCCGCCGACAAGGCGATGCTAATCAAGCGCTACGAAGAGCTCGAGGCCAGCTTCGCCGGCCGCGACCCCGAACTCGAAGCCGGTGCCGACGCCGCCTTTCACCTGGCCATCGCCGAGGCGGCCCACAACGTGCTGCTGCTGCACACCATTCGCGGCATCTTCCACCTGCTCGAGCGAAGCATCGTCGACAACCTAGCGCATCTGTTCGAGAAACCCCAGTCGCGGCCGCTGTTGATGAAGCAGCACCGAGCCCTGCTCGACGCCATTCTCGAAGGGCGAGCCGAAGATGCCCGTGCGCGCTCCCACGAGCACCTGGTGTTCGTGGAAGAGGGCCTGCTGGAGATGGAACGCGCCGAGACCCGCGCCCAGCGCGCGCTGCGCCGCGCTCAGGCGCTGCCCGAGCAGGAACCGTGAGGGCAGCCTCATGAACCATGCGCCGCACCGCCCCTCACGCATGCCGCGCGCCTTGCGGCGCACTCTGCTGGTGCTGCTGCCCGCAGGACTGGCGATCAGCGTCTGGCAAGCGGCAGAGATCGCCCGCGAACAGGCCCTGGCCAGCCTGGCGCGTGAAGCCGAGAACGAGCTGCGCCTTTCGGCAACCGGCCTCGAAGGACATCTGACCCGTCACGACTATCTGCCTCAGTTGCTCGCCTCCCGCGAGATGGTCCAGCGTTTCCTCACCAAGCGCGGCCGCCAGGATCCCATGCCGCTGAACCTGCTGCTCGATCGCTTCCGCGCCACTGCGGACGTCTCCGACGTCTATCTGATCGACCGCCACGGCGACACCCTGGCGGCGAGCAACTGGCACCGCCCCAACACCTTCATCGGCCAGAACTACGCCTTTCGCAGCTACTTCCAGGATGCCATCGCCGGCCAACGCGGCCGTTTCTACGGCCTTGGCGTGCAGTCCATGGAGCGCGGCTATTACTTCTCCGCCCCGGTATGGCTGGACGAAACCGCCCCCAACGCACGCCCCGACGGCGTCATGGTGATCAAGGTACTGCTCGACGAGGTCGAGGCCAGCTGGGCCGACCAGGATGCCGAGCTGCTGGTCACCGACCGCGACGACATCATCTTCATGGCCAGTCAGCCGGAACTGCGCCTGGCCGCCCTGCACCCGCTTTCCGAAGACGAACGCCAGGCCTTGCTGGCCACCCGCCGCTATGCCGACGAACCGCTCACGCCGTCGGGCATCGAGGTGCTGGAAACTCGGGGCGACCGCAGCGAGCTGGTGCGCTTCGCGGATGGCCCGCTCGAAGAAGGCAGCTACCTGCGTCTGTCGCGCGCCATGCCGGCCTTCGACTGGGAAATGCACATCCTCAAGCCACTGGGCCCGGTGCATCGGGCGCAATGGCTGGCCGCCCTGCTGGCCGGCGGCCTCTACAGCGTCGTGGTCCTGACCGGCGGCGTGGGTTGGCAGCGCCTGCGCCTGCGCCGCGAGCGCGAGGAGTTTGCCGAGCGCGAGCGCGATACCCTGGCCCATGCCCGCGACGAGCTGGAACGCAACGTCGAACGGCGCACCCGCGACCTGGTAGACACCAACCGCCGACTCTCCGACGAGATCGAGGAGCGCCGTCGCGCCGAGGAGAATCTACGGCGCACCCAGGACGAGCTGGTTCAGGCCGCGAAACTCGCCGTGCTGGGCCAGCTGGCCGCAGGCATCAATCACGAACTCAACCAGCCACTGGCGGCAATTCGCGCCTACACCGAGAATGCCAGAGCCTTCCTCGAGCGCCAGCGACTCGAAGCGGCCGACGCCAACCTCGCCCAGGTCATCGAGCTCACCGGACGGATGGCCGAGATCAGCGCCCAGTTGCGTCAGTTCTCGCGCAAGAGCGGCGACAGCCTGACGGCCATCTCGGTACCCGCCTGCTTCGACTATGCGCTGCGCCTCTACCAGGCACGCTTGCGCAGCGCCCAGGTCGAGGTCGAACGCCACTGGCCGGCGGAGACGACCTGGGTGGTGGCCGACCCGGTCCGTCTCGAGCAGGTGTTGGTCAACCTCATCGGCAACGCTCTGCAGGCGATGAGCGACTCGCCCCGGCCCCGGCTGATACTGACCATCGAGCCTCTCGAAACCGACGTCGCCATCGGGGTGGCCGATACCGGACCCGGCATCGCCGAAGAGCACCTCGGGCGAATCTTCGAACCCTTTTTCACCACCAAGGCGCCGGGCAGCGGCCTGGGCCTGGGGCTGTCGATCTCGTCGCGCATCGTCGACGACCTCGGAGGCCATCTCACTGCCGCCAATCGGCCTGGCGGGGGCGCCTGCTTCACCGTGACCTTGCCGCGGGCCACGACCCCTGCGACCCCCTCATCCACACAGGAGCCGTCCACCCATGCATGACCCGGTCGACACCCCGGTGCTGGTCATCGACGACGAACCCCATCTGCGCATCACCGCCGGCCAGACCCTGGAGCTCGCTGGCTACCGGCCCCAACCTTTCGAGCGCGCGGAGCACGCTCTGGCCGCGCTGCCGGGGGATTTTCCCGGCGTGATCGTCAGCGACATCCGCATGCCCGGCATGGATGGCATGGCGCTGCTACGCGAGGTAAGAAACCGCGACCCCGACCTGCCGGTGATCCTGATCACCGGCCATGGCGACATCTCGACGGCCGTAGAGGCGATGCGCGAGGGAGCCTGGGACTTCCTTGAAAAGCCCTTTGCCGGCGAGCGGCTGGTCGAGATGGTGCGTCGCGGCGTGGAAAAGCGTCGACTGAGCCTGGAGAACCGTCAGCTCAAGGCCGAGCTCGAGGCACAGCAAGCCGCACCCGGGCCGCGCCTGGTGGGGCGCACCTCGGCGATCCAGCGCCTCGCTTCCATGGTGCAACGCATCAGTCAGGTCGAGACCGACGTACTGCTGTTCGGTGAAACCGGTACCGGCAAGGATCTGGTGGCACGCGCCATCCACGAGCGGAGCCCGCGCGGTGGCCACCCTTTCGTGGCCATCAACTGTGGCGCCGTGCCCGAGAGCATCATCGAGTCGGAGCTGTTCGGCCACGAGAAGGGCGCCTTCACCGGCGCCCTGGAACGGCGTATCGGCAAGTTCGAACATGCCGATGGCGGCACCGTGTTCCTCGACGAAATCGAATCGATGCCGCTGGCGCTGCAGGTCAAGCTGCTGCGAGTGCTCCAGGAACGCTGCGTGGAACGCCTGGGCGCCAACGAGCCGGTGCACCTCGACATTCGGGTGATCGCCGCCACCAAGGTCGACCTCAAGGCCTCCGCCGAAGAGGGCCGTTTTCGCGAGGATCTCTACTACCGCCTCAACGTCGTCACCCTGCCCATTCCGCCACTGCGCGAACGACTGGAGGACATCCCTTTGCTCTTCCAGCACTTCGCGGTGGTTGCCGCCAACCGCAGCGGGCTGGAGGCGCCGCCGCTCGACACCAGCGGCATCTCCACGCTGATGGCGCACGACTGGCCGGGCAACGTGCGCGAACTGCGCAACCTCGCCGAACGCTACGTATTGCTCGGCTCCGCCTTCGACTACCGCCTGGATGCACTGCTCGAGGGCGTCGACACCGACAGCACCGACATCGCCCTTCCTCAGCAGGTGGAACTCTTCGAAAAGAGCCTGATCACCCAGTCACTGGCAAGCCATCACGGCCGCATTTCAGAGGTGTGCGAACACCTGGGCCTGCCGCGCAAGACGCTCTACGACAAGCTCAAGAAGTACGGCCTCAAGGCCGATGACTATCGTCACGACACCGCAACCTGAGCTTCCAGATACTCGTCCTTGAGCTTGACGTAGTTGCCGGCGGTATAGGGAAAGAAGGCGCGCTCGCTCTCCTTGAGCGGGCGCAGCGCCTTGGCCGGATTGCCGGCGTAGACATGGCCGCTCTCCAGGCGCTTGCCGGGCGGCACCACGGCACCGGCGGCGATGATCACCTCGTCCTCGACCACGGCCCCGTCCATGACGATGGCGCCCATGCCCACCAGGATGCGGCTGCCCAGAGTGGCCCCGTGCAGGATCGCCTTGTGGCCGATGGTGACGTCGTCGCCCACGGTGAGCGGAAAGCCATCGGGGTTGAAGTCGCTGGCGTGGGTGATGTGCAGCACGCTGCCATCCTGCACGCTGACCCGCGCACCGATGCGGATGCGATGCATGTCGCCGCGGATCACCGCCATGGGCCATACCGAGCAGTCGTCGCCCAACATCACGTCACCCAGCACCACGCTGGCCGCATCCACGTAGACTCGCTCCCCGAGCTGCGGGATCATGCCCCGCCAGGGGCGTAGCGCCCCAGCGCAGGCGTTCGCGCGTTCGTTCATGGCTCTCCTCCCGAGATCAGATCAAACCGGCTACCAATACTACCAGCGTCAGCGGAATCGACACCCAGCGCACCACGCCCTGCCACAGTCGAAAACCCGTTGGGCCCACGCCCAGTGCCTTGCGAACGGTGTCGCTAGCCATCACCCAGGCGGCAAAGACCGCGATCACCAACCCCCCCAGGGGCAGAAAGACCTCGGTAGGCACGCTGGTCACCAGATCGAAGAAGGTCTTGTCCGCCACCGGATGCCAGTCGGCCAGGATCGAGAACGACAGCACCGAGAGCAGCCCCACCAGCCACACCGCCACACCGGTGAGCGCCGCCGCCCGGCCGCGGCCCAAGCCGAGCCCCTGCAGGGTCGCGACCATGGGTTCGGCCAGGTTGATCGACGAGGTCCAGGTGGCGAGCAGCAGCAACAGGAAGAACAGCGACAGCCACAGCGCTCCCCAAGGCAGCTCGGCAAAGGCGATGGGCAGGGTGACGAACATCAGCCCTGGGCCTTCGGCGGGATCCAGGCCTTGGGTGAACACCACCGAGAAGATGGCGATGCCGGCCAGCAGCGCCACCGTGACATCGAGCAGCGCCACCGCCCCGGCGGCTCTCGGCAGGCTCTGCCTCTCGGGCATGTAGGCGCCGTAGGCCATCAACGCACAGGCGCCCACCGCCAGCGTGAAGAAGGCATGGCCCATGGCGTGCAGCACCACCAGCGGGGTAATGGCCGAAAGCTCGGGCTGGAACAGCCAGGCCAGTGCCGGCCCGAAACCCGAGGTGGTGGCGGCAAAGCCGGCCAGCAGCACCAGCAGCAGGTAGAGCAGCGGCATCAACAGGTTGTTGAGCTTTTCCAGCCCCTTGGCCACCCCGGCAGCGACCACCGTCATGGTCAGCAACAGAAAGAGCGTGTGGTTGAAGGTCATGCGCGCCGGGTCGGCGAGGAAGGCATCGAAGCCGGCGCCGATCTCTGCCGGGTCGGCGCCGACGAAGTCGCCGTTGATCGCGGCCACCAGGAACTCGATGGACCAGCCCGAGACTACCGAGTAGAAGGAGAGGATGCAGAACACCGTGACGGCGCCGAACACCCCCAGCAGCCGCCAGTGACGACTGGCTCCCGCCTGCGCCGCCAGGTGACCGAGCGAGGCCATCGGCGAGCGCCTGCCGGCCCGGCCGATGAGGATCTCGGCCATCATCACCGGCAGCCCCAACAACAACACGAAAGCCACGTAGAGCACCAGAAAGGCGGCTCCCCCATTCTCGCCGGTGATGTAGGGAAAGCGCCAAATGTTGCCCAGCCCCACGGCAGCCCCGGTCACCGCCAGGATGAAGGCGCGTCGGGTGCTCCAGCGCTCCAGGGTTGCCTGCATGCCAGTGCCCTCTCGATGGAAAGGCGCAAAGCCTATCAGGCCGGCGCGATGCCACCAAACCCTTTGTCGGCGTTGAAACCCGGCCCCGTCGACCGCATCTAAGCAAGGCACGTTCTTTTCGTCTCTTTCACCGTCGCCGAGGTGCGCATGACCCGCAACCCCCTGCTCGAGCCCCATGAGCTGCCTCCCTTCGAGGCCATCCAGCCGGAACACGTGGTGCCCGCCATCGACACCCTGCTGGCCGAGAACCGCACTGCCATCGACGACTTGGTTGCGCGCGCCGAGCGGGAAACACCCACCTGGCAGAGCCTCGCTGCCCCGCTGGAGGCACTCAACGACCGCCTGTCGCGAGCCTGGTCGCCGGTTTCGCACCTCAACGGCACCATGAACAGCCCCGAACTGCGCGAAGCCTACCAGGCGTGCCTGGGCAAGCTCTCTGCCTACAGCACCTGGCTCGGTCAGCACGAAGGACTGTTCCGCGCCTGGCAAGCACTGAAGGAGGGCCCCGCCTGGGACGAGCTCGACGCGGCGCAGCGCCGCACGGTGGACAACACCCTGCGCGACTTCCGCCTGGCCGGCGTCGATCTGCCTGCCGAAAAGAAGCGCCGCTACGGCGAGATCAAGGCGCGCCTCTCGGAGCTGGCCAACACCTTCTCCAACCAGCTGCTCGACGCCACCCAGGCGTGGCACGCGGACATCGACGACGCCGATCGGCTTGCCGGCCTGCCGGAAAGCGCACTCGCCACTCTGGCTGCCAACGCCGAGGCCAAGGGTGTGAAGGGGTATCGCATCACTCTGGACTTCCCCAGTTTCTACCCGGTACTCACTTTCGCCGACGACCGCGAGTTGCGCCGCGAGGTCTACACGGCCTTCATCACCCGCGCCTCCGACCAGGGCCCCAATGCCGGCGAGTACGACAACGCTCCCATCATCGAGGAGACACTACGGCTGCGCCACGAGCTCGCCGGGCTGCTGGGCTTTTCCAGCTATGCCGAGCTATCGCTTCAGACCAAGATGGCCGAGTCTCCCGAGCAGGCACTTCACTTCCTCGACGACCTGGCACGCCGTGCCGTCCCCCAGGCACGCGAGGAGTTCGCCGAACTCGAAGCCTACGCTCGCAACGAGCTGGGTCTGACCCACCTCGAACCCTGGGACGTGGGCTACGCCAGCGAGAAACTGCGCGAGGCGCGCCATGCCATCTCCCAGGAGCAGTTGCGCCCCTACTTCCCCGCCCCGCGAGTGGTAGACGGCCTGTTCCGGGTGGTGGAGCGCCTCTATGACATTGCCTTCGAGGAGGATCCATCGGCACCTCGCTACCATCCCGACGTGCGCTACTTTCGTATCCTCGAGGGCGGCAACCCCATTGCCGGCTTCTATCTCGACCTCTACGCCCGTGAGGGCAAGCGTGGCGGCGCCTGGATGGACGAATGCCGAGTCCGTCGCCAGGAGGGCGACACTCTGCAACTGCCGGTAGCCTACCTCACCTGCAACTTCACCCGCCCGGTGGGCGACCGGCCAGCCTTGCTGACTCACGACGAGGTCACCACGCTGTTTCATGAATTCGGCCACGGCCTCCATCACATGCTCACTCGCCAGACGATCGCCGATATCTCCGGCATCAACGGCGTGGCCTGGGACGCCGTGGAGCTTCCCAGTCAGTTCATGGAGAACTTCTGCTGGGAACGCGACGGCCTGGACCTGATCGCCGGTCACGTCGACAACGGCGAGCCGCTACCGGCCGAACTGCTGGAAAAGCTACAAGCCGCGCGCAACTTCCAGTCGGCCATGGGCATGGTGCGCCAACTCGAACTCTCGCTGTTCGACCTGCGTCTGCATCACGAACTCTCGGCGCCTTCCGCCGCGGAGGTACAGGCCCTGCTGGACACCGTGCGCGACGCCGTCTCGGTAGTGCCCAGAGCCCCCTTCAACCGCTTCCAGAACGGCTTCGGGCATATCTTTGCCGGCGGCTATGCGGCAGGCTACTACAGCTACAAGTGGGCCGAAGTGCTCTCTGCCGATGCCTGGAGCGCCTTCGAGGAGGCGGGGATCTTCGATGCCGAGACCGGGCGGCGCTTCCGCCGCGAGATTCTCGAGGCGGGCGGCTCGCGCGATGCCGCCGAGCTGTTCCGCGCCTTCCGTGGCCGCGAGCCGAGCGTCGAACCGCTGTTGCGCCACAGCGGCATTCGCGCTGCCTGACACCGACCATCGACCATCGCCGCCGAAGGCCGAAGTTTTCGGCGGCCCATCCGGGAGGCCCCATGGCCGTTCAGAAACGCTTCATCGCCGGTGCCATCTGCCCTCGCTGCGCCGCGATGGACCGCATCCGCACCTGGGAGCAGAACGGCGTACGCTACCGCGACTGCGTCAACTGCGACTTCTTCGAGCAGTTGCCCATCGAAGACGAAAACGCAGCGGAACTCGAGACCCGCGTGAACCGCCACCGAGAAGAGCGGCGTCAGGACGACTTGCAGCCGGTGAAAATCCTCGACCCCAAGCGGTAGTGACACCGGGGCGCCGAAATTCCTCCTGCGCAACTGTGCGGATTTCCGCACAGGAATGGCGGTATGACGTGCGAACATCCAGACTCACGAAGTCATGAAGCACTCGACCTTAGTCGAATTAATCCAGCATAAATGATTGATTTTATAATAAAAAACGCGAACTGGCAGATCCTTTGCAAACTATTCTCCTGAACATTGCTGACCATCGACAGGGACAGGGCAGCAATGGCCCGTCTTTGCCATACTGCTTGGCGAAGTGCCTGTCACACGTTCGCATGACACGTTCGCCAAGGGCGTGACATGCAAACGTACAACCACAATCGCAACAGGAGAGACGCCATGCGCATCACAATGAGCCAGGTCCTCACCGGCACCCTGACCGGCGCCCTGCTGGTCGCTGGTAGCGCCCAGGCCGACCGTTCCGACTGGCCGGACAACTTCACCGTAGGCACCGCCAGCCAGGGCGGCACCTACTTCGTCTACGGTTCCGGCTGGGCCAACCTGATCGCCGACGAACTGGACGTCTCCGGCGGCGGCGAGGTCACCGGCGGTCCCAACCAGAACCTCGCCCTGGTGCACACCGGGGAGCTGGCCCTGGGCCTGACCACCATGGGTCCGGCCGCCGAGGCACTGGCCGGCGAGAGCCCGTTGGCACCCGGCGTCCCGATGGACAACGTCTGCGCGCTATTCCCGATGTACGAGACCCCCTTCTCGATCACCACGCTGGAAGATAGCGGCATCGAGTCGATCTCCGACATCCCTGACGGCGCGCGCATCGGCTTCGGTCCCGCAGCCTCCACCTCCGACACCTACTTCCCGGCCATGCTCGAGGAGCTGGGCGTCGACTTCGAACGCCGCAACGGCGGCTGGACCGACCTGGGCGGGCAGCTTCAGGACGGCCTCATCGACGTCATCGCCTTCGCCGCGGGCATCCCGATTCCGGCGGTCAGCCAACTCGAGGTGCAAACCGACGTCAACATCGTCGAGTTCACCGAAGAGGAGCAGGCCCAGGTGCTCGAGGCATTCCCGGTTTCACCCTTCGAGATTCCGGCCAGCACCTACGAGACCCTCGAGGAGGATGCTCGCGCCGTCTCCATGTGGAACTTCACCATCGCCGGCTGCGATCTGCCCGAGGACTTCGTCTACGAGATCACCAAACTGAGCCTCGAGAACAACGACCGGATGCGTGACATTCACCGCAGCGCTGCCACCAGCGTGCCGGAGAATATCGAGTACAACACCGTACTGCCTTTCCATCCGGGTGCCGTGCGCTGGTACGAGGAGAACGGCTACGAAATCCCCGAAGAGCGCAAGCTGAACTGAAGCACGCCTCACTCCCATGAGTCATGCCCCGCGCCGGTCAACGGCCGGGGCATGATTGGCATTCCAACGTCCCACACCCGAGGGTGACCTTCCCATGAGCCATACACCCGACACCCGCCCCGGCCACGATGACGAGGCCGTCGGCAGCGTAACCGAGAGCGTTGCCGAGGGCGTCGACGAAGAGGTGGTCGAGTCCAACCGGCGCCTCTACAAAGGGTGGCAACTGATCCTGTTCGCCGTCCTGGCCATCGTCTACTCCACGTTCCATCTGGTGTCGCTGAACGTCTTCCCGATGGAAACCTGGTCGTTTCGCATCGTGCACATCGCCGGTGCATTGATCCTCGGCTATGGCCTCTATGCCGGCACCCGCTTCGCCGACGACAGCCGAGGCACCGCTTCTCCATGGCTGACCTGGGTCAGCTATGCGCTGCTGCTACCAGCCCTGTACGCACTGATGCAGGTATTCCTGATGCAGCGTGACATCGCCGACGGCGCCATGCGCATCGCCCCCCACGTCGAAGCCTGGCACTACGGCTATCCGCTGATACTGGCCAGCTCGGCGGCCATCCTCCTCTCCTGGGGCTATCGACAGGTGCGCCAGAAGCTGTCACCGCCCGACCTGGTGCTGATGGTCTGCTCCTTGGCCGTGGCCGGCTACCTGGTGGTGATCTACAATACGCCGCTGCGCGCCTCTACCGGCACCTCGTTCGCCCCCATGGGCATCTCCTACGCCGCCATCGCCGGGTCATTGCTGATCCTCGAACTGACGCGTCGCGTCGCCGGCCTCGCCCTGGTCGTGATCTCGGCCATCTTTCTGCTCTACGTATTCGTCGGCCCCTACCTGCCCGGCTTTCTCGGCTATCCCGGGCTTTCGGTAGGCCGCTTCTTCAGTCAGGTCTACACCGATGCCGGGATCCTCGGACCGACCACCGCCGTATCGTCGACCTACATCATCCTGTTCATCATCTTCGCCGCCTTCCTGCAGGCCTCCAAGGTGGGCGACTACTTCGTCAACTTCGCCTTCGCCGCTGCCGGCAGAGCGCGAGGCGGCCCTGCCAAGGTGGCGATCTTCGCTTCCGGCCTGATGGGCATGATCAACGGCACCAGCGCCGGCAACGTCGTCTCCACCGGTTCGCTGACCATTCCGTTGATGAAGAAGGTGGGCTATCCCGGCCGCAGCGCCGGCGCCATCGAGGCTGCCGCCTCCACCGGCGGACAGATCATGCCGCCTATCATGGGCGCCGGCGCCTTCATCATGGCCGAGATCACCGGCATTCCCTACACCGAGATCGCCGTGGCGGCAGTGATTCCGGCCATTCTCTACTTCGTGTCGATCTACTTCATGGTCGACCTCGAAGCGGCCCGCAAGGGCATGCGCGGCATGCGCAAGGAGGAGATCCCGCTCTTCTCGAAGCTGGCCAAGCAGGTCTACCTGTTCGCCCCGATCATCATCCTGATCGTCGCACTGTTCATGGGCTACTCGGTGATCCGCGCCGGCACCCTGGCCACCGCCTCGGCTGCCGTGGTGAGCTGGATCTCGCCCAACAAGATGGGCATTCGCGCCATCCTGCGCGCCCTGCAGCTGGCCGGCACCATGTCGATCCAGATCATCGCCGTATGTGCCTGCGCCGGCCTGATCGTCGGGGTGATCTCGCTCACTGGCGTCGGCGCGCGCTTCTCGTCGCTGCTGCTGGGCCTGGCCGGCTTCAGCCAGTTGCTGGCGCTGTTCTTCGCCATGTGCATCTCGATCCTGCTCGGCATGGGCATGCCCACCACGGCCGCTTACGCGGTGGCCGCCTCGGTGGTCGCACCGGGCCTGATCAACATCGGCATCCAACCGCTGGTGGCGCACTTCTTCGTGTTCTACTTCGCGGTGGTCTCGGCGATCACCCCGCCGGTGGCGCTGGCCTCCTACGCGGCCGCGGGCATCTCCGGCGACAACGCCATGGGCACCTCGGTGGCTTCCTTCAAGGTCGGTCTGGCCGCCTTCATCGTGCCCTTCATGTTCTTCTACAGCCCGGCCATGCTGCTCGAGGGCTCCTGGCTGCAGATCCTGCGCGTGGGCGTGACCGCCACGCTCGGCATCGTGCTGCTCGCCGCCGCCGTCCAGGCTTGGTTCTTCGGGCCGGTGAAGGCGTGGATGCGCGTCGTGATGCTCATCGGCGCGTTGTGCATGATCTACGGCGGCATCTACACCGATATCGCCGGTCTGGTGATCGGTGCCGCGCTCTTCCTTCTGCAGCGCGGCCGTCACGGCGGCGGCGCCCAACCGGCAGCCTCTTCGGGCTGAACGCACCGTTGGGACGTCGCATCAGCAGAAGGGCCCCGCCATGGCGGGGCCCTTTCTCGTTGTGCGTGACGGCGCGCTGCTCGGCGCAGTCAGACGGTGATATTGTCAAGAATCGCCAGCGCCGGCTCGGCCTGATTCAGCGTATAGAAGTGCAACCCCGGCGCACCGCCGTCGAGCAGTCGCTGACAGAGGCGAGAGACCACCTCCTCGCCGAAGGCGGCGATCGCCTCGCTGTCATCGCCGTAGGCCTCGAGCTGCTTGCGTATCCAACGCGGGATCTCGGCACCGCAGGCATCGGAGAAGCGCGCCAGCTTGGTGTAGTTGGTGATCGGCATGATGCCCGGCACGATGGGCGCCTCCACACCGAGTGCGCGAGCTCGCTCGACGAAGTGGAAGTAGGCATCGGCGGTGAAGAAGTACTGGGTGATCGCGAGGTTCGCGCCCGCCCTCATCTTGCGGGCGAAGTTCTCGAGGTCCCGCTCGAAACTCGGCGCCTGAGGATGCGACTCCGGGTAGGCGGCCACCGCGATCTCGAAGTGATCGCCGGTCTCGGCGCGGATGAATTCGACCAGTTCGTTGGCGTAGCGCAGCTCGCCCACGCCACCCATGCCGGATGGCAGGTCGCCGCGCAGGGCCACCAGGCTGTCGATTCCTTCGTCGCGGTACTGGTGCAGCAGATCGCGCAGTGCCGACTTCTCGCTACCGATGCAGGAGAGATGCGGCGCCGTGGTGATGCCGGCCTCGCTCACCTGCTGGACGATCTGGCGGGTACGCGCCTGGGTAGAGCCACCGGCACCGTAAGTGACCGAAAAGAAGCGCGGGCGGCGCTCGGCCAGGGCGTCGCGCGTGCGCAGCAGCTTGTCGCGCCCCGCCTCGGTGCCCGGGGGAAAGAACTCGAAGCTGATGCCCAACGGGTGTGCCTGCGTACTCATCGATTCACCTCATGTTCCTTTCGTGACTGGCGCCATTCTGCCCAGGCCGAGCCCACACGGCCAATGAAAGTTCCGCGCCGCACTATCGACAGCGTTCATGATGGCGCCTGACAACCCGCACCCCAGCAGGCATCATGACGGCTTTGCCGAGGATGAGCGATATCCGATGATCGACCCTGCGACCTTGATGGGCCCATTGTGGACGCTGCTGGCCTTCGTGGCCCTGGGCTGGCTGGCAGCGCGCCGCCTGGCGGTGGATCCACGCCCCATCGCCACCCTGCTGATCTACCTGATCGCACCGCTGACTTTCTTTCGCGGTCTGGTTCTGGGTGGCCCCACCCCCGACTACCTGCTGCTTACCGCCGCGCTGTTCGCCACCGCCAGCGCGATGGCTCTGCTGGTGAACCGTCTCGCACGCGGCCTGCTCCCGCCGCAGGAGAGCGCCCTGCTGGCGTTTTCCGCCGGCACCGGCAACACCGGCTACTTCGGCCTTCCGGTGGCCATGGTCCTGCTGCCACCGGAAGGGGTGACGCTCTACCTCTTCTGCATTCTCGGCGTGACGCTCTACGAGTTCACGGTAGGCTTCTACCTGAGCGCACGGGGCCGGTTCTCGGTGCGTGACAGCCTCGTCAAGATCCTGCGCTTGCCGCTGGTCTATGCCTTCCTGGCTGCCTTGGTCGTGAGTGGCCTGGGCTTCGACGTGCCGGCACCGGTCATGGAAGGACTCGAGGCCTTTCCGGCCACCTATACCCTGCTGGGCATGATGATCATCGGCATGACGCTGGGGCGTGTTTCGCTGCGCGAGTTCGATACCCGTTTCATCGCCGCCTGCGTGGCGGTGCGCTTCGGCCTCTGGCCCCTGCTGGCGCTGACAGCCGTGATCGGCCTGCAACCGCTGCTGTCGGCGGACATGGCAATGGTCATTCTGCTGCTGGGAGTGGTGCCCATGGCCGCCAACGTGGTGGTGGTGGCCATGGAACTGGGCATTCGCCCGGAGAAGGGTGCCCTGGCGGTACTCATCACCACCCTGGCCGCACCGCTGCTGATTCCGCTCTACCTCTCGGGCATGGCACACTTGGCCGGGCTGTGATCGCTCGTCACGTCAGCCGATCTGGGGCGGGACCAGCACCCGCCGGCTCGACTCGCGCTGGCGTAACCGCTGCAGATAGGACTCCAGTGCCGGGTTCTCGGCCATCAGTGGCTTGCCCGCAGGCAGCCCGTCGAGGTAATCGAGCATGGGAGCCAGGATCGCATCGGCCATGCTGAACGCCTCGCCAACGAGATAGGCATGCCCCTCCAACTGACGTTCGAGCAGGTTCAGCATGCGCACCACCTCGGGCGTGGCCTGTTCGACACGCTCCTTGCGTATGCTGCCTCCTTCACCTTTCGGAAACACGAATTCCAGCAGGAAGCGGCGCACCAGCGCTTGGTCGACATAGCCCGACAGTGCCTGGCTCCATTGATCGACCTCGGCCCGCTGCCAGGGAGCGTGCGGTTGCAGTTCAGGCCCATCGAAGTTCGCATCGAGATAGCGACAGATGGGCGCCGTCTCGAACAGACACCGTTCGCCGTGCAGCAGAACCGGTACCTTGGCAAAGGGATGCAGAGTGCGATGTTTCTCGCCACCGAACTCCAGCGGCGCGCCTTCGAGTTCGAAGCCCAGGGTATAGGGAATGCCCTTCTCCTCACAGCACCACTGTACGCTGCGCACGAAGTTGCTGAACTGTGGCCCCAGAATATGCACGCTTTCGCTCATGTCGCTCTCCGGTCGGATGGATAAACGGGTACGTTGATCCACCCTAGCGCTGGCCACCATATGTTCAAGAACATATAGTGGTGCCGAGTGAGCTGAACACAGAAAGAGGTGCTCAATGCCCTGGAGCGAGGATCGCAAGCCACACACTCGTGCCCGTATCCTGCAGGCCGCCGCGAGACTCTTCACCCGACACGGCTTCGACGGCACCAGTATCGACACCATCATGCAGCAGGCAGGCCTGACGCGTGGCGCCTTCTATGCCCATTTCGCCTCGAAGGGAGAGCTCTATGCCATGGCGCTGCGCCATGCTGCCCAGGAAGGTGCCGCCAGGGTCGAGCAGGAGTCCGACCCATGCGCCCGCATGGCGCTGTATCTCAGCGAAACCCACCTGTACAGCGAAGATCTGCTGTGCCCACTGGCCTGCCTGGTCAGCGACGTTGCCCAGCAGGAAGAACGAGTGCGCGAAACCTACACCCGATTACTCGAAGGCTTCATCGCTTTCTATGCCGGCCAGTCGGAGCCTGACAGCCCGGCCCGGCGCCAGGCGCTGCAACAAGCGGTGACGATGATTGGAGGCATGGCCATCGCCCGCACCCTCACCGATCCGGCGCTAGCCGACGAGCTGCTCGAGGCCTGCCGAGAGCTGGCCTCCTCTCTGATACCGCTCGACGACCGACCGTCGACGCCGGCTTCCACCGGAGGCTGAAGCCGAGACATCGCCGACTCACTGAGTGCACGACCTCGCAAGAGGCCGGATGGCAAGACGCCACCCGCAGGTGGCGTCTGATGCGAGGCAATCCCTTGCCGCCTCAGTAGCGGTAGCTATCGGGCTTGTAGGGCCCCTCCACCGGCACGCCGGTATATTCGGCCTGGGCTTCTGTCATGCGGGTGATCACCCCGCCGAAGCCAGCCACCATGTAGCGCGCCACCTCCTCGTCGAGATGCCGGGGCAGCACCGTCACTGCCAGCGCCTCCTCCCGCTGCTCAGCCGGCAGCTCGGCGAAACGCCGCTCGAAGAGGTGCATCTGAGCCAGCACCTGGTTGGCGAAGGAGCCGTCCATCACCCGCGAGGGATGGCCGGTGGCGTTGCCCAGATTCACCAGGCGCCCCTCGGAAAGCAGGATGAGGTAGTCGCGGCTGTCGGGATCGAACTCGCCCGGCGTGCCGTCGCGATGCACCTTGTGCACCTGCGGTTTGATCTCCTCCCAGTGCCAGTGACGGCGCATGTGGGCGGTGTCGATCTCGCTGTCGAAGTGGCCGATGTTGCACACCACCGCGCCGGGCTTAAGCGCCTCGAGCATGGCGGCATCGCAGGCGTCGATGTTGCCGGTGGCGGTGACCACCAGGTCGATGCGCGCCAGCAGGTCGCGATCGACGCTCTCGGCACCGCGGTTGATGCCATCGCGGTAAGGCGAAACCACCTCGAAACCGTCCATGCACGCCTGCATGGCGCACAGCGGGTCGATCTCGGCCACCTTGACGATCATGCCCTCCTGACGCAGCGAGGCCGCCGAGCCCTTGCCAACGTCGCCATAGCCCACCACCAGTGCCTGCTTGCCGGCCAGCAGGTGATCGGTGGCACGCTTGATGGCATCGTTGAGCGAATGCCGACAGCCATACTTGTTGTCGTTCTTCGACTTGGTCACGGCGTCGTTGACGTTGATCGCCGGCACCTTGAGCGTGCCGTCACGCAGCATTTCCTGCAGGCGATGCACGCCGGTGGTGGTCTCCTCGCTGATGCCGTGGACGGCGTCGAGCAGCTCGGGGCGCCGTTCATGGAGCAGCGCCGTGAGGTCGCCGCCATCGTCGAGCACCATGTTGGGCGTCCAGCCGCCTGGCCCTTCGACGGTCTGTTCGATGCACCACCAGAACTCCTCCTCGGTTTCGCCTTTCCAGGCGAACACCGGGACGCCGGCCGCCGCAATCGCGGCAGCGGCATGGTCCTGGGTGGAAAAGATGTTGCACGACGACCAGCGCACCGAGGCTCCCAGATCGATCAGCGTCTCGATCAGCACCGCCGTCTGGATGGTCATGTGGATGCAGCCGGCAATGCGTGCCCCGGCCAGCGGTTGCTGGGCGCGGTACTTGTCACGGATGGTCATCAGTGCTGGCATTTCCGTCTCGGCAATGCGGATCTCGCTGCGTCCCCAGTCGGCCAGGCCGATGTCGGCGACCCGGTAATCCTGAGCATTCAGAGCGGACACGGCGGGTTCGTTCATGCGTCACCTCCTCCACGGATCGATCAATGCCTTCCACTATAGGCAGGGGAGGACGCGGCGAACAACCGCCGGCGACCTTCAAAAATCCACGATGCCTTCCGCGCGCAGGCGGCTGGCCAGCTTCTGCACCGCCTCATGAGCAAAGAAGGCGTGAAGGTCGGCGGCGCGCACCTCACCCACACCCGGCCGGGCCTGCCAGCTTGCCTTGCTGCGACTCGCCAAGGTCTGCCAGTCGTCACCGGGAGCCGGCTCGATACCCGGCGGCACTCCCAGCGCAGCCAGCCAGGCGGCAAAAGGACGCTGGCGTGCGGCACTGAAACGAGCCATGAGAGCGTCGGCCCGCGCCTTGCCGATCCCTGGCGCCGCGGCCAACTGGTCGGCATCCAGAAACAGCCAGTCGAGCAGACCGTTCAACAGCCCCGCCTCCAGCAAGGCTCGCCAGGTACCCGGCCCCACGCCGACGAGGTCGAGGGCCTGGTCTCCGCCCAGCCATTCGAGCCGCGCCAGGAACTGCTCCTCGCAGCCGGGGATGGGGCGAAAGCAGCTCAGTGCATGGTAGTCGCTATCGTCGGGTGGCGAGACGGCCGGTCGCTCACTGGCACGCCATACCACGCCTTCGAGACGCGGAATGGTCAGCCCGCCCAGGGCGACGGCAACCTGGTCGCCAGGGCGGACGTCCAGCGTCTGCCAGCGTGCGAGCGACCCCACGCTGACCCGGCGTATGGTGCGTCCGTCGAGCTCGATTGGCCGCAGGTGCAATAGCGGCGTGATACGCCCGGTCCGGCCAATGCGAAACTCGACACCCCGCACTTCGGCCAGCGCCTCGCGTGGTGGGTGCTTCCAGGCCGCCGCCCAGTCGGGCGGCTCCGCTCGCCAGTCCGTACCGGGGGGGCGCCCCGCCTGACGCAGCACGATACCGTCGGTAGCGAAGGGCAGCGCGCCGCGATACCAGCGATCGCGCCAGCGAGCGGCATCCTCGATCCCGGACACCGGGTGAGTCATGGCAGCGCTTTCGGCCAGGCCCAGGGCCACCAGCCCCTCCAGGCGGGCCGCCAGCGTCGCGGGGCCGTTCGGCCAGTCCCAGACGAAGAGACCGACCCGCTCGGCAGCGGCCGTGTCCAGGGTGTCCCGGGCCAACAGCCCGGCCACACGACTGCGCGCCCCGGCACCGCCCGCCTCGGCTTGAACATGATCGTCGAGGCGCAGATAGAGTTCGCCCTGCAGCACGGTATCCAGGGACTCGGGCAATCGCTCGGGCACCGCTGGAAGGCGGCGGACTCGCGTGGTCCAGTCCTGACCAGTGCGACCGTCGCCGCGGCTGATCGCTCTCTCCAGGCGACCGTCGACGTAGACCAGAGTCACTGCCACGCCATCGACCTTGGGCTGTACCCAGACGTCGCTACGCCGCGCCAGCCAGGCCTGCACGGCGGCTTTCCCATCGAGCTTGACCAACCCCGTCTGGGGCACCGGATGGACCGCTTCGCCGGCGGGCAGCGCCACTGCCCCTGCCTCGGCCGCACCCGACACTTCGGGAAAACAATGTTTCCATTCGACCAGTCGGGCGCGAGCTTGATCGTAGATGGTATCGCTGACCGGCGACTGACCGCGACGATGGTAGGCGTCGTCCCACTGCGCCAGCCGGTCCGTCAGGGCGGCCAGCTCGCGTTCGGCGCGCGCCCCACCCCAGTCGGGGCAGTCGGCGGCCAGAGCCGGAGCGCTCAAGAGCAAAACAGCGAGGGCGACGAATCGGAGCATGACGGATTCCCGGTGGACACCACCGGGAATGCTAATGAAGCGCCTCGCGCGATTCTGCCGGCGGGGCGCTTCGTGTCATGTAAGCGAAGGATTAAGAAGCGTTAGAGCCCGGCCGCCTGACGCAGCGCCTGCGCCCGGTCGACCTTCTCCCAGGGGAAAGCCAAAAAGCGCTCGGTGTTCTCCTGCCCCTGGGCGTCCTTCCAGGTGTAGCTGGTCTCGAAGGGCTCGCGGCCGAAGTGGCCGTAGGCTGCGGTGAGCTGGTACATGGGGTGCAGCAGGTCGAGCATGCGGGTGATGGCGTAGGGACGCAGGTCGAAGTGCTCGCGCACCAGCTCGATGATGCGCGCGTCGTCGACCTTGCCGGTGCCGAAGGTGTTGATCGCCACCGAGGTCGGTTCGGCCACGCCGATGGCGTAGGAGACCTGGATCTCGCACTTGTCGGCCAGGCCGGCGGCAACCACGTTCTTGGCCACGTAGCGACCGGCATAGGCGGCGCTGCGGTCGACCTTGGAGGGATCCTTGCCGGAGAAGGCGCCGCCGCCGTGGCGCGCCATGCCACCATAGGTATCGACGATGATCTTGCGCCCGGTCAGCCCGCAGTCGCCCACCGGGCCGCCGATCACGAACTTGCCGGTGGGGTTGATGTGGTAGCGGGTCGAGGCCGAGAGCCACGCCTCGGGAATCACCTCTTCGATGATCTCGCGGCGCACCATCTCGCGCAGTTCCTCCTGGTCGATGCCCGGGTCGTGCTGCGTGGAAAGCACCACGGCCTCCACCGCGCAGGGCTGGCCGGCGGCGTCGTAGCGGAAGGTGACCTGGCTCTTGGCATCGGGGCGCAGCCAGGGCAGCAGGCCATGGCGGCGCAGCTCGGCCTGGCGCTCCACCAGGCGGTGGGCGTAATGCACCGGCGCCGGCATGTAGGAGTCGGTCTCGTTGGTGGCATAACCGAACATCAGCCCCTGATCGCCGGCGCCCTGATCTTCGGGCTTGGTGCGATCCACACCCTGGGCGATGTCCACGCTCTGCTTGCCGATCAGGTTGAGCACGCCGCAGGTCTCGCCGTCGAAACCCACTTCCGAGGAGGTATAGCCGATGCGCGTGATCACCTCGCGCACCAGCGCCTCGAGATCGACCCAGGCGGTGGTGCTGATCTCGCCCGCCACGATGGCCACGCCGGTCTTGACCAACGTCTCGCAGGCCACGCGAGCCTGCTTGTCGCGGGCGATGATGGCATCCAGCACCGCATCGGAGATTTGATCGGCGATCTTGTCGGGGTGCCCCTCGGACACGGACTCGGAAGTAAACAGGGAGTATTCGCTCATGGCGTCCTCGACCCTTGGTGGTGACGGCAAGGTGCTCAAGCGCAGCCCGGCTGGCCGCGCGGCCTGCCGGCGCGGGTCGGCCCGATACGGGCCGGATACGCCAGCAACCGGTTCGAGAACCCGAGTTTACACGCTGGCCGGCACCCTGACATCCGTCATTTGATGCCGGCCGTCAAGTCGGCGACAATAGCGACCGTTTCCGGCCGCACTACCTGCGGCCTCCCCAGCCAGAACGCAGCGCCCGGCCGCCCCACCAGCGGCGCCGCCGCAGCGCTGCCTCATTCTGCCGCAGGCGAGGAGCTGACCCCCATGCCGTCTCGATTCGAACTGGCCAACGCCACTCGTGCCCTCTCCATGGATGCCGTCCAGAAGGCCAAGTCCGGCCATCCCGGCGCCCCCATGGGCATGGCCGACATTGCCGAGGTGCTGTGGAACGATCACCTGAAGCACAATCCCAACGACCCCCAGTGGCCCGACCGCGATCGTTTCGTGCTCTCCAATGGCCACGGTTCCATGCTGCTCTACTCCCTGCTGCACCTGACCGGCTACGAGCTGAGCCTGGAAGAGCTGCAGAACTTCCGCCAGTTGCATGCCAAGACCGCCGGTCACCCCGAGTACGGCTACGCACCGGGGGTCGAGACCACCACCGGCCCGCTCGGCCAGGGGTTGGCCAATGCCGTGGGCATGGCCATCGCCGAGAAGACGCTCGCCGCTCAGTTCAACCGCCCCGGCCACACCGTGGTCGACCACCACACCTGGTGCTTCGTCGGCGACGGCTGCCTGATGGAAGGCATCTCCCACGAGGTCGGCTCGCTGGCCGGTACCCAGCAGCTCGGCAAGCTGGTGGTCTTCTACGACGACAACGGCATCTCCATCGACGGCGAAGTGAAGGGCTGGTTCACCGACGACACCGCCAAACGCTTCGAGGCCTATGGCTGGCACGTGGTACCCAAGGTCGACGGTCACAAGCCCGAAGAGATCCAGGCCGCCATCGAGCTGGCCAAGAGCCACGACGACAAGCCGAGCCTGATCATCTGCCAGACCATTATCGGTTTCGGCGCCCCCAACAAGCAGGGCAAGGAAGAGTGCCATGGCGCCGCCCTGGGTGAGGACGAGGTCGCCGCGGCACGCAAGCAGCTCGACTGGCCCCACGCCCCCTTCCACGTGCCAGAGTCGATCTACCAGGGCTGGGATGCCCGCGAGGCCGGCCAGGCACGTCAGGATGAGTGGCAGGCACGCTTCGCCCGCTACCAGGAGGCATTCCCGGAGCTGGCTCGCGAACTTCAGCGCCGTACGCAGTGCAAGCTACCCGCCGAACTGACCAGCGAGGCCCAGATCCAGCGCGCCCAGGAGCGCGCGGAGTCGATCCCTTCGCGCAAGGCGTCGCTGGCCTGCCTCAACGAGCTCGGCCCGCAGTTGCCCGAGCTGCTCGGCGGCAGTGCCGACCTGGCTCCCTCCAACCTCACCTTCTGGGACGGTGCCAAGGCCATCACTCCCGACACCCCCGATGGCAACTACCTGCACTACGGGGTACGCGAGTTCGGTATGGGCGCCATCGTCAACGGCATCGTGCTGCACGGCGGCTTCATTCCCTTTGGCGCCACCTTCCTGATCTTCATGGAGTACATGCGCAACTCGCTGCGCATGGCGGCACTGATGGGCAAGCGGGCGATCTACGTTTTCACCCACGACTCCATCGGCCTGGGCGAGGACGGCCCCACCCACCAGCCCATCGAGCAGCTGACCAACCTGCGCACCACGCCCAACCTGGCCACCTGGCGCCCCTGCGATGCCGTGGAAACGGCAGCCGCCTGGGATGCCGCGCTCAAGCGCAATGCCGGCCCCACGGCGCTGGTGCTGTCGCGTCAGAACCTGCCCCACCAGGAACGCACCAAGCAGCAACTCGCCGAGATTCAGCGCGGCGGCTACATCCTCAAGGACAGCGACGGCACCCCGGAACTGATCCTCATCGCCACCGGCTCCGAGGTGGGACTGGCCATGGACGCCGCCACCGAACTCGAGGCACAGGGCCGTGCCGTGCGCGTGGTTTCCATGCCCTCGACCTATCGCTTCGACGGCCAGGAAGCCGAGTATCGCGAACGCGTGCTGCCCAGGGCCGTGACCAAGCGTCTCGCCATCGAGGCCGGCCATCCCGACTACTGGAGCAAGTACGTGGGGCTCGACGGCCGCGTGATCGGCATGCGCACCTTCGGCGAATCGGCTCCGGCGGGCGATCTGTTCAAGCACTTCGGCTTCACCGTCGACAACGTGGTGGGCCAGGCGCGCGAGCTGCTCGACGCCTGATATCGACCGGGCAGCCACGACGCAAAGGGCGCGGCCGACAGGCCGCGCCCTTTGCGTTGCGGGTTCGTCGAATCGGGACTTGCGCGGCTCAAGCCACGCTGACCGATTCGTCCAGGTACACGTCTTGAATGGCGTGCAGCAATTCGACCCCCTCGCTCACCGGCTTCTGGAACGCCTTGCGCCCCGAGATCAACCCCATGCCGCCGGCGCGCTTGTTGATCACCGCGGTACGCACCGCCTCGCCCAGGTCGGTGTGTCCCTTGGCACCACCGCCGGAATTGATCAGTCCGGCCCGCCCCTGGTAGCAGCAGGCCACCTGGTAGCGCGCCAGGTCGATGGGATGCTCCGACGTCAGCTCGCCATACACCTTGGGGTGGGTATGGCCGAATCCGATGTCCCGGTAGCCGCCGTTGGTCTCCGGCAGCTTCTGTTTGACGATGTCGGCCTTGATGGTCGCCGCCAAGTGGTTGGCCTGGCCGGTGAGGTCAGCCGCCACGTGGTAGTCGGTGCCCTCCTGCTTGAACGCCGGGTTGCGCAGGTAGGCCCACAGCACCGTGGCCATCCCGAGCTGGTGGGCACGCTCGAAGGCCTCGCTGATCTCCATGATCTGGCGCCGGCTCTCCGGGGAACCGAAATAGATGGTCGCCCCCACGGCCACGCAGCCCATGGCATGGGCCTGCTCCACCTCGGCGAAGAGGGTCTGGTCGTACTGGACGGGCAGACTCAGCGTCTCGTTATGGTTGAGCTTGAGGATCATGGGAATGCGGTGGGCGTAGCGGCGCGCGACCGACGCCAGCACGCCGAGCGTGGAGGCCACGCCGTTGCAGCCGCCCTCGATGGCCAGTTCGAGGATGTTGGCCGGGTCGAAGTAGCGCGGGTTGGGCGCGAAAGACGCCCCCGCCGAATGCTCGACGCCCTGATCCACCGGCAGCAGGCTGAGATAGCCGGTACCACCGAGGCGGCCATGGTCGAACAGCGCCTGAAGGCTGCGCATCACGGCTGGGCTGCGGTCGCTGTCCGCCACCACGCGGTCGACGAAGTCCGCTCCCGGCAGGTGGAGTTGTTCGCGGGGAAAACCGCGACAGCGGTGGTCGAGCAGGGACTCGGCCTCGTCCCCCAGGAGCTTGGCGATATCGGTCATGACGTTCTTCTCCCCGGTGCTGGATCAGATGCGAGATTGCCACTTTCAGCGTAGAACGACCCTAGCGAGCGAACGGTGGCGTTGTAAACGACGACGCCCTCCCGATGGGGAGGGCGTCTGGCCGGTCGGCCGAGCGCTCAGGCCGCCTGGACCTCGATGCGCCGCCGATGATGGCTCTGCTTCTTGGGCAGGGTGACGTGCACCACCCCGTTGTCGATGCGCGCGGCGATGGCTTCGCTGTCGATCTCATGGCTGAGCGTGAAGCGCCGCGCAAAGCGCTGCGCCCGCACCTCGGCGTAGATCGCCGACATCCCCTCGGGCATGTCCAGCTGGATGTCGCCTTCGAGGCTGAGCACGTTGTTATCCACCTCGATACGCAGTGCATCGCGCGTCACGCCCGGCATGTCGACGATCATATGCAGGGCATTGTCGGCCTCGAAGATATCCACCGGCGGCAGCATGGCCGGTTCGGTCTGCGGTTCCCGCGCCTGCTGATCCGTGGTCTGGGGCTGCTGACCGGCTTGCTGACGACTGACTTCGTTCATGACCGCTCACCTCCTCTCTGTCTCGTTCTCGAGTCGACTGAGCGTCAAGCCGCCTGGATGTCGATGCGCCGCGGCTTGAGCTCCTCGCGCTTGGGCAGGTGAATCTCCACCACACCGTTACGGCAGCGTGCCTCGGCACGGTCGGCATCCAGGCCATCGGGCAGCGCCACGGTGCGGACGAACTCCCCGCTGCCGCGCTCGCGCCGGAAATAGGCGGCCTCGCCTCCTTCGATTTCGGATCGTGCCTGGGGACGCTCGCCGCGCACGGTGAGGACGTTGTCCTGGATACTGACGTCGAGCGCCTCGGCAGCAAGCCCCGCAGCGAACACGTAGACCCGCACCGCATCGTCGGTGCGCCCGATGTTGATCATCGGGTAACTGCCACGCGGCACCGAACGGATATCGGCCGCACCGCTCTCCGGAAACATCTCGTCCATCAGCTGCCGGAACCAGTCCACACCCCGGGATGGCCCGGTATCGAAACGCCTGAGATCTCCGAACATCACGAACACCTCCACGTTAGGCTCACGAAAAGGGATGCGGGAGGCCCCGGTCGCTGCCGGACGGCAGACGGACGGGTGGCTCCCAATCGGGAAAATAGGGTCGCCGCCGCACTTTTCAAGCGGCCAGGACGACCCGGCGAATCTGCGCTAGAATGGCCGACTCCTGACAGCCCCATCGAGGAGATTCCGGCACCGCCATGGCCTTTCGCATCGCCATCAACGGCTACGGCCGCATCGGTCAATGCGTGCTGCGCGCCCTGACCGAACGCCGCAGCGATCCCGCCGAATCGAACACGGCGACGCTGGAAATCGTGGCCATCAACGAACTCTCCGATCTGGCCACCATCGCCTACCTGACCCGCTACGACACCACCCACGGCCGCTTTCCCGGAAACGTGGCCGTGGAAGGCGACCGGCTGGTGATCGACGGCCACCCCATCCGCGTTCTCTCCGAGCCCGACCCGGCGAACCTGCCCTGGAGCGAGCTGGACATCGACCTGGTGCTGGAGTGTTCGGGCAGTTTCAAGGATCGCGCCACCGCCGAGCGCCACCTGAGTGCCGGCGCCAATCGGCTGCTGTTCTCCCAACCCGCGGAGAGCGACGTGGACGCGACCATCGTCGCCGGCATCAACGACCGGGCACTGACCGCCGAGCACCGCATCGTCTCGGCGGCGTCGTGCACCACCAACTGCCTGGTTCCCGTGCTCACCGTGCTCGACGAGGCACTGGGCATCGAGCACGGCGTCACCACCACCATTCACTCGGCGATGAACGACCAGCCGGTGATCGACGCCTACCACCAGACCGACCTGCGCCTCACTCGCTCGGCGATGCACTCCATCGTGCCCGTGGACACCGGACTGGCCCGCGGCATCCACCGACTGATGCCGCACCTGGCCGGGCGCTTCGAGTGCCTGCACGTGCGCGTGCCCACCATCAACGTCTCGGCCATGGACATGGCGATCACGGTACGCCGCGATACCAATGCCGCCGAGATCAACGCGCTGCTGCGCCACGCCAGCGAACACCGCCTGAACGGCCTGCTCGGCTACACCGAGGAGCCGCTGGCCTCGGTCGACTTCAACCACGACCCCCGCTCGGGTATCGTGGATGCCACTCAGACCCGGGTGGCCGGCAGCCGCCTGATCAAGCTGCTGTGCTGGTTCGACAACGAGTGGGGCTTCGCCAACCGCATGCTCGACGTGAGCCAGCGGCTGGCTGGACTCGTTTCGTCTCCTGCAACCCTTCGGCCTTCCCAAGAGGATGATCCTGCATGAACGTGCGCAAGATGACCGACTTCGACCTCCGCGGCCAGCGCGTGCTGGTCCGCGAGGATCTCAACGTGCCCGTCAAGCACGGCAAGGTGACCAGCGACGCCCGACTGCGCGCCGCTCTTCCGACCATTCGGGCGGCCGCGGATGCCGGTGGCAAAGTGATGCTGATGAGCCACCTCGGTCGTCCCACCGAGGGCGAGCCGGCCGACGAGTTCTCGCTGGCGCCGGTCGCCGAACACCTCGGCGAGTTGCTGGGTCGCCCGGTGCGCCTGATCAAGGAGTACCTGGGGGTCGACCTGGACCTGGCCGACGGTGAGGTGGTGCTGCTCGAGAACGTACGCTTCAACGCGGGCGAGAAGAAGGACGATGAGACGCTGGCCCGGCAATACGCCGCACTCTGCGACGTCTTCGTGATGGACGCCTTCGGTACCGCCCACCGCGCCCAGGCCTCCACCCACGGCGTGGCGCGCTTTGCGCCGGCTGCCTGCGCAGGGCCGCTGCTGGCCGCGGAGCTCGATGCTCTGGAGAAGGCATTGGCCACGCCCAGGCGCCCCATGGTCGCCATCGTCGGCGGCTCCAAGGTATCCACCAAACTCGAGGTGCTAAACGCCCTTTCCGACAAATGCGATCAGCTGATCGTCGGCGGCGGTATCGCCAATACCTTCATCGCCGCGGCGGGCCACAACGTCGGCAATTCGCTCTTCGAAGCCGACCTGGTCGAAGCGGCCAAGGCGCTAATGGAAAAGGTCGAGATCCCACTGCCGACCGACGTGGTGGTGGCCACCGAGTTCTCCGAGGCCGCCCAGGCGGTGGTCAAGCCGGTCGACCAGGTGACCGACGACGAGATGATCCTCGACATCGGACCCGACACCGCGGGCCGACTGGCCGGCCTGCTCGAGAACGCCGGCACCATTTTGTGGAACGGCCCGGTCGGCGTGTTCGAGATCGACCAGTTCGGTGAGGGCACCGCAGCGCTGGCCAAGGCGATCGCCGCGAGCGGCGGCTTCTCCATCGCCGGCGGCGGCGACACCCTGGCAGCCATCGACAAGTACGGCATCGCCGACCGGGTCTCCTACATCTCCACTGGCGGCGGCGCCTTCCTCGAATACGTGGAAGGCAAGACCCTACCGGCGGTGGCCGCCCTGGAGGCCGCCGCCACCCAGGCCTGATAGACTAGCGCGACCCAGTAACGACGACTCCTATGCGGCGGCGACCTCGAAGCGCCGCCGCCATCACGATAGACAGGTGAGAACATGGCACTGATCAGCATGCGCCAGCTGCTGGACCACGCCGCCGAGCACGGTTACGGCGTGCCGGCCTTCAACGTCAACAACCTCGAGCAGATGCGCGCCATCATGGAAGCCGCCGATGCCACCGATTCCCCGGTGATCGTCCAGGCCTCCGCCGGTGCCCGCAAGTACGCCGGCGCTCCCTTCCTGCGCCACCTGATCCTGGCCGCCGTCGAAGAGTTCCCGCACATTCCCGTGGTCATGCATCAGGATCATGGCACCAGCCCCGCCGTATGCCAGCGTTCGATCCAGTTGGGCTTTTCCTCGGTGATGATGGACGGCTCGCTGGGCGAGGACGGCAAGACCCCCACCAGCTACGACTACAACGTCGACGTGACCCGTCGCACCGTGGAGATGGCCCATGCCTGCGGCGTCTCGGTGGAGGGCGAGCTGGGCTGCCTGGGTAGCCTGGAAACCGGCATGGCCGGCGAGGAGGACGGCGTCGGTGCCGAGGGCAAGCTGGACAGGGAGCAATTGCTCACCGACCCGGAGGAAGCGGCCGAGTTCGTCAAGGCCACCCAGGTCGACGCCCTGGCCATCGCCATCGGCACCAGCCACGGCGCCTACAAGTTCACTCGCCCGCCCACCGGCGACACTCTCTCCATCCAGCGCATCAAGGAGATTCACGCGCGCATTCCCGACACCCACCTGGTGATGCACGGCTCCTCCTCGGTGCCTCAGGAATGGCTCGCCATCATCAACGAGTTCGGCGGCGAGATTCCCGAAACCTATGGCGTGCCGGTGGAAGAGATCGTCGAGGGCATCAAGCACGGCGTACGCAAGGTCAACGTCGACACCGACCTGCGCCTGGCCTCCACCGGTGCGGTGCGGCGCTTCCTGGCCCAGAACCCCAGCGAGTTCGACCCACGCAAGTTCCTCAAGGCCACCGTGGCAGCCATGAAGGAGATCTGCATCGCGCGCTACGAGGCCTTCGGCACCGCCGGCAACGCCTCGAAGATCCGGCCGATCAGTCTCGAAGCCATGGTCGGCCGCTACGACAGCGGCGAACTGGCGCCCAAGGTGCGCTGACGACGAGGCACACGAAACGATCGCCCTCGGCCTTGCCGAGGGCGATCGAAGCAGTGGGCGAACGAACCTACCTCAGGGAGAAACATGCGCTCGACAGTGCCGCCCGTTGCGGGCGGCGCTGGCATTACCAGCCGTCGTCCTCGTCATCCTCCTCGGTCTCTTCCCACTCTTCCTGTTCATCTTCCTCCTCGTACTCGAACGACTCGGTTTCCTCTTCCTCGTTCTCGTACTCGGTCGTCTCGGCACCGTTGCCGGTCTCGCTGTTACCGCTGCTATCCGGCAGGGTCTGCTCCTCCTCCTGCGGCTCCTCTTCCTCATGGAAGTCGGCATAGGTCAGCGGGCTGGCCAGCAGGCCGAAAGCGACGCCGAACACACCGAGTCTCTTGAGGGTTTCCTTGGACAACATATTCGCACCTCCATCAGGGTCTGGACTTGCGAGATCAATGGGAAGCCCGTTGGCTTCAGTCATCGGGGCGGCGGCTTTGCCGAATCGGGATCAGCCCCAACCTCGATGGTTCACCCTGAAGAGAGCAGGAGGCGTACCACTTTCGGCCAATGCCGAAAAAATTCAATAAATAACAATATCTTATTGAAAAACACAGTCATCATGGAATGCGCTGACTGCCGCATCGGGCCTGGCGATATCTGACACATGGGCCACGAACACACATCGACCGGGTCGCGTGACCGACCGCAAGCGCGCCTTGAAACACCCACTCGGCCCTACCTAGAGTGAAGACAAAGCGTCACCATGGAGAGGGTTGCTATGACACTGCTGTTGCGAGCATCAGGATTGGCCACCGCCATGCTACTGGCCGTCGCCCTGTCGCCCAGCCTGGCGGCCGACGAGAACGGCTCGGTGGAGGGACAAAGCGCCAAAGAGGCGGATCCCGACCTGCAGAGCGTGCCTGAGCCCGTCGAACGGGCCCGCATCGAGACCCGTGAGCAAGAACCTTACGGGCGCTATCTCACCAATCCCGACGGCATGAGCCTGTATCTGTTCGCCAACGATGAGCCCGGGGCCGGCAGCAGCACCTGCGACCAGACCTGCGCCATCGCCTGGCCACCCTACGCCACCCAAGAGCCGCCCGAGGCCGGTGAACACGTCGACGCCGATAAGCTCGACACCATCCGACGCGATGACGGCACCCGCCAGGTCACCTATGCTGGCTGGCCACTCTATCGCTTCATCGGCGACAAGGCGGCCGGCGACGCACTCGGTCAGGATGTCATGCATCTGGGCGCCGATTGGTTCCTGGTCTCACCCAATGGGGAGCGCATCGAGGCAGATGAACGCACGGAAGCATCGCTCTGATCCTTCATTGGCACGACCTTCCCGATATCCACGCACCTCGACCATCCCCCAGGCACCCATGATTCTGAGCATCTTGCCCTCATGAATCCGGCACTGAGCGACCTGACCCTGGAATGGGCCTGGTTGCTGTTCGCCGTCTGCACTGCAGTGATCGCCACTGCCGGGACGCAGCTCGCCGGCATCGTGGATGATCTGGCGGACCGTACCGGCCTGGGCGAGGCCATTGCCGGCGCCGTGCTGCTAGGCATGGCCACCTCCCTCTCGGGCATCGTGGTGTCGGTTTCGGCAGCACTCGCCGACCGCCCCACCCTGGCGATGAGCAACGCCCTGGGTGGCATTGCCGTGCAGACGCTGTTTCTGACCGTCGCCGACCTCACCTATCGGCGAGCCAACCTGGAACATGCCGCCGCCTCGCTCGGCAACCTGATACAGGGCGGCCTGCTGCTCTGTCTCCTCGCACTGGTGATGGTGGGACGCTTTGCTCCGGAGTGGACCCTGTGGCAGGTACACCCCATCACCCCTCTGCTGCTGCTGGGCTACCTGTTCGGCCTGCGCCTGGCGGGCCGCAGCCGAGACAATCCCATGTGGCGACCCGCCCAGACCCGGGAGACCCAACCCGACGTGCCCGATCCGCGCGCCATGCGACGTTCACCGCTGCGCTTGTGGACCCGTTTCGCCCTGCTGGCAGCGCTGATCGGAATCAGCGGCTGGCTGCTGGAGCGCAGCGCTTCGGTGATTGCCGTGGAAACCGGCCTGGGACACTCGGTGGTGGGCACCTTGATGACCGCCGTGGTCACCTCGCTGCCCGAGTTGGTGACCACGGTGGCAGCGGTACGCCGCGGCGCCCTGACCCTGGCTGTGGCCGGCATCATCGGCGGCAACGCCTTCGACACCCTTTTCGTCGCCGCCGCGGACATCGCCTATCGCAACGGTTCCATCTATCACGCCATTCCCGACACGGTATCGCTGTGGGTGGCGCTGTCGCTGCTGATGACGGCCATTCTGCTCGTGGGCATGCTCCACCGCCAGCGCCAGGGGCCGGCGCACATCGGCTTCGAGAGCGTGGGCATCATCGGTTGCTACCTGACCGGGGCACTGGTGCTGCTGATGGCCTCCTGAGCGGAAGGACGTTTGCCCGCGCCGAAGATTGGAACTAGAGTGGGAACGTTCCCATTTCGATTGCTCGGCCATGAACCAGAATCCCCAACGCTCCACCCTCGTCGAGGTCGCCCATGCCGCCGGCACTTCCAAGACCAGCGTGTCGCGTTTCTTCGGTGACGAACGTCAGCGCCTCTCGCAAGAGCTCCAGGAGCGCATCGCCGCGGCTGCCAAGCGGTTGGGCTATCACCCCAATCAGATGGCGCGCGGCCTCAAGGGTGGGCGCTCGCGGCTGATCGGGATGCTGGTGGCCGACATTCGCAACCCCTACTCCGTCGCGGTGATGCACGGTATCGAAAGCGTCTGCCAGGCGCACGGCTACTCGCTCATGGTGGCCAACACCAACAACGACCCCGCCCAGGAGCGCCGCCACCTGGAACTTCTGACCGCCTACCGAGTGGAGGGGCTGGTGGTCAACGCTGCCGGCAGCCCCGACCGTGAGCTGGCCAAACTCGCCGAGCAGGGTACGCCGCTGGTGCTCGTCGATCGCGAACTTGGCGAAGTCCCTGCCGACATGGTCGGTCTCGACGATGCCCGCGCCATCGACCAGGCCCTGGACCACCTCCAGACGGCGGGCTATGGCGAACTGCTCTATGTGAGCAAGCCGACGAGCCGGGTGAGCTCACGCCGTGTAAGGCTCGAACGCTTCCAGCACGGCATCGCCGAACGTGGCCTCGTCGGCGAAGCGCACTGTCTCACGCTCGATGCCGACGCAGCCGAGCTCGATGACGCCATCGGGGCCTTCCTCGTCCGGCCGGGCACGGCGCCCAAAGCACTGCTGTGCGCCAACGGCCAGGTCACCCTGGCTGTCACTCGGGTGCTGCAGCAGCGCAACGTCACGCTCGGCAGCGTGGGCCTGATGGGCATCGACGAACTGGAGTGGTGTGCGCTGGTCCCTCCCGGCATCACCACCCTGGCCCAGCCCACCGATGCCATCGGCCGCGCCGCCGTCGAGAATCTGCTACAACGCCTGGAAAGTTCCCAGCGTACGTCGCCGCCTCGCCGCACCCACTATCAAGCGCAGTTGATCCCTCGCGGGTCGACGCGCCTGCCATTCCATCACGACCGCTCCCAGGAGTCGCCATGACCGCTCCCGACAGTGCCCCGACCCTTCTCACCTTCGGCGAAGCGATGACGATGTTCGTCGCCGCATCGAGCGGAGAACTCGCCGACGTCGCGCACTTCCAGCGCCGCATCGCCGGCGCCGACACCAACGTGGCCATCGGCCTGGCCCGCCTGGGCTTTCACGTGGGCTGGCTGAGTCGCGTGGGCCGCGACAGCTTCGGCACCTACCTTCGCCGCACCCTGGAGGCCGAAGGGCTGGACTGCCGCCATCTCGTCGACGACCCCGACCATCCCACCGGGCTGGTGTTCAAGGCGCGTGCCGAGGACGGCGCCGACCCCCATGTCGAGTACTTCCGCCGCGGCAGCGCCGCCAGCCACCTCTCCCCCGACGATGCCGCCGCTGTCGACTTCGCGGCGCTGCGCCACCTGCATGCCACCGGCATCCCCCCGGCACTGTCGGCCAGCGCCCGTGACCTCGCCGAGCACGTGCTGGAGCGAGCCCGCGACGCTGGCGCCAGCATCTCCTTCGACCCCAATCTGCGCCCCGCGCTGTGGGCAAGCGAGCGCGAGATGTGCACCACGATCAACGCCCTGGCGGCACGGGCCGACTGGGTGCTGCCGGGACTCGCCGAGGGGCGCCGCCTGACCGGCCTCGACACGCCCCACGACATCGCCGATTTCTACCTCGAGCGAGGCGCCCAGGCGGTGTTCATCAAACTCGGTCCGGAAGGCAGCTACTATCGGGGTAGCCTCGGCGGTCGCGAGGAGAGCTTCACCGTACCCGGCTTCGACGTCGCCGAGGTCGTCGATACCGTGGGCGCCGGCGACGGCTTCGCCGTGGGCGCGATCAGCGCCCTGCTCGACGGCCGCTCGCCGCGCGAGGCGGTGCGCCGCGGCAATCTGATCGGCGCCCAGGCGGTGCAGGTGATCGGCGACATGGAGGGCCTGCCCCACCGAACGCGCCTCGTGGAACTGGAAGCCAACCTAGCGTGAGGAGACGACAACCATGAAAAAACGCATTCTGGCCTACGGCCGCCTCAACGACGCCCAACTCGCCGAACTCTCGCGGGACTTCGAGGTGGAGGTCTTCCAGGGCCTGGAGTCCGGCGACGACCCGGCCTTC
This sequence comes from Billgrantia gudaonensis, assembly GCF_900100195.1. Taxonomy (GTDB): domain Bacteria; phylum Pseudomonadota; class Gammaproteobacteria; order Pseudomonadales; family Halomonadaceae; genus Halomonas; species Halomonas gudaonensis. The sequence goes on from NZ_FNES01000018.1 coordinate 37,610, forward strand.
CGTGCTGCCCTGGCCGACGCCCACGGCCTGATCGGATCGAGCGTGTCGATCACTCCCGAACTGCTCGATGCCGCGCCGCAGCTCGAGGCCATCGCCACCATCTCGGTGGGCTACGACAACTACCCCGTGGACGAGCTGACCCGGCGCGGCATCCTGCTGTGCAACACCCCGGACGTGCTCACCGAGACCACCGCCGACACCGGCTTCGCACTGATCATGGCCACCTGCCGCCGGGTGGTGGAGCTCGCCGACTTCGTGAGACGCGGCGACTGGCAGGCGAGCATCGGCCCCGAACACTTCGGCACCGACGTGCACGGCAAGACGCTGGGCATGATCGGCCTCGGTCGCATCGGCGCCGCCGTGGCGAGGCGCGGGGCCCTCGGCTTCGGCATGCCGGTGCGCTACGCACTATCCTCCCCCAAGCCGGCACTGGAGGCCGAGCTGGGCGCCGAGCGCCGCGAGCTCGACGCACTGCTCGCCGAGGCCGACATCGTCTGCGTCACCGTGCCGCTCACCGCCGAGACCACCCACCTGATCGACGCCCACGCCTTCGCCCAGATGAAACCCTCGGCGATCTTCGTCAACATCGCCCGCGGCAAGGTGGTCGACGAGTCGGCGCTCATCGAGGCCCTGGAGATGGGCCGCATTCGCGCCGCCGGCCTCGACGTCTTCGAGCAGGAGCCGCTCTCGCCGGAGTCGCCGCTGCCGTACATGACCAACGTGGTGGCGCTGCCGCACATCGGCTCGGCAACCTTTGAAACGCGCACCGCCATGGCCCAGCGCGCCGTGGACAACCTCACCCGTGCGCTGAACGGCGAGCGGCCCATCAGCCTGGTCAACGAGGCCGCCTGGACGGCACGGCACGGCTGAGCCACCCGCCGGCGCCCGCGCCTAAGACGAAAGGAGAATAGGTCCGGATCGGAGACGTCTTCTACGATTTGGATCAATCCAAAAACAAAACGCCACCACAGCCGAGAACTCATGAGCCAGGACACGCCTCGCCCCGACAGCCGCGCCTCGCGCAGCGTCACCCTGCAGGACATCGCCGCCCACGCCGGGGTGTCCCGCTCCACGGTGTCGCTGGTGCTGCGCGAGAGCCCGCTGGTCGCCGAGGGCACCCGGCGCAGGGTGCAGCGCTCCATCAAGGCACTGGGCTACGTCTACAATCGCGGCGCCGCGGCGCTACGCGGACAACGCACCGCCACCCTCGGGGTGGTGGTCTACGACATCGCCAACCCCTTCTTCGGTGCCATGGTGGCAGGTATCGACGCCGCTCTGAACCGCGAGGGCTATGTGTCCTTCCTGGCCAATAGCGAGGACTCGCCCGCGCGCCAGCAGCGCTTCCTCGAGCGCATGCGCGAGCATCGCGTCGACGGCATTCTGCTGTGCCCGGCGGAAGGCACCGCTCCCGACCTGATCGACACCCTCACCAGCTGGCAGATGCCGTGCGTACAGGTCCTGCGCCATGTCGGCGAGCCGCCCTTCGACTACGCCGGTACCGACTTTCGCCGTGGCGTGGGCCTGGCCATCGACCACCTGGTGGCGCAGGGCCATGAGCGCATCGCCTTTCTCGGCGGCCATATCGGTCACTCGGCCACTCGCGAACGCTGGCAGGGCTATCGTGAGGCACTGGCCCGCCACGGCCTCGCCTACCAGCGCCTGCTGCGCTCGGACGTGACACGCCGCGCCGGCTTCGAGCTCATCCCGGCGCTGATGGCCGAGTCCCCGGCCCCCACCGCAGTGCTCTGCCACAATGATCTCGTGGCCTTCGGCGCCATGCTGGGCCTCAAGCGCCTGGGGCGGGTGCCGGGACGCGACTGTGCGGTGATCGGCACCGACGATCTCGAGGAGGCGGCGCTGGGCGACCCGGCGCTGACCAGCATCGCCACTCATCCCCATGCCGTGGGCGAGGAAGCCGCCCGCCTCGCCCTACGGCGCATCGGCAACCCCGACGGGGCGCGGGAACAGGTCGTGCTATCGCCCCGACTGCAGGTGCGCGACTCCTGCGGCGCCCTTTCCACGCCGCTCGAGAGTCCCGCCACGACAACCTGATGCGGCGCACCGCATCGACGCCAGCCGCCATGCCCGAAGGCATGGTGCCAACAACAACAGGTGCTTTTATGACTCGCCAATGGATCGATCCAACCCCGTTGACCCAACACCCCGCCGGCGCCCGGCGCCTGATCGGCACCGCCGTGATGGCCGCTTCCCTGGGCCTGGCCGGCGCCGCTCAGGCCGTGGAGCTACGCTTCGGCCACGGCGGCACCGAGGACACTGCCTATCACCTGGGCGCCCAGCACTTCCAGGAACTGATCGCAGAGAAGAGCGACGGCGACATCAGCGTCGAGATCCTCGGCGGTGGAGTGCTGGGCCACGAAACGGAGATGTTCGAGCAGCAGATGGCCGGCGCGCTGGACATCTCGATCATCAACCCCGGCCTGATTACCGACTTCTCCTCCACCGCCAACGTCTTCTCGATCCCCTTCCTGTATCGCGACGAGGACCACTGGCGCCAGGTCCTCGACGGCGAGGTCGGCCGCACCATCGCCGATCAGATCACCGCCGAGACCGACGTGCGGGTGCTGGCCTTCTATGGGGGCGGCAAACGCCAGGTCGTCAGCACCGAACCCCTGGAGAGCCTCGACGATCTCGAAGGCCTGAAGATCCGCACCAATCCCACCCAGCCGCTGATCACCGCCTGGGAGGCGCTGGGTGCCGACCCCACCGTCATGGAGTGGGAAGAGATCTATACCGGCCTTCAACTGGGTGCCATCGACGGCCTGCTCAACGAGGCGGAGTGGATCCACCGCATGCGCTTCCACGAGGTGGCACCGCACATCGGTCTCTCCGAGCACGACATCACGGTGCGCCTGCTGACGCTCTCCCAGGCCACCTGGGATCGCCTCGACGAGACTCAGCGCGAGCAGGTCATGGAGGCCGCCGCGGAGTCCGCCAGTTACGCCCGCGATGTGCAGCTCGAGCAGGACGCCGAGGCGCTCGACCTGTTGGTCGAGGAGGGCGCCACCCTGCACGAGATGGACCGCGAGGCCATGATGGAGACCGTCGAGGGCCCCCTCGAGGGCGTGATCGCCGACATGGGCCTGACCGAGTACCACCAGATGATCGTCAACGCGGAATGACCCGCCCGGCGCCGACCCGTCCGGGCCGGCGCCTCGCTTGCCACAGGTAATCGCCATGTCCCGACTGCTCGCCGGCCTGGCACGGCTCAACCGGGTCCTGGAGCGTGTGCTCCACTGGATCCTGCTGTCGTTGGTGCTGGGCTTCATCCTGCTGGTCATCTACCAGGTGATCAGCCGCAACCTGGCCTTCATGCCGAGCCTCTACTGGACCGAGGAGTTCAGCCGCTTCGCCTTCCAGTGGATGGTGATGCTGGGCGCCGCCGTCGGCGTGCTGCATGCCGACCACTTCGTGCTCGAGGCCTTTCCCCGCGGCTCGCGGGCCGATCTTGCCACCCGGGTGGTCCGTGACCTGGCCTGCCTGGCCATCGGCGTCATCTTCGTCTTTTACGGCCACGAATTCGCCCTCTCCGGTCTGCGCCGCCACGCCACCGCCTCGGGGCTATCGATGATCTATGTCTACTCCACCTTCATGGTCAGCGGCGTGTTCATCCTGCTGTTCAGCGTGCAACGCCTGCTGCATAGCCTGCTTCACGGCCTGGATGCCATGGAATCGGCACTCAATACGCCGAGCGAGATGGAGACGCTGGACGTCAGCGAAGCCGATCACAGCGTGGAAGGCCTCGGATCGCCCCTCGACAGCCGCGGCAATTCCGGACAGGGAGGGCCCCGCCCATGATGCCCGCCGACGGGATGTTCCTGCTGCCCTGGCTGCTTTTCGGCCTGCTCGCCGTGCTCATCGTGGTGGGCGTTCCCATCGCCATGGCGCTGATCCTCACCTCCTTCAGCCTGATCCTGCTCGACCCGCGGCTGACCGCCTGGGTACTCTTCCAGCGCATGTACAACGGCATGGATTCCTTCGTGCTGCTCGCCGTGCCGCTCTTCCTGCTCGCCGGCAACCTGATGAACGCGGCGCGCATCACCGACCGCCTGATCACCCTGTGCATGCTGCTGGTGGGCCACCTCAAGGGCGCCCTCGCCCACGTCAACGTCATGGTGAGCATGCTCTTCGCCGGGGTCTCCGGCTCCTCCACCGCCGACAGCGCCGGCGTGGGCACGGTGCTGATCCCGGCCATGAAGCGCGAGGGCTACCCCACCCACTTCGCCGTGGCGGTCACTGCCGCCTCCTCGGTGATGGGCATCATCATCCCGCCCTCGATCAACATGATCGTGTGGGGCGCGCTGACCAACACCTCCATCGCCGGCCTCTTCCTCGGCGGCATCTTGCCCGGCCTGATGATCGGCGTGGCCCAACTGCTGCTCAACCTGGGCTACGTGCGCCGCTACAGCGTGCCGGTGCGTCCGCGCGCCACCTTCCGCGAGCTGCTGCACTCCGGCAAGGACGGCTTGATGGCCGCCGGCATCCCGGTGGTGATCATCGGCGGCATCACCCTGGGGATCGTCACTCCCACCGAGGCGGCGATGATCGCCGTTCTCTACGCCCTGGCACTGGGCTTTCTCGTCTATCGCGAGCTGCGCTTCGGCGACGTGCTCGACGCCTCCACCGCCACGGTGCGGCTCTGCTCGCTGTCGTTGTTCAGCCTGGTGGGAGCGGCGATCTTCGGCTATCTGATCAGCTTCTATCAGATCCCGCCCAAGCTGATGGCCGGGGTCAACATCACCGACCCCGTGGTGCTGCTGCTGGTGATGACCGGAGTGATGCTGCTCATCGGCACCTTCATGGATTCGCTACCGGCCATGGCCATCATGGCGCCGATCTTCCAGCCGCTGGCCCTGCAGGCCGGCATCCATCCGGTGCAATTCGGCGTGATCGGCGTGATGGCGCTGGGCCTGGGGCTGATCACGCCGCCCTATGGGCTATGCCTGATGATCTCGGCCAAGATCGGCGGCATCCCGCTGCTCAAGGCGCTGGCCACCACCCTGCTCTACCTGGCGGTGATGCTGGCGGTGATCCTGCTGCTGATCCTCTACCCCCAACTGATCCTGGCGATCCCCCGCACCCTGGTGCCGGACTTCGTCTGACGCACACGCGCACCGCTCTGGTACCCTGAACGGTGCGCTCCCCCACCCCCTCGAGAGGTCCGAATGTCCACACCCTACTGCCTGCTCTTCGACTCCGACGGCACCCTGGTCGACAGCGAGGTCCTGCTCGCCCAGGTGATGGCAGAAACGCTGCCGCAATACGGTCTGCCCTTCACCGCCGAGCAATACATGGCGGAGTTTCGCGGGGTGCGTTTCCTGACCATCGTGCTCGAGCTCGAAGCGCGTCACGGCGGGCTGGACGACGACCGACGCAAGCGTCTGGAAGCGCAGATGCGCGAGCGCATGGAGGCGCGCATGCGCGCCGAGCTCGAACCCATCGCCGGCATGCCCGAAGCGCTCCTCGAGCTCGCCCATCACCCCAAGGCAGTGGTCTCCAACGGCCCCGAACGCAAGATCCGCTGTGCCATGGAGAGCGCCGGGCTGGCCCAGCACTTCGGCAACAACCTGTTCAGCGCCTATACCCTGGGGGTATGGAAGCCCGACCCGGCACTCTACCGCCAGGCCGCCGAGGCCATGGGCCAGGCCCCTGAACGCTGCGTGGTGATCGACGATGCCGATGTCGGCGTGGTCGCCGGCCTCGAGGCAGGCATGCAGGTCATTCACCTGAACCACTTCCCCGAACGCGAGGCGACCCCGCCAGGCGCCATCGCCATTCACCACGCCCGCGAGCTGCCGGCGGCCATCGCCCGGCTCGACCTGGCAACATGAACCCTGGCAAGGAGACAGCGATGAGTGCGTTTTCCCTCACCGGCAAGGTGGCCCTGGTCACCGGCTGCAACAAGGGCCTCGGTCAGGCCATGGCCGTGGCGTTGGCCGAGGCCGGCGCCGATGTGGTCGGCGTCAATCGCAGCGCTGCCGAGGCGACCCGCAAACGCGTCGAGGCACAGGGGCGGCGTTTCCACGCCGTGGAGGCGGAACTCGACCACGACAGTGCGGAGTCGATCGTCGAGCGAGCCCTGGAACGGGCCGGCCAGCTCGACATTCTGGTCAACAATGCAGGCACCATCCGCCGCGCACCGGCGCTGGAGTTCAGCGAAGCGGACTGGGACGCCGTGGTCGACGTCAACCTCAAGGCGGCTTTCTTCCTCGCCCAGCAGGTGGCGCGCCACCTGGTCGCACGCGACGCTCCGGGCAAGATCGTCAACGTCGCTTCGGTGCTCTCCTTCCAGGGCGGCATCCGCGTGCCTTCCTACACCGCCAGCAAGAGCGGACTGCTGGGTCTCACGCGGCTGATGGCCAACGAGTGGGCGAGCCACGACATCAACGTCAACGCCATCGCGCCGGGCTACATGGCCACCGACAACACCCAGGCACTGCGCGACGACCCCGACCGCCGCGCCGAGCTGCTGGGCCGCATTCCCGCCGGGCGTTTCGGCGAGCCGGAAGATCTGGCCGGCGCCGTGGTCTTCCTGTGTTCGGACGCCGCGCGCTACGTTCACGGTCACGCGCTGGTGGTGGACGGCGGCTGGCTGGCACGTTGACCCGGACGCCTCAAGGGCGCCACGCCGGCTCCGCGAGGCCCGCCACGGGCGCCGGCAGGCTGAGCAGACTGCCGGCCAGCGGCCAGCGGCGCTTCCCCTCGGCGTCCAGGTGTTGGGTCGCCGTGCTGATGTAGAGTGTGCGCAGGTCGGCCCCGCCGAACGCCACCATGGTGGGGTGCGGGCACGGCACCTCGTGCTCAGCCATCAGTTCTCCGTCCGGGGAGAAGCGTACGACGCGGCCGCCGTCGTAGAGCGCGCTCCAGTAGCACCCCTCGCCGTCCACCGCCGCACCGTCGGGCACGCCGGGCAGTCCCAGCGTTTGCAGGTCGACCCAGGTTTCGCCCGCCCCCAGCGTGCCGCTGGCGAGGTCGAAGGGGTAGCGCAGGATGCGCCGGGTCAGCGAGTCGGTGTGATAGAGCCAGCGCCCATCGGGGCTGAAGGCGAGCCCGTTGGAAATGCCGATGTCGGTCAGGCACGGCGTCAGCTCGCCGTCGTCGAAACGGTAGAGTGCCGCCGTGGGGTTCGTCTCGTCGGCATCGATGGTCCCCACCCACAAACGGCCGGCCGCGTCACAGCGGCCATCGTTGAAGCGGTTGCCGCCGCCCTCTCCTCGCCACTCCGGGTTGGCCGCCAAGCGCTGCGGCGTGCCGTCGAAAGGCAGTCGCACGATACCCGACGCCATCGCTGCCAGAAGCCCGCCTTCGCAGAGCGCAATGCAGCCGACCTTTTCCTCCAGCGCGATGGTTTCCGGCGGCGCTCCCGCCTCGGGGCGCCAGACGTGGATCTTGCCGCGGTTGATGTCCACCCAGTGGAGCGTCTGCCGCTCCACCGACCACACGGGACTCTCGCCCAGGCTCATGTCCATCTCGACCGCCACCTCGATGTCGCTAGCTTGCACGATGTGACTCCGTACGTCCGAGACCTGCGTTCATGTTCAGTGGTTGTCCCGCGGCGGGCTGCGCCGCGCCACGTCGCGATATCGCGTAGCGCCTTCCAGGGTCATGCCACGGTCCAGCGGCTCGACCAGGGTGCGCTGGATCTCCTGCCACGGCGTCTGGTGGTCGGGGTAGCGATAGCCGCCCTGCCGCTCCAGCTTCTGCCGACGCGCTTCGAGCTCGGCATCGTCGATCAGCAGCCGCACCTCGCCGCGTCCCAGGTCGATGCGCAGCCGGTCGCCGTCCTCTAGCAGCGCCAGGCCACCGCCGGTGGCCGCTTCCGGGGCGGCGTTGAGAATCGACGGCGACCCCGAGGTGCCCGACTGGCGGCCATCGCCCAGGCACGGCAACGATTCGACGCCCGCTCGTATCAAGGCCTCGGGTGGCTGCATGTTGACCACCTCGGCGCCGCCGGGGTGACCCACCGGGCCGGCGCCACGCATCACCAGAATGGTGCGCTCGTCGATGCCGAGCGCCGGATCGTCGATGCGCGCGTGGTAGTCCTCGGAGCCGTCGAACACCGCCACCTTGCCTTCGAAGGCATCGGGATCGTCCGGGTCGCTCAGGAAACGCTCACGAAAGTCCGTCGAGATCACGCTGGTCTTCATCAGCGCCGAGTCGAACAGGTTGCCCTTGAGGTTGAGAAAGCCGGCATGCTCGACGAGCGGATCGCCGTAGCGGCGGATCACCTCGGTATCCCGGGTCTCGAGGCCCTCGAGGTTGTCCGCGAGCGGACGGCCGTTGACGGTGAGCACCTCGCCGTGGAGCCGGCCAGCGCCCAGCAGCTCGTGCATCACCGCCGGCACGCCGCCGGCGCGGTGGAATTCCTCGCCGAGAAAGGCCCCGGCCGGCATGACGTTGGCCAGCAGCGGGATCTCGTGGCCCAGGCGCTGCCAGTCGTCGTTGTCGAGTTCGACCCCGGCATGGCGGGCGATGGCGTTGACGTGGATGGGGGCGTTGGAAGAGCCGCCCAGCGCCGAGCAGGTGACGATGGCGTTCTCGAAGGCCTCGCGAGTCAGGACGTCGCACGGCCGCAGGTCCTCCCACACCATGTCGACGATCCGCGCGCCGGTCGCGTAGGCGACCAGGCCGCGCTCCTTGTAGGGGCCGGGGATCATCGCCGAACCGGGCAGGCTCATGCCCAGCGCCTCGGCCATGGAGTTCATGGTGGAGGCGGTGCCCATGGTGTTGCAGTGGCCCACCGAGGGGGCGGATTCGGTGATCCGCGACAGGAATTCGGCGTAATCGATGTCGCCCGCCGCGAGCCGCTTGCGCATCTCCCACACGATGGTGCCCGAGCCCACCCGTTCGGCGCCGTGCCAGCCGTTGAGCATGGGGCCGCCGGAAAGCACGATGGCCGGGATGTTGACGGTGGCCGCAGCCATCAGCGCCGCCGGAGTGGTCTTGTCGCAGCCGGTGGTCAGCACCACGCCGTCCAGCGGGTAGCCGTGCAGCACCTCCACCAGACCCAGATAGGCCAGGTTGCGGTCGAGCGCCGCGGTGGGCCGGCGCACGTTCTCGTGGATGGGGTGCATGGGGAACTCGAAGGGCACGCCGCCGGCAGCACGGATGCCGTCCTTGACGCGTTGGGCGAGGTCCACGTGATGGCGGTTGCAGGGCGTCAGATCGGAACCCGACTGGCAGATCCCGATGATCGGCCTGCCGCCGGTGAGCTCTTCCAGGGTGATGCCCTGGTTCATGTAGCGCTCGATGCACAGCGCCGTGGTCCCCGGATGGTCGGGATTGTCGAACCACCAGCGCGAACGCAGCTGGTCGGGGGTGATCTTGCGGTCGGTCATCGTCTTTTCCTAGGTCGAGATTGACTTGCCGTCGCTGCCATCGAACCAGCCACTCGCTTCACGTCACGCGCCGGCCGTGCCGTCAGGCCCATCGGCGCGGGGCGAGGCAGGTGAAACGCCACGCCTGGCTCAGCGTCCCTCCCGGCAGCAACTCGACCAGCCCGTGGGCGAGCGGATCGGCGAAGTGGTGGGCGTTCACGTCGTGGGAGACCGGCTCGAAGCAGAAGAAGTCGGCATCTGCCCCGGGAGAGTAGACCAGGTAGCGCGCTCCGGCCGGGTCGCTCTCCACCGCCAGCGCCACTCCCCGCGACGGCCAGGTGACATGCGCCAGGCCGGTCCACCCGGTGAACAGATTGTCGATGCGCCCGGCGGGCAATCCGCGCCCCGCGGCGAAACACCAGGGGTCGGCCTCGTCGAGGGCTCGCCAGCGGGTCGGCAACTGGGCGTCGTCCACCTCCCAGACGCCCTCGGCCGGAGCCTCGAGCCGAGTATCGGGCGTACGCGGCAGCCAGGGATGCAGCCCCACCCCGTAGGGCACAGGAGCGTCTCCCAAGTGAGTCACTGCCAGTGCGATGCACAGGCTCTCTCCCTCCAGGCGATAGTCGAGCTCGGCACGGTAGGCGAACGGCGGCTGCCGGGCCGAGCGCAGCGTGAGCCGCAGCGCATCCTGCGTGGCATGCGCCACGTCCCACGGCTGCTGCCAGCCGTCACCGTGAATCGGCAGCGGCTCCCCGGCCAGGTTGGATGTCAGTCCATACTGGTTCCCCCTCCAGCGGAAGCCGCCGCTGGCGATGCGGTTGGACCATGGTAACAGCGGGTAGAGTCCCATGTCGTTCGGATCGCGGGACGTGCGCTTCCCGGGCCGGAACAGCGGCTTTGGCCCATCCGGCATCAACGCATCAAAGCGCACCACGCAACCGCCCAACTCGGGCAGGACCTCCAGGCAAAGCCGGTCGTTGTTCAACCGCACGCTCATCGCCGCCCCTCAGAAAGTCACCCAGGCACCGTCCGCCCGCGAGGACTCCAGCGACCGGGTGATGAACCGCACGCCGTCGACGCCATCGTCCACCCCGGGGATGTCGCGCTGGTGGGTGGCGACCTCGGGGCCGCCACGTCGCGCCCGCAGATGGGCGGCGAAGTCGCTGTAGAGCTGAGCGAAGGCCTCCAAGTAGCCCTCCGGGTGGCCGGGCGGAATGCGCACCGCGGCCATGGCTGCCTCGCCCAGGCCGGGGCCGTGGCGAGTCAGGCGCCGCGGCGGCTCGCCCTGAGGCGTGAACAGCAGCTCGTTGGGCTCCTCCTGACGCCACTCCAGGCCGCCTTCGCTGCCGTAGACGCGCAGCTTGAGGCCGTTCTCGTTGCCCGGTGCCACTTGGCTCGACCACAGCATGCCGCGCGCACCGCCCTTGAAACGCAGCATCAGATGCACGTTGTCGTCCAGCGCACGGCCGTCCACGAAGGTGTGCAGATCGGCGGCCAGCGATTCGACCTCCAGGCCGGTGACGAAACGCACCAGATGATAGGCGTGGGTGCCGATGTCGCCCAGGCAGCCGGCCGGACCGCTGCGCTTGGGGTCGGTGCGCCACTCGGCCTGCTTGACGCCCTCGGCCTCGACGCGGGTGGCCAACCAATCCTGGGGATACTCGACCTGCACCACGCGCAGTTCGCCGAGCTCGCCGGCAGCGACCATGTCACGGGCCTGGCGGATCAGCGAGTAGCCGCTGTAGTTGTGGGTCAGGCCAAAGAAGCGCCCGCTGGACTCGACCAGCCGCTGGAGTTCCCGAGCTTCGCCCAGGTCGGTGGTCATGGGCTTGTCGCAGATGACGTCGATGCCCGCCTCGAGGAAGGTCCTGGCCACCTCGAAGTGCAGGTGGTTGGGGGTGACGATGGCTACCACGTCGATGCCGTCGTCGCGATCCCGCTCGGCCTCGGCCATGCTGCGGTAGTCGGGATAGGCGCGCTCGTCGGCGACGTGAAGGGCCGCCGCCGAGGCCCGGCTTCGCTCGGGGTCCGAGGCGAAAGCCCCGGCCACCAGCTCGTAGTGGTCGTCCAGGCGCGCGGCGATGCGATGCACGCCGCCGATGAAGGCGCCCTGGCCGCCGCCGACCATGCCAAGGCGCAGGCGGCGCTGGCTGTGGTGTTGGGACATGTCTCTCGCTCCTTTTTTCAGTCGAGTCCCAGAATGCGCCGGTTGGCGGCCTCGTCGGTGCCCGAGTCGGCGAAGTCGTCGAAAGCACGCTCGGTGACTTCGATGATGTGGTCGCGAATGAAGGCTGCGCCTTCCCGGGCCCCTGCCTCGGGGTGCTTGAGGCAGCACTCCCACTCGAGCACCGCCCAGCCATGGTAGTCGTTGGCCGCCATCCACGAAAAAATGTGCTTGAAGTCCACTTGGCCGTCGCCCAGCGAGCGAAAACGCCCGGCACGCTGAGTCCAGCCCTGGTAGCCGGAGTAGACGCCCTGTTTGGGGCTGGGATTGAACTCGGCATCCTTGACATGAAACATCTGGATGCGCTCGCGGTAGACGTCCAGAAAGCCCCGGTAGTCGAGCTGCTGCAGGATCAGGTGGCTGGGGTCGTAGAGGATATGGCAGCGCGGATGATGCCCGACGCGCTCCAGGAACATCTCGAAGGTGATGCCGTCGTGCAGATCCTCTCCGGGGTGGATTTCGTAGCAGAGATTCACTCCGGCTTCGTCGAAGGCATCGAGGATCGGTCGCCAACGCCTGGCCAGCTCGTCGAAGGCGCTGTCGATCAGCCCCGCCGGGCGCTGTGGCCAGGGGTAGACGAAGGGCCAGGCCAGGGCGCCGGAGAAGGTGCCGTGGTCGGTCAACCCCAGGTTGCGCGAGGCGCGAGCCGCCAGGTGCAGTTGCTCCACCGCCCAGGCCTGCCGGGCCTGCGGATTGCCGCGCACCTCGGGTACCGCGAAGCCGTCGAACATCTCGTCGTAGACGGGATGCACGGCCACCAGTTGGCCCTGCAAATGGGTGGAGAGTTCGGTCAGCGCCAGGCCGTGCTCGGCCAGGGTGCCCTTGATTTCATCACAGTAGGTCTGGCTCTCGGCCGCCTTCTTCAGGTCGATCAGGCGCGCATCCCAACTGGGCAGCTGTACGCCCTCGTAGCCAAGACCCGCCGCCCAGGCCGCAATGCTTTCCAGGCTGTTGAACGGCGCCTCGTCGCCGGCGAACTGCGCCAGGAAGAGCGCCGGCCCCTTGATGGTTTTCATGTCTAGCCTCTCTTGCCGGTGTCACGAACGTCGAGAGCGCGGCGACACCCCGGGGTGCCGCCGCGCCGTTCAGAACGGAGAGTCGGGGTAGTAGTACTCTTCGGCGTTCTCCGGTGTGATCAGCGGCGAGCCGAGGATGTATTCGCCGACCACCGGGCCATTGGACGTGAAGTGTTGCACGGTGAGATCCATGGCGGTGGCAATCATCGCCGGCGGATAGAGCACGTCCACGGGTACCAGGTCGTCGCCCTCCATCACCCGCTCGATGATGTCTTTCATGCCGGCGCCGCCGACGATGAACAGCTCATCCTCACGCTCGGCCTGGCGAACCGCCTCGATCACCCCCAGAGCGATGTCGTCGTCCTGGGCCCAGACGGCGTCGATGTTGTCGAAGCGGGCCAGGAAGTCCTGCATCACCTCGAAGCCGTCGTCGCGGTTCCAGTTGGCGTGCTGCATGTCGAGGATCTCGATGTCGCTGCCCTCGATGGCCTCCTGGAAGCCCTGCACCCGCTCGTCGTCGATGACCGTGGGAATGCCGCGCAGCACCACGATCTCGCCTTCGCCATCGAGACGCTCGCGGATGTACTCGCCGGAGACGCGCCCCAGCTCGTGGTTGTTGCCGGCCACGTAAAGGTCTTCGATACCCTCCTGGTCGAGGCCGCGGTCGACCACTGTGACGAAGACGCCTTCCTCCTTGACCCGCCGCACCGGGTCGGTGAGCGGCCCCGACTCGAACGGCAGCACCACCAGGGCGTCGATGTCGCGCTGCGACACCAGGTCCTCGAGGTCGTTGGCCTGCTCGCCAGGGTCGCCGGCGGTGGAGATGGTGATCTCGATGTCGGGATAGAGCGACTCGAGGCGCTCCTTGGCCTGCTCGGCGTGGAAATTGACACCGCCAGTCCAGCCGTGAGTCGCCGCGGGAATCGAGACCCCGATGGTGACCTCCTGTGCCGTGGCGGCGGTCGGCACGCCGACGGCCGCCGAGACGGCCAGGGCGAGTAGTGTCTTCTTGATGTGTGGCATGCTCTTGCTCCTCGTACTTGTGCTTGTTGTCGCTGCCAGTGCTGACGGGATCACGGTCCCGCCTTCCTCCACGATGCGCGCTGCAGGTAGACCGCCACGATGATGATGATCCCCTGCACCGTACCGTTGAGATAGTTGGAGATGGCGTCGGTGAGGTTGAGGATGTTGCCGATCATGGTCAGCATGATGGCGCCCACCACCGTCCCCCAGATGCGGCCATGGCCGCCCTTGAGCACGGTGCCACCGATGATCACCGCGGCGATCGCCTCGAGCTCCCAGAGCACCCCGGTGGCACCCGAAGCCGAGCCCAGCCGCGGCACGTAGATGATGGTCGCCACGGCGACGCAGACACCCTGCAATACATAGGTCAGGGTCTTGATGCGATCGACTCGGATCGCGCTGTACTCCGCCACTTTCTCGTTGGAGCCGATGGCGAAACAGTAGCGCCCGAAACGGGTGTGGTTGAGCAGCACGTAGCCGGCGAGCGCCACTCCCAGAAATACCAGCACCGGGATGGGCACGCCCAGCAGGCTGTCGTAGTAGACCGGGCGATAGACGTCGCGCACGTCCCAGTCCAGGGTCAGGGTGCCGCCGTCGGCCAGGTAGGTGACCAGCGAACGGTAGATACCCATGGTGCCCAGGGTGACGATGAACGCCTCGATCTTGCCCTTGGTGGTGACGATGCCGTTGATGAAGCCGGCACCGACGCCCAGGATCAGCGAGGCACCGACGCCCAACAGCACCGTGGTCAGGCCAGGCCCGAACTGCTCCACCAGACCGTTCATCAGGATGATCATCACCCCGGCGATGAAGGCCGCCATGGAACCCACCGAGAGGTCCAGACCGCCAGCGGTGATGACGAAGGTGGCTCCCACGGCGATGATGCCGATGAAGGCGCTGCGGGTGAGCATGTTCGAGAGGTTGTCCAGCCCCAGAAAGGCGGGATTGATCAGCACCCCCAGCAACGCCAGGGCGAGCAGGGCGATGAACGGCCCCCAGGTCTTGAGATCCAGAGAGAAGCCACCACCGCTGGACGGTTGCGCTTTGCGCTCAGGCACGACGTCGTTCATCCGCTTCTCCCCCTTTGATGCCGGATGCGTACTGCATGATTTCTTGTTCATTGATCTGCTCGCCCTCGAGGATGCCGGTCAGCTCGCCGGCACACATCACTGCGACCCGGTGTGCCAGGCCGATCAGTTCGGGCATCTCCGATGAGATGAGGATCACCGATCGCCCGGCGTCGGTAAGCTCGCGGATGAAGCGATAGATTTCCTGCTTGGTGCCCACGTCGATACCCCGGGTCGGCTCGTTGATGATGACGATCTCGGGGTCGATGGACATGACCTTGGCCAGCAGCAGCTTCTGCTGATTGCCGCCGGAGAGTTCGCCGGCACTGCGCACCGAGGTGCGCAGGCGGATGTCGAAACGCTCGACGGCCTCCTGGAAGGCCTGCTCTTCGCGGCGACGATCGATCAGCGGCCGACAGTAGGCGCGCAGATTGAGCAGGGTGAAGTTGGGGCGCAGGCCCATATTGAGCACCAGCCCCTTGCCCTTGCGATCCTCGGTGAGGTAGGCGATACGCTCGCGCACGGCGTCGCGCAGGTGGCGCAGGCGCACGGGTCGTCCGTTGCGACGCACCTCGCCGCCGGTGCGGGGCCGCAGGCCCAGCAACGACTCGATGAGCGCCGTGCGCCCCGCTCCCACCACGCCACCGAAGCCCAACACCTCACCGCGACGCAGGGTGAAGCTGGCCCGGCGCACCGCTCCGGGCACCACGATGTCGTAGGCCTCCATCACGAGCGGCGCATCATCGGTAGCCGGCGTGCGCTCGGGATACATCTCGGTGATCTCGCGCCCCACCATCAGTCGTGCCAGCTCTTCCTTGCTGCGTCCTGCCATGGGCCCGGAATCGATGAGGTGGCCGTCACGCAGCACGGTGACACGATCGGCGATGCGTTCGATTTCACGCAGCTTGTGGGAGATGTAGAGAATCGCCACGCCACGCTGGCGCAGCCGGTCGACCAGAGCGAAGAGCACCTCGACCTCGTGCTCGGTCAGGCTGGCGGTGGGCTCGTCCATGATCAGCACGCGCACGTCGCGAGTCACCGCTTTGGCGATCTCCACCATCTGCTGGTCGGACGTCGACAGTTCCTTGACTCGGGTCCGGGGATCGACGCGGGTTTCCAGCTCGGCCAGAGCCTCGCGGCAACGCTCGCGCATCGCCCGGCGGTCCAGGAAGGGGCCGCGGCGAAGTTCGCGGCCCAGGAAGATGTTCTCCTCCACCGTCAGTTGCTCGGCCAACGCCAGCTCCTGGTGGATCATCACGATACCCTCGGCCTCGGCCTCGCCGCTGCCGCGAAAGCGCCTCGGCTCGCCGTCGACGCGCACTTCCCCGCCGCTGGGCGGTAGATAGCCGGCCAGAATCTTGACCAGGGTCGACTTGCCGGCGCCGTTCTCGCCCAGCAAGGCGTGTACCTCGCCGGGGTGCAACGCCATGTCGACGCCGAACAGCACCTGGTTGCCCCCGAAGGCGCGGTCGATGCCACGCGCCTCGAGTACGGTAGAGCGTTCCTGACTCATCAGCCCCACCCTCCGTCGACCGGGATGGCGGCACCGGTCAGCTGGGCGCTGTCGTCGGCAGCCAAAAACAGCACCGTGGGCGCCACGTGCTCGGGCAACAAGCGCACCTTGAGACACTGGTGCTCCTGAATTCGCGCCTCGTCCTCCGGGCCTATCCAGCGTTCGAGCTGACGTGAGGTAAGGATGCAGCCGGGCACCACGGTGTTGACGCGAATGTTCCGGGTGCCGAGATCGCGGGCCAGGCTGCGGGTCAGGCCATGCACCGCCGCCTTGGCGGTGACGTAGGCGGAGAGATTACCGATGGCGTTCTGTACGCTGATCGAGCCGAAGTTGATGATCGAGCCGCCACCGGCCGCCGCCATGCGCTCGGCCACGGCCTGAATGGCAAAGAACATGGGGCGCAGATTGACCGACATGCGCTCGTCCCAGTCGTCGACACTGAGTTCGCGCCAGTCGTGGCGCTCATCGTTGGCAGCGTTGTTGACCAGGGTGCCGACCGGCCCCAGCGCCTCGTGCACCTCATCCAGCACCGCCAGCAATGCGGGGATGTCGCGGATGTCGCAGTGTCGATAGAGTGGTGCGCGACCGCTCTCCTGGTCGAGCTCTCGGCATAAGCGGCGGCTGGACGCATCGTCGATGTCGACGAACGCGACTCTCGCCCCCTGCCGGTGAAAGGCGCGCACCAGGGCGGCACCGATGCCGCTACCGCCGCCAGTGACGAAGACCACGCGGGCATCCAGGCTGGGGTAGCGGGCGGAAGGGTCTGACATGAGCATCACCGTTTGTTGTTGTAGGCATGGCTGAGCCGACTCACGATTTACTTTAGCCATAAAAATAAATGACTGCAGACTCAACTTTGGTCGCATGTCAGTCATGGGGAGACGGGGCCCACATGCTGGCATCTCGTCAGGAATCGCCTTTTCTGGCAGAAAACACGATCGTCGACTGGAATTCTCAGCGGTTTTGCGCTGATATAATTCAGCACTCAAAATAATCTGGAAGCGACGTCACCATGACCAGCCTAGTGCCCGATCCCACCAGGAGAGACAACACGCTCGCCATCGTCGACACCCTGCGCAATCAGGGCCCCATGGCTCGCATCGACCTGGGTACGGCAAACGGCATCAGCTCGGCCACGGTGACGGCGATCACCACCGAGTTGCTGCGCCACGGCCTGGTCAGCGAGCTGCCTGCCGAACCTCACCGCCAGGGCGGAAGGGGCAGGCCCAAGACGCTGATTCGCCTCGAGCCCGAGGCAGCCCACGTGGTCTGCGTCAAGCTGTCGCTCAATGAAGTCCAGGTAGTCGCCGGCGATTTCGCCGGCCAGGTGCGCCATGCCGAAACCCACTCTCTGACCACGGCGACACTGACGCCTGACACACTGTGCGACGTCCTGGAGGAGCACATCCAGGCGGTGAGCGCGGCTCTGCCGGGTGGGCCGCGTCGCCTCGACGGCATCTGCCTAGCCATCCAGGGGGTGGTATCGCCGGCCAGCGGCATGCTCATCTGGTCGCCGGCGCTACGCTTCCGCAATACCCCGCTGACTGGCCCACTGGCCGAGCGCCTCGGCTGTCCGGTGATGCTCGAGAACGACACCAACTGCATCGCCAGCATCCTGGCTCGCCAGCCAGCCTACGCCGACACTCCCAACCTGGCGGTGATCATGCTGGGTTACGGCATCGGCATGTCGGTGCTGATCGATGGCAGGCCGCTTCTCGGTGCCAATGGATCGGCCGCCGAGATCGGCCATAGCAAGTTCGAGCCCGGAGGCGCCCTGTGTGCCTGCGGCCGACGCGGCTGTATCGAAGCCTATGCCAGCGACTACGCCCTCTACCGTGAAGCGCACGCCCTGCTGTCACTGCCACCGGGCGATAGTGCCCATCCTTCGGAGGCGCAGATGCAGGCCCTGGTACGTCTTGCCGAGCAAGGCGATCCGGTGGCGCGACAGATCTACCACAAGGCGGGGCGAGCCCTGGGCTACGGCATCGCCAACGTGCTGGCGCTGTTCAATCCGGATTTGGTACTGGTCACCGGCTCCGGCGTGCGCGGCTACGCGGCCATGCAACCGGCATTGGAAGCGGCCATCGACGAGGCCCTGGTTCCCGAGCTGGTCGGCGCGAGCCGGCTCGCCACCCACCCCTGGGATCGCGACATGACCTGCCTGGGGGGCATCGGGCTGATTCTGGAGGCCACCGACCCCATGCGGCTGACCGACCTGTCCAGCTAACGCCACCAGGCGCCGGTCCCAACCGAGCAATGGCCATGTACCGCCCGCTGCCGCGACGTTACGACCTAGGCCGCATTGTTCGTATGTTGAACATATGGCAGGTTATGGGGCAGATCATCGACATGAGCCGCCATGACCGCGACACCGCCCAAGCGCCCCGTCAAGCCTACCCGTCCCAGCGTGGTCGAGTACCTCGCCGAAGCCATCTTCTCCGGGCGCTATCAGCCCGGCGATTTCGTTCCCAGGGAGATCGACCTGTGCGAGCAGTTCGCCATCAACCGCTCGGCGGTGAGAAGCGACCTGCGACAGCTGGTCGACGTCGGCATCATCGCGCGGATTTCCGGACATGGCTCCAAGATTCGCGACTACGAGGAGTGGAACATCCTCGATCCGTCGGTGACCGAGTGGATGACCCGCTACGCCTCGCCCAACCCGCGCATCCAGCGTGAGATCCTCGCCTTCCGCCTGGACGTCGAACCCTACGTGGCGATGACGGCAGCTCGGCACGCCAAGGCGCTCGACCTGGTGGCCATCGAGGAGGCTCTGGAGGGCATGAACCGCCACCTGCATGCCGAGAGTGCCGAAGAGAAGCAGCGCTACAGCGACCACGATGTCGCCTTCCACGTGGCCATCTTCAAGGCCAGCCACAACATCGTCTGGGCGCAGCTCTCGCATATCCTGCGACCCTCGATCCACTTGCTGGTGGAAACCTCCAACGACAGTACCGCCGACCCCGAGGCCAGCTTCGAGCGTCATCGCCAGGTGATGGAGGCGATTCGCGCTCGCCGGCCCCGCGACGCCTTCCTGGCTGCCCGCGAGGTACTGCAGGGAACGGCCGAGGCGCTGGGCATCGAGCCCGGCAACGGCACTCTGGGCAGCTGGCCGGAACCGGCCTAGCGCTGAGCTGGCACGTTACGCGGAACCGCGAATGCCGGTGATGCCAGGCCTCGAAACCCAGGCGCGACGCGGAACAGGCTGCCCGCCAGCGCTTCCTGGTCGCGGCCGTCGGCCGCGGTGGTAATGAAGAGCTGGTCCAGCTCGGGACCGCCGAAGGTGCAGGACGTCACCCGCGAGGCCGGCAGGATCAAGGTCTCGTCCAGCGACCCGTCGGGCAGGAAACGGCTCACTCGCCCGCCGCCCCAGTGGGCGATCCACAGGCCGCCCTCGACGTCGCAGGTCATCCCGTCCGGATGGCCCTGGGAGCCGGAAAAGCGCAGATGCTCGCGCTTGCCGGAAAGCTCTCCCTCGGCCGACAGGTCGAAGGCATAGACGATGCCTGCCGCCGTATCGCTGTGATAGAGCGTCGTGCCATCGGGGCTCACGGCAGGACCGTTGGCGACACCGTAGCCGCGGTCGAGCCGGCGCAGCCCCACGCCGTCGAGGCAATAGAGAGCCCCCCGGCCCGGCTCGCCAAGATCGCTCATCGAGCCGAACCACAGTCGCCCCCGGTCATCCACCACCGCATCGTTGAAGCGATTGCCCGCCGGTTCGTCGGGAGTCATCCAGTCGCCGACGATGCTCGGCCCGTCCTCGGCGAGACGCAGGTGGACCAGGCGCGAGGCGAGCCCGGCGATGAAACCGTCGCCATCGGCCCGCGGCACCAGCCAGCAGCACGCCTCGTCGAGCGACCAGCGGCGGGTTCTGCCGCTGGCATGATCATGGACATGGAGCATTCGCCCCAGAATGTCGACGAACAGCAGCTGGCCGGCTTTCCCTTGTCCGGGACACCACAGCGGACCTTCGCCCAGCCGTGCCCGGCCCTGCCATACGCATTCGACCTTGGCGCCATCGACCATCGCCGGCCCCCGCTCCATGCCGCTCAATGGGAATGTCGCGGGACGTCGGCGCCGCGCGACCCACGTAGGAAGTCGAAGTCGCAGCCCTCGTCGGCCTGCAGCACCCGCTCGATGTAGAGCTGGCGATAGCCGCCGTCGCTGGCGATCCGGCGCGATTCGGCAGTGGGGTCACTCTCGGCCAGGCGCGCCTCGAGCTCGGCGTCGTCGATGTCCAGGTGCAGCTTGCCGGCATCGCAGTCGAGCTCGACCCAGTCGCCGTTGCATACCGCGGCGAGCGGCCCCCCGGCGGCGGCCTCGGGAGCCACGTGCAGCACCACGGTGCCGTAGGCGGTACCGCTCATGCGCGCGTCCGAGATGCGCACCATGTCGGTCACGCCCTGCTCGAGCAACTTCGCCGGCAGGCCCATGTTGCCGACCTCGGCCATGCCGTGATAGCCGCGCGGCCCGCAGTTCTTCATCACCAGCACGCTGCTGGCATCGACGTCGAGATCGGGGTCGTTGATGCGCGCCTTGTAGTCGTCGAAGTCCTCGAACACCACCGCCCGGCCGCGGTGGATCATCAACTCGGGGGTCGCCGCCGAGGGCTTCAAGACCGCACCGTTGGGAGCGAGGTTGCCGCGTAGCACGCACATGCCGCCATCCTCGCGCAGCGGCCTTTCCAGCGGGCGGATCACCTCGTCGTTGTAGAGCGGGGCGTCTTTGACGTTGTCCCACAGCGTCCTGCCGTTGACCGTCAGCGCCCCCTTGTGCGGCAGGCGGTCGGCCTCGCCAAGCCGGCGCAGTACCGCGGGAAGCCCGCCGGCATAGTAGAACTCTTCCATCAGGAAGCGCCCGGAAGGCTGCAGATCGACGATGGTCGGCGTGCCGCGCCCGACGCGACTCCAGTCGTCGAGATCGAGGTCGACACCCATGCGCCCGGCGATGGCCTTGAGGTGAATCACCGCGTTGGTCGACCCGCCGATGGCGGCGTTGGTGCGTATGGCGTTCTCGAAAGCCTCCTTGGTGAGCACCTTGGACAGACGCAGATCCTCTTCGACCATCTCGACGACGCGATTCCCGGAGAGATGCGCCAGTACGTAGCGACGCGAATCGACCGCGGGA
Source organism: Billgrantia gudaonensis (assembly GCF_900100195.1). GTDB lineage: Bacteria > Pseudomonadota > Gammaproteobacteria > Pseudomonadales > Halomonadaceae > Halomonas > Halomonas gudaonensis. Next base: position 58,912 of record NZ_FNES01000018.1, read on the forward strand.
ATTGCCGCATTGTGGGGCAGCGAGGTGCCCAGCGACTCGGCCATGCAGGCCATGGTCGAGGCCGTGCCCATGGTGTTGCAGGTACCCGCCGAACGCGACATGCCGGCCTCGGCGGCCATGAAGTCGTGAATCGATATCTTGCCCGCCTTGACCTGCTCGGAGAGCTGCCAGACCACGGTCCCCGAACCGATGTCCTTGCCCTCGTGCTTGCCGTTGAGCATCGGCCCGCCGGTCACCACGATGGTGGGAATGTCGCAGCTCGCCGCCCCCATCAGCAGCGCCGGCGTGGTCTTGTCGCAGCCCACCAGCAGCACCACCGCATCCAGCGGGTTGCCGCGGATCGACTCCTCCACGTCCATGCTGGCCAGGTTGCGGGTAAACATCGCCGTGGGCCTCAGCAGCGATTCGCCGTTGGAGAACACTGGAAACTCCACCGGATACCCCCCCGCTTCGAGCACGCCCTTCTTGACGTGCTCGGCCAGTTTGCGGAAGTGCGCATTGCAGGGCGTGAGTTCCGACCAGGTGTTGCAGATGCCGATGATCGGCTTGCCTTCGAACTCATGGTCGGGGATGCCCTGGTTCTTCATCCAGCTGCGGTACATGAAGCCATTCTTGTCGGCGGTACCGAACCACTGAGCGCTGCGCAAGGGACGCTTGCGGTGGGTCATACGAGGTCTCCTGAAACCGAAGGGTCATGCACGCTGGCGTCGGGTCTGCTTCCAGCGGTCGAACATCACCGCCAACAGCAGGATCGCGCCACGCACCAGGTATTGATAGAAAGTGGGAACGTTGAGCAGGCCCATGGCGTTCTGCACGCAGCCCATGATCAGCACCCCCACCAGCACGCCGGTGATGGTGGCCACACCGCCGGAGAGGGCCACGCCACCGAGCACGCAGGCCGAGATCACCGCCAGCTCCAACCCCATGGAGGTGTTGGGATCGCCCAGCCCCATGCGCGAGGCGAGCAGCACGCCGGCGATGCCGGCCACCACACCCTGCAGGCCGAAGACGATGACCTTGAGACGGCGTACGTTGACCCCGGCCAGTGCCGCTGCCTCGGCATTGCCGCCGGTGGCCAGCACGTTGCGCCCGAACGCGGTCATGTTGAGCAGCACGCCGAAGATCACGAAGCAGGCGATCATGGTCCACACGGGCAAGGTCAAGCCGAGAAAGGACGCGCTGCCAAGATCGAAAAAGGCTGGAACGGTGATCATCACCGCGTCGCCGCCGGACGTGATGTAGGCCAGGCCGCGCACGAACTCCATGGCGGCGAGCGTGGCGATCAACGAATTGATGCCGAACTTCGCCACCACGAAACCGTTGAAGGCCCCCACGGCGCCACCGGCGAGCACCCCGCCGAGCACGCCGATCGTCACGCTCCCCGACGCCGAGGTGACCACGGCGGCGACGACACCGGCAAAGGCGACGATGGACGCCACCGATAGATCGACCTCGCCCAGCGCCAGCACCATCATCATGGTGGTGGCGATGGTGCCGATCAGGGTCACCGAGAGCAGCAGCCCCACCATGTTGCGCCCGGTGAGAAAGCCGGGAATGAAAACGGCCAGCGCCACGAACAGAACCACGAAGATGGCGATCAGGCCGGAGGTGTCGAGCAGGGTACGCAGGGGTTTCGGGAGTCCCCGGCGCGGGGGCACCGCAGCCACGCTGCCGTCTCCCCCAGCGAGTTTGTGGGTTGTCATCTGTTATCCCTCGGATGGCTCATGTCGAAATGAATCAGGCAGGCAGCGCCAGCCCCAACAGGCGCTCCTGGGAGGCCTGCTGGCGCGGCACGATGTCGATCAGCGCACCGTCGCGCATCACGCCGATGCGGTCGCAGATGGAGCTCACCTCGGCCAGGTCGCTGGAAATCACCACGACGCTCTTGCCCTGCTCCGCCAGGTCGTAGAGCAGGGTATAGATGTCGCGACGCGCGCCGACGTCGATGCCACGCGTCGGCTCGTCGACCACGATGAGATCGATCTTCTCGGCCAACCAGCGCGCCAGGATCACCTTCTGCTGGTTGCCGCCGGAGAGCGTGCCGATGGGCGTGCGCGGCCCCGGCGTCTTGATGCTCAGCTGCCGGATGAACTCCTCGGCATTGGCACGCTCGCGTCGCGGGTTGCGCAACATGCCCCAGCGCTTGAAGAAGCGCCGGCAGCTGATGTTGAGATTGTCGGCCACACTGGCGACGGGAAAGATGCCCTGCGATTTACGATCTTCCGGACACATCGCGATGCCCTGGCGAATGGCCTCGCGGGGGCTGGCGAAGCGCCGCGCCACGCCCTGGAAGCGTACCTCGCCCGCCCTGGCGGTTTCGGCGCCGCACACCAGCCGCATCAACTCGCTGCGCCCGGCGCCGACCAGGCCGAATAGACCGAAGACCTCACCGCGCTTCACCGCGAAGCTCACGGGCGCCCGCAACCCCTTGCCCTCGAGCGCCTCGATCTCGAGCATCACTTCGCCCGGCTCACGCTCGCGGTAGCCGTAGACGTCATCGATGTCGCGGCCGACCATCTCGCTGACCAGGATGTCGTGATCCAGCGAATCGAGGTTCTCGTGGGTATGGATGTGCTTGCCGTCGCGGAACACGGTGACCGCATCGCACATCTCGAAAACCTCCTCCATGCGATGGGTCACGTAGAGCACCACGCGGCCCTCGTCGCGCAGCCGCGCGACGATGCGCTCGAGCTGCCGCGTCTCCTGCACCGAGAGGCTGCTGGTGGGCTCGTCGAAGGCGATGATGCGGGCGTCGCGCAGCAGCGCCCGGCCGATCTCGATCATCTGTTGCTGGCCGATGGAGAGGTCGCGCACCTTGGTCGAGGGGTGGATGTCCCCCTCACCGAGTTCCTCGAGAATGCGCATCGCCCGCTCACGCAACTGCCGCCGGTCGATGAAGCCGCGGCTGACCGGCAACTGGCCGAGAAGCAGGTTCTCGGCCACCGACAGGTTGGGTGCCAGCGTCAGCTCCTGATAAATGATGGCGATACCCTGTCCGAGCGCCTGGCGAGCGTTGGCGAACACATGGCGCTCGCCGTCGATCCACAGGGCGCCTTCACTGACACGGTTGACGCCGCTGAGCACCTTGAGCAGCGTCGACTTGCCGGCGCCGTTCTCGCCCATCAGGGCATGAACCTGACCGGCGCGGGCACCGAAGCTGACCTTGTCGAGCGCCCGCACGCCGGGAAAGACCACGCTGATGCCGTCGAATCTCAGATAGGGTTCCGTCATGTCGCTCTCCCGATCACCGTGAACCGCCACCGTCACAGCCCCAGTTGGTCGCGCACGTCCTGCCAGTTCTCGCGCGTCATCAGGGTGCCGGAGGTCTCGGTATTGGCCGGCGGCTTCTCGCCTTCGGTGATCCAGCGATAGAGGTTCTCCGCCGTCTCGCGGCCATGCTTGGTGGAACTGACGGCCACGGTACCGTGGAACCCCGTCGGGTTTTCGCGCGAGAACTCAGCGAAGGCGGCACCAGAACCGTTGATGCCCACGCCGATCACGTCCTCGGCCTCGAGGCCGTACTGCTCGGTGGCGCGCACGCCGCCCAACACGCTCTCTTCGTTGAGCGCGTAGATGATCCAGTGATCGAATTCCTCATGCTGAGAGAGGACCGGCGAGGCCGCCGAGAAGGCACTGCTGGTATCGGTGTTCTGCTGCGGCGCATCGAAGACGTTCTCTTCCGGGAAGCCCAACTCGAGCAGCACGTCGGTGGCGCCGTCGGTGCGCGCCTTGGCGGTGGGCAGTTCATTGTTGGTGATGCGCAGTGCTGCGACTTCCTGCGGATCCCAGCCACGTGCATCCATTTCGGCAACGAGCGCTTCACCGACCTGCTGGCCGATCTTGTAGCCCGACATGCCCAGATGCGGCACCTCTTCCATGGGCTCGCCGTCACCGCCCACGAAACGGTCGTCCACCGTGACCACTTTCATCCCGTACTGCTCGGCGCGGTTCATGATGGCCGGCCCCAGGCGCACGTCGGGCGGGCAGATGACGAAGCCCTGGGCTCCCTGAGAGTTGAGATTGTCGATGGCGCTGAGCACTTCCTGGCCATCCTCGCCGCCCAGCCGAACGACACTGAAGCCCAGTTCTTCGCCAACCTGGGTGGCGGCATCCTGCTCGTTGATGAACCAGGCCTGTTCCGGCTTCTTGACGATGAAACCAATCTTGACGTCTTCTTCGGCGGCCTGTGCCGGACCGACGGTGCCGAGTGCCAAGCTGGCGCTGAGCGCCATTCGCGTGAAAGTCTTTGTCATGGACATGACGTACTCCTGAAGTCTCGAAGGGGTTGTTGTTGGTATCGGGCTAATGGGTCATGAGCCCGGGGTTTCCTGCGCGGAAAAACGGTAGATCGTCCGTGAGCGGTAGGTGTCTCCTGGCTCGAGAATCGTCGAGGGAAAATCGGCTCGATTGGGCGAATCGGGAAAGTGTTGAGTTTCCAACGCGAATCCAGAGCGGTGCTCGTAGGCTTCCCCTCGCTTGCCCGTCAGATCGCCGGCGAGGAAATTGCCCGAGTAGAACTGGATGCCCGGCTCCGTGGTGGCGATTTCCAACAGGCGCCCACTATCGGGCTCCCATACCCTGGCGGCCAAGACAGGGTCGTCGACGGACGCACCACCGTTGGCAAGCACGAAGTTGTGGTCGTAGCCCTTGCCGAACGTCAGCTGCTGGTCGTCCCGCTCGATGCGCTCGCCGATCGGCGTCGGCTGGGTAAAGTCGAACGGAGTGCCTTCGACAGAGCGGATTTCGCCGGTGGGAATCAGTCCTTCATCCACCGGGGTGAAGGCGTCGGCATCGATCATCAGGTGGTGATCGAGAATGCTGCCACTGCCTTCCCCCTCGAGATTGAAGTAACTGTGCTGAGTGAGATTGACCGGGGTGGCCTTGTCGGTCGTCGCCCGGTAATCGACGATCAGCTCATCGGCATCGGTGAGGGTATAGGTCACCTGCGTTTCCAAGGTGCCTGGATAGCCTTCCTCACCATCCTCGCTGGTATAACGCAGGACCAGGCCAGTCCCTGCCTCGCTCTCGAACGGCTCGACCTGCCAAAGCACTCTGTCGAACCCCTGCTGGCCGCCATGCAGATGATTGTCGCCATCGTTGGTCGCCAGAGAATGGGACTCCCCATCGAGAGAGAACCGGCCGCCGGCGATGCGATTGCCGTAGCGACCGATCAGGGCGCCGAAGTAAGGGTTGGCCTGGCGGTAGGCATCGGAGAGATAGGCATCCAGCGAATCGAAGCCCAGCACGATGTCGTCGAACTCACCCCGAACATCGGGCGTCTTCAGCGAGAGAATGATGCCGCCATAATCGATGACGCGCATCTCGATGCCATTGGCGTTGGCAAGACGATACACGTCGACCTGGCGGCCGTCGGGCAACTGGCCGAACGCCGACCGATCGACGCTTCGCTCGGCCGCGCCGTCGGACGCCGTTGCGGTGTTGCCATGGATGCCGGCCACACCGAACATCAGCATGGCAGCAGCGCCCGCGCTGAGCCGCAGTGGCGTGCCGGCACGGCGCATCGAGGCGTACGTGAGTGGCATGATCGATCTCCTTGATCCTGGCATTGTTGTTATCGGTACACCGCGTTCGTCGCGGATACAGCCGCTACAGTAGACAGTCACGCCATAACCAACCAATATGCATTGACCTATTGATTGATACATGAATCGTTATCGATAACCGCAATGGGGAGGCGCCATGCGCACCCTGGATGACGACTGGTTCTTGCAGGCTCGACTAAAGTTGCGGCATCTCCAGCTCTTCCTCGCCCTTGACGAACAACGCAACCTGCATCGTGCGGCCGCGCATCTGGGCATCAGCCAACCGGCCGCCTCGAAATTGCTGGCAGACGTGGAAGCCCAGCTGGGCATCAAGCTGTTCGACCGCCATTCGCGGGGCCTCGAGCCGAACTGGTACGGGGAGGTGATCGTTCGGCATGCTCAGGCCATGCTCTCGGAGCTGCACAATACCGGTGAAGAACTCAACGCCTTGTTCGAAGGCAATGCCGGCAAGGTAGCCATCGGCACGGTGATGGCGCCCGCGGTGACCCTGCTGGCCAGCGCCATCGAACGGGTGCACCGCACCCACCCCAGGCTCAAGATCAGCGTCGAGGTCGACGTCAGCAAGCGGCTGGTACCGAGGCTGCTGGAAGGAGAGCTCGATTTCGCCATCACCCGAATACCGGAGGGGTTCTCCAGCGACCCGTTCGTTTTCGAGGAGATCGGCGAGGAGGAAATCTGTTTCGTGTGCCGAGAAGGGCATCCGCTGTCGGGAGCCGATCCGCTGACATTGGAAGCCATGGCCGCCTACCCGTGGGCGCTACAGCCCCAAGGGGCACTGATGCGCCAGCGGGTCGACGCGCTGTTTCTCTATCACGGCATAGCGCACCCGGCGCAGATCGTCGACACCACCGACATCCTGGTGGCGCTGGCACTGATCGATCGCTCGGACACGATCACGGCCACCACCCGCCAGGTTGCCGACCTGCTGTGCGCCCCGGCACGCTTTCGCATCCTGCCCTTCCATCAACGGCTCAGCGTGCAGCCGTTCGGGCTGGTCAGCTTGCGGCGGCGCCGACCATCTCCAGGAGCTGCGACGCTCATGAGCATGCTGCGAGAACTGGTGACCCGCCAGCGACAGCGAGGACTCTCCTGACTCATTCGATGAAGGACTCCGTCGGCTCGCGCCTGGCTGCCAAACTGGCATCCGCCACATGCCGCAGAGGCGCCAGGTCCACCTCGCTGCGCCCTTCCCGGACCAGTTCGGCGAACCTGGCATAAAGCCCCGGATACTCGCGCTCTTCGGCGTCGAGCAGACACCGGCCGTCTATCTCCAGCCGGCAGCCTCCCTGCAGCAGGCTGAGACGCCCCGCCTCGGTGTCGACGTGGATGTTCCAGATCGGCGGGCTCGGCTGGCGAAAATCGAAATCGGCCACGACCGGCGTGCCCTCGGTATCGCTAAAGGTCAGCGCCGCGGCGATGGGCGCCTGGCAGTTGCTGGGCACCCAGAGCCGCGCATCGCGCAGGAAAAAAGCGCGCGGCAGGATCTCGGTGGCGATCGACAGCGCATTGATGCCGGGGTCGAACACGCCCATGCCGGCGGGCTCCCAGATCCACGCCTGGCCGGGGTGCCAGACCCGCACGTCCTCCCGCCAGTCGATCTCGACACGCCGAATGCGCTTCTCCTCGAGCCACTCACGGGCCTGAGCCACGGCCGGAGCGAAGCGCGAATGCCAGGCCGCGAACAGTGTGCCGCCCTGGCTCTCGGCGAGATCGACCAGATCCTCGACCTCGCTCAAGGTCGCGCCCGGCGGCTTCTCCAACAGCACGCTCTTGCCCTGCTCGAGGGCGATACGCGCCTGCGAGTAGCGCAGGTGCGTCGGCGTGCAGATGGCCACCGCTTCCAGCTCGGGATGCGCCTCGAGCATGTCGCCCAAGGCGGCGTAACCGGGCACCGAGTCGTATCGGGCGTTAGGGTCCGCCGTCGCCAGCAGATGGAAATCGGGGCTTTCGGCCAGAGCCGGCAGGTGCTGATCGCGGACGATCTTGCCCACCCCGACCAGACCGATGTGAATGCGCTGCATTGCCAAGTCCTTCGTTGCATGCGGCGAGACATTATGTCTCACCGGTGAGAGACACGACCAAAGTCTATGTTGAACATGATGGCCATATGTTCAACATATAAACGACAAATCCCACAAAGCAACCCTTAGCACAAAGCAACCCTTAGAGAGGCGGCTCAGGCTCGCATCCGGTAAACACGCAGGACTCGTTGCTGAAGTCTTTCATCTCAAGAGCATGGTGTCATGCGAGGTCGGTCACTCGAGCCTCCGCTTTTCGGCCTTACCGTACATGCCCGATACGCTCTGCATGCCGGCGGCGCTGCTCTAGGCGTTGTCTGAAAAGTCGGCGAGCGAAGGCCAGACAAGGCAAAAATCGGCGAAAAGACGGAGTTTACGCGCTGTAAATGAGTACTTTGAGCCGATTTTTAACGCCGTATGGTCGAGCGCAGCCAGTTTTCGGACAACGCCTAGTGCCACTGACGATATGGCCACTCTGACAACGCCCAATACGAGGAACCCCGCCATGCGATTGATACAATGCGAGCATCAGGGCCGGATCCATGCCGCCCTGGTCGAGCGCATCGACCAGGTCCGCCTGCTCGACGCCGACACCTACACGCTGGCCCGCCGGGCCAGCGCCGCTGGGCAGTCCCTGGCACAGGCAGTGGAAGCAGCCCTGACCGAGACCCACCTCGACTACCAGCAGTTGATCGATGAAAAACGCCTCTTGCCGCCACTGACCCATCCCGATCCGGCCCACTGCCTGGTCACCGGCACCGGCCTGACCCACCTGGGCAGCGCCGACACGCGCTCGGCCATGCACGCCAAGACCCAGGTCGATGAGGCCGAACTGACCGACTCCATGCGCATGTTCAAGCTGGGCGTCGAGGGCGGCAAGCCAGCCCCGGGCGAGGTGGGCGCCCAACCGGAGTGGTTCTACAAGGGCGATGGCAGCTGCGTCGTCGCGCCCGAGGCCGAGATTCCCGTGCCCCATTTCGCCGAGGATGCCGGCGAGGAGCCGGAACTCGCGGGCCTCTACGTGATCGGTGACGACGGCCAGCCGTGGCGTGTCGGTCATGCCATCGGCAACGAGTTTTCCGACCACGTGACCGAGCGCTTCAACTACCTGTGGCTGGCCCATTCCAAGCTGCGTGCCTGCAGCTTCGGCCCGGAGTTGCTGGTGGGCGAGCTGCCCGACCATCTGGAAGGGACAAGCCGCATCGTCCGGGATGGAGAGACGCTGTGGGAGAAGCCCTTCCTCACCGGCGAGGCCAACATGGCACACAGCCTGGCCAATCTGGAACACCATCACTTCAAGTACCCAGGTTTCCGGCGGCCCGGCGACGTGCACGTACACTTCTTCGGCACGGCAACGTTGAGTTTCGCCGACGGCGTCCAGACGCGCGATGACGACCGTTTCGAAATCGACCTTCCCGAGTTCGGCCGCCCGCTACGCAATCCACTACGCTTCGAGGTGGATAACCCCGACATCGCCGTCAAATCGCTCTGACAGCAAGCAAGGAGTTCGTTATGTCCCTGGAAGGCAAGATGCTGATCGGCCGCGAAGCCGTCAGCGGCAGTTCCCAGCCCATCAACGCCGTCGACCCCGCCACCGGCGAGACCCTAGAGCCCACCTACGTGGGCGGCACCCGCGCCGAGGTCGAGCGCGCCTGCGAACTCGCCGAAACGGCTTTTGCCAGCTACCGGGAGTCCACGCTGGAAGAACGCGCGACCTTCCTCGAAACCGTGGCCAGCGAGATCGAGGCCCTGGGCGATGCCCTGGTCGAGCGTGCCATGGCCGAGACCGGCCTGCCCCAGGCACGCATCCAGGGCGAGCGCGGCCGTACCTGCGGCCAGCTGCGCCTGTTCGCCTCCGTGGTGCGCGCCGGCGAATGGCTCGACGTGCGCCTCGATCCGGCGCTGCCCGAGCGCGAACCCATGCCTAGAGTCGACCTGCGCCAGCGTCATGTTCCACTCGGCCCCGTCGCCGTCTTCGGCGCTTCCAACTTTCCGCTCGCCTTCAGCGTGGCCGGCGGCGACACCGCCTCGGCGCTGGCCGCCGGCTGTCCGGTGATCGTCAAGGCCCACTCCGCCCATCCCGGCACCTCGGAGCTGGTG
>NZ_FNES01000020.1 GCF_900100195.1 Billgrantia gudaonensis
TGCACCTGAATCCCGAGCGGGACCCAGTGCCGCAGGCAGCAGGGTTTTAAAGAGCCAGAACTATTTCATATGCCAACTATGTTGACAGACTCCGCCGGCTCGCCTTTCGGCGAGTAGGCAAACCCCTTGGCAAACGGGCACAATCCCCATACGCTGATTAGGCCGTGCTGCATGGCACCTATTCCGGCTTTTGACGGAATTGTCATGCTTCTTCGGTCATGAATCAGAAAAAAGTGCTAGATAAAAACGACGCGCCATACTGCGTGCAGGGAACCTTATGCAAACCACCGATCACCTGGATGAGATTCAGGATCTCAATCTCGCCTATCTGTTGCTCGCCCAGCGGCTGCTGAACGAGGATCGTTCCGCGGCCATGTTTCGTCTCAAGATCGATGACGACATGGCCGATCTGATCGCCTCGTTGAACGCTTCGCAACTCACCACGCTGTCCCGTACCAACCAGCTCCTTTGTCATTTCGGCCACGATGCGGCGGAACGCCTGCGTCAGGTGGTGGAAAATCCCCGCGACAATGGCCTGTCGCGGTTTCACGCCTCGCTACTGATGGCCGGCCAGGGCAAGATGTCACCGCTGTCGGGAGGTGGCGTATGAGCCAGAAGAGTCTCGTGGCGGAAATGCAGCAGGTCCAGTTGGCCATCGAGCTGATCGAACTCGGGGCGCGTCTGCAGGTGCTGGAAACCGAGACCGATCTCAGTCGGGCGCGCTTGATTCGTCTGTTCAAGGAAGTGCGCGGCATGTCTCCCCCCAAGGGCATGCTGCCATTCTCCACCGACTGGTTCATCACCTGGCTTCCCAACGTCCATGCATCGCTGTTCTACAACATCTACGAGCGGCTGCGCGTGGAGCAGGACTGCGATCGCATGCCGGCCTTCGTGACGGCCTATCGCCTGTATGGCGAACAGGTGCGCATCGATGACGTGGAGCCGGTGCTGGGACTGACCCGCGCCTGGACGCTGGTGCGCTTCTTCGAAAGCGATCAGCTGCAGCTGTCGTCATGCACGCAGTGCGGAGGGCGCTACGTGGTTCATGCCCATTCGCCGGACCACGATTACGTCTGCGGTATCTGCATGCCGCCGTCGCGCGCCGGCAAGACGCGCAAGCGTCGCGAGCGTGAAGCCGCCCAGGCAGCGAGCGCTTCGCGGTCGGTCGCCTCCGGCTGAGTCGTCTGGCAGGAGCGCAGGCTCCATTGCCCAGCGTTGTCGACGTTTCCGCCCCGGTAGGCTCTGCCGGGGCGGTTGTCGCTGGGCGGCTGATTTTTTTGGTGTCGTGGCTCAAGTCGCGGTGCCGGTGGCCGATACATCCTATGACATCAAGACGCATCCCTGACTAAGGATACCGGTTGTGCTGATTCTGATTGGCTACGTCGTCGTCATACTCTGCGTGTTCGGCGGCTATGTACTGGCCGGCGGCCACCTGGGGCCGCTCTACCAGCCCACCGAGCTGCTGATGATAGGCGGCGCGGGGCTCGGCGCGTTCATCGCGGCCAACAACGGCAAGGCGCTCAAGGCGACGTTCAAGATCTTTCCCAAGCTGCGCCGCACCAAGAAGTACAACAAGACGATGTACATGGAGCTGATGGCAGTGCAATACAAGCTGCTCAGCAAAGTGCGCCGCGAGGGGATGCTCGGCATCGAGAGGGACATCGACGACCCCCAGCAGAGCGCGCTGTTTCAGGAGCACCCCATCGTGCTCGGCGATCCGATGCTGATGAATTTCTTGACCGACTATCTGCGCCTGATGGTCAGCGGCGGCATGGATCCGATGGAGATCGACGAGCTCATGCTGCACGAGATCGAGGCCTTCGAGCAGGAGGCGCACATCCCCGTCGACGCCATCGCCAAAGTGGGCGATGCCATGCCGGCCTTCGGTATCGTGGCGGCGGTCATGGGGGTGGTGAAGGCGTTGAGCAGCGCCGACGCCGGACCAGAGGAGATGGGCGTGATGATCGCCCACGCCCTGGTGGGTACCTTTCTCGGCATCCTGCTGGGCTACGGCTTCGTCAATCCGGTGGCGTCCAGCCTCGAACGCCAGGCCAAGGAGGCCGAGAAGATGCTGCAGTGCATTCGCGTGACGTTGCTGGCCAGCCTGCACGGCTATGCCCCTCAGCTGGCGGTGGAGTTCGGCCGCAAGGCGCTGCACAGCACGGAGCGTCCCGGGTTCACTGAGCTGGAAGAGTACGTTCGCAATGCCAAGGCGGGTGCTACGGTCGAATGAGCGAGAACGCAGGCAAGCGGCCCATCATCATTCGCCGCAAGAAGGTCGTTCACGCCCATCACGGCGGCAGTTGGAAGATCGCTCTGGCCGACTTCATGACCGCGCTGATGGCACTGTTCCTGGTCATGTGGATTCTCTCGGTAGCCACCGAGGAGCAGCGCGAAGGGGTGGCAGAGTACTTCAGCACGCCGCTGGTCAATGCCGTCACCGGTGGCGACCGCTCGGGAAGCACTCAGGTGATTCCCGGGGGCGGGCCGGATCCGGCGCACAGCGATGGCGAACGGGCACGCATCGATCCCCAGGAGCGCACGCGCCCCAGCGAAGAGCAGCGCCGCTTCTTCATGGACCTGCAGCGGCGCATCGAATCGGTTATCGAACAGGATCCGGACCTTCGCCAGCTGCGCGACCAGATGCGTTTCGACCTGACCCCGGAGGGGTTGCGCATTCAGCTGCTGGATACCGAGCAGCGGCCGATGTTCGATCTCGGCAGTGCGCGCGTGGAGCCCTACATGCGAGACCTGTTGCGAGCCATGGCGCCGCTGATCAACGAGTTGCCGAACCAGCTCAGCATCAGCGGGCACACCGACAGCCTCGCCTACCTGAACGGGTATCGGGGGTACAGCAACTGGGAGCTCTCGACCGACCGAGCCAACGCCTCGCGCCGCGAACTGGTGGAAGGCGGGCTGGAGTCTGCCAAGCTGCTGCGCGTTTCCGGCTTCGCCGACCGCGTGCCGATGCCGGAGACGGAGCCCTTCGATCCGGTCAACCGGCGCATCGAGCTGCTGGTGTTGCTGCCCGAGGTGGCGGACCGGATTCGCAACCCCGGCGTGCTGAACGGGCCCGGCATGCCGAGTCCGCTGAGTCGCCGGCAGGACGCGCCGCTCGGCAGCGAGGTGAACCTTGCGCCGGTACGACAATTCACGGAAAGCCTCAGCCGTTCGCTCGGTGACGAGTGAGGGGTTTGGAAATCAACTGACACCAGGTGGGACTGCGCATGGATATCACGGACTTCTATGAGACTTTCTTCGAGGAGGCCGAGGAGCTGTTGGCCGACATGGAGCGCCACCTCCTGGAGCTGGACGTAGACGATCCGGATTCGGAGCAGCTCAACGCGATCTTTCGCGCGGCGCACTCCATCAAGGGCGGTGCCGGCACCTTCGGTTTCGACGTGCTGCAAAAGACCACCCACCTGTTCGAGAACCTGCTGGACCACGCTCGCAACGGCGAGCTGGCGCTGCGGCGGGACATCGTCGATACCTTTCTGGAAACCAAGGACATGCTCAACGATCAGCTGGACGCCTACCGCAACGGCGACGAGCCCGATCAGGAGGCCTTCGAACGCATCTGCAAGATCCTGCAGCAGCTGGCCCTGGAAGAGATCGGCAAGGGATTGGAGGCGGCCGGTGGCGACATGCCTCAGCCCGATGCCGGTGCCAAGAGCGAGCCGCCAAGCCAACCTGCCGAGCCCGAAACCGGTGCCGAGGCGAGTGGCGACCCGGCCGCCGGTACGGGGGCCTCGAATGACGGGCGCCGAGTGGTCGCCCTGCTCGGTGTCGGCGAAAAGGATCGCGAGCTGCTGGTCGAGGAGCTTGGCCAGCTCGGCGAGGTCATCGAGCACCACGGCGATGAGAAGCGCTACGAAGTGGTGATGGAGTCCACGGTCAGCGATGACGACATCGAAGCCGTGATGTGCTTCATCATCGATGCCGAACAGCTCGAGATTCGTGCGCCGGGGAAGCCGGGCGAGCGGCCGGCCACGGGCGATGCCGCCGGCGACGAGGAAAAGGCTGCGCAAGAGGCCGAGCCGGCCGCCACGCCGAAGGGGGCTGCCGGCGCGGCTTCCGACGAGCCGCCGCCGGCGTCCGAGGCAAAGGGGGACGGCAAGCCCAAGCCTGCGGCCAAATCCACCGACAAGCCCAAGGCGAAGGCCAAGGCCGGCAGCGAGTCGACCTCGATTCGCGTTTCCGTCGACAAGGTGGACCAGATCATCAACCTGGTGGGCGAGCTGATCATCACCCAGTCGATGCTCGATCAGACGGTCAGCGAGCTGGAAGGCCCGGCCAACGGCAACCTGGTCAATGGCATGAGCCTGCTGCAGCGCAATGCCCGGGATCTGCAGGAGTCGGTGATGTCGATCCGCATGATTCCCATGGACTTCGTGTTCAGTCGCTTTCCGCGAGTGGTGCGCGAGACCGCCGGCAAGCTCGGCAAGGAGATCGAGCTGGTTACCGAGGGTGCGGCCACCGAGCTCGACAAGAGCCTCACCGAGCGCATCATCGACCCGCTCACCCACCTCGTTCGCAACAGTCTTGATCACGGCATCGAGCCTCCCGAGGTGCGCGAGGCCGCCGGCAAGCCGCGAACCGGCAAGCTGACACTGTCGGCCAAGCATCAGGGTGGCAACATCATCATCGAGGTGATCGACGACGGTGCCGGCCTCAACCGCGAGAAGCTGCTCGAAAAGGCTCGCGAGAGCGGTCTCAACGTCTCCGATACCATGAGCGATGACGACGTTTGGCAGCTGATCTTCGCTCCTGGCTTCTCCACCGCCAAGGAGGTCACCGACGTCTCTGGCCGCGGGGTCGGCATGGACGTGGTCAAGCGCAACATCCAGGGCATGGGCGGCAGCGTGCAGATCATGTCCAAGCCCGGGGAGGGCACCACCATTCGCATCGTGCTGCCGCTGACCCTGGCGATCCTCGACGGCATGTCGATCAAGGTCGGCAGCGAGATGTTCATCCTGCCGCTGTCGGCGGTGCTGGAATCGCTGCAACCGGCCAAGGAGGACATCTATGCCATGGCCGGTGACGACGTGGTGCTCAAGGTGCGCGACGAGTACCTGCCGGTGGTCGCCGTGCACGAGGCCCTCGACGTCGCCGACGCGCGCACCGAGCTGACCGAGACCATCGCGGTGATCGTGCAGGGCGAGGGTCGTCGCTATGCGTTGCTGGTGGACGACCTGGTCGGTCAGCAGCAGGTCGTCGTCAAGAACCTCGAGACCAACTACCGCAAGGTGCCGGGCGTGTCTGCCGCCACCATCCTCGGTGACGGCAGCGTGGCGCTGATCCTCGATATCACCGGGCTGCACCGGCTCAGCCGTCAAAAGAAAGAGGCGCGTCGGCCCAAGTCTGCCACGCGCTCGCTCGAATCCGTAACCGACAATGAGATGGAGACGTCATCATGAACCAGACGACCACCGATGTAGCGATGGCCGCGGCGGAAGCGCAGAACAGCGAGTTCCTGGTGTTCTCGCTGGGCGACGAGGAGTACGCCATCGACATCCTCAAGGTGCAGGAGATCCGTGGCTACGAGAACGTCACGCGCATCGCCAACACGCCGGATTTCATCAAAGGGGTGACCAACCTGCGCGGCGTGATCGTGCCGATCGTCGATCTGCGCATCAAGTTCAATCTGGAGAAGGTCGAGTACGGTGGCCAGACGGTCGTCATCGTGGTCAACGTCGAGGACCGCATCGTGGGTATCGTGGTCGACGGCGTCTCCGACGTGATGACCCTGTCTCCCGACCAGATCAAGCCGGCCCCCGAGTTCGGCGTCACCCTCTCTTCCGACTTCCTCAGCGGCCTGGGCAGTCTCGAGGACCGCATGCTGGTGATCGTCGACATCGACAAGCTGCTCACCAGCGACGAAATGGCCCTGGTCGAGAAGGTTGCCGAGTGAGACTTGGCCGGGGTCAATTATCCGATGCCCCGGCGCCGATACAATAACGTCATACAACGCCAGTGAGCCGTTTGGGAACAGGGGATTGCAAGTTGAAACTGACCACGATGCAAAAGCTGTGGGGGTCGTTCGCCTTCATCTGGCTCGCGATGATCGTCCTGGTCGCCTGGGGCGCCTGGGAGAATCGCCAGATCATGATCGAGGAGCGTCGCAGTGCGCTGAGCGACTACACCGACATGGCCATGAATGCCATCGATGGGTATGCCCAGCGCGTGGAAGCCGGCGAACTCGACGAGGACGAAGCCAAGAACCAGGTGGCCGAGGTCATCAGCAGCATGACCTACGATGAAGGTCGCGGCTACATCTACGTATTCGACGAAGGCTACGACCTGTGGGCGCATCCGCGCCTGCCGGTCGGTACCAATCTGGGCGATTTCCAGAACGACGAGGGGCGTTACCTGTTCCGCGAGTTCGTCGACGCCGTGCACGACGGCGACGGCTTCGTCAGCTATCTATGGGCCCACGAGGACGACGATGACGAACTCGTCACCAAGACCTCGTTCCACCAGTACCATGCCGACTGGGGATGGATCGTGGGCACCGGGGTCTACGTCAACGACATCAATGCCGCCTTCTTCTCCAAGCTGGCCTGGAGCCTGGTGCCGCTGCTGATCGTCGGCCTTCCTATCACGCTGATGATCGGCAGCGTATTCCGCGACATCGCCCGTCGCCTGGGCGGCGAGCCACGCGACGCCGCCGAATTCGTCGGCCACATCGCCGATGGCGACCTGACCCCGGAAGTGGAGCTGCGCAAGGGTGACGACAGCAGTCTGCTCTTCCACATCGACCGCATGCGCGGCTCGTTGGCGGGGACCATCGGCGAGATCAACCGTCGCGCTCACGAAGTCGACCGGGAAGTCGAAAGCATCGTCTCGGTGAACGACGAGCTGGCCACCCGCACCGAAGAGCAGGCCGCCTCTCTGGCGGAGACGGCATCGAGCATGGAACAGCTCACTCAGACGGTGAAGCAGAATGCCGACAACGCGGACGAGGCACGCGATCTCGCCGGCAAGACCGAGAAGAGCGCCCAGCGCGGCAGCGAGGCGATGGAGAACGTCATCGAGGCGATGTCGAGCATCAACGACAGTGCCGTACAGATGACCAGCATCGTCGACACCATCGAATCGATCGCCTTCCAGACCAACATCCTGGCGCTCAACGCCTCGGTGGAGGCGGCGCGTGCCGGCGAGCACGGGCGTGGCTTCGCCGTGGTGGCCGAAGAAGTGCGCAAGCTCGCCAGCCGTAGCGCCGAGGCCGCTCAGGAGATCAAGACGCTGATCGAGAAGTCGGACGGCCAGGTCAGTAACGGTAGCCAACTGGTGCGTGAGACGGGCGAAGTCATTCACGGCATGGTGCGCGACATCACCCAGCTCAGCACGCTGGTGGCCGAAATCTCGTCCGCCTCGGTGGAGCAGAGCAGTGGCATCGAACAGGTCAATCAGGCCGTTGCGCAAATGGATCAGATGACGCAGCAGAACTCGGGTCTGGTGCAGAGCAGCAACAGCGCTGCGCAACGCCTCAGCGAGCAGAGCCGGCAACTGACCCAGCAGGTCGCGCATTTTCGCGTCGACGGCATGAGCATGGCGTCGGCCGACCCGACGCCGCAGTCACTGCCCGCGCCTACTCGGGGTCATGACGAGGATGCCTGGGGAGAGCGCCGTGAACCGGCGGAGGCCTGAAGCATGACGGTGCCGGCTGCGTCCTGGCGTGGCCGGCCGAGCGACCACAACCATCAGGCTGCGTGCCTGTCGATCATGAGGGAATGACGTGAAGCTTCTCGACAACATGACCGTGCGGGTCAGCTGGAGTCTGGTGCTGGTGTTCTTCGCCGGCGTCATCGTGCTGCTCAGCGGTCTGGGGCTATACGCCTTGCACATCGGCACCAGCGCCGTGGCCGACATCGCGCCCGAGGCCGGCGAGAGCGGCCTGGCACTGTCGCAATCCTACGAGACCCTGGCCGGGTGGATGCGCCTTGGCATCATCGTCATTCTGGTGGGCTCAGCGCTGGTGATGGCGATCGTGATGTGGGGCATCACCGTCAACGTGCTCAAGCCGCTGGCGCGTCTGGTGGGGTACTTCGAGGGCCTGGCGCGTGGCGATCTCTCCCAGCCCGTGGAGCAGCGCGGCAACAACGAGATCGGTCGCCTGTTCAATTCGCTGAAGCACATGCAGGACGGGCTCTCGGCCACCGTAGGTACGGTGCGTCGTAGCGGCGAGGGGATCTACCACGGTGCCCAGGACATCGCTCAGGGCAACAACGAGCTGTCGTCGCGCACCGAGCAGCAAGCGGCTTCGCTGGCCGAGACGGCCTCCAGCATGGAGCAGCTCGCCTCGACGGTGGAGCACAACGCCGACAACGCGCGTCAGGCCAGTCAGCTCGCCGCCGAGGCCACGCGAACCGCCGAGCAGGGAGGCGAGGTGGTGGGCGATGTCGTCACCACCATGCACGAGATCAATGAAAGCTCGCACAAGATGTCGGATATCATCGAGGTGATCGACAACATCGCCTTTCAGACCAACATCCTGGCGCTCAACGCCTCGGTGGAGGCCGCGCGTGCCGGCGAGCACGGGCGTGGCTTCGCCGTGGTCGCTCAGGAAGTGCGCAATCTCGCCGGTCGCAGCGGCACCGCCGCGGGGGAAATCCGCGAGCTCATCGAGGCCTCTCTCAAGCGCGTCGATGCCGGTACACAGCGGGTCGACACCGCGGGCAAGACCATGACCGAGATCGTGCAGGCCGTGCAGCGGGTCAGCGACATCATGGATGAGATCGCCTCCGCTTCGCAGGAGCAGAGCAATGGCATCGGCCAGGTCAACCAGGCCGTCACCCAGATGGACGAGGTGACCCAGCAGAACGCGGCGCTGGTGCAGCAGGCCGCCAGCGCGGCGACCCAGCTCGAGGCCGAGGCCGCGCGACTTCACGAGGCGGTGTTCAACTTCCGTCTGGCCGGTGAGACGGCAAGCGAAAGAGCGCCCGGCAGTCGTGCCCAACCGGTGGCCGAGGCCGACCCCAGGCCCAAGGCCAAGGGCGCGGCAGCAACCGAAGCGCCAGCATTGGCAGCGCCGCGTAGCAGCGGGAAAGAGAAAGAAGACGAAGAGGAGTGGGCGTCGTTCTGATCGCCCGCTCGGCCGGACTGCAAGACCGACAACAACGAGAATACGGCTCCCCCTGACGCGGTCGCGCGCACGATCGCTGCCCTCGATGTGGCTGGGAGTCTGGAGCAAGAAGAACGGGAGGGTCCATGCGCAACAATCAGCCAGTCACCCAGCGAGAGTACCAGCTCGACAGCGAAGAACTGCTGATCTCCAGGACCGACCTCGAAGGTCGGATCACCTATGCGAACAGCCATTTCGTGGAGGTCAGCGGCTTCACTTGGGAAGAGTTGTACGGATCGCCCCATAACATCGTTCGCCACCCGGACATGCCGCCGCAGGTGTTCGCCGATCTGTGGGAGACCCTGCAGAAAGGCGATAGCTGGCAGGGGCTGGTCAAGAACCGCTGCAAGAACGGCGATCACTACTGGGTGCACGCCACGGTGACGCCGATCCTCGAGGATGGCGAGTGCCTGGGCTTCACCTCCGTACGGGTCAAGGCCGATCCCGAGGCGGTCCAGCGTGTCGAGAAGCAGTACGCACGCCTGCGTGACGGCAAGGGCCATGGCCTGACGGTGGCCAAAGGTCAGGTGACCCGGCGCGGTCTGGCCGGCTGGTGGGCGCGGCTCAACCTGGGCAGCGTGCGGGCCAAGCTGGTGATGATGACCCTGGTGCCGTTGCTGCTGCTGGCAGTGAGCAGCGGGGTGGGTCTGTTCGGCGTGCAGGTGTCCGGCGAGCGTGTCGACGAACTCAACCGCGACGGCCTGCAGGACGTGATTCGCCTGCAGCAACTCGATCAACTGGTCACCCAAGCGCATCAGGAAGTCGGCGGTCAGGATCGCATGGAGATCCTCTCTTCGCGCGAGACGCACGCCGAGAACCTGAGCGAGATCGCGGTACGCCTGCGTGAGCTGTGGGGCGAGTATCGCGATCGCGATGTCAACGCCACGCCACTGGCCGATGAGTTCGGTGAAGCGCTCACCCGCTACGTGGACGAGAGCGTCACCCATTTCCGCGATGCGCTGGCCTCCGACGACTCCATGGATACCTTCACGGCCCTGAACAACGACGTGGCGCCGCTGCGTGAGCAGGGCCGCGAGCTTTCCGGCACCATCAACGAGTTGATCGAGCAGAAGCGTCAGGCCGCACTCGACATGTCGGCGGCCGCTGCAGCCGGTCAGCGCCAGATGCTGATCGGTCAATCCGTCTTCCTGGCCATCGGGCTGGTCGTGTTGGTCGCCTTCGGAACCTGGATCATGCGCGCCATCAACCGGCCGCTGCACCGTGCCCGGAACATCGCGCTGCAGATCGCCTCGGGCAACCTGGCCACCGTGGTGCCCAAGCTCAAGCGCGACGAGTTCGGTGAACTCATGGATACGCTCGGGATCATGCGTCGCAGCCTCTACAACACCACCCAGGGCGTGAAACGAGGCATCGGCGTGGTGGAGCCGGCCAGCCGCTCCATCGCCGACGGCAACGAGGGGCTCGCCTCGCGCACCGAACAGCAGGCGTCCTCGCTGCAACAGACCGCCTCCAGCATGGAGGAGATGACCACCACGGTGCAGCAGAACAGCGACAATGCGAGACAGGCGAGCGGTCTGGCCATGGACAATGCCAACCGCATGCGCGACACCGGGGAACTGATGCAGGAGGTGGTGTCCAGCATGGAGCGAATCACCGCCAGCTCGCAGAAGATGAAGGACATCATCGGGGTGATCGACGGCATCGCCTTCCAGACCAACATCCTGGCGCTCAATGCCTCGGTGGAGGCGGCACGGGCCGGCGAGCATGGCCGCGGCTTCGCGGTGGTCGCCGAGGAAGTGCGCAGCCTGGCCGGGCGCAGCGCCGACGCGGCCAAGGAGATTCGCGGGCTCATCGATGGCACCAATGGCGAGATCGAAGGTGGCGCAAGCCGGGTGCAGCAGGTCGAAAGCGCCATGAGCGAGGTCATGCAATCCTCGACGCGGGTCAACGACATCATCGGCGAAATCACGGCAGCGTCCGATGAGCAGAGCAACGGCATCGGCCAGATCAACCAGGCCATCGGCGAACTCGACCAGGTAACGCAAGAGAACGCTTCGCGCGTTCAGGAAACCGCTACCGCGGCCAAGGATCTGATGCGTCAGATCGAGGAGTTGGCCCGCGACATTCAGGTATTCCGCATGCGTGGCATGGGAGCGGAACAGGTGGTTGCCGTGGCATCGACGTCGCGAAGCCAGACCGGCGTCTCGCGTGACGCGTCGCCGCGTTCGGTCCAGCGTGACCCTCTGCCCGAAAAGCGGCAATCGAAATCGGCCCCCGTCAGCCCGGCTGCTGAAGAGGAGTGGGAAACGTTTTGACCCAGTCTGTGGAAGGTGTCGCCTCCGATGCGGGGCAGTGGTCGAGCGGCGGTCAGCTGGAACGCGACCTCGTTCTGACCGATGCGGACTTCACGAAGATTCGTCAGCTGATCTACGAGCGGGCGGGCATCGTGCTGGCCGAGCACAAGCGCGAGATGGTCTACAGTCGCCTGGCAAAGCGGCTACGCCATCACGGCATGACGCGCTTCGGCGACTACCTGGCGCGTCTCGAACGCTATCCGGAAGCGCGGGAGTGGCAGGCGTTCACCAACGCCTTGACGACCAATCTCACCGCCTTCTTTCGCGAGGCTCATCACTTTCCACTGCTGGCCGATCACGTACGTGACCGCCGCGAACCGGTACGCATCTGGAGTGCGGCGGCTTCCACCGGGGAGGAGCCCTATTCCATCGCCATGACGCTGATGGAGACCCTGGGTTCACGAGCCTCGAACGCTTCCGTGCTGGGTACCGACATCGATACCGACGCTCTCGAGCGGGCGCGGGCCGGCATCTACCCGGTGGAACAGGTCAACAAGCTCGATGCCGAGCGGATCAGGCGCTTCTTCCAGCGTGGGCGGGGGCGTCACGAGGGGCTCGCCCGTCTGCGGCCGGAGGTCTCGAACCTGGTGGAGTTCCATTCGCTGAACTTGCTGGCACCGCAATGGCCGCCAGTCAAGGGGCCCTTCGATGCGATCTTCTGTCGCAACATCATGATCTATTTCGACAAGCAGACCCAGGCGCGGATTCTGGAGCGCTTCGCGCCGCTGCTCAAACCCGACGGCCTGCTGTTCGCCGGGCACTCGGAGAACTTCTCCTACATCACCGACGTGTTCCGGCTTCGCGGTCAGACCGTCTACACCCTGGCCAAGCGTGGTTAAAGTTTCGCCACGTTTTGGCCGATAGGGTCAATAGTTCGTTATCGCCGCGGACCGCCGGCAGCGGTTCGCCAAACTAGGAGGCTTGCCTTGGGATCGACAACGATCAAGGTGCTGTGCGTCGATGATTCGGCGCTGATTCGCGATTTGCTCAGCGAAATCATCAACGAACAGCCCGACATGGAAGTGGTTGCCGTGGCACCCGATCCGCTGGTGGCCCGCGACCTGATCAAGCGCCACAACCCCGATGTGTTGACGCTGGACGTGGAAATGCCGCGCATGGATGGGCTCGATTTCCTCGAGCGCCTGATGCGCCTGCGCCCCATGCCGGTGCTGATGGTGTCGTCGCTGACCCAGGCGGGCTCCGAGATCACCCTGCGCGCACTGGAGCTGGGCGCGTTGGACTTCGTCGCCAAGCCGTCGCTGGGCATTCGCAGCGGCATGCGCGAATACGCAGACGACATCGCCGAGAAGATCCGCGCCGCTGCCAAGTCGCGTCCCCGCCAGGCGCGCAAGCACGACACGCCGGCGCCTGCCCGGCTCAAGGCACCCATCAGCACCAGCGAGAAGCTCATCATCATCGGCGCCTCCACCGGCGGTACCGAGGCGATCCGCGCGGTGCTCGAACCGCTGCCCGCCAACAGCCCGGCGATTCTGATCACCCAGCACATGCCGGGCGGATTCACTCGCTCGTTCGCGGAGCGGCTGGATCGCCTGTGCAGCATCACCGTCAAGGAAGCCTCCGACGGCGAGCGGGTGCTGCCCGGCCATGCCTACATCGCTCCGGGAGACCATCACCTCAAGCTGGCGCGCAGCGGCGCCAACTACGTGGCGCGTCTCGATGATGGTCCTCCCGTCAATCGTCATCGCCCCTCGGTCGACGTATTGTTTCACTCGGCAGCGACCCAGGCCGGGCGCAACGCCATCGGCGTGCTGCTCACCGGCATGGGCAAGGACGGCGCGGCAGGGCTGCTCGAGATGCGCCAGGCCGGCTCGCCGACCATCGCCCAGGACGAAGCGAGCTGCGTGGTATTCGGCATGCCTCGCGAGGCGATCGCCATGGGCGGTGCCCAGGAGGTGGTGTCGCTGGAGCACATTCCCGAGCGAGTGATGGCGTTGATAGCCGCCTCGGGTCGAGCGCAGCGGGTATGACGCAACCAGCTTCGCTGCGCAGGAAAGCGCGGGAATACCGTCAAGGATGCCGTCAACTCTCAGCAAGACGAACAGCCGCAATGCCTAACATGACCGTATTCCTCACTCGAACCGAGGTGCCGCCCCAATGACCCGTTTCCTGCGCAACCTGAGCATCCATGCCGCCGTCATCGCGGCTTTGGCATTCTTCCTGTTGGCCTTTGCCGCCAACGTGGTCATTGCGACCCTCGCCGATCGCACATCGCAGGAAACGATCGACACCCTGGAGCAGGTCAACGTCGAGCAGCTCAACGAGATCAACCGTGCCGACGCCTTGCTGAGAGGCTCTCTCTATGATCTGGAAGTGGCTTCCAACCTGTTCATGCTGGGGCGCAGCGGCCAAGCCGACGAACGCCTGGACTCGGCTCTCGACCAGTTGGAACGTGCCGAAGTGCGCTTCGAGAACTATGCTTCCGTGCCCCGTACCTCGCAGGGCGAGGCGCTGGGGGCGCGTGTCGAGGAGACGTTCCAGGCCGTTCTCGAGCTGGCGGAAGAGCAGCATACGGCACTGGATACGATGGATTCCACCGGCTTCAACGTGCTGCGCGAGGAGATGGCCGAACCGGCTGAAGACAAGGCAGCGGCCATGACCGAGTTCGTGCGCTATGCCTCGGAGCGTGGCGATGCGCTCAAGGCGGAACTCGATGCCTTCTCGTCGATGATCGCCTGGGTCGAATGGGGGGTGATGGCCGCGGTAGTGCTGCTCGTCGGTCTGATCTATCTGGGCCTGCGCAGCGTGGTGATCCGCCCGCTCAATGTCGCGGTCGAGAACCTGGATGCCATCGCCAATGCCGATCTCACGTCGCGGATTCCCGAAGGTGGGCGCAACGAGGTCGGGCGGCTGCTCAACGCCATGCGCGGCATGCAGCAGAGCCTGATCGGGATCGTCGGCGGCGTGCGCACCAGCAGCGACTCCATCCACGTGGGTACCCGCGAGATCGCCAGCGGCAACGCCGATCTTTCCTCGCGCACCGAGCAGCAGGCGGCCTCGCTGGAAGAGACCGCTTCCAGCATGCAGGAGCTGACCAGCACGGTACGCCAGAACGCCGACAACGCCCGCCAGGCCAGCGGCCTGGCGCAGGAGGCCTCGACTACCGCCGAGCGCGGTGGGGAAGTGGTCGACCGGGTGGTGACCACCATGGATGGCATCTCCGAGAGCTCCCAGAAGATCAGCGACATCACCGGCTTGATCGACTCGATTGCCTTCCAGACCAACATCCTGGCGCTCAATGCCTCGGTGGAGGCGGCGCGTGCCGGTGAGCAGGGGCGCGGTTTCGCCGTGGTGGCCGGCGAAGTGCGCAACCTGGCCAGCCGCAGTGCCACGGCGGCGAAGGACATCAAGTCGCTGATCGACGACTCGGTCACCCAGATCAAGGATGGCTCGGTGTTGGTGCGCGATGCTGGCGATACCATGCAGGAGGTGGTCAAGGCCGTGCGGCGGGTGACCGATATCATGGACGAGATCTCGGCGGCTTCCCAGGAGCAGAGCGATGGCATCGAGCAGGTGAGCCATGCCGTGGAGCAGATGGATCAGGTGACTCAGCAGAACGCCTCGCTGGTTCAGCAGGCATCGGTGGCCGCTGCCTCGCTGGAGGAGCAGGCCAACCGTCTCGAGCGGGCCGTGGCGGTCTTCCGCCTGGCCAGTGATGCTCGGCATGCCGCCCCGACCGCTGGCCGTGGGCCGAGCCCTCGTGAAGGCGAGAACGGCCGTTCGGCGGCGACTTCCGCCAGCCTGCCGACTCCCCGTGAGTCGCGCCAGGCGGCACCGGTGGATCCCAAACCCCAGTCTCGCAGCACCCCGGCGCGTGAAACCGTCGCCGAAGGGGACTGGGAAGAGTTTTAATCGTTCGAATGAAATGAGGATGTCCGATGGCCGATAAAGACATGAGCTTTCTGGTGGTCGATGATTTTCCGACCATGCGCCGGATCGTTCGCAGCCTGCTCAAGGAGCTGGGATATACCAACGTCGAGGAGGCCGAAGATGGCCAGGACGCACTGAGCAAGCTGCGTGCCGGCGACTTCGAGTTCGTGGTGTCCGACTGGAACATGCCGAACCTCGATGGCCTGGAGATGCTCAAGCAGATCCGTGCCGATGACGAGCTCAAGGAGCTGCCGGTGCTGATGGTGACCGCCGAGGCGAAGAAGGAAAACATCATCGCCGCCGCTCAGGCCGGTGCCAGCGGCTACGTGGTCAAGCCGTTCACGGCAGCGACTCTGGAAGAGAAGCTGAACAAGATCTTCGAGAAGCTGGGCAAATGACGAGACCGGCGGGCGGCTTGCGCTCGCCGGTACGAGGAGACGAAAGATGAGCGCAAACGAGCAGCCGGACGATGTCCGGTCATCGGGCGCCGCGGGCGACGATCTGGTCCAGCGAATTGGCCAGCTCACGCGCATGCTGCGCGAGAGCATGCGGGAGCTGGGGCTGGACAAGGAGATCGAAAAGGCGGCAGAGGCCATTCCCGATGCCCGCGATCGCCTCAGCTATGTAGCCAGCATGACCGAGCAGGCGGCGGAGCGGGCGTTGAACGCCATCGACCGCGCCCAGCCGCTGCAGGACTCGCTCAACGAGCGAGCCGTCGATCTCGACAGGCGCTGGGCCGACTGGTTCGCCGAACCCAAGGAACTCGATGACGCCCGCGAACTGGTCAAGGAGACGCGTACCTACCTGGCCGATGTCCCGGAAAAGGCTCAGGCCACGCAGAAGGAACTCCTCGAGATCATGATGGCCCAGGACTTCCAGGACCTGACCGGCCAGGTGATCAAGAAGATGATGGACGTGATCCGCGAGATCGAGCATCAGCTCGTTCAGGTGCTGATCGACAACGTCCCCGAGGAGCTGGCCCGCGAAAGCATGCAGCGCCAGGCCAACGATCAGTGGGAAAACGACGCCCGCAAGCGGGATGAGGGCTTGCTCAATGGCCCTCAGGTCAAGCCGGATGCCGCTGACATCGTTACCGATCAGGATCAGGTGGACGACCTGCTGGACCAGTTGGGCTTCTAGTCCTTGCCGGAAAACCGGCTGCGCTTGCCGCCTTTTCGGCAGACGCCTTGGCTTCTGCCTCCTGCCACGGCGCGCGTTCCAGCGCGCCGTACCTTTTTCCCGGTGGCTCGTCAGGGTCGATAAAGCCACGATCATTGGCGCTTTTTGGCGTATGGCCTCGGCTGTCTTGCCGCCACAATGGCAGGCTGGAAAAACCCGTGTCGGGTAGTGGTCCATGGCCGACGAGAGCAGCGATCAGGAAAAGACCGAAGAGCCCACGCCACGACGCCTGGAAAAAGCGCGTGAGGAAGGGCAGGTTGCGCGATCACGCGAGCTGACCACCTTTCTCATGCTGCTGGGCGGCGTCGTCGGCATGTGGACGATGGGTGGCCTGCTCTATGACCAGTTGGGAACGGTCATGGAGCAGGCCTTCCTCTTCGAGCGTCGTCAGGCCTTCGATACCGGGCCGATGCTTGCCAAGGTGCTCGAGCTCGGTCAGCGAACGCTGGTGGCCATGCTGCCTCTGTTCCTGCTGTTGGCACTGATCGCTCTGGTGGCCCCGGCGCTGCTGGGTGGCTGGTTGATCTCTGCCAAGTCGCTCAAGCCGCAGCTCGGCAAGCTCAACCCGTTCAAGGGGCTCAAGCGAATGCTGGGCACCCAGGCGCTGGTGGAGTTCGCCAAGGCGGTCGCGAAATCCGTGCTGGTGGGCGGCGTGGGAATGGGCTTTCTCTACTTGAAGCGTCATGAATACCTGGCGCTGCTCGATATGCCGACGACCCAGGGCCTGGCCAAGGCGTTGATGCTGGCCGCTCAGGCATGCGGACTGATGGTACTGACGCTGCTGGTGGTGATCCTCATCGACGTGCCGTATCAGCTGTGGAGCCACACCAAGAAGCTGCGCATGACCAAGGAAGAGATCAAGCGCGAGCACAAGGAGTCCGAGGGCGATCCTCACGTCAAGGCTCGCATCCGCTCCCAGCAGCAGGCCATGGCGAGGGGCCGGATGATGAGCCAGGTGCCGGAGGCGGACGTCGTCATCACCAACCCCACTCACTATGCGGTGGCATTGAAGTACGACGAAGCCCGTATGGGCGCACCGCGAGTGGTGGCCAAGGGGGCCGATGCGGTGGCGGCGCGCATCCGAGAACTGGGTGTCGAGGCCGGCGTGCCTCTGCTCGAGGCGGCACCCTTGGCCCGTGCGCTCTACCATCATGTCGATCTGGACAGCGAAATACCGCTGGATCTGTATACTGCCGTGGCGGAAGTGCTGGCCTGGGCCTTCCGTCTCAAGCACGTGAATGACGAGGGGGGAGACGTGCCGCCAACGCCCGAGAACCTGCCGGTGCCGCCTTCCATGGCGGTGCCGGGCAACGACGCCGAACCGAACGGGGCGCGTGAATGAGATCCCTGAGTCACTATCTGGGGCGCCGTGACTGGCTGGGTGACGTGCGCATGAAACTGCTGGCAGGACCGGTCTTGATCATGATGATCCTGGCCATGATGATCCTGCCGCTGCCGCCGTTCGTCCTGGATCTGCTGTTCACCTTCAACATCGCGCTGGCGGTGATGGTGCTGCTGGTCAGCATGTTCACCGAGAAGCCCCTGGACTTCGCCGCCTTTCCGGCGGTGCTGCTGTTCACCACTCTGCTGCGTCTGTCGCTCAACGTGGCATCCACACGCGTGGTGCTGATGGAGGGGCATGGCGGCGGCGATGCGGCAGGCAAGGTCATCGAGGCGTTCGGCAGTTTCCTCGTGGGTGGCAACTTCGCCGTCGGCCTGGTGGTGTTCCTGATCCTGGTCATCATCAACTTCATGGTCATCACCAAGGGCGCCGGGCGCATCGCCGAAGTGGGGGCGCGCTTCATGCTGGATGCCATGCCCGGCAAGCAGATGGCCATCGACGCCGACCTCAATGCCGGCCTGATCGGAGAGGACGATGCGCGCCAGCGTCGTGCCGACGTGGCTCAGGAGGCCGACTTCTACGGCTCCATGGACGGTGCCAGCAAGTTCGTGCGCGGTGACGCCATGGCCGGCCTGGTGATCATGGTGGTCAACATCATCGGCGGGCTGCTCATCGGCATGCTGCAGCACGACATGAGCTTTTCCGACGCTGGGCGTACCTACACGCTGCTGACCATCGGCGACGGCCTGGTGGCCCAGATTCCAGCGCTGGTGATCTCCACGGCGGCCGGCGTCACGGTATCCCGTGTCAACACCGATCAGGACGTCGGGCAGCAGATGATCAGCCAGCTGTTCGTCAATCCGCAAGTGATGATCCTGGCGGCGATGGTCATGGGGTTGCTGGGCCTGGTGCCGGGCATGCCCAACCTGGTATTCCTGATCTTCACCGCCATACTCGGCGGTATCGCCTGGTGGTTGCTGCGCCAGCAGGAGCGAAAGCTGGTCGAAAAGGAGATGCAGACCGCGCCGCCGCCAGCGCCGGAGGCTCCCGAAGCGAGCTGGGACGACGTCCAACTGGTCGACACCCTGGGGCTCGAGGTCGGCCATCGCCTGATTCCGCTGGTCGATCAGCGCCAAGATGGGGAGTTGCTGGCGCGCATCAAGAGCGTGCGCAAGAAGTTCGCCCAGGAAGTCGGCTTTCTACCGGCCGTGGTGCACATTCGCGACAATCTGGAGCTGGGCGCCAATACCTACACGATCTCCCTCAAGGGAGCGGAGATCGGCCGAGCCGAGGCGTTTCCCGGCCAGTGGCTGGCCATCGATCCAGGCCAGGTTACCGGCCAGCTGCAGGGTACGCCGACCCAGGATCCGGCCTTCGGGTTGCCGGCGGTCTGGATCGATTCCGCCCAGCGCGAACATGCTCAGGTCTATGGCTATACCGTGGTGGACGCCGGTACCGTGGTGGCTACGCATCTCAACCATCTGCTGCATCGTCATTCCGCCGAGATGCTCGGCCGACAGGAAGTACAGAAGCTGCTCGACAAGCTGGGCGACGACCAGAAGTCGCTGGTCGAGGACGTGGTGCCCAAGGCGATCAGCCTCACGGTGCTGCAGCGCATTCTGCAGAACCTGCTCGAAGAAGAGGTGTCGATTCGCGACATGCGCACCATTCTCGATACCCTGGCCGAACATGCGTCCCAGCAGCAGGATCCCAACGAGCTCACGGCCGTGGTGCGCATCGCCCTGGGCCGGGCCATCACCCAGCAGTGGTTCGCCGGTCAGGAGACCCTCAACGTGATGGGGTTGGATGCCCAACTGGAGCAGGTGCTGATGCAGGCCATGAACGGCAACGGCGCGCTGGAACCGGGGCTTGCCGAAACCCTGATGACCCAGGCCGAGCAGGCGCTTCAGCGTCACGAGGCGAGTGGCGAGCCACCGGTGCTGGTCGTGCAGCATGCCTTGCGGCCCTTGCTGGCACGCTTCCTGCGGCGTCGGCTGCGGCATCTGGTGGTGATGTCCCAGGCGGAGATTCCCGATGATCGAACTCTACGCGTCACGACCCTGGTGGGAGGTCGATAAACCATGAGCGTCATGCGATTCACCGGTGCCAACAGCCGCGATGCCATGCGCCAGGTGCGCGAGGCGCTGGGTGACGAAGCGCTGATCCTGGCCAATCGGCGAACCGACAGTGGCGTCGAGATTCTGGCCATGGCCGAATCGGCGGCGCCCGGTGGCAGTGGGGAGTCGGCGACACCCGTCTCGCCCGCCCCCCGGGAAGCTTCTGCCTCCAGTCCCGCCTCGTCCACCTCTGCGGACAGCGCCTTTGCCGCCATGAGCGAGAAGCTGCTGGAGGAGATGCGGGACATGCGTGCCCTGTTGGCGCGCGATCAACCGGGGCGCGAGACGCCTGCTGGCCTGGACGGTCAGGTCCGTGAGCTGCTGCTGGGCGTCGGTTTCGGCACGGCGCTGGCCGATGAGATCGTCGCGGCTCTCCCCGACGAGCTGGTGGGTACCGACATTCGGGACGACCGTGCGATGGCGTGGGTCAAACGCCAGTTGGTGCAGCGTCTCGCTGGGCTCGACGACGAGGCGAGGTTTCTCGATCGCACCGGCGTGGTGGCGCTGATCGGACCCACCGGGGTGGGCAAGACGACCACCACGGCGAAGCTGGCGGCCCGCTACGTGATGCGCCACGGCACCCGTCCCGTGGCACTGGTCACCACCGACAGCTTTCGGATCGGCGCCCACGAGCAGCTGCGCATATATGCGCGGTTGCTCGACGTGCCGATGTTCGCTCTCACCGCCGATCAGCCGGTCAACGACCTGCTGGGCCGGATGCAGGGCAAGTCCTGGGTGATCATCGATACCGTGGGCATGAGTCAGCGCGACCATCGGATCATCGAGCAGGTCGGACACCTGCGCGGTGGCACGACGCCGGTGCGTCTGGTGCTGTTGCTCAATGCCGCGAGCCAGCCGGAAACGCTCGAAGAGGTCGTGCAGCGTTATCGCCAGGCGGCTCAGGCCGCGGGCGCCGAGCTCAACGATTGCGTGATCACCAAGCACGATGAGGCCGGCCGTTTGGCACCGGCGCTGGATGTCGTCATGCGTCACGGCTTGCGCTTGCTGTTCGTCTCCCACGGGCAGCGCGTCCCCGAGGACATGTCGCTGGCCGAGCCGCCCAAGCTCATCGACGAGGCTTTCGCCCAGCACCGCGAGGCGGCTTCCTCGGGTGCCGATTCGGTACCGCATCAGGCATCCGCGGGACGCACGCCGACGCTCATGGGCCAGGGGAGACGACTGGCAGGTACCCTGCAGGCGCTGCGTCAGCGACTGGATGGTTTCGACGAGCTGGAGCGCGTCTGGGATCTGCTGGGCTTGCCTGCCGTGGTGCAGCAGCAGCGTCTGGACGAGCTGCTGGCCGACTATCCCGGGCCCGAGCGGGCGCTGGGCATGCTGTGGAGCGAACGTCGTCGGGTGAGCGGTGCTTCCTGGGCGATGCCGGACATCGCCTTGAATGCCGACGGCGACTGGCTGGCGCTGCCGCTGCTGCAGCACCGCCAGGTGGCCGGCCAGCAGCCGCGGCTGGCCGAAGCCGAAGGGCGGCTCGGGGCCAGTGTGCACCTCATGGCTGGGCTGCCCGATGCCGTTGCCTGCCAGTGGCTGGAGAGCCGTTCGCAGAGCTGGGTCAGCCAGGTGCGCGGCAGCCAACGCGTCGAACATGCCGGCGAGCGAGACCCTCTCAAGTCACTGGCCGCGCTGGCCGAGCCCCTCGATGAGGCGCACTGTCGCTTTCGCGGCATGGCTTCTCGGCTCAAGCTCGCCACCTTGGCGGTGAATGCGATGCCCAGGCCGTCGCGGCGTGGCGATGAAGGGCTCGCGGTGCAGGCCTGGTTCGCCGAGGTGCGGGATGCGGAAAGCGGACGGCTGGTTGCGCGGCGCTATTGGCTGACCCCGGCGCGGCTCGGACGCCAGCCCGTGCCGCTGCTGCTTCACCAGCTTCAGGGCGACGGTCTGGCCCTGCTCACCCGACGGGCCTGGCAGCGTATCGAGCCGCAGGAACTCGGCGAGCTGCGGCCCGACGTGCGTCTGCTGTTGGCCAGTGGCACGGCAGCGGTGGCGACGCATCTCGATCTGGCCGATGACGAGGCGGCCATGGATCTGCGTGCCGAATTGCTGGGCCTGGCCGGTGGGCGGCGTCGGCGGCGTGACGTGGCGCTGATGGAAGCGTTGGTAGAGCTGTTTCTGGTGCGCGATGCCATTCGCCATCTGGGACTGGGTGAACGGGAGGCTGGCTGATGGGCATGGATCAAGCCGCCGGCCTGCGACAGTGGGCCAGTGGAGGAGAGTCGGCAGACGAGGCGGCCGATGCCGCCTGTCCGCGTCATGTGGCCGAGATGCTGGTCGAGCTATCCGACAGCGACGAGGCGGCAGCGCTGACGGCGCCTCAACCGGAGCCGGCATCCGCGGCGACGAACGAGGAACAGGCTGCTGACGAGAAGCCCGCCGCTTCGTCGGGTTCGGGGCGAGCGGCTCGGGCGTCTACGGCAGGGTCGCGTGGCGCTTCTTCTTCGGCGGACACGATAACGCTGATGGTGCTGGGGCTGCCGGGAACGAGCGAGCGTCAGGCTCGCAGGGTGACCGAGCTGTTCGAGGCGTGGGCCGCCGAGGGGCGCGACTGGGTCGGCGATCCGGGCCGTTGGCGCGTGGTACCGCTCGAGGCCTCCAGCCCCCATTTACCGGTGCTGGCGGCCGAACAATCGCGTTGGGCACTGTGGGTCGGCAGTGACGAGGAAGCCTTTCGCCGCAGCTATCGCGTGCTCAAGCAGGTGGCCGAACGAGGCGGCCCGCGGCGACTGTTGGCGGTCCATCCGCCGGATGTGGGCCCCAAGGGATTGCTGGACAACCTGCAGAGGGTGGCGGCGAGGTATTTCGGTATCGAACTGCTGGTGCTGGCCCGGTGAAAGGGAGAAGAGGCGCCTTGCTGATAGCGGCAAGCCTGTGGATGGCCACGGCCGCTGCGGCCGGTAGCTGGGTCGCCAGCGCGCCGGCCGTGAATGTCGCCATGGCCGAGCGTGAGGCGAGTTCCGAAACCCTAGCTCCGCCCACGCCACGGTTGGCGCGAGGCGAGCGGATCGGCAGCATCCGCTGGCGCTACCGCATCGATCCGGGGGTGCGTGTGAGCGCCCGGCTCTGTCACCCCGTGCGATGCGTGGTACTGCCCGGTCCGCGCGGGCAGACGGATGCCCTGGCCGGGCTGGACGCACGGGGCCCGTTGCGGTTTCGCTTTGCGTTGGCCGAACGAGGCCAGGGGGCTGCCAGGGTAGAGGGGTTGCAGGTGATCGTGAACCACGCAGCGCCATGACGTGGGTATGGATGGGCGCCGCTGACGCAACATCCGGATGACGGCCGCGAGACGAGAGCATGTACACAGCACGAGGCAAGATCGAACAGAACGACCTGCTCGACCAGTACCTGCCGCTGGTCAGGCGTCAGGCGCTGTCGCTGCAGGTACGGCTGCCGGCGAGCATCGAGCTGGACGACCTGATTCAGGCCGGTACCGTGGGTCTGCTGGAGGCCATGGGGCGTTTCGATGCCGGCCAGGGGGCCAGCTTTGCCACTTTCGCCAGCCAGCGCATCCGTGGCGCGATGCTGGATGAACTGCGCAGTCGCGATTGGTTGCCGCGCAGCGTGAGACGCAATGCCCGGGCAGTGGATGAGGCCGTACGCAGCCTGGAGCAGCGCCTGGGGCGGCCTGCCGAGGAGACGGAGATCGCCACCGAGCTGGGCATGGATCTCGAGAACTATCGTCAACTGCTCAGCGATACCAACAGCGGTCACCTGCTGCCGTTCGAGGCGCTGCTCGACGAGGGCCTCGAGCCGGGGGTGGACGATGCCGAAGCCGACCGTCCCTTCGACGAGCTGATCGACGAACAGAGACGCGCTCGGCTCATTGCGGGGATCGAAGCCTTGCCCGAGCGCGAGAAACTGCTGATGGCGCTCTACTATCAGGAAGAGCTGAACCTCAAGGAGATCGGTGCCGTGCTCGGCGTGACGGAGTCACGCGTGTGCCAGCTGCACAGCCAGGCGGTGAGTCGCCTGCGCACGCGGCTCCGCGAGGATGACTGAACGCGAATCTAGAGGTTCCCCATGAGCGCACGGGTGCTATCCAGTGCCGCCATGTAGCAGCGGTGCAACTGGTCCGGACGGGGCTCGTCGGGCATCTCTTCGATCTGGCGTTCATGGCTCTCGGCCAGGCTGAGCACGGCCGAGAGCGGGCCCTGCCTATCCTTCAGGGCGTGGATGATGGCCGCGTTCAGTGGCAGCTTGGCGAGCAGGGCGTCGCGATCTTCTTCCAGCAGGGCATCCATCAACGAGAAAAGGCCCGTGGTGAAGGCGTCCTCGGGATCGAGATCGGGAAAAGGCGCCGCCAGGTTGCGACACATGAAGGCGCGCACCAGGGCCATGCGCAGCACGATGCGTGACGAAGGCTGCAGGCTGGCCAGGGTCAGCGTCAGGATCAGACGTCGCAGCTCGATCAAACCGAGGATCTGCATGCCGCGGCGCAGGTCGACGACTTCCTTGCCGCCGCGATTGAAGTAGTGGGAATTGGCACGGCGCAGGATGGCGACGTGGAGGTGGGGCATCTGCACGACCAACTCCTGCAGCCGCTGCAGGTCGGTGTCTTCGTCGTAGAGCGCCTGGATCAGGCGGATCTGGGCGGCCTTGTTGCCGTGCCGGCCACGCGGGCGCGAGGTGAAGAAACTGGGCTTGGCCAGATAGTGGCCGTCGTAATAGCGGCAGCCCATGGCCTGATAGCGTGCGAGGGCTTCCGCATTGTCGATTCGCTCGGCCAGCAGGGCGAGGTCGGCCTCGGCCAGGCGCTTCAGCAAGGCTTCGTCGAGGTCGTCGGGCGAGCTCAACCGCACGATGTCGGTGCGTGGAAGCAGGGCATCGGGGGCGCGTGCCAGCAGGCTGGCTGGCAACTGGAGCCGATAGCCGCGTTCGCGCATCTCGTCCAGCCGCCCGAGCAGGTCGTCGGTCAAGTGGGCGTCGGTATCGATACCGATCACCAGTTGGCTGGCCGGGGTCGGCAGCAGCTCGGGACGACTGATCCATGACAATGGCAGCGTGACGAACAGCAGGCGTTCGGCAAGCAGGCCGGTGTCGCCGAGTTCGTAGACGGCGGCAGCCAGGGCGCGGGCGGTGGCGGCCAGGATGTCTTCGCTCTCGTCGCCATTTTGCTGGCGATACACGAGTCGATCGGCGACGTGGCGATGTTCACTGTCGTGGATGGGGTGGAGGGCAAGGGTGCAAGGATCGAGATCCCGTGACTCCGACATGCTGCATGGCTCCTTGCTGGATGCGGATGGGCGCGTGAGCATGATACGGGAAGACGGCGGCGGCGTCCTCTTCGATGTCCGCGCGCGTCAGTGGCGGGCAACATGCACGGGTCAGTCGTCGAGTGCCTGACGCAGCGCCTCCAGATGTGAGTCGAGGTCGCCAGCCAGTGCCTCCAGGGCAGGTCGGGCGTGAAAGTAGCCCTGCTGGTGAGTCAGGCCGTTGCGGGCCAGCCACAAGGCTTCGGCGCGGGTTTCGACGCCTTCGGCGATGAGTTCGATGTCGAGGTCGCCGGCGAGGGTCACCACGCTGTTCAGGATGGCCTGGCGGCGTGGGTCGCTGTCGCAGTCGCTGATGAGCGCCCGGTCGATCTTCAGGCGGTCGGGGCGTAGCACGGTCAGCAGGTCGAGATTGGCGTAGCCGTTGCCGAAGTCGTCGAGAGCGGTGGTGAAGCCGATGCGACGGTAGGTATCGATGATGTTGCGCAGATGCTGTTGGTCCTGCACCTGCTCGGTCTCGGTGATTTCGAAGATCAGGCGTTCGGCGGGCCAACCGACCTTTCTGGAAACTTCCAGGGTCGCCTGGATGCAGGCGCTGGGTTCGTAGACCGCATTGGGCAGGAAGTTGATGGAGAGGTGGCTGGTCATTCCCAGCCGGCTTGCCAGTTCGATGGCGCGGATGCGGCAGGCCTGGTCGAAACGATAGAGCAGCTTGGGCGTCACCTTGGAGATAATGCTGAAGGCCGACTCGCCGTTGGGACCGCGCACCAGCGCTTCATGAGTGGTCACCCGGGCCTGCGCCAGGTCGACGATGGGCTGAAATGCCATGGTGAAGTCGAAGGGAAGCGGCTGCTCGCAGCGGGGGCAGCTCTCATCGGCAGTGGTGAGGCATCGGCTCATCGAGGCTCCTGGGCGTATGGTGTTGGTGCAGCCGTAGTCGGGCGTCTACGCCATGACATCGGCCTTTTTGACGGAATCTTTAACGGATAGTCATGGACTTGTTCGAGATCAAGGACGATGCCGCTGAGCCGTTGCTGCCGAAGGTGGCAGCAGTCTAAAGTCTGGGGCCGTATCGCCGATATCGTGTTATCGAGAACGCGTGCCCTCGCAGTCTGGAGCCCTGAATGAACCCATCCACCATCATCGGCATGTTAGCCAGCATCGTACTGCTGGTCAGCGTGCTTTTCTTCACCGCCGAGTCGCCGCAGAGCTTCTTGAACCTGCCGGGTCTTGCCATCGTGCTGGCGGGCACCATGGCGGCCACCTTCATCAGCTACCCGCTGCGCGAGGTGTTGCGGGTGGTTCGTTTGGTGGGGTTGGTTTTCCGGCGCGAGAACACCTACACCCGCGACGACATCAAGGAACTGGTCGACATGGCCCGGCTGTGGTTCAGGGGCGACGTGCGGGCCGTCGAAGATGCGCTGGAGCGTACGCGCAACCCTTTCCTGCGTACCGGCATCCAATTGGTCATCGCCAATACCAAGGAGGAGGAGATCTTCGATCTGCTGCGCTGGCGCATCGCCCGGCTCAAGGCCCGCGAGCATGCCGAGGCGCAGATCTTCCGCACCATGGCGACCTATGCTCCGGCCTTCGGCATGATCGGTACCCTGGTGGGGTTGGTGAACATGCTGGAAGTGATGGAGGCGGGCGATCTGCATGTCATCGGGCCGCGCATGGCGGTGGCGCTGCTCACCACCTTCTACGGCATCCTGCTCGCCAATCTGGTGTTCAAGCCCGTTGCGGTGAAGCTCGAGCGACGCACCGAAGAGCGATTGATCGCCATGAACATGGTGCTCGAGGGAATATCGCTGATCACCAAGCGCCGCTTGCCCTCCTTCATCGAAGAGACGCTCAACTCCTTCGTGGCCAATTATCACGACGAGATTCGCGACCCCGGCCCGGGAAGCCAGAACGATCCGACCGAGGCCGGCCAGAATGCTTGACAGCACCACCCGTAACGCCTTGCAGCCTCCCCCGACCGGTGGGGGCGACGAGGAGGGGTGGCTGATGAGCTATCTGGACGTGCTGACGCTGCTCATCACCCTGTTCGTGCTGCTGGTATCGTTGATGGGCAATGGCGTTGCCAGCATGGGCTCCCAGGCCGGCGGTCAGTCGCGTCAGGCGGTCACGCCGGAGGCGCGGGTGGCGGCGATGATCGTAGCGGGACAGCTGTCGCCGGGAATGAAACCGCGCAACGATGGGCTGAAGCCGCGCTTTTCCGGCCTCGAAATCGACGGGGTGAGCGTTGCCGAGGGTGATCGCGGCATCACCCTGCGCATCGACGACAATCTGCTGTTCGACAGTGGCGATGCCCGGCTGACCGAGCAGGGCGAAGAAGTGCTCGGCAGCCTGCACGATACGCTGGCCGAGTTCGACGGCGAGGTTTCCGTGGAGGGGCATACCGACGACGTACCCATCTCCACGTCGCGCTTTCCTTCTAACTGGGAGCTTTCCACGGCGCGCTCCATCGCGGTTCTGCGCTTCTTGACCGAGCTGGGTGTGGAGGCCGAGCGGTTGCGTGCCGTGGGATATGCCGATACCCGGCCGCTCGAAAGCAATGACTCGGCGCAGGGGCGAGCCGCCAACCGTCGTGTGGAACTGCTGCTGCGCCAGCCTGCCGGCCAGTAGCCAGATCACTGCAACCGAGGAGTGTCCTTGTCGTCAGATAACGACATGCCCATGACCCACCGCTGGAGCGCCTGGCAGGCGATCGCCCTGTATGTGGCGGCGATGACGTGTCTGCTGGCGCTGTTGATCCTGTTGGTCGTCGTTGGTCAGACTGCGGACAGCTGGCTGTCCGATTGGCGTCACAAAGTGCTCGTGCTGTCCATTGGCTGGTTGTTGGTGGCCCTGGCCGGGCTGCTCGCGCTGGTGCACTATCTGCGCCTGCGGAAGACCGAGGCCGAGCTGATGCGCAGCGAACAGCGGCTGTGGCACATCAACCGCTCGCTGCAGGCAGAGCTGCGCATTGCCGCCATGGCGTTCGAAACGCACCTGGGGATGTTCATCACCGATGCGCAAGGCCGCATCCAGAAGGTCAACAGTACCTTCGAGGCGATCACCGGATATTGCGAAGCGGAGGTGCTGGGACGCAATCCGCGCATGCTCAATTCCGGTCGCCATTCGCCCGCGTTCTATCGCGAGATGTGGCAGAGCATCCATGACGAGGGATGTTGGCAAGGCGAGCTGTGGAATCGGCGCAAGAACGGCGACACCTACCCGCAGAGACTCACCATCAGTGCCGTGACCGACGACGCCGGTCGTGTCACCCACTACGTGGCGACCCTCAGCGACATCAGCACGCGCAAGGCGGCCGAGCAGGAGGCGCATCGCCTGGCCTACTACGATCCCCTCACCGGGCTGCCCAATCGGCGCATGATGATCGACCGCATCGGTCGTGCGCTGAAGACGCATGCGCGTACCCAGCAGCAGGGCGCCGTGCTGTTCGTCGACCTGGATGGCTTCAAGCACGTCAACGACAGCCTGGGGCATCAGCAAGGGGATGACGTGCTGCAGATGGTGGCCCGGCGTTTCGAGACGGTGTGTCGCGACGACGACCTGGTGGCGCGTATCGGTGGCGACGAGTTCGTGATTCTGGCGGAGGGACTGGGGGAGGATCTCGAGGTCGCCTCGCAGGCCGCCGAGCGCCAGGGCAGCAAGCTGCTCGGGGCGCTGGCCGAGCCGTGTCGGGTCGGTGAGCATCGCCACCCGGTGTCCGGCAGTATCGGCATCACCCTGCTCGGCGATGGCACCGGGAGCGTCGAGGAGTGCCTGCAGCAGGCCGAGATGGCCATGTACCAGGCCAAGCAGGCCGGGCGCAACACTCTGCGTTTCTTCGATCCCGTCATGCAGGCCGTGACGGTGCGACGGGCGATGCTGGAGTCGGACCTGCGGCAGGCGGTGGCGCGCGATCAATTGCGCCTGTTCTACCAGGTGCAGGTCGATGCAACGCAACGCGTGACGGGCGTGGAAGCGCTGCTGCGCTGGCAGCATCCGGAGCATGGCATGATTCCGCCCGGCGATTTCATCCCGGTAGCGGAGGAGAGCTACCTGATCGTTTCCATCGGACGCTGGGTATTGGAAACTGCCTGTCGACAGCTGGCCACCTGGGCGACTCGTCGAGAGACGTCGGGTCTGTCCATGGCGGTCAACATCAGTCCCCACCAGTTCCAGCAGCCCGACTTCGTGGCCGAGGTGGAAGCCACCCTGGAGGCCACTCGGGCGCCGGCCGAGCGACTCAAGCTGGAGCTCACCGAAACTCTGTTCATGGAAGAGCCCGAGATCGCGCGTGCCACGATGCGCCGGCTCAAGACGCTGGGCGTGCGCTTTTCCCTGGACGATTTCGGTACCGGCTATTCGTCGCTTTCCTACTTGAACCGGCTGCCCCTGGACCAGTTGAAGATCGACCAATCCTTCGTGCGGCCGCTGTTCGAGGACAGCGCCAACGAAGTGATTTCGGCGTCGATCATTCAGTTGGGCCGCAACCTGGGCCTCGAGGTCATCGCCGAAGGCGTGGAAACCGATGCACACTGCCAGTGGCTGGCGGAACAAGGCTGTGACGCCTATCAGGGCTATCTCTTCTCGCGTCCGCTGCCGCTCGATGAGCTGGAGGCGCTGCTGGAAGTGTCTGCTTGTACCACGGGCCGCTGACGATTCGGCCATGTCGCCGCGGCCCGTGGGGCTCAGTCCTCGACGCGACCCAGCAGTAGGAATTCGATCAGTGCCTTCTGGGCGTGCAGGCGGTTGCCGGCCTCCTGCCAGACCACGGCGCGTGGGTCGTCGAGCAGGGTGTCGCTGATCTCCTCCCCGCGGTGGGCGGGCAGGCAGTGCAGAAACAGCACGTCGGGCTTGGCACGGTCGAGCAGAGCCTCGCTGACCTGGAAGCCGGCGAAGTCGGCCTCGCGCCTGGCCTGCTCTTCCTCCTGGCCCATGGATGCCCAGACATCGGTGGTGACCAAGTCGGCGTCCACGACCGCTGACTGAGGATCGTGCACGACCGTCACCCGGTCGCCGGCAGCGTCGAGAATGTCCTGGCGTGGCTCGTAACCCGTCGGGCAGCACACGCGCAGCTGGAAGTCGAACCGGCGGGCGGCGTTGATCCACGAATGGCACATGTTGTTGCCATCGCCGATCCACACGGCCGTCTTGCCCTTGACGCTGCCGCGCCGCTCCGTCCATGTCATGACATCGGCAAGCAGCTGGCAAGGGTGGCAGTCGTCGGTCAGGGCATTGATCACCGGCACGTCGCTGGCAGCGGCGTACGCCTCGAGGCCCGCGTGGGAGAAGGTGCGTATCATCACGATGTCGACCATCTCGGCGAGTACGCGGGCCGTGTCTTCGATCGGCTCGCCTCGGCCGAGCTGGGTGTCGCGGGGCGAGAGGAAGAGCGCATGGCCGCCGAACTGGGCCATGGCGGTTTCGAAGGAGACGCGGGTGCGCGTCGAGGATTTCTCGAAGATCATCGCCAGAGTGCGGTTGGCGAAGGGCGCGTAAGTCGGCCCCTGGGCCCGCAAGCGGTTCTTGATGGTGATGGCGCGTTGGATGAGGTAATGCAGCTCGTCGCGACTCAGATCCAGCAGCGTCAGGAAATGGCGTGTCGCCATGGAGGTTTCTCCCACGAAAAAACCCCCATCCTAGCCAGCCGCCGGGGGATGCGCAATGCGCCCGGCATGGGTAGAATGTGGGCCATGAATAAAGGCCAAGCGTCGCACTCGGGTATTCCGATTGGCGGGCTTGGCACCCATGTGAAAGAACCGGGAGCGCACATGAGCACTACCATCGAGAACATTCAGCGCCAGATCAGCGAAAACCCGATCCTGATCTACATGAAGGGAACGCCGCAGCTGCCGCAGTGCGGATTTTCCGCCCAGACCGTTCAGGCACTGATGTCCTGCGGTGAGCGTTTCGCCTTCGTCAACGTCCTCGACAATCCGGACATCCGCGCCGAGCTTCCCAAGTACGCCAACTGGCCGACCTTCCCGCAGCTGTGGGTCGAAGGCGAGTTGGTGGGTGGCTGCGACATCGTCGCCGAGATGTACCAGAACGGCGAACTGGAAACGCTGATCAAGGAAACCGCGGCCAAGCACAAGGACGATCAGCCGGAAGGCTGAAGCTCGAAGAGCGGCGCTTCGCCTTTCTTACTCCTCTTCCATCCCCTGCTCGCGCTGGGCCTGGGCCCATCCGCCCAGGTCCTTGTAGCGGTTGACCATGGCGCAGAAGAGGTCGGCCGTGCGTTCGGTGTCGTAGCGTGCCGAATGCGCCTCCTGATTGTCGAAGGGGATGCCTGCGGCCTGGCAGGCACGGGCGAGTACGGTCTGGCCGTAGATCAGCCCGGCGAGGCTCGCCGTATCGAAGCTCGAGAAGGGGTGGAAGGGGTTGCGCTTGATCCCGCAGCGGGCCACCGCAGCATTCAGAAAGCCATGGTCGAAGGCCGAGTTGTGGCCGACCAGTACGGCTCGGGTGCAACCGTGGGCCTTGATCGCCTTGCGTACCGGCCGGAAGATCTCGCCCAGCGCCTCGGCCTCGGAGAGGGCGACGCGCTGGCGAAGCGGGTCGTTGAGCTTGATGCCGGTGAAATCCAGTGCCGACTGCTCGATGTTGGCCCCCTCGAAGGGGTTCAGATGGAAGGCGTAGGTGGCATCGGGCAGTAGATTGCCGTCTGGGTCCATGGTGAGAGTGACGGCGGCGATCTCCAGAATCGCGTCCCGCTGAGGGTCGAATCCCCCGGTTTCCAGGTCCACCACCACTGGCAGGAAGCTGCGGAATCTCTGGGCCATCAGGTCGCGGGCAATCGCCTCGCTCATGCACCTCTCCTCATCCATGCGCCGAAGTCGGTCGTCGAAAAGTGGACAGCAGTCTAGCAGGTTGGCAAGGGGCCGTCCCGCGCCGGTATTCGTCGCGCGGCTGCCACGCTATAATCTCATTCTTCAGTCGTTCATCACAAAGGAGCCCCGAATGTCCGATGTCAAGAAGGTCGTGCTGGCCTATTCCGGCGGCCTGGATACATCCGTCATCGTCAAGTGGTTGCAGGAGACCTACGACTGCGAGGTCGTGACCTTCACCGCCGACATCGGCCAGGGCGAGGAAGTGGAGCCGGCGCGTACCAAGGCTCAGGCGCTGGGCGTCAAGGAGATCTACATCGAGGATCTGCGCGAGGAGTTCGTGCGCGACTACGTCTACCCGATGTTCCGCGCCAACACCATCTACGAGGGCGAGTACCTGCTGGGCACCTCCATCGCGCGTCCGCTGATCGCCAAGCGCCTCATCGAGATCGCCAACCAGACCGGCGCCGATGCGATCTCCCACGGCGCAACCGGCAAGGGCAACGACCAGGTGCGCTTCGAACTGGGCGCCTATGCGCTCAAGCCCGGCGTGAAAGTGATCGCTCCGTGG
Organism: Billgrantia gudaonensis; assembly: GCF_900100195.1. Taxonomy (GTDB): domain Bacteria; phylum Pseudomonadota; class Gammaproteobacteria; order Pseudomonadales; family Halomonadaceae; genus Halomonas; species Halomonas gudaonensis. The sequence continues at coordinate 32,577 of NZ_FNES01000020.1, forward strand.
CGCGAGTGGGACCTGACCTCCCGCGAGAAGCTGATGGCCTACTGTCAACAGCACGACATCCCGGTGGATTTCACTAGCCAGAAGAAGAAGTCGCCGTACTCCATGGATGCCAACCTGCTGCATATCTCCTACGAGGGCGGCATCCTTGAGGATCCGTGGGCCGAAGCCGAAGAGGACATGTGGCGCTGGAGCGTCTCGCCGGAAGCGGCCCCGGATCGTCCTACCTACGTCGAGCTCACCTACGACAAGGGCGACATCGTGGCCATCGACGGTGTGCCGATGAAACCCCACGACGTGCTCTCCAAGCTCAACGAGCTGGGTGGCGCCAATGGCATCGGACGTCTCGATATCGTCGAAAACCGCTACGTGGGCATGAAGTCTCGCGGCTGCTACGAAACTCCTGGCGGCAGCATCATGCTGCGCGCCCACCGCGCCATCGAGTCGATCACGCTGGACCGCGAGGAGGCCCATCTCAAGGACGAGCTGATGCCCAAGTACGCGGAGGTGATCTACAACGGTTACTGGTGGAGCCCCGAGCGGCGCATGCTGCAGGCCGCCATCGACGAAACCCAGAAGAACGTCTCCGGCGTGGTACGCATGAAGCTCTACAAGGGCAGCGCCACCGTGGTGGGGCGCAAGTCGGAGCAGTCGCTGTTCGACGAGTCGATCGCTACCTTCGAAGACGACGCCGGGGCCTACGACCAGAAGGATGCCGAAGGCTTCATCAAGCTCAACGCCCTGCGGTTGAGGATTGCTGCCGGGAAGGGGCGCCAGCAGGATTGATCGCCTGCATTGCGTCGTGCTCGCGCCGGCCCATCGGGCCGGCGCGCTTGCCTTGGGAGGTCATATGCTGAAGAAACTGTTGGGTGGTCTGTTCGGTAGCGGTGGCGATGCGTCGGGGAGTGCGGCGGCCGCCGAGCCGGTGGAGTATCACGGCTACCAGATCGTCTCCGAGCCGGTGGAGCAGGGCGGGCAGTACCGCGTCAGCGGCTGGATTCGCAAGCCCGGTGCCGAGGGCGAACTCCTCGAGCACCGCTTCGAGCGCTCCGATCTGGTGCCCGGTCGCGAAGCCTGCGACGATTTGATGGTGCGCAAGGCGCAGGTTTACATCGACCAGGTTGGCGAGGACATGTTCGAGCCGCGCTGAGCCCCTTCAGGCAATGGCAGCGAGATACGATGGAGGTCCGGGATCGGTCGTTCCTCGTTTTCCTGCGCCTTTCGCCCAAGTGCTGTCGGGTGGCGCTCTCGCTACACTTCAGTCATTGCCGATTGACGCGATGACCGGAAGTGTCCATGCGCCTGCTGCACCGAGCCTCCCCGTGGCGTGACCTATTCGCCGCCGATACGCTGCCCGACCCTCGGCGGCTCCCCGATCTGTTGGCGCCGTTGCGTTCGGCCCTGGTGGAACTCGGCCCAACGCCGACGCTCGCCGCCGGACATGCCTGGCAGGGGCGGCTGGTCGAAGCGCTGGAGCGTCTCGACCTCCCCGCCGGGCGCATCAGTCAACTGATCAGCGACCACAACGACTGGCTCTACCGGCGCGCCATCGAGCTCTCTCTCGACGAGATGGCCGGCCAGGGGTGGGGGCCGCCGCCGGTGGACTACTGCGTGCTCACGCTGGGCTCCGGTGCCCGTCACGAGAGCCTGCTCGGTCCGGATCAGGACAATGCCATGATCATCGGCGATTATCCGGATGCCCAGCACACGGAGGTCGACGGCTATTTCCAGACCCTCGGCGAGCGTTTCACCGCACGACTGGCCGAGGCAGGCATTCCGCTATGCAACGGCCACGTGATGGCGCGCTGGCCGATGTGGCGCAAGCGCCGTTCCGAGTGGTGCGAACAGTTGGCGATATGGACTGCGGAGCGGCGCGTGAAGCGTGTCCAGCAGGCCAACATCCTGCTCGACTTCCACCCCGTCCACGGCAGCGCCGGGCTGGCCGAGTCGCTACGGGACTACGTAGCGAAGCGGCTGCCGACAGCGGGGCTCTTCCTCGACGAGATGGCGGCCCTTCTCGAGGAATCGCCAGTGGCGCTGGATCGTTTCGGGCGGGTTGCCGGTGGCGGGGAAGGCGCTCCCCATGATCGCGCCGTGAATCTCAAGCATCAGGCCTTGTTGCCGCTGGTGGGGGCCGTGCGGCTGCTGTCGCTGCGTCATGGCGTGCGTCCGCCGGATACCCGACGGCGTCTTGCCGCTCTGGTGGCGAAAGGGGCGCTGCAGAGTCGTGAGGCGCGAGGCCTGGGAGCGGCGCTGGAGCGTCTGCAGGCACGACTGCTGGCCGCCCAGCGCCGAAGCCTGGCGGCCGGCGGCGGGGCCGATGGCTGGATCGACCTGGCGCAGTTGGAGGACGACGACCGCCTTATGCTGCGCCATGACCTGCAGTCGATCCGGCGTTTCGTTCGTCAGGTGACTCGCCGGTAGTGGTCGCTCGGTGACGTCTCGACTTGCGAAGCAAAGCGCTCCAGCGAATTCGATGGTCGACTTGGCTGGAGCTGGCCTATGATGCAGATGGGTACTCTGCCGGAACAAGAACATGATCCAGGGCATCGTTCTCTGCTTTGCCTTTCTCTTCGCCCAGTTGGCGGTATTGCACTGCATCGACCGTCGTCTTGACGGTGGGGCCAGCGATGCCCGCTCGACGACGGCTGCACCGCCTGTCGCTCGGCAGAACGAAGAGGAGAAACCGGGCTCGGAAGGCGGCATTTGATCGCACATGGGCGGATGCTGGCTCGCCATTGTGTCGCCTTGGCGATGGCAGAACGCTCTTCCGACCTGACTCAGGTCGGAAGAGCGGGGAAGGGGGCGTTGCCTGTTAGAACGCTTCCCACTCCGGTTCCGGTTGGTGAGCGAGACGCTGCGGGGCGGGCCTGGCCGCGGGTCGACCGGCAGCGGGAGCGGGAAGGGTCGCTGTCGGTTGCCGGGGTGCACGTTCGCCAGGTGTCGGCCCGCCGAGCACGAATTCCTTCATCAGGCCATCGAGTCGAGCGGCATTGTCGCGCATGGCGCCCGCGAGGCTGGCGCTCTGGTGCACCATGGTCGCGTTTTGCTGGGTCATGGTGTCCATCTCGGCAACGGCGGTGTTGACCTGCTCGATGCCGGCCGTCTGCTCGCGGGTGCCGGCGGTGATCTCGCCGATCACGTCGGTCACCTGGGTCACGCTCTCGCCGATCTCGCGCATGCGCTGTGCGACTTCCTTGACCAGCGTGTCGCCTTCACGGGTGTGCTTGACCGACGCGTCGATCAGGTTGCGAATGTCGTGGGCGGCCTCCGCGGAGCGACTGGCCAGAGTACGCACCTCGCCGGCCACCACGGCGAAGCCGCGTCCTTGTTCGCCGGCTCGGGCGGCTTCGACGGAGGCGTTGAGCGCCAGGATGTTGGTCTGGAAGGCGATGGCGTCGATCAGGCCGATGATCTCGCTGATCTTGCCGGCCGAGTCGCTGATGGCCTTCATCTTGGTCTCCATCTGCTCCATGGCACCGCGTCCTCGCTCCGCCGCGTCAGCGGCGTTGGTGGCCAGGGAACTGGCCTGCTCGGCAGCCTGAGCGGTGTGGGAAACCGTGGAGTGAATCTCCTCCATGGAGGCGGACGTCTCCTGGAGATTGGCGGCTGCCTGCTCGGTGCGGGAAGACAGCTCGCGAGTGCTGTCGGCCATGTCGCTGGCGCCGGCCAGCACGGTGTGGGCACTGCCGCGCACTTCCTGGAGGGTGCGTTGCATGCGCTCGACGAAAGCGTTGAACTGGATGGCGAGTTCGCCCAGCTCGTCACGGCTCACGACGTCCAGGCGGCGGGTGAGGTCGCCCTTGCCCTTGGCGATGTCGGCCATGGCGTTGGCAGTGTGCCGGATGGGCACGACCGTCTGGCGCGCCGAGAATCCCATGATCAGCAGCAGCGCTGCCAGGGTGAGCACGGCGGCGATCAGCAAGGCGGTCAGCAGATCGGTGGTGATGGCGGTGAAGATCTCGGTGGGCATCGTCACGCCGACGGTCCAGGGCGTGCCGGGGATGGGGTGCCAGAGTATCTGGTTGGCGCTGCCGTTCGGCAGAGTGGCCTGACCTTGTCCGGCCTGGCCGGTCAGCATTTGCCGGCCGAGTTCATTCATGCCGCGGTAACCCGCCTGGTCGGCCTCGGTCAGGTTAAGCGCCATGCGCGCTTCCTCGTCGGGATGGGCCACCAGAGTGCCGTGGCTGTCGGCCATCCAGCCGTAGCTGCCCTCGCCGACGTCGATCGCGGAGGTGATCTCGGAGACGGCGGCCATGGAGAGGGTGATGCCGAGCAGTCCGACGCGTTTGCCGTTGTCGTCGCGGATCGCCTCGGCGATGACGGCGGTGGGCTGGCCACTGATCAACGAGAGGACCGGATCGCCGAGCAGCCGGTCGACGCTGCCTTCCTCGACCAGCGCCTGGAAATAGTCGCGCTCGGAAATGTCGGCCCTGGCACCGGCATGAGTGATGACGTTGCCGCGGGCATCCGAGACGTAGAGCGATTCGATGGTGTCGCCGCCGGGATGGCGCTTGGCCAGCCAGTCGAGGTGCTGTCGGACGTTGCCGGGTTCGGCGAGTCTTTCGTCCTGGGCCAGGCCGGCAAGCCAGGTGCGATACCCCTCGATCCAGCGGCCGATCTCGGCCGCACGCCCTTCGACCTGGCGCAGGCTGGTGTTTTCCATCAGCGGAGGAATGGCGTTGTTGAGTTGATTGTTGACGATCCAGCCCAACGCCAGGAAGGCGAGCACGAGCGGGATGCCCAGTGCTGCCAACAGTTTCTGGGTCAGGGTCAGGCGTGACAGGATGTTCAATACGGTGCCCTCGGGTATTCTCGATTGCCATTGACGGTGCACCTGGCGGTGCAGGGTATGGGCTCGGCCTGGATCGATCGCCGCTCGAGCGGCGATCGATCCAGCCAGTATTGTCGTTATTGGGGCTTCGGCGGGCTGTTTCGGTTTCCAGCGCGGAGGTTCGACGGGCCTGAGCGAAAGGATTATCGACCGCCACGGCGAGTTCTTGAGGTGCAGATCGGTAAAATTGCGCCAATCCGTCCAGGGTCCTGGCGATCGGGGCGTGCGTTCAGCGCGGTGCGCTGGGCAGTTCCATCACCAGGCAGGCGCCCGCGAGAGTGGGTGCGTCCTCGACCCACAGCCGGCCGCCCAGATGGGCGATGATGCCCCGGCTGATGGGCAGTCCCAGTCCACTGCCGCGTGGGCGGCCGCGTACCTTGTCGGCACCGTCGCCGTGGCGCTGGATCTGATGGAACTTCTCGAACACGCGTTCGCGCTCATCCGGAGCGATGCCGGGGCCGTTGTCCTCGACGCTGAGGCGATAGTGCGACTTGTAGGGTGCCAGGTGCAGGCGCACCCGAGGGGCGTCGTCATCGGCGAATTTGCCGGCATTGTCGAGCAGGTTGATGATGACCTGTTCGAGGCGGTCGGGATCGCCGATCACCCAGGCCTCGTCGGGTTCGATGTCGACCTCCAGAACGACCCCGCGATCCTCCTGGAGTCGGTGTACCGCATCGATGCTGTGGCGTACCAGCTCGACCAGGTCGAGCGGCTGGGGGTTGAGGGTCAGCCGCCCGCTCTCCAGGCGAGCCAGGTCGAGGATCTCTTCGATCAGGCGCGAGAGTCGCTGGCTCTCCTTGACCACCACGTCGAGGAAATGCTCGCGCTTCTCGGTGGGTAGCGCTTCGTTATCGCGCAGTATCTCGGCGAAGGCGCGGATCGAGGTGAGCGGGGTGCGCAGCTCGTGACTGACCATGGCCACGAATTCGTCCTTGAGACGGTCCAGCTCGCGCAGTCGTTCGTTGGCGGCGCGCAGTTCCTCGCCGATGCGCGCCAGCTCGCGGGATTTCTGCTCCAGCTGGCGGTTGTACTCCAGCGTCTGCGACGTGGTATCGAGGATGCTCAGGATCGACTCCAGATCCAGCGCCTCGCCGCGCACCACCGAATTGATCAGCACGCGTGCCGAGGCGTTGCCGAGCGCCCCGGAAAGAGCCTGTTCGGCACGCGCGATCAGTGCCGGCGGGGCGGGCTCGTCGTCGTCGCGTTGGCGCTCACCGGGAGTGTCCAGGGCGCGAGCGGTGGCATTGGCGCCCAGGTAGCGGCCCAGCAGGCTTCTCAGCTCGCCGCGGGTGGTCTGGCCACGCCATAGCGAGGTGTGCTCGAGCCCCGGATTCATGGCTTCGGTGAACAGGGCCGCCTGGGTCTGCTCCAGAGGACTCTGGCGCGTGAACAGGGAAATCCCTACCAGCAGCCCGACGTTGGCGCCCAGGCTCCACAGCAGCGAGTGAGCATAGATGTCCCAGCCCTCCAGTCCGAACAGCGCGTAGGGCTTGAGCCAGGCGAGACCCCATAGGCCCTCGTGCAGAAAGGCATCGTCAAGCCAGCCCGACTGGGCGAATCCGGGCAGCAGCAGCGTGTAGGCCCATACCAGGAAGCCGGCAATCAAGCCCAGGCTTGCCCCGATGCGGTTGGCACCGCGCCAGTACAGACCGATCAGCATGGACGGGGCGAACTGGGCAGCGGCGGCGAAAGAGACCAGGCCGATGGTGACCAGGCTGTAGGAGTCGCCGATCAGCGCGTGGTAGAGATAGCCCAGTAGCAGGATCAACACGATGGCCACGCGGCGGATGCCCAGCAGCCAGCCGGCCAGTTCTCCCTGGGAGCTCAGATGCAGGTGGCGCGAGCGCAGCAGCAGCGGCATGACCAGTTGGTTGCTGACCATGGTGGAGAGCGCGATGGTCTCGACGATCACCATGCTGGTGGCCGCCGACAGACCGCCGATGAACACCAGCAGCGGGATGCCGTCGAGCCCTGCCGCGAGTGGCAGGGTGAGCACGAAACTGTCCGGGTCGCTGTTGCCGTTGGGTAGCAGCAGACCGGCCATGGCGATGGGGATCACGAACAGGTTGATGGCCAGCAAATAGAGCGGAAAGAGCCAACTGGCCCGTTTGAGATGTCGTTCGTCGACGTTTTCCACGACCAGTACCTGGAATTGTCGCGGCAAGGCGATGAAGGCGAGCACGGCCAGCACCAGGGTACCGAACCAGCCGGTGGCGCCGCCGGGCACGGCATCCAGACCGAGAGCGTCGCTCAACTCGGGGGAAGCGGCGACCCGAGCGAACAGGTCGGTCGGTCCCTGGAAGAGCCCGAACACCACGAAGGCTCCCACGCTGACAAACGCCACCAGCTTGACCAGCGATTCGAAGGCGATGGCCGCCACCATGCCCTCGTGGCGCTCGCTGGCGTCGAGATGGCGGGTGCCGAAGAGAATGATGAACACGGCCAGTACCAGCGCCACCCAGAACGATTTGTCCGTCCAGAAGTTCTCCTCGGCCAGACGGAAGTCGGCGGCTTCGGGGTAGTTGACCAGCACCGCATGGCTCAGGGTGATTGCCTTGAGCTGCAGTGCGATGTAAGGCGTGATGCCGATCAATGCGATCAGTGCCACCAGAGCGCCGAGGCTGGAGCTCTTGCCGTAACGGGCACTGATGAAATCGGCGATGGAGGTGATGCGCTGAGAGCTGGCGATGCGCACCATCTTGCGGATCATCAGCGGGCCGATGAACATCGCCAGGGTGGGGCCGAGGTAGATGAGCAGAAAACTGGGGCCGAATTCGGCGGCGCGGCCTACGCTGCCGTAGAAGGTCCAGGCCGTGCAGTAGACCGCGATGGAGAGCGCATAGACGGTGGGCGAGCCGATCAGCGAGCGGTTCTGCTCGGCACGCCGGTCGCCCCAGGCCGCGATCACGAAGAGCAGGGCGAGATAGCCGAAGGCGACCGTCAGGACTACCGGATCGCTGCGCATCGCTCTAGGGTTCCTCCTCGCGCTGCTCCATCAGCCAGGCCGCCAGGCCGATCACCAGGGCCCAGGCGAGAAAGAGATAAAGCGGCAGCCAGGAGGGGCCGTCGCCGCTCGGGGTGACGTCGAAAACCAGCACAAGCGGCGGCGAGAAGAGCAGGGCGGCGAGTGCCGTCAGCGCAACGAGGCGTGCGCGGCGGCGCGGTTCGGTCATGTGCAGGCGTCCTCCCTGTCGAAGGCGCTGGCCTGCAGCGCCAGAGCCTGCTCGAGAGTCTCGATGCCGCGGGCTTCCAGGCGCGGCAGCAGTGCCAGCCAAAGCTCGGCGGTGACTCGGGCATCGCCCAGTGCCGTGTGGCGCGTGCCGGGGGGAAAGTGCAGGTCATAACGCTCGGCCAGGCTGTCGAGATCGTGACCGTCCAGGCTTTCATCCAGGGCCCGCGAGATGAGCAGGGTGTCGAGTACGGGCATGTCCAGCGTAGTGCTGTTGCCGGGGAGCTGCAGGGCCAGCAGGTCGAAGGCGGCGTTATGGGCCAGGATCACGGCATCGCCGATATAGTCGCGAAAGCGCGGCAGGGCCACCGATAGCGGTGGGGCGCCGCTGACGTCGGCATCGGCGATGCCATGGATGGCGGTGCTCGCCGGTGGGATCGGTTTGCCCGGGTCGACGCGCAGGTCGAAGACTTCGCTGGCCAACAGCCGCGCATTGACGATGCGACAGGCGCCGATGCTGATCACGGTATCGCCGCGGCGCAGCTCGAGGCCAGTGGTTTCGGTGTCGAAAGCGACGATCTCCAGGGCGCGCAATGGCCGGCGGGCGAGTTCGGCGTCGGGAGGCGGCAGTTCGGCGATGCCGAAGTCGTGGAACTCGGGACGCGGCGCCATCTTGGGGCGGGGGGCGCCGACGCGTTCCACCGCGGGCAGCGGCAGGCGCAGGCGGGCGTGCTCGCCGTCGGCATCGGCCAAGCTCCAGGCATCGCTGGCGTGCTGACGCAGCAGATCGCGCACGCGAGGGGACAACGGCAGGCTCTCCAGGCGCGTCTCGCTCCAGGCGGCCAGTTCGCGCTGGGGCAGCGGCGTGCCGGGCCACACCAGATCGAGATAGACGCGCCGATTGCCGAGCAGCATTTCTCCCTCGAATCGGGTGGTACCGGTGTGCGTGCACAGGTGTTCGAGCAGCGAGGCGAGCAGCACCAGCAGTGCCGGGGCATCGCCACGGAACCAGGCCGGCATGCCGATGGGCACGACCTCCAGCGGCGATTCGACCAGGCGCTCGTTGAGCGACTGCCAGAGATCGTTGGACCACAGTGGTACCAGCCGCTCGCCCTGGTTCTGCATGTCTTCGATCAGCCGCCCGAGGCGTTCGATGGTCTGGCTCAGCTCGCGGCTCTCCTCGTCGATGACCGTTTCAAGTCGGCGGCGCAGGACATCATCCTCCTGCCCCAGCTGGCGAGTGCGGCCCAGTACCTCGGCGGCGCTGCCCAGGCTGGCACCGTGACGGCGCAGCGCGGGCAGCATCTCGGTGAGTTCGGCTCGAGCGCCCAACTCGCTGTTCCAGGCTGCCGTGGTATCGGTGAGCGTGAGCAGCGTCTCTCCCTCGCTGTGCGGCACCCGCCGCAGGATGACCCGCAGCCAGCGCTCGCCGCAGGGCGTCAACAGCTCGCGCGGGGCGCCATCCTCGGGTAGCTGGCCGAGGGCATCCTGCAAGCTGGCCACCGGCAGCAGGGCGTCGAGGCGTTTGCCGAGTCCCAGGCCGGGGTGGTCTTCGAAGAGCGTTTCGGCAGCTTGGTTGAAGAGCAGCAAGCGCCGGTGGTGATCGCAGAGCAGCAGCGGGGTGTCGAGCACCTGCAACAGCGTTTCCAGTTCTTGGCGAATGCGTGCCGCGCTACGCGCCCCCTCGGCATGGGCGGTGGCCAGTCGCTGCCGGTCGGACCGCCAAGCCTCGCGCACGCGGATCAGGTCGGGGCCGAGGCCGCGCAGCCAGCCTTCGGGAGGGTAGTCTTCGCGGGCGTCGGGGTTGGCGACGAGGCGCGCGAGCTGCACCTGGAGGTGGCGCAGTGGCGTGAACAGCATGCGCTCCAGCAACAGGCCGCACAGGAAGATGGTGCCGCCACCGGAGAAGCAGCCCAGCCACAGCACCAGGCGAGCGACCCCCTCGGGCTCGAAGAGACTGTCGAGCCAGGCGGCGAAGAGCGCACCGCCCAGCAGGCTGATGCCGCTGAGCAGCAACCACAGCCCGATCAGACGCTGGCGGCGAGGAAGCTTGTGCCCGAACATCATGCATCCTCGGCCAACAGTGCCTTGACCTTGTCGACCAGTGCCTGGGTGGAAAAGGGCTTGGTGACGTAGTCGTCGGCACCCAGGGCGAGCCCTTTTTCGCGTTCTACCTCACGACCGTGCGCCGTCAGCATGATGATCGGCAGTCGCTGGTGAAGGGGATCGCCGCGCAGTCGTTCGAGCACGTCGAAGCCGCTGATGCCCGGCAGGCTGATGTCGAGCAGAATCAGGTCGGGTGTGCCGTCCGCCACGGCGGCAAGGGCCGATTCGCCGTCCTCGGCGGTGACCACCTCGAAGCCGGCCTGCTGCATCAGGAATTCCAGTGACAAGACGATGTTGGGTTCGTCGTCCACCACCAGTACCTTGGCCATGGCGCTCTCCTTCATGGATTGTTGTCGTCAGTCTAGTGATCGCGCTCAAGGCGGCAAAGACGACCTTGGGCGCAGGCAGCCGGAGCGGCGCGTCGGGGTAGGGTCCATGGGCAGGGCGGGGCGGTGTCAGCGAGCGTGGCGTGCCGCTCTCCGGTGGGGAAAACCATGCCGTGCAGGCTGGCGCGTCACGAATCGCGGTGGCGATCGAAGCGTGGCCCGAGAGGACCCAGCCACAGCCATGTCTGCAGCACCACCAGCAATGGCAATAGCCAGGCCGGGGCGCCCGTCGTCACCGACAGCAGGTAGAAGATCACGTAGCCAGCGATGCCGGCCGCCAGGCCGACGAGGGGAAAGAGCAGCGGACGCTGGCTGCCGGGACGTCGCGAGAGGCGGAACAGCGAGCCGACGAAGGTGCCGAAGGCTGCTGCCATGATCAGGTGTAGAAGAGTCGCTGGCATGGGGTGTATCGCAATCCGGTGGCTGTCATGGCAGCCTACCGCCTTTCGGTGGCGGCCGGCTTTACGACTTTGGACAACCCGGGGAGGAGCGGATGAGGGCATTGTTGCTGTCGGCCTATGCGGCGGCGAGTCATCGCCACTGGGCAAGTGGCGTGGTCGAGTGGCTGGACGATGTCGAATGGACCCTGCTGGAGCTGCCGCCACGCCATTTTCGCTGGCGAATCCGTGGCAACCCGCTGAGCTGGATGCTTCGCGACCACGAGATCCTGGCGCAGCGCTACGACGTCATCCTGGCCACTTCGATGGTCGATCTAGCGACGCTGTGCGGTCTCTATCCGCATCTGGGTCAGGCTCACAAGGTGGTCTATTTCCACGAGAACCAGTTCGCCTATCCGCTTTCCCGCCATCAGAAACCCCAGGCGGAGGCGCTGATGGTCAATCTCTACAGCGCACTCGCGGCCGACCGGCTGGTCTTCAACACGGCCTACAACCGTGACAGTTTCGTGGCGGGGGCGCGTCGCTTTCTCAAGCGGATGCCCGAAAACCTGCCCGCCGCACGACCGCTGGCGAAGCTCGCCGAAGCGGCCGAAGTGCTGCCGGTGCCGATCTCGCCGCTGCACCGGCCGTCGTCCCTTCGCAAAGCGGGTCGGCGAATCATCTGGAATCACCGCTGGGAGTATGACAAGAACCCCGAGGATTTCTTCGCGGTGCTCATCTCGCTGGCCGAGCGCGGAATCGAATTCGACGTGGCGGTGATGGGCCAGACCTTTCGGGACTGCCCGACGATTTTCGACGAGGCCCGCCAGCGTCTGGGCGAACGGGTGGTGTGCTGGGGGCCGCAGCCGGAAGGTGCGTACCGCGAAGTGCTGGCCAGCGGCGATGTCGTGGTTTCCACCACCTGGCACGAATTCCAGGGACTGTCGATCATGGAGGCGGCACAGTCGAGCGTTTTGCCCCTGGTACCCGAGCGTCTCTGTTTCCCTGAGCTCTACGCTGCCGAGTACCGCTACGATGGCACCCGGGAAGGCCTGGAATCGACTCTGGAAGCCTGGCTGACCAGCCCGGATCGACGGCCGCCGCCCCCGGACGTCAGCGCCTGGGAGTGGCCGGCTCTGGTCGGCCGCTACCGCGCCTTGCTCTCGGGACGCTGATTCGTGGTGCTGCCATGGATCGCCACGGACGTCACGGCTCCGTCTTGTCCTGATATTCGCACAGGTCCTCGATCACGCAGCTGCCGCAGCGCGGCTTGCGCGCCACGCAGGTGTAGCGGCCGTGAAGGATCAACCAGTGGTGAGCATCGCGGCGAAATTCACGCGGTACGTGGCGCAGCAGCTTCCGTTCCACCTCGACGACGTTCTTGCCCTTGGCGATGCCGGTACGGTTGGATACGCGGAAGATGTGCGTGTCGACGGCAATGGTGGGTTCGCCGAAGGCGGTGTTGAGAATGACGTTGGCCGTCTTGCGGCCGACGCCGGGCAGCGCCTCGAGCTCGGCACGGGTGCGCGGCACCTCGCCGCCGTGCCGTTCGACCAGCATCCGGCAGGTCTTGATCAGGTTCTCGGCCTTGGTGTTGTAAAGCCCGATGGTCTTGATGTGCGCCTTGAGTCCTTCCAGGCCGAGATCGAGGATCGCCTGAGGGGTATTGGCTACCGGAAAAAGACGTGCCGTGGCCTTGTTGACGCCCACGTCGGTGGCCTGGGCGGAGAGCAGCACGGCAACCAGCAACTCGAACGGTGTCGACCAGTTCAGTTCGGTGGTGGGCTCGGGGTTGTGGGCGCGCAGGCGCGCAAATATCTCGTGGCGTTTCTGGGCGTTCATGGTGCTTCCGTGGCGGTGGCAAGGTGCAAACCGGCGCAAGGGCGGTGCTGACCGGGGCCATGCTGGGAACGGGTCTTCGGGGAGGCGCTGTGAAACCCCATCCTTGGGCGCTACCGACGCCCTGCTGCGCTCTCACGTCCCGCTTCGCTTGCAGGTCCGGTCTGGCTGTCCATGGCCAGCCCGTTCGGAGCAGTGCTCCTCACCCCTGGCGTAGGACCTCTCCTGAGACCTGTTCCCAGCGCCCCCTGGTGCTGGCGACAATGCGTAGCCAAGCGTTATCTTGAATGGGTTAGTCCTTCTTCTGGGCTTCCTCCAGCGCTTTTCTGGCCTCGGCGAGTAGCCGTTCGGCTTCGGGCAGCTGGCCCAGGGCAGTAGCTTCAGCCTCGCTATCGCCGCGGCGCCGGGCGCTCTCCAACTGTTGCCGTACCCGTTTCAAGGCCTGCTCGGCGGCCTTGACGGCCATCTGGCGCTGCCGTGGCTGGGCCGCCCCACGGCTCGAGCCCGCTGCACTCGGTCGCTGGCGCTGCCGCATCAGGCGTCGCTGACGCTCGAGACGCTTCTCGCGTGCCTCACGCTCCAGGCGCCGTTGGCGCGCCTGAAAGCGCTGGCGCCCCTTCTCGGCGCGCCGAGCGAGATAGGCGTCACGCTCGGCGTCGCTGCGGGCGGCCTGCCAGGCCGGATGGGGCAGCAGGTCGATGCAGTCCACCGGGCACGGCGCCACGCATAGCTCGCAGCCGGTACACTCGTCGGCGATCACCGTGTGCATGCGCTTGGCGGCACCGAGGATGGCATCCACCGGGCAGGCCTGAATGCACTTGGTACAGCCAATGCACTCGTCTTCGCGTATCCATGCCACCAGTGGCTCCTGCGCCGGTTCGGCCAGCGGCAACGCAGGGCGGCCGGTCAGCTCGGCGAGCCGTTCCACGGTGCGCTGTCCGCCCGGCGGGCAGCGGTTGATGGCCTCGCCGGCGACGATCGCTTCGGCATAGGGGCGGCAGCCGGGCTGGCCGCACTTGCCGCATTGCGTTTGTGGCAGCAGTGCGTCGACGGCGTCGATCAACGCCTCGTCGCGCGGCGCCTGGGTCATTTCACGCGCTGGCCGGGCTCGGCGCCGCTGTCCGGCGAGAGCAGGTAGATGCCGTCGCCGCTACCCGCCGCCAGTACCATGCCTTCGGAGACGCCGAAGCGCATCTTGCGCGGCGCGAGGTTGGCCACCATGACGGTGAGGCGCCCCTCCAGTGCCTCCGGCGCATAGGCCGAGCGAATGCCGGCGAAGACGGTGCGAGTTTCGCCGCCCAGGTCCAGGGTCAGTTGCAGCAGCTTGTCGGCCCCCTCGACGTAGTCCGCCTTGGCAATGCGGGCGATGCGCAGGTCGACCTTGGCGAAGTCCTCGAAAGCGATCTCGGCGGCGACGGGATCTTCCGTCAGCGGACCCTTGGGGGTTTCCTTCAGTTTCCGTTCTTCCACCAGATCCTCCTTCGATGCCTCGATCATGGCATCGATCTTGTCGCGTTCCACGCGGGTCATCAGCGGCTTGAACTTGGCGATTTCGTGATCCAGCAGCACCTCGTGGCGGCTCTCCCAGGCTAGCGAGTCGAGCTTGAGAAACTCGCGGGATGCGTCGGCCATGGCGGGGACGATGGGGGCCAGGTAGACCATCAGCTGGCGGAACAGGTTGATGCCGACCGAGCAGATATCGAGCACCTCCTGCTCGCGCCCCGGTTGCTTGGCCAGCACCCAGGGCTCGGCCTCGGCGATGTAGGTGTTGGCTTCGTCGGCGAGATCCATGATTCGGCGCACGGCGCGGCCGAACTCGCGGGCCTCGAAGTCCTCGGCGATTTCGTCGCCGGCGGCGATGAGGCGAGCCACCAGATCCGGCTCGGCGCAGTGGGCCGAGAGCCTGCCGCCGCCGAGCTTCTTGACGAAGCCGGCGCAGCGGCTGGCGATGTTGACCACCTTGCCCACCAGATCGCTGTTCACCCGGGCGGCGAAGTCCTCGAGATTGAGGTCCAGGTCGTCGACTCTGGAGGTGAGCTTGGCGGCGAAGTAGTAGCGCAGGTACTCCGGGTTGAGGAAGTCTGCGTAGGTGGCGGCCTTGATGAAGGTGCCGCGGGACTTGGACATCTTGGCGCCGTTGACGGTGACGAAACCGTGGCAGTTCACCGCCGTGGGGGTGCGGAAGTCGGCGCCATGGAGCATGGCCGGCCAGAACAGCGCATGGAAGTAGACGATGTCCTTGCCGATGAAGTGGTAGACCTCGGCGCTGCTGTCGGTCTTCCAGTAGGCGTCGAAGTCTAGCCCTTCACGCTCGCAGAGATGCTTGAAGCTGGCCAGATAGCCGATGGGGGCATCGAGCCAGACATAGAAGTACTTGCCCGGCGCGTCGGGAATCTCGAAGCCGAAATAGGGCGCATCGCGGGAGATGTCCCACTCGTTGAAGCCGGCCTCGAACCACTCCATCAGCTTGTTGCGTATCTGCGGTTGGACGTGGCCCTGGTTGATCCACTCGTGCAGGAAGTCGGCAAAGTCGGGCAGCTTGAAGAAGAAGTGGGTCGAGCTGCGGACCTCGGGAGTGGCGCCGGAGATCGCCGAGACCGGATCGATCAGTTCCGCCGGCGTATAGGTGGCACCACAGGCCTCGCAGTTGTCGCCGTACTGGTCCTCCGCGCGGCACTTGGGGCAGGTGCCCTTGATGAAGCGGTCGGCGAGGAACAGCCCCTTCACCGGGTCGTACATCTGTTCGATGTCGCGGGTGGCGATGTGGCCGGCGTCGCGCAGGCGGGTGTAGATCAGCTCGCTGAAGTAGCGATTCTCTTCGGAGTGGGTGGAGTGGTAGTTGTCGAAAGCCACGCCGAAGGTGGCGAAATCCTGCTGGTGTTCACGGGAGACGCGTTCGATCAGCGCTTCGGAGGTGATGCCCTCCTGCTCGGCACGCAGCATGATGGCGGTGCCGTGGGCATCGTCGGCGCAGACGTAGTGGCACTCGTGACCGCGGCTCTTCTGGAAGCGCACCCAGATGTCGGTCTGGATGTATTCCAGAAGGTGGCCCAGGTGAATGGCGCCGTTGGCGTAGGGCAGAGCGCTGGTGACCAGAATCTGGCGCGAATCGCGAGTGGTGTGCGGCATGATGGCTCGATTTGTCCCAGTGAAAACAGGTCCCCGATTGTAGCCATCTTCGCGGCATGCTGCATCCGCTCGACGAGTGTCGCCGCGCTCAAGCGCGCAGCACGCCGAAATGGCTCAGGCCCCGGTCGGCCAGGTGCAGCGCCTGCATGCGGCTCATCACGCCCTGGTCGCAGTAGAGCAGGTACTCGCGATCCTGGGGCAGCGACTCGGCCCGTGACTGGAGCTCGTAGAAGGGGATGGCGAGCTGTTCCACTTCCGGCAGATCCAGCGGTGCCGCCTCGCGCTCCTCGGGCGGGCGAATGTCGATGACGCTGACCGACGCTCGACCGGCCAGCTCGGCGACGCCCTCGACGATGCGCACGTCATCGCCGTCGGTGGCCTTGACTCTCTCCTGCAGGCGGTCCGAACGGGTGGAAGTGGCTGCAGCGATGGCGTCGTCGAGCACGGCGAAGTCGAATGCCTGCTCGGCGGCCAGTACCTTGTCGCGGCGTGCCTGGGTGTTGGGGCGCCGCGAGATGGCGCCACAGACTTCCGGCATGCCCTCGGCAAAGCGGGCCGTGCCGATCCGGCGGGCCGTGGCGATGATGTCGAGTTTGTCCTCGGCAATCAGCGGTCGCAGTGTGGGAAGCTCGCTCACCTCGTCGATCAGGGCGAGATTGGTCAGGCTCTGACTGGAGACCTGAGCGATGGCGTCGCCGGTGGCGAGCACGGGAATCCGCGCGCGCTTGGCGATTTCCCCGGCACTGCGCACCATCATGCGCTTGAGCACCACGCCGATGAGTCCATCGGGGATGGTGCGGTGCATTTCGCCGACGACGCCCTCGAAGGGTACGCGGATGAACTGTACCCGGTGCGAGCGGCTGTAGCGTTCCCAGAGATGGTATGCCACCTCGCGTACGGCGCGCTCATGAGCGGGGCCGCCCATGTCGAAGAATAGGAAGTGCGTCTTGATGCCGCGGCGAATGAGCTTCCAGGCCGCCACGGGCGAGTCGAAGCCGCCCGAGAGAAGACACAGCGCCTGACCCTGCTGGCCCAGAGGATACCCGCCCAGCCCGGGCCAGCCCTGGTGAATCAGCCGTAGGCGTCGGTCGATGACGTCCACGCGAACGTCGACTTCGGGGTGGTTCAGGTCGACCTGGGCGGCCGGGGCGGCGTCGAGCAGAACGCGCCCCAGGTATCGTTCGAGCTCGGCGGAGGTGAAATCGTGCTGGCCGCGGCGCTTGGCGCTGACCCGAAAGCGGCGGCCGGCGATGGCCGATTGCCACAATGCCGCCAGTCGTCGCCCGGTATCCTCGAAGGAAGAGAAGGGGACCTCCTCGACGACCTGTACGGAGTGAATGCCGGGGATGCGCGTCAGTGTCGCTTCCAGCTCGCTGCGCCGTGCCGTGGTCAGCGAACCGTTGACGCTGACTTGCAGAGAATCCCAGCCACCCTTGATGCGTACGGATTCACCGAACGAGGTTAGCGTATTGCGCACGTTGGTGACCAGGCAACGGGTCATCTGCTGGCGCACCGGGCGCGACTTGATGGTGATTTCCGGGAACAGCTTGAGCAGGTAGTACATCGCGGTTCGCTTGTCGAAGATTCGTAAAAACAGTGATTTGTCAGTATACCAGAGGTTCGGCCCATGCTCTTTCCGAGCCTTCCCGTCTCCAGACGCAATGCGCCCGGCGATGGCCGGGCGCAGAAAGCGAACTGGCGGTCGGCGTTCAGTAGAGAGCCTGCTCCTCGCTTACCACTTCCTTGAGCAGTTCCAGGAACAGCTTGTCGGCTTCGGAGTGCTCATCCGGGTCGTCGGGAATGTGCACGCTGGTGGTGTCGGAAATTTCGTTGGCGATGTGCGTCATCACGTCCCGGGGTGTGTCCTGGCCCAGGTGGCGCCGGGCAATCTCCAGTGACTGCTCGAGGATCTTGGGATCCTGCAGCAGCTTCTTGATGAAGCCGCGTAGTTCGTTGATGACACGAGTCTTCTGGATTTCCGAGGATGACATGGCGATCTCTCCTTGTCGTGATGAGCCCTGTCGGCGTTGCCGCGACGATAGCACGTTTGCCAGGCGCACACAGCGGGCGAGCTTGGCCCGCAGCGACCCGCGGAGGCGTCTCCAGCGGGGACAGCTGCACCGGTCGTGTACGAAATGGCTTACAAAGAGGGGAGCTTTTGGATTCGCTCTAGCGCTCATGATGAAGTTGGACAGTTGGTTAAAAAGCGTTACGATGAGTTACATAGGAATGGCTTGGTGCTTTCCGGTGAGCAACTTGGGCTTTTTGACTAAAGTTAAGCTAATCCATCCTGACCTGATCCTTCAGGCAAGCGCATTCACCAGCGACTGGCCGATGAGACGGGCGAAAGGCGGAGCGGCACGAGGGGTATCGTACGGCTGACAGGTGGATTCGAAAAGCAAAAGCAATCACAACCGTACGGCGACAGGGACTACCAATGGCTTCATCACAAGAAACGCAGCGCATTACGTGGGGACAACGGAGCGGCCGGATGGCGAGCCTGGCAGGGCTCACCTCCACGCTGGCACTCCTTCCGCTGGCCTCGGCCATGGCGCAGGGGTTGCCTCAGGGAATGTCCTCGTCTGGTTCCGCCGACCTGCGAGGAGTCATCCAGCAGGCCATGGCCACCAACCCCGAGGTTCGCGCCGCCTGGAACGAATTCCAGGCATCCGGCCATGACCGGCGCGAGGCGTGGGGCAACTATCTTCCCAGCATCGATATTTCGGCCGGGGTCGGCCGTGAGGACCGCGAAGATGATTTTCGCGGCAGCTACGATAGCCAGTTCGCCGAGCTTTCTCTCAATCAGATGATCTACGACGGCTTCGCCACGCAAAGCGAGGTCGAGCGTCTGGACCGAGCCCGCTTGGTGCGCTACTACGAACTGCTGGGGGCCAGCGAGGAGGTCGCGCTCGAGGCGGCGCGCGCCTATCTCGATGTACGCCGCTATCGTGAACTGGTGACGCTGGCTCAGGAGAACTACGCGGAACACATGCGCGTCTACGATCAAATCGAGGAGCGCGTGCGTTCCGGCGCCGGCCGCGGGGTCGACCTGCAGCAGATCAACGGCCGCCTGGCGCTGGCCGAGTCCAACTTGATGACCGAGGCCTCCAACCTGCACGACGTGTCGGCGCGCTATCAGCGCATCGTCGGCGATCTGCCGGCGGAAAACCTCGCGCCGGCTCCCGAACTGGACGAGCGGATTCCCGCCTCCGTGGCAGAGGCCGTGGATCTGGCGTTCCAAGGCAATCCCGACTTCCATGCCGCCATCGAGAACATTGAGGCCAAGCGCGCCGAAGAGAGCCAGACCCAGGCGGCCTTCCAGCCGCGGCTCGATCTGCGTGCGAGAACCGGCACCTACGAGAACAACGACGGGAGCTACGACCCGCTGGGCAGGCGCGATCGCCATCGGGTCGAACTGGTCGCCAGCATGAACTTGTACAACGGCGGCAGCGACCTGGCCTCGTTCCGTGCCGCGAGCGAGCGGGTCGAACAGGCCACGGACCTTCGCGACAAGGCGTGTCACGACGTTCGCCAGACCGCCCAGATCGCTTACAACGACACCCAGCGCCTGCGCGAGCAGCTCGACTATCTCAACCAGCACCGTCAGTCCATCGACCGTGTGCGCGGCGCCTACCAGCAGCAGTTCGACATCGGCGAGCGCACCCTGCTCGACCTGCTGGACAGCGAAAACGAATACTTCGAGGCCAGCCGTGCCTACGTCAATGCGGTCTATGACATCCGCATCGCCGATGCCCGGACCCTGGCCGCCATGGGCGAGCTGATGCAGTCACTCGAGGTGATGCGCGAGGACATGCCGACCCTGGCGGAGCTGGGCAGCGATGGCGTTTCTCTCGACCCCGATACGGTGTGCCCGGTGCAGGGGCCGTCCGGTTTCACTCTGGACGATCTCACTCGTGGACTCGGTTCCACGGCGCCCGCTCCCGAGCGCGCGCCGGACGTCACGCTCTCTGCCGATGCCCTGTTCGCGATCAACAGTGCGGAGCTCGACCCTGGCGCCCGCGAAGAGCTGGATGAACTGGCCGACCAGATTCGTCAACGCGACGACCTGGCCCGCGTGTTCATCGCCGGCCATGCCGACAGCACGGGCAGCGATGCGATCAACGATCCGCTCTCGCAGCGGCGTGCCGATAGCGTAGCCAGCTATCTGGTGAGCCAGGGAGTCAGTGCCGACCTGATCGAGACTCGCGGCTATGGCTCCGGCGACCCGGTGGCCAGTAACGATAGTGCCGACGGTCGACGCCAGAATCGTCGGGTCGAGGTGACGCTCGAGAGTCGCGGAGAAAGCGCCGCGAACTTCGATCTCGATTCATCACCAAACGTTTCCCAGCTGTCGAAGCCGACGGAAACCTCCGGCGAGCGGCAGGTCGCCTCCGAATCCAGTGCGACGGAAACTCGCGAGACATTCCTCCAGGTGGCCGCTCTCTCTCGCCAGGAGGCCGCGGAGTCATTGCGCAACACCCTTACCGACACCCTCGATGAGCCCACCCGGACGGCCAGTGGCGGCGGACTCCATCGGGTCCTGGTCGGGCCGCTCACGGCCGGTGACCTGGATTCGGTCCAGCAGCGACTGGGCGACCTGGGTTATCGGGACGCCTACGTCACGCGAAGCTGAGCCGGTGCGCCAGTCGGTGTCGAGTGGCACCGGCTGGCGTCGTTCATGCATTCCGGCTGAAGTCGAGAGGTGTTCGTGAGCCAACAGGAAAATCTGGAGGCGACGCTCGATGACGGGCGTTCGTCAGCCGTTCGAGACGAGCTGCTGGAGTGTTTGCTGAGCGTGGCTCGTGCGCACGATCACGATGCCACGCCAGAGTCGCTCGTTGCTGGGCTGCCGCTCGAGGAAGGTCGCTTGACCCCGGCCGTCTTCCCGCGTGCGGCGGCCCGTGCCGGCATGACGGCGCGCATCGTCAAGAGCCGTCTGGTACAGCTGAACCCGGCCTTGTTCCCCGCCGTGCTGCTCCTGGAGCCGGGCCGGGCGTGCTTGCTGGTGGCGCTGGACGTCAAGGCGCGCAAGGCAAGGGTGATCTTTCCGGAACTTGGCGATGCCGTCTCGGAGGTGAGTCTCGACGGGCTGCAACGCAGCTACAGCGGCCAGGCGATCTACGTCAGGCCACGCTTCCACTTCGATGCGCGGGGGCCAGAGGTCAAGAAACAGCGTGCGCGCCACTGGTTCTGGGGCGTGATCCGCGAGAACCGCAAGCTCTACCGCGACGTCATCGTTGGCTCGGTGCTGATCAACCTCTTCGCGGTCGCCATGCCGCTGTTCGTGCTCAACGTCTATGACCGCGTGGTGCCCAACCAGGCGACCGAAACGCTGTGGGTACTCGCCATCGGCATCTTCATCGTGCTGTGCTTCGATCTGGCCCTGCGGCTGATGCGCAATGCCTTCGTCGATCTGGCGGCGAGCCGCGCCGATGTCAAGCTGTCGTCATCGATCATGGCCCGGGTGCTGGGCATGCGCATGGAGGCGAGGCCGGCGTCGACCGGCTCCTTCACGGCCACGCTGCAATCCTTCGAATCGGTGCGGGCCTTCATCGGTTCCGCCACGGTGGTCGGCCTGGTCGATCTTCCCTTCGTGCTGATGTTCGCCGCGATCATCGCCCTGATCGGCCCACCGCTTGTGATCCCCGTGCTGGTGGGCATCGTCGTGGTGCTGCTCTATGCCCTGGCGGCCCAGGGCAAGCTGCATGAGCTTTCCGAAACCACCTGGCGGGTCGGCGCCCAGCGCAACGCCACCCTGGTGGAGTCGGTCTCGCACCTGGAAACCGTCAAGGCGCTGCGTGCAGAGAGCCGCATTCAGAGCATCTGGGAGAAGGCCAGCGCTTACCTTTCACGGACGGCCGCCCAGCTCAGGCTGGTCAGTTCCTCCGTGTCCAGCATGGCGTTGTGGACCCAGCACACCGTGGCGGTGGCGGTGATCATCATCGGCGTCTACCAGATCATCGAAGGCAACCTCAGCCAGGGCGGGCTCATAGCCGCCTATCTGCTCTCCTCGCGGGCCATGGCGCCGGTCAGCCAGGCGGCGGCACTGCTGGCTCAGTATCACCAGTCCTCGACGGCGCTGGAGTCGCTCAACGACGTGATGGACAAGCCGGTCGAGCGCCCCGAAGGCAGCCACTTCATCACTCGGCCGGTGGTGCGCGGCGATATCGCGTTCGACAAGGTGTCGCTGCGCTATCCCGAGTCGGAGAGCGAGGCCCTGCGCGATGTGTCGCTGCGGATCAAGGCCGGGGAAAAGGTCGCCTTGCTGGGGCGCGTCGGTTCCGGCAAGTCGACCCTGCACAAGCTGCTGCTGGGGCTTTACCAGCCCACCGCCGGGGCGGTGATGATCGACGGCGTCGACATCCGCCAGTTCGACCCACTGCAGCTGCGTCGCCATATCGGCTACGTGCCCCAGGACGTCAGTCTCTTCTTCGGCACCCTGCGGGAAAACATCGTTGCCGGCGGCGGCAGCGATGGCGTCGAGGACGAAGCGCTGTTGCACGCCGTGAAACTGAGCGGCCTGGAATCGCTGGTCAACGGTCATCCTCAGGGCGTCGAACTGCCGGTCGGGGAGCGCGGTGGCATGCTTTCCGGCGGGCAGCGCCAGGCGGTGGCCATTGCCCGTGCCGTGGTGCATGACCCCCAGATACTGTTGCTCGATGAGCCGACCAGCTCGATGGACAACGCCAGCGAGGAGGCCTTCAAGAGCCAGCTGACGACTTATGCCGAGGGCAAGACGCTGCTTCTGGTGACTCACCGCACCTCGCTGCTGTCGCTGGTGGACCGCATCATCGTCGTCGACGGCGGCAAGGTCGTTGCCGATGGCCCGCGCGACAAGGTCGTCGAAGCCCTGCGTAAAGGACAGATCGGGAGGGCCAACTGATGGCGAACCGCAAGCCAACTGCCGAACAGCAAGGCTTCGAGGCCATCGGGCGATTTTCCACGGTGGGCGGTAAGCCGTTTCGACCTCTGATCGATCGGCTCTTCGCGCGCCGTGTCACGGCAGCGCACTTGAACCGCGACTGGGCCAGCGATGCGGACTGGGCGCGCATGCAGCAGGATCCGATGCGAGCACGTGCCTTGCTGTACGTGTTCCTGCTCGCCGTCGTAGCGCTGATCGTCTGGTCGTATTTCGCTTCGATCGACGAAGTGACCCGCGGTGCCGGCCGTGTCATCCCTGCGCAGCAGCTGCAGCGCATCCAGTCGCTGGATGGCGGCGTGGTGCAGGAAATCCTCGTGCGCGAAGGTCAGGTGGTCGAAAAGGGCGAGGTGTTGATCAGTATCGATCCGACGCGCTACGTGTCCGACTTTCGTGAGAATCGCGCCCAGGCCCTGGCGCTGCGTGCGCGCATCGAACGCTTCCGGGCGCTGGTGACCGACACGCCGTTCAATCCCGATGAGCAACTGCGAGCCGAAGTGCCGGACATCGTCTTGCAGGAGCGCCAGGTCTACGAGAGCCGTCGCGAGGAGCTCCGCGAGCAGGAGAACGTGCTGCGCGACCGCATTCGTCAGCGCGAGCAAGAGCTGCGTGAGGCCAATGCGCGCTTGGAGGCGGCCGAACGCGAATTCAACATGGCCAGTCGCGAGCTCAATCTCACTCGACCGTTGCTCGAGTCCGGAGCCGTGTCGGAAGTGGACATCCTGCGGCTCGAGCGCGAGGTCTCGCAGGCGCGCGGTGAGCGCGAACAGTCGGAGGCCGCGGTGGGGCGCCTCGAAGCGGCCGTAGAGGAAGCCGAAGGCCAGCTCAGCGAGCTCGGCAGTGAACGGCGTAGCGACTGGCGCAATGACCTGGCCCAGACGCTTGGCGATCTCAATGCGCTGAATGAATCGAGTACCGGGTTGCAGGATCGCGTGCGCCTGGCCGAACTGCGCTCGCCGGTGGATGGCGTGGTGCAAAAGCTGGAGATCAATACCGTTGGTGGCGTGGTTCAGCCTGGACAGGAGGTGGTCAGCGTCGTGCCCAGCGACGAACAGTTGCTCGTCGAAGCGCGGATCGCCCCTCAGGACATCGCCTTCTTGAGCCCTGGCCAGCCGGCGACCATCAAGCTCACGGCCTACGACTACAGCATCTATGGTGGCCTGAAGGCCGAGCTGGACCACATCAGTGCCGATACCATCACCGACGACGACGACAACACCTTCTATCTGGTGCGAGTCCGCAGCCTGGAAGGCGAATCGCTGGACAGCGACATTCAGGTCATTCCCGGCATGACGGCTGAGGTCGACATCATGACTGGCAAGCGCACCGTGATGCAGTTCCTCCTCAAGCCGGTGTTGCGAGCCTGGCGCGATTCCATGGGAGAACGATGATGGCACACTGGTTCGTCAGTCACGGACGTGACGAATTTCCTCGTTGGCGCGAAGCCTTTCCCGCGGCACGGCTAGTTTCCGCTGCCGATGCCAAGCTGCTGGCGATGCCCGGCGATGCCGTCTGGATCATGGACGACACGCCTCAATGGCCGAGTCTGGCAATGCCCCTGGGGCAGCGCGGCGTCATCGTCGTGATCATGAGCCTGGCGCCCAGCGGCCACGATGCCCTCCAGGCGCTCCAGGCAGGCGCCCGCGGCTACCTGCACGCCTTGGCGAAACCGGCGCTGATGGAACAGGCCGCGCTGGTGACGCAGAATCAGGGCATTTGGGTGCCCGCCGACCTCATGGGGCGTGTTCTAGGGGCCACCTATCAGGCCCTTGGCGGTGAACCGCGCCTGCCCAGCGACGAGCTATCGGCACTCACCGAGCGCGAGCGTGACGTCGCCTTGGCGGTGGCCCGTGGCAAGAGCAACAAGGAAGTGGCGCGCCACCTCGACATCACCGAGCGGACCGTCAAGGCCCATTTGGGGGCCGTTTTCCGCAAGCTCGGGGTGCGCGACCGCATGCAACTGGTGCTGCGATTGGGGCAGCACGCCGAAGTGTCGTAATCGTCGCAACATTTCGTTACTTGTCCATCGGTACAATACCCAGCGGCCCACGCCCTGCCTACCTTGAATCTCATACGAACCATACGCGCGCACGGTATCCATGCTGTGCGCAGCGTATAGATAACGCGATTTTCGACGTACGCAGGGAGATGAGCCATGAGCATTGCCACCGTCGTATCCATTACCGGTCAGGCCTGGGCGCGCGATGAAGACGGCAACCTTCGCGAACTGAGCGTGGGCGATACTCTTCAGGAAGGCGAGGTGCTCGTCACCTCCGACAATGGGCGCGTGCAGCTGGATTTCGGTGACGGCCTCGACCCGACGGTGGTGGCCGGCGGCGAGGAAGTCACCATCACGCCGGATCTCGATGCCGAACAGGAAGTCGACGAATCCGAATTCGCGGCCATGGATGACGACATCGACGCGCTGCTGGCCGCGGTGGAAGAAGAAGACGGCGACCTGCTCGAGGCGTTGGATGCCACGGCAGCCGGTGCCGGCGGTGGCGGCGCCGACGGTGGCGGGCACGATTTCGTGCGTCTGGCGCGCATCAGCGAAGACGTCGATCCGCTGGCATTCACGTTCGCCGGGGCGAATGCCGGCGGCCCTGACTTCGAGGACGACGTGGCGCCGGCGGATGTCGTTCCTCCCTCGGCCAGTGCTACCGGTATCGAGCTGCAGGATGCGGAAACGCTCAGCGAAGACGGCTCGGTGGCAACCGGCGTGCTCGACTTCTCCTTCGGTTCCAGCGGCGCCGGCAGCGTCTCCTTCGCCGGCATGGATGGCGCCGAACTGCAGGTCGGTCGCGAGCTGCTTCAGTTCAGCTGGGACGGTGACAGCAACACGCTCTCTGCCTTTTCCCCAGGCCGCGAATCCCTCGTCTTCACCGTGGAAGTCGATCCCACCAGCGGTGAATTCACCGCCAACCAAGTGGGCAACCTGCTGCACGAAGAAGGCCTCGACGAGGCGCTGGCCGGCCTGACCTTCACCGTTACCAGTGGCGACGGCTCCACCGCGGAAGGCGACTTCGACGTCACCATCCTCGACGACCTGCCCAGCATCACCGAGTTCACGACCGGCAATCTCGAAGAGCTGACCCTGACGACCCTTGATGCTGAGACTGACTATCCTTCGGGCGAGATTCCGCAGCAGGAGGTGGTTCTCGAACCGGGGCAAGATGACTTTCCCTCGGATGGCCAGCCTTTCCCGGCGATCCCCGTCAGCATGGCAAGCCAGTCGCTGGCCAGCTTCTTCGATGCTTCCATCGATTACGGCGCCGATGGCCCGGGCACTGCGGAGTGGAGCTACGGCCTCTCTCTCACAGGCAGCGAGGGCGGTGCCCCCGTCGACTCGGGGCTGACGGCCGGTGGCGAGACCATCTACCTGCATGAAGTCGAAGGCCCGAATGGCAACATGGGCATCGTCGGCAGCACCAGCACGACGCCTCCTGATATCGATGGTGAGTTGCCTTCTAGTGACGTCGTCTTTGCCCTCGACATCCAGGGCGAAGGCGAAGAGGCCTCGATAACGCTGGGGCAGTTCCAGGCCATCGATCACCCCGAAGGGGGCGAGCCCGGTCAGACCGTCTCCATTCCTAGCGACCTGATCGCGCTCACCGGCACGCTCACCGTGACCGATGCGGACGACGACAGCGTTTCATCGAGCCAGGAGCTCGACCTGGGCAGCCTGATCAACTTCGTGGATGACGAGCCTACGGTAGACGTCTGGCTGGGTGATGGGGTCGAATCAGAGCTTGCAACAGCGGATGCAGAAGTTGACAGCGAAGGCGTCAGTTCGGATACAGCTGGTTTTGCTGCTGCATTCTATCCATGGATCGACCCCGGTGCCGACGGCGAAGCCGGTACCAGTTGGAGCTACGCCCTGGGGCTGGCCGATGGCGTCAGCGACGGTGCCGACAGCGGCCTGGAGAGCGACGGCAACGCCGTCCACCTGTTCGACATTGACGGCCAGATCGTCGGCAGCACCGCCGGCAGCGCCGATGGCGTGACCGACGGCAACACCGTGTTCAGTCTCAGCGTCGACGGCGAGGGCGAAGTCACCCTCGAGCAGTTCGCCGCGCTGGATCACGGCGATAGCGACAGCGAGGACTACAGCGACGACGTGCTGAGCCTGGCCGAGGAGCTGGTCGCCCTGACCGGCACGGTCACCGTCACCGACGGTGACGGCGACACCGCCACCGACAGCGCCAGCATCGACCTGGGCGGGTTGGTCAGCTTCAGCGACGACGGCCCGAGCATCAGCGTCGAATCCGCCGCCTCGGCGGCTGAACTGGCGACCAGCGATGCCGCACTGACCGACCGCGACAGCGTGCGCCTGGACAGCATCTTCAGCGTGACCGACAGCGACTACGGTGCCGACGGCGAAGGCAGCACCAGCTGGAGCTACGGCCTGAGCCTGGACGTCGACGCCGGCACGGCCAGCGGCCTGACCAGCGGTGGCGAGTCGATCACCCTGGGCACCGACGGTGACGCCATCGTCGGCAGCGCCGCGGACGGCGAGGTGTTCCGCCTCGAGCTGGGCGAGGACGGCGACGG
>NZ_FNES01000008.1 GCF_900100195.1 Billgrantia gudaonensis
TCAGTTGGGAATCGGGTAGCTCCGTACGGGGACGTCCCCGCTTGTCGAAAGCCGGCAATCCGAAACTGCGTCAGAGCCTGTACATGGCAGCCGTCGTCGGGCTGAGGCGAAATCCGGATATCTCGGCGCTATACCAGCGGCTTATAACAAACGGCAAGAGCAAAATGGCGGCCTTGGGGGCGGCGATGCGGAAGCTGATCCACATCGCTTACGGTGTCCTCAAGACCCAGACCGAATATCGGCCACAAACCGCCTGATGGAATGTTTGTGGCCGGTTAGGAGAGATGGTATCTAGGGCGGGGCCGTCGACAGGGCGTCCCAGAACGTCGTCACGGCCGGCCGGTCGTCGTCGGCGCGACGATAGAGGCGAATCTCCAGTGGAACCTGCCAGCGTGTACCGCCGGCGGGCACCAGCGAACCGGCGGCAAGCGCGTCACGCACGCTGCGCTCGGGCAGCCAGCCGAGACCGTAGCCCAGCGCCACCAGTTCGCGAATGTTACCGCTCTGGATGCTTTCGTTGAGGATGCTGAATTCCGGGGCTTCACCGAGGCGGGCCAGGTGAGCGCGAATCGCAGCATCGATCAGTCCGCGGGGATGATAGGCGATCAGCGGCAGGCGCGAGGCGCCGTCGAGAGAGAACCGGGGACGGCCGTCCGCTTCCGGCAGCGAGACCGGGATCAACCGCTCGCGGTCGAGGTGCCGGGCTTCGAAGCCTTCGGTGTCGGGCTCGATGCCACAGGGCATGGGTGTCCAGTAGCACAGCACCAGATCGCACTCCTCACGGGCCAGTGCCCGAAAGTAGTCGTCCACCAGCCAGCCGGTGGCGCGCAGATAGGGGGCGACCGGAGGCGGTGTGCTCCACTGGCCGAGCCACTGCGGCATGAAGTGGATCAGCAGGCTTTGCGGCGCCGCCAGGCGCAGCTGTCCCGACTGCCTTTCGGCGAGCTGGGTCAGGCGCCGGCGCCCCTCGGTGACGCGCCGGGAAACGTCATGGCACAAGCTGAGGAATTCCTCGCCGGCCGGTGTCAACGACAGCGGCAGCGTCTGACGGTTGACCAGGGTGGTCCCCATCTCCTCCTCGAGCAGCTTGATGCGCCGTGAAAAGGTCGGCTGGGTGACGTTCTGCTGCTCGGCGGCCCGCGAGAAATGGCGGGTGTGGGCCAGGGCAATGAAGTCTTCCAGCCAGCGTAGTTCCATGTCGCCTCCCAGTGCAGGCGGGGCCCAAACCCGCCATTATGCCAGAGTGAGGCCGGCTTCAGTCGAGCCGGCCTTCTTCTACGGCATGACACGCGACCTGGGCGCCTCCATCGCTGGCGATCAGCGCCGGCACCTCCTCGCGGCAGCGCGCATCGGCGTGCGGGCAGCGAGCGTGGAAGACGCATCCCGAGGGAAGGTCGACCGGCGTCGGCACTTCTCCCTCCAGGCGAATGTGCTGCGGGCGGTCGTCCTCGAGGCGCGGAATCGCCGAGATCAGCGCGCGGGTGTAGGGGTGGCGCGGCGTGGCGAACAGCGTGGCCGTAGGGGCGACCTCGCACACCCGTCCCAGGTACATCACGGCCACCCGGGTGCCGAAGTGCTCAACCACGGCCAGATCGTGGGTGATGAACAGGTAGGTCAGATTGTGCTGCTGTTGGGCATCCATCAGCAGGTTGAGGACCTGCGCCTGGATGGAGACGTCGAGTGCCGAGATGGGTTCGTCGGCGACGATGAACTCCGGATCCACGGCCAACGCCCGGGCGATGGCAATGCGCTGTCGCTGGCCGCCGGAGAACTCGTGCCCGTAGCGCTTGCCCCAGTCCTGCGCGATGCCGACCGAGGCCATCACCTCGGCGACCTTGTCGGCGACTTTCTGGCGGGGCCAATCCGGATGGTGGAGACGAATCGGCTCCTCCAGAGTCTGCTGGATGGTCATGCGGGGATTGAGCGAGGCGTAGGGGTTCTGGAAGATCATCTGCATGCGCCGACGGTAGGGCATCAGCGCCTGGGTGGAGAGGTCGTCGATGCGTTGGCCGTCATAGCGGATCTCGCCAGCCGAGGGATGCAGCAGCCCCATCACCGTGCGCGCCACGGTGGACTTGCCACAGCCCGATTCGCCGACCACGCACAGTGCCTCGCCGCGCTGGATCTCCAGGTCGACGCCGTTGATGGCATGCACGCGCTTCTGTTCGCGGATCAGCTTGCCGCCTTTGAACTTCAACTGCTCGAGAAAGTCGCCGGAGAGCGAGAAGCGCTTCTCGAGGCCGCGAATTTCCAACAGCGGCCGGGTGGTGTCAGGAGCCGCCGTCTCGCCAGCGGGAGCGGTCATCGTGGCTGTCATCGTGTTGTCTCCTCCGCCGGGATGCGTTCGCGCTCGAGCATTTCGGTCACCATGTGGCAGGCCACCCGGCAGTTGCCCGAGGTAACGAACTCGGGTACCTGTGAATGGCAGGCGGAACGTTCGCTGCCGTCGGCTCGCTGGGTAAAACTGCAGCGCGGGTGGAAGGCGCAGCCACTGGGCAGGTTGTCCAGCGATGGCATGCTGCCGGGAATCTGGTTGAGCCGTTCGCCTGGAGTGGCCATCTGCGGCAGGGCGTTCATCAGCCCCTGGGTGTAGGGATGCTGGGGGGCGTTGATGATCTCGCGGGTCGGACCCTGCTCGATCACCCGGCCGGCATACATCACCAGCATCCGCTGGGTCACCTGGCTGACGACGCCGAGATCGTGCGTGATCAGGATCAGGCCGACGTTGTGCTTCTCACACAGCTCCAGCAGCAGCGCCATGATCTCGGCTTGGATGGTCACGTCCAGTGCTGTGGTCGGCTCGTCGGCGATGATGATGTCCGGGTCGAGCAGCAGGGCGATGGCGATGATCACCCGTTGCCGCATGCCGCCCGAAAGCTCGTGCGGGTATTGATCGAGACGCGCCTCGGGTGAAGGGATCTGTACCTGCTGGAGCTTGCGCAGGGCGATGGCGCGCGCCTCGCGGCTGGCGATGCGGCGGTGCGCCTTGAGACACTCGATCATTTGCTCGCCGATGGTGAGCACCGGGTTGAGGGTCATCATCGGATCCTGGAAGATCATCGAGATGCGATGGCCGCGAATTCGACGCAGCGCCCGGTCGCTCATGCCGGTGAGCTCCTGGCCGTCGAAGCGAACGCTGCCGCCGGCGATGTAGCCGGGTTTGGCGATCAGATTGAGCAAGCTGAAAGCGGCCACCGACTTGCCGGCGCCGGATTCGCCCACGATGCCCAATCGTTCACCGCGATCGAGGGTGAAGCAGACATCGCGCAGCGCCTTGACGTCGCCGCGACGCAGGGCGAAACGCACGTCCAGGTTGTTGACTTCGAGAAGTGACATGGGATCTCCGGAAGCGTTGTCAGCCCTTGTAGAGGCGCGGGTTGAGCACGTCGCGCAGCCAGTCGCCGAGCAGGTTGATCACCAGCACCAGCACCACCAGCACGGCACCGGGAAGCAGCGTGATCCACCAGGAGCCGGACTGAAGGTAGTCGAAGCCCGACTTGATCAGCGAACCCAGCGACGGGTGCGTCTCTGGCATGCCCAGTCCCAGGAAGGAAAGTGCCGCCTCGGAGATGATGGCGTTGGCCACTTGCACCGTGGAGATGACGAAGATCGGCGACAGGGTGTTGGGCAGGATGTGTCGAAACATGATGCGTCGGCTTGAGAGGCCCATGGTGCGGGCGGCATCGACGTACTCCTTGCCTTTCTCGGCGAGCACCGAAGCACGCACCGTGCGCGCGTACTGCGGCCATTCGGCGAGACCGATGATCAGCACCAGAAGCGGCACGGCATAGGCGCTGAAGGTGGCACTGCCGAAGATCGCCTTGACCACAGCGCCAACCACGATGGCCACCATCAGGGTGGAAAAGGAGAGTTGGATGTCGGCCAGGCGCATCAGGAAGGCATCGATGCGACCGCCCAGGTAGCCGGCCAGCAGCCCGAAGCAGATCCCCAGGATCGCCTGCAGGGCCACGGCGCCGAAACCGATGATCAGCGATACCCGCGCGCCGTAGAGAATGGTGGATAGCAGGTCGCGACCCTGGGCGTCCGTACCGAGGACGTAGGCCTCCTCGCTGCCGGGAATCCAGAAGGGCGGAAGTTCCGAGGCGAGAATGTCGATCTGTGCCAGGTCATAGGGGTTCATCGGCGCCAGCCAGGGCGCCAGGACGGCGCAGGCCACCAGGGCAATGAACACGATCAGGCTCAGCTGGGCGACCAGGTCGCGCTTGAAGCTGTAGAGGAGATAGGAGTCGCGAAAGCGCTGCCAGCGACTCGTGGCGGGGGAGCTCTCGATGGCGGAGTTCAAAGTGCTCATGCGGGTTTCCCTGTCAGCTTGACGGTGGGATTGACCAGGCCATAGATGAGGTCGACCAGGGTGTTGGTGATCACGAAGATCAGCCCCACGATCATCAGATAGGTGACGATCAGCGGGATGTCTGAGCGCTCGATGGCGTCGAGGAACATCAGCCCCATCCCCGGCCACTGAAAGACCGTCTCAGTGAGGATGGTGTAGGCGACCAGGGTCCCGATCTGCACCCCGCCCACGGTGATCACCGGTAGCATGGTGTTCTTGAGCGCGTGCAGGAAGTAGATGCGGCGCAGACGGATGCCCTTGGCGCGGGCGAACTTGACGTACTCCGATTGCAGCACTTCCAGCATCTCGGCACGGATCAGGCGAATGAACAGAGGCAGCATGATCGAGGCCAGCGAGATGGCCGGCAGCACCAGGTAGAGCAGGCCTCGGGGTGAGGCGAAGTTGGTATACCAGGTGCCGAAGACGTGGACCGGATCGCCGCGACCGTAGGCCGGCATGCCGCCTTCGGTGGTGACCAGGTCGTTGAGCCAGTTTCCCCAGGCGGTATCGGTGGGGAAGGGCGTCCAGCTCACGCCGATGGCGAACAGCTGGATCAGCACGATGGCGGTCAGAAACACCGGAATCGAGATGCCGACGATGGAGACGCCCATGAAGAAGCGCGACAGCCAGGCCCTCGGTTTGATGGCGCTATACACGCCGATGGGCACCGACAGCGCGATGATCAGAAAGGTGGCCGCTGCCACCAGCTCCAGCGTCGCTGGCAGGTGCCTGGCAATCACCTCGGTGGTGGGCTGGTTGAAATTGTAGGAGTAGCCGAAATCGAACCGGGCGGCATTCTTGGCAAAACGCAGGTACTGCACCAGGAAGGGATCGTTGAGGCCCAGTTCTTCGCGCAGGGCTTCTCGCTCGCTCTCGGGCACCGACTGGCCGACCATCTGCTGGATGGGGTCGCCCAGGTTGTCCTGTATCGAAAAGGCGATGAGGCTGATGACGAACATCACCAGCAGCGCATGAAAGATGCGCTTGACCAGAAAGGCGATCATGGGTGGCGTCCTGTTGGCAACGCAAGGCGACACGCCCCTGCGGGGCGTGTCACCGGGTCAGGTTCATGGGTTGCCGGCCGGGTGGCCGGCGGAATGGATCACTCTTCCTCGATGACCAGATCCCCGAGGTAGGGGAAGTTCATCACGTTGAGCACCGGTTCGATGTCGACGTTGGGGGCGGAGGCCCAGGCCAGATCCTGCCAGTGCAGCGGCACGAAGGCAGCCTCGTCGTAGAGGGTCTGCTCGACCTGCTGAAGCATCTCGGCGCGCTGTTCGAGATCGACCTCGACGTTGGCCTCGGAGACCAGCTTGTCGAGTTCCGGGTTGCAGTAGTTGCCGGCGTTGTATTGGCCGGCCCCCGTGTCTGCATCCGGGCAGGCGGTCAGGTACTCGTGGAAGTTGGCGCTGTCCTCGGTATCGGCGTGCCAGCCGATCATCATCATGTCGGCGGCACGGTCGTCGAACTCGCCCCAGTACTGCGCCTTGGGCATGGTCTTGAGGTCGACGTCGACGTTGATGCGCGCCAGCATGGTGGCGACCGCCTGGGCGATCTTGGCGTCGTTCACGTAGCGGTTGTTGGGCGCCATCATGGTGATCTCGAAGCCATCGGCATAGCCGGCCTCGGCCATCAGTTCCTGGGCCTTCTCCAGGTCATAGCGGCGCTCGAGAGACTCGATGTGGCCCGCATAGCCTTTGGGAGAGAACTGCGCCGCCGGCGTGGCGAAGCCCTTCATCAGGCGATCGGCGATGGCATCCTGGTTCACGGCGTAGGCGAAGGCCTGGCGCACCCGCTCGTCCTGGAAGGCATCGACGCGGTTCTGGTCCATGTGGAAGAAGATGATGCGGGTACCGGACATGGTGACGAGCTCGGCATCGTCGCTTTCACGTACCCGCTCCAGGTCGTTGGGCGGCACCGGGGCGATGAAGTCGACGTCGCCGGAAAGCAGAGCGGCCACGCGGGTGGCGTTCTCGCTGATCGGCGTGTGCACGATGCGATCGACGTTGCCCGGGGAATCCTCGTCCCAGTAGTCGGGGTTACGCTCGAACTCCATGCGGGTGCCTTTCTGGTGCTCGACCACGGTGAAAGGCCCGGTTCCGGAGAGGTTGGACGAGGCGAAGGAGTTGCCGTTCTTGACGATCTCGTCCTTGGGATCGCCATCCTCGGCGGTGCCGCTGTAGAAGGCGCTGTCCATCGGGAAGACGTAGGTGGCCAGGTTGAGCAGCAGCGGATAGGGTTCGCCGGTCTTGAACTCGACGGTATGTTCGTCGATGGCAGTGACGCTTTCGACAGGGGTGAAGATGCCCTTGAAGTCCGGGCTGCGCTTGAGACGCTCCACGGTCCACACCACGTCGTCGGCGGTGAAGGCGTTGCCGCTGTGGAACTCGACGCCTTCGCGCAGGGTCATGCGCATGGTGGTGTCGTCGACCTGCTCCCAGCCAGTGGCCAGGCGCGGCTCGAAGTCGAGATCGCTCGTCCAGCGCACCAGGGGATCATGGGTCATGTGGGAGAGCTGCAGAATGCCGCCCGATAGCTGCTCGTGGATGTCCAGTGATACCGGGTCTGCATCGTAGGCCATGCGCAGGGTGGTCTGTGCAGCGGCCAGGCTCGGCAGCAGCGTCGCGCCGGTCACGGTGGCGCCGATCATGCCGGCTAGCAGGGTCTTCTTGAAAGTCATGTGTAATTCCCTTGTCGGGTTGTTGTTGGCGCGCGACCCGGTCGGTCGCGCTCATGGTACGTTCGCTAACATAGGGATCCGGGCGAGAACAGAACAATCGAAATTCCGAGAGGAGCCATGCGCCAGGTGCATGAACGGCGATGGTCGGGAGAAGGGGATCACCGTGCCGGCGGTGCCGTTACTTGCTCGATGCGGTAAAGAGTCGCGACCTGATCCAGGTCGGTGACGCTGCATTCGAGGTCGCGAATTCGACCATCGTCTAGGCCGTAGATCCAGCCGTGGACGGCCAGATGCTGGCCGCGCTGCCAAGCCTGCTGGATGATCTTGTTGTGGCACACGTTCATGACCTGCGAACGCACGTTGAATTCGCACATGCGATTCACCCGATCGTCCAGCGGCAGGTCGGCCAGCTCATGGCGATGTTGGCAGTATAGTTCACGAACCGAATGCAGCCAGAGATCG
Source organism: Billgrantia gudaonensis (assembly GCF_900100195.1). Lineage (GTDB taxonomy): Bacteria > Pseudomonadota > Gammaproteobacteria > Pseudomonadales > Halomonadaceae > Halomonas > Halomonas gudaonensis. The sequence goes on from NZ_FNES01000008.1 coordinate 7,494, forward strand.
ACCATGCCGTTGTCACCGCCCTCGACGGCGGCTCGCACGCCGCCGCAGCCATAATGTCCGACGACCATGATGTGACGGACTTCGAGCACGTCCACGGCGTACTGCAGCACCGACAGGGCGTTGAGATCGTTGTGATGGACGAGGTTGGCCACATTGCGATGTACGAAGACTTCGCCCGGCGGCAGCGAGATGATCTGATTGGCGGGTACGCGGCTGTCGGAGCAGCCGATCCATAGGTAGTCGGGATTCTGCTGTCGTGACAGCCGAGCGAAGAAATCGGGATCCTCCTGGCACATTCGCTGGGACCAGGCGCGATTGTTGTCGAGCAGGGCGGCGATTTCCTGTTTCATCTCGGCAGTTCCTGTTGTCGACCGGTAGGCCGGCCCTTGTAACCCCGGCTGGTGCCCGCGTCAACCGCGCTCTCCCGCGGTCCGGACATGGCTGGTACCATCACGCTCAACGAGCGGGACCGCGACGGCGCCCGACATCCCAGGAGCAAGGAGACTGCCGTGTCAGACTTCGACTACGACCTCTTCGTCATCGGCGCCGGTTCCGGCGGCGTCCGGGCAGCACGCACCGCCGCCGCCAGCGGCGCACGGGTCGCGGTGGCCGAGGAGCGTTACCTGGGCGGCACCTGCGTCAACGTGGGATGCGTGCCCAAGAAGCTTTACTCGCATGCCGCCCACTTCCACGATGCGTTCGACGACAGCGCCGGCTTCGGCTGGACGCTGCCCGCCGCGCCGCAGTTCGATTGGCCCACCTTGCGCGACAACAAGATCAGCGAGATAAAGCGCCTCAATGGCATCTACGACGATCTGCTGGAGAGTGCCGGCGTGCATCTGATCCATGGGCGGGCGCGCATTCTCGATGCGCATCGCGTGGAGGTGTCGGGGGAAAGGCTGAGCGCCGAGAAGATACTCGTCGCCGTGGGCGGGTGGCCCTGGGTGCCGAATTTCCCGGGCAACGAGCATGTGGTGACCTCCAACGAGGTGTTCGATCTGGAGCGGTTCCCCGAGCGATTCCTGGTGCTGGGCGGCGGTTACATCGCCGTGGAGTTCGCCAGCATCTTCAACGGTCTGGGTAGCGAGACCCACCTGATCTACCGAGGGGAGCTGTTTCTGCGCGGTTTCGATCGGGAGGTGCGCGAGTTCGCGCGCGACGAGATGGCCAAGAAAGGGGTGCAGTTGCACTTCGGGAGCAACATCGAGCGCATCGACCGGGGCGAGACGGGCCTGACGGTGACCTTGACCTCCGGCGATGTCCTCGAAGTGGATGCGGTATTGGCGGCGACGGGTAGGCGCCCTCATCTGGCGGAGCTCGGCCTGGATGCTCTGGGCATCGAACTCACCGACAGCGGGCATCTGTCGGTCAACGAGCGTTTCGAGACCTCGGTGCCATCGATCCTTGCTCTGGGCGACGTGACCGGGGGCCCCGAGCTCACCCCGGTGGCGCTGGCCGAGGCGATGCAACTGGTGCAGCACCATTTCGGTGACGCTGCGCCGAAGCCCCTCGACTACGAGCGCATCGCCACGGCGGTGTTCTGTCATCCCAACATCGGTACGGTGGGCCTCTCCGAAGAGGCGGCTCGGCAGCGCTGCGGTGCCGTGCGCGTCTACCGTACCGACTTCCGTCCGCTCAAGCACACGCTTTCCGGCAGTCAGGAGCGCTGTCTGATCAAGCTCATCGTCGACGATGCCAGCGACGTGGTGGTCGGTGCACACATGGTGGGAGAGGAGGCCGGCGAGGTGATACAGGGTATCGCCATCGCCGTACGGGCCGGCCTGACCAAGGCCGATTTCGATGCCACCGTGGGCATCCATCCCACCGGGGCGGAGGAGTTCGTGACGCTGCGTACACCGAGCCGTACCTGACGTTTCTCGGCGGTGTGCATCCCTGTGCAGCATGACGGCGGGACATCGGGACATAGGGCGTCTCGCCGTCGTTGCTCCAGGAGAAGCCAGAGCGGCTGGACTAGACTAGGAAGCATGGCCCAACGCATTGGCGTCGAACATAATCTGGCGTTATGGAATGATGCATCAGCCATAATGCCCGTTTTGATTTGGCGGCAAGCCCTGCTATCATGCTTTCGACATCGCTACAGCGAAGCCAAACCATGAACCTGACTCCACAGCCTTTCACTCCTTCAGCCGACCTTGCCCGTCCCAGCGTGGCGGATGCCGTCGTCGGCAGTGATGCTGCGCCGTTGTTCATTCGCAAGCCCAATCCCGATGACGGCTGGGGCATCTACGAACTGGTCAAGTCCTGTCCTCCGTTGGATGTGAATTCCGCCTACGCTTACCTGCTGCTGGCCACCCAGTTTCGGGATACCTGTGCGGTAGCCACCGACGAGGAGGGCGATATCGTCGGCTTCGTTTCCGGCTACGTGAAGAGCAATGCGCCCGACACCTATTTCCTGTGGCAGGTGGCCGTCGGTGAGAAAGCCCGCGGCACCGGACTCGCTCGCCGCCTGGTAGAGGCCGTGATGACACGCTCCGAGCTGTCCGAGGTCCATCACCTGGAGACCACCATCACGCCTGACAACCAGGCCTCATGGGGACTCTTCCGGCGCCTCGCAGATCGCTGGCAGGCACCGCTCAACAGTCGTGAATACTTCTCTACGGACCAGCTCGGCGGCGAGCACGATCCCGAGAATCTGGTGCGTATCGGTCCTTTCGAGACCGATCGACTCTGATAGGCCCGCCCGAACATACGCCCGGATGATCATGCATGATCATCCGCGTCACCCGCTATGTCATTCCCATCCCAAGGAGGTCGCACGATGCAGACCCAGACCCTCGAACGCATGGAATCCAACGTTCGGACCTATTCGCGCGCTTTTCCGGTCGTGTTCACCAAGGCCCAGAATGCCCGGTTGACCGATGAAGCGGGGCGCGAATACATCGACTTTCTCGCCGGTGCCGGTACCCTGAACTATGGACACAACAATCCGCAGATCAAGCAGGCCCTGCTGGACTATCTGGCCGAGGACAACATCGTTCACGGTCTGGACTTCTTCACCGCGGCCAAACGCCATTATCTGGAAACCTTCGAGGAGGTCATCCTCAAGCCACGAGGCCTGGACTACAAGGTGCAGTTCCCCGGGCCTACCGGTACCAACGCCGTCGAAGCGGCCATTCGCCTGGCGCGCAATGCCAAGGGTCGCCACAACATCGTCACCTTCACCAATGGCTTCCACGGCGTGACCATGGGCGCACTGGCCACCACCGGCAACCGCAAATTCCGCGAGGCCACCGGTGGCGTGCCGACGGTAGGCGGTAGCTTCCTGCCTTACGACGGCTACCTGGGCGAGGGGACCGATACCCTCGACTACTTCGAGAAACTGCTGGGCGACAAGTCCGGCGGTCTCGACGTGCCGGCCGGCGTCATCGTAGAGACGGTACAGGGCGAAGGGGGGATCAACGCCTGTGGCCTGGAGTGGCTCAAGCGCCTGGAAGGCATCTGCCGTGCCCACGACATCCTGCTGATCGTCGACGACATTCAGGCGGGTTGCGGGCGTACCGGCAAGTTCTTCAGTTTCGAGCATGCCGGCGTGGTGCCCGACATCGTCACCAATTCCAAGTCGCTTTCCGGCCTGGGCCTGCCGTTCTCCCAGGTGCTGATGCGCCCCGAACTGGATGTCTGGAAGCCCGGCCAGTACAACGGCACCTTCCGCGGTTTCGCGCTGGCGTTCACGACGGCGGCGGCCGCTCTGGAACACTTCTGGCGCGATGACAGTTTTGCCGAGGAGGTCCAGCGCAAGGGGGAGATCGTCGCCGAGCGTTTCGGCCGGATCGCTGCGTGGATTCGCGAACAGGGCATCGAGGCTTCGGAGCGAGGCCGCGGCCTGATGCGTGGCATCGACGTGGGCAGCGGCGATATCGCCGACAAGATCACCGGCAAGGCCTTCGAGAACGGTCTTGTGATCGAGACCAGCGGCCAGGACGGTGAAGTGGTGAAGTGCCTGTGCCCCTTGACCATCCCCGACGAAGACCTGCTCAAGGGGCTGGACATTCTCGAAGAAAGCGCCAAGTCGGCCCTGCGCTGATAGTCTGCAAGGGTGGCCGGAAGTCGGCCATGGGTCCATCGGCCGGCCGCGAGGATGCGGCCGGCCCGATAACGATTCAACGAGGATTCATCCATGATCGTTCGCAATATCGAAGAAGCGCGCCAGACCGATCGCCTGGTCAAGGCCGAGAACGGTAACTGGGACAGCACGCGCCTGGTGCTGGCCAATGACGGCGGCCAGTTCTCGTTCCACATCACGCGGATCTACGAAGGTACCGAGACGCATATCCACTACAAGCATCACTTCGAGTCGGTGTATTGCATCGAGGGCGAAGGCGAGGTCGAGACACTGGCGGACGGCAAGATCTGGCCGATCAAGCCGGGCGACATCTATGTCCTCGATCAGCATGACGAGCACCTGTTGCGCGCGCACAAGACCATGCATCTGGCGTGCGTCTTCACGCCGCCGATCACCGGCAAGGAGGTGCATCGCGAAGATGGCTCCTACGCACCGCCCGAAGAACTCGAAGCGGATGACAAGAAGCCGATCTGAGACGGATTTCGCTCGGCAGTGATGACGACGACGCCCCGAAGGCACGCTTCGGGGCGTCGTCGTCTGTCGTCAATAGCGACCACGCAGGAACGGTGTGCGCCATGCCACGCATAGGGCGACCCAATTGTTCGCATAATGTATATTATGTTAAATACGCCATGCGTCGAACACCGCAACGATCACTTCGTGGTGATGACTGACGCTTGGCGAACCGAACCCCGTCGCCGCGTTGGACAAGCGGCGCGGCGACTCCGTATCATCAGGGATCATTCCACGCCGTGAAGCCCTGTTCATGCACCATTTCCTGCGAACGTCCGCCGTCATGTCGCTGGCCTCCCTGATGCTTGCGGGGTGTGGCCTGACGCCTCCCCGCGAACCGACGCCGCCACCGCTGACCAACGAAGCATTCGAAGCTCGCATGGACCGCCTGGAAGCCTCGCTATCCAGCAGTTGCAGCGTGTCTCAGCAGGCGCTCGAGGAACAGCAGCTCACGCAGCAGACGCTGGTCGCTGACGTACGCGAGGTAGGCGGCCTGCTTCGCGAGCTGCGCAACGACATGAGCGCGCAGGATGACGACTCGGGTCAGAGCCTCGATGTCATGAGTGCTTGCCAGGCCGTTTCGGATCGCTTCAATGACAAGGTGGTGCTGGGTCGCAGCGAATGGATCGGGTTGCCGGACGTGGGTACCTATCTCAAGGCACGCATCGATTCGGGCGCCAATACCTCTTCCCTTTCTGCCGTTGACGTCACCGAGTTCGAACGCGATGGAGAAAACTGGGTTCGCTTCAAGCTCGGCCTGGTCGATAGCGATACGGTCATCGAGAGCGTGCGCGGCGAGTGGATCGAGGCGCCCGTCGAACGCCGCGTTCGTGTCATCCAGTCTGCCGGTGAGCAATCCCGTCCCGTGGTGAACCTGATGACATCGCTGGGACCGATAAGCGAGCGCGTGGAATTCACCCTGAACGATCGTACCCATCTCGACTATCCGGTCTTGCTCGGGCGCCGCTTCTTCATGGATATTGCATTGATCGACGTGGCCGAGCAGTTCGTGCACCCGCGTCCGGAGTACGACGACGCCGAGGAACAGTCGGATGAGGCTTCCTCCAGCGACGATGCTTGAAGAGCGACGATGCTCGAAGACTGGTCCGTTGCCTCGCTCAAGGAAGATTCATGTCACGACTCTCTTTCTATTTGATCATTGCCTTGCTGGTAATCGCTGGCGCTGCCCTGACGGTGCACCGTCACGTCCAGTTCGAAGTGCCCTGGACTCCCGGCGAGCAACGCCAGGTTTGGGAGATCCAGGCCGAGGTCAACTTCGTCGCCGACGGTGGCCCCGCCAAGGTCAACATGGCGCTGCCCACCAGTCAGCAGGGCTTTCGCATTCTCACCGAGCACACGGCCTCCCCCGGCTATGGCCTGACCTTCCTCGAAGAGCGAGGTGGACGTCGTGCGGAGTGGACCACCCGCGAGGCCGAGGGCGATCAACAGCTCTATTACAGCGTCCAGGCACTGGAATCGCCCTCGTCGCGTCACGCGGACGTGGAGCCGCCCGCGGAAAGCAACGACATCGTCTGGGAGTCGCCCTACGATACGGCCGCCAGCCAGGTCATCGAGCGTGCCTGGTCGCGTAGTGCCGATGCCTATTCCTTCGCGCGTCAGTTGATCAGCGACTTCACCGACGAGCGCGAAGGCGAGAACGCTCGCCTGCTGCTGACGCAGTTCGACCGCACTCCTCTGCTCGTGCGCCTGCTCAACCAGGCCGACGTCAGGGCTCGCCAGGTCAGCGGGTTGATGCTAGAGGATGGCCGACGGCGTCAGCGGCTGACGTCCTGGATTCAGGTGTTCGACGACAACGAGTGGGCCCTCTTCGACCCGCGCACCGGCGAGCAAGGCAAGCCGGACAATCTGCTGCTCTGGGAGTCGGTCGGTCAGGCAGTGCTGGAAGTCGAGGGCGGCAACAATTCGCGCGTCGACTTTTCGATGATCTCGCGCAACCAGCCGGCAGCCTCGGCCGTGCGTAGCCAGCTCGTTGAGGATACCCTGCTCAACTTTTCCATCCACAGCTTGCCCCTCGAAGAACAGGCGCTCTTTCAGACGATTCTGCTGATACCGATCGGGGCTCTGGTGGTGGTGGTGCTGCGCGTCATCGTGGGTATCAAGACATCCGGCACCTTCATGCCGGTACTGATCGCCCTGGCATTCATACAGACATCGCTGCTCACCGGCATCGTGGGCTTTCTGTTGGTCGTCTCCGTGGGGCTGGTCATCCGCAATTACCTCTCCTACCTCAACCTATTGCTGGTGGCGAGAGTGTCGGCGGTGATCATCACGGTGATCGCCATCATCTCGATCTTTTCGGTGATCTCGTATCGGGTGGGGCTCAATGCCGGGCTGACCATCACCTTCTTCCCGATGATCATCCTCGCCTGGACCATCGAACGGATGTCGATACTGTGGGAAGAGGAAGGCCCCAAGGAGGTTCTGATCCAGGGTGGAGGCAGCCTGCTCACCGCAGTACTCGCCTACCTCGCCATGAACAATCCCTGGATTCGTCACATCACGTTCAACTTCCTGGGCGTTCAGCTGATACTCATGGCGCTGATTCTGTTGCTGGGCAACTATACCGGCTACCGGTTGCTCGAGCTGCGTCGCTTCAAGCCCGTCACCGAGGACTGATGCCATGTGGGCCTGGCCCAAGCAACTGAAAAGCCGCGGCATCATTGGCATGAACCGCCGCAACATCCGCTACATCGGGCGCTACAACGATCGGCGGCTCTACCCGCTGGTCGACGACAAGCTCCAGACCAAGCTGCTCGCCGAGCGGCATGGCATCACCACGCCGGCGTTGATCGGCACCGTCACCACTCAGTTCGGCATCAAGCATCTCGGCAACATGGTGGCCAGTGTGGCCGGGTTCGTGATCAAGCCCGCCAAGGGTAGCGGCGGCAAGGGCATTCTCGTCATCGAGCGCGTCGAGGGCGATCGCTTCATCAAGCCCAGCGGAGCCGCGCTCACCTTGAAGGATCTCGAGCGTCACGTCTCCAACATCCTCTCGGGGCTCTATTCGCTGGGTGGCTCGCCTGACGTGGCCGTCGTCGAGGCGCTGATCAACTTCGACGAGCGTTTCTCCGCCTATACCTACGAGGGTGTCCCCGACATTCGGGTGGTGGTGTTCCGGGGCTACCCGGTGATGGCCATGATGCGGCTCTCCACCGCGGCGTCCGATGGCAAGGCCAATCTCCACCAGGGGGCCGTCGGCGTGGGGCTGGACCTTGCCAGTGGGCGCGCCTTGCGCGGGGTGCAGTTCGATCGGGCGCGACACGACCATCCCGATACCGGCCACGAGCTGGCCAGCCTGGCGATCCCCGACTGGCGCAGTCTGCTGATGCTGGCGGCGAGCTGCTACGAGATGACCGGGCTCGGTTATCTGGGCACCGACATGGTACTCGATCGTGATCGAGGGCCGATGCTGTTGGAGCTCAATGCTCGCCCCGGCCTCGCTATCCAGATGGCCAACGGGGAAGGCTTGCGTCGACGTCTCGACAGCGTGGAGCGCCAAGCCGACGGGCTCGACGTGGCAGCACGCGTCGATTTTGCGCAGCGCCACTTCGCCCGCCGTGGCGAGCTGCCGCCGCCGGAAGATGCCTCACCGCTGGCCGGCATGGCTGCCGGCGCGTAGAATGGTGGCGGTATTCAGCGCAGCGGACCCGCCATGACCGATACCAGCAGTCTGCTCCTGCAGGCCGAGCGACAGTGCCAGCGGCACGGCGTACGCTTCACGCCCATTCGCCGTCGCGTGCTCGAAATGATCGCGGCGGCCAGCGGTGGGCTCAAGGCCTATGAACTCCTCGATCGCCTGGCGGCCGAACATGCCGCCGCTCGCCCGCCCACGGTCTACCGAGCCCTCGAGTTCCTCATCGACCAAGGACTCGTGCATCGTATCGAGTCGCTCAATGCCTTCGTGGCCTGCCCCTGTCCGGAACACGCCCATGGTTTTCAGCTGCTGATCTGCCGCGAATGCGGTCGTGTCGAAGAGCTGCACCTCGATGACGTCAATGCCCAGCTCGATCGCCGGGCTCGCGATCTCGGTTTTCGCGTGGACCGCCAGACCATCGAGCTGCTGGGGCGCTGCGAGGCGTGCCTGCTGACCACTGCCAGTGCCTGAGATTCTCTTTGGGAGTGCCCATGGCCGATCTATTCAAGCAACTCGAGCGCGCCGCGCAGGCGACGAGCCGGCCGCTCGCCGATGTCCTCGATGCCGTACGTTTCAACGCCGATGGCCTGATACCCGCCATCGCCCAGCAGCATGACAGTGGCGAAGTGCTGATGATGGCGTGGATGAATCGCGAGGCTCTGGAGGAAACGTTGAACACCGGGCGCGTCTGTTACTGGTCGCGCTCGCGCGGTCGGCTATGGCGCAAAGGGGAATCGTCGGGGCAGCAGCAGCATCTGCGCGCTGCACGTCTCGACTGCGATGGCGACACCCTGCTACTGCACGTCGAGCAGACCGGTCCTGCCTGCCATACCGGCCGCCGAAGCTGCTTCTACGTGGCGCTGGAGGGCAACCAGGCACAAGTGGTCAGCGCACCTCTCGTCGACCCCGAGACGCTCTACGGTCAGGGGCATTGAGTCATGGCCTGCCTGTCCGCCTGGCTCAGCGGACTCGTCCGCGGCCTGGTGCGTGCGCTGGGGTGGTCGATGGTCGCCCTGGTCAAACTCTATCAGGTAACACTGAGCCCTCTGCTCGGTCCCCGCTGTCGCTATTGGCCGAGCTGCTCCAATTACACACTGGAGGCGATTCGCGTGCACGGTCCACTCAAGGGTGGATGGCTGGCATCGCGACGCCTCGTTCGCTGCCACCCCGGCTGCGAAGGCGGCATCGATCCGGTACCCGGCGGGCCCAGCGAGGCGCTGTGCCGGGCCGACCCTGAACTGGACGAACACTTCCGGCACCGCGATGGTGCATCGCACTGAGGCACAGCCTGTTCGCGCCGTCGCGGTGTCAGGCGGCCTCTTCTTCGGCAACCTGGTAGATGCGTGCCAGCATGCTGTGCAGACCGTTGCTGCGCGTCGGTGACAGGTGCTTGTCGAGGCCCAGATCCTCGAGGAAATGCGGGCTGGTGTTACGGATCTCGGCTGCTGGACGGTCGTTGTAGATGCGCATCAGAACGGCGATCAGTCCCGAGACGATGGCAGCATCCGAAATCGCCTCGAAGTGAAGCCGTTCACCGTCGCGGCTGTGATGCATCCAGACGTTCGACTGACAGCCCTGAATCTTGCGTTCATCGGTCTTCCACTCATCGGGGAAGGCCGGCAACTGTTTGCCCATGTCGATGAGGTACTGGTAGCGATCCATCCAGTTATCGAACATGTCGAACTCGTCGAGCAGTTCCTGCTGGGCCTGCTCGGCAGTGGTTTCGATACTCATGGTGGCTCCTTGAAAGGGTTACGACCATTATAGCCTTCCACCCCGGGCTTCGACGAGGCCATGTACGGCTTGCTGACGGTGCCATTCCTCGTCCTCGGCATGCAGGTAGCGGGCCGTGGTGTCGAGCCGCGCATGGCGCGCGGTAGCCGCCAGGAAACGCAGCTCCACGCCGGACTGGGCCTGATGAGTGAGCGCCGTATGGCGCAGCCAGTGCGGTGTGGCCCGGCGCAGGCGCGACACCGCCTCGGCCGCTTCTCCGCCCTGCTCCGCTTCCAGCGCTGTGGCGGCCTCGCAGAAGGTCTCGCGTATCAGTCGATAGAGCCGGTTGGCGCCGAGAGCGCGTCGGCCGTCGAGGGTGCGCAGCAGCGGCGCCTCTTCGCCGGGCGACGGTAGCGGTGAAAGATCCAGAGCGCTGCGCCAGCCCTGGAGCAGCGTCATCATGTCCGGTGGCACGGGAATCACCGCCACCTTGTCGCCCTTCCCCACGACCCGCCACCACCAGCGTCCCTCGCGACGGTGGAAGTCTTGCATGCGTGCCGCGCTCATTTCGGCGATCCGTGGAGCCAGCAGATAAGCAAAACCGAACACGAAGCGTCGCCGTGACCGTTCGAAGCGCACTCGCGCTGCGGCATCCTCATCGATCGGCGCGCTCAGCCAGGCCCACAGCCACTCCCAGAGCGGTCGCTCCAGGTAGCGTTCGATACGTGGCGCACGATTGTCGAGGCGCCGTCGCTTGTCGCGCATCAGGCGAAACGGATTGTGAGCGACCCAGCCGGCTTCGCGGAGCCAGGCGAACAGCCCCTGCAGGATCACCAGGCTCTGGCGACGGCTGGCCGCCGACAGCGGACCGCGCAAGGGTCGCCATTCGGCGCTGGTGCGTGGTCGTGGTGGGCCCACCCAGCGGTGCCGGGGTCTGGGGTCGGCCAGAAAGGCTTCGAAGGCATCGAGATCGTCACGGCGCAGGCTGCCCAGCTCCCTGCCCTGCTCGCCCAGCCACAACAGCAACCGCTCCGCCTCGCGGCGATAGGCACGCTGCGTACGAGGGCTGTCACGGTACTCGGCAAGCCATCGTGCCACGGCCTCGGCATCGCTGCGCGCAGCGATGTGCAGCATGTCCGATGCCGGCGCGGCAGCGCTTTCGAGGCCGCCATCTCCTGGTGCGCGTGGCAGGTCCGAAATGGGGCGCTCACCGGAAGCGGGCATTGGCTCAGCGCAAGACCTGCTCTCCGCATCGTCTGGCATCCGCTCTTCCCCGCTCGGTCCAATGGGTTTCCATGTTTCGTACTTGCCGCAACGATTGTCGGCATTACGCAGTCTATGGTCAAGATAAGCCGCGTAATCTTGATTTTATTCCAAATTTCATAGTGTAATTATGTAATACGCGCAATATGATATACTGCCGTCATCGGCCTCGGACGGAGCTTGCCGCCTGGGCGCAGGCCGAATCACATGCACCATCGAGGAGAACGACATGGCGCGCAGCGGAGTGCAGTACGAGGACGTTGAGCGAGCCATCGAGACGCTGCTCGCCCAAGGGGAAACGCCCAGCGTACAGAAGGTGCGTGAGGTACTGGGTACGGGGAGCTTCACCACCATCAGCGAGCACCTGAGGGAATGGCGGGCCCGCCGAGAGGAGCGGCGTGACTCTCTGCCCGGCCGCGACATTCCGGAAAGCGTGGCGACGCTCGCCGAGCGGCTGTGGCAACACGCTCAGGAGGCGGCCGGTGAGGTGCTGGGAGAGTATCGCGAACAGGCTGACCGCCAGGTGGTCGCAGCTCAGGAAGCCGTGCAGGAGGCGCAGCGCCAGGCCGAAGACGCGGTACAGCGTGAAGCCGCGCTGGCCCAGCATCTGGCTGACATCCAGCAACGGCTGGAAGATCGCAGCGCTGCCCTGGCCACCCGCGAAGCGGAACGCGATCAATGGCGGCAGGAAGCGAACCAGCTGGCGGAGCGCCTGCGCCGCTTGAACGAGCGGCTCGAGGGACAGCAGGCCGAGCACGAACAGCGAATGAAAGAGCATCGAAAAGCGATGGCGGAGCGAGAAGCGCAGAACCGTGCGCGGCTCGCCCAGGAGGAGCAGCGCCATGAAAGCGCCGAGGCGAGGCTGATGGGGCTGCTCGATGAAGCGCGCCGTGAGCGGCAAGCGGTGGAGAAGGCGCGAGCCCACCGCGAACGTCAGCTCGAGACGCGTCTCGAAGCACTGCAGCAGCAGATCGAGGAGGTCAACGCGACGCTTTCCGAGGAGGAGAAGCGCCACCGGGAAACCGACTGGGCCAGGCGTCGCGCCGAAGAGCAGGCCGCGAATCGCCAGCGCGAGCGGGAACTGCTGCAGGCGCGAATCGACGAGCAGCGGAGGCTGCTGGAACAGCAGTCACAGCGCCTGCGTGAGCTGGAAAGTCAGCTCGGTCGCTGGTTGCGGCATGTTTCGGCGGTCCGTACGGGCGATGCGGCGGAGTCCGGAAACGCCGAAGGCTCCGCGACTGCGGAGCCTTCCGAAAAATCCTCGGATACTGAAAGGGAGCGCTGATTCACGTCGCGACCGTCGCCGCCGCGCAGCAGGCAGTCATTGCTTCCTAACGGTAGTAGGCGTTCGTCGTGTCCGTATGGTCGGTGACATCGCGAATGCCGGCCAACTCGGGAATGCGCTCCAACAGCGTGCGCTCGACGCCCTGCTTGAGGGTCAGATCGACCGCCGCACAGCCCTGACAGCCGCCGCCGAAGGCGAGTACCGCGACCTGGTTCTCGGTCAGTTCGATCAACTTGATCTCACCGCCGTGGGCGGCCAGGCCCGGGTTGATCTCGCTGTAGAGAATGTAGTTGACGCGATCCTCCAGCGGACTGTCGGCGTTGACCTTGGGCATCTTGGCATTGGGCGCCTTGATGGTGAGCTGCCCGCCCATGCGGTCGGCGTTGAAGTCGACCACGGCTTCCTCGAGGAAAGGAATGCTGTGCTTGTCGACGTAGACGGCCAGCTTGTCGAGATCCAGCCGCTCGTCGGTCGGCTCTTCTTCGCCGGGCCGACAGTAGGCCAGGCAGGTCTCGGCATAGGGCGTGCCCGGCTGGGTGATGAAGATGCGCACGGCAATACCCTCGACGTTCTGCTTGGCGAGCAGTTCGGCGAGGTAATCCTGGGCGCTGTCGGTAATCTCGATGATCTCGCTCATGGTATTCTCGCTAGCCTGGCTGCAGTGGGAAAGGCAGCCGTCATTGGTCTTGCGTCATGGTAAGCAAAAGCCGAGGCAGAGACAATCCCGACCGTTTTCGTCGGTCTTTGTCCGTTGCCCTGCCCTCGCTACGGCGCATTTGCTACCATACGGCCCTATTTGTGCCGCCCATGTCCATAAAGACGCCTCCCGGTGTCGGGCGGCCTGCCCAACCTCGACGTGATACTGCGCTGGAGATCGAACCGACCCATGGCTGCCGTTCCCACTGCCCTGACTGCCTCCCTCACCGAACGCCTCGGCGAGCGCATCCTGATGCTCGACGGGGGCATGGGGACCATGCTTCAGAACGCCGGGCTCTCCGAGGCGGAATTCCGCGGCGAGCGCTTCGCCGACTGGAGCTGCGATCTCAAGGGCAACAACGATCTGCTGGCTCTCACCTGCCCCGACCTGGTCACGCGCATTCATCGTGAGTATCTCGAGGCGGGCGCGGACATCATCGAGACGAACACCTTCAACAGTACGCGTCTCTCCCAGGCCGACTACGCCATGGAAGACCTGGTGCCCGAGCTCAATCGCGAAGCGGCCCGACTGGCTCGCGAGGTCTGCCATGCCGTGGCTGCCGAAACCGGTGTGCCGCGCTACGTGGCCGGGGTACTCGGGCCGACCTCGCGCACCGCTTCGCTGTCGCCCGACGTCAACGATCCTGCCAAGCGCAACGTCACTTTCGATCAACTGCGCGACAATTACTACGAGGCCGCCGAGGCGCTGATCGAAGGCGGTGCCGATCTCATCCTGATCGAGACCATCTTCGACACCCTCAATGCCAAGGCGGCGATCTACGCGCTGGAGGAGCTCTTCGAGACGCGCGGCGAGCGTTTCCCGGTGATGATCTCCGGGACCATCACCGATGCCTCCGGGCGCACGCTTTCCGGCCAGACCACGGAGGCCTTCTGGAACTCGGTGAGACACGCGCAACCGTTTTCCATCGGTCTGAACTGCGCGCTGGGCGCCGAGGAGCTGCGCCCTTACCTGAAAGAGCTGGCCACCAAGGCCGACACCTTCGTCTCCGCGCACCCCAACGCCGGCCTGCCCAACGAGTTCGGGGAGTACGACCAGTCGCCCGAGGAGATGGCGGGCATCGTCGCCGAATTCGCCGAGAGCGGCCTGGTCAACATCATCGGCGGCTGTTGCGGCAGCACGCCCGAGCACATCGCCGCCATCCACCGGGCACTGCGTGGGATGCCGCCCCGCGAGGTGCCGACGATTCCCCGCACCTGTCGCCTGTCGGGCCTCGAGCCGTTCAACATCGCCGCCGACTCGCTGTTCGTCAACGTGGGCGAGCGTACCAACGTCACCGGTTCGGCGCGCTTCAAGCGATTGATCGTCGAGGAAGACTACACCACGGCGCTGGAGGTGGCTCTCGAGCAGGTCGAGAACGGGGCCCAGATCATCGACGTCAACATGGACGAGGGCATGCTGGAGTCGCAGGAGGCGATGGTGCGCTTCCTCAACCTGATCGCCGGAGAGCCGGACATCGCCCGGGTACCGATCATGATCGACTCCTCCAAGTGGGAGATCATCGAGGCGGGCCTCAAGTGCGTTCAGGGCAAGGCGGTGGTCAACTCCATCTCGATGAAGGAGGGCGAAGACGCCTTCCGCGAGCAGGCCACGGCCTGCCGTCGCTTCGGGGCCGCCGTGGTGGTGATGGCCTTCGACGAGCATGGCCAGGCCGACACCTTCGCGCGCAAGACCGAGATCTGCCAGCGCGCCTACCGGATCCTGGTCGATGAGCTCGATTTTCCCCCGGAAGACATCATCTTCGACCCCAACATCTTCGCCATCGCCACCGGCATCGAAGAGCACGACAATTACGCCGTCGACTTCATCGAAGCGACGCGCTGGATCCGCGAGCACCTGCCTCATGCGCTGGTATCGGGCGGCGTCTCCAACGTCTCCTTCTCGTTTCGCGGCAACAATCCGGTGCGCGAAGCGATCCATTCGGTGTTCCTCTATCACGCCATTCGTGCCGGACTGACCATGGGCATCGTCAACGCCGGTCAATTGGCCGTTTACGACGACCTCCCCGAAGAACTGCGCGAGGCCGTCGAAGACGTGGTGCTCAACCGCCGCAACGACAGCACCGAACGCCTGGTCGACCTGGCCGAGACGTACAAGGGAGACGGATCGGGCGGCGCCCGGAAGGAAGACCTGGAGTGGCGCAGCTGGGAGGTTGAGAAGCGTATCGAGCATGCCCTGGTCAAGGGCATCACCGCCTACATCGAGGAAGACACCGAGCTGGCCCGCCAACGGGCGCAGCGGCCCATCGAAGTGATCGAAGGGCCGCTCATGGACGGGATGAACGTGGTCGGCGACCTGTTCGGCGACGGCAAGATGTTCCTGCCCCAGGTGGTCAAATCGGCCCGCGTCATGAAGCAGGCGGTGGCCTACCTGATTCCCTACATCGAGGCGGAGAAAGCCAGGAATCAGGACACGCGGGCCAAGGGCAAGATCGTCATGGCCACGGTGAAGGGCGACGTGCACGATATCGGCAAGAACATCGTCGGCGTCGTCCTGCAGTGCAACAACTATGAAGTGGTCGACCTCGGCGTCATGGTGCCGGCGGAGAAGATCCTGCAGACGGCGCGCGAGGAGAACGCCGATATCATCGGCCTTTCCGGCCTGATCACGCCGTCGTTGGACGAGATGGTGCACGTGGCCAAGGAGATGCAGCGCCAGGGCTTCACCATCCCGCTGCTGATCGGTGGGGCGACCACCTCCAAGGCGCACACCGCCGTCAAGGTCGAACCCGGCTACGCCTCGCCGGTGATCTACGTGGCCGATGCCTCGCGTGCCGTGGGCGTGGCCGGCAAGTTGCTCTCGGCGGACCTCAAGGACGCCTATGTCGCCGAGATCCGCGCCGACTACGAGCAGGTGCGCGCGCGCAACGCCAAGCGCCGCCCCAAAGCCGCCGATCTCGGCTACGCCGAGGCGCGGCGCCGCAAGTTGCCCATCGAGTGGGCCGGCTACACGCCGCCACGTCCGAATATCACCGGCCTCGTGACGTTCGACGACTACGACCTCGAGGAACTCGTCGAGCGCATCGACTGGACGCCCTTCTTCATGAGCTGGCAACTGGCCGGCAAGTACCCCAGGATTCTCGACGACCCCAAGGTCGGCGAGGCGGCGCGTCAACTGTTCGCCGATGCCCAGGCGATGCTGCGCAAGCTGATCGACGAGCGTCTGGTGCAGGCCCGCGGCGTCATCGGCCTGTGGCCAGCCAACAGCGTCGACGACGACGTCATCGAGGTGTATGCCGACGAATCGCGCAGCGAGGTCGTCGAGCGGCTGAACCACATCCGCCAGCAGACCACCAAGAACCGCGACGGCGTCTGTTACAGCCTGGCCGATTTCGTGGCCCCCAAGGAGAGCGGCAAGCCCGACTGGATCGGCGGCTTCGCGGTGACCACCGGGCATGGCGTGGAGCGGCTCGCCGAGCGCTACAAGGCCGCCGGCGACGACTACAACGCCATCCTCGTTCAGGCACTCACCGACCGTCTCGCCGAGGCCTTCGCCGAACGCATGCACGAGCGGGTGCGCAAGGAATTCTGGGGTTATGTCCCCGACGAGACGCTCGACAACGATGCCCTGATCGCCGAGAAGTATCAGGGCATTCGCCCGGCACCGGGCTACCCCGCCTGCCCCGACCACACGGAAAAGCCCGCCTTGTTCCGATTGCTCGATGCCACCGCCAATGCCGGGATCGAACTCACCGAGAACTTCGCCATGTGGCCGGCCGCGGCGGTATCGGGCTGGTACTTCTCGCATCCGCAATCCAAGTACTTCTCCACGGGCAAGATCACTCGCGAACAAGTCGAGGCGCTGGCCAGCCGCAAGGGCATGTCGCTCGCAGAACTCGAACGCTGGCTCGCTCCGGTACTCTCCTACGATCCGGCATGATGTCGCTGAGCCGGAACGAACGCTTGGATCGTCTGCGACTCGATCCGCAGCGCCGCCAGCGAATCCTGCGTCTGGCATTACCGATCGTTGCCGGGATGCTGTCGCAGAGCCTGATCAATCTGATCGACGCAGCGCTGGTCGGCTCGCTCGGCGAGACATCGCTGGCCGGCGTGGGCATCGGCGGCTACGCCATGTTCCTGGTGACCGCTCTGGTGTTCGGTCTCTCCTCGGGCGTGCAGGCACAGACGGCCCGGCGTCACGGCGAGGAGGACTGGTCGCGCCTGGCAGTGCCGCTCAATGCCGGTTTGCTGATTGCGCTACTGTCGTCCATTCCCCTCGCCCTGCTCTGCTTGTGGCAGGCTCCTGGTTTGCTGGCATGGATCAACCAGGATGCCGCGGTGCAGGCCGAGGCGGTCGATTACTTCCGTTGGCGGGTGGTGTCGCTCGCTGCAGTGGCGATGATTTTCTGCTTTCGTGGCTACTGGAACGGTATCCAGGATACCGCCATCTATCTGCGCATCCTGCTGATGATGCATGTCGTCAACGTGGCGGCGAGTCTGGTGCTGATCTTCGGCTATCTGGGCATGCCGGCCATGGGCGCTGCCGGTGCCGGTGCCGGGACTACCCTGTCGCTCTATGCGGGGCTGGCCATCTGGGCCTGGGTGAGTGCCCGCCACGCGCGGCGGTGCGGCTTTCTCGACACCCTGCCGCAGCGCTTCACCGTCGTCACCACTTTGCGTCTTGCCACGCCGCACTCCTTCCAGCAGCTGTGGTTCGCTGCCGGCTATGCCGTGCTGTTCTGGATCCTCGGCCAGGTCGACACGGCCAGCGTGGCCGTGGGCCACGTGCTGGTGAACCTCTCGCTGCTGTTGATCTTGCCCGGTGTCGGCCTGGGCATGGCCGCCATGAGCCTGGTCGGCCAGGCGCTGGGACGCCAGGCCCACGGCGACGCTCACCGCTGGGGCTGGGATGTGGTGCGTCTGGCCTGGTTGAGCCTGGCGACGCTGGCCCTGCCCATGGCGCTGTTCCCCGACGCCGTGCTGGGGCTGTTCCTCCACGACCCCGCCCTGGTGGCCCTGGGGCGCGTGCCGCTGCAGCTCACCGCCGTCATGATCGTGCTCGATGCCGCTGCCCTGGTACTCGGCCAGGCGCTGCTGGGCGCCGGTGCCAACCGCACCGTGATGACCACCACCCTCACCCTGCAGTGGCTGGTGTTCCTGCCGCTCGCCTGGTGGGTCGGAGTGGCCCTGGATCAGGGGCTGCTCGGCATCTGGTGGGTGCAGCTCGGCTATCGCTGCCTCAACTCGCTGTGGTTCGCCCTGATCTGGCAGCGCCGCCACTGGCAACGTCTTGAGGTCTAGCACCGAGGCTGGCAGGATGATTCTGCCATATATTCTTTTTTGAATAAAAAGTATAAATATTTATTCTTTCATAGAATAAAGCCGGGGCGTTATGGTGCCCCCTGACGATTCGCCACTCTCTCTGCAGCAGGACCGGCCGAATGTATCGCTACGACACCCATGATCAGACCCTGGTCAATGAACGCGTCGCCCAGTTTCGAGACCAGATGAATCGCTATCTGGCCGGGCGACTCAGCGAGGAGGAATTCCTGCCGTTGCGCGTGCAGAACGGCCTCTATGTCCAGCGCTACGCCCCGATGCTGCGTATCGCCATTCCCTACGGCATGTTGGCATCCTATCAGCTGCGCAAACTGGGGGACCTGGCCCGCGACTACGATCGCGGCTATGGCCACTTCACCACCCGCACCAATCTGCAGCTCAACTGGCCCAAGCTGGAAACGGTGCCGGACATGCTGGCCGAACTGGCCAGCGTGCAGATGCACTCCATCCAGACCAGCGGCAACGACATCCGCAACACCACCGCCGACCAGTTCGCCGGGGTGGCCGAAGACGAAGAGGTCGATCCTCGACCGTGGTGCGA
The DNA here is from genome assembly GCF_900100195.1 of Billgrantia gudaonensis. Lineage (GTDB taxonomy): Bacteria > Pseudomonadota > Gammaproteobacteria > Pseudomonadales > Halomonadaceae > Halomonas > Halomonas gudaonensis. The sequence goes on from NZ_FNES01000008.1 coordinate 26,542, forward strand.
GCTGATTCGTCAGTGGTCCACCTTCCATCCCGAGTTCGCTTATCTGCCGCGCAAGTTCAAGATCGCCGTCACCGGTGCCGCCGAGGACCGCGCGGCCATCCAGGTGCACGACGTGGGTCTGCGACTGTGGCGCGACGAGCACGGCGAGGTGCGCATCAAGGTGCTTGCCGGCGGTGGTCTGGGTCGTACGCCGATGATCGGCGAGGTGGTGTGCGAGGACCTGCCCTGGCAGCACCTGCTCACCTACCTCGAGGCGCTGGTGCGGGTCTACAACCAGTTCGGCCGCCGCGACAACAAGTTCAAGGCACGCATCAAGATCCTGGTCAAGGCGCTGGGCGTCGACGAGTTCCGCCGCCGGGTCGAGGCGGAATGGGCCCACCTCAAGGATGGAACGCAGACGCTGACTCGCGAGGCGGTCGAGACGATGCAGACGCACTTCGTCGATCCCGACCGTCGCGAGGTCCCGGCATCGGCGCAGGCCGATTTCGAACGGCTGCGCGAGGAGAATCGCGCCTTCGCCCGCTTCGTCACCAACAACGTGCACGGTCACAAGGTGCCCGGCTACAAGGCGGTCACCCTGTCGCTCAAGCGCCGCGGCCACTCTCCCGGCGACGTGACCTGGGAGCAGATGCATCAGGTGGCCGATCTGGCCGACGAGTTCAGCTTCGGCGAACTGCGCGTCACCCACGAGCAGAACCTGGTGCTCTCCGACGTGCCGCTGGATCGCCTCGAGGAGCTCTGGCACCGGCTGGAAGCGCTCGGCATGGCCAACCCCACGGTGGGCACCCTCGCCGATCTGATCTGCTGCCCCGGCGGCGACTACTGCGCCCTGGCCAATGCCAAGTCGATCCCCGTGGCCCAGGCCATCCAGGAGCGCTTCGATGATCTCGACTTCCTTTACGACCTGGGGCCGCTGGATCTCAACATCTCCGGCTGCATGAATGCCTGCGGGCACCACCACGTCGGCCATATCGGCATCCTCGGCGTCGACAAGAAAGGCGAGGAGTTCTATCAGATATCGCTGGGCGGGGCCCAGGGCAACGAGTCGTCGCTGGGCAAGATCCTCGGTCCCTCGTTCTACCGCGACAGCGTGCCGGAGGTCATCGACAAGGTGCTCCAGGTCTACGTCGGCGAGCGCCACGATGGAGAGACCTTCCTCGACACCTATCGCCGCATCGGTCTCAAACCCTTCAAGGAGCGGGTCTATGCCTGATCAAGCCACTGCCTCACGCCCCTTCATTCGTCAGGGGGCACCGGCCGAGGATCGCTGGACCCTGATCCGTGACGACGATGCCGAACTGCAGGCATCGCCGGCCATCGTGCCGCTGTCGCTGTGGCAGCAAACGTCGGCCAGCGATGCCCTGGCGCCCTGGCTGGCCAGCGACACCGAGCTGACGCCGGAACTCGCCGCCGAGCTGGTGAAGGCGCCGCTGATCGCCGTCGACTTTCCCAAGTTCACCGACGGTCGCGGTTACTCGCTGGCCCGGCTGCTGCGCGAGCGCTACGGCTACACGGGCGAGATCCGCGCCATCGGCGACGTGCTGGTGGACCAGTGCTTCTACCTGACCCGCTGTGGCTTCGATGCTCTCTCGCTGCGTGAGGACCAGTGGCTGGAAGACGCCCTGCACGCGCTCAATGCCTTCAGCCGCGCCTACCAGCCGGCCGTGGACGAGCCCGAGCCGCTATTCCGCCATCGGCTGCGCGAGGCCATACACGACGCCGAGCCGGCCTTCGCCTGAGGAAACACCGCACGAATGTCTGCGCGGGCAAATCACGGCGTTGCGCGGTGCTGGTGCGCCAGCCCGGTCGGAATCCTCACCCAGTACCGCATAGGCTCCGGCTCCTGCGCTCCGTGCGCCTTGTGCTTTGCTCCGCTCGCCGATTCGTGCAGCGTCTCCGCATGGCCGTTTTCCTCTCCCTTTACGCGCCGGCCCTTGGGCCGGCGGCGTCGTCTTGGCGCGACGTCAGCCGCGCCGCTTCTGCTGGCGTTCGCGGTTGGCCGCCCGCGCCCGCTCGCTCTTGCGCAGCATCACCCAGGTGGCGCCGAGGCCGCCGTCGGCCTGCTGGGCCGAAACGAAGGCCTGTACCTCCTCGAACTGGGCCAGCCACTTGGCGAGGTAGGAGCGCAGCACATTGGGGGCACTATCGATCTCGCGGCCGCGGCCGTGCACGATCAGCACCGAACGCAAGTCGTGGGCATACGCTTCCTGGATGAAGCCGGGCAGTATGCGGCGGCACTCGGCGAGCGGGCGGCGTAGCAGGTGCAGCCGTGCCTGGGCCGTATAGCCGCCGTGGCGCAGGCGGTCGACCACCCCTTGCTGGATGCCATCGCGACGGTATTCGAGCGGATCGAAGGGCGCTATCAGATCGACGAAGTCGTCGGAGAGAAAACTGTCGCCCTCCCCTTCGGCCTGGGCACTGTTGCGTCGGGCGAGTTGCGCTTCCGTCGGTGAGCGCCGCGGCCTTCCCGGGTCGGCGCGGTTGCCGTTGCGGCTCAGGGGGCGTACGTCTCCCATCATTGCCCGAAAGTCCTGATCGTCGCGTGCCGACTGCGTCATGGCTGCCTCCGGGGTCGTCTCAGGGGAAATGCCATCCTAGCAGAGCGCCGGCATGGGCTTAAGGCGCCGAGCTCGTCGTGGCAGTATGTCCTTCTCAACGTTTTCATTCGGCAGACGGGAAGGAACAAACCACATGCTGCGTTGGCTCACCACGGCTCTGCTGGTTGCGCCGATCGGGATCGCCGGTTGGCTGTGGTGGAGCCTGCTCAGCCCCTACACCTATGACCGTCCAGACCACCTGCCTGCCATCCAGTCGGGCACGCATGAGGTGTTCGTCTACGGCACGCTTCGCTATGCTCCGGTGCGCTGGCTCGTGTATGGCCGTGTCGGCGACCCCCAACCGGCCGTGCTGGAAGACTACCGCCGCAACGGGCTGGACATCGACGAAGCCCCTGAAGAGCGTGTCGAGGGGCTGCTCATCGAGGTCGATGCCAGCGAACTGGCCAGGCTGGACCGCTACGAACGCCTGGGCCTGCGTTACGAGCGCCAATCAGTCACCCTTTCCGATGGAACCCGAGCCTGGACATACCGTCGCCTGGAAGAAGACTAGGCGAAACGCCTTGATGCGTACGGCGTCGAAGTCGATGCTTAGCGAGCCAGGTGCTCGAGCATGCTCCGCACCGCCGTCGACCGGAGAAGCCAACACCATGGAAACCGAACTGTCCTTGCTGGACATCCTCTCGCGGCTTGGCGTGGCCACCGGCCTGGCGCTTGCCGTGGGGCTCGAACGGGAGCTGCGCGGCAAGCCCGCCGGACTTCGCTCCCACATGCTCGTGGCGTTGGGCGCGGCTGCCTTCATCATCGTCGGGATGGAGATCATGCATACCGCCAGCGACAGCTCTGCGCGCATCGATCCGACGCGCATCGTCGAAGGAGTGATCGGTGGCATCGGCTTTCTCGGTGCGGGCACCATCATCCGCAGCGGGGCCAGCGTGCAAGGGATCACCACCGGAGCCTCGATCTGGTTGGCCGGCGCCATCGGCATCGCCGCGGGGGTGCGGCAGTTCCCCCTGGCGATCATGGTGACGGTGCTGGCATTGATCATCGTGATCGTATTCGGCCATTTCGAGCGAGAGGTCATCGAGAAGGATTCCAGGCGCTGACGGCCCTGGGCCCCTGCGGGCGCCCCGACGAACGAGTGTGGTGCTGCAGGCCTGCGCTGATACAATGGGCGTTTGGCACCACCGATCGAGGAGCCCGGATGCGTGACGCCCTGCCTTATGTACTGATTCTCTACTATTCCCGCTACGGTGCCACCCGTACCATGGCCGAGCAGTTGGCCGCCGGCGTCGAATCCTGCCCAGGCATCGAAGCGCGCCTGCGCACCGTGCCACCGGTTTCGCCGACCTGCGAGGCCGTCGACCCGGAGATTCCCGCCGAAGGCGCCGTCTATGCCAGCCTCGACGACCTTCGCCACTGCGCGGGCCTGGCGTTGGGCAGCCCCACCCGCTTCGGCAACATGGCCGCACCGCTCAAGCATTTCGTCGACGGAACCAGCGAGCTGTGGCTAGGCGGTGCCTTGATCGACAAGCCGGCCACCGCTTTCACCTCGACTGCCAGCCTGCACGGCGGCCAGGAGACGACGCTGCTGTCGATGCTGCTGCCGTTGCTGCACCATGGCATGGTCTATGCCGGCATCCCCTACAGCGAGACGGCTCTGATGACGACCGCAGGTGGCGGCACGCCATACGGCGCAAGCCACCTCGCCGGCCAACGCAGCGATCGCGTCGTGACTGACGAGGAACGCCAGCTGATACGCGCCCAGGGACTGCGTCTCGCACGCCTCGCCCTGTCCCTGCGCCATCTGCAGGAGAGATCATGAAACGCTGGTTGGAGGCCATGGAAGCCGAGCATGGACTGGATGCGCTGACCGAACGTGCCCGTCGATTGGTCGTCGGCAGCCTGGCGATACTGCTGGTTCTGCTGATATGGGGCGGGCTGTCGATGCAGGCGGGTGACAACCCCCTTGCGCCAATCCTGATACGCATTCTGCCACTGGTGCTGTTCCTGCCCTCGATCATCGGGAGGCGGCCGCGTGGGCACGTCTGGCTGGCCTTCGTCAGCCTGCTCTATTTCGCCCAGGGCGTGATGGTTGCCACGCTGCCCGGTCAGGGCTTGCTCGGTGGGCTGGAAGCTCTCAGTGGTCTGGCGCTGTTTACCGGCAGCATGTTCTATGCGCGTTTCCGCAGCCGCCAGCTTGTGCTCCATTCGCCCAGCGGCGACCATAGCGAAAAACGATGAGGAGAGCGCCATGACACGCAACATCGCCGATATCCGCCGCGACTACGAAGGCGGACGGCTGGAAGAAGATCAGGTACCCGACGAGCCCACGGTGCTGTTCGATGAGTGGATGGCGTTGGCCCTGGAGAGCGAAGGCGAGGATGGCAACGTGATGACCCTGGCCACCGTCGACAGCCAAGGGCTGCCGCATGCCCGCGTGCTGTTGCTCAAGAGCTATGACGAGCACGGCCTGGTCTTCTACACCAATTACCACAGCCACAAGGGCAGCGAGCTGGCCAATGTACCGTCTGCCGCGCTGGTATTCTGGTGGCCGTCGCTGGCACGTCAGGTGCGTGTCGAAGGCCGTGTCGAGCAGGTCTCGGCCGATGAATCGGATGCCTACTTCGACAGTCGGCCTCGCGCCAGTCAACTGGGTGCCTGGATCGCCACCCAGAGCGTGGTGATTCCCGGGCGCCAATGGATCGAGGAGCGTCGACAGCGCTTCGAACAGGCCTATGAAGGACAGGCGGTGCCGCGTCCGGTGCACTGGGGCGGCTACCGCGTCATCCCCGACATGTTCGAGTTCTGGCAGGGCCAACCCAGCCGCCTGCACGACCGCATTCGCTTCGAGCGTCGTGACGGCCAATGGCAGCGTTTTCGCCTGGCGCCGTGACGGTCCGACTCGCCCTCGACCTATGGTGAACCCCGGGCGTCGGGCCAATTCTTGCGCTCGGATTCGTCGAACAACAGGAGCCTCGGCCGGCGGGGTCCTCAATCCGGCAGGCTCTCCAGGCGGTGCCGCTGCCACTCGCTCTGCGGTTCGTTGAGGCGTAGCACGGCATCGACCACCTGCTCCTCCATGTTGTAGCGACAACGAAAGCCCAGATGTTTCATCAAGGCACGCATGGGATGGTTGTCGACCATGATCTTGCCGATCATTTCCAGGGTGCCGACGCTCTTGCAGTAGGCGATCATCTTGTTCATCAGCAAGCTGCCGAGCCCCTGCCCTTTCATGTCGTCGCGCACGATGATCGAGAACTCGGTACGGATGTTGTCGGGATCGTTCCATACCCGCACCACGCCGAGCATCTCCTTGCTGCCATCCGTTTTCTGGTGCTCGGCGATGAAGGCCATCTGTCGGTCGTAGTTGATGTGCGAAAGGATCGACAGGTCGCGCTGGGTCAGGTCCGACTTGTTGTGGAAGTAGCGAAAGCGAATGCTCTCCTCCGAGAGCTGGGTGTGGAAGCTGGTGATCAGCGGCGCATCCTCGGCGCGTATGGGGCGAACCTCGACTTCCATGCCGTTCTTCAGCGTCACCCATTCTCTGAGCTCTTCGGGATAGGGCATGATCGCGAAACGCGCCGGCGATCCCAGATCCATGGCGAAGTCCACCGCGATCACGCCGTCACGGTTGAGCAGCAGCGGATTGAGCTCCAGGCCGCGCAACTCGAGAAGGTCCGAAGCCATTTGCGAGAGCTTGACGAGCAGCTCGCACAGTCGATCCAGATCGCGTTCGGGATCGCTGGAGTGCTCGCGGATCAGGCGGGCTGCGTGGGTTCGTCCCACTACGTCAGCAGCCAGCGTCATGTTGAGCGGCGGCAGCGCCACCTGACGGTCGGCCAGTACGTTGACCTTGTAGCCACCGATGCCGAAGACGATGATCGGGCCGAATACCGGGTCGCGGGTGATGCCCGCACAGACCTGCAACGAATGCTTGCCGCGCTGCATGGGCTGCAGGCAGAACTCGCGGATGTCGGTGTCGGGAAATTTCTCTCGCACCTTGTCACCCAGTTGGGCGACTCCCTCGGCCACCTGCTCCGGCGTGACCAGGTCCTGCAGCAGGCCGGCGGAGAGCTTGTGCGGGTGACGGCGGTAGCGAAACGGCACGCAGTTGCCTTCGTGCACCACCTTCAGGGCCATGGGGCAGTCGAACCGTGCCGCAGCCGCAGCGCCCTCCTCGGGCGTCTGCACGTAGCGTCCCGGCGCCACGGGAATGCCGTAGGCCTCCAGCACGCGCGCCGTCTCCGAGTGAGAAAGACTGTCGCGCCCCTCGGCCTTGGCCTGCTGGATCAACTCGCGGCATTCGGCGCGAATGTCGGAAGTGGTGGCGAACGGCAGACTGGGTGGCGTTTCCTGCAGCAGGGCCTGGACCCGCTGGTAGTCCACCATGTGCATGAACGCCTTGACGGCCTTCTCCGGCGAGACGTAGGTGGGAATGCCGGCCACGCTGCAGGCGTGACGGGCATCCAGCGCGCCTTCCAACCCCATCCAACTGGTCAGCAGATTACGACGGAAGCGACGGCGACTGTCGATGAGCGCTTCCGCCGTCTCCTTGGATGGAGCCAGCCGGGTCGGTGCATGAACGACCAGCACGGCATCCACGCCCGGGTCGGCAGCGACGATCTCCAATGCCTCGACGAAGGTCTCCGGGGTGGCATTGCCGCCAAGGTCCACCGGGTTCTCACCAGGCTTGCTCATGTCGAAGTCGCCCGCGCAGAGCGCGTCATGGGTCTTTTCGCTGAACGCCGCGAGGCGCCCCCCGGCGCTGATCAGCTTGTCGATGGCCAGCATCGCCGGCCCCAGACCGTTGGAGACGATGGCCAGCCGGTCGCCCTTGAGCGGCTTCATCTGCGACAGCGTCATCAGGGCGTCGAACAGCTCGTCGGAGTCGTTGACGCGCACCACCCCGGCACGTGAGAAGGCCGCGTCGAACACCACGTCGCGGTTGGCGATGCCCGGCGTGGGCGGCAGATTGGAGAGATCCGACTCGGGGGTGCGACCGCTCTTGATGGCCAGCACCAGGCGATGCCGCGAGGCGTCGCGCAGTGCCGTCATGAAGTGCAGGGCATCCTGGATGCGTTCGAGATGCAACAGGATGGCCTGGGTCGGCGCATATTGGTTGATGTAGTCGAGCAGGTCGGGGAGCATCACGTCGACGCTGTCGCCGACGGTGATCAGATGCGAGAAGCCGATGCCGCGCCCGGCCGCCCAATCGATCATGGCGTTGCCGAGCATCCCCGACTGCCCCAAGTAGGCGACCTTGCCCGCCTTGACCGGCTGGCTGGCGTAGGAAGCGTTGAGCTTGCGCCCAGGCACGATCAGCCCCATGCACTCGGGCCCAAGTACGCGAATGCCGGACTCGCGCGCAGCGGCGAGCATGCGGTCGCGTATCGAGTCGTGGCCGGCCTGGGCATCGTCGAGATGGGAGCCCGCCGAGAGTACCAGCGCGGCCTTGACGCCCACCCGCCCCAGCTGACCGATCACCTTGGGCAGCGTATGCGGTGGCGATGCCACCACCGCGAGATCGGGCGTTTCCGGCAGATCGCGGATATGCGACACGCACGGGTGACCGAACACCGTGGCGTAGCCCTTGGGGTTGACGGCCCACACAGAACCCCCGAACCCCGCATCGTCGAGATTGCGAATCACCAGGCCACCGATGGAGTGAGCCTTCTCCGAGGCGCCGACGACCGCCACGGTACGGGGTTCGAAGAAGTGCCGTAGAAATCGGGTGCCCAAGTCGTGCCCTCCAGCTGGTCAGTGGCTTCACACTGTGTACGACTTATTGCGACTGTCGTGCAAGAGCTTGCGCGCATTAAGGTGATCTCAATCACCCTGGAGCGCGCGCATGATCACGGCCTACATCACTCACCCGGACTGCTACCTGCATCACATGGGACCGGAGCATCCCGAAAGCCCGCGGCGGCTGGAGGCCATTCGTGCCAGGCTGGCGCTGTCCGGGGTGCTGCAGCAGACCATGCAGTCCGAGGCCTGCCCGGCCAGCGAAGAGGCGCTGGCGCGCGTGCATCCGTTGCGTCACCTGCGTGCGCTGGACAAGTGCGTGCCCGAGCATGGCATCGTCACTCTCGACAGTGACACCATGATGAATCCCGACAGCCTGCGCGCGGCGCGCGTGGCAGCCGGGGCCGTGATCCGTGGCGTCGACCAGGTGTTCCGCGGCCAGGCCGACAATGTCTTCTGCGCGGTGCGTCCGCCCGGCCACCATGCCGAAGCCGCCGACGCCATGGGGTTCTGCTTCTACAACAACGTCGCCGTGGGAGCCGCCCACGCGCGCGCCAAGTACGGCGCCCGCCGCGTCGCCATTCTCGATTTCGACGTGCACCAGTGCAACGGCACCATCGATATCTTCAAGGACGATCCCGAGATACTGATCTGCTCCAGCTTCCAGTACCCTTTCTATCCTTGGCGCTATCTGCGCAGCGAGTGGCAGAACGTGGTCAATACGCCGCTCGAGGCGGGCACCGACAGCACCGCCTTCCGGCGCGCCATCGAAGACGACTGGTTGCCTGCCCTGCACGCCTTCAAGCCCGAGATCGTGCTGCTGTCGTCCGGCTTCGACGCTCACCGGGACGATCCGCTGGCCGAGCTGTGTCTCGATGAATCGGACTACCACTGGGTCACCCATCTGGCCCTGGAGATCGCGGCGCTCTATGCCGACAAGCGGCTGGTTTCGGTGCTGGAGGGCGGCTACGACCTCGACTCCCTGGGGCGTAGCGCCGAAGCCCACGTCAAGGCGCTGCTCGGCCTGCCGTTCGAAGCTTGAACCGCAGCGCGAACGGCATCGTTTCGGCGGCGTCAGCATGGCCATGTATGGTACGCTTTCGGGAAATTCCGTTTCCGATAGTGAACGCCTAGATGACCACGACCACCGATCAGGAGGCCGCCCTTCGCATCGCATCCGGCCGCAAACCCTTCGTGGAACCGCTGCGTCTGGGCGAGCGCCTCAAGGAGTTACGCCTGGCCAACCAATGGACGCTGGAAGACGTCAGCCAGCGCACCGGACTGGCGCGCTCCACGCTCTCCAAGATCGAGAACGACCAGATCTCGCCCACCTTCACCGCCGTCCAGAAACTCATCAACGGCCTGGGCATCGACCTGCCCCAACTGCTGACTCCGCCGCGCAGCCAGCCGCGCACCATGGGGCGGCGCGACCTTACCCGCCGGGGTGACGGCCAGCACCACCCCACGCCCACCTACGAACACGAGCTGCTGAGTTGCGAGCTGGCGCAGAAGCGCATGATCCCCTTCAAGACGATCGTGCGCGCCCGCCATTTCGACGAATTCAACGAATGGGTACGCCACGACGGCGAGGAATTCCTGATGGTGCTCGACGGCGAGATCCGCCTCTACACCGAGTTCTACGAACCCCTGACGCTGACCGCCGGCGACAGCATTTACTTCGACAGCGACATGGGGCATGCCCTGGTGTCGGTGAGCGAAGACGATGCGGTGGTGCTGTCGGTCTGCACTCCGGCGGAGGCCTAGGCTTTCGCCCGTGCTCGATCGCCCGGTCGTCGCGCCGGCACAGCGTCGAGTTCGAGACGGCCCGCGGCATGGATCGCCTGGAAATGGCGTCCCTTGGCGCGGGCGATCAGCAGAACGCCAAAGCGCTCGGCCAGCTCGACGCCCTTCTGCGTCACGCCCGAGCGCGACACCAGCACGCCGATGCCCATCTGGGCGACCTTGAGCACCATCTCCGAGGTGAGCCTGCCGGTGGTATAGAAGATGTCAGCCCCCGTCGACGCTACCTCGCCGGCGCCACGCTCCGCCAGCCACTGGCGCCCGGCAAGGGTATCCACGGCATTGTGACGCCCCACGTCCTCGACGAAATCGAGCACTTCGGCCTGTCGGCACAACGCGCAGCCGTGCACCGCCCCGGCGCTCTTGTACGTTTCGTTGAAGTCGCTCAGGCGCTCGAGCAGCGCATAGAGTACCGACTGGCGCAGCCGTGTCTGCGGCAGAGCATTCAGGGCGGTGGATTCGAGTAGGCGACCGAATACCGTGCCCTGGCCGCAGCCGGTGGTCACGGTACGACGGCCCAGGCGCTCCTCGAGGTCGTCCGGCAGGTGCCGAGTCACCACCGCGGCGGCCTCGACTTCCCAATCGACGTGCACGGCGCTGAGATCCTCGATGGCGCCGATCAGCCCCTGGTTGCGCAGGTAGCCCACCACCAGCGCTTCGGGATCGGCGCCCAGCGTCATCAGGGTGACGATCTCGCGGCGATTCAGATAGAGCGTCAGCGGACGCTCGGCGGCAATGGGCCGGGACTGCGGCTCCCCGAACTCGTCGATCACCTCGATTTCGACCGTCGCGGGCAGGCGCGCACGGCTCAGGCTCAGCGATGTCATCGTCGGCTCCTCGGCGCTGCGTTGAGTCTCATGATGGCATTCTGCGTCGTGGACGTCTTTACTGATGTCGACTGGCGCCATCTCCACCGGAGGTCTTGACATGACGGGCAGTTCGAGCCGACGCCCCTTGAGTTTCGCTCTCGCTGGCGAGTCGCAACGCATCAAGGGCTTCACCGCCACGCGTTGGCGAATCGTGGAACTGCGCCTCGACGACTCCGGTCCCTGGACGCTCGAACTGCAGCTCTACCTCACCGAACGCGCGGCCTACCGCTTCAACCTCAGCGGCGGCGTGCCGCGCCTGTTCGTGCGTGCCGGCGATGCCGGCGAACGGCCTCGCCCGAGCGCCATCACCGCCAGCCAGGACGTTGCCGCAGCCTGGCTCGACGGCGAGCAGCAAGTCCTGGAAGTCACCATGCCGCTGGCCATCCAGGCCTGGCTGGAAGCGTATCTCGCTCGCCACGGCGAAGCATCCGACGAAGGTCGCAACAAGAAGCGCAAAGGCGCGGGGCGCGCCCGGGAGATGAGCCAATGAGCCGCCTGAGCCGCTGGTCGGAGCGCAAGCGGGCCATCATCGAGGACGACTCGACGAGCGATGCGTTCGACGAAGCCGTGACAAACCATGATGCGGCCGCGACGAACGAGATGGATTCCGACCTGGCCGCCCCCCTCGAACCCGGTAGCCTCGATCACACCCTGCCCGACCCTGACAGCCTGCCGCCCGGCAGCGACATCAAGGCGTTTCTGTCCTCCGGAGTGAGCGCCGGCCTGCGTCGCCGTGCCCTGCGTCGCCTGTTTGCCGCCGATCGCTACGGCGTTCGTGATGGCCTGGACGACTACGACGACGACTATCGACAGACGTTGAAGCCCATGGCCGGCGAGCTGGCCCAACGGGTTCGTCAATGGACGCGCCAGGCCGTTGGCGAGAGCGACGAGGAGATGACCGAATCGACCTCCGAGGGACGTGACGCCGCTGCGCAGGCGTCAGGGAACGAAAGCGATGCCACCGGCGATGAGACCGTTGCCGCCCATCGCGAATCCACCGCCGACCGACGGGCATTAGACCAAGGATGGAGTGGCGAGAACGCCAAAAGCGACCAACACTGAAACATTAGCAAGCCATCGATCGACGCATGGCGACAACGATAAAAACGACGACACTCCCAGACCGTGAGAGAGCATGAACCAACGTATCGAACTGGTACCGGACGCAGAGCCGGCGAACCGGTACGCCAGAGCGCAAGCCTTCGACCGTATCTCCTGGCCGGTCAATCTGCTGTCGGCCAGCGTCGACTATGTCAGCCGCGGCCATGCCCTGTTGCTGGGCGACGAGCGTGCGGTACGCCGTGCTGCGCGCTCCCTGGCGGGCAGCGAGCTGGCCAGTCTGTCGTTACTGTTCAGCGAGCCAGTGGACGAAGAATCGAGTGACGGCGATGACTCGGTTCTGCTGGGAGCTACCCGGCATCTTGCCAGTCACTCCCTCACCGCCGCCCAGGCCCGTACGCTGCGCCTGGAGGGCCATCTGGGTCGATTCACGGCTAGCGTCGAGCACCATGGCGAGCGGCTCGATCTGGCACGAGCACTCGCCGGCCGCGAGCATTTCGACTGCGTGCTCGACCTCGGCAAGCACCCGGCGTTGGCCCTCGAGCTGCCGCCGCCGGGCTATGTCGTCACATCTTGCGACGCCGCCGACCATGTCGCCCGTCTCGATGAGTTCGGCGAGTTGATCGGCGAGTTCGACAAGCCACGTTACTTCCAGGTCAACGCCGACCAGTGCGCCCATTCGGCCAACGGCAATACCGGCTGCACTCGCTGCCTCGAGGTGTGCCCGGCGGATGCCATCGCCAGCCGTCAGGGGCGCATCGACGCCTGGATCGAGATCGATCCCTACCGCTGTCACGGCGTGGGCAGCTGCAGCAGTGCCTGTCCTACCGGGGCGATCCAGTTCCGTCAGCCAGAGACGCTGCGACTGCAGTCGACTCTCGCCGCCTGGCTCGACGCCTATCGTCAGGCCGGCGGTACCACGCCGGTGGTTCGCTTCACCACGACGGGTTCGTCGCATGGCGGCGACGAACCGGCCGGTCATGTGCTGGATGTGCCGCTCGAAGAGCTCGGCGCCGCCGGTCACGATCTCTGGCTCACTGCTCTGGCGGCAGGGGCGGCCGAAGTTCGGGTGCAGCGTCACGCGGCCATGCCGCCGCGCCTGGAACGCTTCCTCGACGCCGAGCTCGAACGCGCCCGCGCACTGCTTGCCGCAATGGGGCATGCACCCGAGCGAATTCGGGATCTGGCACCGAACGACACGACCATGCGCGATGCACTGCCGCACCATGCGGTGCTCACCAAGTCACCATTGGTTCTCGAGGAGGGTGACAAGCGCGAGCGTCTCGAGGCGGTTCTCGAACGCCTGGCATCGCTGGGCGCCCCGAGCCGGCAGCGCCATCCTTTACCCGCGGAATCTCCCTACGGCGGCCTCGAGGTCGACAGTGCCGCATGCACGTTATGCATGGCCTGCGTGGCCAGCTGCCCCACTCCGGCACTGGCTGCCGGCAGCGACAGCCCGGAACTGAGCTTCCGCGAGGCCGACTGCGTGCAGTGCGGCCTGTGCGCCGAGGCCTGCCCGGAAGACGCCATCCGTCTGGTTCCCGGCTTTCTCGGCGATGCCGCGCGGCGCGAGCGCCGAGTGTGCCACGAGGAGGCGCCGTTCGAGTGCATCCGCTGCGGCAAGCCATTCGCCACGGCGAGCACCATCGCGACGATCAAGGCCAAGCTCGCCGACCATCCCTACTTCGCCGGCGAGGCCAGCACGCGCCTGGAGATGTGCGAGGACTGCCGAGTGCGCGACGTCTGGCAGGCGATGGCACGTGACCCCGAGTCCCAGTTGAAGGTATGAGCCGATGAGCGATGCGAACCGCGACGAGACCCGCGCCCTGCGTACCGACATCTATCGCCTGCTGGCTGGCCTGCTGCGCGAGGCACCTGGCCGGCAGCAACTCGACTGGCTGGCCGGACTCGAGGTCGACGTCGACGATGGCGAGCTTGCCGCCCGCTGGGCAGCGCTGGCCTCAGCCGCCCGGCAGGCCGAGCCCGAAGACTTGGCGCGCGCGCATTTTCGCCATCTGGTCGGCGTGATTCAGGGCGATGTCACCCCGTACGCCTCTTGGTATCGCAACGGCGAGCTGATGGATGAAGCGTTGCTCGCTCTGCGCCGCGACCTGAAGGCGCTGGGCATCGCACGACGAGAGGCCGAGCCCGACCCCGAGGATCATCTCGCCGCCCTGTGCGAAACCATGGCACTGCTGATCGAGGACGATAGCGGCGATGAAGCCCGCTTTTTCATGGCACACCTGGCGCCCTGGGCACCGAGGTGCCTGGCCGACCTGTCATGCGTCGACACGCCCTTCTATGCCCGGCTCGGCGAGCTGGGCAACGCCTTCCTGGCCCACGAGCGTCGCCAGCTCGAGGATGAGGCCGCCCACGAACCCTTGCGAGTCGTCGAGCCCTGACGCGAGGCGCAAAACCGAGGAGACCACCATGCCTACCACACGCAATCCCCAGCGACGCCGTTTCCTGAAACAGCTGGGCCTGGGAACGGCGGCCGCCGGTGCCGCCGGCGCCGTAGGGCACGTCACCCTGGTACAGGCCGAAGCGAAGTCCGCCCCTGCCGAAGCGGAGCGCGAGACTCGCTACCGGGAGACCGAACACGTTCGCACCTTCTACGCCACCCTGCGTGACTGACGACAGAGCCAGGAGACCATCGCCATGCGACTGACCCGGAAATCCAACGATCCCAAGACGGGCGGCCTGGGTATTTCTCGACGCCAGTTCCTCAAGCGCAGCGGTGCCGCTACCGGCGGCCTGGCCGCTGCCGGTTTCATGGGCGCGCCGATGATGCAGCGCACCCGCGCCGCCGACAAGACCCCGGTACTCGACTCCCCGGTGGAGACCCGACGTACCATATGCTCCCACTGTTCGGTAGGCTGCGGTGTCTATGCCGAGGTTCAGGAAGGCATCTGGACCAAGCAGGAGCCGGCGTTCGATCATCCCATCAACCGCGGCGCTCACTGCGCCAAGGGCGCCTCGTTGCGTCAACACGGCCACTCCAGTCGGCGTCTCAAGTACCCGATGAAACTGGTGGGCGGCGAATGGCAGCGCATGAGCTGGGAAGACGCCATCGAGGAGATCGGCGACAAGGTACTCGAACTCACCGATCAGCACGGCCCCGACAGCATCTACTGGCTGGGCTCGGCCAAGTTCAACAACGAGCAGGCCTACCTGCTGCGCAAGTTCGCCGCGCTGGCCGGCACCAACAACACCGACCACCAGGCACGCATCTGCCACTCCACCACGGTTGCAGGGGTGGCCAATACCTGGGGCTACGGGGCGATGACCAATTCGCTCAACGACCTGCAGAACAGCAAGGCGATCATGTTCATCGGCTCCAACCCCAGCGAGGCGCACCCGGTGGCCATGCAGCACATCCTGCTGGCCAAGGAGCGCAGCGGCGCCCAGATCATCGTCGTCGACCCACGCTTCACGCGTACCGCTGCCAAGGCAGACAGCTACGTGCGCATTCGCCCCGGTTCGGACGTGGCCTTCATCTGGGGCCTGCTGTGGCACATCTTCGCCAACGGCTGGGAGGATCGCGAGTACATCGACCAGCGCGTCTACGCCATGGACGAGGTTCGCGACGAGGTAGCCAACTTCCCGCCCGACGAGGTGGAACGCATCACCGGCGTGCCCGAAGCACAGATGCGCGACACTGCCCAGCGTCTGGCCGAGAACCGCCCAGGGTGCATCGTCTGGTGCATGGGCGGTACCCAGCACACCACGGGCAACAACAACACTCGCGCCTACTGCATCCTCGAGCTGGCGCTGGGCAACATCGGCAAATCCGGCGGCGGCGCCAACATCTTCCGCGGCCACGACAACGTCCAGGGCGCCACCGACCTGGGGTTGATGTCGCACTCCCTGCCCGGCTACTACGGCCTGGCCGAGGGCGCCTGGGCTCATTGGGCGCGCGTCTGGGATCTCGATCTCGATTGGCTCAAGAGCCGTTTCGACTCGACCGAGTACGCCGACGGCCAGCCCATGTATTCCAGCGGCATCACGGTGTCGCGCTGGATCGACGGGGTGCTCGAGGAGGAAGATGCGATCTCCCAGCGCACCCGGCTCAAGGCGATGTTCTACTGGGGCCATGCGGTCAACTCCCAGACCCGCGGTCCCGAGATGCAAAAGGCCATGCAGCAGTTGGAAATGATGGTCATCGTCGACCCCTACCCCACCGTGGCCGGCGTCATGCATGGGCGTAGCGACGGCGTCTACCTGTTGCCGGCGGCCACTCAGTTCGAGACCTACGGTAGCGTGACCGCGACCAATCGTTCGCTGCAGTGGCGCGACAAGGTGATCGACCCGCTGTTCGAATCGAAACCCGACCACGAGATCATGTACCTGCTGGCGCGCAAGCTGGGCTTCGGCGACGAACTGGTCAAGAACTACGAGATGAACGGCGACGAGCCGCTGATCGAGGACATCACCCGCGAATTCAATCGCGGCATGTGGACGGTGGGCTATACCGGCCAGAGCCCCGAACGTCTCAAGGCCCACCAGCAGAACTGGCATACCTTCAGCTTCCGTACGCTGCAGGCCCAGGGTGGCCCGGCCGACGGCGACTACTACGGCCTACCCTGGCCATGCTGGGGCAATGCCGAGATGGGCCACCCGGGCACGCCGATCCTCTACGACACCAGCAAACGCGTCTCCGAGGGCGGCTTGACCTTCCGCGCGCGCTTCGGCATCGAGCGCAACGGCGAGAACATCCTCTCCGACGGCTCCTACAGTGCCGGCTCCGAATTGGAGGACGGCTACCCGGAGTTCACCGCCGAGATGCTCAGGGACCTCGGCTGGTGGGACGACCTCAGCGAGGAGGAAAAGGCCGAGGCCGAGGGCAAGAACTGGAAGACCGACCTCTCCGGCGGCATCCAGCGGGTGGCTATCGCCCACGAGTGCGCTCCCTTCGGCAATGCCAAGGCGCGCTGTAACGTCTGGACCTTCCCCGACCCCATCCCCAAACATCGCGAGCCGCTCTACACCAGCCGCCGCGACCTGGTGGCCGACTACCCCACCTGGGACGACGTGGCCTCTCACTACCGTCTGCCGACGCTCTACAAGAGCATCCAGGAGAACGACGTCACCGGCGATTACCCGATCATCCTCACCTCGGGGCGCTTGGTGGAATACGAGGGCGGCGGCGAAGAGACGCGCTCCATGTCGTGGCTCGCCGAGCTGCAGCAGGAGATGTTCGTCGAGATCAACCCGGCGCTGGCCAACGACCTGGGCATCGCCGAGGGCGAGGACGTCTGGGTCGAAGGCGCCGAGGGCGGCCGCGTGCGCGTCAAGGCGCTGGTCACGCCCCGCGTTGCGCGGGAGGTGGTATTCATGCCCTTCCACTTCGGCGGCATGTTCCAGGGCGAGAGCCTGCACGATCGCTACCCGGAAGGCGCAGCCCCCTACGTGCTCGGCGAGGCGGCCAATACGGCGACCACCTATGGCTACGACACCGTGACTCAGATGCAGGAAACCAAGTGCACCCTGTGTCGCATCGAGCGGGCCAGCTGACGGCACCCGGTACCAGGAGATTCCCATGGCTCAGATGAAATTCATGTGCGACGCGGAACGCTGCATCGAGTGCAACGGCTGCGTCACCGCCTGCAAGAACGCCAACGACGTGGAGTGGGGCATCCAGCGCCGACGCGTGGTGACCCTGGATGACGGGGCGCCCGGAGAGGTGTCGATCTCGGTGGCCTGCATGCACTGCGACGATGCGCCCTGCATGGCCGTCTGTCCCACCGACTGCTTCTACAAGACCGACGACGGTATCGTGCTCCACGACAAGGACCTATGCATCGGTTGCGGCTACTGCCTCTACGCCTGTCCCTTCGGAGCGCCGCAATTCCCCAAGCAGAACGCTTTCGGCGAGCGCGGCAAGATGGACAAGTGCACCTTCTGCGCCGGCGGTCCGGCGGAAACCAAGGAAGAGGAATACCAGAAGTACGGCGCCAACCGGATCGCCGAGGGCAAGCTTCCGCTATGCGCCGAAATGTGCTCCACCAAGGCGCTGCTGGCCGGCGATGCCCAGGAAGTGGCCGACATCTTCCGCCAGCGCGTGGTTCGTCGCGGCCATCGCGACGGTGGCTGGTCCGACAACCAGCGCCGCGAGCGTACGCGCGCCGGCCAGAGTGACGACCTTTCCGCGGCCGACTCGCTGGCCTATGACGCCGCCCGCCAGGGCTGAGGAGGTGATGCATGAGCCACTTCATCGACCGGCAGTCGCTATGGCGATTGCCACTGTTCGCCTTGCTCATGGTGATCGGCCTCGCCGTCTCCTCGAACGTCCTGGCACAGGCCGATCCCGAGGGCGAAGCGGCCACGGCGGTACCGGCGCTGGATGCCGACACCTGGCGCCAGGTGCGTAGCGGCGAGACCGGCCCCAACTTCCGCGACTCGCGGGCGGACAGCGATTACAACCTGATCAACGCCAGCGGCGAAACCTGGCGGCAGTTGCGCAACCGTTGGGTATCGCCCTTCGGCCTGATCGCCGTGGGCGGCATGATCGTCGTGATCGCACTGTTCTACGTGATCATCGGGCGCAAGGATCTCAGCGCCCCGCGCACCGGCCGCAAGCTGCTGCGCTGGCCGCTGGTGGTTCGCTCGCTGCACTGGACCGTGGCCACGCTCTTCATCGTCCTGGCGCTGACCGGACTCAACCTGCTGTATGGCAAGTTCGTGTTCCGTTCGCTGTTCGGCGATGCATTCTGGGCCAGCATGATTTCCGCCTCCAAGGTGGCGCACAACTACCTGGGTCCCCTTTTCGGAATTCTGCTCATCGTATTGCTCGCTCGGGTGCTCAAGCACAACTGGCCGAAGAAGCACGACATCGTCTGGTTCATGAAGGGCGGTGGGCTGGTCGGTAAAGAGCATGTCGATGCCGGTTTCGCCAACGGTGGCGAAAAAGCCTGGTTCTGGGTGCTTGCCACCGTTGGGATCGTGGTGATCGCCTCGGGGCTGGTGATGGACTTCCCCAACTATGGTCAGGGGCGCGATACCATGCAGTGGGCCAATATCCTGCATGCCGTGGGAGCGCTGGGACTCACCGCCCTTGCGCTCGGCCATATCTACATCGGCACCATCGGCTCGGAGGGATCGCTGGAAGGCATGACCACCGGCTACGTGGACGAGACATGGGCCAAGGATCATCACAACCTGTGGTACGAGGAAGTCAAGGAGGAAGCCGTGGGCGAGGAACAGCTCGCCCGGGAAAGAGAAGGCGACAGCGGCGACGCCGCGCCGACTCGCCCGAGCTGAGCCCTGCGCTGCCGCGCCATTCGACACCGCCCACGGGCGGTGTCTTTTGTTATGCTCCCTGCATAGGTTCCACCCTCACGATGCAGGAAGTCACGCCATGCAACACCTCGACGAAACGACCCGTACCGAGCTGGAGGCCGCAGCCTTCCGCCGCCTGCTCGATCACCTCGACGCGCACAAGGACGTGCAGAACATCGACCTGATGATTCTCGCCGACTTCTGTCGCAACTGCCTCTCCAAGTGGCTGGTGGCCGCCGCCGAGGAACGCGGTGCCGAACTCGACTACGAGAGTGCCCGGGAGTACGTCTACGGGATGCCCTACGCCGAGTGGAAGGCAAAGTACCAGCAAGAGGCCACGCCGGAGCAGCAAGCCGCCTTCGCCGCCCGCCAGGCCCGCAAACAGGAGAACGGCAACGCATGAACGAGGCGATGATCCCCCTCTCCATCGCGGTGCTGACCATCTCCGACACCCGCGACGAAACCACCGACCGCAGCGGCGCCCTGCTCGCCGAGCGGCTGACCGCCGCGGGACACCGCCTGGCCGAACGGCGGATCGTCATCGACGACGTCTACCGCATCCGCGCCGCGGTGTCCGCCTGGATCGCCGATCCGGCGATCCAGGTGATCCTCACCACCGGCGGCACGGGCTTCACCGGCCGCGATTCCACGCCCGAGGCGGTGTCGGTGCTGCTCGACAAGCGTATCGAGGGGTTCGGCGAGCAGTTCCGTCAGCTCTCCTTCTCCGAGATCGGTAGCTCCACCATTCAGAGCCGTTGCCTCGGTGGGTTGGCCAACGCGACCGTGGTGTTCTGCCTGCCGGGCTCCAGCGGCGCCTGCCGTACCGCCTGGGACGGTCTGCTCGTCGAGCAGCTCGACAGCCGTCACAAGCCATGCAACTTTGCCAATCTGGTAATCCCCGAGAGAGGTCAGCATGGCTGACAGCCATCCTCTACAGAGCGTGGAAGCGGCGCTCGCTGCCATGCTGGCCGATGTCGCCCCCCTGAAGGCCGAGCGCATCGAGTGCGACCGCGCCGCTGGCCGCGTCCTGGCCGAGACGGTGACGGCCACGCTGGACGTGCCGCCCTTCGACAACAGCGCCATGGACGGCTACGCCCTGCACCACGCCGACTCAAGCCGAACCTTGCCGGTCACCCAGCGCATCACCGCCGGCACCCCGCCGGCCCCGCTGAAGCGCGGCGAGTGTGCGCGCATCTTCACGGGCGGAGAGATGCCGTCCGGCGCCGATTGCGTCGTCATGCAGGAGGCCGTCACGCTCACCGACTCAGGAATTCGGCTTCCCGCCGCGATTGCCGCCGGCAACAACGTACGCCGGCGCGGCCGCGACGTGGCCATGGGATCGCCCCTGTTGTCAGCCGGCCAATGGCTCGAGGCGGCAGCCCTCGGTCATCTCGCCGGCCAGGGCATTACCGAGGTGATGGTGAGACGCCGCCCGCGAGTGGCATTGCTCTCGACGGGTGACGAAATCGTGTCTCCTGGCCAACCACTGGAACCGGGGCAGATCTACAACTCCAACCGGCCCATGCTGGCGCGCCTGCTCACACGCTTTGGTGCCGAGGTACTGCCACCCGTGACGGTGCCCGACAACGCCGGCGAAACGCGCCGTCTGCTTGGCGAGGCGGCCGAAACGGCCGACGTGGTGGTGACCACCGGCGGCGTCAGCGTGGGCGAGGCGGATCACGTCAAGGCAGCGGTGGGCGAGCTGGGCCAACTCGACCTGTGGCGCATCGCCATGCGTCCCGGCAAGCCACTGGCACTCGGGCGACTGCCACGCGTCCACCAAACTGGCGAAGCACGGTTCGTGGGACTGCCCGGCAACCCTGTCTCGACCTTCGTAGGCGGCTGGCTCTTTCTGCGGCCGCTGCTGGGCGCCCTGCTCGACTGTCCGAAGCTGGCCGAACTGCCGGCGCTCACCGCCCGGGCCGCCTTCGCTGCCGAGGCCGGCCCACGCCGTCACTTCATGCGCGTGCGTCTCGAGTTCGGTAGCGAAGGCATCATGGCGCACGCCTTTGGCGACCAGAACTCGGCGGTGCTCACGTCC
The DNA here is from genome assembly GCF_900100195.1 of Billgrantia gudaonensis. Classification (GTDB taxonomy): domain Bacteria; phylum Pseudomonadota; class Gammaproteobacteria; order Pseudomonadales; family Halomonadaceae; genus Halomonas; species Halomonas gudaonensis. Next base: position 47,889 of record NZ_FNES01000008.1, read on the forward strand.
TGCATCGAGGCGGATGCCCTGGCCGTCATTCCGGAGCGCGGTCGCGTGAACGAGGGAGAACCGGTGCGTTGCCTGTGGCTGCAGATGCCGTGAGGCTCTCTCCGCCCCAGGTCAGGACTCATCGCCCAGTGCCGCTTCCAGTTCCGGCCACAGCCGCTGGAAGTCGATCGCCAGGCGGGAGTAGTCATCTGCCAGCCAGGGCGTCAGCTCGGCCAGTCGATTGGCCCCGGACAGACGTCGACCGATCCCTTCCACGGCCTGGCAGGTGAAGTCGAAGTCGCGATAGCGGCGCAGCCAGTCCTGTTCGACCAGCAGAGGCATCATCCCTGCCAGTCGCGCCGGCGCGGGCCGCGAGGCGAGCAGCCGATAGCAGCGTGGAATCAGCATCGCTTCCTGCCCCTCTCGCCACAGCGAAACGGCGACGAAATGATCCCATACCAGGTCCAGCGCGATGCCGGCGTAGCGACGCAGCCCCGCCGGGGCGCGTCGCCGTGCCGAAACGACCGCCGGATGGCGGTCTACGAAAGCATCGACGCGCCGATGATGACGAATGCCGTGAGCGATCGCCTCCGGCCAGGCCGCGAGGTCGCTCCCCTTCACCCCGTCGGCGATCAGGTTGCCGTAGAGGAAGTCATCGCTGCCGCCGCGAGCCAGCCAGGCGTGGGCGAGGAAATTCATGCAGCCTGCCTCGCCATGACGCGTACGTGCTCGCTCACAGGCAGTGGGTGGGCTTGGGCAGCCCGGCCAGGCGAGCAGCGACCTTGGCAGGGCTGTCGGGGAAGAGTTTCATGAGGTACAACGAACGCCCCTTCTCCGGCCCGAGCGCCTGACCGACGGCCTTGACCAACGGCCGCATGGCCGGAGCGCTCTCGAAGCGGGCATAGAAATCGCGCAGTACTGCGATGACTTCCCAGTGTTCCTCGGTAAGTGTGCGGCCTTCTTCCTGGGCCAGTGCCGAAGCCACCTCGGGCGTCCAGTCATCGAGCGTCACCAGATAGCCTTCGGGATCGAGTGCGATACGGCGCTCGCCCACCCTGAGATAACGGTGAATCTCCGTGGTTGCCATCAGAACCAGCTCACTGTCTTGTCCGCTTCTTCCGTCAGCTCGACGAAGCCGTCGATGTCCACCACCTGGACGGTTTCGTCGCAGCGGCCCACCAGGCCTCGCGAAGCCAGATCCTCTCGCAGGGCGAAAAGTCGATTCGACACCGGCTCGAAATGGCGTACTTGGGAAGGTAGCGCACCGTTGACGCCGTCCTCGATCAGCAACAGGCGGTCCTCGGGTCCCATGCCGGCCAGCGCTTCGCGGTAGACCAGGCTGGTGCCCGGCGCGCGATTGAGTATGTGCAGGATCATCAAGTGACCTCGGAATTTTCGTCAGAAGACCAGCACTTGCCGGTGTGACGCGAGCATTGCCGCGATGCGTGTGGTATCGACGGGCACGACGGGAAGCATCAGCTCATCGGCTCTCAGCTCCAGCCGGGCCAGAGCCTCGGTATCGGCGAACAGCGCGTCGATGTCATACAAGGAAAGCATCTCGAGGGTCGCGGCCGTGCCTTTCTGGCCCAGCGCCCCACGGCCCTGCCCGTCCAGGAGAGCCAGTAGGCCATCCCCCTGGAACAAGAGACTCACCGTTTGCCCGAATGCGGCAGCGACCAGTGCGGCATCGAGCCCGTCGCGCAACCAACTGGTGCCATGGGGTGGATGGCGCAAGATGACCAAGAGGTCGCCTCGAGGTGCGGCGTGCCGATCCATGGAGTGATCTCCTCAGGGTGAAAACGTCACCAGGCGATCGCAGCGCTGACCAAGGTCGATCAATTGACCGAGCCCGGTCAGCTCGAAGGGCGATTTGAGGCTGTGCCCCATCTTGCCATGACGCGCGGCTTCTCGCTCGTCGAGGAGGCCTCGACGCAAGGCGGAAGCGATGCAGACCAGCAGCGCGGTAGCGTACTGCTCATGCAGCTCACTCCAGGCATCCGGCAGATGCGGCTCGTCCTGGGGCGGTGCCGCCAGGCGTGCGGCATTGTAGACGCCGTCGTGGTAGAAAAAGACGCTGTCGAGCGTATGGCCGCGAGTCACCACGGCCCGGGCGAAACGCAGCGCGGAGTGCGACGCCTGTTGGCTGTAGGGCGCGCCCTGGACGAGCAGTGCGTAGCGCATGGAATGATCGATGCCTCAAAATGCACGGGCCCCGCCGAGGCGGGGCCCGTCTATCGTTGCCGCCCCGCGCCGTGTCAGTCGCTGCTCATGATGCCGAGCAGCGAAAGCAGGCTGACGAACAGGTTGTAGATCGAGACGTAGAGCGTGATGGTAGCCAAGATATAGTTGGTTTCTCCAGCACGGTGCACGATCTCGCTGGTCTGGTAGAGAATCGCCGCCGAGGCGAAGAGCACGAAACCGGCGGACACCATTAGCATCAACGAGGGGATCTGGAAGATCAGCCCGGCCACCATGGCCAGGATCAGCACGATGGCACCGGCCATCAGAAAGTTGGCCAGAAAACCGAAATCCTTCTTGGTCACCAAGGCCACCGCGGAGAGGCCCACGAAGGTCGCGCCCGTCATGGCCAGGGCGTTCATGATCAGTGCCGCACCATTGGGCATGGCGAGATAGGCACTGAGGATCGGCCCCAACGTGAAGCCCATGAAGCCGGTGAAAGCGAAGGTCGACAGCAGCCCCATGGCGGAGTTGGCAGTCTTGTGTACCAGGAACATCAGACCGTAGGCACCGATGAAGAACACCAGGATGTTCATCCGTTCGATACCCATGGCCATGGCGGCGCCGGCTGTCGCTGCAGAGAACAGCAGCGTCATGGCCAGCAGGCCGTAGGTGTTGCGGAGCACTTTGTTGGTGCTGACCGCCCGAGACGTCCGCTGCGTTACATGAGTCTCTTGATAGGCCATTGGTGCAGAGCTCCCTATGATTGATCTGGGTTGACCTTTGAGTTGACCTAGAATGCCCACTCCGGGTTCCCCGCGCAAGGCGTTGTTCGACCTCACCTCGATGCGGCTTCTTCCTTCCCATCGCCACGCAGGATCTCCCGTGCCACTCGGGCAGCCGTCACGCAGACATCCTCACCCGCTGCATCCAGGCCCGCCAGGTCGAGCCACTCCAGCTCGCTGGCGTCGCTGGCGGCGGCCTCATCGCCACCGCGCCACAGGAGACGGACCACCACGATCACGTAATGCGACAGCAACTCCCCTTCCGCGTCGTGGCTGAGCACGTCGATGGCGGTCAATACCTCGCGAGGCTCGGCCTCTACGCCGGTTTCCTCGCGCAGTTCGCGCGCCGCTGCGGATCGCAGGGTTTCTCCCGGTTCGACCTTGCCGCCGGGCAACGCCAGCCGACCGGCATTGGGCGGGTTGCGACGGCGAACCAGAAGAATGCGGCCGTCGCGCACCACCGCGGCAGACACCGAGGCGATCGGGCGTAGCGCTTGGAAATGGCTGCGGTCATCGTCCATCTCGCCATCTTATCATGCATGGCGCCGCCACTCCGTCGCCTACGCAAAAACCCCGCAAGTCACTTGTCGAAGACAAGAACGAGCGGGGTGCTTGGCAATTCGAGTGAGTGGCGGAGGGACAGGGATTCGAACCCTGGGAAGGCTCTCACCTTCGCCGGTTTTCAAGACCGGTGCATTCAACCGCTCTGCCATCCCTCCGGCTCACGGCGATGCATCTTATCAGCTTTTCCGCCAAGGTCAAGAGCAGTGTGCGATCAAGGCCTTACCTCGGTCAGTAGAGCCGCAAGCCAACGCGCGTGACCTTGTTGCCCTCCATCTGGCTGACTACCCAGTGAATGCCGTGCCAGTCGACGTCGTCGCCGACCACGGGATGCCCCCCCACGCGCAGCGAGACGAACTCCCCCAGCGTCATGTCGGTTTCGCCGGGGCTCAGCGTCAGGCCGTAGGCACTGGCGATGTCGCCCATCCGTGCATCGCCGTCGAAGGTGAAGGTACCGAAGAAGGCGCGCTCCTGCTTGAGTCGGGTGTCGCCGCTGAACAGCCGATTGAGCGCTGGCAGGTCGTCGGCGCGGCCGATCACGCAGATCACGTCGCCCAGCCTGAGCCGGGTACTGCCCTTTGGGTGAAGCATGGCGTGTTCGCGAAACAGTGCCGAAATCACCGCGCCGGAAGGAAACCGCAATAGACGAATGGGTACGTCGTCCAGATCGCTGTTGTCGACTTGATAGACGAACATCTCGTAGTCGTTCTCGGGCAGGATGCCCAGTGGGCCGCGGTGGTTGGGCGTGACCCCCTTGGGAATTTCCACCTTCATCCAGCGCGCCATCAGCGGCAGGCTGCCACCCTGAATGAGCAGGGACAGCAGCACGACGGCAAAGGCGACGTTGAAATAGAGCGAAGCGTTGTCCACCCCCCCGATCACCGGGAAGATGGCCAGTACGATGGGCACCGCACCACGCAGCCCGACCCAGGCAATGAAAAAGAGCTCCCGCCAGCGAAACTTGAAGAACGGCTTGACGCTGATGAGCACGGCCAGAGGGCGAGCCACCAGTATCAACGCCAGGGCGACGAAGGAGGCAGGCAGCGCATAGTCGAGAAGCTCCGATGGCGTCACCAGCAGTCCGAGAATGAGGAACAGACCGATCTGACTGAGCCAGGCAAGGCCGTCGTGCACGGGAAGGATGAAGTTGAGATGACGGCCCGGCTGGTTGCCGATCATCAGCCCGGTCAGATAGATGGCCAGAAAGCCGCTGCCCCCCAGGAATCCCGTCAACCCGAACACCGCGAAACCGAGCGCCAGGGCCAGCAGCGAGTAGAGACCCGGCGCCAGATCCAGCCAGCGGATCAGCCGTGCGCTGAGCCACCCCCCGCCCAGCCCGATGACCATTGCCAGGCCGAATTGGCTGACCAGGAACATCAGCGTCTCGGACACGCCGCCCAGGTCGCCGACCAGCAGTTCGACCAGCAACAGCGTGAGGAAGATGGCCATCGGATCGTTGGTGCCGGACTCGATCTCCAGGGTGGCACTGACCCGCTCGTTGAGATGCACGCCGCGACCACTGAGCATGGAGAATACCGCTGCGGCATCCGTGGAACCGACGATGGCACCGACTAGCAGCCCCTGCACGATCGTCAGGTCGAAGACCCACATGGCAATCACGCCGACCAGCGCGCTGGTCACGAAGACGCCCAGCGTGGCCAGCGAGAGTGCCGGTCTGAAGCCAACCCGGAAGGTCTTGAGGCGCGTGCGCAAGCCGCCGTCGAGCAGGATCATGGCCAGCGCGAGGTGGCCGATCAAGAACGCCAGCGAGTAATCGTCGAACTGGATGCCCAGCACGCCTTCCTCGCCCGCTAGCATGCCCAGGGCGAGGAAGATCAGCAGCAGAGGTAGCCCTACCATGCTGGAAAGACGACTGGCGACGACGCTCAGCGCGATCAGAAAACCGCTGAGCAGAAAAAGCGTATTGATGGTCTCCATAGACTCCTCGCAGCCGAGAGGGGCATTATGCCACGCACACGGGCTTCGCGTTGGCGAGTCCGCTGGCTTCGCCCAGGTGGGCAAGGATAAACTGGCGCCTCACCACTGGCTGGAGCACTGCCCCGCCCATGATCAAGGCTCGCATCCTACGCGCTTTCGCCCCCTGGCTCGTCACGGCGCTCACCGGCCTAGCCCTGTCGCCAGCTCTCGCCGAGTCGGCTGGCGACGAGGAAGCCGTGCCGCCATTGCAGAACTCCGAAGCGATGTTGCCGCCTCCGCACGTCGGCATGCCCGATGAGCCCTTGGCTCCCGGCACGCCAAGGATCGTGGCACCGGTCATCGTTGAAGTTCCCCCTGTCGTGGAGGGGCCCTCCTTTCTGGATGAGTCGAATGCCGTTGAACCGACTTCCGAGGTGCTCGCTCCGGAAGTGCCCTCGGTGGCGTTCGAGCCGGCCGAACCGATCGCGCCACCGCCGGTCACGGCTCTCACCGTCACCCTTGACTGGTATCTCAATCCTCAACATGCAGCGCTGCTGGTGGCACGCGAGAAGGGCTACTTCAAACGCCGGGGTCTGGACGTGACGCTGGTCAGCCCTGCCGATCCCAACGTGCCTGCCAAGCTGCTGGCTGCCGGGCGTACCGACCTGGCCTTGGGGCGGCAGCCCCTGCTGCACCTGCTGGTCGATCAAGGGATGCCACTGGTACGCGTGGCTACGCTGATCGATTCTCCGCTGTCGGGCATCGTGCTGCGCCAGGCATTGTTCGAGACGGAAACCGAAGAGGAAGGGGAACGCCCGAATTCGCCACAGACTCTGCCGCAATTGCACCTCGGCTATACCGTGCAGGACAGCGCCACCCTGTTGAACTCCCCCATCGCTAAGGACAATGGCCTACCGGAAGGCATGGAACTCGAAGACGTGAACTACGAGGTCATGGAAGCCATGCGCGAAGGCAACCTCGATGGCGTGGTCGTTCACCAACGTCATCTACTGCCGCGTCAGCTCGCCGACGAGGGCATTCCCACGCGCATTCTACGCCTCGAAGAGCATGGCCTTCCCGGCCATGATGGCTTGATTTTGATGGCCAATCGCGATCGCTTGAGCAGCAAGCGCGATGCCATTCGCGAACTCGTGGCCGCCCTCGAAAAAGCCACGCTATGGATCGTCAACCATCGCGAAGAAGCCTGGGAGCTGATGACGGAAGCCGAACCTGCCCTGAACGATCCCATCATGTACGAGGCCTGGCAGGATGTCTTTCCACGCTTGGCTCAGCGCCCCGCCGCCGTGGATCAAGGGCGCTACGCTCGGTTCGAGAAAATGCTGCTGGAAGCGGGACTGATCGACGATGAAAGCCCCGTGGAGCGCCTGGCCATCGACCTTGGTGCTCCCGCTGCTCGATGACGCCTATGCTTCGAGGGAGGCCAGGAAGTCGTTGACGGCGGCCTGGAACGCTTCGGGCTGCTCGGCATGCAACCAGTGGCCGGCGTCCTGCAAGGTCGCCAAACGGGCTTGCGGCAACACGTCATGCAGCCTCGGCAGCATGGCATCGGTCACATAGGGAGAACGGCCGCCGCGCAGCACCAGAACCGGACCGTCATAGCTACCTTCTCCTGCCGGCGCTTGCATGATGGCGTCATAGTCGGCCTCGATTTCGTCGAGACCGATGCGCAGCCGCAGCACGCCTTCGTCGTCGCGCTCCAGGTTGGTGGCGAGAAACAAGCGAATGGCGCGCTCTTCCACGTGCTCCGCCAACAGCGCATCGGCTTCGCGGCGATTGCGCGGCAGCCCTTCCTCGACCCGTCGCAATCCGGCAAACACGGCGTCATGGTCGTGGCCGTAGGCTTGGGGGGCGATATCGGCGACCACCAATGAGGCAACCCGCTGCGGATGCAGGCACGCCAGGCTGATCACGACCTTACCGCCCATGGAGTGCCCCAGCAGATGGGCGCGCTCGATTCCCAGCCGATCGAGAAGCGCCAACAGGTCGGCGGCCATGGCGGCATAACTCATGCCGTCGGCATGGGGCGAGCGGCCGTGGTTGCGCAGATCGACGGCAATCACACGGTACCGTTGCTGCCACTGCTTGACGTGAGAGCGCCAGTTGTCGGCACTGCCCAGCAGGCCGTGTACCACCACGAGGGGAGTGCCCTCCCCGCCCGTGTCCACATGATTGAGATCGACGGTCATCGGACCTCCCGTATCGGTGACATGTCAGGCTCGCTGTGGCGCCAGATCCTGCTGGCCGGTGAGCATCACCAGACGGCGACTCAGCCAGGCAAGCAGCACCCCGTACAGCGGCAGGAAGAAGAGCAGGCTGATGGTCAGTTTGATCGCATAGTCGACCCAGGCGATCTCGATCCAGTTGGCGGCCATGAAGGGGTCCGGGCTGTTATGGAATGCCACGGAAAAGAAAGCCGCCGTATCGGCCAGATTGCCGAAAACGGTCGATACGGCCGGTGCGATCCACCAGGCGCGCAGCCTGCGTAGCCGATCGAACACTTGCACGTCGAGCAGTTGGCCGAGCACGTAGGCCATGAAGCTGGCCACGGCGATGCGAGCGACGAACAGGTTGGGCTCGCCGAGCGCCTCGAGTCCCGCGAAGCTGCCGCGCGGAAAGACCACCGAGACCAGATAGGAGATCACCAGCGCCGGCAGCATGACGCGGATGATGATGGCTCGCGCAGGCTCCTTGCCGACGAGCCGAACGGTGAGATCCGTCGCCAGAAAGATGAAGGGGAAACTGAAGGCCCCCCAGGTGGTGTGGAAGCCGAACAGGGTGAAAGGGATCTGCACCAGATAGTTGCTGGCGGCAATGACAACAATGTGGAAGCTCACCAGCAGGACCAGGCAACGGCGATACTGGGCGGGAGACAGCGCGAACATGGATGGATCCTTTTTCGTGCGCGCGACAGCGCGGGAGGGGTGAGGGAACCCTCGTGAATGGAAGGGACGTAGTATACGCGCGAGCCCTTGTCAGGCCAAGGCAGTGAACGCCGCGACGCCGCCCGAAGGCGGCGTCGCAGAGCCGGTGACGACCCGAGGAATCAGAGCGGTCGGGCTTCGTGGGAAGCGCCCACCGAGCGCTCCTTCATGGCCTCGTGAACGTCCTCCAGGCTGGCCGGATCATCGATGGTCGATGGCACGCCATACTCCTTGCCATCGGCGATATTGCGCAGCAGTTTGCGAAGAATCTTGCCGGAACGGGTTTTCGGCAGACGATTGACGACCAGCACCTGCTTGAAACAGGCAACCGGGCCGATCTGCCGACGAACGCGATCGATGAGCTCTTCTTCGAGGGCCGCTTCATCGCCTTCGAAACCGTCCTTGGGTATCACCAGGCCCACGGGCACCTGGCCCTTGAGCGCATCGTGAATGCCGATCACCGCACACTCGGCGACGGCGGGATGGGCGCCGACCACCTCTTCCATCTCGCCGGTGGAGAGACGATGCCCGGCGACGTTGATCACGTCATCGGTGCGTCCCATGATGAAGAGATAGCCGTCTTCGTCGAAATAGCCGCCGTCACCGGTGAGGTAGTAGCCGGGGAACGCGGCCATGTAGGCGCTGTGGAAGCGCTGCGGATCGCCCCAGATGCCGGTCAGGCAGCCCGGCGGCAGCGGCTGTTTGATGACCACGCTGCCCTGTTCCATCGGCTTGGCCCGCTCTCCTTCCCGGTCGAGGATCCGCACGTCGAAGCCCGGTACCGGAACGGTGGCACTGCCGGCCTTGGTGGGCATGGGCTCGAGCCCCTGAAGGTTGGCCGCGATCGGCCAGCCGGTCTCGGTTTGCCACCAGTGGTCGATCACCGGCACGTCGAGCAGGTCGTCCAGCCAGTGGAAGGTCGGCGGATCGAGTCGCTCCCCCGCCAGGAACAGCGCCTGCAGGCACGAAATGTCGTATTGATCGAGCAGCTTGCCGTCCGGGTCCTCCTTCTTGATGGCGCGAAAGGCCGTGGGTGCTGTGAAGAAGCTCTTGACGCGGTATTCGCTGATCAGACGCCAGAAGGCACCGGCATCGGGCGTCTTCACCGGCTTGCCTTCGTACACCACCGTCGTGCAGCCGCGCAGCAACGGCGCATAGACGATATAGGAGTGGCCAACGACCCAGCCCACGTCCGAGGCGGAGAAGAACACGTCGCCCGGCGCCACGTCGTAGATCGTTTCCATGGAGTAGTGCAAGGCCACCGCATAACCGCCGGTATCGCGAACCACGCCCTTGGGCTTGCCCGTCGTCCCCGAGGTATAGAGTACATACAGCGGATCGCTGCCCTTGACGGGTACGCAGTCGGCCGGCTCGGCTTCGGCAACCAGCTCGGCCCAGTCACGGTCGCGAGTGCCGAGCGTGGCGGTTTGACGCTCACGCTGCAGAATCATGCAGGCATCGGGCTGATGCTCGCTCTGGGCAACCGCCTCGTCGAGTATCGGCTTGTACGGAATCACCCGATCGATCTCGACGCCACAGGAAGCGGCCATCACGACCTTGGGCTTGGCGTCGTCGATACGCACGGCCAACTCGTGGGGCGCGAAACCACCGAACACCACCGAATGCACCGCTCCCAAGCGTGCGCAGGCGTACATGGCCATCAGCGCTTCGGGCACCATGGGCATGTAGATGACGACCCGGTCGCCTTTTTCGACCCCCAGACCGCGCAACGCGCCCGCTACCCGAGCGACCTCGTCGCGCATTTCGCGGTAGCTCAGCGTACGCTTGCCGCCGGAGACCGGCGAGTCCCAGAACACGGCTGGCTGCTCCCCGCGACCGTTGTCTACATGGTGATCGAGGGCGGCATGACAAATGTTCAACTCACCATCGACGAACCAGCGAGCATGATCCTGCTCGTCGTATTCGAGAATGGTCGAAGGCGGCGTGAACCACGGGATGCGACGAGCCTGTTCTGCCCAGAAGGCATCCGGCTGTTCGATAGAGCGCTGGAATTCAGTCTTGTAGGTGGTCATGAGCTTGCTGTCCGACGTCTGAGTTGCCACGGTGATTGTTGACACTCTAGAGATTTTTCGGCGAATTTCCTTCATACCATCGGCTAAGAATGCCGAATCGATGATCTGGAGCATCAATATTGTCGACAACAACGTACCCTCAGCGACGGTGGTCGCAAAAGTTGCGTTGAATCGTCGTTTGACAGAAGTTCAGCCACTATCAAAGATGACTAAATGAGCAATGCCAAGAAGACCGATATTGGCTATGAGCAGCGCCGCACCTTTCGTGCGAACGCTCGACCCGGCTCCCGACGCCCTGGACGACGATCGAACATAACGCGCCTGGCGAGCCAATACGGAGAAACCGAGATGAGCACCTTACCGAGTGCCGCCGCACGTCTGCTTCAGGCAGGCAATGAGGCCATCGACGAGGCAACGTCCCTGCTCAAGGCCGTCGCCAACGACAACCGACTGAGAATTCTCTGTCTGCTCGATGGCAGCGAGCTGTCAGTCACCGAACTCAACCGGCAGCTCACTCTGAGTCAATCCGCCCTCTCACAGCACCTGGCGATCTTGCGACGAGAGGGATTGGTGACGACGCGACGTGCCTCTCAGACCATCTTCTATTCGCTGCAAGGTGAAGAGGCACGGGCTTTGGTGGAGACGCTGGCACGTCTGCAGCGTCTGTGAGCTCAGCGCTTCTCCCAGCGGCCGGCATCGAGACGTTCCAGCAGTCGGTCGACGCTGCGCTCCACGCCGTAGGAGACGGCCATGCCGAACCGCTCGCCCATCGAGCGGCGCGGCTCCAGGCGAACGCTGATGACCCGCGCCTCGTCCATGCGCGAGACCAAGTACGCTTCGCTGGTTCCCAGCGCATCGACGAGGTTGCGCGTCAGGGCGTCGCGACCGTACCAGATCTCGCCGGTGGCCACGGCCTCGATGTCCAGGTTCGGCCGCCGCTCGGCAACGTGCGACTTGAAGAGCCGGTGAGTGTTTTCGAGATCGGCCTGGAACTTGTCGCGGCCTTCTTGCGTGTTCTCTCCGAACACGGTCAGGGTACGCTTGTATTCGCCCGCGGTGAGAAGCTCGACATCCACGTCATGGCGCTTGAGCAGACGATGGAGGTTGGGCAACTGGGCCACGACACCGATGGAACCGATCACGGCGAACGGGGCGGCCTGCAAGCGGTCGGCGGCACACGCCATCAGGTACCCCCCACTGGCCGCCACCTTGTCGACGCAAACGGTCGTCGTCAGGCCCGCCTCGCGTAGGCGATCCACCTGCGCGGCAGCCAGGCCATAGGCATGCACCAACCCGCCGGCGGACTCCAGCCGCAAGACCGCTTCGTCGCCCTTCTCGGCACTCGCTAGAACCGCCGAAATCTCTTCCGCCAGGCGAGGGGTTCCGCTGGCACGAATGTCGCCGTGAAAGTCGAGTACCCAGACCGTCTGCCGCGCCGTCGGCGCCTCCTTGCCACCACGACGGTTCTTCGCCTTGTCGTCACGACGGAACGCCTTGAGCAGCCGTTTCCGGGCACTCGGTTCGCTGGCAGCGAGGGCAAGCCGGCGGCGCCGGTACTCGCGTCGATCGTTGAGCTGCTCGACCCGCAGGCGCAGTCTCTCGCTGCCGTCACCGCGCATTCGCGCGATGACGGCCAGCGCCAGACCGACAACCAGCACCAGTATCGCCAGACGGGCCACGAACAGCCCAAGCTCGGTCGCCCACTCTTCCACCCTGAAGCCTCCACCGTCCGGTTGATGCTACCATCCTGCCCCCGGTCAGGGCTCGGCACAATGCTCTTGATTAAAACAATCGTTCGAAATACGCTCTTGGCGCAACTCCCCAACGACACGCAAGAGGAACCCTTCCATGTCCAGTACCACGCTTCAGAAACTGCAGCAACGTTTCGACCCTCAAGCCGCCCAGGGCATGGACGATGTCTTCCAATTCCACTTCCATGATGCGGGTAGCCACTACCTGATCGTCAAGGACGGCACGCTGGCCGTTCACGAGGGGGAACACGATGACCCCTCGGTCACCCTGAGCATGAGCAGCGATACGCTCAAGGGCATCATGAACGGCGACATCAACGGCATGAACGCCTTCATGACGGGCAAGCTAAAGGCGACCGGCAACGTCATGCTGGCGACCAAGCTCACCACTCTCTTTCCTTCCCGTTGAGCGCCTCGCCGGCGTTCGCCCTTCAGCGGCCGGCCGTCGCCACTTCGGAGAGATGCGTTTCGATCAACGCTCGAGAAATCGAATAAAGAGGTGGCAGTCGAGGCAGTTCGCCGGGCCGGAACCAGGCGGCATCGACGATCTCGATGCCGTCGATGTGCAGCGTCTCGCTCGCCGCTTCGGCAAAGAAGCCCAGCATCAACGAGTGCGGGAAAGGCCACGCCTGGCTGCGGTAATAGCGTACTCGGGCGACGGTGAGCCCCACTTCTTCGTATATCTCTCGCCGTACGGCATCCTCGGCTGATTCGCCGGGTTCGATGTAGCCGGCCAGGGTCGAGTAACGCCCAGGCGGAAAGCGTGGGCTGCGGGCCAGAAGCAGTGCTTCGCCATGGGTAACCAGGGTGATGATGCACGGCGATATCCGCGGATAGTTGCGGTGGCCGCAGCTCGCGCAGGTCATGGCGAATTCCGTATCGAGCCGCGATGTCGGAGTGCCGCACCGCCCACAGAAGCGATGGTCGCGAAGCCAGGCAGCCACTTGCAGAGCGGTGGAAAGCAATGGAAACCAGGATTCGGGGAGGACGGACAACCAGTGACGACCCTCTAGCCAATCTTCTTCGGCTTTCTTCTCGACGGCCAGGGCAACGGGCTCGTCGTTCCAGTAGCCGAGCGGTTGCCAGGCAGCGTGCCAAGGCTGCGACGGCTGCAGCGGGGAGCCGTCCGTTGCCGGGGCGATCCGCCCTTCGGCGATACGCACCACCCTTCCCGACGCGACACCGAGAGGGAGCTCACGGCGCAGCATCACTCGTTCTCCGAGTGGCCGGCCGATAGCACTGCATGGTTGTCCCAGAGACAGTGCCCGGCCGACTGGCGAATCCGTTCCAGCTTGGCGCGGTGCGCCTCCATTTCCGACTCGTCCGGAGCGAATACGCGCAGACTTCCCGCCTCGAGGGACAGCCGGCGAATGGCCAGTCCTCCCGCCACTGCATCGTCATTGCTGCGAGCTTCGTCGGCATCCAACGTCAACGCAGTCTGGCCGCCGGTCATGGCCAGATAGACATCGGCGAGGATTTCCGCGTCGAGCAGCGCACCGTGCAGTACGCGATGGCCGTTGTCGATGTCATAGCGCTTGCACAGCGCATCCAGGTTGTTGCGCTGCCCGGGATGGCGATCACGCGCCAGCTTCAGGGTGTCGAGGATACGGCAATGCTCGGCCACCGGCCCGAGTCGAGGTTCTCCGTGGTCGGCCAGCCGCTGAAACTCGTGATCGATGAAGCCGACGTCGAAGGCGGCATTGTGGATCACCAGCTCAGCACCCCGGATGAAATTCCAGAAGTCATGGGCGATCTCGGCAAAACGCGGCTCATCGGCGACCCGTTCGTTGGTGATGCCATGAATCTCGACCGCCTCGGCTTCGATCTCGCGTTCGGGATTGATGTACTGGTGATAATTGTTGCCGGTGAGGCGACGGTTGACCAGTTCCACGGCACCGATCTCGATGAGCCGGTGTCCTTCTCGGGGGTCGATGCCCGTCGTTTCGGTATCCAGAACGATCTGTCGCATGGCACTCACTCGTGGTTGGCAAGATCGGCGGTCGCAGCCTGTGCGTCGATGGCGGCATTGGCCAGGGCGTCGGCGCGCTCGTTCCCGGGGTGACCGCTGTGCCCTTTCACCCATTGCCACTGGATGCGATGACGATGGGTTTCTTCCAGCAGCTCACGCCATAGTTCGGCATTCTTGACCGGCTGACGACTGGCCGTCTTCCAGCCACGCTTTTGCCAGCCATGGATCCATTCGGTGATGCCGCGGCGCAGGTACTCGGAATCGGTCCAGAGCGCGACTTCGCAGGGGCGCTTCAGAGCACGCAACGCCATGATGGCCGCCATCAGTTCCATACGATTGTTGGTCGTTCGCGACTCGAAACCGTTGAGGGTCTTCTCGTGATGCCCGCTCTGCAGTACCGCGCCCCACCCGCCCGGACCCGGGTTGCCGCGGCAAGCGCCATCGGTATAGACGACGACCCGGGGCAGCGGGTCTTCTTCGTTAACATCAGACAACGTCACGAATCCTTTCAGTGTGGCGGCCGACGCGAGAAGCATGTCCCAGCGCATTGCCGCCGAGCGCGCTGCCGAGGTCGAGCTGAGGGCGCTGGACATGCGCCAGCCGGCTCCGGCGTCGTGCACGAATGATGTAACTGTCGCCCAACGGCAGGTTATGCCGTCTGCCGAGGGTTTCCAGCGTCGCGTTGCTAGGCAGGCTGCCGGGCAAATGAAAACCGCAATAGTCTACCCGCTCGATCTGGAAGTCGACAAACGCCAGCCAGTCTCGCAGCCCGGCAGGCGTACGCCAGCGTCCGCGCCACGGCAGCCGATGGCGGCGGCCGGGCCACAGACGGCCTATCCCCGCGGCGCCCAGGGGGGCCCAGCCGAAGATGATCAGACGGCCATCGTCCGCAGTGACCCGTGCCGCTTCCTGGAGCAAGCGATGAGGATTGGGCACCACCTCGAGCAAGTGGTGTATGACGACCAGATGCAGACACTCGTCGGGCAGTGCCAGGGCATCGGGAGGACACACCAGCGTCGATGGCGACTCGGCGAGTTCGACCGTGGGCGCCCAGCGCAGGCCATGGCGAATGGGGCACATGTCGGTGAGCGACGCAGCCATGCTCAACTCCAGGCGATGTCCACCATGCAGGCGTTCGCATATCGGCCCCAGACAGGCACGCTCGGTGCGCCAATGCGCGGTGCCGTCGGCACTGGCCCAGTAGCGTCGCCCCTCCCTGAAGAGTCTTGCCAGGGTGGTCGCGTCCTGCGCGTTTGACATCGTCTACCGTCGCCTCCAAGATTGTGGGTTTTGCAAGCCACGGGCACACCGCTCATACAGGTGCGGGCCAGCGAGCCGGGCCGGCGTCATGGTGCTCATATTTCGGTTGACGACGCGACGAGGACATCCTGCCCATGCTGAGCGTGACACCGATTCCCGCTTTTGGCGATAACTATATCTGGCTTCTACGCCAGGACACGAGCCCCGACGTCTGCGTCGTGGACCCTGGCGACGCCGCCCCCGTCATGCATGTGCTGGAGCGCGAGGGACTGACGCTGACCAAGGTGCTGATCACCCACCATCATCACGATCATACCGGCGGTCTCGAAGAGCTCATACAGCGTTACTCGCCTCACGTGATCGGCCCGAACAATCCCCACATCGAGGGCATCGACGAACCCGTTGGCGATGGCGACACCTGCCGCGTCATGGGGCGTCGCTTCGACGTTCTGGCGGTACCCGGACATACCCTCGACCATATCGCCTTCTTCACGCCGGGCATTCCGCCACTCCTGTTCAGCGGCGATGCTCTATTCTCGGCTGGCTGCGGCCGACTGTTCGAAGGAACGCCCGAACAGATGCACCAGTCGTTGCAGCGCCTGGCCGAACTGCCCGACGACACGCTGGTATTCGCCGGCCACGAATATACCCAGGCCAATCTGCGCTTTGCCAGCGCCGCCGACCCACACAATCCCGATGTGGCATCGGCACTGGCCGAGACCGAGCGCGCTCGCGAACTGGACCGCCCCACCCTGCCCAGTCAGCTGGGTCGAGAACGACGCATCAACCCCTTCTTGCGCTGCGCGGATCCCGAAGTGCGCGCCGCCGCCGCGGCACATGGGGATACCGACACGGATCTAGCCACCTTTACCACCCTGCGCGCGTGGAAAGATCGTTTCTGAACGACGACACGGTATGTTGCGGATGCAGCAACCAGAAGGAGAACGCATGATCCATCGAACGGCGCGACGACAGACAATCGGTCTGGTCGCCAGCTTCGCCCTGACGGGCACCCTGGCGCTGGCTACCACCACCAGTCAGGCAACCACCATACCGCCCCATTCCGGCGCGCCCGCGAGTCACTCTTTCTGGGAAGTATTGCAGCTCGAGCCGCGGGCTTCGGACGCCTGGGAGCAATTGCGTGGACTGATGCAGTGGGATCACCACACCGAGGACCCCCGCGTTCGACGCTGGATCGAGCACTACCGCGCCAGCCCTCATAATGTGCGCGAGATCACTGAGCGCGCCCGCCCCTGGCTGGCATGGATCAACGCTCAACTCCAGCAGCGAGATCTACCGGGCGAGATCGCCCTGGTGCCTTTCATCGAAAGCTCCTTCGATCCGCAGGCTCGCAGCCATCGGGGAGCAGCGGGCATGTGGCAATTCATGCCGGGCACGGCCGATGCGCTAGGGCTCTTGCGCCAGCAAGGGTATGACGGCCGATTGGACGTGGCCGCCTCGACGCGCGCAGCACTGGATTACATCGAGCTTCAGGCGGAACAGTGGTACGACGGTGACATCGAGTTGTCGCTGGCCGCCTACAATGCCGGCGCCGGCACCGTCAATCGAGCACGCAATGCTGCCTTGAGTCGTGGCGAGCGTGGAGACTACTGGAACCTCGACCTCCCCGGCGAAACCATGCAATACCTCCCCAAGCTGCATGCTCTGGCGGCCATCATCGCCGACCCGGAGGCTCACGACATCGAACTGCCGGCCATCGATGTCACCCCGGCCATTGCCGAGGTACCGGTGGAACAGACGATCGATATTGCCCGGCTGGCCGACATGGCCGGTCTTCGTCAGTCCGAGCTGACGGCACTCAATCCGGGGCTCACTGGCGGCCAGGTGCATCCGGGCACCGCCGACGTCGTGCTCGTTCCCAGCGAACACGAAACGGTCATCCAGGCTCGGCTCAACGACGCCACGCCTCGCCGCTCCACAGACGGTGGCACTGCCGAGTACGTGGTGCAGCAGGGGGACACCCTTTCGCGCATCGCCAGTCAGCATGGCATCAGCGTCGACGAGCTGCGTCGCTACAACGGCTTGCAAGGCGACATCATCCAGGTTGGCCAGAGTCTCGATATGCCCGCACAAAGCCTGGCATCTCGCTGACGCCGACGTAAAAGGGCTGCAGGCAGTTTACAAGGCACGGTACGCCTGACACCTTATGACGATCGCCTCATCGGGAAGCACAGGAATCCGTCAAGGATGTCACCCAGCTCGATCGTCACTCGCAGCCTGCGAAATGTCCTGCCGTGCCTGGCAGCGCTGGCCACCGCCTCCATCGTCATCGCAGATGAGCCGGTCGCCACGGAACATGGCCTGGCGTTGTACGGCGAACCCGCATTGCCCGCCGACTTCACGCACTTTCCCTACGTCAATCCTCAGGCGCCCAAGGGCGGTAGCCTGACACGAGCTGCCGTCGGCTCCAGCTTCGACTCGACCAATCCCTTCATCATCCGCGGTACCCCGGCGGCCGGCGTCAGCGTGATCTACGACACTCTGCTCGAGAGCAACCTCGACGAACCTTTCAGTGTCTACGGGCTGCTTGCCGAGGGCATCCGGCTCGATCCCGAGCGTCACTGGATCGAGTTCGACCTGCGCCCAGAAGCACGCTTTCATGACGGCGAACCGGTCACTGCCGAGGACGTGGTCTACAGCTTCGACCTGCTGATCGAAGAGGGAAATCCCTTCTACCGTAGCTACTACGCCGAGGTGGCCGAGGTCGAGGCGCTCGACGACCATACCGTGCGCTTTCGCTTCAGTTCCAACGAATCGCGTGAGCTGCCGCTCATCGTCGGCCAGTTGCCGATCCTGCCCCGGCACTACTGGGCCGAGCGCGACTTCAGCGCCCCGACGCTGGAGCGGCACATCGGTTCCGGTCCTTACCGTATCGCCGAGGTGGACCCCGGCCGACGCATCGTCTACGAGCGCGATCCCGACTACTGGGGTCGCGACCTGCCGGTCAACCGTGGGCGCCACAACATCGACCGCCTGGTGCATGACTACTATCGCGACCGAGACATCGCCTGGGAAGCCTTCAAGGCTGGCATCATCGACTATCGCACCGATGCCCGAGCCGCTACCTGGGCCATCGGCTACGACTTTCCCGCCTATCATGACGGTCTGGTCAAGCGACTGACGGTGCCCGACGGTCAACCGGCAACGATGCAGGGCTTCGTCTTCAATCTGCGCCGTGACAAATTCCAGGACCGTCGCGTGCGCGAGGCGCTGTCGTTGACCTTCGACTTCCCCTGGCTCAACGCCAATCTCTTCTACGACAGCTACCAGCGCACGCGGAGCTACTTCCAGAACTCCGAGATGGCCGCGCACGGCCTGCCGAGCGAAGCGCAGCTGAAGCTGCTGGAGCCGCACCGCGACGACCTGCCGGCAGAGGTCTTCACGAAGGCGCTGCCCATCGACCATCCCGAAGCGCTGCGCAGCCGCCTGCGGCGCGCCTACGATCTGCTGCTGGATGCCGGCTACGTCGTCGAGGATGACCGCCTGGTTCACAGCGAGACGGGCCGCCCGCTACGCCTGGAGGTGTTGCTCTTCGATACCGGCATGGAACGGGTGGTCCAGCCGATGCTGCACAACATGTCGCGCCTGGGAGTCGAGAGCAGCATTCGCATCGTCGACATCAACCAGTACCTCAACCGCCTGCGCAGCTTCGACTTCGACATGGTGGTAAGCCAGTTTCCACAGTCGAACAACCCCGGAAACGAGCAGCGCGAATACTGGACGAGCGATTATGCCGAGACGCCGCAGAGCCGCAACCTCATGGGGCTGGCCAATCCAGCGGTGGACGATCTCGTCGACCACCTGATCCGCGCCGACAGTCGCGAGGCATTGAACGCCGCAACCCGCGCCCTGGACCGGGTGTTGCGGTGGCTGTTCATCACGATTCCCCATTACCATTCCGGCGAGACCCGCCTCGGACTCTGGGACAAATTCGGCTATCCCGAACCCTTCCCCGAGTACGGTTTCGACCTGTCCGCCTGGTGGGTCGATGCCGACCGTGCCGCCGAGATCGACCAGCGGCTGCACGGCCGCTGACGCCTGGACGAGGATGCTTCCCCCGTGAGCCGTTACGTTCTACGCCGACTGCTGCTGATGATTCCCACCCTGGTGGGCATCATGCTGCTCAATTTCATCATCGTGCAGGCCGCCCCCGGCGGCCCCATCGACCAGATGCTGGCCCGCTTCGAGGGCGCCGACAGCATGGCCAGCACGCGCCTCGATACCGGCGGTGGCGACGTCGTGGTGCGCGACGAATCACGTGGCGCCCGGGGCATCGATCCGCGATTCATCGAACAGCTCGAGCAGCAGTTCGGCTTCGACAAGCCCGCCCACGAGCGCTTCCTGGGGATGATGCGCGACTATGCCACCTTCGATTTCGGCACGAGCTTCTTCCGCGACCGCCCGGTGGTCGAGCTGATGATCGAGCGACTGCCGGTGTCGGTCTCCCTGGGCTTGTGGACCACCCTGCTGGTCTACCTGATCTCCATTCCGCTCGGCATCCGCAAGGCGCTGCACCACGGCTCGCGCTTCGACGTATGGAGCTCGGGCCTGGTCATCGTCGGCTACGCGATTCCCGGTTTCCTGTTCGCGATCCTGCTGATCGTCCTTTTCGCCGGGGGCAGCTACTGGGATATCTTCCCGCTGCGTGGACTCACCTCCCCCGACTTCGATTCGCTCACCCCCTGGGGCAAGGTCAAGGACTATGTCTGGCACATCACCCTGCCGGTGATCGCCATGACCATCGGCAGCTTCGCGACCCTTACCATGCTCACCAAGAACAGCTTCCTCGACGAGATCCACAAGCAGTACGTACTCACCGCCCGTGCCAAGGGAGCCAGCGATAGGCGCACGCTCTATGGCCATGTGTTTCGCAACGCGATGCTGATCATCATCGCCGGCCTGCCCGGGGCATTGGTCACCATCTTCTTCACCGGCTCGCTGCTCATCGAGGTGATCTTCTCGCTCGAGGGTCTGGGGCTGCTCGGCTTCGAGGCGGTGATGCAACGCGACTACCCAGTGATCTTCGGCACTCTCTTCCTCTATACGCTCATCGGTCTGATCCTCAAGCTGGTCTCCGATCTCACCTACGTGTGGGTCGATCCACGCATCGACTTCGAAACCCGGGAGTCCTGAGCCATGGCCCTCGCTTCCACCTCACGACTGTCGCCCATCACTCGGCGTCGCCTGGCGGTGTTTCGCGGCAACCGGCGCGCCTGGGTGTCGCTATGGCTGTTCCTGGCTCTCTTCGCAGTGAGCCTCGCCGCCGAGCTGATCGCCAACGACAAGCCGCTGGTGATGCGCTACGACGGCCAGTGGTACGCCCCCTTGCTGGTGGACTACCCCGAGACCGAATTCGGCGGTTTCCTGCCGACCGACACCGACTACCATGACCCTTTCATCCGCGAGCAGATCGCCAATGACGGCTGGGCGCTTTGGCCGCCGATCCCCTTTTCGTACCAGACGCTGGACATGCAGATGATGCGCCCGTCGCCGGCGCCACCCGACAGCCGCCACTGGCTGGGCACCGATGATCAGGGACGCGACGTACTGGCGCGGGTGATCTACGGTTTTCGCCTTTCGGTGGTCTTCGCCCTGGTGCTGACGGCGGGCTCGTTGGTCCTGGGGGTGTTCGTGGGTGGCATCCAGGGCTATTTCGGCGGCAAGACGGACCTGATCGGCCAGCGCCTCACCGAGATATGGTCAGGGCTGCCGGTGCTCTTCCTGCTGATCATCCTGGCGAGTTTCGTGCAGCCCAACTTCTGGTGGCTGCTCGGCATCATGCTGCTCTTTTCGTGGCTGGGACTGGTCGACGTGGTGCGCGCCGAGTTCCTCCGGGCGCGCAATCTCGAGTACGTACGAGCCGCCAAGGCCATGGGGCTGCCGCCCCGGCTGATCATGTGGCGCCACGTACTGCCCAACGCCATGGTCGCCACCCTGACGTTCGTGCCCTTCCTCTTCACCGGAGCCATCACCAGCCTCACGGCGCTGGACTTCCTGGGCTTCGGCCTGCCACCCGGTTCCCCGTCGCTGGGTGAGCTGGTCGCCCAGGGCAAGAACAACCTCCACGCCCCCTGGTTGGGAATCACCGCTTTCGTCAGCCTGTCGTTGATGCTCTCGCTGCTGGTGTTCATCGGTGAAGGGCTCCGCGACGCCTTCGACCCGCGCCATGTCCAGCACGGTGCCACCACATCGCCGAGGAGCCAGACCGATGCCTGACGCCAGCCCGTTGCTGCGTTTCGACTCTCTCTCCGTCGCCTTCGACGGGGTCACCGTGCTCGACAGGCTGTCGCTCACCGTTCACCGTGGCGAGACGTTGGCTCTCGTCGGCGAGTCGGGTTCCGGGAAGTCGGTCTCCGCACTGGGCGCCATGGAGCTGCTGCCCGGCAATGCGCAAGTCACCGGAGGACGCTGGCTGGGCGACACCGATCTCGCTCGTCTGCGCCCACGCGACTGGCAAGGGTTGCGTGGCGGCCAGGTGGGCTTCGTCTTCCAGGAGCCCATGACCTCGCTCAACCCGCTGCATACCGTGGCCAAGCAGATCGGCGAGACGCTACGTCTTCATCAAGGCCTCTCCGGGCGGGCCGCTCGGGAGCGAAGTCGCGAACTGCTCGTTCAGGTGAAACTGCCGCGACCGGACGAACTGCTCGATGCCTGGCCGCATCAGCTCTCGGGCGGCCAGCGACAGCGCGTGATGATCGCCATGGCGATCGCCAACGACCCACAGCTACTGATCGCCGACGAGCCGACGACGGCGCTGGACGTCACCGTGCAACAGGAGATACTGACCCTGCTCGCCGAACTGCGCGACCGCCACGGCATGGGCATGTTGTTCATTACGCATGATCTCAACCTGGTACGCCGACACGCCGATCGGGTCTGCGTGCTGCACGATGGTCGCGAGCAGGAGACGGGGCGCGTCGCCGACGTCTTCCGGACACCGCAAAGCGACTACACTCGTCTCCTTCTCGACGCCGAACCCAGCGGCGGCCCCTCCCCGGTAGCGGCCGACTCGGTGCTACTCCAGGCCCGGGGCCTGGCGGTGAGCTATGCCCGGCCACGCCGCCTGCTGGCCAAGCGCCCACCCGCCTTCGAAGCGCTGTGCCCGCTCGATCTCTCACTGGCACCCGGTGAAACGCTGGGCATCGTCGGCGAATCCGGCTCCGGCAAGACTACCCTGGCGCATGCCCTGCTGCGCTTGACCGAGAGTCGTGGCGAGATCGAGCTTGCCGGCGAGCGGCTGGATAACCTCAGCGGCAAGGCGCTACGCCAGCGTCGGCGCCGTATACAGGTCGTCTTTCAGGACCCCTATGGTTCGCTCTCCCCTCGCCTGCCCGTCTCGGAGATCGTCAGCGAAGGCCTGCGCTTTCATTTCCCCGAACTGGATGCAGAAGAGGTCGAGCGGCGCGTGTTCGCGACGCTGCGCGAGGTCGGGCTTCCCCAGGATTGTGCGGCTCGCTATCCGCATGAGTTCTCCGGTGGGCAGCGTCAGCGCATTGCCGTGGCGCGTGCCATCATTCTGGAACCCGAGCTGCTGGTTCTCGACGAACCGACCTCGGCACTCGATCGAACCGTGCAGAAGCAGCTCGTCGAGCTGCTTCGCGAGCTGCAACGGCGGCGGGGAATCAGCTATCTCTTCATCAGCCATGACCTGGCGGTGGTGCGAGCGATGGCGCATCGCATCATCGTGCTGCAGGAGGGGCGCGTCGTCGAACAAGGCGAGTGCAAGACGGTTCTGAGTTCTCCCTCGACGACCTACACTCGATCGCTGGTTACCGCTGCCGGTCTTGTCGACTGAATGTCGAGAGGGGCAGTTGGAGGGATGCCGTTTGGGCAAACGAGTAGATAACGGTATAATTCCCTGCTTTCAGAACAGCGCGGTTTCCTCCGCGCTCAACTCACGCCACTCTCCCGGTGCCAGGGCGGTATCGAGCGCCAACTCGCCGATCGACTCACGGTGCAAGGCTTCGACATGATTGCCGATGGCGGCGAACATGCGCCGAACCTGGTGGTAGCGCCCTTCATGAATCGTCAGGCGCACTTCCCTAGAACTCAGGGGCTCCAGCTCGGCCGGCCGTGTCGGGCTCGTCTCGCCATCGAGCAGAATTCCCTCATGAAAGTCAGCGATTGCCCTGGCGAGCGCCCCCCCTTCCAGCGGCCGCGCCAGGCTCGCCCGGTAGGTCTTGGGACAGCGACGACGCGGTGCCGTCACTCGATGGGACCATTGGCCGTCATCGGTCAGTAGCACCAGCCCCGTGGTATCCACGTCCAACCGCCCCACCGCTTGGAGTCGTTCTGCCTTGGGAAGATCGATGAGATCCACGGCGCGGGGATAAAGGCCACGGCGCGCAGTGCACTCGACACCGGTCGGCTTGTGCAGCATGACATAGCGCAACCCCACCAGCGCCAGGACCTCGCCGCGCCAGGCCACCCGAGCGTGCCCTCCCACCTGCGTTGCCGCTTGCTTCACCACCTCACCGTCGATGGTCACTTCGCCTTGGGCGAGCACCCTCTTGGCCTGACTGCGCGTGAGCGGCGCGGTTTCGGCCAGGAAGCGGTCGAGACGCATCAGAAGCCGACTCCGTCTGCAACGCTGAAGTGGTCGGCGTCACGCCAGGCGGGGAACTTCTCGCGGAAGGCATCGAGTTCGTCGCGCGACAGCCGGCCGGTCTTGACGAAGCTCTGATCGCCGGGTTCGTCGATCAGGGCTTCGCCCTTGAAGTCGACGAGCATCGAGTCGCCGGCATAGCCCAGCCCCTTGGCGTCCTCGCCGACGCGGTTGACCCCGATCACCGGGCAGAGGTTCTCGATGGCGCGCGCCTGGAGCAGGATGCGCCAGGGGTGACGACGCGGCGCCGGCCAGTTGGCCACGCACAGCAGAGCATCGTATTCGAAGTGCTCGTGGGGGCCCGGTTGCTGACGCAACCACACCGGAAAACGCAGGTCGTAGCAGACGCTCAGCAGGATGCGAAACCCCTTCAGGGTGACGATGACCCGCTCATGCCCCATGGCATAGCGCTCGTGTTCACCGGCCATGCGAAACAGGTGGCGCTTGTCGTAATGAACGAGGCTGCCATCGGGGCGCGCCCAGATCAGGCGGTTGTAGTAGTTGCCGTCTTCCACCACGGCGACGCTGCCCGTCACCACGCAGCCGCGCTGCCGTGCCTGGTCGCGTAGCCAGGCCACCGTGCGGCTCTCTGCCATGGGCTCGGCCATTTCACGCGAGTTCATGGTGAAACCGGTGGCGAACATCTCCGGCAACACGATCAGGTCGGTCTCGTCGTCGCCGAGCGTCCCCAGGGTATCCTCGAGCATGCGGCAGTTGGCTTGTGGGTCTTCCCAGCGCAGATCGCACTGCACCAGGGTGGTACGCAGTTCACTCATCTCGAGATCCTATCGCAGGTGGCACCAGCATCAGCGTAACGCAGGCAGTCGGGTACGTCAGCCGGGATCGCAAGGGGCATCTCCCATGGCGCGACAACCAATAGCTTGCTAAGTTAGCCGTTTTGCCGGGAGCATGGCATGAAACGCCCACTCACGACGGACCGTGAAGCCAGGCGCGGGGTCGCCTTCGGGCTCGGCGCTTACGTTACCTGGGGCTGTTTTCCCCTCTTCTTTGCCCTCTTCCAGGGGGTACCGGCTTTCGAGGTCCTCGCTCATCGGGTCATCTGGTCATGCCTGTTCCTGGCCGGGCTGATCACCCTGATGCGCCGCTGGGAGCCGATTCGCCAGGCGCTGTCCGCACCGCGACGACTGGGACGCGTGCTCGGCTGTGCCCTGCTGATCGCCACCAACTGGGGGCTCTACATCTACTCAGTGGAGAGTCACCAAGTCTTCCAGGCGAGCCTGGGCTATTTCCTCACGCCGTTGGTCAACGTGGCCCTGGGGATGCTGGTGCTGCGCGAGCGCATGGCCATGCTGCAAGGCATTGCCGTGGCGATCGCCGGTTTCGCCATTGCCATCCAGCTGATGATGCTGGGTGAGTTGCCCTGGATCAGCCTGGTGCTTGCCTTCTCCTTCGGCACCTATGGGCTGTTGCGCAAGCAGGTCCCGCTGGATGGTCTCTCGGGTCTGTTCGTCGAAACGCTGCTGCTGCTTCCGCTGGGGCTGATGGCGGTGAGCTGGCTGAGCATGATCGACCAGTCGCACTTCCACGGCACGCCACGCAACACGGTACTGCTGATCGCCAGCGGCATCATCACGGCGCTGCCGCTGCTGGCCTTCGCTGGCGCAGCACGACGACTGAGACTGGCGACGCTGGGATTCCTGATGTACCTGAACCCGTCCATCCAGTTTTTCCTGGCCCTGCTGGTATTCCAGGAGCCCCTGGCACC
Organism: Billgrantia gudaonensis; assembly: GCF_900100195.1. Classification (GTDB taxonomy): domain Bacteria; phylum Pseudomonadota; class Gammaproteobacteria; order Pseudomonadales; family Halomonadaceae; genus Halomonas; species Halomonas gudaonensis. The sequence continues at coordinate 73,616 of NZ_FNES01000008.1, forward strand.
GTCTCAGTTGGCCACCTTCGTGTTGATCTGGACGGGACTCGCTCTCTATTCCTGGTCAGCCTGGCAGGATCGTCCCCGCTCGGAGGGTTCGACACGACGATGACTGCCCCCCAACGCACCGGCGTCGCCAGGGCCAAGCCGGATCCAGTGGACGCCAGTCGCGACTATGGTAGCGCCCGCTGGTTCCTAGGGTCGCACAGGACCGGTGCCATCCTCGCTCAGGCGATCTCGGGCTTGTACCCCACCCGGAAGCCGCCCCAATGCTTGCCGTCCACGTACACCGGCACGGAGAGGTCATGCATGATCTCTCCGGTATCGCGCTTGTAGGTCTGCAACAGCAGCGGCTTCTCGTGAGCCCCACAGCGGCTGCCGGTGGGATCGTCGTAGATGCGCTTGCTGCGGCTCAGCTTCAGGTCGTGCTCGTAATCCCCATTGGGCGGTTCGCTGACATGGCGATTGTGCGTCGGCACGTAACCGCGGCGATCGGTACTGATCGCGTAGGCAAGCCCCAGAGCGGTGAGAAGCGGCTCCTGGACGTCGGGAAAGCAGCGGTCCGTGTAGTCGTCGAATTCGGTGCGATACTGCACGGGGTTGGTGCCCGGCACCGGACGGTAGTCGGGGTCGAACAGCGAGCGGGCATCGATATCGCCGCGTTGCACGCCCGCTTCGAGCAGCTTGCCGACCTGGACGGCGGCCTGGCGTGCGGCGGCCAGCACTTGCTGGTGTCGGCCCTCCAGGCGTTGCTGGGCCAGGGCGCCGTCGACACCCTCGGCCGCTTCCATCAGCGAGCGTGCCTGCCCTGCCAGCCCATGCATATCGCGATTGCCCTGTTCGGTCTCGTCTTCCAGGGTGGTCAAGGTGCCGGCGACGCGCTGAGTGTGCCGGTTGGTATCCTCCATGGCCTCGGCGATGGAGCGGATCTCGCTTTCGACCTGATCGAAATCGCCGGTCATGCTGGTGAGCTGCTCGCCGACCTTGCCCATTTCCTTGGCGCGATCCCCGACCCGCTGCATCAGGTGGCCGATGGTATCCACGACGCGGTGGCTACTGTCGCCGATGTCGCCGACCAACGCTTCCACGTTTCGGGTCGCGTCCGACGTGCGCCCCGCCAGTTCGCGCACTTCACCGGCCACTACGGCAAAACCGCGTCCATGCTCGCCGGCTCGCGCGGCCTCGATGGACGCATTGAGAGACAACAGATTGGTCTGCTCGGCGATTTCCTCGATCAACGACGTCACATGGCGCACCCGGTCGGCTTTCTCGCTCAGCAGGTTGAGCAGTTCCAGCGCTTCCTCGGAACGGTCCGCCAAGGCCTGCATTTCCTGGATGACCTGATCCAGCGATTCGCGACTGACGTGGCTCGCATCACGCGAATGGCTGGCCAACGCCGCGACGTTGCCTGCACTGGAAGCCACCTGCTCGATCGCCGAGGTGATGGCCGCCATGCTCGAGGAAGCCTCGCGCACGATATCCTCCTGGCGATCCAGGCGTCGGTCCATCTGGTCGGCATGATGGGAGACTTCCGCCGAGGCGATGGCAGTATTGCTAGCTCGCTCGATCAGGCCATGGGCCATTCGCCTCAGGGAGAGATAGTCTCGTGTCATGGGTAGCCAGGCGGCAATTCGCCCGCTTTCGAGTCGCTCGGCGCTGGCGGAGAAGACGCCCAGCATGCCGCTGAGCGACAGTGACGCCCCGCCCACGAGCCCCAATAGCAGCGTGAAAACGCCCAGCAGCCCGGCGCCGGCAATCACGGAGAGAATCAGGCCCGCCCCCAGTGCGAGAAGGCCGGCCAGCACGATCAGAATCCGCATGACACGTCTCGTTTGTTGTCGATGTCGTGTCAAGCTTACCCTGTCATGGCGATACTCCCCTTAGCACTTTCGCCTGACAGACCAATGGGTTATTCAGACTTAGGGATGATGTGGCAGTGACGTTGAGCCGTCCCCTGCCCTGGCCATGCACTCGATGGCCAGGCAGAGAACGGCGTCATCAGCGCTGGCTGGCTGCCAATGCTTGATCGAGGTCAGCGATGATATCGTCGCTGTGCTCGATGCCGATGGAGAGGCGAACCATGTCGGGCGTCACGCCGGCGGCTTGCAATTCCTGATCGCTGAGCTGGCGATGCGTGGTAGCGGCGGGAATGGAGGAACAGGTCTTGGCATCGCCGATGTTGACCAGACGCAGGATCATGCCCAGCGCATCGTAGAACCGTGCGCCGGCTTCCCTGCCGCCCTGAATGCCGAAGCTGAGGATCCCCGAGGCATGACCGCCCATGTACTTGCGCGCCAACGCGTGATCCTTGTGACTGGACAGTCCGGCATACTGGACCCAGGTGACGGACGGATGCGAGTCGAGGAAGTCGGCCACGCGACGGGCATTGTCGCAGATCCGCTCGATGCGCAACGACAGTGTCTCCAGGCCCTGCAACAGGTTCCACGCCGCCTGGGCGGAGAGCGCGGCCCCCATGTTGCGTAGCGGCACCACCCTGGCTCGGCCGATGAAGGCCGCCTCACCCAGGTCGCGGGTATAACAGACCCCGTGATAGGACACGTCCGGCTCGTTGAGCAGCGGGAAACGTTCGGGGTGGTCGGCCCAGGGAAACCGGCCGGAATCGACGATCACGCCACCCACGGTGGTGCCATGTCCGCCGATGTACTTGGTGGCCGAATGGATGACGATATCGGCGCCGTGCTCGATGGGCCGCCACAGGAACGGCGTCGGCACGGTATTGTCGACCATGATCGGCACGCCGTGGCGATGGGCGATTTCGGCCAGGCGTTCCAGATCGACGACGCTGCCGGAAGGGTTACCGACGGTCTCGCAGAATACCGCCTTGGTGCGCTCGTCGATGAGCCCTTCGATTGCGGCCAGGTCATCCTTGTCGGCGAAGCGAACCGCGATACCCTGGCGCGGCAAGGTATGGGCGAAGAGGTTGTAGGTGCCGCCGTACAGCTCGCTGATCGAGACGATGTTGTCCCCGGCCTCGGCAATGGTCTGGATGGCATAGGTGATCGCCGCCATCCCCGACGCTACCGCCAGGCCCGCGATACCCCCTTCGAGCGCCGCCACGCGCTGTTCCAGCACCGCACAGGTGGGATTCATGATGCGCGAATAGATGTTGCCCTCGACCTTGAGATCGAACAGATCCGCCGCATGCTGGGCATCGTCGAATGCGAACGACGTGGTCTGGTGGATGGGCACCGCGACGGCTTTCTGCTCGTCCGGAGCATATCCGTGGTGCAGGGCGATGGTTTCGAGTTTCATGGCATATCCTCATGGGGGTCGGTAGCCCCGATGCTAGCCAAGTCTCAACCCGCAGACCAATATCGTTTAGTCTGGTAAGCTCTTGCTGGCCCTGGCGCCCACCTCCTACCACTGACGAATGCGGATGCTGAAACGCCACCTGCCGATTCTGAGCTGGCTGCCCCACTACAATCGCCGACTGTGCGGCGCCGACCTGCTGGCCGGTGTCATCGTCACCGTGATGGTCATCCCCCAGTCGCTGGCCTACGCCATCCTCGCCGGCCTGCCCGCGGTCGTCGGTCTCTATGCCAGTCTGCTGCCCCTGCTGGCCTACGCCGTGCTCGGCACCAGTCGCACCCTGGCCGTAGGCCCGGTAGCCATCGTGGCGCTGATGACCGGAGCGGCACTGGCCAGGGTAGCGACGCCGGGCAGCCCCGAATATCTGCAGGCGGCCCTGGTACTGTCGCTGCTTTCGGGGCTGATGCTGATCGCCATGGGGCTCTTGCGCATGGGCTTTCTAGCCAATTTCCTGAGCCATCCGGTGATCGGTGGCTTTCTCTCGGCGTCCGGCATCCTCATTGCGGCCAGTCAGGCCGGCCATCTGCTCGGCATCGACGTCGAAACCAGCGATCTGCTACCACGCCTTGCCGAGATCGCCCGCGAGCTGCCCCAACTCCACGCCCCGACCTTCGCCATCGGCATCGGCACTCTGTTGTTCTTGCTGCTCATGCGGCGGCGTGGCGCACGCATCCTGAAGCGATTGAGAATGCCGGCGTCGCTGGCGGAACTGGTCGCTCGAGCCGGCCCCGTGTTCGCGGTGATCGTCACTACCTGGGTGACCCGTCGGTTCGACCTCGACGCGCAAGGGGTGGCGGTCATTGGAGACATCCCTCAGGGTTTGCCACCGCTCACCCTGCCGGGCTTCGATCCGTCGCTGTGGCAAGACCTTCTCGTGCCCGCTTTCCTGATCAGCGTAGTGGGATTCATCGAGTCCGTGTCCATGGGACAGATGTTGGCCGCCCGCAGACGCGAGCGCATTTCGCCCAACCAGGAACTGGTCGGCCTGGGAGGCGCCAACCTGGCAGCGTCCATCACCGCGGGCATGCCGGTCACCGGCGGCTTGTCACGCACCGTCATCAACTACGATGCCGGTGCCCGCACGCCCATGGCGGGAATTTTCGCCGCTGCCGGCATTGGCCTGGTCACGCTGTTCTTCACGCCGTTGCTGTATCACCTGCCGATCGCCACGCTGGCGGCCACCATCACCGTATCGATCCTGACCCTGGTGGACGTACCGATGATTCGCCAGACCTGGCGCTACTCGCGCAGTGATTTTTCCGCCATGGCCGTGACCATCGTGCTGACCCTGGGGAACGGGGTCGAAGCCGGCATCATCGGCGGCGTGGCCCTGTCCATCGGCCTTTTCCTGTATCGAACCAGTCGCCCCCACAGTGCGCTGGTGGGCCGCATCCCCGGCACCGAACATTTTCGCAACGTCGTGCGTCACGACACCGAAACCAGCTCTCACCTGGCATTGCTGCGCATCGACGAAAGCCTCTACTTCGCCAACGCCCGCTACCTGGAGGACACCGTCTACGACCTGGTGGCCACGCACCCCGAGCTCGAGCACGTCGTGCTGATCTGCTCTGCCGTCAACCTGGTCGATGCCTCTGCCCTGGAAAGCCTCGATGCCATCAATGCCCGGCTCAAGGATTCCCGTGTCACCCTGCATCTGGCCGAAGTGAAGGGGCCCGTGATGGACCAGCTCAAACGTAGCGACTTCCTGGACGTCATGACGGGACGGGTCTTTCTCAGCACCTATGCCGCCTGGCGCGAACTGGCCAAGCCATCGACGTGAAACGAGCCGGCGATGACGTCGATGCCCGACTTTGGTTATCCTGTTCGACAAACATCAAGAATATCGACAAAGGATGACATCCCCATGGAGCACGCCCCGCGCCAGAACCTGGGCATCAGCGCCTATCACTGGTTGAAGCGCGACATCATCCGCGGCACCTTTCAGCCCGGTCAGAAACTGCTGATGAGCCGGCTGAAAGAGCGCTACGATCTGGGTATCGGCCCACTGCGTGAAGCACTGTCGCAATTGGTGGCCGAACGACTCGTCGTGGCCATCAGCCAGCGCGGTTATCGGGTGGCTCCGATGTCATTGGCCGAGCTGGCCGATCTCTACGATGCCCGTGCCCAGATCGAAGGACTCATCCTCCGGCTGGCCATCGAACGCGGCGACGACGCCTGGGAAGCGGACATTCTCGCCACGGCACACACCCTGGCCAAGGTCGTGGAGGTCAACACCTCGGACGAACTGCTGGATGTCTGGGACACACGCCACAAGGCCTTCCACACGGCCATCGCCAGTGGCTGCGATTCGCCGCATCTGTTGCAGGTACGCCAGAGTCTGTTCGACAAGGTCGAACGCTATCGCCATCTCTGGCTGCGGGAAACCGTGCTCTCCGAAGCGGCACTGGAAGCCAAGCGCAGCGAGCATGCCGCCCTCGTCGACGTCATCCTTCGCCGCGATGCCGAGCGGGCCGCCCGCATGATGCGCGATCACCTCATGACCCCGGTACCGATCATCACCGAGGTCATGCAACGCCAAGGCATCGCCTGAGGCCCGAACGATCTTCGCCCCACGCGGCATTGCATCGGCGTGTCACGAGACCGTCACCCACATCGGCCAGACTGTGAGATGACAATCTCGGCTCGACTCCATATCTTGTGGGTATGGACCGGCCGCTTCCCAATCCGGCCTCGCCCGATGGAGATACCGACATGCCCCACTTGCTGCGATTTTCCCGGGAACTCGAAACGCGCCTCGAACGGCTGAGCCAGCGGACCGGCTTGAGCAAGGCGGAACTGATCGAGCGCTGCGTCATCCTGGGCCTGGCCGAGCTGGAAGCGCCACTGCTGCTGGAAGGTGCTGCCCAGCCACGCCTAGCGGATGCACCCACCCTCGATCAGGTACTGCGTGAAAGCGGCCTCGGGGCCTGAGTCTTTCCGGCCTGGTCAGGAGAACTGGCGACGAAACCGGCGGTAGTCGCTCCATGCGCGTTCGTGCGAGTGGGCAACGAGGCGCACCGTCTGGCCCGGCATGCATTGGGCCAGTCGTGCCGCCGCCAGCGGCGTCAAGGCTCCAAGCCGAGGATAGCCCCCGATGGTCTGGCGATCGTTGAGCAAGGCGATCGGCTGGCCATCCGGTGGTACCTGGACGGCACCCAGCCCCAACCCTTCCGAGATCATCGTGCCGATACGACAGCGCAATGCCGGCCCTCTCAAACGCACTCCCATGCGATCGGCACGATCATCGACATGCCACTCCGAGTTGAAGGCGGCATACAGGCTGGCCCCATGAAAGTCGGCGATCTGCGCTCCGGGCAGCAGCGCGAGTCGCCCTGCTTCTCCATAGTCGGGCCGGGCTTCGCTCGGCATTTGCGGCGCACGCCCATCGGGTGTCTTCGGCGAAACGCCGAGCTCGTCTCCTTCGTCGAGGGGCCGGCCGCAACCGTCGTGACCGCCGATCCCCTCGCGCACCACGCATGCGCAGCTGCCCAGAACCGGCTCGGCGGCGAAGCCGCCGGCCACGGCAAGATAGGCACGCAGGCCGCAGCGAGGGCTGGCAAAACTCAGCCGCTGGCCTTCGCGGACTCTGACACGCTGCCACAGGGGCAAGGGCTCGCCATCCAGGGTGGCACCAAGGTCGGCACCCGCCACGGCCAACGTCAGATCACGACTCACGGCCAGCGACAGACCGCCGAAAGTGATTTCCAAGGCGGCCGTCCCCCAGGGGTTGCCAGCGAGGTGATTGGACCACGCCCAAGCATGCACGTCGGCCGGACCACCCTGCGTCACTCCGAGCCGCCGTACGCCGAAACGCCCCGCGTCTTGCAGTAGGGCAAGAGGGCCGGAGCGAATGACACGCAGCCCGATAACGGTATATTCATTGCCCATCAGGCGTCCTCCCGCATCGGAGTGACATCACCGCCCCGGCTCTCGAAGGTTTCCTCGTCCACGGGGACGAACCGCACTCGGTCACCCACCTGCAGCAGACTGAAACCTTCGCGATGGCGATCGAACAGCCTTGCCGTGGTGCGTCCCAGCAGGTTCCAGCCTCCAGGCGTGACGGCCGGATAAGCCGCCGTCTGACGTCCGGCGATGGCAACGCTGTTCTTCGGCACTCGCTGGCGCGGCGTCTCGAGGCGCGGTACCTTGAGACGCGCATCCAGCAGCCCCATGAAGGCGAACCCCGGCGCGAATCCCAGGGCAAAGACCCGATAGGTCGTTCCCGCATGGCACTCGATCACCTGCTCTATTGACATGTCCGCGTGCTCCGCCACGCGGAGGAGATCCGGCCCCACCCGGGTGTCGTACCAGGTGGGCAGCTCGCAAACCTTGCCGCCGCCGTCCGCCTCGTCGGGCGTGAGCTCCTGCAGCAGATCCGCCAGACGTCGACGCACTTCGGCCGGTGACGACAGCATCGGATCGAAGACCACCAGCAGCGTGGTATAGGAAGGCACCAGGTCCACCAGCACTCCACCGAGCGCCGCTTCGCAGCGACGCGACAGCGCCGTCAGCCAGAGCAGGTTGCGTTCATCGATCCCCTCGAAGAGGCGCACCAGCCAACCGTCCAGGCCAGCCGCCTCGATGCGCGGCAGCCGAGAGCCCACCATCAGCAATGCTCCTCGTCCAGCGCCTCGAGCGCTTGTCGAATCGACTTGACCGCGGCGATCGACTCGGGATTGTCGCCATGCACGCAAAGCGTATCGGCCGCCAGCACCAACTCACTGCCGTCGCTGGCCGAAAGCGGCTGACCGCGCGCGATGCGCACTGCCTGATCGACGATGACATCGGGGTCGTGATGCACCGCACCGGGTTCGCGTCGCGACACCAGCCGGCCTTCGCCGTCGTAAGCGCGGTCAGCGAACGCCTCGAACCACAGAATGACGCCATGCTGCTTGGCAATGCGACTCGCCGCCGAAGTGTCGCGGGTCGCCATGGTCATCAACGGCAAAGCCGCGTCGAAAGACACGATCGCCCGCATCACCGCGCTCATGATCTCCGGTTCCCGTGCCATGTCGTTGTAGAGCGCACCATGCGGTTTCACGTAGACGAGGTCGACTCCTTCCGCACGGCACAGCCCCGACAGAGCTCCCAACTGGTAGAGCACCAGGTTCTCGATCTCCTCCGCCGAGCAAGCCATCGAACGACGCCCGAAGCCGACCAGATCGGGGTAGGCCGGATGCGCGCCGACCCTGACGCCATGCTTGCGCGCCAGGCGCAGCGTCATGCGCATCACGTCGGGGTCGGAGGCATGAAAGCCGCAAGCGACGTTGGCCAGATCGACATGGGGCATCACCTCATGGTCCATACCCATCGGCCAGGGCCCGAAGCTCTCGCCCATGTCGGCGTTGAGTAGCAATTTCGGCATCGATATCCTCCCGCTGCATTAAAATCAATTTATCAATAATTTGACAATGAAACACCATTAAATAGGATAAAAAACGTTGATGCATCGTATGGCCGTCGCATGGCATCTCAGCAATGCGACGCTATGCTCTAACGGCCACGATGTGCGAATCGACAACAACACCGTCAAAGAGGATTCAACGATGACCGCCAAGACGCCTCTCTGGGCCGGCACTGCAGCTGCCCTGTGTGTCAGCCTAGCCACCTACGTGACCACTGCCCAGGCCGCCACCGAGTGGGACATGCCCACCCCTTACGGTGACCGCACCTTCCACACCGTGAATATCCACGAGTTCGCCGATGACGTTCGTGAACGCACCGATGGCGAACTGGACATCACCGTGCATGCCAATGGCTCGCTCATCGGTCATCCCGAAATCAAGAACTCGGTAAGGCGAGGCACCGTGCCGATCGGTGAGCTGATCATGTCGCGGTTGGCCAACGAGAACCCCATTTTCGAAGTCGACTCCGTTCCCTACCTGGCCGCCAGCTACGAGGAGGCGGAGGCACTCTGGGAGGCCTCCCGCGAGATCATCAGCGAGGAACTCAGCGAACAGGGCCTGCGCATTCTATTCGCAGTTCCCTGGCCACCGCAGGGTATCTATACCAAGCAGGAACTCACCGGTCCCGACGACCTGCGCAATCTGAGCATGCGCGCCTACAACGCTGCCAGCGAGCGTCTCGCCCAGCTGGCAGACGCCGTACCCACCCAGGTCGAGGTCCCGGACATCCCCACCGCCTTCAGCACTGGCCGAGTGGATGCCATGATCACTTCGCCAGCGACCGGCGCCGATACCAAGGCCTGGGACTACCTGAGCCACTTCAATCATGCACAGCTGTGGCTGCCCAAGAACATGGTGATCGTCAGTGAGCAGGCCTTCTCCCGTCTCGATGAGGCCACCCAGCAGGCCGTTCTCGAGGCCGCCGAGGAAGCCGAGGCACGAGGCTGGGAGATGAGCCGCAAGGAAACCGACGATGCCATTGCCATTCTCGAGGAAAACGGCATCCAGGTGAGCGAACCCACGCCGGAATTGGCCGAGCTGCTCGGCGAGATCGGCGAGACCATGACCAGCGAATGGGTCGAACGCGCCGGCGATCAGGGTCAAGCCATCCTCGATGCCTACGAAGCCGCTCGCCAGTAACCCGCTCCGGTCCCGGGGTCACCCGGGACCGAGCCGTCCGCCCCTCACGGTGACTCTGCCATGCGCTATCGACTCGCGCCGCTCTACAACCTGGGCGGCTACCTCTCTGCAGCCTGCCTGTGCCTGATCTGCGCCCTGATCACGGCCCAGATCGCGGGCCGAATCATCGACCGCATCGCCATCGAGCTGGGAGCCGGGCGTATCGGCCTGTCGATCCCCGGGCTCGCCCAGATCTCGGGCTACCTGCTGGTAGGCGCCAGCTTCATGGGGCTGGCCTATGCGTTCATCAATGGCAGTCACATCCGCGTGACCCTGATCATCGGTCGGCTGCGCCCCTCGGTGCGCGTCTTTTTCGAGGTGTTCTGCCTCAGCGTCGCGACCGCACTCTCCCTCTACCTGGCCTGGCACCTCTATTGGTTGCTGGCAGACAGCATCGCCTTCAACGAAACGTCGTATGGCCTGATCAACATCCCTCTATGGATTCCCCAGTCCGTGATGCTGACTGGCGTGCTGCTGCTCTGTCTGGCCTTGATCGAGACCTGGGTGGCCACTCTGATCGCCGCGGTGACCCACCCCACCAGCTTCACCATCGACGACACGGGCCACGAATGAGCCGGGAGACATGACCATGCTGACGATGATGATCGTTCTGTTCGCAACCTTGCTGCTGCTGCTCGGCAGCGGCGTATGGGTCGCCTTCTCGTTGATGGCGCTGGGCTGGATCGGCCTTTCCCAGTTCACCAGCATCCCCACCGGCAACGTGATGGCCTCGAACGTCTGGGGCTCCAGCTACAGCTGGGAACTGACCGCCCTGCCCATGTTCATCTGGATGGGCGAAATCCTGTTCCGTTCGCGGCTCGCCGACGACATGTTCACCGGCCTGTCACCCTGGATGCAGCGCATTCCCGGGCGCCTGCTGCACACCAACGTGGTGGGCTGCGGTCTCTTCGCAGCCGTCTCGGGGTCATCGGCGGCCACCTGCGCCACCATGGGGAAGATGACCCTGCCCGAGCTGACGCGTCGCGGCTATGACGAACGGCTGGTCATCGGCAGCCTGGCCGGGTCGGCCACGCTGGGCCTGCTGATTCCCCCATCGATCATACTCATCGTCTTCGCGGTAGCCACCGATCAGTCGATCGCGCGCCTGTTCGTCGCGGGCGTTTTCCCTGGGCTGATGCTGATCAGCCTGTTCGCCATCTATCTGATGATCTGGGCCTGGCGGTTTCCCGATCGAGTTCCCCCGGCAGAGCCTGGCGTCTCGCTGGGCGAGAAGCTGCGTCGCTCGCGGCGGCTCGTTCCCATGCTGGCATTGATCGTGGGGGTCATCGGCTCAATCTATGCCGGCTTGGCTTCCCCGACCGAAGCCGCTGCCGTCGGCGTGGTGCTGTCGCTGCTGCTGGCTCGCACCCAGGGTTGCATGAACCGCACCGTTTTCCGCGATGCCTTGCTCGGTGCCGTGCGCACCTCGATCATGATCGCCTTCATCCTGGCCGGCGCCTCCTTCCTGACGGCGGCCATGGGCTTTACCGGGCTGCCACGAGACCTGGCCGCCTGGATCGCGGCCATGGAACTCTCGCCATGGATGCTGCTCGTCGCACTGACGCTGTTCTTCATCGTGCTGGGCTGCTTTCTGGACGGCATCTCCGTGGTCGTGCTGACCACCTCGATCATGCTACCGATGGTCGAGGCTGCCGGCATCGACCTGATCTGGTTCGGCATTTTCCTGGTGATCGTCGTGGAAATGTCGCAGATCACGCCCCCGGTCGGATTCAATCTCTTCGTCCTGCAAGGCATGACGGGGCGCGACATCCTCAGCATCGCCTGGGCAGCCATGCCTTTCTTCCTGCTGATGCTGCTGGGTGTCGTCCTCATCACCCTCTTTCCGCAGATCGTCACCTTCCTGCCCGAAGCCATGGGGAACCGCTGATGACTCTGGAAACGCCCGATCGAACGCGCCGGTCCGGCCAAGGCCCCATCGTCTCCTCCGAACACCTGTCGCGCAGCGCCCAGGAGCAATCGGAGTTCGAGTTCGGCTTGATCATTGCCGGGCATGCCTTCAACCGCTGGATGGTGCGCTGCATGACCGCCTGCGGCTACCCGGAGCTCGGCTCGCTGGACGTGCTGGTACTGCATAGCGTCAACCATCGCGAGCGCGCCAAGCGACAAGCCGACATCTGCCTGGTGTTGAACGTGGAAGACACGCACACCGTGACCTATGCGCTCAAGAAACTGGCCAAGCTGGAACTGGTGAGCGGCGAAAAACACGGCAAGGAAACGTTCTTTCGCACCACCGCGAAAGGCCGTGACGCCTGCTCCCGCTATGCCGAGATCCGCGAAGCCTGCCTGGTGGACTCGCTCGCCTCGCTGGGCATCGAGCCCGAGGAGACGCATCGCATCGCCGGCATGCTGCGCGCCATGTCGGGGCTTTACGACCAGGCCGCACGTGCCGCGGCATCGCTATGAGTTCACGGGTCAGCGACTCGACGTCGAGGATGCGGGGTGCTGGCCTGCCAGGGCGGCACGCGGATCGCGAGGATAGAATCGCTCCGGCTGGCGCTGCACGTGAGCGAAGAACCGGGTGTCCTTGTAAGGCATCTTCATGAAGCCGGAGACGCCGAGGCCGGATATCAGGCTCACGGCGGCCAGTATGTCGTTCAGACGACGCCGAAACTCCGCCTCTCGCGACGGATCGAGCAGGCGGTAGTAGCTGTGAATCTTGAGATGCTGAGGCAGCGCCTCGAAGATGATCATGCCGGTATGGTGGATGTCGTTGAGCGCCTCCAGCGAATCGATGATCGCTTCCGGCAGAATCAGGAACTCCTCGGGGTCAGGACCGTCCTCGAAGTAGCTGTGCAGTCGCGAACGGTCTTCCAGTTCCGGTACCGCACTCACCTCGTAACGCAGCTGCATGCCGGGTTCTAGACGAAATGGCTCGTCGGGATCGTTGCGGTCCAGGTGCAGAGTGTCGCGGGCATTGAACAGGCAGCTCTTGAAGATCCCCTGCCGGTAGATGGCCCGCGCCAGGTTGACCATGTTGTTGACCGCGGCCACGAAGGCCGGCTTGAGCTCCGGGTCGTGGAGATTGAGCGAGGTGTCGATGTAGACGCCCTCCGCTTCCCAGCGCACCGCTAGCCCTCCCACCACCGGATACTTGCCGAGCCGACTCACCGCCGCCAAAAACGCCTTCTCGGTTTCGCCCATGCCCTGCATGAAGTTCTTGTAGTAGCGGTCGAGCTGAACGTCGTTGACGTCGTTGAGCGTCTCCTCACCGCCCTCCTCGCGCAGGAAGGACTTCCGCGAACTGTACACCACGGTGTCGATCTCGCGACTCGAGGGACGCACCCAGGTCGGCACCAGCGGAGTTTCCGCCGCTTCGGGCAGGTCGATCATCACCGTGCGCGCGATGCGCGGCATCTCATTGACGAAATGGTCGCCGGCCCGGCGCCGGGTTCCGGGATCGGGATCGAGCATGCCGTCGAGCATCCGCGCGAATTCCATGGGCAGGCCCAGCGAGGTGGCCGGAATCGCCCGATGGCCGAAACGGCACGACTGGGCAGAGGCGAGCGCGTAGAGAGTACCCGCGGCACCCTGCTCGTCGAAGCGTGGCGACGAGAGCGCCCCATTCAGTTGCTCCTCGCCGATGAAATAGACGTCGCCCAGCCGCGCGTTGGTCTGCTGAAGGTTGTCCGACATCAGCTCCATGACGTTGGATGCCACGAACTGCAGGTTGGCGTCGAGCTGTGCGAACACCGAGGACCCCCAGTCGATCAGCGCCACCGTCTCGCGCTTGGCATCGAAGACCAGATTGGAGGGCTTGATGTCGCCGTGGACGATGGGCTTGCCGGCCGGCCCGGCTTCGCGGCGCAGCGCGCGAAGGATATCCGCCAGCTGGTCGGCGATACGCACGATCAACCGAGGCGCGAGGCGGCCCTCCTGGAGAGAGACCTCTTCCAGGTTCAGGCCCGGGGCACGCTCCATCGCCAGGATGGATTGGCTGCGCACCCGCTGGAAAGCGATCAACTTGGGCACTCGCGGGTGGTCGACCTGCTCCAGCATGAAGGCCTCTTCCTCCAGGCGATCCTGAAGGTGCTGGGGCAGGTTGACCCGAGTGAACTTGAAGACGTACTCCTCGCCATGGGCGGTGACCCCAGCGAAGACGAAGCCATAGGCGCCCTTGCCGACCAGCTCGATGTCCCGGTAGCCCAGTTGCTCCAACTGGGCCTGACACAGCGCCACCCACTCCTTGAGCTTGCGAGCGTCGTCGTGACTGAGCAGGTAGATCGACTGCTCTTCCGGGATGTAGAACTGCTGCAGGGACGCCTGGGTCATGGCCCCTCCTCACCCGAGATGGAGCAGCATCGTCTCCGGGCTCTCCAGATACCCCTTCCAGGCATTGCAGAAGCGGGCGATGGTGCCGCCGTCGATCACTCGGTGGTCGCCGGCCCAGGTCACGGTCATGATCGCCCGCTTGACGACCCGATCCTGCGCATCGAAACGCGGCAGCCACTGGGTCTTGCCGATGGCGACGATCGCCAGCTCCGGCGCATTGATGATCGGTGCCGCATAGGTTCCCCCCAGCGCGCCGATGTTGGAGATGCTGATGGTGCCGCCCTTGAGGTCGGCCTGATCCACGCGCCCCTCGCGAGCAGCGGTCGTCAATCGCTCGACCTCAGCGGCCACGTCGAGCAGCGTTCGCCGCTCGACACCCTTGACGTTGGGCACCAGCAAGCCCGCCCGACTGTCCACCGCCATACCGACGTTGACCGCAGAGAGGTAGTGGATCGCGCTGGCATCGTCATCGAGGCGGGCGTTGAGAACCGGCTCCTCTCGAACCGCCAGCGCGATCGCCTTCATGAAGAAGGGCATCAACGTGAGCCTGGTCCCCTTCGCTTCGGCCTGGGGCTTCAACCGCTCGCGCAGGGCCAGCAGTTCGGTGACGTCGATTTCCTCGCCGTACTGGAAATGGGGAATGGTGCTGGCGGCTTCCACCATGCGCCGTGCCATGACCGCGCGCACGCCGCGCAACGGCTCCACGCGCACCTCGCCGACCTCGCTCTGACCCGGCGCGGCAACCGGTGCCGTGGCCTCAGCGCGCTCTGCCGTGGCTCCCGGTACCGCGCCCTGCTCCAGGTAGTGCAGCACGTCTTCCTTGAGCACCCGCCCTTGCTTGCCGCTGCCGGGCACCTCGTCAAGCGATAGGCCGTGCTCGCGCAGCAGTCGTCGCACCGCCGGCGCTGCGGGAATCCTCCCGTAGGGGCCGTAGCCGGCGGCCACCGCCGGACGCGGCTCTCTCCCCGCGCGTGGTGTCGCCGTATCGGTCTCTGCAGGCTCGTGCGTAGCCGGGCGCGGCGATGCTTCGCGCGCCGACTCTTCGGCGGCGGCATCGGGCACGTAGGCGAACAGCGGCGCATGCACCTTGGCCACCTCGCCCTTGCCCACGTGAAGCCGGCTCACCCGACCGGCTTCCGGGGCGGTGATCTCGACGAGTGCCTTGTCGGTCATGACATCGACCACCGGCTGGTCCTCGGCGATGGTCTCGCCCTCGGCGATACGCCACTCCACCACCTCGCACTCGACGATGCCCTCGCCGATATCGGGAAGAATGAAGTCCTTGGCCGATGCATCCGACGCACCGACAGCCGACGCCGCTTCGGGTTCCGGGGGCGATGTCCGCTCGGCAGCCGGGGCGTTTGCCACGTCTTCGCCATTGCCGTCCGCCGGTTCATAGGCGAACAGCGGCGCATGCACCTTGGCGACCTCGCCCTTGGGTACATGGAGTTTGGTGATGCGCCCCGCCTCGGGGGCAGTGATCTCGACCAGCGCCTTGTCGGTCATCACCTCGACCACCGGCTGGTCCTCCTCGATGGCGTCGCCTTCGCCGACGCGCCATTCGACGATCTCGCATTCCACGATACCTTCGCCGATATCGGGCAGCATGAACTCACTCATCTTGCGTCTCCTGTCCTGATACCGGGGTTAGAATTCCACGCTGGCGCGGATGGCCTCGTAGACCTTGAGGTGGTCCGGCAGGTACTCCTTCTCCAGCGTCAGCGGGAAAGGCGTATCCAGGCCGGTCACACGCGCGATGGGCGATTCCAGGTACAGGAAACAGCGCTCCTGGATGGTGGCGGCGATCTCGCCGGCGAAGCCGCCGGTACGCGGCGCCTCGTGGCTGATCAACAGCCGGCCGGTCTTGAGCACCGACTCCACGACGGTGTCTTCGTCCCAGGGCAGGATCGAACGCAGATCGATCACCTCGCAGGAGATGCCCGCCTTCTCGGCCAGCTCCACGGCGCGATCGATGATTTCCATCTGCGCTCCCCAGCCCAGCAAGGTGATGTCGCTGCCCTCCTTGATGACTTCGGCCTCGCCGATGGGCAGCTGGTAGTCGTCCTCCGGCACCTCGCCGGTGGAAGCGCGGTAGAGCCGCTTGGGCTCGAAGAAGAGCACCGGATCGGGGTCGCGGATCGATGCCAGCAACAGTCCCTTGGCCTGGTAGGGGTTGCGCGGCACCACGACCTTGAGCCCCGGGGTGTGCGCGAAGTAGGCCTCAGGGGACTGGGAGTGATAGAGACCGCCGGAAATTCCGCCGCCATAGGGGGTGCGGATGGTCAGGCCGCCGACATTGAAGAGATCGCCGGAACGGAAGCGGAACTTGGCCGTCTCGTTGACGATCTGGTCGAAGGCGGGAAAAATGTAGTCGGCGAACTGAATCTCGGCCACCGGCACCGAACCCTGGGCGGCCAGGCCGTTGGCGAAGCCGATGATGCCCTGTTCCACCAGCGGCGTATTGAAGCAGCGCGCCTTGCCATAGCGCTCCTGCAGGTGGCTGGTGGCGCGGAAAACACCACCGAAGACACCCACGTCCTCGCCGAAGCAGATCACCCGCTCGTCCTCGGCCATGGCGATGTCCAGGGCATTGTTGATCGCCTGCAGCATGTTCATGGTCGGCATCTCAAGCACCTCCCCGGTCGTCATCGGCCGGCTTGTCGGCGACATCCTCGGCGCGCACGCCCGGATCCAGCGAAAGGGCCCCCTTGGGGTAATCGTCGGGATAGCGACGGATGTGCTGCTTGAGCGCATCGAGTTGGCGCTGCAGGGCGGGAGTGACGTCGGCGTAGACGTCGGTGACCAGGCTGTCGAGTGGCGGGGGTGGGCGCTTCTCGGCGCGTTTCATGGTCTCCAGCACCTCGCGGCGCAGGCTCTCCTGGAGTTCCTTCTCTTCGTCGTCGCTCCACCAGCCCTTGCCGGACAACCAGCGCCGCATGCGCAGAATGGGATCCTTCTCGCGCCAGGCATCCTCTTCCTTGCGCGAGCGATAACCGGAAGGGTCGTCGGACGAAGAATGCGCGGCGAGCCGATAGGTCATCGCCTCGATGAGTACCGGCTGATTCTTCTCCACCGCGATGGTGCGTGCCGCCTGAGTGGCACGGTAGACGGCCAGAACGTCGTTGCCATCGACGCGGATGACGTGCATGCGATAGCCGAAGGCTCGCGGCGCGATACCATCGGCAGCGAACTGCTCATGGGCCGGCGTGGAGATGGCGTAACCATTGTTGCGGCAGAAGAAGATCACCGGCACTTCGTGCACCGCCGCCATGTTGAGCGCAGCGTGGAAGTCCCCTTCCGAGGCTGCCCCCTCGCCGAAGAAGGTGATGGTGCAGTGGCCCTCGCCGGCCAGCTTCTGGCCGTAGGCGTAGCCGGTGGCCTGAGGAATCTGCGTTGCCAGCGGCGAGGAAATGGTCATGTAATGAAGCTTGCGCGATCCATAGTGGATCGGCATCTGGCGCCCTTTGCCATAGTCGAGTTCGTTGCCGAACAACTGGTTCATGAACTCGTCGTAGGTAAAGCCGCGATAGACCAGCGCACCCTGCTCGCGATACTGCGCCATGATCATGTCGGCATCGTCCAGCGCCGCCGTGGCACCGACCACCGCGGCCTCTTCACCGGTGCACTGCATGTAGAAGGAGAGTCGCCCCTGGCGCTGAGCCGCCATCATGCGCTCGTCGAGCACCCGCGTGACGAGCATGGCGCGATACAGACGCAGCGCCTTTTCCTGGTCCTGGTCCAGATCGGGAACGTCGGCGCCTTCGAACAGGGAGCCGTCCTGCCGCAGGAGCCGATAGGTCGGGATATGAAACTCGTCGCCGGTCATGAAGGCCAGCGCATGGACGTCTTCTGTTGTTGTCATCTTCCTGGTCCTTGGGTGGTGGCAGGAAATACCGCCCCTCGTGAGGGCAGTGTTGTCTCAACTATAGCGATGCGCCAGAGGTTCTCTCCAACGCAGTTCGATATTACGACAGTTGACGTTAACGTAAAACAGATGGGAAGGCACCCCATGAGAGCGACGCTTCAGACCCGCTGCACCAGTCGTCTCTGCACACGTTCGAAGGCGCTGTCCACGGTGATCGCCAGAAGCCCGATGAGCATCGCACCCTGAAGCACGTAGGCGGTATTGCCGTTGACGATGCCGGAGATGATCGGATCGCCCAGGTTGCTGGCTCCGACGGTGGCACCGATGGCCGCGGTCGCCACGTTGACGGTCACCGAGGTCCGCACCCCGGCAAGAATCACCGGTGCGGCCAGCGGCAGTTCGACCTGAAGCAATATCTGACGGCGAGTCATGCCCATGCCGCGCGCCGCCTCGTGCACGCCGGGATCGATGCCCTGAATGCCGGCCAGAGTGTTGCGGACGATGGGCAGCAATCCATACAGCAGCAGTGCCACGATGATGGGCAGCGTGCCGAAACCCAGCACGGGAACCGCCAGTGCCAGTACCGCTACGGGCGGAAAGGTCTGACCGATGGAGGCCAGTTGGCTCACGAGAGGCAGAAAGTCGCGTCCGAAGGGACGCGTTACCGCTATCGCCCCACCGACGCCGATCATCACCGCAGCCAGCGACGCCAGCCCCACCACGAGAACGTGCTGACCCAGCAACGCCAGGAAGCTGGAGCGTGCGTAGAGCACCTCGCGGCTGTCGGGTTCGATCCAACGAAACGGGCCTTCGAGCTCGCCCATGCCCAGACACAGCACCAGCAGCAGACCCAGCCAGGCGAGCGGCCCCCACTCGCCGAGCCACCAACGCAGGCGCAGACCCCTGCCAACGACGGCACGCCGGCTCATGTCTTGCTCCCCACCAGGCGCCGCAAGGAGAGTTCACCAATCGGAATGTCCTCGTCATCCACCACGGTGAGGCGATCGACGCGATGCCACAGCATCAGCGACAGTGCCTGGCTCAGCGGCGCATCGACGGCGACACGCTCATGGGCCAGCAGACGCGGCCCCAGCGGCAGCATGCGGTCTCGCACCCGCGTCAGGGCCGCTTCCTTGAGGCCTCTGGTATCGCCCCCCAACAGCGAGGCGACGAACTCATCCGCCGGAGCGTGCAACAGTTCGACGGGGGCGCCCTGCTGCACGATGCGCCCCTGGCGCATCACCACCAGCCGGTCGGCCAGACGCAGCGCCTCGTCCATGTCGTGGGTCACGAAGACGATGGTCTTGTGCAGACGAGCCTGAAGATCGAGCAGCTCGAGCTGGAGCGCCTCCCGGGTGATGGGATCGAGCGCCCCGAAAGGCTCGTCCATCAGCAGGATCTCGGGATCGGCCGCCAGCGCTCGGGCCACGCCCACGCGCTGTGCCTGGCCGCCGGAGAGCTGCCGGGGGTACTTGTCGGCGAACTCGGCCATCGGCAGCCCCAGCAGCGCCATCAGCTCTTCCACGCGTTCCCGGACACGCTGTCGCGGCCACTTGAGCAGGCGGGGCACCAGGCCGATGTTGCGTGCCACCGTCCAGTGCGGAAAGAGACCGGTATTCTGGATCACGTAGCCGATGCGCCGCCGCAACGTCACCTCGTCGAAGGTGCGCACCGGCTGACCGTCGAGATGTATCTCGCCTGCGGTATGCTCGATGAGACGGTTGATCATGCGCAGCGTGGTGGACTTGCCGCAGCCCGAGGTGCCGACCAGCACGCAAAGCTCTCCCTTCGCCACCCGCAGCGAGATGCCGTCGACCGCCACTTCTTCGCCGAAATGCTTGGTCACCCCGAACAGCTCGATCACGTCGTTCCTCCCTGACGCAGGTAATCGGTGAGGGCACTGAGCAGAGCATCCGCGATCAACGCCAGGGCGATGATCGGCAGCGCTCCGAGCAGCACGAGATCCATCGCGGCCTGCCCCAGCCCCTGGAAGACGAAGGTGCCGAACCCCCCGGCACCGATCAGCGCTGCCACCGCGGTCAATCCGATCGCCTGAACGGTGGTGATGCGAACGCCCTCGAGGACGACCGGCAGCGCCAGCGGCAAGCGCACCTGGAGGAATACCTGACGTCGGCTCATACCCATGCCCCGAGCAGACTCGATCACCGCCGGATCGACCTCATCGAGCGCTACGAAGATGTTGCGCACCATGGGCAGCAGGCTGTAGCCGAGCAGGGCCAACCAGGCCGGTGCCCAGCCGATGCCGCTCACTCCCAGCGCGGCCAGCCACTCGAAGCGCGCAGAGAGCCAGGCCAGCGGCGCCAGCAGCAGTCCGAACAGGGCGATGCTGGGGATGGTCTGCAGGAAGTTGAGGATCCCGAAACCCACACGCCGCAGTCCGGCACGCCGCCGCATGGCCAGCGCCAGCCCCGCGCCCAGCAGGATGGCGGCGCCCACCGCCGCTCCAACCAGCACGAGGTGCTGAAGGAACGCAGCGTAGAACTGATCGCTGCGCCCCTGATACTCGCGATAAAGGGCGAGCGGAGCCAGCCACTGAGCCAGGCAGCCCCACCAGGCGAGCGCCACTGGCACCAGCACTGCCCAGCCGAAGGGACGCGACAGCGCCAGGCGGACGCGCAGCTCGATCAGTGCCAGCAACGACACGAAGAGCACACACCAGATGGCACTGCCGATGCCCAGCCGCGACGACGGTTCCAGGCTGACCGCTACAGCCGACAGCCACAGGGGGATCGCGACCAGCACGGCGATGACCAGCGCCAGCGCAGCAGGCAGACGCCGCGGCGTTGGCCGCCAGGCCAGGACCGCGACGGCAAGCATCGGCACCGAGGCCAGCAGCGTGACGCCCCACCCCAGTGCCTCCGCAGCACGCTGAGGCGTTCCCTGAACGATGCGGTTGGGAGCCACGCTGACGGCGGGCAGGGTCAGCCAGGCGACTGCACCGGCGAGCATCAGCGCGATCAGGACGACGTTTGGAGACGGCCTAGCTCGAGCCACTCCTTACTCCGTTGTCTCGAGATCGGCCAGGAAGTCCGCCGCCACCTGGTCTGGAGCGACGCCCTTCACGGCCACCTGACCATTGAGCCGCTGCAGTGTCTCTAGATCCAGGGCGGAAAAGACCGGGTCGAGCAGCGCCTCGATCTCGGGGTTGGCTTCGAGCACCGATTCACGAATCACGGGCGCCGGCTGGTAGACGGGCTGTACGCCCAGCGTATCTTCCAGAACCACCAGCCCCAGCTCCCCGAGGCCGCCGTCGGTGGCATAGGTCATGGCGGCATTGACGTCACTCGTCTGCCGAGCGGCGGCACGCATGGTCGCCGCGGTATTGCCTCCGGAGAGAACGAGCAGTTGGTCGGCCGTGAGTTCGAACCCATAGGCCTCCTGGAAGGCCGGCAAGGCCTGCTCGGACTCGACGAACTCGGCGCTGGCCGCGAACTTGAACTCCCCGCCGTCGCCCAGATAGTCGGCCAGATCCTCGAGCGTCTCGAGTCCATGGGCCTCGGCCAGGTCCTTGCGAACGCTCATGGCCCAGGTGTTGTTGGCATCGGCCGGGGCCAACCATACCAGGCCGTTGTCGGCATCGCGCTCACGCACCGTCGCATAGGCTTGCTCGGCATCCTTCCACACGTCACTGTCGGCCATGTCGAAGAAGAAGGCGCCATTGCCCGTATACTCCGGGTAGATGTCGATCTCACCAGCCAGCAGCGCTTCGCGGACGATGCTGGTGCCACCCAGCTGCAGCCGGTCCTCGGTTTCGATGCCGGCCGCTTCGAGCCGCTGCAGGATCAGCTGACCGAGTACCGAGCCCTCGGTGTCGATCTTGGAGGCGACCACCACCGGTTCGTTGGCATGAGCACAGGAGAGCGTCAGCAGGGAGCCGGCGGCCAACGCCGCCAGGCCAGTCAGGGAGCGGTTCATGATCACCATCCGTTCATTGTGAATGTACGCAGAGTATAAGACGTGTACAGTTTGGCTGTCAGACGCCAATCTCAACGGGGAATCGCGCTGCCATGCCTCATGCCGAGCCCACTCTCGTCGATGGCTACCACCACCCCATGGTGAGAGATCTTGCATGGCTGCTGAGCTGCCCCGACCTCGTCGACGATACCTGGCCGCCGCGCCCCGGACGCGACGAGATGGGCTTGGACGACGACGCCCGACTCGACCACTTCCTCCACGAGCTGGACGCCTCCCCCCAAGCTCTCGAGCGGCGCGTCGGCAACGCCCTCGACGGACGCATGGGACTCTACCACGAAAAGCTCTGGCAGTTTCTGCTCGAACAGGCACCGGGCACGCGCTTGCTGGCTCACAATCTGCGGGTGTCGCGCGGCAAGTTGACCCTGGGGGAAATCGACCTCCTCTACCAGCGCAGCAACGCACCGCGACTGATCCATCTGGAAGTCGCGATCAAGTTCTACCTGGGCCTGCCCACGGGACCCGGCGATGCCGAGGATCCGGCGCGCTGGATCGGGCCCGGCGGTGCCGACAGCCTGGCCAGCAAGCTCGCCCATCTGCGCCGTCACCAGCTGTCGCTGAGCGACCGACCCGAAACGCGGGAGGCGATTCGCGAAGCGCTGGCCGGCCAACGACGAGGCCCGCTGGTCGGCCGGTTCATCGAACGCCGCCTGGCCATGCCAGGAATGCTCTTCCAGCCGTGGCGCCAACCACTGCCCGTGCCGCGCGGCGGCTCCGCGAAGCACTGGCGCGGGCGTTGGCTGCACTGGGGAGAATGGCGCGCCTTTCGCGACGGACTGCCGCGCCACACCCGGGCAATCTGGCTGACCCGACCTCACTGGCTAGCCCCTCCGAGCCAGAGCGCCTTCACGGCGCTGACCGACCTGGAAGGCCGGCTGGCCGAGCACTTTGCCGGCCCGGCAACGCCGATTCAGGTGGCGCTGATCAGCGACGACACCGTGCAACGGTTGTTCCTGGTGGATGACGGCTGGCCGTGGCAGATCCCACTGCCACCCCGGCCGTGACGGCCTCGCCGGCGACTCTCATTCGCCTGCATCGACGGGGGGCTCGTAGACCCAGCGAGTGCCCTCACGCGAATCCTTGAGCAGAATGCCGAGCTCGGCCAACTCATCGCGAATGGCGTCCGCCGTGGCGAAATCCTTGGCCCGCTTGGCCTCGGCGCGCGCGGCGATCTTCGCCTCGATGTCGGTCTCGGCGAGCGGTAGCACCGCCTCACCGCCACGCAGGAAATACGCCGGATGCTGATCGAGCAGCCCCAGCACGTCGCCCAGCCGCTTGAGCTCGAAAGCCAGCGCCGGGGCCTGCTCAGGCACCTCCTGCTTGGTGCGGTTCAACTCGCGCACCAGCTCGAACAGCACCGAGAGCGCCTCGGGCGTATTGAAGTCGTCGTCCATGGCGACGGTGAAACGCTCGGCGAAACGCCCGTCGACATCCCCCTCGGCCGCTTCCACGCCGTCGAGCGCATTGTAGAAGCGCTCCAGCGAACGGCGTGCCTCGCTCAATGACTCCGGCGCGTAGTTGATAGGGCTACGATAGTGGCTCGCCACCAGCAAGTAGCGCACCACTTCCGGGTCATGATGCTCTAGCACCTCGCGAATGGTGAAGAAATTGCCCAGCGACTTGGACATCTTCTCGTGGTTCACGCGTACGGCGCCGGCATGCATCCAGGTATTCACGAACGGTTTGTCGTTGGCCGCCTCGCTCTGGGCGATCTCGTTCTCGTGGTGCGGGAAAGTGAGGTCGGGCCCACCGCCATGAATGTCGAAGGTTTCGCCCAGGCAGCACTTCGACATGGCCGAGCACTCGATGTGCCAGCCCGGTCGGCCCTCTCCCCAGGGCGAGGGCCAGCTCGCCTCGCCCGGTTTGGCCGCCTTCCACAGCACGAAATCCAGAGGGTCTTCCTTGTATTCTCCCACCTCGATGCGCGCCCCGGCACGCATCTCGTCCGGATCGCGGTTGTTGAGCTTGCCATAGCGCTCGAACTTCCTGACCCGATAGTAGACGTCGCCGTTATCCGCGGCATAGGCATAACCCTTGCGGATCAGCGTCTCGATCATGGCGATGATGTCGCCGACATGGCGCGTGGCTCGCGGCTCGTGATCGGGACGCCGCACCTTGAGCCGCGCTTCGTCCTCGTGCATGGCCGCGATCATGCGCTCGGTGAGTGCACCGATGGCTTCGCCGTTCTCCTCGGCACGGCGCAATATCTTGTCGTCGATGTCGGTGATGTTGCGCACGTAGTCGACATCGAAACCGCGCCAGCGCAGATAACGAGTGATGACGTCGAAGGCCACCATTACCCGCGCATGACCCAGGTGGCAGTAGTCGTAGACGGTCATGCCGCATACGTACATCCGCACCCGTCCAGGTTCGATGGGCGTGAAACGCTCCTTGCGGCGCGTCAGCGTGTTGTAGATCAGCAGGTCCCCGCTCACATTCACCCCTTCTTCTTGATCTTGGCCCAGGTATCCTTCAAGCCGACGGTGCGATTGAACACCAGCTCGCCCGGTCGGCAGGCGTGACGGTCGGCACAGAAATAGCCGACGCGTTCGAACTGGAACCGCGACTCGGGCGTCACGTCGGCCAGGCCGGGCTCGCCGATGGCCTGCACCGTGACCAGCGACTCGGGGTTGAGGTGCTCGAGAAAGTCGGCGTCCTTGTCCTTGTCGGGCTGCTCTTCGAGGAAGAGGTTGTCGTAGAGCCGCACCTCCAACGGCACACCATGACCCGCGCTGACCCAGTGAATGACCCCTTTCACCTTGCGCCCTTCGGGATTCTTGCCCAGCGTCTCGAAATCCACCGAGCAGTGGAGCGCCTCGATCTCGCCGGCAGGATTCTTGACCACCTCGTCGCAACGAATCACGTAACTGTTGCGCAAGCGCACTTCCTTGCCCGGCGCCAGGCGGAAGAACTTCTTGGGCGGTTCCTCCATGAAGTCGTCCCGGTCGATATAGATCTCCCGAGCGAAGGGGATCTTGCGCACGCCCATATCGTCACGTGCCGGATGGCCAGGCACGTCGTACACCTCCTCGTGATCTTCGGGCACGTTGGTCAACACCACCTTGAGAGGCTTGAGAACGACCATGGCACGCGGCGCGCTGTCTTCCAGATCGGAGCGAATGGCGTGATAGAGCATGGCGATATCGACGAGTCCGCCGTCGGCCCGCGTCACCCCGATCATCTCGCAGAACTTGCGAATCGAGGCCGGCGTATAGCCGCGCCGGCGCATCCCGGACAGGGTCGGCATGCGCGGATCGTCCCAGCCATCGACGATGCCCTGATCCACCAGCAGCTTGAGCTTGCGCTTGGAAGTGAGGGTGTAATTCATGTTGAGCCGCGCGAACTCGATCTGACGCGGCTTGGACGGCACCGGCAGGTTGTCGAGGAGCCATTCGTAGAGCGGACGGTGATCCTCGAACTCCAGCGTACAGATGGAGTGGGTGACTCCTTCGATGGCGTCCGACTGGCCGTGGGCGAAGTCGTACGACGGATAGATCTTCCACCTGTCGCCCGTCTGATGGTGGCTGGCATGGCGGATACGATACAGGATCGGGTCGCGCAGATTGATGTTGGGCGCCGCCATGTCGATCTTGGCGCGCAGAACCTTCTCGCCTTCGGCGAATTCGCCGATGCGCATGCGTTCGAGAAGGTCGAGGTTCTCTTCGACGCCACGCTCCCGATAGGGACTGGGCCTGCCGGGCTCCGTCAGGGTCCCGCGATGCTCGCGGATCTCATCGGGCGATAGATCGTCCACGTAGGCCTTGCCCTCGCGCACCAGATGCTGGGCCCAGGCGTAGAACCGATCGAAATAGTCCGACGCGAAGCGCACCGGCCCCGCCCACTCGAACCCCAGCCAACTGACGTCTTCCTTGATGGCATCGATATACGCCTGCTCCTCCTTCGCCGGGTTGGTGTCGTCGAAGCGCAGGTGACAATCTCCACCGAACTGCTCGGCCAGGCCGAAATTCAGGCAGATCGACTTGGCATGACCGATGTGCAGGAACCCGTTGGGTTCCGGCGGGAAACGAGTCACGATCTTGCCGCTGCGACCGGCCTCGACTTCCTCCTGAACCTGGTTACGAATGAAATTCGGCGCGCTGGTGGTATCGGTGGTCATGGTTGGAAAAACAACCTCTGGTTAGAGTGCGGTCTGGGGCCTTGACGATGGCCTCCACTGCTCGGGGCCGTTCCGGTGACAAGCCTGCGAGTACGCGCCGTGAGCCCATCCCTGGGCGCTACCGACGTGCTGCGACGCTCTCGCATCCTGCGTGGCAGGGCCGGCGCTGGCCGTCCATGACCAGCCCGTTCGGAGCGATGCTCCCCACCCTGGCAAGGGGCCTCTTCGTGGGCTTGTCCCCGACACCCCTTGCCGCTGGCGCAAGCCACTGAACCGAGACGCCCGGGCTTGCTTCGCGCAGCGAGGCAAAACCGGTATTATAGCGCCACGTCCATGCATGGCGCCAAGGTGCGCCCGCTTTCGAATCAGGGAAAACCGCAATGATCGTTCTACAGACCAATTTCGGCGCCATCCACGTCGAGCTGGACCACGACAAGGCACCGAAAACGGCCGCCAACTTCGAACAATACGTCCGCGAGGGCTTCTACGACGACACTCTCTTCCACCGCGTGATCGACGGCTTCATGGTTCAGGGCGGCGGTTTCGACACCGAGTTCAACCAGAAGCCGACTCGCGACCCGGTCGAGAACGAAGCCGACAACGGCCTCAAGAACGCTGTCGGCACCCTGGCCATGGCTCGTACCCAGGATCCGCATTCGGCCACCGCCCAGTTCTTCATCAACGTGGCCGAGAACGACTTTCTCAACCACAGCGGCAAATCGATCCAGGGCTGGGGGTACTGCGTATTCGGCCGCGTGGTCGAAGGCATGAATGTCGTCGAGAAGATCAAGGCCGTGCCCACCACGCGCCGCGGGATGCATGCCGACGTGCCCGCAGAGGATGTCGTCCTCCAGCGTGCCTTCGTGGCAGACGCCGACAGCTGATCCAGCCGACGCGCCCGCCGAACGGCGGGCGGCCGTGCCAGCGACCGCACCGTCGCCGCCGACAGCCCTGCGAGACGAGGCCCATGAGCACCCTGCTGATTTCCGACCTTCACTTACATCCCGGCGCTCCCGAACTTTCCGATCGCTTCCTCGACTGGCTCGACACCCGGGCCAGGGGCAACGAGGCACTCTTCATCCTCGGCGATTTCTTCGATGCCTGGATCGGCGACGACCTGCTCGACCTGGGTGACGACCCTACGGGGCATGCCCGACTGGCCAGGCGAGTGGTCGATGCCCTTCGCCGCCTCAGCGACGGCGGTACCGCTGTGTACATCATGCACGGCAACCGGGACTTCCTGATCGGCGAACGCTTCGCCGGCGACGCCGGTGCCACGCTCCTGGCCGACCCTAGCGTGGTCAGCCTGGGCGACCAACCCGTGCTGCTGATGCACGGCGACAGCCTGTGCACCGGCGACGAGGCCTATCAGGCATTTCGCACGCAGGCACGCGAAGACCGGTGGCAACGCCAGATTCTGTCCCTCCCCATCCCCGAGCGTCTGGCACTGGCACACTCCTTGCGCGAGCAATCCGGCGAGGCGACGTCGAACAAGGCCGAAGCGATCATGGATGTGACGCCCGACGAGGTCGTTCGGGTCATGCAGGCTCACGGAGTGGCCACCCTGATCCATGGCCATACGCACCGCCCCGCCGTGCACGAACTCGAGGTCGACGGCCAGCCGGCCAGGCGGATGGTGCTGGGCGACTGGCAGCCAGGCCAAGGCTGGGAAATCGAGGTCAACCAGGCGGGGCATCCCGAGCTGAAAGCCTTTCCGCTGGGCTAGCCACCGTCGCAAACGCACGCCCGGCTGCACCGTGCAAGCCAGAACGGCTTGCGAATGGCGGCTGGCAACGATGCCTAGCCGCCCAGACACTCCGCGAGACGAATTGCCAGTCGGTCGGCATCCGGCAACGTACCCGCCTCGGCAATGATCTCCAGGCGCGAATCCTGCCGCCAGGCCGTCGGTTCGAGGCTCACCGTACCCGCCGAACGATTGTAGAATTTCCAGCCGCTATCGGTGTGCAGCACCGCCTTGACTCGCAATCGAGACGGCAGATCGGCCAACAGCGTCGAGAGGCGATCCAGCACGAAGACATCGTCGGGATGCCAGCGCCAGCCCAGGGTCGCGTAGCCCAGGGAGACGCCCTGTTCGCAAATGGGGCGTCCCGGTCTCGGAAAGGACGGACCATTCAGCCCTTCCACGAGCACGCTGCCCGCCGCCTGCTCGCGTAGCCGTCGATGCGCTTCACTCTCCGGTAGCGGCCGCGCGCCCTCCTCGGCATGCGCCATTCCGCCGTTCGATAACGATGCGTCAAGCTCGCCGTAAGGCGCATGGCGTATCCACTTCTTGCGAGGCCAGCTCGCATCCAACCAGGCCTGGGCGGCAACCAATTGATCCTCGGTGGCCAGATCGGTCATGGTCAAGGCCACTGCATCGGCCATGGCCAATTGGTCGCGGAAGGTGTCGTGCTCCCGAGAGCGAGGGTCGTCGAGCCGACGTGGATCGAGCACGGCGATGATGTCATGCATGACTAGCACCCCGTGAAACGCCTCGCCCCGCAACACGTCCAGCAATCCGGCGGGATGCCCCAGCCCCGAAGGCTCGATCAGCAAGCGATCGGGACGATGCCGGTACAGCAGATTGACCAGAGTCGCCTGCAGCACGAAGGCCAGTTGGCAACACAGGCAGCCTCCCGGCAATCCTTTCACCGTCACCCCGTCCTGCGGCTCGAACATGGCCTGGTCGATGCCCACCTGGCCGAACTCGTTGACCAGCACGGCCCAGTTTTCATGCTCCGGTTTCCGACGTATGAGACCGCGGATCAGACTGCTCTTGCCGCTGCCCAAAAAGCCGGTCACCAGATGCACCGGCACGTTCACCACGGGTTCTTGGGTCACGTTCGACTCCGCCGCTCCCATTGATTGTTATTTTATAACATAGTCCGCGGAGGCTGTTGAGCCCCGTGCCGACGTGAGCGTCATGGTGGGCTTTTCACGTGAAAGATAACGGTATAAAAGACGATATCCACCGATGAAAAGGGGCACCCTAAGGTGCCCCTGAGCCTAACGATGTCGCCGAGTTCAATAACGCTCGATCTCTGCGGTATCGCGCAGGTGGGTCCGCAATGCCTGAATGGCGGCCTGCCCCCTCAACTGCTCGGCCATGCGCGCAACGAAAGCCTCCGTCTGCTCGTCGGGATCGCCATTGGCGACCTCCTCGAGAGCGATGAGCACCACCCGCTCATCGTTGCTGGCCTGACCGTAGACCGGCTGGTCGCCATCGGGTGACGGCAGGCGAAACGCCGCGTCCAGAATGAATGCGGGCGTCTCGCCGGTTTGTCGCGATGCTTCCTCTACCCGCTGCCAGTCCGCATCGAACGAGTCGCCATCACGCAGTCGCTCGGCTCGCGACTTGGCCAGCTCGAGCAGAGCGTCACGGGCCTTGCGCTTCTCCACGGCCGCTCTCACCTCGTCTCGAACTTCATCGAGAGGACGCGTCGCTGCCTCGCGATGGTCGGCGACTCGCAGCACCATTCGGCGATCGGCGTCGAGCTCGATGACCTCGCTGTTGAACCCGTCCCGAAGAACGTCGTCACTGAAGGCCTCGCTCATCACTCCGGGCTCACCCAACACGCCACTCGCCTCTTCGCGGGAGACCCAGTCGCTCTCGCGAAGCGTGAGATCGAGACTCTCGGCCACGCTGGCGAGATCTTCCGCCGCAAAGCTCTCGTCGATCAGTTCCTGAGCGCGGCGGTTGAAGGCGTCGTCGACCTTTTCCAGCGCCACCTCTCTTTCCAGTTCGTCACGCATTTCCTCCAGCGGCGGCAGATCGAGCTCGGTGACCTTGACCAGATGCAGGCCATTGTCCGTCTCCACGATCTCCGATACCTGCCCCACACCGATGCCAAAGGCGGCATCATCGAAGGCGTCGCCGAAGAACCCTGGACTGATGAATCCCAGATCGCCGCCCTGCTCTGCGGTCGTGGCATCGTCGGAATACTCTTCGGCCAGTTCGGCGAAGGAATCGCCTTCAGCCAGTCGCTCGCGTACGGTTTCGAGCCGGGCTCGCGCTTCCTCGCGGCTACGCTCGCCGTCGAAGCTGACCATGATATGGGAAACTCGCCGATCCGAATCGCGGCCGCGCTCTTCCCAGGCTTCGCGAATCTCTTCGTCGCTCACCGGCTCGCTTTCGGCCATGGCCTCTCGGTCGAGGATCACGTATTCCAGGCGAACCTGCTCGGAACGCCGATACTGCTCGGCATTGGCATCGTAGTAGTCCTGAATGTCGGACTCGCTGACCTCGACCGGCTCTGGCAGGTCCTCGGGCGTCAACTCATGGTAGCGGAAACTACGCGTCTGACGCTGCAGCGCGGCGAGCCGCTCGCGCTCGCTGTCCAGTGTGAAATCGCTCATGGCCACGCCCTGCTGCAACTGCTGGCGCACCATGTCCGCTCTCAATGCCTCACGGAACGACACGGGGGTGAATCCGGCACTGGCCAGACGATTGCGGAACAGTTCCTGCGAGAAGCGCCCATCCTGATCCTGAAACTCCGACAGGTTGACGATGACCTGGTCGATCTGATCCTCGGACAGGTAAAGGCCGCCGTCTTCGGCATAGGCCGTCATCAGTTGCTCCCCGATCAGGCTCTCCAGTACCTCGCCGCGCAAGGCACGCTCCTGCTCGGGCGGTACCTGACCGGAACGAATGGCGCGCTGAACTTCCATTTCCAGCTGTTGGCGGGTGATCGTCTCGCCATTGACCTTGGCGACATCGTCACCATCGTTGCCGATGAGCCCGACCAGCGACTCGATGCCGAACAGGGCCAGCGCCGCCACCACGGCACCGACGAGGATCTTTGCCCCCCAACTCCGGGAGCGGTCACGAATACTTTGCAGCATGCAGGCCTCGGTGATTGAATAACGGAAAGCGTGACCATTATACGCATGGCTCTGGCCTGGCGACCATGAGCGTGAAAAAGGCGCATCGCAATGGCGATACGCCTTTCTGTCGTCTTACCGAGCAACCTTAGCGTTGCACGGCAACAGCAACGCACTGGGCCTTGTGGTTGCTCAGTTGACGGAATCCTTGAGCGCCTTGCCGGCCTTGAAGGTCGGCACCTTGGCAGCGCTGATCTGGATCGGTGCGCCGGTCTGCGGATTGCGGCCGGTACGCGCCGCACGCTCCTTCACGGAGAACGTGCCGAAACCCACCAATGAAACGGTGTCACCGCTCTTGAGGCTTTCGGTGACGGTATCGACCATCGCGTCCAGGGCGCGCGTCGCGGCCGCCTTGGGAATATCGGCAGAAGCAGCGATGGCTTCGATCAGCTCGGATTTGTTCACACTTCACCCCTTGACTGTTTCAGGTAATGGCTCTAATCAGCGCGACTTTCGGCCGACAATGCGATCACAGCATGGCTATAACTTATAGCAATGCCGCAAAAGACGTGTCAAGCGACCTTAGGCGCCAAACCGCGCCATAACGGCATTTTAAAACCACTATGGCGCAAAAAAATGATCAATGCGTGCTGATCATCGATGCCGAAGCCGGCGATTCCTCAACCCGGGAATCCTCACCTTTTGCTTCGGTGCTTTCTGTCAGTGCAGCTTCCAAAACTTCGTCTATCCAACGCACCGGACGGATTTCCAAAGCATCTTTGATGTTGTCCGGCACCTCTTTGAGGTCGCGGCGATTCTCTTCCGGAATGAGCACGGACTTTATACCACCGCGTCGGGCAGCCAGCAATTTCTCCTTTAGCCCACCGATCGGCATCACCTCGCCGCGCAGATTCACCTCGCCGGTCATCGCCACGTCGCAACGCACCGGCCGACCGGTATAGGCCGAAACCATGGCCGTGACCATGGCGATCCCCGCACTGGGTCCATCCTTGGGCGTTGCTCCCTCGGGCACATGGATGTGCAAGTCTTCCTTTTCGAAACGCTCGGGATCGATCCCCAGCGCCACTGCCCGCGCCCGCACCACGGTCTGAGCGGCGCTCACCGACTCTTTCATGACGTCACCCAGCGAGCCCGTCTTGTTGATGCGACCCTTGCCGGGAGTGACCACCGACTCGATGTTGAGCAACTCCCCTCCGACCGAGGTCCATGCGAGACCCGTGACCCGGCCGACCTGATCCTGCTGATCGGCAAGTCCATAGCTGTAGCGACGCACGCCGGCATGCGTCTCGATGTCGGCCGCAGCCAGCGTGGCCGGCGCCTGAGCACCTTCCCGACCCTCGCCCTCGAGGCGCTGACGCAGGACCTTGCGGCAGACCTTGGCGATCTGTCGCTCGAGCTCCCTCACCCCCGCCTCGCGAGTATAGTACCGGATCAACTCCAGCAGCGCCTCGTCCGAGAACGCCAGTTCCTCGTCCTTGAAGCCGTTGGCCTTGAGCTGCTTGGGCACCAGATAGCGCCGCGCGATGGCCAGCTTCTCGTCCTCGGTGTAGCCGGGCAGGCGTATCACCTCCATGCGATCCAGCAACGGGCCCGGAATGTTCATCGAGTTGGCCGTGCAGATGAACATCACCTCGGAGAGATCGTAGTCCAGTTCCAGGTAGTGATCGCTGAACTTGTCGTTCTGCTCGGGATCGAGCACTTCGAGTAGGGCCGAGGCCGGGTCGCCACGGTGGTCCATGCCGATCTTGTCCACCTCGTCGAGAAGGAACAGCGGATTCTTGACCCCGGCCTTGCTCATGCGCTGGATCAGCTTGCCCGGCAGCGAGCCGATGTAGGTACGCCGGTGCCCGCGAATCTCGGATTCGTCGCGCACGCCACCCAGCGCCAGGCGCACGTACTTGCGGTTGGTTGCCCTGGCGATGGACTGACCGAGAGAGGTCTTGCCCACCCCGGGAGGACCGACCAGACACAGCACCGGTCCTTTGAGCTTGCGCACCCGCTTCTGAACGGCCAGGTACTCGAGGATACGCTCCTTCACCTCGTCCAGGCCATGATGATCCTCATCCAGCACCCGGTGCGCATGCACGAGATCGTGCTTGACACGCGTGCGCTTCTTCCACGGCACCGAGATCAGCCAGTCCAGCCAGGAGCGCACCACCGTGGCCTCTGCCGAACTGGGCGACATCATCTTCAGCTTGCCCAGTTCCTGGCTGGCCTTCTCGCGGGCCTCTCTGGGCATACCGGACTCTTCGATGGCCTTCTCGTACTTTTCGGCCTCGTTGGGCACGTTCTCGAGCTCACCCATCTCCTTCTGGATGGCTTTCATCTGCTCGTTGAGATAGTACTCGCGCTGCGACTTCTCCATCTGGTCCTTGACGCGCGAACGGATCCGCTTCTCGACCTGCAACAGATCGATCTCGGATTCGATGAGGGCCATGAGGTGTTCGATTCGGTCGCGGACGCGATCCATCTCGAGCAATTGCTGCTTGTCACCGATCTTGAGCGACAGGTGGGCACAAATGGTGTCCACCAGCCGACTGGGATCCTCGATGCCCGACAGCGAATTGAGCACCTCGTTGGGGACCTTCTTGGAAAGCTTGACGTACTGCTCGAACTGGTTGAGCAACACGCGCACCAGGGCTTCCTGCTCGCGCTCGGTGAGAGGCAGGCTGTCGCGCAACACTGCATCGGCCAGGCTGTAGCCGCCTTCGGTGTGATGAACGGCACGCAGATCGGCGCGGGACGTTCCTTCGATCAACACCTTGACCGTGCCATCGGGCAACTTGAGCAGCTGCATGATCTCGGCCACGGTACCGATGGTGAAAAGATCGTCGGTTCCCGGATCGTCATGACCCGCTTCCCGCTGGGCCACCAGCAGCACGCGCTTGTCCGCCGCCATGGCGGCATCGAGAGCCTGAATCGACTTCTCGCGACCGACGAACAGCGGTATCACCATCTGCGGATAAACGACCACATCACGCAGCGGCAAGAGGGGCAGACTCAGGGCCTGTTCGGCGTTCTGCTGCATCGCAGACATTCCTCAAACGAAATCGGATGGATACACAAGGTGTGGGGGCATGACACGGGCGTTGCAAGTGCCCAGGGCAAAGGACACGAACAAAGGGGTCGCCACGGCGACCCCTTGCATGCAGGCAGGCTCGGCAGGGACAGCGAGCCCTCTCAGCCGTCGGTGCCGTCGACCCGCTGCTCTTGCTGTGAGTAGATGAGCAGCGGATCGCTTTCGCCGGTGATCACCGATGCATCGATGACCACCTTGGTCACGCCCTCCATGGACGGTATTTCATACATGGTATCGAGCAGTACGGATTCCAGGATGGAACGCAGCCCCCGAGCTCCCGTCTTGCGCGCCATGGCCTTCTGAGCCACCGCACGCAACGCATCTTCGCGGAACTCGAGCTCCACTCCCTCCATGTCGAAGAGACGCTCGTACTGCTTGACCAGCGAGTTCTTCGGCTCGGTGAGAATCTGTATCAGCGCATCCTCGGTGAGCTCGGTGAGCGTGGCAATGACAGGCAGACGCCCGACGAACTCCGGGATGAGCCCGAACTTGACCAGGTCCTCGGGCTCGACATCCAGCAGCAGATCGCCCACGCCCTTGGATTCGTCCTTGCTCTTCACCGTGGCGTTGAACCCGATACCGCCTTTCTCGGCACGGTCGCGAATCACCTTGTCGAGCCCGGCGAAGGCACCGCCGACGATGAACAGGATATTGGCGGTATCGACCTGCAGGAACTCCTGCTGGGGATGCTTGCGGCCACCCTGGGGCGGTACCGAGGCCGTGGTGCCCTCGATCAGCTTGAGCAGCGCCTGCTGCACGCCCTCACCCGAAACGTCGCGGGTGATCGACGGGTTGTCGGACTTGCGCGAGATCTTGTCGATCTCATCGATGTAGACGATGCCGCGCTGCGCCTTCTCGACGTCGTAGTCGCACTTCTGCAACAGCTTCTGGATGATGTTCTCGACGTCCTCGCCGACGTAGCCCGCTTCGGTGAGCGTCGTGGCATCGGCAATGGTGAAGGGCACGTTGAGCAGCCGCGCCATGGTCTCGGCCAGTAGCGTCTTGCCGCTCCCCGTAGGGCCGATGAGCAGGATATTGGATTTGCCCAGCTCAACGTCATCGCCCTTAACATCCGCACGCAAGCGCTTGTAGTGGTTGTAGACGGCCACTGACAGTACCGTCTTGGCGCGGTCCTGCCCGATCACGTAGTCATCCAGCGTGTGACGGATCTCACGCGGAACGGGCAAACGCTCATCGTCGCTCTCGGCATCGGCATCGAGAACTTCTTCGCGAATGATGTCGTTGCACAGGTCGACACACTCGTCGCAGATATACACGGACGGTCCGGCAATCAGCTTGCGTACTTCGTTCTGGTTCTTGCCGCAGAACGAGCAGTAGAGCAGCTTGCCGCCATCGTCCTTGCCTTTGCCGTCGGCCATTCGCGTACCTCTGTCGCTGCGGCGGCTCAGCGCCGCCGGTGATCACGTATGAATGATGCGTGCTTAAATCACGCTATCAGGATGTCGGCCGCTTATCCAGCACGGCATCGATCAGGCCATACTCGGCGGCCTGGCTGCCGCTCATGAAATTGTCGCGATCGGTATCCCGGGCGATGGTATCGATGTCCTGACCGGTATGATGCGCCAGGATGCGGTTGAGCTTGTCGCGGATACCCAGAATCTCACGCGTGTGGATCTCGATGTCCGCAGCCTGCCCCTGGTAGCCGCCGAGGGGCTGGTGAATCATCATCCGCGAATTGGGCAGGCAGTAACGCTTGCCCGACGCTCCGCCGGCCAGCAACAGCGCCCCCATGCTGGCGGCTTGACCGATGCACACCGTCGAGACGTCCGGCGTGATGAACTGCATGGTGTCGTAGATCGCCATGCCGGCGGTCACGCCACCCCCGGGCGAGTTGATGTAGAGATGGATGTCCTTGTCCGGATTCTCGGATTCAAGGAACAGCAGCTGGGCCACCACCAGGTTGGCCATGTAATCTTCCACCGGGCCGATCAGGAAGATCACGCGCTCTTTGAGCAGGCGGGAATAGATGTCGTAAGCCCGCTCGCCACGTGCGCTCTGCTCGACCACCATCGGCACCAATCCGCCGGCGTTGTGGATATCGAACTCGTTGCTCATCTGTGTGATGTCCTTGCATCCGATGAATGGAAGCGACGGAAACGGCACTGCCGCCTATCCGCGGCAGCACCGAAGACCGGCATCTCAGGCCTTGTCGTCGTCGCCTTCCGCGGCGTCGTCTTCTTCGCCGTCCTGCTCGGGCTGCTGCTGAGCCGCTGCCAGCGCTTCCTGGTAGCTCATTTCCACGTCCTTGACCGTGGCTTGCTCGAGCAGGTGCTCCACGGCCTTCTCTTCGAGAAGCGCCGACTTGACCTGAGTCTTGAGCTGATCGTTGCTCATATAGTAGTCGACG
The DNA here is from genome assembly GCF_900100195.1 of Billgrantia gudaonensis. Classification (GTDB taxonomy): domain Bacteria; phylum Pseudomonadota; class Gammaproteobacteria; order Pseudomonadales; family Halomonadaceae; genus Halomonas; species Halomonas gudaonensis. Next base: position 110,075 of record NZ_FNES01000008.1, read on the forward strand.
ACCTGCTGGGGCTCCTGATACTGCTCGGCGAGCTCTTCCACGCGCGCCTTGATTTCGTCGTCAGTGGCATCGAGCTCGTTCGCCTTGATCACTTCCGCCAGCAGCAGCCCCACCTGCACGCGCCCCTTGGCCTGTTCGGCAAACAGCTCGTTGGGCAGCTGAGAAACGTCGAAATCCTCTCCGAGCCCGAACTGCTGCGCCGCCTGGCGCTTGAGCGCATCGGTCTCCTGCTGGATCAGCGACTGCGGCACCGGCACCTCGTTGGCTTTCTTCAACGCCTCGAGCACCTGCTGCTTGACGCGATTGTCGACGGCCTGCCTGGCCTCACGGGTCATGTTCTTCTTGACCTCGGCGCGGAAGGCTTCGACGTCATCCCCTTCGACGCCAAACCGCTGAATGAATTCCGCGTCGACTTCCGGCAACTGCTGAGCGCTGACCTTGTGCACCTTGACCTTGAAGGTCGCTTCCTTGCCGGCCAGGTGCTCGGCTTGATAGTCCTCGGGGAAGGTGACGGTCACTTCCTTCTCGTCGCCGGCCTGGGCACCGACCAGATGGTCTTCGAACCCGGGGATGAAGCTGCCGGAGCCCAACACCAGGTCATGCCCCTCGGCGCTGCCACCTTCGAACGGCTCGTCGCCCAGGAAACCCTGGAAGTCGATGGTCAGCTGGTCGCCGTCTTCGGCGGCACGCTCGACCTCTTCCCAGGAGGCATTCTGCTTGCGCAGGGTTTCGATCATCTCATCGACGTCGGCCTCGGTCACTTCGACCACCGGGCGCTCGACTTCGGTACCTTCGATGGAAGCCAACTCGATTTCCGGATAGACCTCGAGGGAGGCGACGAACTCGAGGTCCTTGCCGGCCTCGTTGACCTGCGCCTCGATGCTCGGATACCCCGCCGGATTGAGGTTTTCATCGGTGATGGCCTTGACGTAACGCTCGCGCATCACTTCGCCCACCACCTCGTCGCGCAACCCGCTGCCGTAACGCTGGCGTACCACGGACATGGGCACATGGCCCTTGCGGAAGCCATTCAGGCGCACGTTCTTCGCGGTGTCCTTGAGGCGAGCCTCGACGGCTTCATCGACCTCGGCGGCCGGCACCTGGAACGTGACTCGGCGCTCGATCTGGGAGGTCGCTTCGACGGAAACTTGCATGAATAGTCCTCTACCGCCTGGGGCGTTGTGTTGAATGCGTGGATGGGTAAAAGAGTGATTTTAAGAAGCCCGCACTGTGGTGGCAAGCACCCTGGCTAGGAAGTGGGGGCAGCTCGGCATATTGCAAGGGGCTTAACGTCGAGCATAGTCTCGACCGCAGCGAAGCTCGGACGAACTGCCGATAGCGACGAGGCAAGGCCCGGGGAGCCAGCATGCGGGATAGCGAAAAGGAGCGCGGAGACGGGAAAACGGGTGCAATGGGGTGGATGATGGGGATCGAACCCACGACCACCGGAGCCACAATCCGGGGCTCTACCACTGAGCTACATCCACCACTGCACTAACCAAAACGGAGACGTCGACATGGGGTGGATGATGGGGATCGAACCCACGACCACCGGAGCCACAATCCGGGGCTCTACCACTGAGCTACATCCACCATTCGACTGCTGCTCGAACCGTCGGCATTCCTGCATGCGCACGACATGGCGCGCCCAGCAGGACTCGAACCTGCAACCCACGGCTTAGAAGGCCGTTGCTCTATCCGGTTGAGCTATGGGCGCATTCTATGTTCAATGACGCCTGACCGCAACCCTTGTCATGAATTTCATCAATCCAAACAGGAAGTTGTGGTCGGGGTGGAGGGATTCGAACCCCCGACATCCTGCTCCCAAAGCAGGCGCGCTACCAGACTGCGCTACACCCCGCCGGCCTTAGCACGGCCTCGATGCCGCCATCGGGCCTCATCGAGCGCTGCGTATTCTACGCGAGAATCCCTTGCGGTCAATAGCCACCTGACCTGGCAGGGCTTTAGCGCTTTGCCTGAGAGTCAGGCCGTGCGAAAATCTGCGCCCTTCCGGTGTCGGCCCACCGGCCCACGCCAGCCGACATTCGCACCTGTCACCACCACACGGGGGAGAGACGATGACCGCTCAACGCATCGATGGCAAGGCCATAGCCGCCGAGGTTCGCCAGCGGGTCGCGCGCCGAGTCGACGCGCGCCATGCCGAAGGCAAGCGCACGCCCGGCCTGGCCGTCATCGTAGTGGGCGACGATCCGGCATCCCATGTGTACGTCAGCAACAAGCACCGCGCCTGCGAGCAGGCCGGCGTGCTCTCGTTTCGCCATTCGCTGCCCACCGACATCACGCAGCAGGCACTGGAAGCGCTCATCGATGAACTCAACTCCGATTCGCGCATCGATGGCATCCTGCTGCAGCTGCCACTTCCCGACCACCTGGACGAACGCCCGCTACTGGAACGCATCCTTCCGCACAAGGACGTCGATGGTTTCCACCCTTACAACCTGGGCCGCCTCGCCCAGCGTCTCCCCCTACTCCGCCCATGCACGCCGAAAGGCGTCATGACCCTGCTCTCGGCCAGCGGTCTCGAGGTACGCGGCCTGGACGCCACCGTGGTCGGCGCTTCCAACATCGTCGGCCGCCCCATGGCGCTGGAGCTGATGCTGGCTGGCTGCACCACCACGGTGTGCCACCGCTTCACCCGCAACCTCGAGTCGCACGTGCGCCGCGCGGAACTGCTGGTAGTGGCGGTGGGCAAACCGGGCATCGTCAAAGGCGAATGGGTGCGCGACGGCGCCATCGTCATCGACGTGGGCATCAACCGTGAGGAAGACGGACGCCTGGTGGGCGACGTGGCATTCGCTCCCGCCGCCGAACGCGCCGGCTGGATCACTCCCGTACCGGGTGGCGTCGGCCCCATGACGGTGGCCTCTCTGCTCGAGAACACCTTGTTCGCCGCCGAACTGCACGACGCCATGGCTCCCACCAGCGCCTGACAGCCGCGGGCGCATCGTCTAGAATGTCGCGCCCTTCCGCCACCAGCCGGAGCTCGTCCATGAGCGACAAGATGAACGTCGAAAGCTTCAATCTCGATCATACCAAGGTGAAAGCACCCTACGTACGCCTGGCCGACATCAAGGCCGGCGTGAACGGTGACCGCATTCACAAGTACGACATGCGCATCTGCCAGCCCAACCGGGACCACATGGAGATGCCCGCCCTGCACTCCCTGGAACACCTGATGGCCGAACTGTCGCGCAATCATTCCGACAAGGTCGTCGACATCAGCCCGATGGGCTGCCAGACCGGCTTCTACGTCGCCATGATCAACCACGATGACTACGACGACGTGCTGCGCCTCTTGCAGAACACGCTCGAGGACGTTCTGGCCGCCGATTCGGTACCGGCCTGTAACGAGATGCAATGCGGCTGGGCGGCCAGTCACAGCCTCGAAGGTGCCAAGGACATAGCCCGTGGCTTTCTTGCCAAGCGCGATGAATGGACCCAGGTCTTCGCCGAGCCGCACTGACCGTACCCTTTGACCTCGCCGGAGCTCACGGACAGATGAAACGCATCGGTATCATCGGCGCCATGGCCCAGGAAGTGGCCCACCTCGCTTCCCTGCTGCAAGACCGCCGCACTCGCACCCACGTCGGCTGCACCTTTCACCACGGTCGCCTGCATGGCGCGGACGTGATCATCCTGCAATCGGGCATCGGCAAGGTGAATGCCGCCATCGGTACGACCCTGCTGCTCGACGTCTACCAGCCGGAAGCCATCATCAACACCGGCTCGGCCGGCGGCTTCGGCGAGGGGCTGGGAGTCGGCGACATCGTGGTTTCCAGCGAAGTGCGCCATCATGACGTCGACGCCGTGGTGTTCGGCTACGAGCACGGCCAGGTACCGGACATGCCGGCCGCGTACCTGCCCGACGAAAGACTGGTGCAGGTCGCGCGCGAATGCGTCGAGGCGCTCGGCGAGGTGCGCGTGACGGAAGGCCTGATCGCTACCGGCGACGTCTTCATGGCCTGCCCCGAGCGGGTGGCCCAGACGCGCACGCGCTTTCCCACCATGCTCGCCGCCGAGATGGAGGCCGCGGCGATCGCCCAGACCTGCCATCTCTACGGGTGCCCGTTCGTGGTCATTCGCGCCCTGTCGGACATTGCCGGCGGCAGCGACAACCACCTCTCCTTCGCTCAGTTCCTCGACCAGGCCGCCGACCATTCCGCACGCATGGTCGAGGCCATGGTCGCCCGCCTGGCCACCCCCGCCCCTCAGGCGGACGCCGAGCCCGTCGCCGGCTGAACGCGTCGCTTTCGGAAACGGAGACGGCCGCCTCCGAGGCGGCCGTCGCCGTTCACGGCAAACGCTGACGCGCTCAGCCGCGCAATCGCCACGCCAAGGATTCGCCCGCCAGCAGCGGAACGATGCGCTGGCCGTCGGCATACGGCAGCGATGCCGGCAGCTCCCATGGCTCGCGTACCAGGGTGACATTGTCGCGGTTGCGTGGCAGACCATAGAAGTCGGGGCCGAAATGGCTGGCGAACCCTTCCAGACGATCCAGGGCATCGACCTGCTCGAAGGCCGTGGCATAGAGTTCGATCGCCGCCGGAGCCGTGTAGGCGCCAGCACAGCCGCAAGCCGATTCCTTGTCTCCCCGAGCGTGAGGCGCACTGTCGGTGCCCAGGAAGAACTTGGGGCTGCCCGAGGTGGCCGCGGCCAGCAACGCCTCTCGGTGACGCTCGCGCTTGAGGATCGGCAGACAGTAATAGTGAGGGCGTATCCCGCCCACCAGCATGTGATTGCGGTTGAACAGCAGGTGGTGGGCGGTGATGGTCGCTGCAATGGTGTTCGGCGCTTCGCTGACGAACCGGGCGGCATCGGCGGTGGTGATGTGCTCGCACACCACTTTCAGATCGGGGTGGCGCTCGACCAGCGGCTTGAGCACGCGCTCGATGAACACCGCTTCGCGATCGAAGATGTCGATTTCGCCGTCGGTCACCTCGCCGTGCACCAGAAGCGGCATGCCCAGCCGTGCCATGGCAGCAATGGCGGCATCGCACCTGGCCGTATCGGTGACGCCGGAGTCCGAGTTGGTAGTCGCTCCCGCCGGGTAGAGCTTCACGGCGTGCACGAGGCCGCTGGCATGGGCTCGTTCGATCTCTTCGGCCGAGGTGTTGTCGGTGAGGTAGAGCGTCATCAGCGGCTCGAAAGCGCTACCTTCGGGACGCGCGGCGAGAATCCGCTCGCGGTAGGCCAGCGCCTGCCGGGTAGTGGTGACGGGCGGTTTGAGGTTGGGCATGATGATCGCCCGGCCCATCTGGCGCGCCGAGGCGGGCACCACGGCCTGAAGCGCCGTGCCGTCGCGCAGATGCAGATGCCAGTCGTCGGGTCGCGTCAAGGTGATAGCGTTCACGGTCGTTCCTGTGGTCGGCATGGATTCGCGGATCGTTCGGAGATGACCAGTATACCGTACGGCAAAGCGCCTGAGCCGACCGACATCTTGGCCCAAGACGATCGTTCCCAGATCGGCCGACCACCCAAACGGCAGCAACGCCATGCGTTTTGCCGTATCATCGTCGCCGTTTGCCAGTCGGAGAGTCATCGCCATGCCCAGAGTCCGCCACTACGCCGACATCGTCGCCATCCTGGCCGGCCTGATGTGGATCCTGGTTTTCTGGTCGGTGAGCATCTCGGCGCACCTGGACAGCATGGAACCGGTGCTCGCCGCCCTGCTGCTGCTCGGCACCATGATTCTGTTGAGCTTCGCGCACCGCCCCATTCGCATCCACCTGAGCCGCTACCACGTACGCAAGCGGCGCACGGAAATGTGGATGCACATTCTGGCACTGCCCATGCTGCTGGCCCTGCTGCTGGGCGTGATACTGGAAGCGCTGATCACCCCGCTCAGCGGCCAGCAGAAAATGCTGCTGTTCAACGTGCTGGCCACCGCCGGCTGGGTCGTCTACGTCATGACGCTGGTGGTCAAGTTCGTGTTCCACCAGCTTCGCCGGCGCCGCCGGGGCTGACTGGCCAGGAGCCTGGCCTTCTAGAAGCGGTCGGCGCGGAAGGGCGCCATGTCCACCACTGGCGTCTCTCCTTCCATCATCTCCGCCAGCACGCGGCCCGTCACGGGTCCGAGGGTGAACCCCTGATGCCCATGACCGAAAGCGAACCATAACCCGTCATGGCGCGGTGCCGGACCGATCACCGGTTTCATGTCCGGCAGGCACGGCCGCGCACCCTGCCAGGGCTGCGGATCCAGGCGTTCGCCGAGACCGGGATAGAGGCGGCGCGCGGCGGCTTCGGCGGTGGCCAGCTGTCCGTAGCGAGGCGGGGCGTCGAGGCGTTCGAGCTCGGCGCCGGTCGTCAAGCGAGTACCGGCCTGCATGGGAGCCAGAATGTAACCGACTTCGACATCGGCCACCCAATGGGCCAGCCGAGTCGACTCGCCGCCGTCGAAATGCATATGGTAGCCGCGCTTGACGAAGGTGGGCAGACGATAGCCGAGGGTTCTCAGCCACGACCCCGACCACGGGCCCAGTGCGACCACCACATCCTGAGCCTCCTCGATGCCGGCATCCGTCTCGACGCGCCAGCCGCTGGCCGTCTGGGTCACCCGCTGCAGTGAAGCTTCGAGATAGCGCCCCCCTTCGTGCAGAAAGGCATCGGCATAGGCCCCGACCAGGGCGCCGGGGTCGACCACGCCCCAGGAGTTGGTCCAGTGAATGGCTCCCGCCAAGGCATCCGACAGGGCCGGTTCGCGACGCCGAAGAGCTCCACCGTCGAGCACCTCGTGCGTCACTCCGAACCGTTCGGCTGCATCGACGGCCTCCCCGGCACGAGCGGCGAGACCGGCCGAATCGCGATAGACCTCCAGCCAGCCATCCTTGCGCACCAGGTGGTCGGCATTCGCCGCCTCGATCATCGGCGCATGCTCTTCGGTCGCATGCATGATCAGCGACGCATATTCGGGAACGATGCGGGCATAGCGATGCCGTCCGGAGTGCCGCCAGTAATCGAACAGCGGACCGGCAGATTCGAGCATGCCGCGCCAGCCATAGCGGATGTCCGCCCGCCGATTGGGCAAAACGGCCAACAGCTTGCCAATGGACCGAGGAAACGGATAGGGGCGTACCGCCTCGCGCTGGATCAGTCCACCGTTGCCGAAGGAGGTTTCCTTTCCCGGGGCACGACGGTCCACCAGCGTCACCGAGCGCCCCCTCCGCGCCAGGTGCCAGGCAATGGACACGCCGACCATGCCGGCTCCCAGAACGATGGTTTCGCGAGACATGCTTCTCCTCCGGATGAACGAACGATGACCCCGCCGGCAACCGCTGGAGCGGCGATGAAAAGGACTGTCGCATCAGCAATGCCACTCGGGGCCGATCCGCCGACAGGTCTACGGGACCTACGGCGGCGAAGCGACATTCTAGCAGGCTGCTCGTAGCGGCGCCGAGCCACGGCGGACGACATTCAGCCCTCGGAGGCAGCGTCCTGCGCCTGAAGCTTGGTTCGAATGAAGTCGGAGTGACTGACGTGAAGCAGATCGGCAAGCCGACGGATACGGTGCTCCTCCAGGTGGTGCGCCTCGCCGTCGGCAAGTGCCAGGGTCCACATCATGCGTACCAGTTCGCAGCGGCTGGCATAACCGTAGTGCTGCTTGATGAGGCTGACGAACTGATAGTGGTCGACCGCTTGCTCCGCTTCCTCTCCGGCCAACTGCATCAGTTCGTCGAGGGCGGCAGCATCGAGAGAGAAGCGTCGTCCCAACTGCTCGCGCAGCAACGCCAGTTCGCGCTCGTCGAGATGATAATCGGCTCGCGCCACCTCGAAGAGCAGAGCCGCCGTTGCCAGCTCCAGAGTGGCGGTGGAAGTATCGGTATCGTTCCCCGGATCGGCCAGTGTCTGCTGAAAGAAACGTTGAATCTTGTCGAGCATGTCGGGCTCCTTAGCGGTACGCAGATGGGACAGAAGACGTCTGGCCACGTTCCCCGCCATCACCCCAGCGCGTCGGCAATGCCTTGAACCACATAGTCGCGGGCGACGCCGATGTGGTAATCGATCGCCTCGCGGCAGCGCCCCTCATCGCCACTCGCCAAGGCATCCAGCAGGCTCCAGTGGGAAGTCGCGATACTGTCCGGATCGGCATGAGTCTTGCCGATCAAGGCAATGCAGAGGCGCAGTTCGTGGGACAAGCCATCGAACGCCTTGAGCAGGCGACGGTTACCGGCCAGCTCGATCATCTGCCGGTGAAAGGCCAGGTCCTCTTCGATCTTGCGGCTCTCGCTATCGCTCGCCGCCGCCTCGCACATGCGCTCCACCTGCTCGAAGAGAACGCGTTCCGCCGCGGCATCATAGCGCGCCATCAGCCGCCCCATGGCGTGCCGTTCCAGGCACAGACGCAGATCGAAGACGTCTCCCAATTCGGCTGCATCCAACGCGCGCACGAAGAATCCGCGCCGCGGCTGCGAGACCAGCAGGCCGCGACTTTCGAGCAGCCGCGCCGCTTCGCGCACTGGAGCCCGGCTGACGCCCAGGTCACGAGCGAGCTGCACTTCGGAGAGGCGTTCACCGGGAGCGAACCGCTGGCTGATGATGGCCTGGGTCAGATAATCGGCCACCTGCTCGACCAGATTGCGCTGCTGGATGAAGGGCACGTGCCGGCTAGCGTCTGAAGATGGCGCGGACATGGCGAATCGACTCGAAGGATACCTGGCTACAGTATGAACGAAGCACCCTGTTTGTCGACCGTCGATTGACGACTGTCGACAGTATTTAGCGGCACTGCTATGTTCAGAACGGACCCGGAAAACAACGGTAACGATACCGGGCGCGACAATACCGCACCTCCGCTCGACAACAGCATCAACAAGACTGGAGCAGGACGATGAAGACACCTATCGCCATTGCCGTGGCCGCTGCGGCATCTCTTGGCACCACCGCCATCACGGCCGACGAGCCCAAGTCCGGCGGCGTGATCGACACCATCATTCAGCCGGAGCCGCCGGGCCTGGTACTGGGCATGATCCAGAACGCCCCCACCCGCACGGTGGCCGGCAACATCTACGAAGGCCTGCTGCGCTACGACACCGATCTGGAACCCATGCCACAGCTCGCCGAATCGTGGGAGATCAGTGACGACGGCCTCACCTACACCTTCCATCTGCGTGACGACGTCACCTGGCACGATGGCGAGCCCTTCACCGCCGAGGACGTGGTGTTCTCCGCCGACGTCTTCCATCGCGAGCTCAACCCCAGCGCTCGCGCGGTGCTGCAGCACATCGAATCCATCGAAGCCCTCGACGAACACACCGTCGAATTCACTCTCGAGAAGCCCTTCGGTCCCTTCCTGATCTCCTTCGAGGCCGGCACCTTCACCATGGTGCCCGAGCACATCTACGCGGGCACCGAGTTCCGCGACAACGAGGCCAACAATCACCCCATCGGCACCGGCCCATTCAAGTTCGACAGCTGGGACCGCGGCACCGTGATCCAACTGGTCAAGAACGAAGACTACTACGAGGAAGACCTGCCGTATCTCGACGGCATCAACTGGCACATCATTCCTGACGGCGCCTCGCGGGCCGTGGCCTACGAGAACGGCACCGTCGACGTGCTGCCCTACGGCACGGTCGAAAATTTCGACATTCCCCGTCTCACCGAGATGGACAATACCTGTGTGACCGACAAGGGGCACGAATACTTCAGCCCCTTCGCCATGCTGTGGATGAACAATCGCGAAGGCCCTACCGCCGACAAGCGCTTCCGCCAGGCGGTGATGTACGCCATGGATCGCGAGTTCGCCCGCGACGTGCTGTGGAATGGTCTGGGGCAGGTGCCGCTGGGTGCGTTCGGCTCCAATGCCAGGTTCCAGAACGACGATCTCGCCCCCTACGACCACGACCCCGAACGCGCTCGCGAGCTGCTCGACGAGATGGGTTATGACGGCGAGGAGGTGCGCCTGCTGCCGCTGCCCTACGGCGAGACTTGGACGCGCTGGGCCGAGGCCGTGCAGCAGAACCTGAAGGAAGTGGGCATCGAGGTGCGTACCGAGGCCACCGACGTGGGCGGCTGGAACCAGCGCCTGGGCGACTGGGATTACGACCTCGCCTTCACGTACCTCTACCAGTACGGCGATCCCGCCCTGGGCATCTCGCGCACCTACCTTTCCGACAACATCGAGAAAGGCTCGCCCTGGAACAACGTCGAGGGCTACGAGAACGAGCGGGTCGACGAGCTGTTCAACGCTGCCGCCACGGCCTTCCCCGATGAAGAGCGCGAGAAGCTCTACCACGAGGTGCAGGAAATCCTTCAGGAGGACGTGCCGGTAGGCTGGCTGCTGGAGCTCGGTTTCCCGACGATCTATCGCTGTGACGTCAAGAACCTGGTGACTTCCGGCGTCGGAGTCAACGATGGGTTCAAGGACGCTTGGCTCGATCGCTGATGGCCAGCCCATGATCGGTGAAGGACGGCGGACGCCGTCCTTCACGCCACGCACGTCGTCCGAGGCACTCGCATGCTCTACGCTCGACTGATCGCTTCACGGCTCGTCAAGGCCGTGATCGTGCTCTTCCTCATCATCATCTTCAACTTCGTCCTCATCCAGCTGGCCCCCGGGGATCCGGCTGCCATCCTGGCCGGCGAGGCCGGTGCCACCGACGAGGAGTTCCTGAACCAGCTACGCGAGCGTTTCGGGCTCGACCAGCCGATGTACGTGCAGCTCTGGCATTACGTCTCGGGCATCGCCACGCTGGATTTCGGTTTCTCCTATCGTCAGCAGATGCCGGTGCTCGACCTGATCCTGGCGCGCCTTCCCGCCACGCTGCTGCTCACCGGCACCGCCTTCGTGCTCTCTCTGGGCCTGGGCATCCTCGCCGGCTCCTTGGCTGCCGCCCGTGTCAAGAAGCCCTCCGGCTCGCTGATCATGGCACTGGCCCTGCTCTTCTACGCCACGCCGCTGTTCTGGGTCGCACTCATGGCCGTGGTGCTGTTCTCGGTCTACCTGGAATGGCTCCCCGCCTACGGCATGCTCACCGTCGGTGCCGGGCATACCGGGCTGGCCCTGGCGCTGGACGTGGGCAAGCACCTCATCCTGCCCGCCACGACCCTCGCGCTGTTCTTCATGGCGATCTACACGCGCATGACCCGCGCCTCGATGATCGAGGCGTCGCAGCAGGACTACGTCAAGACGGCCCGCGCCAAGGGACTCAGCAACGGCGTCATCCAGCGACGTCATATCCTGCGCAATGCACTGTTGCCGATCATCACCCTGGCCGGCCTCCAGGCGGGACAGATGGTGGGCGGTGCCATTCTCACCGAGACGGTGTTCGCCTGGCCCGGAATCGGCCGGCTGATGTTCGAAGCGTTGCAGCAACGCGACTACAACCTGCTACTCGGCATCTTCTTCTTCTCGGCGGCGCTAGTGATTCTCTTCAACATCGTCACCGACCTCGTCTATCGCCTGGCCGACCCGCGCATCAAGGAGGCCCCATGAGCTTCTTCGCCCGCTTCGCCCAGAACCGCGGCGCCCTGATCGGCGTGATCATCCTCGCAGTGATCATCGCCATGGCGGCCCTGGCACCGTTTCTCTACCCTGAATCGCCCTGGCGCATGGTACAGCGCCCGTTCCTCCCACCGCTGGAAATGGACGGTTTCCCGTTGGGCACCGACACCATGGGCCGCAACGTCGCTGCCGGTCTGATGCACGGCGCCTGGGTATCGCTGCTCATCGGCTTCGTCTCGACCAGCGTCGCCCTGCTCATCGGCGTTCCACTCGGCGCCGTGGCCGGCTATTACGGCGGGCTGATCGACGACGGCCTGATGCGCTTCACCGAATTCTTCCAGACCATTCCCAACTTCGCGCTGGCCATCGTGCTGGTGGCCATCATGCAGCCCAGCGTGACCTCCATCGTACTGGCCATCGCTCTGGTGAGCTGGCCGCCGGTAGCACGCCTGGTGCGGGCCGAATTCCTGTCGCTGCGCCATCGCGAGTACGTGGAAGCCGCCCGCCTGGTAGGCCAGGGCAACGCCACCATCATCCTGCGCCAGATCCTGCCCAACACCCTGTCGCCCATCATCGTGCTCGCCTCGCTGATGGTGGCCACCGCCATTCTGCTGGAATCCGCCCTCTCCTTCCTGGGGCTGGGCGACCCCAACGTGATGTCCTGGGGCTACATGATCGGCGCGGCGCGCACCGTGATCCGGCAGGCCTGGTGGCTCAGTTTCTTCCCCGGGGTGGCGATCTTGCTCACCGTGCTCGCCCTCAACCTGGTCGGCGAAGGGCTCGATGACGCCCTCAACCCCAAGCTCGCTCGCGAACGCTCATGAGCTGCACGCAGGAGAACGTCATGACTGAGACCGTATTGAGCATTCGCGACCTGACTCTCGCTCTGCCCAAGGGGGCCGACCGGGCCTTCGCCGTGGAGCACGTCAGCTACGATGTGAGCGAGGGCGAAATCCTCTGCGTCGTCGGAGAATCCGGCTCCGGCAAGTCGATGGCCGCCAACGCCGTAATGGGGCTGCTGCCCAAGGGAGTGCACGCCACCGGCGGTGAAATATGGTTCGGTGGCCAGAACCTTTTGACCCTCGACGAACGAGCCCACCGCAGCTTGCGCGGCCTGCGCATCGGCATGATCTTCCAGGAACCGATGACCGCACTGAATCCGCTGATGCGCGTGGGAGCCCAGATCGCCGAGGTGTTCGAAGCCCACGGCCGCCATACCCCGAAGGAGCGCCAGGCACGGGCCCTCGCTCTGCTCGAGGAGGTCGGCATTCCCCAGCCGGAGCGCGCCATTCGCGCCTACCCGTTCCAGCTCTCCGGTGGCCAGCGTCAGCGGGTGATGATCGCCATGGCGCTGGCGCTGGAGCCGGAATTGCTGATCGCCGATGAGCCCACCACGGCACTCGATGTCACCACCCAGGCACAGATTCTGAAGCTGATCCGCGATCTTCAGCAGCGACGCGGCATGGCAGTGATGTTCATCACCCATGACTTCGGCGTGGTCGCCGAAGTCGCCACCCGGGTGTGCGTGATGCGCGAAGGCGAGATCGTCGAACTGGGCGAGGCCCGGGAGGTGCTGGATCATCCCCGGCACGACTATACCCGGGCACTGATCGATGCCATCCCCAACGATGCCGTTCCCAACCGTCACCACGCTGCCGAAGCGCAGCCTCTCCTCGAGGTACGCCACCTGGACAAGGTATTCCGATCGCGTGGCGGGATGCTCAAACCCAGCCGGGAAGTCCACGCCCTCGACGACATCAGCTTCACTCTGAGCCGAGGCGAGACCCTGGGCATCGTTGGCGAGTCGGGCTCCGGCAAGTCGACGCTGGGTCGCTGCGTGGTGCGTCTGGAACGACCGGATAGCGGACAACTGTTGCTCGACGGGGTCGATTTCACCACCCTCAAGGGCGAAACCCTGCGTCGCGGGCGTCGCCGGGTGCAGATGATATTCCAGGATCCCTATGCCTCGCTGAATCCTCGCACCCGGGTCGGCCTGGCCATCGCCCAGGGCCCCATCGCCAACGGCGTGCCTCGCGATCAGGCCCTGGCCAAGGCCGACGAACTGCTGGAGCTGGTGGGTCTGGGCGGCGTGGCCGACCGTTTTCCCCACGAATTCTCCGGCGGCCAGCGCCAACGCATCGGCATTGCCCGCGCCCTGGCACTCGAGCCGGAGCTGATCGTCGCCGACGAAGCGGTCTCGGCACTCGACGTTTCCATCCAGGCGCAGATCCTCGAGTTGCTCGAACGGCTGCAGCAAACTTTCTCGCTGTCGCTGCTGTTCATCACCCACGATCTGCGCGTCGCCGCCCAGATCTGCGACCGGCTGATCGTCATGCAGCACGGTCGCATCGTCGAGCACGGCACCGCCGAAGCGATCTTCCGCACGCCTCGGGCCGCCTACACACGCGAGCTGCTCGAAGCCATTCCGGGGCGGGATGCCGTGCTGGCCAGCGCCTGATCCCCGCCCCTCTGCAAGGAGACCGAATGGACGCCCTCCTCAATGACATCGCCACCGTCGTCGGCCAAGGCAACGTGCTCACCGGCGCCGACGTGGTCACCCGCCGCGTCGACTGGCTGAGCGGCGAGCCCTGTCGTGCCGGCGCCATCGTGCGCCCGGCCGATACCGACGAACTGGCGTCGGTGATGCGCCTCTGTCATGCCGCCCGCCAGCCGGTGGTCGCCCATGGCGGGCTCACCGGCCTGGTCCACGGCGCCACGACCGCCCCCCACGAGCTGGCGATCTCGCTGGAACGGCTGAGCGCTATCGAGGCCCTCGACCCCATCGGCGGCACCCTGACCGTGCAGGCCGGAGTCCCCCTGCAGCGCGTGCAGGAAGCGGCCGAAGCCGAAGGGCTGCAGTTCCCCCTCGACCTGGGCGCTCGCGGCTCCTGTACCATCGGCGGCAACATCGCCACCAATGCCGGCGGGGTTCGGGTCATCCGCTACGGAATGATGCGTCAGCAAGTGCTGGGGCTCGAGGCGGTGCTGGCCGACGGCACCGTGGTCAGCTCGCTCAATCGCATGCTCAAGAACAACGCCGGCTACGACCTCAAGCAGTTGTTCATCGGCAGCGAGGGGACATTGGGTATCGTCACCCGTGCCGTCCTCAAGCTGCAGCCGCGCCTGCCCAGCGAACAGACCGCCCTGGTGGCCTGCCCCGACTTCGAGGCTCTCACCGCTTTGCTGCGCCACCTGGGCCATCGTCTGGGCGGCGCCCTGGGCACCTTCGAGGTCATGTGGGACAACCACTATCGACTGCTGACCGAGGAGAGCGGCCGCCACGCGCCGCCCCTGGCACTCGGCGCCCCCTTCTACGTACTGGTCGAATCCCTGGGACTGGATCCGGAGCGCAACGCCGTTCAGTTCACCGAAGCCCTGGAAGCCGCCCTGGCCGATCGTCTGATCAGCGATGCCGTCGTGGCCCAATCGGCCACCCAGCGCGACGCTCTATGGGCCATACGCGAAGACATCGAGGGCTTGCTCCAGACCCTCGCTCCACTCTTCACCTTCGACATCAGCCTGCCCATTGCCGAGATGGCGACCTACGTCGCAGAGCTCGAAAGCGCGCTGGCCCGCGACTGGCCGGAGGGACGGCTGGTGGTGTTCGGCCACCTGGGCGACGGCAATCTGCACGTCTCTGTCAGCGTGGGAAGCGCCGAGCGCGAGGTTCGCTGCGCCGTGGAGCACCTCGTCTACGCTCCGCTCACCCCACTGGGCGGTTCGGTCTCCGCCGAACACGGCATCGGCCTGGAAAAGCGCGACTACCTGTCGCTGTCGCGCAGCCCCGAAGAGATCGCGCTGATGCGCACCCTCAAGCGGGCCCTCGACCCTCACCATCTGCTCAACCCCCACAAGGTTCTGCCCCCTGCACCGGAGGACACCCCATGAGCGTCACTCTCACCACGCCCACGCTGGCCGACCGCCCCCATTGGGAGCGGCTCTTCCGTGGCTATGCCGACTACTACGGGCTGCCCGCCTCCCAAAGCACCCTGGATACGGTCTGGAACTGGATTCACGATGCCGAGGAGCCCTTCCACTGTCGCTTGGCAGTCACACCAGACGGCGAAGCCGTGGGGCTGATGCACTTCCGCGCCATGCCTTCACCGCTGCGCGGCACCCGGGTCGGCTTTCTGGACGACCTCTTCGTCGACCCGGGCCATCGCGGCAGCGGTGTCGTGGACGCCATGCTCGAAGGGCTCACCGCCGAAGCCCGTCACCTCGGCTGGCCCTTCGTACGCTGGATCACCCGCGAGCAGAACTATCGGGCACGTGCCGTCTACGACCGCTGGGCCACCCATACGGATTGGCAGACCTACCAGTTGGAAACCTGAATCGGTTGCTGGATCCCGGTCGCCCGTTCAGCATGAAACCACCCCACGACATCGAGAGGTTGCCATGCCCCGCTTCCCCGACCACCTGACCGGCCAAGGCCCCAGCAATCCCTTCCCGGGCATCAAGGTACTGGAGCGCCGCATCGGCCGCGAGATTCCCCATCGTCTGGGCTCCAACGAGGGCCTCGACATGCCCCACCGAGCCCTGCGCGAACGCTTCGGAGATGCCATGGTGGAGCATGCCTACTGCTACGGCGATGCCGAAGCGCTCGGCGTGCGCCAGCGGTTGTGCGAGCTGCACGGCTACCCGCTGGATGCCACTCTGGTGGATGCCGGCGCAGACAGCCTGATCGCCCTGGCATTGCGCACCACCTGCACGCCCGATTGCACGGTGGTGAGTGCTGCAGGCACCTACCCCACCTTCGGCTATTTCGCCCAAGGGCAGGGCTGCCGCCTGCAGGAGCTGCCCTATGTGGAACGACCCGGCCTGCTCGCTCCCGACCTCGACGCCCTTCTCGAGACGGCTCACGAGCGCCAGGCACGGCTGGTCTACCTGGCCAACCCCGACAATCCCAGCGGCCACCTTCATGACGATGAGGCCATTCGCCGGCTGCGCCGGGACCTGCCCGACGACTGCTGGCTGCTGCTCGACGAGGCCTACCACGACTTTCGCGACGACGCCGAGGCACCCTTCAGCCGCGAGGTGATTCCCGGCGTGATTCGTCTGCGCACGCTCTCCAAGGCCCACGGCATGGCCGGACTGCGCATCGGCTACGCCCTGGCCGAGCCCGACACCCTGGCCATGATGATGAAGGTACGCATCCACTACGCCGTATCGACGCTGACGCAGGCCGCCGCCGAAACGGTACTGGACCACAACGACGAGGTGCGCGAACACGTGAGTGCGGTGAAGGAGCGCCGTGAACGACTCGCCGGCCACTTCCGCAACCTGGGTGCCGAAGTCCTGCCCAGTGCCACCAACTTCATCGCGTTGCGGTTGCCCGACGCCGAACTCGCGAGCCGGCTTCACGGCGAACTGCTGGAAGCGGGACGCCTGATCGCCCGGCCCGCACACCCCGATCTCGGCCATATCCTGCGCATCACCGCCGTGGCCGACGCCTTGGAACCTGGCCGCTTTGCCATCCTCGAACGAGCGCTGGCCACCGTCTGAGCGCTCGGGTGGCGACGCTCAACACTGACGCGGTAGCGGCACGACCGCTGAGCGGCTGCGAACCCAGGCAAGCATGTCACCGACGGGCTGTGGGCGGGCGAACAGAAAGCCCTGGAACCCCCCACACCCCAGCTCCTGGAGAATGGCCAGTTGCTCCTGCGTCTCGACGCCCTCGGCCACCACCTTCAGCGCCAGCTGCTCGGCCAGGGTCACGATCGTCCGGGCAATGGGCTGTGCCAGCGGATCCTGGGTCAGGTCACGCACGAAGGCGACATCGATTTTCAGGGTATCGAGGGGCAGCGCCTTCAGGTAGGCCAGCGACGAGTAGCCGGTACCGAAATCGTCCAGGGCAAAACGGATCCCCATCCGGCGCAGCAGGGCCATCTTGCCGATGACGTCATCGAGCTCCTCCATCAACAGCGATTCGGTCAACTCCAGGGTCAGTCGATGAGGCGAGACATCGTGGCGCGTCAGCACCGACAACACCTGGTCGACGAAGTCGGGCTGCTGGAACTGCTGAACGCTGACGTTGACCGACAGCCGACAATGTCCAAGCTCAGGATGCCCGGACCACTCGGCCAGGGTGCGGCACGCCATTTCCAGCACCCATTCCCCCAACCTCACGATCAGGCCGCTCTGCTCGGCCAGGGGGATGAATACGCCCGGCGACACCAGACCGCGCCGCGGGTGCTCCCAGCGCACCAGCGCCTCGGCCCCGAAAACGACTTCCTCGGCATCGACCTGCGGCTGCACATAGAGACGTAGCTGTCCCTCATCGATCGCCACGCGCAACTCCCGCTCCAGGCGCAGCCGCTCCTCCAGGGCCACCTCCATGCCGGAATCGAACACGCTCGGGCAGCCATCCCCGCGGCGCTTGGCATCGAGCAGTGCCAGATCGGCCCGCTTGAGCAGCTCGTCGTGCCCCGACTCATCGCCCTCTATCACCAAGGCGCCGCCAGTCACTCGGCAAGGGTAGGCATGCCCCGCCAGCTCGTAGTCGCCGCCCAGCGCGGCCAGCACACGAGTCACCCATTGTCGCGCCACCTGATCGGCAATGTGGAAGTTGCCCTCGGCGAGGGGCCCCACCAGCAGCGCGAATTCATTGCCATCCAGCCTCGCCACGGTCCCTGAATCGGCGGCAAGATCGTGGAGCCGGCCAGCCAGCTGGCGCAGCAGTTCATCGCCCATGGCATGCCCGAGGCTGTCATTGAGCAGCTTGAAGTGGTCGACATCGACCAGCACCAGCAATGCCGGGCCGCATCGCTGCTGCCGCATGCTCTCCAGCATCTCATCGAGGCGCTCCTGCAGGGCTCGCCGGTTGGGCAGTCCGGTCAGGTTGTCATGGTAGGCGAGATGCTGAATGTGCCGTCGAGTCCGAACTTCGGCACTGATATCGGTCAGCATGGCCACGTAGTCACGCGTCGTTTCATCGGCATAGTTCACGCGGCTGATGCCGAGCCTGGCCGGAAAGGTCGTGCCGTCGCGGTGCCGTGCTTCGATGGTACCGCGCCAGGAACCATCCCGGTTGAGCGCCTCCTGAATGCGTTCATTGAGGGCCCTCGCATCCTCGGCATAGTCCAGTGTCCAGGCCGACACACCCAATAACGCCTCGGAGGAGACGCCGACCATACGCTCGAAGGCTGCGTTGCAGAGCCGGATTCGCGCCCGGTCATCGAACAGCACGATGCCATCCTGCAACGCCGAGATCACCTCTAGCAGACGGGCACGCGTCATGCTCTGAGACTGCTCGCTGACCAACAGGCGCCGCTGGAAATGCGTTCCCAGCAGGGTCAACAATACGATGGCCGCGGCACTGGCACTGACCAGATAGACCAGCCAGACGGAGTGCTCATGATGACGGGTTGCCATGGGGTCGATGGCCGCATCGGGGGCGAACCAGGCGGCGGCCATGGCTACGTAATGCATGCCGCTGATGGCTAGCGAGACGATGACCGCCGCCAGCACCGCACAGGCACGTGCCTTGGCGCCATTCGCTACGTAGCGACAGGCACGATACGCATACGTGCCCAGAACCCCGAACACCAACGCCACCAGCAACGAGAGCAGGAAGTATGTCGTGGCATAATGCAGCGTTGCCGACATGCGCATGGCCGCCATGCCCAGGTAGTGCATCGCGCCGATCCCGGTGCCCAGCGCCAGCCCAGCACTCAGCAGCATCCGGTGTGCGACCGGCTCATCCCGCGACACCACCCTCAGTACGACGAAGCTGCCGAGGATCGCCGGCAGGATCGACATCATCGTCAGGCCCGGAGCATGATCGAAGGGAAACGGCAACCGATAGGCGTGCATGCCGATGAAATGCATGCTCCACACACCGATACCCAGCATGAAGGCGCCAGCGGCAAGCCACACGCCCTCTCGGCGCGTGCGCCGGGCGGAGCTCACCAGCTTGCTGACATCGAGCCCGGTGTAGGCGGCGCTGAAAGCGACCAGCCAAGAAAGCAGTACGAGGTCGATACGATGCGAGCCCTGCAGCAGGCCAAGCGCTGCAGGCTCGTCGATGAGGCTGATCGGCATAGATGATTCACGTCAGGGTTTTTCGGCCATCCTACCGCAACGCTTGCCCCGCTCTACACCCTGTCATCGCCATCCACAGCACCCGCGGCCGCGCCCGGCACACCGAGATTTGACCCGGGCAGGCGGCTACGGCATTCTCGGTTGACCTCAAGAGACTGAACTGACAGAGGAAAAACGATAATGAACGGTTTTGCACGCAGCACGCTGGCAGTCGGCATCGCTTTCGCCCTGACCGCAACCGCCAACGCCTCGGAGTTCTCCGACATGGAGCCGGTCACGCTACGCCTGGCCCACGTCGTCAACGAACAGGACGGGTTTCACATCGCTGCCACCCGGTTCGAGGAACTGGTCGAGGAACGCACCGAAGGCAAGGTGGACATCGAAATCTACCCCAATGCCTCCCTCGGCGACGAACGCACGCTGCTCGAAGGCATGCAGATCGGTACCGTGGACATGGGCGTGATCACCAACGGCCCGGTGGCCAACTTCGTCGAGGAGATGGCGGTCTTCGAGCTGCCCTTCCTGTTCCCTTCGCCGGAAGCCGCCTACGAAGTACTCGACGGTCCCATCGGTCAGGAGCTGCTCGACAAGCTCAGCGAAGTCAACCTCAAGGGCCTGGCCTATGCCGAGCGAGGTTTCCGTAACCTGACCAACAGCGAACGCCCGGTCGAAACCCCCGAAGACCTCGACGGCCTGCGCATTCGGGTCATGGAAAACCCCGTCTATACCGACACCTTCCGCGAACTCGGCGCCAATGCCGTCCCGATGGCCTGGACCGAAGCGCTCACCGCCATGCAGCAAGGTACCATCGACGGCCAGGAAAACCCGGTCAACGTCATCCATTCCTTCAAGCTCTTCGAGACCCAGGACCACATGACGCTGTCGCGGCATACCTATGCGCCGGCCATCTTCGTCATGGGCATGAGCGTATGGAACGAACTGCCAGCAGCCGCTCAGGAAGTCATGGCGCAAGCCGCCCAGGAAGCCGCCGAGCACGAGCGACGGGTCAACGCCGAGATGGAATCCGAGCAGCTCGCCGAGCTGCGTGAAGCCGGCATGCAAATCGTCGAGGAGCCCGACATCGGGGCGTTCCAGGAAGCCGTGGCACCGGTCTACGACCAGTACGGCGAGCAGTTCGGCGATTACCTGCCGCGCATCCGCGAGGCGCTGGAATGAGCGTCGCCCGGCATGCATAGGTTGCTGGATCTGCTGGAACGCCTCGAGCGAGGCATCGACGCCGTCATTCAGCCCGCGGTCTTCGCGGCCATGGCGGCGTTGATCGCTGTGATCACCCTGCAAATCGTCTCTCGCGTCTTCTTCACGGCCGTAGGCTGGACCGAGGAAGTCGCGCGTTTTCTGCTGGTATGGATCACCTTCCTGGGAGCGACCGTGGCCTTCCGGCGCGGTCGCCACATCGCCGTGACGTTCGTGATCGATGCACTGCCCGAGCGCCTGCAGCGGCATGCCCGGATTCTCGCCATGGTGGCGGGGCTGGCGTTCCTCATCGCATTGGCAGTGATCGGTCAGCGCTACATGCAGGCGCAGAGCTTCCAGAAGTCCGCTTCGCTGCGCCTGTCCATGACCTGGGTCTACGCGGTAATCCCCTTGAGCGCGGTGGTGATGGGCAGCTATGCCCTGATCGACGTGATTCGCCTGCTGGTCAGGGGCTCGCCGGTCGCCAGCAGCGTTGACGACGAAGGGGATTCTCCATCATGACCGCTCTGCTCTTCGCCCTGTTCTTTGCACTGATGCTGCTGGGAGTCCCCATCGCCCTGGCCATCGGCGCCAGCACTCTGGTGGCGCTTTCCGTCCAGGGCGTGCCGCTGATGGTGGTCACCCAGCAGATGTTCCAGGGCATCAATTCCTTCGCCCTGGTGGCGGTGCCCATGTTCATCCTGACCGGCGACCTGATGGCCCAGGGCAAGGTCAGCGAACGGCTGGTGAACTTCGCCGATTCGCTGTTCGGCTTCCTCAAGGGCGGGCTTTCCATCGTCTCGGTGGGAGCCGGCATGTTCTTCGCCGCCATTTCCGGTTCCGGCGCCGCCACCACCGCAGCGGTGGGCTCGACATTGGTCCCCGAGCTGCGCAAGAAAGGCTACGAACCGGCATCGGCAGCCAGCCTGATCGCCGCCAGCGGTACCATCGGCGTGGTCATTCCACCCTCGGTGCCGATGATCATCTACGCGGTGATTGCCCAGCAGTCGGTATCGACGCTGTTCCTGGGCGGGATCCTGCCCGGCATCGCCATGGGGCTGGGGCTTGCCGCCATCGCCATCTACCAGGCTTACCGACGCAACTACCCACGTGGCACCGCACTGTCGACCGCCACGATCTGGCGTACGTTCAAGAGCGCCAGCTGGGGACTCGCGACCCCGGTGATCATCCTCGGCGGCATCTTCTCGGGCGTGTTCACACCCAGCGAGGCGGCAGTGGTCGCGGTGAACTACGCGCTGCTGGTGTCATTGTTCGTCTATCGCGACCTGAGCCTTGGCGACGTTTACCGCATCCTGATCCGCTCGGCGATCACCACCTCGGTGATCATGCTGGTCATCGCCACGTCGGCGGTATTGAGCTGGACGCTATCCAGCTGGCAGGTGCCGGGCGCCATTGCCCAGGCGGTGCTGTCGCTTTCCACCAATCCCTACGTCATCATGCTGCTGGTGGTGGCCGTCATCCTGCTCACCGGGGTCTTCATCGAAACCGCCAGCGCACTGATCATTCTCACCCCAGTATTGCTGCCGCTGGTGACTCAGCTGGGCATCGACCCCATCCACTTCGGCCTGATCATCGTGGTAGGGCTGGCCATCGGCATGATCACCCCTCCGGTGGCGATCAACCTGTACGTCGCCTCGTCGGTGACCCAGCTACCGCTGGAACGAATCACGCGGGCCATTCTGCCTTACCTGCTAGGGTTGATCAGCGTGCTGCTGCTGGTGGTCTACGTGCCCATCCTGCTCGGCCTGTCGGGATGACCGACGCTTGTCTACCGCCATGCCGACGCGCCATCATGGCGGCATCGACGTCATCCGATGGAAACCGCTCTTCTCAGGAAGGACACACCATGCATCGATCTTTGCTCCCCATGGCCGCGCTGGTGATCTCCCTGCTCGCGGGCTGCACGACCTATACCTTCGAAGACGGACACCGCGAGACGGTGTGGGGGGTCCCGGCCGAAGACGAAACCACGACCCGGGAAGAGCGCGAATCCCAGCCGCCTCGCTATCGCGAGCCGGGCGAGATCCCGGAGCGCGAGTGACCCGCCCTACGACTCGAGGCGGTCGTTCGAGCCTGGGTAGCGCAACACCACGCTGAGATTGTTGGCCGGCATCTCCACCGTCTCCGTCAGCCGCAAACCGTAGCGACGAGCTTCGTCCGCGACGGCTTCGAGATCGCGTACGCCCCAGCGCGGATCGCGACGTCGTAGATCGGCATCGAAGGCCGCATTGCTGGGCGCGGTGTGTCCACCGTTGCGCCGATAGGGGCCATAGAGATAGAGCACGCCTCCGAGCGCCAAGCGTTCTGCCGCGCGCGCCATCAACGCTTCGGTCACGCGCCACGGAGCGATGTGCACCAGGTTGATCGCCACGACGGCATCGAATGGGCCTGCCGGCCAGGTGCTGGCATCCGTGGTATCCAGACGGATCGGCGCGGCCAGATTGGCGAGTTCGGTATGGGCCCGCCAGGCCGAGATGGAAACCAAGGCAGCCTCCTGGGCATCGCTGGGCTGCCACTGCCAGCCCGGCATGGCATCGGCACAGTACGCGGCGTGCTCGCCGCTACCGCTGGCCACTTCCAGGATACGAGCCTGGGCCGGGAGCAGCCGTTGCAGCACCTCGCGAATCGGCTGACGATTACGAGCCGCCGCCGGCACCCGTTGACGATGATCGGGCATGGAATGTCAGACCCCCATCCGTCCCCAACGACATCGACCACCCACAAGGTGGTCGATGCAAGGCGTCAAGCCCGTGGGGCAGGCCCACGGACACCCTCGGGCCGATGATCACTCGGCCTGTTGTTGCTGTTGCTGCTGTTGCTGCTGTTGCATCTGCTCCTGCATCTGGCGCATCTGCTCTCGTTGCGCCTGCATCTGGCGCTCGAGCTCATCGCGCTGCTGCTGAGTCAGGGTCGCCTGTAGCCGAGATTGCATCAGCACGCTCTCGGCGCTCATTTCCCCGGTGAGATCGCCCAGGCGATCGGCATCGCGGCGGATGCTTGCCTCGTCGTAATCGGCCCCGACCTGTTCCTGCAGCTGCGCCTGAAGCGTTTGTGCCTCGCTCTCCAGTTCCTGGAGGCGTCCCTGGGTGTCCTCGAGCAGAGCCAACAGCTCCTGCTCCTGGGACTCGTCAAGATCGACCAGTTCATCGAGCTGGCTGACCTGATCCTGTGCACTGGGCGGCTGCTGCTGAGGCATCGCTTGCTGGGCAGTGACGACGGCAGGAGCGACGAGCGCCACGGTCAAGGCGGAAACGGCGAGAGACTGGCTTACGGACATGAAAACTCCATTGCTGAAACGTAAAGATGGCGAACGGGGGAACCGACCGGGAACCTGGCCGCCACGCACACGATGGCATGCTCCCCAGCACGATCAACCCCTCTGATCGCCAACCCCAACCTGCGACAACGTCATGACGCCCGCGTTCACTCTGTCACCCCCGAATGCACCCTTCGGCCATCGTCGCCTTCTTCGCACCCGCTTCATCGTTCCAGAATGTCGGCCAACTCACTGACACGATGAGCTTCTTCAGGTAGTATGCGCGACTTTGCGGCTGCTGCCCGAAGCCGCATAGCCATTCCAACCAAGGTTCGAGCTTGCTATGAATGCCGTCGTTCTGGCCATCCTGGTCATGGTCTCCCTGAGTCTCGCCCGTGTCTCCGTGGTCTTCGCCCTGATGGTCGCCAGCCTCGTCGGCGGCCTGTATGCCGGCATGCCGCTCGGAGAGGTCCTCGACGCCTTCAACGACGGCCTCGGCAACGGGGCCACCATCGCCCTCTCCTACGCCGTGCTGGGCGCCTTCGCCGTGGCGCTGTCACGCTCTGGCATCACCGAATTGCTGGCACGCCGCGCCATACGTCGCCTGGGCCTCGACGACGACGGGCAAAGCCATCGACTCGTCGTCTACACCCTGCTCGGGGCCCTGCTCGCCGCCGCAATCAGCTCGCAGAACCTCGTTCCGGTACACATCGCCTTCATCCCGGTACTGGTGCCGCCGCTGCTCAAGCTCATGAACCATCTCGACCTCGACCGGCGTGCGGTCGCCTGCGTGATCACCTTCGGCATCACCGCTCCCTACATGCTGTTGCCGGTGGGTTTCGGTGCGATCTTCCTCAACGATCTGTTGCTCGCCAACCTCAACGAGAATGGCGCCGAACTCGGTCTCCAGGTCACCCGAGGCATGGTGCCGATGGCCATGCTCATTCCCATCGGCGGCATGCTCATCGGCCTCGCCGTCGCGGTGCTGTGGAGTTATCGTCGCCCGCGCCGATACGCGGATCGTGACCTCTCCCACGGCGACGAGACGCCGGCCGAGGCGGCGAGTCACCTGGCCGGCTGGCAGAAGCTGACGATCGCTGCAGCTCTCGTCGGCACGGTTGCAGTGCAGCTGCTCTCCGGCTCGATGCTCCTGGGTGGATTGTTCGGCTTCGCCTTGCTCTCCGTGAGCGGCGTCTTCCGCTGGCACGAGCAGGATGGCATCTTCACCGAAGGCATGCGGCTGATGACCCTAGTCGGCTTCATCATGATCTCGGCGGCGGGCTTCGCCAGCGTCATGCAGGCCAGTGGCCAGGTGGAAACCCTCGTCGCCGGCTCCACCGAACTGATCGGCGACAACCAGGGCCTGGCCGCTCTGATCATGCTGCTCGTCGGACTGTTCATCACCATGGGCATCGGTTCATCCTTTTCGACCATCCCGATCATCGCCTCGCTCTACGTGCCCCTGGCCCTGAACTTCGGCTTCTCGCCCATGGCCACCATCGCCCTGGTGGGCACCGCCGCCGCACTTGGCGATGCCGGCTCTCCCGCCTCGGATTCGACTCTCGGCCCCACCGCCGGCCTCAACGCCGACGGTCAGCACGATCATATCTGGGATAGCGTGGTACCCACTTTCCTGCACTACAACATCCCGCTGATCGCCTTCGGCTGGCTGGCCGCCATGATCCTGTAACCTTCCGCGATGCGACGGCGAGCGCCGTCTCGCCGCTCTCTTCGTGCGACGCTTGACGGCAATCGAACGAGGACACCTTGCCCTTCGTCACTGCGCTGCAGCATAGTGGTCCATGGCGCGATCCGTCGACCGCCGCGACAGGAGACAGGGGATGCCCGAACGCCGTGATTCCACCCGTACCGCCTGGCACGCCCTCTCGGGCGACGCTACTCTCGAGAAGCTGGAGGCCTCCCGCGACGGCCTCTCCGCCACGCAGGCCGCCTCGCGGCTGGCCGAGTTCGGCCCCAACCGGCTGCAGCAAGAACGGGCTCGACCCTGGTGGCGGCGCCTACTGACGCAGTTCGACAATCTCCTGATGCTGATCCTGATCGTGGCTGCCCTGGCGAGCCTAGGGCTCGGCCACGCCCTGGACGCCGCCGCCATCATCGGCGTGGTCCTGATCATTGCACTGATCGGCTTCATCCAGGAGGGCAAGGCCGAACATGCACTGGAGAGCATCCGCGACATGCTCTCGCCCCAAGCCAAGGTGCTGCGCGACGGCAAGCGCCAGGTCGTTCCGGCCGCAGACCTGGTGCCCGGCGATGTGGTGCTGGTGGAGAGCGGCGACCGCGTTCCCGCCGACCTGCGCCTGCTCGAAGCCAAGCGCCTGCGCACCGAGGAAGCTGCGCTGACCGGCGAGTCGACGCCCGTCGACAAGAGCATCGATCCCGCAGCAGAGGATGCCGAGCTCGGGGATCGTACCGGCATGGCCTATGCCGGCACCCTGGTCGTGCAAGGAGCCGCCCGGGGGCTGGTGGTGGCCACCGGCGAGGCGACCGAGCTGGGCCGTATCTCGGAGATGCTGCGCCAGGTCGACAAGCTCAGGACCCCACTGCTCCAGCAGCTGGACCGGGCGGGACGCGTGCTGGCACTGTGCATTCTCGCGGCGGCCGCCTTCACCGCTCTGTTCGGAGTTCTGGTCCACGACGAGCCGGTCACGGCAATGTTCATGGCCGCCGTAGGCCTCGCGGTGGCAGCCATTCCCGAAGGGCTGCCGGCCATCGTCACCATCGGCCTGGCACTCGGCGTACAGGCCATGGCACGGCGCAACGCCATCATCAGGCGGCTGCCCGCCGTCGAAACCCTGGGCTCGATCTCCACCATCTTCACCGACAAGACCGGCACGCTGACCCGCAACGAGATGACCGCCCTGGCGATCTGGCTGCCGGAAGGCGAAGTCCGCATCTCGGGCGTCGGCTTCAGCCCGGAAGGCCGATTCCACACGGTCCGCGGCGACGAGCCCGAGCCGCACGCGCTCGACCCCGACGAATGCCATGCACTCCGCCACTTCCTCGAGGTGGGCGTACTGTGCAACGACGCCGAACTGGTCCGGGACGACGGTCGCTGGATCATCCACGGCGACCCAACCGAAGGCGCTCTGGTGGTGGCCGCCGCCAAGGCCGGCCTCGACGCGACGACTCTGCGTAACGACCATGACCGCCACGACGCCATTCCGTTCGAGTCCGAGCGCCAGTACATGGCCACCCTGCACGAGGAGAAAGGCGAGCGACGGCTGCTGGTCAAGGGAGCCCCGGACCGACTGCTGGAGATGTGTCATCGGGTGCGCACCGACAGCGGAGACGTCGATCTCGATCGCGAGGCGTGGGAAGCCCGCATCCATGCGCTCTCCGCCCGCGGTCTGCGCGTCCTGGCGCTTGCCGAGAAACCGATCCATGACATCGCGGAATTGACCGATGCTCACGCCGAGGAGGGGCTGATTCTGCTCGGCTTGATCGGCCTGCTCGACCCGCCCCGCGAGGAGGCCATTGAGGCGGTGAAGCAATGCCTCAGCGCCGGCATTCGCCCGGTGATGGTCACCGGCGACCATGCCGTCACCGCCCTGGCCATCGCCCGCCAGCTCGGTTTCGCCCATACCGAGCGCGCTCTGACCGGCCGCGAGGTGGAAGCCATGTCCGACGAGGCGCTCGAGGCGTGCATTCTCGAAGTGGACGTCTTCGCCCGAGCGGCACCGGAACACAAGCTGCGCCTGGTGCGGGCGATGCAGGCTCACGGCGGTATCTGCGCCATGACCGGCGATGGCGTCAACGACGGCCCGGCACTCAAGCGCGCCGACGTCGGCGTGGCCATGGGCATTCAGGGCACCGAAGCGGCGAAGGAAGCCGCCGAGATGGTGCTCGCCGACGACAACTTCGCCACCATCGTCGGCGCCATCCGGGAGGGTCGCAAGGTCTACGACAACATCCGCAAGACCATTACCTTCCTGTTGCCCACCAATGGTGGCCAGGGGCTGGCCATCATGCTCGCCGTGCTGGCCGGCGGCGAGCTGCCGGTGACGCCGCTACAAGCCCTGTGGGTCAACATGGTGGTGGCAGTGACACTCGGGCTCGCCCTGGCCTTCGAGGCGGGCGAGCGCAACTTGATGCAGCGCGCGCCCCGCGACCCCAACGCCGCTCTGCTCGATCTCTTCCTGCTGTGGCGCGTGCTGTTCGTCTCGATCCTGCTTCTGATCAGCGTATTCGGTATCTTCTGGTGGATCGGCGAACGTCAGGGCGGCAGTCTCGAAATGGCTCGCGCCGGCGCAGTGAACATGCTGGTGACCGGCAGTGCTGCCTATTTGATCAACAGCCGCTTCCTGCTCGGCAGCACCCTATCCTTGCATGGCCTTTTCGGCAGCCGGCCGGTATGGCTCGCCATCGGACTGGTGATGGCCCTGCAGCTGGGCTGGACCTATCTGCCCTTCATGCAGCTGATTTTCGGCAGCGCCGCTCTGGGCCTAGACCACTGGCTGGCGATCCTCGCGGGCGGCATGGCCATCTACCTGGCCGTCGAGCTGGAGAAATGGGTGCTGCGACTCCGCGCCTCGAGCCGAGAGCCGACAACGGCCCGCCGGACCGAGGACGTCCACGAGCATGCAGGCACGCAGAGATAGCACTTCCTATCCCCGCCGCTTGGTCCGGGCCGTGGCTTCGGCGCCGAGCGGGTCTTCCGGCCACGGGTGCTTGGGGTAGCGGCCGCGCATCTCCTTGCGTACCTGCGGGTAGGCGTTGGCCCAGAAGCTCGCCAGGTCGGTGGTGACCTGAAGCGGCCGGCGCGCCGGCGAGAGTAGATGCAACAGCACCGGCACGCGACCATCGGCAATGCATGGCGAACTCCGCCATCCAAACGTCTCCTGAAGCTTGACGGCCAGTACCGGCTCGTTGCCCTCGAGGCAGGGCGTATAGTCGAGACGCGCGTGCGACCCGCTAGGCACCGCCAGCCGTTCGGGAACCAGTTCCTCGAGACGACGACGCAGCGGCCAGTCGAGGGTGTCGAGCAGGTAGCGCTCCAGGGGCAGCGTGTCGATGGCATCCAGCCGGGTGATACCCTCCAGATAAGGCCCCAGCCAGTCTTCGAGCCGCTCGAGCAGCGCCGCCATCGACCAGTCCGGCCAGGTCTCGCCGAACTCGCGACGCAACAGGGCTACCCGTCCGCGCAGCTGGTCGGCCGCCTCACCGAAGGGCAGTCCCCCGCGACGACGCAGGGCGTCCAGCAGTGCCCCGCGTACCGCGTCGGTCGGCATGTCGGTCAACGGTTTACGCGCCAGCACCACCGCACCCAGGCCGCGGACCCGCTCACCGACCAACCGACCCTGCGCCTCGGACCACTCGATTCGCGACTGCCAGGTCGCGGTTTCCGGATACAGTGCCGTCAATCGCTCGGCATCGAGAGCCACGCTGCGAAAGATGCGCGCCCCACTCGCCTCGCCGTCGAGTTCTACGGCCACCAGCAGGGCGGCGTGGGCCAAGGGATGCGACTCGGGCAGCACGGCCAGGCCACCGCTGGCCAGGCGAAAGCGCCCTGGCTCGAGGCGTTGGGCAATGCGCTCCGGATAGGCCAGCGCCAGCAGTTCGCCCAGCGGCTTCAGACTCGCCACCTCGAGCCGGCAGCCACCGATGCGAGCCAGGCGCTCGGCATCGCGCAGCCATTGTCGATGATCGCGCGGAGCTGCCAGCCGCACTTGCAAGGCGACCTCGATGTCGCGCTCGCGGTCGACATCGCGTCCTTCCAGCAGGGCGACCAGCGCACAGGCCAGAGGCCGCGCGCCGAACTCGGCGGCTCGCTCGAGCATCACGGCCAGGCGCGGATGGGTCGGCCAGCGAGCACAGGCACGTCCCAGATCGGTCAGGAGAGAAGCGGTATCGAGCACGCCGAGACGTGCCAAAAGCTCGCGCCCGGCTGCCAACGCTGCCTCGGGCGGCGGCGTGACCCAGGCGAGAGACGTCGGATCGACGATGCCCCAGCGTGCCAGTTCGAAGGCGAGCGGTGCCAAGTCCGCCTGGCGGATCTCCGGCTCGCCGTGAGGCACGAGCGGCTGTTCCTCGGGCCACAGCCGCACGCACAGTCCCGCCCCCTGTCGCCCTGCACGGCCGCGACGCTGATCGGCACTGGCCCGATTGACCCGCCGCGTCTCCAGGCGGGTCAAGCCGGTGCGCGGCTGGAACACCGGCACCCGCTCCAGGCCGGCATCGACGACGATACGTACGCCATCCACAGTGACGCTCGACTCGGCGATGGCAGTGGCCAGCACCACCCGACGCCAACCTCGCGGATCGGGACGCAGCGCCCTGCGCTGGACCTCCAGCGGCAGTCGGCCGTGCAGCTCATGGATCGTCAGATCGGGCGCTCGCTGAGCCAGCTCGCGGGACAGGCGGCGAATCTCGGCCACGCCGGGCAGGATCACCAGGGCATCGCCCTCCTGCGCCGCCAACGCCTCGAGTACGACTCGAGCCTGCTGGCCGGCTGCATCGACGTGGCCGTTCAAGAGTCGATAGCGCGTCTCGACGGGAAAACTGCGCCCCGGACAGTCGATGACGGGGGTGGCCGCACCCAGCACCGCCAGCAGAGCCTCGACATCCAGGGTGGCCGACATCACCAGCAGTCGCAGGTCGTCACGCACCGACTGGGCATCCAGAGCCAGGGCCAGCCCCAGGTCCGCCTCGAGGCTGCGCTCGTGGAACTCATCGAACAGGATCCCGGCCACGCCGTCGAGCAACGGATCGTCCTGGATCATGCGCGTCAGCACGCCTTGAGTCACCACTTCCAGCCGTGTGCAGGGGCCCGTGCGGCTTTCGCCACGCAGGCGATAGCCGACGGTTCGGCCAACCGCCTCACCGAGCGTGTCCGCCATGAAGCCGGCGGCCAGCCGTGCAGCAACGCGGCGCGGCTCCAGCAGCAGCAGCTTGCCGCCGCGACACCAGGGCTCGTCGAGCAGAGCCAACGGTACGCGAGTGGTCTTGCCGGCACCGGGTTCGGCGACCAGCAGCGCACGGGAGTGCCCGCGCAGCGCTTCACGGATGGCGTCGAGGCGAGCGTCGATCGGCAGGGCTGTCATCGCGATCCCGGCAACGTCATGACTCGCGCGACCGGACCCCGCAGCCCTTGAGAATCACCCGGGTCAGGAAGGCGGTGATCTCCTCGACGTCGGCATCGCTGAGTTCATCCTTGCCGGTGATGCCGAGCACCTGGGCTTCGAAGTCGGCGTAGTGCTGGGTCGCCGACCAGATCAGGAAAATCAGCCACACCGGATCGACCGGGTCCATCAGGCCACTCTCGGCCCACTGCTCGAAGATGCGCGCGCGTGCCTGGACCCAGTCGCGCAGTTCGCCGCTCAGATAGGCCTGCAGGAAAGGAGCGCCGCCGAGGATCTCGGCCGCGAACAGGCGCGAGCCCTCCGGGTGGCGACGCGAGAGCTGCATCTTGCTGCGGATGAAGGCCTCGAGCACCTCGGCCGGGTCGTCATCCACCGAGATGTCGTCGAGCAGGGCGTTCCAGCGCGCCATCATGCGCTCGAGCAAACGCACATAGAGGCCGCGCTTGCTGCCCATGTAATAGAGCACGTTGGACTTGGGCAGCCCCGCCGCCTCGGCGATGGCCTGCACGCTGGCCCCCCTGTAGCCGTGACGAGCGAAGACCCGCTCGGCGGCGGCGAGAATCTCGCGCTCGTTGCGCGCCCGCGTGGCACCGTTGCTCGCGGCCATCGTCTGCGGTTCATTCACGTCTTCGGTTTCTGGCAGCTCCGACATCGACATACCCCGCCTGCTTGGAAGGCAAGAGAGTGCCTGAGCGCCGGCCTTCCTGCAAACGCCGGCTCCGGCGCGCAGTCAATCGCCGTCGAACACGACGAGGTGCGCCGGGGACAGGTCGAAACGGATCGGCACCGAGTCAACCGACCAACGCCGATGGCCCTGTCCCAGCTCGGCCTCACAGGCCCTTGCAAAGTGCGGCAATCTGACCCATGCTGAAAACATCCTGACCATTCGGTCAACGCATCGAAACAACCATCGGACCCTGACTCCGTCGACCCACGACGTTCCACCACAAGCCTGACAAGAAGAGACGGCGATGATCGACTTCCTGCTCAACGGGCAGCCCCGCCACTGTGCGGCCTCGCCCGATACCAGCGTGCTGGAGATGCTGCGCGAGAACCTCGGCCAGACCGGCACCAAGGAGGGGTGCGCCAGCGGCGATTGCGGCGCCTGTACCGTAGCCATCGGCGAGACCGATGCAGACGGCCGGCTGCACTACCGCAGCGCCAACGCCTGCATCACCCCGGCCCACCAGCTCAACGGTCGTCATCTGGTGACCGTCGAGGGACTGGCCGATGGCGACGACCTGCATCCTGCCCAAGCCGCCATGGTCGCCTGTCATGGCAGCCAGTGCGGCTTCTGCACGCCGGGCATCGTGATGTCGCTGTTCACCCTGCACGAGGCGCAGCGCGGCGGGGACCTGGCGCCGCTCACCCCACAGCGGCTCGAGGCAGCGCTCGGCGGGAACCTGTGCCGTTGCACCGGATACCGGCCGATCCGCGATGCCGCTCTGACCATGACCGAGCATCCCGAACGACGCCCCCAGTGGCTCGACGCCGCGGCACCGCGCCCCGCCGCTCCGTCTTCCGATGCACCTTTCGCGCAGCCCGAGACCCTGGCCGAGCTGGTCGAACTGCGGCGCCGCCATCCCGAGGCTCGCCTAGTGGCCGGCGCCACCGACCTGTGGCTCGAGGTCACTCAGCGGCTCACGCGCTTCGAGCGACTGATCGACGTGACCCGCGTCGCCGAACTGAACGCCATCGAGGAAACCACCCTGGACGATGGTCGCCATGGCTGGTGGATCGGCGCGGCCGTTACCTATGCTCGCCTCGAACCGCTACTCGAGGAAAACGTCGAGCCCTTCGCCCACCTGCTGCATCGACTGGGCTCGGCCCAGATCCGCAACCGCGGCACCCTGGGCGGCAACATCGCCAATGCCTCGCCCATCGGCGATACCCCACCGGTGCTGCTGGCGCTCGGCTCGCGCCTGTGGCTGGCCGGCCCGGAGGGCGAACGCGAGCTGCCGCTCGACGACTTCTTCCTCGGCTACAAGCAGACGGCACTGCGCGAGGGCGAGACCATCCGCGCAGTCTTTCTGCCCAGACCCGAAGCGGAGTGCCACCTCAAGGTGTGGAAGCTCTCCAAACGACGCGAGGACGACATCTCCGCCGTGCTCGGCGCCTTCGCCTGGCAGCTCGAGGCGGGCATCCTGCGCAACGTGCGCCTCGCCTTCGGTGGCATGGCCGCGACGCCCAAACGGGCTGCACAGGCCGAGGCCGCTCTGGAGGGCCAACCGCCCACGGCGGCCGCCTTCCGGGCCGCGCGCCAGGCTCTCGGCGACGATTTCCAACCGATGTCCGACGTCCGCGGCAGCGACCACTATCGGCAGCTGTCGGCCGCCAACCTGCTCGAACGTCTGCGCCTGGTCATCGCGAAACAAGACTCCGATACGTCCCGGGAGGTGATGCTCCATGCGTACGCTCACTAAGCTGGATAGCCCGGCCGGCGAAACGGCCGACCTCGACCAAACGGCGGCACGCAGCCGCGAGACGCAGCGGGGCCGAATCGAGGGCGATGGTCCGCTGGCCAGGGAGGCCGATACGCGCGCCGTGGCCGGAAACCGACATGCCCAGGCCCACGAGAGCGCGGTCAAGCACGTCACCGGCCGCGCCGCCTACATCGACGACCTCAAGGCGCCGGCGGACTGCCTCCACTTGGCACTCGGTCTCTCGCCGGTGGCCCATGGCCGACTGACCCGGCTCGATCTGGCGAAGGTCCGTGCCATGCCTGGCGTGGTGGACGCGGTCGGTTTCCATGACGTGCCCGGCCACACCGACATCGGTCCGGTATTCCCCGGCGATCCGCTGTTCGTATCGGATACGATCAGCTACGCCGGCCAGGTGCTGTTCGCCGTGGCCGCCGAGAGCCATCGTGCCGCCCGCGAGGCCGTCAACGCGGCAATGGCCGAGGGAGTCGCCGAGATCGACGAACGACCGGCGAGCCTCGATCCAGTCGCGGCCGCCGAGCGCGGCGAGTTCGTGCGCCCCACCCACGTCCAGCAGAGCGGCGACTGGGAGCGAGCGCTGGCCGATGCCGCCCATGTCATCGAGGCCGAGCAGTTCGTCGGCGGTCAGGAGCACTTCTATCTCGAAGGGCAGGCCTGCCTGGTCCAGCCCACCGAAGACGAGGGCGTCATCGTCCACACCTCCAACCAGCACCCCAGCGAGACCCAGAAGCTGGTCGCCGAGGTGCTGGGCATTCCCTTTCACGCCGTCACCGTGGAGGTACGCCGCATGGGGGGAGGCTTCGGCGGCAAGGAGACCCAGGCCTCGCCCTGGGCCTGCATCGCCGCACTGGTGGCCCGGCGTACCGGGCGCACCACCCGCATCCGCCTGCCGCGCGCCGAGGACATGCGCGTCACCGGGAAGCGCCATCCCTTCAACAACCGCTATCGGCTGGGCATCGATGAGGCGGGCGTCATCCAGGGCGGCGAGATCACCGTGATCGGCGACTGCGGCTACTCGCCGGATCTCTCCGAGGCCATCGTCGACCGCGCCATGTTCCACAGCGACAACGCCTACTCGCTGGGCGAAGCCCGCGTCACCGGCCACCGTGCCCGCACGCACACCGCATCCAACACCGCCTTTCGCGGCTTCGGCGGCCCCCAGGGCATGATGGCGATCGAAGCAGCGATGGACGACATCGCTCGGCGTATCGGCGAAGATCCGCTGACGATACGCAAGCGCAACTTCTACCGCCCCGGCCGCCAGACCACCCATTACGGCCAACAGGTGGACCAGATCGGCCTGCTGCACGAGCTCGTCGAACGGCTCGAAGCCAGCAGCGACTACTGGACGCGACGTCACGCCATCACCGACTTCAACGCCGAGAGCCCCGTCATCAAGCGCGGCCTGGCACTCACCCCGGTGAAATTCGGCATCTCCTTCACCGCCAAGCATCTCAACCAGGCCGGCGCGCTGTTGCACGTCTATACCGACGGCAGCGTGCAGATCAACCACGGCGGCACCGAGATGGGCCAGGGTCTGCATACCAAGATCTGCCAGGTAGTCGCTCGTGAGCTCGGTCTCGACCTCGGCACCGTACGCATCACCGCCACGCGCACCGACAAGGTGCCCAACACCTCACCCACCGCGGCCTCCAGCGGTGCCGACTTGAACGGCCAGG
This sequence comes from Billgrantia gudaonensis, assembly GCF_900100195.1. GTDB lineage: Bacteria > Pseudomonadota > Gammaproteobacteria > Pseudomonadales > Halomonadaceae > Halomonas > Halomonas gudaonensis. The sequence goes on from NZ_FNES01000008.1 coordinate 145,267, forward strand.
CCGCTCGCGATGCCTGCGTCAGGCTCAAGCAGCGCCTGTTCGATTTCGCCCACGAGCATCTCTACGAGGACCAGGGGCTGGACCGCGAAGACATGCGCCTGGAGGAGGGATACCTGGTCGCCGGCCTCGGCGAGAGCGAGCGCCGCATCCCCTGGGGCGAGCTGGTCCAGGCAGCTTACCTGAATCGTATCTCGCTCTCCGAAAAGGGCTTCTACGCTACCCCGCTGATCCACTACGACCGCGCCACCGGCCAGGGGCGCCCCTTCTACTACTACGCTTTCGGCGCCGCCGTCGCGGAGGTCAGCCTGGACACTCTCACCGGCGAATACCAGGTGGACCGGGTCGACATTCTCCACGACGTCGGTGATTCCCTGAACCCCGCCATCGACATGGGCCAGGTCGAGGGCGGTTTCATCCAGGGCGTGGGCTGGCTGACCAGCGAGGAACTGAAGTGGAACGAGACCGGTCGGCTGCTCTCCGATGGCCCGGCGACCTACAAGATCCCCACCTTCGGCGACCTGCCCCCGGTGTTCAACGTCGAGCTGATGGAAGGCCACCCCAACTCCATGGCCAGCATCTACCGCTCCAAGGCAGTCGGCGAACCGCCCTTCATGCTCGGCATGGCGGTGTGGTCGGCACTGCGCGACGCCCTGGCAAGCCTCGCCGAGTATCGCGAGACGCCACGCCTCGACACCCCGGCAACGCCTGAGCGGGTACTGCTGGCCGCCGAGGCGCTGCGCGCGCGCCATGCCCAGGGAGTGCCGTCGCAGGAGAAGGCGACATGAGCGTCCGACCCGAACCCTGGCACGCCGCACTGCACCGCCTGCAGCGCGAGGGCCAGCCCCACGTGCTGGCCACCCAGGTGACCAGCGCCGGCTCCACGCCCCGCGAGCCCGGGGCGCGCATGGTGATCACCGCAGACGCCGTCTTCGATACGCTGGGCGGCGGCAACTTCGAATGGCAGACCATCGCGGCGGCCCGCGAACGGCTGGCGAGCAGCGAGGCCGGCATGAGCCTCGAGGCCTTCTCGCTCGGCGGACGCAGCGGCCAGTGCTGTGGCGGCTTCGTCAACGTCCTGCTGGAGGTCTTCCCCGGTAGCCAGGCTAGCCTGGCAGTGTTCGGGGCCGGCCACGTGGGACAGGAGATCGTGCGCCTGAGCGCGCCGCTGCCGTGGCGGGTAGTCTGGCACGACAGTCGTGACGACGCCTTCCCCGACTGGGCCGCCGACCAGCCGCGCCTGACGTATCGCCACGCACCGGACCCAGGCGCCGCGGTGGCCGCTCTGCCCGCCGGCTGCCACGCCCTGGTGCTGACCCACGATCACACCGAGGACCGCACCCTGATCGACGCCCTGCTCCACCGTGACGACATGGGCTCGATCGGCCTGATCGGTTCCAGGAGCAAGTGGGCTAGCTTCCGTTCGCGGCTCGTCGATGCCGGCCACGATGAGGCCGCTCTGGCGACGGTACGCTGCCCCATCGGCACGGCGGCGGGTGGCACCGGTGGCGACAAGACGCCCTACGCCATCGCGTTGGCCGCCCTCGCCGAGCTGCTACCGCTGGTGGGCCATGGCGAACGCGCCGACCAGCGCGGCCTCGATCCAGCTGAACTGCGCCAGATATTTGGCTAGCGGCTTCTTTAGACAGGAGCTATGCCGCGGCCAGGCCTTCGCGAAGGCGCTGCAAACCCATCCTTGGGCGCTACATTTGCCATCCATGGCAAATGACCTTCGCTGCGACCTGACCCCGGCCGCTCCGGTGCCATGCTCATGCAAGCGTAAGATTCTATCGACAACGAGCCTGACCTCATGACGACCCACGATACGCGCGTACTGCGCGCCGAACTGCTGAGTTTCGACGCCGACCCCGGCGAGAATGACACGCCGGCTGAGGGCAGCGTGCGCCACATCCCGGACGGCGCCCTATGGATCGAGGACGGCCGCATCCGTGCCGTCGACGACTATGCCCGCCTGGCACCCGAGCTACCCGAAGGCATCGAAGTCACCGACCACCGGGGCAAACTGATCGCCCCCGGTTTCATCGACAGCCACGTACACTACGTGCAGTTGGAGATCATGGCCTCCTACGGCCGACAGTTGCTCGATTGGCTCAACGAGTACACCTTTCCCGAGGAATGCCGCTTCGCCGAACGGGAGCATGCCGAGCGCCTGGCCGACGCCTTCCTCGACGAGATGCTGCGGGTCGGCACCACCACCGCCCAGGTATTCTGCTCCAGCCATCCGGTTTCCGTAGATGCCTTCTTCACGGCGAGCCAGCGCCGCGGCCTGTGCATGCTCGCCGGCAAGGTGCTGATGGACCGCCATGCGCCGGAAGCGCTCACCGACGACACCCAAGGTGGCATCCGCGACACCGAACGCCTGATCGCCGACTGGCACGGCAGGGAACGCCTCGGCTACAGCGTGACACCGCGCTTCGCCCCGACCTCCACCCGCGGGCAGCTCGATGCCGCCGGAGGGCTGTTGCGCAACGACGCGACCCTGTGGCTGCAAACCCACCTCGCCGAAAACACCGGCGAGCTGGACTGGGTGGCGGAACTGTTCCCCGAGAGTCGCGACTACCTCGAGGTCTACGAACGGTCCGGTCTGGTGGGGCCGCGCAGTACCTTCGCCCACGGCATCCACCTCGACCGCGCGATGCGCGAACGACTCGCCAACCGCGGTGCCAACCTGGCCTTCTGCCCCAGTTCCAATCTCTTCCTGGGCAGCGGCCTCTTCGACCGCCTGGCCGCCCGCGAGGCCGACCTCAACGTCAGCTATGCCAGCGACGTGGGCGGCGGCACCGATCTCTCGGGACTGGCCACTCTCAAGACGGCTTATCAGGTAGGCCAACTGCGCGGCCAGCCGCTGACTGCCTGGCAGGGCTTCTACGGGCTCACGCTGGGCAACGCCCGAGCGCTGTCGCTGGACGACCGCATCGGCCGTCTGGCCAAGGGGATGGACGCCGACTTCGTGGTGCTCGACCCGCAGGCCACCCCACTGCTCGCCCGACGCACGTCGCGCTGCCGGAGCCTCGGCGAAACCCTCTTCGCGTTGATGATGCTGGGCGACGACCGCAGCGTGGCCGAGGCCTGGGCGGGGGGCATTTGCCAACACCGCCGCGCCGGCTGAGAGAATCTCGTATACAGAAACGTCAGCCACGGCGGCTGAGATCCACCGAATCGCCGCTCTTTAGCAAGCGGCGACTCGGTTTTCTGCGTCCATAGCGTGATTAACACTCTCGAAATCCCCACAGAATGGAACGATCGTCAAGAACCTCTCTGTATCCCCGGCGTTGAAGTCGCGTATACCACATTGGTCGCAGCACACCTGTCCAAACGGTCAATACCCAGCTAGGCTGTGCCCATGCCTTCTGACCATTCGGTCAATGCAAGGCGTTCACGGCACTCCCACTCCAACAACAAGGGATCCCCGCTATGGAACCAACCTCGACTCCCCTTGCCGATCAGGGCGCGGCCTCCCGTCCCTCCGATCCCCACTGGCTGGACCGCTACTTCGGCGTGACCCGACGCGGCTCGTCCCTGCGCACCGAGATACTCGCCGGTATCGCCACCTTCCTGGCCTCGATGTACATCATCGTGGTGAACCCGGCGATTCTTTCCGATGCCGGAATCCCCTTCTCGGCGGCCCTCTCCGCCACCGTGCTGATCAGTTTCATGAGTAGTCTGGCCATGGGACTCTATGCACGAAACCCGATCCTGGTGGCCCCGGGCATGGGCATGAATGCCCTGTTCACCTACACCCTGGTGCTCGGCGCCGGCCTCTCCTGGGAGGTGGCACTCGGCTGCGTCTTCTGGTCCGGGGTGCTGTTTGCGACGCTGGCGGTGTTCAACGTGCGCAAGGCGATCATCGAGGCGATTCCCGCCTCGCTGCGCTACGCCATCACCTGCGGCATCGGGCTGTTCATCACCTTCATCGGCTTCAAGAACGCCGGCTTCATCGTCGGCAGCGACGCCACCCTGGTCACACTGGGGAGCTTCGAACCCTCCCTGATCACCTTCTTCATCGGCATGATGGCCACGGCGATCCTCGTGATCCTGCGCTTCAACGGTGCGCTGATCCTGGGCATCGCCCTGACCACGCTGCTGGCAACGCCCATGGGGCGGCTATGGGGCGGAGATGTCGTGGTGGAATGGAGCGGTCTGGCCGCCTGGCCCGACTTCGGCGCAGTGATGCAGGTGGACATCTGGGGAGCGCTCGAGGTCGCCTACCTGCCGTTCATCTTCGTGATGCTGTTCACCAACTTCTTCGATGCGCTGTCGTGCTTCATGGCGCTCTCCGAGTCGGCCGACCTCAAGGACAAGGACGGCAACCCGCGTAACCTCAAGCGCTCAATGACCGTGGATGCCTTCGCTTCGATGATCGCCGCCCCGCTCGGCACCAGCGCCGCCCAGACCTTCATCGAATCCGGCGCCGGGGTCGCCCAGGGTGGACGCACGGGGCTGGTCGCCGTGGTCATCGCCCTGCTCTTCCTGCCCTTCCTGTTCCTGTCGCCGCTGCTGTCTCTGGTACCCAGCATCGCCACGGCGCCGGCGCTGGTGCTGGTGGGGCTGTTCATGATGGCCCCGATCGGCAAGATAGAGTGGTCACGCTTCGAGCAGGCGTTTCCGGCCTTCCTGGCCATCATTCTGATGCCGCTGACCTACTCGATCACTCTCGGCATCGCTTTCGGCTTCCTGAGCTTCGTGATGATCCAGCTGTGCACCGGTCGCCTGTCCGCCATCAAACCGGCCATGTGGGTCTCCGCGGCACTCAGCGTAGTACTGCTGGTCACCACGCAGTAGGCCGACACGCATCGCCCGGACATCCGCTTCGGGCGATGCGAGCCTCACGACCGCCCACCGAGAGGCTAGAAGAAGGCACGGCTCACTGGCGATGCAGGATGGCATCGACGATGCGGAACGCGACCAGCAATAGCAGCACCGCCAGGAAGAGACTGGGCATGAGGTAGTCCGCCCGAGTCAGGATCCACAAATGCGTGACCCCCAGCGCGGCGGAGACGTAGACGAGGCGATGCAGCCAGTGCCAAGCATGCTCTCCCATTGCCTGACGCACCCGCTTGAACGAAGTGACCGCGAGCGGAACCAGCAGCGTCAATCCCGCCACGCCGTAGCGAACGTAGGGAAGGTCGACCATGTCCTTGACGATCCACGGCCAGTCCCAGTACTGATCCAGTCCGATCCAGCTCAGCATGTGAGCGAGTAGCCAGAAGAACGCCCACAGGCCGATCTGACGGCGCGCGATCATGAAGCCCACCCAGCCGGTGAGGCGGAACGCCGGGCCGAAGGCGATGGTGGTGAGCAGCAGGATCAGACCGGTACGGCCAGTGAAATGCACGACCGCTTCGCTGGGCACTGCACCCAGATCGCCATAGAACCACTGCCAGCCGATCCACAGGCCCGGCGTGGCACAGCCAGCCAGCACCAGCAGGCGAAAGGCGGTAATGCAGGATCGCGCGCTGAGCATCCCCTCTCCTTGCGTCACGGAATGGAAATTCCGGCTCAGTAGTGGCGATCGAGGTCCATGCCGGAATAGAGGTCGGCCACTTCGTCGCCGTAGCCGTTGAACATCAGCGTCTCGCGCTTGCCGCGCTCGCCGATGCGCCGCTCGCGAGCCTGGGTCCAGCGGGGATGGTCGACGTGGGGATTGACGTTGGCGTAGAAGCCGTACTCTTCGGGATTCTGCGCCACCCATGAGGGCGTAGGTCGCTCTTCCGTCAAGGCGATGCGCACCACCGACTTGATGCTCTTGAAGCCGTACTTCCAGGGCACGACGAGACGAATCGGCGCACCGTTCTGATTGGGCATGATCTCGCCGTACATGCCCACCGCCAGCAGCGTCAGCGGGTGCATCGCCTCGTCGATGCGCAGCGCCTCGCGGTAGGGCCAGTCGAGGATCGAGCGGCGCTGTCCACGCAGATTGTCGGGGTCGTGGATCGCTTCGAAAAGCACGTACTTGGCCCGCGACGTGGGCCCGTGACGTTCGAGCAGGTCGCGCAGCGGAAAGCCGATCCATGGGATGACCATGGACCAGGCCTCCACGCAGCGCAGGCGATAGATGCGCTCTTCCAGAGTCTCTCTGGCCAGCACGTCCTCCAGAGCCAGCGTACCGGGCTTGTCCACCTCGCCCTCGACGGTCAGCGACCAAGGATCGGTGACGAGCTTGTGAGCGAAGACCTCTGGATCGCTCTTGCGGTTGCCGAGCTCATAGAAGTTGTTGTAGCTGGTGGCATCCTCGTAGTCGGTCGTCGCCTCGCCACCCGCCAGCCGCCGAGTGTCCAAGTCGTCGTCCAGCCGACCTTGCAACGCCTCCCGCCAGGCCGCGGCATCGCGCGGCCACAACAACCCCGGTGCCGCCGCTGCCGCCCCCAGGGCAACCCCGCGTCGCAGGAAGCGACGCCGTGCATCGAACAGCGCCTTGGGCGTCACCTCGGATTCCGGCAGGGCCGGATAGCGATAGCGAGACATGGATCCTCCTGGGCGCTCCTGGAGCGGGCAGTGTCACCACCTCGTACAGAGACTGTCCAGTACTCCGGCAACGGCTCGAGCGAAAACTTGACCTGGAGCAAGGAGCCTCGTTATCCGAGTATTGTGCTTGGTTGATAATGATCAAGTGCGAGCCATAACCTGTCTTCGGCACACGATGCAACCCCACCAAATAGTGGGAAAAAAGACCAAAGCGCCGTGACCACCGACCATCAGGGAGAACGATCATGATCCATGCCGCCATGCTGAAACCGGCTCGCCTCGTCGCCGCCGTCGCCCTCGGCAGCACCCTCGCCGCCGGTACCGCCGTGGCCGACGACGGACTCGGCGATTACCGCGACCGCTTCGAGCCGCTGCCCCACCTACCGCCGATTCCCGCCGACAACTCGTTGACGGAAGAGAAGGTCGAACTCGGCAGCATGCTGTTCTTCGAGCCGCGCATCTCCTCCAGCGGCGTGATCAGCTGTGCCACCTGCCATAACCCAGCGCTGGGCTGGAGCGATCGCATTCCGCGCGCCACCGGTCATGACGGCCAGATCGGCGCACGCAACACGCCCACGGTGCTCAACGCCGGCTTCCTGGGCTCCCAGTTCTGGGACGGCCGCGAACCCGATCTGGAAGGCCAGGCGCTGGGACCGATCGAGGCGGACGTGGAAATGGCCATGGACCTCGAGCAGGCTCTGGAGCGCCTGGAAGGCTTCGACGTCTATCAGGAGAAGTTCGCCGCCGCCTACCCGGATGCCGAGGATCCCATCAACGCCGACAACCTGGCCAAGGCCATCGCCAGCTTCGAACGCACCCTCAACACGCCCGACTCGCCGTTCGACCGCTACCTGCGCGGCGACCTGGAAGCGCTCAGCCAGCAGCAGAAAGACGGCATGGTGGCCTTCGTGGACAACGGCTGCATCGCCTGTCACCGTGGCCCAGCGCTCACCGACAGCAACTTCCACGCCATCCAGGTGCCGGGCTCCACCGACGTGGGCCGCTTCGACGTCACCGGCGACGAAGCGGATCGCCACAAGTTCCGCACCCCGACACTGCGCAACGTGGCCGTCACCTATCCCTACATGAACAACGGCGCTACCGAAACTCTCGAGGAAGCCGTGACCATCATGGGCCAGGAGATGCTCAACCGCGACCTCGAAGAAGAGACCGTCGACGACATCGTCGCCTTCCTGCACTCCCTCACCGGCGAAATGCCCGAATTCGAGGTTCCGGCCCTGCCGTAACCCGCACCGAAACGATACGCAACGCACTCGCCCCCGGCTCGCCGGGGGCTTCTCGTTTCCTTCCCTGTGGCGGCATTCTCACCGGCACTCGGCGAGTTGCCGCAATAGCTCCAGGCGCCGCGTCTCGCCGATGAAGGCAGCGTCGATCGCGCTTTCCGCCAGTTGAACGAAGGTCTCGCGAGACCAGTCGAAAGCCCGCTGACAGGCACGAAAGTTGTCGAGCATGCCGCCACCGAAATACGCCGGATCATCGGAATTGAGCGTCAGCCGAAGACCGGCATCGAGCAGGCGCGGCAAGGGATGATCCTCGATGCGCTCGACCACCTTGAGACGCACGTTGGAAAGCGGACAAACGGTCAGCACGACCCGATCGTCACGCAGTCGCTCGACCAGTTCGGGATCTTCGAGACAGCGCACGCCGTGATCGATGCGGCAGACGTCCAGCAGGTCGAGCGCCTCACGAATGTACTCGGGCGGCCCCTCCTCGCCGGCATGCGCAACCCGTGGGATGCCGAGCATCCGCGCCCGTTCGAAGACCTCGCGGAACTTCGATGGAGGATGCCCACGCTCGGCACTGTCCAGCCCGACGGCATCCAGCGTCTCCCAAAAGGGCGCCGCACGCTCCAGGAGCTGCATCGCTTCCTGGGCAGGACGATCGCGCAGGAAGGCCATGATCATCGCCGTGGACAACCCCAGCTGTCGCTCGGCCTCGCGGCGTGCGGTACCGAGCCCTTCCATCACCGTTTCCAGCTCGACACCGCGGGCCAGATGAGCCTGGGGATCGAAGTGCATCTCCACGTGCACGACGCCCTCTCGGTGAGCTCGGCGAAAGTAGTCCATGGCCAGGTCATGGAAATCCTCGGCGGTACGCAGCACGCTCATGCCCTGGTAGTAGAGCTCGAGGAAAGAGGGCAGATCGGCGAAGTCGTAGGCGGCGCGAACCTCGTCCACGTCAGCGTAGGGCAACGTGACCGCATTGCGACGGGCAAGCGAAAACATCAGCTCGGGCTCGAGCGTTCCCTCTATGTGCAGGTGAAGTTCGGCTTTCGGCAACCGCTTGAGAAAATCATCCATTGCGCACCTCGTTGGGCATCGTCGTCGCTTTCCCGTCATCCTGACCGATCGCACAATATCGTGCAAAGTCGGTCAGTTCGCCTTCCACCAGGTGCGCACGATGCGTCACTCCGGGCGGCGCGACGGAATCGTCATCCAACTGGTGGACGAGAAACAGCGCCGTTCGGCCGCGCAGCCAACCATCCAGCCTGGGCACCAGCGATGCGAGAGTCGCTCTATCGAGGCCGGCAAACGGCTCGTCGAGAATGACCAGACCAGGATCGCGCAGCCACAGCCGAGCCAGTGCCAGCCGCCGAGCCTGACCGCCGGACAGCGCATGCCCCCCCTCTCCCACCGGTGTCGCCAACCCGGCCGACAACGCCTCGGCCCAGTCGGCCAGCGTCGCCCAGTCGAGCGCTTGCCACAGTCGTTCGTCGGTTGCAGCGGGATCGGCGATGCGCAGATTGTCGGCCAGGCTTCCCTCGAAGAGATCGATGCGCTGCCCCAGCAAGGCGACGCGCTCACGCAAGGAGCCCTCGTCGATCTCCGCCAGCGGAATGTCATTCAAACGAATGTCGCCCGTGTCGGGCAGCAACTGTCGCGTCAACAGTGCGGCGATGGTGCTCTTGCCGGCCCCCGAAGTGCCCGTCAACACCAGACGCGAGCCGCCCTTCAAGGACAGGCTCACCGCATCCAACGCCATGTGCCAGGCGCCCGGATAGCGTAGGCCCACTCCCTCCAGCGACAGCTCGAGAGGCCCATCCGCGAGCGGCCGGGAGCGTCCGGATGGAGCGCGCCGCTCGGCGGCTTCCAGGGCGTTGAGGCGCTCGGCGGCTGTCCGTGTCGTTCCCAGTGACGTGAAAGCGTTGGGCAGCAAGGCCAGGGCTTCGCCAATGGCCAGCACCGCCAGCGGCAGCATCACCATCACCGCTCCGCTCACGGCATCGTGCTGCCACGCCGCAGCGGCCAGCCACAGGGTGGCCAGCATGGCCAGTCCCACCACCAGACCCACCAAGGCCGAGCCCAGGGCGGTACAGCGAGCGAGCCGCCGCTGGGCGGCATGCAGTCGGCGTTCGCACGCCAGGAGCCGATGGCGGTGCCGCGCCGTGCAGTCATGGGCCTCGAGCTCCGCCAAGCCCTGCAAGTGCTCGACCGATAGGCTGCGCAAGCGCTGGCGATGCTCGACCTGGGCCCGGCTCGCCGCCATGCCGAGCCATGCCTGACCGAAGGACAGCCATAGCCAGGCCAGCACCAGGCCGGCTCCCACCAATCCCGCCAGCGTCGGCAGCCACAGCGCCAGAAACGCGGTCAACGAGCCGATCAGGGCCAGCGCGACCAACGGCGGCGCCAGCAAGCGCAGGTAGAGACCGTCCAGGGTATCGATATCGGCAGTGAGGCGAGTCAACCAGTCGCTGGACCGCTGCTTCGCCAGGGTGGCACCGTCCAGACGCGACAGTACGGCGAACAGCGAGCCACGCAGGTCCGCCAGCAGACGCAACACGGTATCGTGGTTGTAGAGCCGCTCCAGATAGCGCGCCACGGTTCGGGTCACGGCAAAGGCGCGAATGCCGCCACCGGGGACGTGAACGTCGAGGCCGGCCCTGATCGCCATGCCGGTCAGGGCGCTCGCGGTGATGAACCAGCCCGAAAGCGCCAGCAAGCCGATGGCGGCCAGCAGCGTCAACCCCAGCAGCCCGGCCCCCACCCAAAGGCGCCGCCGACGCCGTGCCAGCAGGCGCAACCACGGGCGCAGGGCCCCGATGCCCAGCCCATCACCCATCGTTCGCCTCCCCGGGCAGTTCGCGGAGACGCCCGCCAGCGATGTACTGGCATCGTGATGCCAGGCGCATCAGTGCCGGATGGTGCGTGGCAATGACCAGTGCACGTCCCTCGCTGGCCAGAGTCTGCAGGGCTGCCACCACCTGCCCCTCGCTCATCTCATCGAGATGGGCAGTCGGCTCATCGAGCAACAGCAGGTCCGCTTCGCTCAGAAACAGCCGTGCCAGCGCCACCCGCTGGGCCTGACCGCCGGAGAGCCCGCTGCCGCGCTCGCCCAGGGGGGTATCCAGCCCATTGGGAAGCCTTGCCAGCAGCTCGGCCAGGCCAACTTTGGCCAGCGCTGCTTCGAGCTCGCCGTCGCTGGCATGGGGAGCCGTCAAGCGCAGGTTGTCCGCCAAGCTGCCCTGAACCAGCCACGGCCGCTGATCCAACCATGCCAGCCGCAAGCCGGGCCTGACGCAGCGCCGGCCCGAATCGGGCCCCACGAAGCCGGCCAGCAGGTGCAACAGGGATGACTTGCCGCCACCCGATGGTCCGGTGATCGCAAGCGTTTCGCCCGGCAGCACGGTCATGTCGAGAGGACCGAGCACCCGCCCGCGCCGTGGATGAGCCAGCGTGACATCGACCAGACTCACCAGCGCAGAGTCGCCAGGAGTGAGCGACGCCCTGTGACGCTGGGGATGCGGCCGCTCTGCAAGCAGCGTGAGCATGCCCCTGGCGGCCCCCAGGGCGGCGGCACGATCGTGATAGTGCTGGGCCAGGCTGCGCAGCGGCTGAAAGAACTCCGGAGCCAGCAGCAGTATCAGCAGGCCGCTGAACAGGGTCAGCTCGGACGACGGCCCGTAGCCGATGTAACCGAGCAGGCCGAACCCCACGTAGACGGCCACCACGGCGATGGCCACCGAGGCGAAGAATTCCAGCACCGCCGAGGAGAGAAACGCCAGACGCAGCGGACGCAGGCTGAGCCGCCGGTAATGGTCGGCCGCCGCTTCCACCTCGCGCGTGGCTTCGGTCGTACGGTCGAACAGCTGCAGCGTGGTCAATCCTCGCACGCGGTCCAGGAAATGCCCGGACAGCCGCGTGACGGCGGCAAACTGCTCACGGTTTACCCGCTCGGCACCGACCCCCACCAGGGCCATGAACAGGGGAATCATGGGCGCTGCCAGCAGCAGGAAGAGCGCGGCCAGCCAATCGAGCCACGCCACGCACGACACGATCGCCAGCGGAGTCGCCACCGCCAGGATGCACTGCGGCAGAAAACGCGCGATGAACCCGTCGAGCGCCTCGACCTGTTCCACCAGTTGGCTTGCCACTCCACCCGCCGGATACGCGGCGCCCCGCACCGGCCCCAGTGCTGCCAGATGGGCCAGCAATTCGGCACGCACACGGGCGCGGACCCGCAGACTCGCCTCCTGCCCCGCCACCTCCTGCGTCCACTGGGCCAGGGCGCGCAGCACGAGGCATGACGCCAGAGCGAGAAAGGCCGGCGTCAGCGACGCCAGTTCGGCATTGGCCACCAGCAACTGGCTGACGATCCATGCCAGCAGAGCCAGCTGTACCAGAGTCGCCGCACTCGCGGCAAGGCCTGCCGCCACGGCGAGCAACAGCCAGCCACGCTGCCGTGCAGCATGGTGGGAGAGCCAGCGCTGAGCATCGGGAGCGCCAGCCATCGCGTCAGTGATAACCGTCGTCGGGCCGTACCTTGCCGCGGAAGACCCAGTAGGTCCAGGCGGTGTAGGCCAGCACGATGGGAATCACGAACAGCACGCCGATCAACAGGAAGAGCTGCGAACCCGGCGCCGAGGCGGCATCCCAGATGGTGTGATCGGGCGGCACGATCACCGGCCACTTGCTCGCCACCAGGCCCAGATAGGTGAAGATGAACAAGCCCAGGGTCGCCACGAAGGGCTGCCCTTCCTGACGACGGCGCACGGCTCTCCACAGCCACAGCGCGCAACCCAGCGCCAGGGCCGGCAGCACCCAGATCACCGCGAGATGGTCGAACCAACGGCTGCGCACCGCGCCATCCACGAAGGGCGTCCACACGCTGATGGTGGCAAACACCGCCAGCACGCCGACCAGCAGTGGCGGTGCGATTCGATAGGCCCACGCCTGAACGTGGCCCTCGCTCTTGAGAATCAACCAGGTAGCGCCGAGCAGCGCATAGCCGATCATCAGCCCCAGCCCGGTCAGCACCGTGAACGGGGTCAGCCAGTCGAGGGCACCGCCCACGTAGGTGAAATCCTCCACGGCGAAGCCCTGGATGTAAGCCCCGACCACGGCCCCCTGGGCAAAGGCCGCCACGGCGGATCCCCAGCAGAAGGCCCGGTTCCACCAGCGACGACTGCGCCGCGCCTTGAAGCGAAACTCGAAGGCGATGCCCCGGAAGATCAGCCCCGCCAGCATCAGGAACACGCCGATGTACAGGGCCGGCAGGAATACCGAATAAACCAGCGGGAAGGCCCCTAGCAGTCCCGCACCGCCGAGTACCAGCCAGGTCTCGTTGCCGTCCCAGACCGGTGCCACCGAATTCATCATCACATCGCGCGAGGTTTCATCGGGCGCGAAGGGATAGAGAATCCCCAGCCCCAGGTCGAAGCCATCCATCAGCACGTACATGATCACGCCGAAACCGATGATCAACGCCCAGATGATGGAGAGATCGAAGAATTCCATGGTTCACTCCTTCCAGGTCGGGGATGCATCGCTTTCGAAGCTGACATGCGCAGCCGAAAACGGCCGTTTGGCGTGCTCCGCCGAACCGGGTTCCGATGCCTCCGGCAACATGCCCTCACGAACCACCCGGGTCAGGTAATACACCCCGGCCCAGAAGACCACGGCGTAGACCGCCACGTAGCCCACCAGGGTGAACAGCGCCATTCCCCCGGTCAGCGACGGAGTGACCCCTTCGGCATGGGTCATCATGCCGTAGACGAGCCAGGGAGCCCGCCCCGACTCGGTGACGATCCAGCCGGCCAGCACCGCAACGAAGGGGGCAATGCTCATCACCCGCAGAACCTGCAGAAACCCACGGTGAGAGTAGAGGCGCCCGCCCCGGCGCAGCCACAGCCCGGCCACGACGACGGCAATCATCAGCAAGCCGAGCCCGACCATCACCCGGAAAGACCAGAACACCAGCCATACCGGCGGCTGCTCCTGGGGAGAGACCTCGCTGATGCCCGGCACCTCCCCAGCGGGGTCGTGCGCGAGAATCACGCTGGCCAAACTCGGGATGCCCACTTCCAGACGATTGGTCTGCGCCTGCTGGTCGGGAATGGCAAACAGCAGCAGGGGAACATGGGAATCCCGCTCCCAGTTGCCTTCCATGGCGGCCACCTTGGTGGGCTGGTGCTCCAGGGTGTTCAGTCCGTGAAAGTCGCCCACCACGGCCTGGGCGGGCGCCAGTACCAGCAGCAGCCACAGGCACATCGACAGCGCCCGGCGATTGGCCTCCACATCGCGACCGATCAGCAGATACCAGGCACTCACCCCGGCCACCACGAATCCGCCGGTCAAGAACGAGGCCATCACCATGTGGGCGAAACGCCAGGGGAAGGAGGGGTTGAAGATCGCCTCGAACCAGTCGGTCACACGGAACTGGCCGTCGACCAGCACGGCTCCCGCCGGCGTCTGCATCCAACTGTTGGCGGCCAGAATCCAGAACGAGGAAATGAACGTTCCCAGCGCCACCATGAGGGCCGCGAAGAGGTGCACGCCCTGGGGTACCTTTCCCCTGCCGAACAGCAACACGCCGAGAAAGGCCGCCTCGAGAAAGAACGCCGTGACCACTTCGTAGCTGAGCATCGGCCCCAGGAAATTGGCCGCCGCCTGGGAAAAGTGGCTCCAGTTGGTCCCGAACTGGAACGACATGACGATGCCCGACACCACTCCCATGCCGAACACCACGGCGAAGACGCGCGTCCAGAACTGTGCCAGGCGATCCCAGACCGGATTGGCGCTGCGGTAGAAGAGCCCGTGCAGCAGGGCGATGTAGGAAGCCAAACCGATGGTGAACACCGGAAAGATGGCATGAAAAGAAACCACGAAGGCGAACTGCAATCGCGATAGCAGCAGGGGATCCAACTCCATGACGCTTGCCTCGGAACGCTGGGTGATTCAAGGCCGTCACAAGGGATGCGATATCGCGCGGCTACCGCGTCTTGTTCTTCGGGCGACGTCCATCGACGAAGCCCTGGCGCATTCCGCTTGGACACTCGGCTCGGCACCAGCCCGTTCCCGGTAGCATTGTTGGCGATGATGAAAGCGCTCGAGGGAATAAACTTATGCCAAGCGACTCGTTCATGATACGTCTATGGACACGATTGGACGCCATGAGTTTGCGTTTTCCGAGGCGTCGCATTGTCGCATGAAAGCGGCTCAGGCCGACACGGAACCAACCACCAACTGGATCATGAACGCCGTATAGCCCACGAACAGCGTCAGCAGCGCCAGCCCTTCCAGACGGTTGATGCGTCCCGGTCGTCCTCGCCAGCCCAAGGCGAACACCGCCATGAGAGCGGTCATGGCGGTCATCATCGTCCAGTCGCGCAGCAACACTTCGCGGGCCACCTCGATGGGCGCAAGGAGGCCGGCCACACCCACGACCCCGAGCGTGTTGAACAGGTTCGAGCCCACCACGTTTCCCAGCACCAGGTCATGTTCACGGCGTCGCAGGGCACTGATCGAGGAGGCGAGTTCCGGCAGCGACGTACCCACCGCGACTACCGTGAGCCCGATGATCAGGTCGCTGACGCCGAAACCTTCGGCGATGGCCACGGCTCCCCAGACCAGCAGGCGCGAACTGGCGATCAGCAAGACCAGGCCGATCGCCGTCCAGGCCAGGCCAGCACGCAATGACATGGGGTGCGCTGCCAGGCTCTCCTGGGTTTCCCCCGCCAGCGGATCGTTGCCGCTGCGGCGCGCCTCGACGATGGAGTAGCCGATGAAACCCGCCAACAGCGCCAACAACAGCGCCCCCTCGACACGTGCGATCACGCCTCCCCACATCAGCAGCGCCGACAGCAACGTCACCGCCCCCAGCACGGGGAGCTCGCGACGCACCACGCTGGAGTGCACCGACAGCGGTGCCAGCAAAGCCACTAGCCCCAGAATCAAACCGATGTTGGCGATGTTGGAACCATAGGCATTGCCCAGTGCCAGGCCGGGGTTTCCCTGCCCGGCGGCCAGGGCGGAAACCATGAGTTCCGGCGCCGAGGTGCCAAAGCCGATGACCAACATGCCAATGAGCAACGGCGACAGCCCCAGGCGCTGCGAGCTCGATGCAGCACCCTCCACGAAGCGCTCGGCACTCCACACCAGCAGTACGAGTCCGGCAACGATGGCCATGGCGGGAAGGATCATGTCAGCTCCTGGTTCACATTCGCGAACGAATGTTTGTCTATGGTACGCCCGGCGTCAACATGTCACACTTTGCGGGCCGAGCACATCCGGCCCGGCAGGCGCCATCCGGTGCCTTCTTTCGTCCACTTTCAGGTCGTCATCGTCGGTGCCAAGGCTTCTTCCCATCGCAGCACTGCCGCCAGCCGCCCCCCTGGCCGATCGTTCGCCTCCCGAGGCGGATCGAGCGCGTCGACGCCTGCGTGCCTGCCACCAGTGCGACTGGCTGGTCACGTTACCGCCGTTGAGACCGGGGGAGAAGGCCGACTGCCCGCGTTGCGGCCATACCCTGATCACTCGACATCGCTATCCTGCACAGCGCAGCATGGCACTGGCGATATCGGCACTGATCGCCCTGTTTGCCGCCATCGCACTGCCTTTCGTGAGCTTCAGCGTCGGCGGCATCGGCAATCGCATCGAACTGACCCAGACCGCCACCGCGCTGATCGGCTTTCACCAGCCCATCGTCGCCATCGCCGTCATCCTGACCATCGTGGTACTCCCCGCCGTCTACCTGATCGGAGTCATCTGGCTCCAGTTCGGCCTGCTGCGCGGCGCACCGCTACCCATGGGACGCAGCATCGCCCGCTCGCTGGCCCACCTGCACCCATGGATGATGGCCGACGTCTTCATCGTCGGCGCCCTGGTGAGCCTCATCAAGATTTCCGGCATGGCCGAGGTGGAGCTCGGCGCCGCCTTCTGGGCTTTCTGCACCTTCGCGGTGCTGCTGCTGGTCACCACGCAGTCCGTGGACGCCGACTGGCTGTGGTTTTCCCTGGCCGGTGAGCCGCGAGCACCGGCAGGCACCCGCACCGGCACCACGGCAGCTCCCCAGGGGCTCACCGGCTGTCCGACCTGCGGCTTGATCAACCGCCTATCCAGCAGGGGGCACGGCCTGTGCCGACGCTGCGGCGAGCCTCTCCACACGCGTCATCCGCACAGTCTGCAGCGCACCTGGGCCCTGCTGGCCGCCGCCGCCGTGCTGTACGTGCCGGCCAATGTCTACCCGATCATGACCACCACCAGCCTGGGCCACGCCTCGCCATCGACCATCATCGGCGGCGTGGTGGAACTGATCCAGATGGGCTCGTGGCCGGTGGCCACGGTGATCTTCGTCGCCAGCGTCATCGTGCCGGTCGGCAAACTGGTCGCTCTGGCCTGGCTATGCCTGGTGGTATCGCGCAGCAATGAGCTCAATGCGGGCGCACGAACCCGCCTCTACCGGCTCACCGAATTCATCGGCCGCTGGTCCATGGTCGATGTCTTCGTGGTCGCCATCCTGGTGGCATTGATCCGCGCCGGCACGCTGATGTCGATCACGCCCGGCCCGGCAGCCCTTGCCTTCGGTGGCGTGGTAGTGCTTACCATGCTGGCCGCCATGACGTTCGATCCCCGCTTGATCTGGGACTCTCCCCTTCCTCGTTCGAGCGTCCGGCAGACGGCTGCCCGGCGTGGAGAAGCGCGATGACCGAACCTCACCACGATGCCAAGACTGGCGACGACATGCAGCAGGCTCGCGCCACGCCTCAGGCGCGCCTCTCGCCGATCTGGATCGTCCCCATCGTGGCGATCCTGATCGGCCTGTGGCTGGTCTACGACAACTACCGCAGTCGTGGCCCGCAGATCACCCTGATCATGGACAATGCCGAAGGCATCGAGGCGGGCAACACCCTGATCAAGACCCGCAACGTAGAAGTGGGACGAGTCGAACAAGTACAGCTGGCCGAAGACCTTTCCCATGCCGTCATTACTGCGCGAATGGAGCCCGATACCGAAGCCCTGCTGCGATCGGACAGCCGCTTCTGGGTGGTCAAGCCGCGCATCGGCAGGGAAGGCATCAGCGGCCTGAACACCGTATTGTCGGGCGCCTACCTTCAGCTCGAGGCCGGCACGGAAGATGCCCAAGCCCGCGAATTCGAGGTCAGCGACCAGCCCCCGGTGGCACCGGCTGGCGCAGCGGGCATTCGTCTCAACCTGATCAGTCAGCTCGGCAACTCGCTTCGCCCCGGCGATCCGGTCACCTACCAGGGGTATACCGTGGGCCGGGTCGAGGAAGCCAACTTCGATGCCGATGACCAACGCATGCATCATCGAGTCTTCATCGAAAGCCCTTATCACGAACTGGTGACCGACAGCACCCGTTTCTGGTCAGCCAGCGGCATCGACCTGCGCCTCGATGCCGACGGCATCAAGGTCAACGTCGAATCGCTGGAAGCCCTGCTGGGTGGCGGCATCACCTTCGGCGTACCGGAAGAGCTGCCACGCGGTCGCAGCGTGGAGCCGGATACCACCTTCACGCTCTATGCCGATGAAGAGAGCGCCCGCCAGGGTACCTTCAACCGCTACCTGGAGTACGTGCTGCTGGTCGACGACTCGGTACGCGGTCTCTCTCGGGGAGCCCCCGTGGAATTTCGCGGCGTACGCATCGGCACCGTGGCCGCGGTGCCGTGGAATTTCACGGCTACGCAGCCCGACTCGCGCAACGGTTTCTCGATACCCGTGCTGATTCGCATCGAGCCCCAGCGACTGGGGATCGAGAACCAGGAGATCGAACTGGAAGAATGGCGCGAGCGATTCGACCGCCTGTTCGCAGAAGGATTGCGTGCCTCTCTGAAGAGCGGCAACCTGCTGACCGGCGCCCTCTTCGTCGACGTCGATTTCCAGCGCGACCTGGCCGGAGAGCACACCCCCGTGACCTTTGCCGAACGCCAGGTCTTCCCTACCACCACGGGCGGCTTTGCGCGCATCGAAGCGCAGGTCACGACGCTGCTCGACAAGCTCAATGCCCTCGAAGTCGAACCGCTGTTGAGTAGCCTCGACCGTAATCTGGCAGCCTCGGAATCCACGCTCGACGAAGTGCGCGAGGTCTCTCGTTCGCTGCAGGCATTGCTCGACGATCCACAAACGCGCAACCTGGCCGGCAACCTCAACGCGACGCTGGAAACCCTGGACGAAACCCTGCAGGGGCTGTCGCCGGACTCCGTCGCCTATCGCGAGCTGACCGCCACCATGGCGCGTCTCGAGCGTCTGATGCGCGACTTGCAGCCCGTCGCCCGCACGCTGAACGAGAACCCGCGGGCGCTGCTGTTCGACAGTCTGGAAGTCGACGACCCGATGCCACGCGCACCGCACCGCCCCTGAGCCAGGAGGATGCCAAGAATGCATGCCACCCAACCGGCCCGTTGCGCGCTTCTCGTGCTTTGCCTGCCGCTCCTGCTGGTGTGGCTGAGCGGCTGCGCCAGTTCGGCCCCACCCGCACAGCGCTACGCACTGCCGACCTCGCCGGCAGCGGCGACGCCTCCACCGGACTCGCCGACGCACGTGATTCAGGTGACCCTGCCACGCGTGGCCGATTATCTGGACGTCGAAGGCATCGTCCTGCAACTCGATGACATCACGCTGAACGAAGCGCGCCAGCATGTCTGGGCCGAGCCACTCCCACAGCAGTTGCGGCGCACCTTGCACGCGCGGCTCGCCACCAACCTTCCGGATACCCGGCTGCTACGCAGCGACGATGCCCCGTCCGCCGATGCCCTGACACTGCATCTCGATGTCGACCGTTTCCAGGGCTTCCACGATGGCACCGCCCGCGCCGAAGGTCAGTGGCAACTGCGCGACCCAAGCGGCCAGGCGCTGATCGTCGAAGACTTCAGTGCCTCCACCGAGCTCGCCGATGACGGCTATCCGGCACTGGTCCGCGCCCTGGGGAAGAGCTGGAGCCAGGTCGCCGACCGGATCGGCCGGACGATTCGCGACCGTCTCTGAGCGGCATCGAAGTCATCGGCTGCATTGCTTCGCAGGGTATGGCATAATCGTCCGCGCGGCATTGCACGGTTCCTCCTGCCGCACCCCCGATTCCGACTTTCTCACGCCCCGGCCCGGGACTGGCCATGCAACCCCTTGCATGGCATGGCCGAGGCGTTTCCCGGAGAACGCATGACCTTTTCCGAACTCGGCCTGCGGGCCGAATTGCTGCGTGCCGTAGAGGCACAGGGCTACACCACCCCGACTCCCATCCAGCGCCAGGCCATTCCCGCCGTACTGCGTGGCGGAGACCTGCTGGCCAGCGCCCAGACCGGTACTGGCAAGACCGCCGGCTTCACCCTGCCGATGCTGCAGCGCCTGGCCGACGGTCGCCGCCCGGCGAAGCGCCAGGTACGAGCCCTGGTACTGACCCCGACCCGCGAACTGGCCGCCCAGGTGGGCGAGAGCGTGGCCGACTACGGCCGCCACCTGACCCTGACCAGCCACGTGATCTTCGGCGGCGTAGGCCAGCAGCCCCAAGTGGATGCCCTGCGCCCCGGCCTGGACGTCCTCGTCGCCACGCCCGGCCGGCTGCTGGACCTTCAGCAGCAAGGCCACGTCGATCTGTCGGCGGTGGAAATCCTGGTGCTCGACGAAGCGGACCGCATGCTCGACATGGGGTTCATCCATGACATCAAGAAAGTGCTGCGTATGCTCCCTGGAGAGCGCCAGAACCTGCTCTTCTCGGCGACCTTTTCCAACGAGATCCAGGCACTCGCCGGCAAGCTGCTGAACGCCCCCGAAACCATCGAAGTCGCGTGTCGCAACACCACCGCCGAATCCATCGACCAGGCCGTCTACCGCGTCGACCGTGAGCGCAAGCGCGACCTGCTCGCCCACTTGATCACCCACCATCAGTGGTATCAGGTGCTGGTATTCACACGCACCAAGCACGGCGCCAACCGCCTGGCCGAGCAGCTCTCGAAGCAGGACATCCCGGCCATGGCGATCCATGGCAACAAGAGCCAGTCGGCACGTACCCGCGCGCTCTCTTCTTTCAAGAGCGGCGAGCTGCAGGTTCTGGTAGCCACCGACATCGCGGCCCGCGGCCTCGACATCAGCGAACTCCCCCACGTGGTCAACTTCGAGCTGCCCAACGTCGCCGAGGACTATGTGCACCGCATCGGGCGTACCGGCCGCGCCGGCAGCGACGGCCAGGCAGTGTCGTTGGTCTGCGTCGACGAGCATGGCCTGCTCAAGGGCATCGAGCGGCTGATCAAGCGCGATCTTGAAAAGCGCATCGAGCCGGGATTCGAGCCCGATCCCAACGCCAAGCCGGAACCCATCGAAACCGGCCGACGCAACGGAGGCGGTCGGGGTCAACCGCGCAAGCCCAGGGCGACCGGCGACCGGCAGGGTCCCTCTCGCCAGAGCGAGGATTCCGGCCAGGCAGCGCGCCGCCAGCGACGCCGCCCGCGTGCCCGCCAGGCCTGACCCAACACATGGCACACGGCGGAAAAGTGTGCCAATGTAATGCCCCTCTTCATTCCTAGCCGCAGGAGAATGGCGTTGCGATGAGCGGATACCGGCAGCCCCACAATCGGATCCTGTCGCCATGCTGAAGTGGTTAACCGGCAAGAAAAGCGTAACGGTCTGGGCCATCAAACAGATCGACGACGGTCTGTTGCACCTGTGCGGGCAGGCTCGAATCGAGGCCAGGGGGAAACGCAGCGAGGTGCTGTCGCAAATCGCCAGCGGATGCTTCGAAGGGCCCGTCAATATGGCGAGCAATGGCCTGATCCTCAATGCCAGGCAGTTTGCCGCGCTGATTCCCCTCGAAGACCTCGAGCTGGATTCCCACGGCACCGCACACTGGCAGGGTCGCATCTGGGATCTGGCCCAGGTTCCGCAACGCTGCTGGACTTTCGATGGCCGGCTCACCGTGCAACGCCAGGTGCAAGACGGTCAGGTCGTGCTGACGAGTACCGAAGACGTCTCGGACATTCGCCGCCAGGCGCATTCGAGCAACGATCCGGGCGTCGTCAAGTTCGGTATCTACGGCGCCGAGGAGCATCCCTTGCTGACGCCCAAGGAGCACGAGGTCCGACCCGCCCCTTCGCATTCCAACCGGTCAAGAGAGTGGCACGGTGACGACGACGAGCGATAGCGAAAACCGTCGGCGTCTCGTCCTCTTTCTGGTGCTGATGGTGCTGGTGGGGCTCAATTTACGGCCGGCCCTGTCTTCGCTGGCTCCCCTGCTCGTGCGCATTCAGACGACGACGGGGCTCTCGGCGCTAGCCATTGGCGCGCTCACCACGCTACCGGTACTCTGTCTGGGCCTGTTCGCACCGCTGGCACCCTGGCTCAGCAAGCGCCTGGGAGCGGAGCGCACCCTCGGCCTCGCACTGGGCATGCTGGCTGTCGGCCTGGTCTTGCGGGGCCTGCCTCCCAACCCTTTGCTGTTCATCGGTACCCTGCTGGTGGGCGCTTCCATCGGCGTAGCCGGTACCCTGCTGCCGGCACTGGTCAAGCGAGAAATACCGGGGGGCGCCGACTTGATGACCGGCGTCTATACCATGGCGCTGTGCCTGGGCGGCGCCCTGGGTGCGGGGCTGAGCATTCCTCTGGCCGAGTGGTTGGGCAGCTGGCGTCTCGGCCTGATCAGCTGGGCGGTGCTGGCCGTAGCGGCGATGATTGCCTGGCAACGTTGCATGCCGCGGCGGCAAGCTCCACCACCGTCTTCGGGTGGCGGCTCGATGCGCGACCTGCTCGGTCAACCGCTGGCTTGGCAGGTGATGCTGCTGATGGGGACCCAATCGTCGATCGCCTACATCATCTTCGGCTGGCTACCCACCCTGCTGCAGCTCCGCGGCTACTCGGACGCTCAGGCCGGTTGGCTGATGAGCGCCTCTGTCATGGTGCAGCTGCTCTCGGCGCTGGGCGCGCCCTGGCTGGCCCGCCTCAGCCGCGACCAGCGTCCGGCGCTGCTGATGGTGCTGGGCTGCGTGGCCTGTGGCCTGTGGCTGTTGCTGCTCGGCCCGGAAAACTGGCGCTGGGCCGGCGTCGTCTTGCTCGGTCTGGGTCAGGGCGGCAGTTTCAGTCTGACGCTTTCGCTCATCGTGCTACGCACGGCCACTTCACGCCTGGCGGGCAAGCTTTCCGGCCTGACGCAAGGCGGCGGCTACACCCTGGCTGCCATGGGGCCTCTCGCCGTGGGCTTGCTGCTCCAGTTCGAAGCCTCGCTGCCCGTTCTGACCGCAGTCCTGCTGGCAATCACCGCCACTGCCGCCGGCCTCGCACTGTTGGCAGGACGCAACCTCCGTCTCGACATCGACGAGCACGGAGAGCTGATCACCCGTTGATCGCGCCCGTCCGACAAGGGGCCTCGCCGACCCAGCGGAGTGGCAGGATGGTATCATCCTGCCCATGCCCCGACTGGAGCCACCATGCCAACACCCAACCTCATCGACCAGCCCGTACTCATGCTCTACGTGGGCGGCACCATCGGCATGGTGGAAACGACACGCGGCCTGGCTCCCGGCAGCGACTTCTCGCGCCGCCTGAGCACCGCCCTGGCCCGTCTGCCGGCATCGCGCCAGGCCAAACTGCCCGACCTCGTGATTCGCGAAAGCGCCCACCCCATCGATTCCAGCAGTGCCACGCCAGCCGACTGGCAGCGACTCGGTAGCGAGATCGCTGCCGCCCTGCCCCAGCATGCCGGCGTGGTGGTGCTGCACGGCACCGACACCTTGGCATGGAGCGCCTCGAGCCTGGCCTTCCAGCTGCAGGGCGTCGACCGTCCGGTGGTGGTGACCGGTGCGATGCGACCGCTGGGCTCGGAGGGCAGCGACGCCCTCGACAACGTCGAACTGGCGCTGCAATTCGCCGCACGACCGGCGCTGCAGGAGGTCGCCGTAGCCTTTGGCAATCGACTGCTGCGCGGCGCGCGCAGCCGCAAGGTCGCCGGCCGGGAAGCCTTCGTCTCGCCCCACCATCCACCGCTCGGCGAGCGAATCGACGGCGAGGCCATGCTCTTTCCGGCACATGGCCTCGCCATCCAGCAGGGTAAAACGCCCCATTTCGAACTTGCCGACTATGCCGGTCTGGCCGAGGGAGGAGTGGTCCGTATCGTGCTATGGCCGGGCATTCAAGCGTGGCAGGTCGCAGCCTGGCTCGAAGACCGACGCGTGAGGGGCGCACTGCTCGAGGTCTGGGGTGGCGGCAACGCCCCCGATGATCCATGCCTGCTCGCCGCTTTCGCCCGTGCCCGCAGCGAGGGCAAGCTGCTCGCCGCAGTCAGTCAGTGCCCAGCCGGCGGCGTGACCCTGGGGCGATATGCGGCGGGCATGGGGCTGGCCGAGGCGGGAGTGCTCTCGGGCGACACCATGACCCCGGAAGCCGCTTACACCAAGCTCGTGCATCTCCTGGCCCTCCCGTTGGACGATGACGAGCGCCGTCGACGCTTTCTCGCCTCCTTGGCCGGTGAGCGTTGACGCCACGTGAACGTCTAACGTATCGAAGCGCGCCGTTGCCGCACCGAACGTCTAAGCTTTGTCCGAAACGTCGTCGAGCGATGGTCAGACAAGGCAACTATCGGTGAAAAGACGGACTGGGCTCGCACGCGAGTTGACGTGGTGATCAATGAGTACTTTCGCGCACGAGCCGATTTTTCAACGCCGTATGACCGAGCGCAGGCAGTTTTCAGACACAGCGTAGGCTGAAGACGACCCCCAACCCAGGAGTACTCCCATGGAACATCCCGTGCATCCTTTCACGGAACTCTTCGAGCAATTGGGCCTGCCCGCCGACGAAGCCTCCATCAAGGCCTTCATCGAGCGCCATGCACCGCTGTCGCGGGAGATTCCCTTGCACCAGGCGCCGTTCTGGAACGAGGCCCAGTCCGAGTTCCTGCATGAAGCGCTCGACGAGGATGCCGACTGGGCGGAAGTCGTCGACCACCTCGATGCCTCGTTGAGAAAAGGTTGAGTCTGACATGGCTCAACCTTAGGGGGAGTGACGCCGCCCGAGAGTTCGCTATCATAGGTTTTCAACCAAGCGTTTCACTCAGGAGTCGTCATGACGCTGGACAGGACGTCAACCCCTTCATCCGATGCAGTGTCAGCCCCTACGACTCCCGCCCTGGCGCCGCTGCCCAGCGCCCTGGCCGACCGCCTTGCCGAATGCCCGGGATTGCCGAGCCTGCCTGCCGCAGCGGCCGAGGTCATCCGCCTGGCGCAGGGCGACGAACCGCGCCTGGCCGATTTCGCCCATGCCATCGAGCGGGATCCCGCCCTGACCCTGCGCTTGCTCTCTCTGGCCAACAGCGCGCTATATGCCCGTGGCGATGCGCGTGTCGCCACCTGCTCCGAGGCCGTCTCGCGGCTGGGGCTGGATGCGACCCTGGCCGCTGCCATGAGCTTCGGTCTACCCCGTCCCGGACCCCGCGAGAACCTCGATCTAGAGCGCCTCTGGCAACGCGCCATCATCGCCGCCCTGTCAGCCCAGCATCTGGCCAGGCGTCTCTGCCCGCAGGCGGCGGGAACGCTTTTCACCGCGGCGCTCATCCAGGACATCGGCATACTGGCCCTGGACGCCCTGGACGGCGACAGCTACCGCTCGCTCGCTCACGACCTCGGCGATCATGACGGCCTGTGCATGGCCGAACAGCGATACTACGGCTGCGACCATGCGCTGGTCGGCGCCTGGCTCGCCGCCAGCTGGCAGCTGCCCGATCACCTGGCCGCAGCCATCGCCGAGAGCCATGGCCCGCTGACCGACGACGCTCCACAGGCGCTCTGCCTGCGTCTTTCTTGCCGTATCGCCGACTGCTGGCTGGCCGAGGATCCGGCAGCGGCTTTCAGCAGCCTGCTTCGCCAGCTGCTCGAACTCGACAGCGTCGACGCCAACCGCCTGGAGGCACTTCTCCAGGAACTTCACGGCCTGCTACCACCGGTGGCACGACTGTTCGAGATCACCTGCCCACCCGACATCGATCACCATGCCCTGGTCCAGGAGGCCAAACAGCTGCTGTTCGCTCAGAACCTGCGCCTCAGCCAGCGTCTGGCCAGCCAGCAGCGCGAACTGGAAATCCTGCAAGCCAGCCATTCCGACCTGGACGAACAACGCCGCACCGACCATCTGACCGGGCTGGCCAATCGCCCCTGGCTGGAAGCGCTGCTCGAGCTGCATTTCGACAAGGCGAGGACTGCCCGGCAGCCGCTTTCGGTGATGTTCATCGACCTGGATCGCTTCAAACGGCTCAACGACCGCCACGGCCACCGCTTCGGCGACCGCGTGCTGATCCATTTCGCCAGTGCACTCAAGGCGATGGTCCGCGAGAGCGACGTCGCCGGCCGCTACGGTGGCGAAGAGTTCCTGGTGCTGATGCCGCAGACGCGCCGTTGCCAAGCCGGCGCACTGGCCGGGCGTATCCGCGAGGCTCTGCTTGCAGCACCGTTGGCCCATGCCGAGGGAGAGCCGGTCCACGTCACGGCATCCATCGGCATTGCCAGCCTCGAGGATGCCGCCTTCACCTGCCACAGCGAACTCATCGACGCCGCCGACCAGGCGATGTACGGCGTCAAGCACGGCGGCCGAGACGGTGTGAGGCATTTCGTCGAACCGGAGTATTGAGGGCTCACAACCTGGCCTCGACCCGCTCGAGAATCTGCCGGCTCACCTTGCCGACCAACGGCCTGGCCGCCCGGGTGACGGCCTTCTCCAACAGGCGGTTGTGAATGGCATAGGTGAGCGAGAATGCCACTTGGGTACCCTCCGCGACCGGCGTCAGCCGATAGCAGCCCTGATTGCGAACGCCATCCAGGGACTCCCAGGCGAGCATCTCGGGCGGTCGTCGTTCGGTGATCGCCACGTCGAAGGTCCAGTCCATGCCCACGGCATGTACGTGCCAGCGGTAACGGGCATCGCCCAGCGAATCGATGGCCTGAATCAGATCGGAATAGTCCACGAAGTCTTCGACCTGCTCCAGCAGGGCGAACACGCGCTCCGGTGGCGCCTTGAGAATGGCGCTGTGCTCGATGGTAGCCATGTCTCGCGTTTCGCTCTCCGTGGCCACTGGCAATCCGCTACGCCGGATAGCTTGGCACAGCCTGCCCAGAAACGACAACGCCGCCCCGGAATGGGGCGGCGTTGTCGGGCGTCACGCCCCGGCCATGCCGGGGCGCTCGATCAGTCCTGACCCATCTGCTGCTTGATCAGGTCACCGATGGTGGTCGGACCACCGCTATCGACGTCCTGCTCGCGCAGTTTCTTCAGGTTCTGACGAGTATCGTCCTGCTCCTTGGCCTTGATGGAGAGGTTGATCTGGCGATTCTTGCGATCGACGCCGACGATACGGGCCTCGACGCTGTCGCCTTCGGTGAGCACGTTGCGCGCGTCCTCGACACGATCGGCGCTGATTTCGGAAGCCTTGAGCACGGCGATCACATCGGTGGCCAGCTCGACCTGAGCTTCCTTGGCATCGACCTCGATCACGCGGCCGGTGACGATGGAGCCCTTGTCGTTGACGGCCAGGTACTCGGCGACCGGATCGGTATCGAGCTGCTTGATGCCCAGCGAGATACGCTCGCGCTCCGGATCGATGGAGAGGATGACCGCCTCGGCCTCGTCACCCTTCTTGTAGCGACGCACGGCTTCTTCGCCGGTCTCCGTCCAGGAGAGATCGGACAGATGAACCAGACCGTCGATGCCACCTTCCAGTCCGATGAAGATACCGAAATCGGTGATCGACTTGATGGTGCCGGAAACGCGGTCACCCTTGTTGTGCTTGGCGCTGAAGGTTTCCCAGGGGTTCGGGGTGCACTGCTTGAGACCCAGAGAAATGCGGCGGCGCTCTTCGTCGATGTCGAGCACCATGACTTCCACCTCGTCGCCGATCTGCACGACCTTGGAGGGGTGGATGTTCTTGTTGGTCCAGTCCATCTCGGAAACGTGAACCAAGCCCTCGACGCCCTCTTCCAGCTCGGCGAAACAGCCGTAGTCGGTGAGATTGGTGACCCGAGCGTTGACCACGGTGCTCTCGGGATAGCGATCCTTGATGTTGACCCACGGATCCTCGCCGAGCTGCTTGAGGCCCAGCGACACGCGGTTGCGCTCGCGGTCGAACTTCAGCACCTTGACGGTGATCTCGTCGCCCACGGCGACGATCTCGCTGGGGTGCTTGATACGCTTCCAGGCCATGTCGGTGATGTGCAGCAGGCCGTCCACGCCGCCCAGGTCGACGAAGGCACCATAATCGGTGAGGTTCTTGACGATACCCACGATCTGCTGACCTTCCTGCAGGGTGGCGAGCAGCGCTTCACGCTCGGCGCTGTTCTCGGCCTCGAGCACGGCACGACGCGATACCACCACGTTGTTGCGCTTGGGGTCGAGCTTGATGACCTTGAAGTCGAGTTCCTTGTTCTCGAGGTGCGTGGTATCGCGCACCGGACGCACGTCGACCAGCGAACCGGGCAGGAACGCGCGGATCGAGTCGATGTCGACGGTGAAACCGCCCTTGACCTTGCCGTTGATCACGCCCTTGACGATCTCTTCCTTCTCGAAGGCGGCTTCCAGCACTTTCCAGGCCTCGGCGCGCTTGGCCTTCTCGCGGGACAGGCGCGTCGCACCGAAACCGTCCTCGACGGCCTCCAGGGCGACCTTGACTTCGTCGCCTTCGGCGATGGTCAGTTCGCCGTTTTCATCACGGAACTGTGCCGCGGGGATCTGACCTTCGGACTTCAGGCCGGCATTGACGGTGACCCAGTCACCATCGATGTCGACGACGGTCGCCATGACGATGGCGCCCGGCTCCATGTTGATGTCCTGAAGTGACTGCTCGAAAAGTTCAGCAAAGCTTTCGCTCATGATTTTCCTACGTGATCAACGGTTAGAGGCGTCGCCGCCTTCTCCGCACCACCAGCAAGTGCGGGCCTAATTCACCAAGCCCCCGGGGATGTTGACGCTGGTTGGACCTGATCGAGCTTCCCTATGTGGCTCGACCATGCCATGACATCCGTACGGGAGCGCCGCAAGGGAGTTTCAGGTGGCGGAAGCCAGACCGCGTTCGGTCAGCCACTCCGTCAGCCGATCCACCACTTCCGGTATCGTCAGGCGCGTGGTGTCAAGCGTGATGGCGTCATCGGCCGGCTTGAGCGGAGCCACGCTGCGTTGCATGTCGCGGGCATCGCGCGCCTGAATCTCCTTTAAAAGACTCGATAGACTAGCATCCACGCCGGCTTCCTGCAACTGAAGGTAACGACGCCGTGCCCGTTCCTCGGCGCTCGCGGTGAGAAATACCTTGAGCGGCGCTTCGGGAAACACCACGGTGCCCATGTCGCGCCCATCGGCCACCAGCCCGGGGGGCTTGCGAAAATCGCGCTGGCGTTGAAGCAGCGCCTCGCGTACCGCCGGCACGACGGCGACCTGCGAGGCGGCATCTCCGGTCCGTTCGGTGCGGATTTCGCGGCTGACGTCGTCGCCTTCGAGCAGCACTCGGGTCGCTCCTTCCTCGGCCAGAAAGGCCACATCGAGATGACGCGCCAGCTCGGCCAGCGCATCGGCATCGTCCAGGGCCGCCTCATGGCGCAGCGCCGCCAGCGCCGTGAGGCGGTACAGGGCGCCGCTGTCCAGCAGGTGCCAGCCCAGCCGCTCGGCGATCAGGCGACTGATGGTGCCCTTGCCGGCACCACCGGGACCGTCGAGGGTGATCACGGGAACGCTCTCGCTCATCGCCGCTCCTCGTCGCTCTGGGTGATCGTCAGCCCTACCCGTGCCGCCAATGTCACGAAGTCGGGGAACGAGGTCGCCACGTTGGCACAATCGTCGATGACGATGGCATCGTCGGCACGCAGTGCCGCCACCGCGAACGCCATGGCGATGCGGTGGTCGCCGAGACTGTCGATCCGACCGCCACCGTAGCTGGCGCCCTGCGCCTTTCCCCCCCCGACGATGTCGATGCCGTCCGGCAACAAGGTGTGCTCGACGCCGATGGCGGCCAGACCGTCGGCCATGGCTTGCAGGCGGTCGGACTCCTTGACGCGCAGTTCTTCGGCCCCGCGTAACCGCGTGGTTCCCTCGGCATTCGCCGCCGCGACGAACAGCGCCGGGAATTCGTCGATGGCCAACGGCACCTGGTCCGCGGGAATGTCGATGCCGTGCAGCGGCGCGTAGCGCACGTGCAGGTCGGCCACCGGCTCGCCGCCCACCTCGCGCTCGTTCTCCAAGCGCAGGTCGGCACCCATGGCCTGCAGGATGTTGATCACCCCGATTCGCGTGGGATTGATGCCGACGTGCTCGAGCACCAGGTCCGAATCCGGGGTGATCGCCGCCGCCACCAGGAAGAACGCCGCCGACGAGATGTCGCTAGGCACGTCGATGGGGGCCGCGGTGAGCTTGCCGCCGCCCTGCAGCCAGCAGGTGTCGCCTTCGCGGTGCACGGCATAGCCGAACCCCTGCAGCATGCGCTCGGTGTGATCGCGCGTCGGCGCCGGCTCGCGAACGCGCGTTTCGCCCTCGGCATACAGCCCGGCGAGCAGCAGGCACGACTTCACCTGAGCGCTGGCCATGGGCATGTCGTACTCGATGCCGTGCAGTTGGCGCCCTCCCGAGATCCTGAGCGGCGGCCGCCCGCCCTCGGCGGTATCGATCTCGGCCCCCATGAGACGCAGCGGATCGGCCACCCGGCCCATGGGACGCTTGGTGAGCGAGGCATCGCCGGTCAGCTCGGTATCGAAGGCCTGGCCGGCCAGCAACCCGGCGAAGAGGCGCATCGCCGTGCCGGCATTGCCCACGTAGAGCGGCCCGCTGGGAGCCTCGAGGCCGCGCATGCCCACCCCGTGCACGGTCACCCGGCCTTGGTGCGGCCCTTCGATGGCCACCCCCATCTCGCGAAAGGCTTGCAGGGTGGCCAGGCTGTCTTCTCCTTCCAGGAAGCCCTTGATCTCGGTGACGCCTTCGGCGAGGGCACCGAGCATGATGGAGCGGTGGGAAATCGACTTGTCGCCGGGCACGCGGATGCGACCGACGACGCGGCCGCCGGGTGCCGCCCGGAACGTCAGCTTGCCTTGCTGTTGCATCTGGTATTCCGCCTGATAGCTGCTCTGGTTGAGCAGGGATTCGAAGTAGTGGCGCGCGTGGCTGGCGCGGTCGAAGGTGGCCAGCAGGCCGTCGCCATCACCGCACTCCACCGCATGACGCAACCGCGCCACGCCGGCCTCGAAGTCATCCAGCGAAGCGAGCACGGCGTCGCGGTTGGCGAGGAAGATGTCGCGCCACATCACCGGGTCGCTGCCGGCGATGCGCGTGAAGTCGCGAAAGCCGCCAGCGGCATAGCGAAAGATGTCGAGCCGTTCGTCCTGTCTCGCCAGCGTATCGACCAGCGAGAAGGCGAGCAGATGCGGCAGGTGGCTGGTCCTGGCCAACACCTGGTCGTGACGTTCGACCGTCATCTCCAGCACTTCGGCCCCGCACGCCGCCCACAGCCGACGAACGCGCGCAACGGCGACCGGGTCGGTGTCCGAAGTGGGCGTCAGGATCACTTTGTGACGCACGTAGAGCTCGGGGTTCGCCGCCGCCACCCCGCTCTTCTCCGAGCCGGCGATGGGGTGGCCGAGAACCAGCCCGGACGGCAGCTCCCCGAACACCCGCACGGCCGCATCGCGAATGGCGGCCTTGGTGCTGCCCACGTCGGTGATGACCACGTCTGCCGCGGCTCGCGGCAAGAGCCTGGCGAGCTCGGCCATCACCGACTCCATGGCCAGCACCGGGACCGCAAGAACCACCAGCGAAGCGTCTTCGACCAGCGGCGCCAACTGCGTATCGCCACGATCGATCAGCCCCATCTCGACACCGCGGGCGATCTCATCGGCGTCCGGGTCGCAGGCGACGATCTCGCCGCGATGGCCGCCGGCCCGCAACGCCGCCGCCAGCGAGCCGCCGATCAACCCCAAGCCGACGATCAGCAGCCGCGATTCGCTCACTGCACGAGACGCCATGAGGGTCACAGCACGCCGATGGGATAGGAGCCGAGCACCTTGAGCTCCGAGGCGCGCAAACGCACTTCCTCCAGCACCGCGGCCACCTTGGGCTCGTCGACGTGCCCCTTGAAGTCGATGAAGAAGACGTAGTTCCACACCCCGCTGCGCGACGGGCGGGTCTCGAGGCGCGTGAGGTCGATCTGGTGGCGATGGAATGGCTCGAGGAGCTCATGCAGCGCCCCCGGCTGGTTGCGCATGGCCACCACCACGGAGGTCTTGTCGGCGCCGGACATCGGCACGTGCTGGGTGCCGATGATCAGAAAGCGCGTAGAGTTGTCGGGGCGATCCTCGATCTTTTCCGCCACGCGCTCCAGGCCGTAGAGCTTGGCCGCCATATCGCCGGCGATGGCGGCACTGTGCCACTCGCCCTTGACCAGCCGCGCCGCCTCGGCGTTGGAGGAGACCGGCACGCGCTCGGCGCGGGGAAAGTGGGCATCCAGCCATTTGCGGCACTGAGCGAACGACTGGGGATGCGAATAGACCCGCGAGATCTTGTCGCGCAGCGTGGTGTCTGCCACCAGCAGGTGATGATGAATGCGCAGCACCACCTCGCCACAGATGCGGATCGACGAATCCATGAAGGAATCGAGGGTGTGACTGATCACGCCCTCGGTGGAGTTCTCCACCGGCACGACCCCGTAGTTGACCGCCCCGGCCTCGACCTCGCGGAACACCTCGTCGATGGCCGCCATGGGCAGGCTCACCGCGCTCTCGCCGAAGTGCTTGAGCGCCGCCTGCTGGGTGAAGGTGCCCTCCGGGCCCAGATAGGCCACCTTGACCGGCTGTTCCAGTGCCAGGCAGGCCGACATGATCTCGCGGAACAGCCGAGCCATCTCCTCGCTGTTGAGCGGCCCCGGGTTGAGCTCCATGATGCGCCGCAGCACCTGGGCCTCGCGTTCCGGTCGATAGAAGACGGCGCCGGGATCCCGCTCGGTCTTGACCTCGGCCACTTGCTGGGCACAGCTGGCCCGCTCGCTGATCAGCCGGAGGATATCGTTGTCGAGACTGTCGATGCGCTCGCGCAGTTCCTCGAGATTGATGGGGGTATCGCTCATCCTTCAGCCCCTTCTGTGTTCGAAATCGGACATGAAGTCGACCAGAGCATCGACGCCGGCCGCCGGTACTGCATTGTAGAGACTGGCGCGCATGCCGCCCACGCTGCGGTGGCCCTTGAGGTTGAGCAGCCCGGCGCGATCGGCCTCGGCGAGGAAGGCCTCGTTCAATTGCTCGTCGGCCAGCACGAAGGGCACGTTCATCGACGAGCGGTTGGGCACGGCGATCGGGTTGCTGTAAAAGCCGCTGGCGTCGATGGCCGAATAAAGCGTTCCAGCCTTGCCCGCATTGATGGCCGCCATCGCCTCGAGACCACCGATGTCGTGCTTGAGCCATTGAAAAACGAGCCCAGCCAGGTACCAGGCGAAGGTCGGCGGCGTGTTGACCATGGAGCCGGCATCGGCCAGGGCTCGATAATCGAACAGCGTGGGCGTACCCGGCACCGCCGTGCCGAGCAGGTCGTCGCGCACGATGACCAGCGTCAGGCCGGCAGGACCGACGTTCTTCTGCGCGCCGGCGTAGATCACGCCGAAGCGACTGACGTCGATGGGACCGGAAAGAATCGACGAGGACATGTCGCACACCAGCGGCACCTCGCTGCCGTCGGGCCTGCGCGCCTGGGGAACGTAGTCGAAGGCCAGCCCGCCGATGGTCTCGTTGGCGGTGTAGTGCAGGTAGGCCGCATCGGCCGAGAGCACGATCTCCTCCTGGCGAGGCACGCGCACGTGACCGTTCGATTCACTGCTCGCCGCCACGTGCACCGGGTATCCAAGGTGCTCGGCCTCGGCGATGGCTTTCTTGGCCCAGATGCCGGTATGCAGGAAGTTGGCGCTGCCGCCGCTCCCCAGCAGGTTCATCGGCAGCATGGCGAACTGCAGGCTCGCACCGCCCTGCAGGAACAGCACCCGATAATCGTCGGGGATGGCCAGCAGCTCGCGCAGGTCCGCTTCGGCCCGTTCGGCAATGGCCACGAACTCGGGGCTGCGATGGCTCATCTCCATCACCGAGAGGCCGCGCCCCTGGTAGTCGAGGAGTTCTTCGCGGGCACGTTCGAGCACCGGAGTGGGCAGGGCCGCGGGGCCGGCGCAGAAATTGTAGTGGCGTGTCATCAGCGTGGTGGTTCCGTTCTACTCATGTCATGGCCAGGCGAGATGAGCGCCGGGGGCAAGCCGTAGCGAGGGTCTTTTGCCATGGATGGCAAAAGTAGCGCCCAAGGATGGGTTCACAGCGCCCTCGCGAGGCTTGTCGCCGGAACAGCTCATCGCTTTCCGGTAGTGCAAACGCTCTCATTCGTCGCTCTGAGCGTCGTCCCCCACCGCTTCATCGTCCTGCGATTCAGGCTCGTCGATGCGCACCGTCTTGACCAGCTTCTCGTCGTTGCCCAGGCGGATCAGCATCACGCCCTGGGTGTTGCGCGAGGTGATCGAGACCTCGTCGACCCGGGTGCGCACCAGAGTACCGCGGTCGGTGATCAGCATCATCTCGTCGGTCGAATAGACCTGCATCGCCGCCACCAGGGCACCGTTGCGCTCGCTGGTCTGCATGGCGATCACGCCCTGACCCCCGCGGCCGCGCAGCGGAAACTCCTCCAGCCGCGTGCGCTTGCCGTAACCGTTCTCGCTAGCGGTGAGAATGTAGATCTGGCCGCCGTTGCCGTTCTCGAGCACGGCGCCCTCCTCGCCTTCGGCCTCGTTGTCGGCCTCGGCATCGATCTGCTGGCTCTGGGGGATGATCAGGCTGATCACCTCGGCAGCGTTCTTCAGACGCATGCCGCGCACGCCGCGGGCGGTGCGGCCCATGGCGCGCACGTCGGTTTCCTCGAAGCGGATCGCCTTGCCGTTGGACGACAGCAGCATCACATGGTCGGTGCCGGTGGTGATGGCGGCACCCACCAGGCGGTCGTCCTCATCCAGGTCGATGGCGATCAGGCCCACGCTGCGCGGCCGCGAGAACTGCTCGAGGCTGGTGCGCTTGACGGTGCCCTTGGCGGTGGCGAACAGGATGTAGCTGTTCGCGTCGTAGTCGCGTACCGGCAGGATGGCGTTGATCGCCTCGCCCTCGTCGAGCGGCAGCAGGTTCACCAGCGGCTTGCCCCGCGAGCCGCGGCTGGCGACTGGCATCTCGTAGACTTTCAGCCAGTAGACCTTGCCGCGATTGGAGAACAACAGCACGGTGTCGTGGGTGGAGGCCACCAGCAGGTGCTCGATGACGTCCTCGTCTTTCATGGCCGTGGCCGACTTGCCCCGTCCGCCGCGGCGCTGCGCCTGGTAGTCGGAGAGAGGCTGGGTCTTGGCATACCCGGTCCGCGAGACCGTCACCACCATATCCTCCTCGGCGATCAGGTCCTCGATGGAGAGATCGAGATGGCTGGCCTGGATTTCGGTCTTGCGTGAGTTGCCGAACTGGTCGCGCACCGCCGTCAGTTCTTCGCGGATCACCTCCAGCAGTCGATCGGCAGAGGCGAGAATCGCCGTGAGCTCGGCGATCTTCTCGAGAATGCCCAAGTATTCGTTGAGCAGCTTCTCGGTTTCCAGCCCGGTGAGGCGATGCAGGCGCAGCTCGAGAATCGCCTGGGCCTGGGCCGGCGACAGCAGGTATTCGCTGCCGCTGGGGCTGAGCCCGAAGCCCTCCTCCAGATCCTCGGGCTTGCACGAAGTGGCACCGGCACGCTCGAGCATGCCGGTGACCTGGCCGGGCTGCCAGCTGCGTGCCAGCAGCTTCTCCTTGGCCTCGGCGGCGCTGGGCGAGGCCTTGATCAGCTCGATCACCTCGTCGATGTTGGAGATGGCAACGGCGAGGCCTTCCAGGATGTGGCCGCGCTCTCGGGCCTTCTTCAGCTCGTAGAGGGTGCGCCGCGTGACCACCTCGCGGCGATGACGAATGAAGGCCTCGAGCACCTCCTTGAGGTTGAGGATCTTGGGCTGACCGTCTTCCAGCGCCACCATGTTGATGCCGAAGACGTTCTGCAGCTGGGTCTGGGCGAACAGGTTGTTGACCACCACCTCGCCGGATTCCCCGCGCTTGATCTCGATCACCACGCGCAGACCTTCCTTGTCGGATTCGTCGCGCAGCTCGGCGATGCCGTCTATCTTCTTGTCCTTCACCAGCTCGGCGATCTTCTCGATCAGCCGTGCCTTGTTCACCTGGTAGGGCAGCTCGGTGACGATGATGTGGTCGCGACCGCTCTTCTCGTCGTGCTCGATGGTGTGGCGGGCGCGCACGTAGATGCGGCCACGCCCGGTGCGATAGGCCTCGAGAATCCCGGCGCGGCCGTTGATGATACCCCCGGTGGGAAAATCCGGGCCGGGGATGTATTCCATCAGGTCGTCGACGGACAGGGTGTAATCGTCGATCAGCGCCAGGCAGCCGTCGATCACTTCCACCATGTTGTGCGGCGGAATGTTGGTGGCCATGCCCACGGCAATGCCCGAAGAGCCGTTGATCAGCAGGTTGGGCACCTTGGTGGGCAGCACCTCGGGAATGCGCTCGGTACCGTCGTAGTTGTCGACCCAGTCGACGGTATCCTTCTCCAGGTCGGCCAGCAGCTCGTGGGCGAGCCGCGACATGCGCACCTCGGTGTAGCGCATGGCCGCGGCGTTGTCGCCGTCGATGGAGCCGAAGTTGCCCTGGCCGTCGACCAGCACGTGGCGCATGGAGAAATCCTGGGCCATGCGCACGATGGTGTCGTAGACGGCACTGTCACCGTGGGGGTGATACTTACCGATGACATCGCCCACCACGCGAGCGGACTTCTTGTAGGGCTTGTTCCAGTCGTTGCCCAGCTCGTGCATGGCGAACAGCACGCGCCGGTGCACCGGCTTGAGGCCGTCGCGCACGTCGGGCAACGCCCGGCCGATGATCACGCTCATCGCGTAGTCGAGATACGACTGCTTGAGTTCGTCCTCGATGTTGACTGGCAGAATCTCTCTGGCGATGTCACCCATGGGTCGTCGAATCCTTTGCACTGCAACAGGTTGGCGTGTCACCACGCAGGGCGCATGGCTCGCCGCAACAGCCTGCCATCATACCACCGCGTGGCGTGCAAAGGCAGGGAGTGTCACTCGGCGGGCATCACCAGCGGCAGCAGCGCCTCGCGAATGGCTCCCTCGATGGTCACCGCCTGATTGGCGGCCACGTCGAGCAGCACGAAGGTCAGGTCGGCATCCACCACGCTCTTGCCGTCGCGGCAGCGCCGAATCGCTTGGTGCATGCGAGCACTGCGCGACCCCAGCTCGGCCACCTGGGTGATCACCTCCAAGTCGTCACCGGCCACGGCGGCGCGGCGGTAGTCGATGTTGAGGTTGACCGCAACGAAGGCGTGCTTGCCCGAGGCGAACAGCGCCGCCACCTCGGGGCGGTCGTCGAAGTACCCCCAGCGCCCCTCCTCGAGAAACTCCAGGTAGCGTGCATTGTTCACGTGGCCGTAACCGTCGAGATGGTAGCCGCGCACGCGCAGCGTGGTGCGGGATTGGCGGGATTCCATGACTTGCTCCCAAATGGCGGACGAATCGCAGGGATTCTAGGCCGGCACCGAAACACATTCAAACTTCCGTTTGAAAATGACGCCATCGTGTCCGTCCCATCGGTCACTGGAACCCTGCCGCTCGCTTGTCCATAATGTGCCTCCTTTTTTGGCTCGGGTATGCATCATGTGGTTCAAGCACTTGCACCTCTATCGCCTGCACGGGGCCCCGCGTCTCGACGCGGCCGACCTGGAAGCGGCCATGGCCGAGCGCGCCGCACGCGCACCGGGCGGCAACGAGGCGCGGCGCCTGGGCTGGTGCCCGCCGGCAGGCCGCGCCGGCGTCGCCTTGCTGCATGAGCTCGAAGGCCACCGCCTGCTGACGGCACTGCGCCAGGAGCGGCTGCTGCCCGCCTCCGTGGTTCGCGAGGAGGTGGAGGAGCGCAGTGCCGACATCGAAGCGCGCGAAGGGCGCAAGCTGCGCCGCCAGGAAAAGCAGGGCCTCAAGGAACAGGTGCTGGAAGAGCTGCTGCCCCGCGCCTTCGTGCGCCGTCAGCGTCTCGACCTGTGGTGGGACACCCGCCGCGACCTGATCGGCATCAACGCCAGCTCACGGCAGCGCGCCGAGGACGTGCTGGATCTGCTGCGCGACACCCTGGGCAGCCTCAAGGTGACGCCGCTCGCCACGCGCACCCTGCCCCCCCGGGCCATGACCCAGTGGCTGACCGAACCGCAAGAGCGCCCCGCCGACCTGCAGCTCGGCGATCAGGTGGAACTCAAGGCCAAGGGCGACGACGGCGTATTGCGGGCGCGCCAGGTCGACCTGGACAGCGACGAAATACAGCAGCTGCTGGCCAGCGGACGCCAGGCCAGCAAGCTGGCCATGGAGATCGAGGGCCGGCTGAGCTTCGTGCTGCATGACGACCTGGCGCTGAAGTCGCTGCGCTTCGGCGATGCGCTGATCGACGAAGCCAACCAGACCGAGGACGACGGCGATGCCCTGGTGCGACTGGAGGCCGACTTCCTGCTCATGACCCAGGCCCTGAGCGAACATATCGAACAGCTGATAAACTGGCTCGGCGGCGAGGCCGAGGCAACCGCTGCTCCTTCCACGACCGACCCAGGCAACCAAGACCCGCAATGACCGACACCGCAATGGCTATCGACTCACAGGATCCCTGGGCCGACATCCGCCCCTACCAGGATGACGAAGTGGCCGAGGTGCTGGCCCGGCTTGCCGGCAACCGCGAACTGTTGGATGCCCTGACACGCTACCGCCTGCCGCGTCTGAGTCGTCTGGCGCCCCCCCTGGCGCGGGCCGTGGCTGCCTTCGCCATTCGTCGCGAAACTCGCGACGTGAACAGCGTGCGTGACTTTCAGCAGCGCGTGGCCTACTACATGGCACGCATGATCCGCACCTCCACCGATGACTTTCGCGTCGACGGCCTCGAACGCCTGGCGCCGGACACCGCCTACCTGTTCATCGGCAACCATCGCGACATCTCGCTGGACCCGGCCTTCGTCAACTACGCCTTGCACACCGCCGGCCGCGACACGGTACGCATCGCCATCGGCGACAACCTGCTCAAGAAGCCCTACGTCACCGACCTGATGCGGCTCAACAAGAGCTTCATCGTGCCGCGCGCGCTGCGCGGCAAGCGCGCCATGCTGGCCGCCTATCA
Organism: Billgrantia gudaonensis; assembly: GCF_900100195.1. Classification (GTDB taxonomy): domain Bacteria; phylum Pseudomonadota; class Gammaproteobacteria; order Pseudomonadales; family Halomonadaceae; genus Halomonas; species Halomonas gudaonensis. The sequence continues at coordinate 184,202 of NZ_FNES01000008.1, forward strand.
ACTGCTCTCGGAGTACATCCGCCACTCGATTCTGGTCGACAACCACTCGATCTGGATGGCCCAGCGCGAGGGGCGCGCCAAGGACGGCATCGATCGCACCGACCCGGCGATCATCAAGATGCTGACCATGGCGCGTCGCCGGGAGGAGCGCCAGGCTTCCATCGGCAAGGCCATTGCCGAGTTGCGCATCGTTCCCGTGTCGATCAGCTACGAATACGACCCCTGCGACCTGCAAAAGGCCCGGGAACTGCATGCGATCCACACCCGGGGTCAGTACGAGAAGAGCGAGTTCGAAGACATCGGCTCGATCGTGACCGGCATCACCGGCCACAAGGGGCGCGTCCAACTACGCTTCGGCGAGGCGCTGGATAGCCGCTTCGACACCCCGGAAGCCGCCGCGGAAGAGATCGACCGCCAGGTCGTCGACGGCTACCACCTCTTCCCCAGCCACTACCTGGCGCTCGAGGCGCTGGGCGACGCCCCCGAGCTGGTCGACCTGAGCGACGTCACGGATGCCGACCGCAGCCGCTTTCAGCAGCGCCTGGCCAAGGTTCCCGGCGAGCTGCAGGAGTGGTGGCTGGCCCAGTACGCCAATCCGGTTCGCAACCGTGCGGGCCGGCTGACCTGAACTCGCCGACGTCGCGCTCCGTGACCGATCGTGCATGATGCCCATCAGCCAAAAGGCGTAAGGATTCCGTCCCCACCGCGACCGACTCTCGCCATCCTCATCGCTGGCTTCTAAACTTCAGTGATCGCTCATTCAGTCAGGCCAGGAAACCGATGTCTGCCATGCCGGCCCAGCCACCTCCGCTCATCGGGCGCCGCCGTTTCCTGGCGGGGCTGGGCGGACTGCTGCTCGCCGCCGGGCTCGGCATTTCCGCGCCACGCCTGCACGCCGGCATCGACCGTGCGCGCCTGCGCGACAGCATGCGGCGCCTCTACGGCTCGCGAGGCCTGAGCACACTGGAAGAGTGGTTCGACCTGCTGGACCGGCTCGACGGGGCCGACCTGAATGTCCAACTGCGCGACGTCAACGACTTCTTCAACCGCCGCGTGCGCTGGCTCGACGACATCGACATCTGGGGCCAGGAAGACTACTGGGCCACCCCGCTGGAAACCATGGGCAAGCGCGAAGGCGACTGCGAGGACTACTCCATCGCCAAGTACGTCACCCTCAAGGAACTGGGCGTGCCCGGCGACCGGCTGCGCATGATCTACGTAAAGGCCCGCCTGGGTCGCGGCAATCTCACCCAGGCGCACATGGTGCTGGGCTACTACGAAACGCCCAGCGCGGACCCGCGCATCCTCGACAACCTGGTCAAGTCGATCCGCCCCGGTTCACAGCGTACCGACCTCGACCCCGTCTTCAGTTTCAACAGTACCGGGCTATGGACCGGCAGCTCGACGCAGTCCCAGGCCGACCCCGTGGCCCGTCTGTCGCGCTGGCGGAACGCCATCAGCCGTATGCAGGAACACGGATTCGTCTGACGTTACGAACATGGGCATGCATGCCCCAGGGAGCACCGAGATGTCACTGATCAAACAGCTCTGGCTGACCATCGTGGTAGTGCTGCTGCTGGCCTTCGTGGGCAGTCTGGCGGTGAGCGTGAGTACCAGCCGCCACTACATCGAACAGGAAGTTCGCATCAAGAACAGCGACAACGCCAACGCACTGGCACTGTCGATGAGCCAGCTGGAAAAGGATCCGGTCACCCTGGAACTGCTGATCGCCGCCCAGTTCGACACCGGACACTACCGACGCATCGAACTGCGCGATGCCGAGGGAGACACCATCGAGCAGCGTGAAGCGGGCGAGCACATCGAAGACGTGCCGGGCTGGTTCGTCGACCTGATACGTTTCGAGGTGCCTGCCGGCGAAGCCGTGATCCAGGACGGCTGGCGACAGTTCGGCACCCTCACTCTGGAAAGCCAGCACAGCTACGCCTACCGTTCGCTGTGGCAAAACACGTTGAACCTCGCCGGCTGGTTCGCCGTGGCAGGGTTGATCAGCCTGCTGCTGGCGGTGTGGATCGTGCGCACGGTACGCCGCCCGCTGGACCATGTGGTCTCCCAGGCCGAAGCCATCGGCGAGCGGCGCTTCGTCACCTCGCCCGAGCCTCGCACCCTCGAGCTGCGCCAGGTCGTGCAGGCCATGAACCGCCTCTCCTCGGCGGTCAGCACGATGCTGGGCCAAGAAAGCGAAAAGCTCGATCAGCTGCGCCGCCGCCTGGAGCACGACCCGGTGACCAATGCGCTCCAGCGGGAGCCGTTCCTGGCCCGCCTGGAAGGCCACCTACACAGCGACGGCGACGATGCCAGCGGCGTGCTCGCCCTGGTCCGCGTCGCCGACATGGCGCAGCTCAACCAGCAGCTGGGGCATCCGACCACCGATGCCCTGCTGGCCGCGCTGGTAAACGAACTCGAGCAGCTCAACACCCTCAACGGCGACGGCCGCGTGGCACGCCTCAACGGCAGCGACTTCGCTCTGGTGCTGCCTCGCGCCCACGACCTGGAAGCCCTGGGCGATGAGCTGAAGCAGCGGCTACGAGACCTCGCCAGCCGCCATCCGGAAGCGGCTCTGACGCTGCCCTCGGCGCTCGTCGAGTACGCCCCCGGCATGACTCGCCAAACGCTGCTGGCCAGCCTCGACGGCGCCCTGGCCAGCGCCGAGGATCGCGACGAACACGGACAGGTCATCGTCGAAAGCGCCGAGCAGGACGCCCTGTTCACCAGTCATGCCGAATGGCGCAGTGCGCTGGAAGCGGCCCTGCTGGACGGAGTGCAGCTGGCCCACTACCCGGTGCTGAACCGCCAGGGCGAACTGCTGCACCACGAGGTGCCCTCACGGCTGCACCTGGCCGGCGAATGGCGCCCGGCAGGACGTTTCCTGCCTTGGGTCTCGCGCCTGGAAATGGCCCCGGCACTGGATCTCGCCGTCGTCTCGGCGGCCCTCGAGGACACCGCCGCGAGCGGCCAGGCCGTGGGCATCAACCTCTCGCCGCGCTCGCTGCGCGACGGCCACTTCGTCAGCGAGTTGATCGCCCGGCTACGCGCCCGGCCCGAGCTGGCGCCACGGCTGTGGTTCGAAGTCCCCGAGCTCATCGCCATGCACAACCCTGAAGGCTTCCGCAGCCTATGCCGCGAACTCCATTCGCTGGGCTGCCGCATGGGGCTCGAGCACGTCACGACCCGTTTCGGCGAAATCGACAGCGTGCACGACCTGGGGCTCGCCTACCTCAAGGTGGATGGCTCGCTCAGCCACGAGATCGAGGGAAATCCGGATCGGCAGAGCCTGCTGCGCGGCATCAACACCCTCGCTCACTCGCTGGGCATTCTCACCATTGCCGAAGGCGTACGACGCCAGGAGCAGGCCGAACTGCTCTTCCAGCTCGGCATGGACGGCGTGACGGGCCCCGGCGTGCGACAGGAAGGCTAACGGAACCGCACACAGCCGGGCCGAGCGGACGATCGTCCGCTCGGCCCGGCTGCATGTGGGGGATGGCTATCGGCTCAGAGGGTGTTTACAAAAGTCACGAGCGATGGCCAGGCAAGGCGGAATCAGCCGAAAAAAGGACCGGGCTCGCGCACGAGGCTGATTCCAACGCAGCATGGGCGAGCGCAGTAGTTTGTAAACGGCCTCTCAGATGATGCCGCCGTCATCCTCCTCCCCCATCAAATCCACGCTATTCAATCGCTGGCGCAGCGACTGGCGCTCCATCACCTTCTGCTGAGCGGGTTCCGGCAGGTCGGTGAAGCTGATCACCCCCTTGTCCATCAGCACCTCCAGCAGGTCTTCCAGCACGCGGATGAAGGCGAGATCGGTCTTGGAGAGGTCGATGCCCTCGAACTCCTCGTCCTCGGCCATGAAGGCCTGCAGATCCGGCGCACAGGGCGGTACGAACTCCCGGCACTCCGCCGAAGGCTCGCGGGCCGCCTGAACGATCTGGCCTGTCTCGTTGCGTTTGACGTACATGGTCTCGCTTCCTCGGCGTTTTGGGCAGCATAGCAAAACGCCCTGCCCGGACGAACCGGACAGGGCAAACGCGGATCGAACGAACGACGCTTATTGGTCGATGTTCAACTGGCCACTGTCGATCATGTGCTGGATCAGATCGGCACTGTCGCTGACATCACCCCCGAAGTCGGCGAACGACTTGCCTTCCAGGGTGATCGTCTGATCGGCGTTATCCTTGTCACCGGCCAACGAGCCATCCGAGCTGATATGCAGCACGACGTTGTCGCCCTCCTCCTCGGCGAAGATGTAGTCGCCAATGCTGTCTTCGTCTTCACCCTGCAGGAGATCGGCGAGATCCAAGCGGTCGGCATTCGGCTCGTCCGAGTCGCCGAACTGGCCGTCGTCGGTATCGCCCACCACGGTGAAATCCTTGACGACATCTTCGGCGGGGTCGTTTTCGGCGCCTTCATCGCCAAACTGCCAGGCGAAGGTGTCTGCACCCGCTCCACCGTAGAGGATATCGTTGCCGGCTCCGCCAATCAGGGTGTCGTCGCCGCCCTGATCCTGAGGCAGCACCAACGACTCGTGGTTATCCTTCAGATAATCCAGCACCTGATCGTTCGTCGGCACCTGACCATTCTGAGACTCGAGCTCATCCAGGATGCCCTGGAAGCCCTCGCCCTGATGATCGGGATGCTCCACCGCATCGCCTAACAGGATGTCATCGCCATCACCACCCAGAAGCTCGTCATCGCCGACTTCTTCGGGCACCTCTTCCGTGTTGCCACCCTCGAGGACGTTGTCGAGTTCTTCAGCAGACATTATGACGGATGGCTGACCAACATCTCCGGTGACTCGATCAGGAATGGACAGCTCAATATCGTGGAGTTCCAGCTTAGCATCATCACGCCACCCCCAGCTATTATCTTCAACGGAAAATACCAGACGATAGTCTCCAGCTCCCAAATCTGAACCTATCGTTCGATAACTCTGCCAGCTATCGAGCTGACCATTTTCGACTTCGCTCCAAGCACCTCCTGATAGCTTCTCAAGCGACCAGGAAAACCCATCTTCCCAATTATCATCCTCTACGCCATACTGAAGAACGATAGAAGCCCCACCTTCACTGACAGAGAAGGAGTCACTACGAATAGTTACGGAGCCTCCTTCCGAATCTAACTCCAGATAATTCCCCCATCCTTTGCGATCAACAGAACCATCTCCGCCTATTACGGTCCAGTTACCCTCTCCATCGAGAGGATCATCATTCCCCTGAAAATCGGCAATGGTTGTTTCTGTCGTCGATCCAAAGACAACAGTTGCCTGTCCATTGGGATCTGTGTTGTCGAAGTATCTCAAATAGTCTTCATTGACATTTCCATTATCGAAGACATCAAGTCCAATCCCATGAACTGTGCTGATATCCGACAGCGGCCCGAAGGCATCGATAGCGTTCTGTAAATTGCCCTCACTAGTTTGCGAGCCACTACCATCGTTCGTGGGATTACCCCACTTATCAAGATGATAAGTGGGATCACCGTCCGTCAGGAAGAACGTCAGGTTCTCATAGTCATTCTGCTGGCCGTCGAACCACTGCTTGGCCTCTAGGAAGGCCGCCTCGTAGTTGGTACCGCCATCGGCATCCAGATCGTCAATCGCCGACTCGATCGTGCTCAATGCCCCATCGGTGTTGGTAATGTCATCCAGCGTCAGCAGCGTCTCGGCATTCGTCTCGAAGCTGACGAGCTGCAGGTTGACGGAGCCATCATGATTGACGAGCTGGTCCGCCAATTTCTTGAGAGAATCTTTCAGCAGTGACAACTGATTGGCAATACTGCCCGATGAATCGACCACCAACGATACGTTGTAGTCTTGTCCGGGGGTGATGTTGGTCTTATTACCGCCAACATCGCCCACCAACACGTCGTTACCACCTGCCGTTTCAAGACCGGTGCTGCTGGAATTGTCATCGACGAGCAGCAAATCGGGCACATCAACGGAGGTATCCGTCGGCTCGAAGTCGATATCGAATGCAGAGTCGGCGAGATCGCCATCGCCGTCGGCGGCCACGACATCGACGGGCAACTGGTAATTCAAGCTGGAATCCAGATACGCCCCGCTGAAGTTATTGACGTTGTATTGCCCACCACCATCGCTGCCATAGAAATGCACTTCATCGAAACCGCCTTCGATACTGATCGAGGTTTCCGATCCCGTGCCGACGGAGTCACCGCCCCGGAAGGCTTCCCAGGACAGGTCACCATCGTTACCCATCTCGAAATCGAGCTGTGTCAATACTTCATTGAACTGGGCATACAGCGTCTCGCCCTCTCCGATTAGGTTATTACCAGCTCCGATGCCGTTGCTCGACCAATTAACGGAACCTTCACTGGAGGTAAACAACGCTTCAAGATCGGTTCCCTCGAAGCTCAGGTTTCCGGCAATACCGCCGCCATTATTCTCGAACCCGGCTGCAGCGAAGCTCACGGCAACCGGATCGAGGGCCTCGACAACGTTCACCTGGTAGATGTTGCCGGTGGCGTCGAAGTCGATGGTGAATACCGGCGACTGACTAGAGTCACCATCCTTGTAGGCAGTCAGCCGCTGAGAGCCCTCGTCAAAGGAGTAGAGCAGCTTCTCACCCCCCGATGTCAGATAGGTGGTGTTCGTCGAGCCATCATCCTGATAGTCGACCTGGATATAACCATCACCATCGGCCTTCAGCGTGGCATCGGCAATTTGCGCGCCTTCAAGGTCAGCACCGATATCGAGGTTGAGATCCCCTGTAGTCTGGCTATCGGCAGCAGCACTGAGTGAGGCATCGTCGATGCCGCCATCGACGAAGGTCGGACCGTCGTCGCCGAAGCTGACCCGACCACCCAAGTCGATGCTGGTGCTGGCCTCGGCGGTGTCGCCGTCGCTGTCTTCGATGGTGGCCGTGCCGGTGAGGCTGACCAGGCCGCTGTCGAGCAGCAGCTGCTCGACGTCGGCACCGTCTTGGCTACCCTCGACGTGGTCGATGGCGCCGCTCTGGATGAGCTCGACGATGGCATTGCCGTCGCCGTCCTCGCCCAGCTCGAGGCGGAACACCTCGCCGTCCGCGGCGCTGCCGACGATGGCGTCACCGTCGGTGCCCAGGGTGATCGACTCGCCACCGCTGGTCAGGCCGCTGGCCGTGCCGGCCTCGACGTCCAGGCTCAGGCCGTAGCTCCAGCTGGTGCTACCTTGTCCGTCGGCACCGTAGTCGCTGTCGGCCACGCTGAAGATGCTGTCCAGACGCACGCTGTCGCGGTCGGTCAGTGCGGCATCGCTGGTCGCCAGCTCGGCGGCCGAGGCGGCAGCCTCGACGCTGA